>DASXEV010000003.1:0-7905 GCA_036489955.1 Opitutaceae bacterium
AGGCCCTGCTGCGCAGGGCCGAGGCCCGAACTCATCCCGATCTGCTCCAGGCCATCACGCATGCGTTGCACGCAATTACCCCCGAAGATGCCGCCGGTTGGTTTACCCACTGCGGCTACAGTTTTATTTAAAATGCTCTAGGGCGCGCCCCGGGCCTGAAGCGTGACACTGGCCTCGCTGAGGCCGTCCGCCTTCACCGTGACGGTCACGCTGCCCGTGGCGCCCGTGGTCTGCACGAGGCCGAGGGCCATCCCATTGAACAGGGAGACCATGTTGCCCCGGTATCCCGCATGGCTCTGGGGATCCCCGTTGTCGACGCCGATGAGCGCCGCCGGGCCGTCGACACTGAAGGTCACCGCGTTCGCAGCCAGCGCCGCGAAGGTCCCGGCCGAGTCGACCGCGCGCACGGTGATGCTGGCCACCTCCCGCGAGGACGCATCGAGGCTGCCCCGGTCGGAGGATATTTCCAGCTGGGTCGGCTCCTGCGCGGTCCTGACGATCGTCGTGGCGACAACCTCGCCGTTCCGGTTGTAGCCCTGGGCCTTCAGCTCCCCGGGCGAGTAGGGGACGTCCCAGACAAGCTGGAGGTCCGACGTCGTGGCCTCGACCTTGGGCTCCCTGTAGGTGTTCCAGGCCCCGTCGACGCCCTCGCTGGGGAACTCCTTGGTCTTCACCCCCAGGCTCTTGCCGTTCAGGAAGAGCTCGACAGCCGAGCAGTTCGTGTAGGCCACGACAGGCACCACCGAGCCCTCCTTGCCGGGCCAGTTCCAGTGGGGAAGCAGGTGCAGGACGGGCTCGCTCGTCCAGAGGCTCTTGTAGAAATAGAACGAGTCCTTCCTAAAGCCGCACGTGTCGAGCGGGGCGAAGGACGCGGCCTTCTGGGGCCAGGCTGACTCCCCGAGGTAGTCGAAGCCCGTCCAGATGAATTCCCCCGTGACGTAGTCGTGCGTCGCGGCAAATTTCCAGAGCGCGGCGGCCCTGATGGTCGAGGCCACATAGAGCGGGCCGTCGGGGCCCTTCCCCTCCCTCAGGTGGTCGTCGCTGTCGTCGACGCCCAGCAGGGGGCCGAAGGAATAGACTCCGCGGATCTCCGGGATGCCGGTCTCCTCGGTGCCGACGAACCGGCGCGCGGGGTGGGCCTCACGGTCCTCGACGTACTGGGTCGCCCTGCGCCCCCCCCAGCGGTCGACGTAGTTGTACCCGACGACGTCGAGGAGCGACGTGAAGCTGTCGGGTGCCGGGCCGTCCTGGTTGAAGATGTTGTCCATCGCGGCCGTGACCGGCCTTGTCGGGTCCTCCGTGTGGAAAATGCCGACGAGGCTGCGCAGGATCTGGGGCCCGGCCGGCGAACGCTGCTCCCCGACCTCGTTGCCCGCGCTCCAGATGATGACGCAGGGGTGGTTCCGGTCGCGGCGGATGAAGTCCACGAGGTCCCGCTTGTACCACTGCTCGAAGACGTCGGAGTATCCGTACTTGATCTGGGGCTTGCGTATCGTCCACTCGTCGAACGCCTCGTCCATGACCAGCATCCCGAGGCGGTCGCAAATGTCGTAGAATTCGGGGGCCATCGGGTTGTGGCTGCCCCGGATGGCATTGCAGCCCATTTCCTTCAGGAGGCGGATCCTGTGCTCGAGGAGGGAATCGGGCACCGCGGAGCCCACGGCGCCGGCGTCCTGGTGGATGCAGAAGCCGCGCAGCTTCTCGGGCTTGCCGTTGATGAGGAGCCCGCGGTTGACGTCGAATTCCACCTTGCGGACGCCGATCGTCGTGTCCACCGAGTCCACGATCCGCCCGTCGACGGCGATCTGGGTCCTCAGCGTGTACAGGGCCGGAGACTCGGGCGACCAGAGCCGCGGGGAGGGGAGGATGAGGACCGCGTCGGACGTGGCCTCGGCCGATGCGGCCACCGGTGTCGATGCCGGCGGCCCCCCGGCGTAGCCTGCCGGGGACCCGTCGGCGTTCAGCAACTCCGCGCGCAGCTCGACGCTCTTCTCCCCGGCGCCCTCGTTCGCGATCCGCGCCACGACGTGGATCGTCGCCACGTCGGTCGTCGCCACCGGGGTCGTCACGTAGATTCCCGAGGGCTGGAAATGGACGTCGGAGGTCTCGATGAGCCACGTGTGCCGGTCGATTCCCGAGCCCGAGTACCACCGGCTGTTGGGCTGCTCCGAGTTGTCGACCCTCACCGCGATGACATTCGGCTCATCGCCAAAATGGAGATATGGGGTGAGCTCGTAGAAAAAGGTCGAGTAGCCGTAGGGCCTCGTCCCCAGATCATGCCCGTTGATCCAGACGGTGCTGTGCTCGTAGACGCCGTCGAACTCCACCGTCACCCGGCGCCCCCTGTCCGCGGCTGGAAGTGTGAAGGATTTCCGGTACCATCCTATGCCCGCCGGCAGATACCCTCCCGGCGGCCCCGACGGCGCCTTCTCGTTATAGGCGCCCTCGATGCTCCAGTCATGGGGCAGGTCCAGCTTCCGCCACGAACCATCGGCAAAGGCCGGCGCCTCGGCGCCCGCTTGGTCTCCCAGCTGAAACCGCCATGCCCGGTCGAAGGAATCGCGGGAACGGGGCTCCCCGCCGCGAACCGCCGCCGCCGAAACCGCGACGACCAGGCCGAGGGCCCAGAGGCGCGCCAGCCCCCATGCGCCCGGGTGCAGGTGATCCGAACTGTCGGCGCGGCAGCCGGGGCTGGGACAAGATACCATGGAATTCGGTTGGGTCTGCTCTGGGCGCGTCATCCTCCGGATGGATCGGAGGAAGCGCAGCACTGACTTATATATAAGGCAGTGCTGGGACAGGGGTTATGGCGAACACTTGCCATGATCGTGTCAACAGTATTGTGAAATGAGCAACAGTTTTATTCATGTTTCAACCAGGTCTCGAACCGGGGACAGCTCGTACGATCGCGCCGGGGAGGCTCCTCCTGCAGGCCACATGCCTTTGGCTTGCCTCCTGCGGGCTTTGCCGTGCTCAGGTCGGCGTCGTGCAGGACCTCGCCCCCGGCGTGTATTTCCATGAGGGCGATCCCAAGGCAGGGACCTGTAACAACGGTTGGATCGTGATGGACGAATATGTCGTCGAGGTGGACGCCAACTTCCCGTCGGGCGCGCAGGTCGTCATCCCGAAGATACGCGCGATCACGCGGAAGCCCATCCGGTTCGTGGTCGATACGCACTTCCATCCCGACCATTCCTCCGGGAACGAGACCTGGGTGCGGGAATGCGGGTCGGTGGTCGTCGCCCAGGCCGCGACCCTCGATCGGCTGAGGCTGTCGGGCGCCGCGATCTGGGCGCTCCAGGCGAGGACCAGGCCCGACATCGCGGCAAGCCGGCTTCACCTTCCCGATGTCTCGTTCCTGGACACGATGGCATTTGAGGATTCGGGCCACCGGGTGGAGCTCAGGTACCTCGGGCCTGCGCACACGGACGGCGATGCGCTCGTGTGGCTCCCGCGGGAAAGGATCCTCTTCACGGGCGACGTGTGCGTGAACGGATCCTACAACTTCCTCCACGACGGCCACCTGGTGGGATGGATCGGCGTCCTCAACCAAGCGGCCGGGCTCGGCCCCAGGATCGTGTGCCCGTGCCATGGCCCGCGGGGCGGCCCGGAAATCCTCGCGGACCAGGCGCGCTACTTCGGCGAGCTACTCCGGGGCGTCCGGTCCCTCGTCGACTCCGGGGACACCCTGAAGGAGGCGGAGTCCGCCGGCCCAGGGCTGGCGGGCGAGCTACGCGCCATCCCCGCGGTCTCCAGGTACGTGCCCACCGACTACTGGTTCAGGTTCCAGGTCGAGAAGGCCTACTCAGAAATCACGGGGCGGCCCCTCGCGGACTGAGGCGGGCGGCCCGCCTCAGCGGCCGCGCTGCCCGGCGACCCAGCGCGCGAAGAGGGGCATCCAGGAATAGACCGCCTTGTCCTCGTCGCGGACCCCGAACCCGTGGCCGCCGTGCTCGTACACGTGCATCTCGCAGGGGACGCCGGCCTCCTCGAGGGCGAGGTAGAGCCGAACCATCGGCGGCGTCAGCTTGAAGCCATCGTCCGACGCGCCGCAGAGGAAGGCGGGCGGCGTGCGCGGACCAAAGGGCCCCATGGCCTTCGGCAGGAGGGGATAGAACAGCCCCTGGAAGTCCGGGCGGCAGTCGAGGGCGTCGACCGCGTCGGACGAGCCCCTGACGGGCCTGTCGAACCGCGTGGCCGCAAGGGCCGCGACCTCGCCGCCGGCCGAGAAGCCCACGATCCCGACGCGGCGGGGGTTGACCCGCCACTCGACGGCCCGGCTGCGCACGAGCCGGATCGCGCGCTGGGCGTCCATGAGGGAGTGGACCTCCACCTTGTAGTCCGAGCCGGGGGCCTGGGCCAGGCGGTACCTGAGTATGAACGTTGCGATCCCATGCGCGGAAAACCACTTCCCGATCGCGTAGCCCTCATGCTCCAGGGCGAGGTAGCGGTGGCCCCCGCCCGGGCAGACGACGAGCGCGGCGCCGGTGCCCGTCCCAGGGGCGGGCAGGAAGGGGGTGATCGACGGCGCGTTGATGTTCGACACGACCGGGTACCAGGTCGACGTTCCGTCCGGCGCCTTGTAGCCCTCCCAGTGGCTTACCTCGGGTGAGTGGCGGCCCTCGGAACCGGGCGCGTCGCCGGCCCAGAGCGGGATCGACGCCGGCATCTCCGGAAAGGTCGGGTTTGCGGTGGGGGCCGTGTGGGTCTCGGGCTCCGCGCGGGCGCAGAATGAAAGCGCCAGGCAGGTCAGGGCGGCGAAGGTCGGTCTGAGTAATCGCATGGGTTTTGCCCGTCTCGTATCGCCGTTCGCGCACGCCACCAAGCTAATTTCACGGGACACGGCCGCCGAGTAGATGGCGATGTGGTGATCGCGGACCATCCGCACGGGGGCTGGCGGCCGGCCGAGTTAGAGCCGGCTTCGCAGTTCGTCGGGAAGCAGCTTCAGGGCGAGGTTCCGCAGGCTGGGATCGGCTATGCCTAGCCCGTAGTGCCCGGCCAGCACCTCGAGGTGGTAAAGCGAGCCGGTCGTCAGGAAGCGGATCCTCGACGCGTCGATGTCCGAGAGGCACCGCCTGATCTGGGCCTCGGAGAGGTCCTCCCTGCCGCCGAGGGCGAGGACGACGGCCAGGCTCACGCGGCGGTCCCAGGGCAGGTAGCGGTCGGTCCCGCTCGCAAGGTTGGAGAGCAGCGACCTGAAGACCTTGGAGAATTCCTCGTCGTCGCCCCGTGCCTTCTCGACCTGCGCGAGCGCGACCAGGGCACCGAGGTTGGCGGGATAGCGCTTCAGCGCCTGGCTCGAGAACGCCGCCTGGTCGACCTGGTGCATCTCAATCAGGTACTCGACGAGCCTGCTGCGCACGGTGGCCGCGTCGGCCTCGTCCGTCACCTGCAGGACCAGCGCCGACTCACCCTCGAAGCCCGGCAGCGACGGGAAGCTGTAGGGGAGCGGCCGCAGCCAGGGGAAGACGCCGCCGTCGGTCTCGTGGAGGGCGTAGATGAACGAGTCGGTGGGCTTGGTCATCGCCAGCTTCACGTAGTCGTCGAGGTCATGGTCCCAGGACAAGAGGACGATGTAGGAGACGGACCTCTGGGTGAGGAGGGCGAGCGTCTCGTCCGGCCGCGTGGAGACGGCGATGCGGAAGCTGACCGAGAGACCGTTCCTGTTCTCCCAGTTCGGCGTGCCCAGCCCGCGGAGCCCGCCGTAGAAGCAGAAGCTCGGCGTGCGGTAGGGGGGGACGTAGGCGACCGCGCCCGGCGAGTCAGAGTGGTCAGCCAGCCACTGCGAAAGCGCACGCTCGTAGAGTCCCTCGACCTCGGCATGCGTGAACTTGAACTCGTTTCCGAAGGCCTCGTGGCGTGGGGCGGCCACGAAGAGCCCAAGCGCGGCCGAGGCCGCGGCGATTGCTCCCGTGGCCCAGGCGAGCGCGCGCGGGCCCGGCCCCCTCAGCGCGGACACGAGGCACGCCAGCAGGCAGAGGACCGCGGCGTCGGCCGTGTTGAGCGCGCGAAGCCTCTCGAAGCCGACAGGCGCGAGCACGAGGACCGGGCCGAGGGCCGCCGCCAGCCTTGCTCTTTCGGGCGGCGGCGTCCGCAGCGTGGCGATCGCCCAGCACGCGGCGGCGGCAAAAAGGAGCGGGAGGAGGGCGGCCAGGCTCGCCGGCGCCGGACCGTCCCGCCTCAGCCAGTCGGCCAGGGAGGCCGCGGCGGTCCCGTCAGGAAGGTTGGTCAGCTTCGTGGCCAGCAGGTCGATCGCGAGGAGCGCCTGGTTCCCTGCCGCGCGCGTCGCGGCCGGGAGCGAGGCCACGGCCAGGAGCGCGGCCGCGATCGCCCCGGACTCCTTACACCAGCGCGGCCGCCTTCGGGCCTGGATGAGGATCACGAGCCTGTGGACGAGCTCGCCGAGCCCGAGCCATGCGAGGCCGTAGAGGGGATAGTTCGACTTGAGCTCGGTGCCCATGTCGTGGGGAAAGTATTCGACGAGGTAGCCGGCGAGGCTGACGACCGCGCCCGCGAAACCCCACGCCCGCCATGGCGGCGGGGGCGCCTCGGTCCGCCCCGAGACCGCGGCGGCGAGGATGCCGCCGAGCGCGATCCCGAGCGCCATCGGGATCTCGTTCGGGGCGTCCAGCCAGAGGCCCACGCCGCCGGCTGCGCCTGCGGCGGCGAACCACCGGCCGGCGCTGCGACCCGGCCCGATTCCGGACAGGACGAGCAGCACGCTCCAGAAGTCGACGACCTGGGTGAGGCCGAAGTCGTTCGCCACCCCGGGGACGAACGCCGCGCACAGGGGGAACAGGCCGACGATCCCGACCGAGACCGCGGCCGATGTCAGCGCGCCGAACCGCCACGCCACGAACCCGGCGGCCGACACCAGGAACAGGAGCTGCAGCGCGGGATCCGCGAAGAGGGCGGCCCGCTCGATCGACAGGCCTGCCGGCATGGCATGCGCCGCCCGATCCACCGCGGCCACGAGGACAAGCCACCAGCGGTACAGGGAGGCGGAGTGGACCTCGCGCCCGTCGGGGGCGTTCTCGTAGGAGACCGAGCGCACGCGCCAGCCGCCCGCGGCCACCATGCCCTGCGTCTCCTCGATCCACTGGTAGGTGGGATTGTTGTGCTCCGGCACGATGAGCCAGCGCTTGACGCCCTCGTAGCCGGTCGGCGAGTCCGCCCTCGCCGACGATCCCTCCCGCGCCACCGAGGAGACGAACTCGACCCGCGCGAGCCGCTCGCGCCACGCCCAGCCGAGGAAGGCCGCGCCGAGCACGAGCGCGGCGACACCGGCCATGGTGTGGGGTTTCAGGGAAAACTTCATTTTGGACCGCCCGGCGGACCGGCTGCCGGACGGCCGATGCAATCGACGTCGCACTTTCTGGCAAGCTTCGCCCCGACTTCAACCCTGTCCTGAAAGCCCCTTGACTCGAATTGCCGCGATCCTTCCCTTCGGCTCGTTCGCCTGCGCCCGTCCGCTCTTCCCGGAAACAACACGAAGTGAACCGCAAGCAATTCCTGAAGGCCCTCGCGGCGAGCGGCGTCGTCATCGCCGGCCGGCCCCTGTCCCTCCTCGGGGGCCCGGGGCCCGGCGGGCCCCGGGGCGGGCCGGGCGGCATCTCCGAGGCGCCTTTCCTGCCGCGCTCGGGCCCGCGGGGCCCGACGCTCTTCAGGCTGATGGATTCCGGCGAGACGGGGATCGTCGCCGAGAACAGTTTTGCCGACCCGGCGATGTGGTCCGGGCTCTACAGCGAGTTCGAGACGGGGTCGATCGGCACGGGCGTGGCGATCGGGGACTACGACGGGGACGGGCGGGCGGACGTGTTCGTGGTGAGCAAGACGGAGAGCTGCCGGCTGTTCCGCAACCTGGGGGGCTGGAAGTTCGAGGACGTGACCGACAGGGCGGGGGTG
>DASXEV010000015.1:0-294625 GCA_036489955.1 Opitutaceae bacterium
TTGACCTTCTCAGCCGCGACCTTGGCCTCTTCGGCCGTACCCATGGTGACGAAGGCAAAACCGCGCGGGCGGCCTGTCATTTTGTCCATAGCGACGTAAACGTCGGTAACGGAACCGAACTGGCCGAAGTGCGAGCGGAGCTCGTCTTCGGTCGTTTTGAACGAGAGATTTCCAACGTATAGTTTGGAATTGCTCATGATGTGATGTTCGTAGAGCCACCGTCCGCTGCCAGTCCGTTCCCACCGTCGGGTTTCGAAATCATCACTTGAGCTAATCGCCCAGCCAACGACTCACCAGATGCTGTCACCAAAACGCTTTCTCTTACGATAAGCGCCCAAGGTGCATGGAGCCGCCCGCGGCGCAAGCAAAATTAGGAGGGGCCGGGTCAGGACCTTTTCAGGCTGCCGAGCGACTCCCGGGCCCAGTCGTTGAGGATCGCCTTCTCATAACGGAGCGGGTCGGTGACATCCAACGTCATGCGGTACTGGAAATTGAGGTCCCTGATGTCCTCGCTGCCCTGCTTCACCACATGGCCCGAGGGATCGCTGACGGCCCAGCTGAACTTGAAGGAGGGCGGGTAGATGTCCTTCACGATGCGGACCTCGTCCCAGCCGGGCCCCCGGTCGGGCCTGAAGTCTCCGGCAAGGTGGATGTCCGTGAAGGTCACCTTCAGCGTGTCGCCCTGCGGCAGCAGGTGCCGCGTGCAGTCGACGACATCGTCCCTGATCTCCGACAGGATGGCCTCGCGGCCCTTGTCGGAAGGGAAATAGCCGTCCCTGACGTCGGAGAAGTTCTCGGGATGGTCGAAGATGACCACGGTGCGGCTGTTCGGGGCGGCCAGCAGCGGCGAGGCGGCCGCGAGGCCCAGGAGGGCCGGGAGCAGGCGGAGCGTCTTCATGGCAAAATGCCTTTCCTTTTCGGCCGGGGACGGGCTGCCCCCGGACCGAAGGCAGCATATGAAGGGGCGACGGGCTTTCAACCCCGGGGGGCGTTTGCCGGGCGCTGCCCCAACCCTCATTTTTGGGCTTCGCCCTGCGGTTTTGGCGGTCCAAGACTGCAGATCGTGACCTCAACCAGGGACAGGCCCCGGCCGCTCTTCAACTGGCTCTCCTCCCGCACGGCGGGCGTCCTCCTCCACCCGACGTGCCTGCCCGGCCCGCACGGGATCGGCACCTTGGACGCGTCCGCCATGCAGTTCCTCGACGTCCTCGCCGAGTCGGGGATGTCCTGGTGGCAGGTGTGCCCGCTCGGCCCGACGGGCTACGGCGACTCACCCTACCAGTGCTTCTCGGCCTTCGCCGGCAACCCCTACCTGATCGACCTGGGGGAACTCGCCGGCATGGGGCTCCTCACATCCTCCGACCTCGCCCCGCTGTCGGCGCTCGGCGGGGGCGACGTCGACTTTGGCGCCGTCTACAGGCTGAAGTGGCGGGCGCTCCGCGCGGCCCACGAGCGCCACGTGGCCGCGGGCCAGCCCGCGATCGGCGGCCGGACGATCGATGAGTTCAGGCGGACGAACTCCACGTGGCTGGAGCCCTACTCGTGGTACTGCGCGGTCAAGGACGGGTTCGGCGGGCGCGCCTGGTGGGACTGGCCGGCCGAGGCCCGCTCGTTCGCGGGGCTGCCGCCCGCGCTGAGGGACCGGTTCCGGGCGGACGCGGAGGCGTATCAATTTTATCAGTACGTATTCTTCGCGCAATGGGAGCGCGTGCGCGCCGAGGCGAGGGCGCGCGGCGTCGGCATCATAGGCGACATTCCCATCTTCGTGGCCGCGGACTCGGCGGACGCCTGGTCGTGCCCGGGGCTGTTCGAGCTCGGGGCGGACGGGCGGCCCGTCGCCGCGGCGGGGGTGCCGCCCGACTACTTCTCGGCGGATGGGCAGCTCTGGGGCAATCCGCTCTACCGGTGGGACGCCCACCGGGCCGACGGCTACGCCTGGTGGAAGTCGCGCCTCGCCGCGGCCTTCAACATGTACGACGTCGTGCGGATCGACCACTTCCGCGGGTTCGACGCGTACTGGCGGATCCCCCTGCCGGCGCAGGACGCGCGGTCCGGCAAGTGGTGCCCCGGGCCCGGCATCGGGTTCTTCCGCGAGATCGCGGCCGCCTTCCCCGGCGCGCAGATCATCGCCGAGGACCTGGGCCTCCTGACGCCATCCGTCGAGGATCTCCTTGGGGACACCGGCCTGCCCGGCATGGCGGTGCTCCAGTTCGCCTTCGGCGGCGACGCCAGGAACACCTACCTCCCGCACAACCTGACGCGCAACCGCGTCATCTACACGGGCACGCACGACAACGACACGACGCTCGGCTGGTACGCGACGGCCGGGGAGCCGGCCCGGGACCATGCCCGGCGGTACCTCCGGGTCAGCGGCGAGGAGATCGGATGGGACCTCATCAGGGCAGCCTACGCCTCCGTCTGCGCGGTGGCGGTCCTGCCGGTGCAGGACGTCCTCAGCCTCGGCTCGCAGGCCAGGCTGAACTCCCCCGGCAAGCCCGAGGGCAACTGGCGCTGGCGGATGTCCCAGGCCGAGCTCTCCGCGCTCTCCAAGGGGGGCACCGCGGCCTATCTGGCCGGCTTGGCCGGCCTCTACGGGCGCAGCCCCGAAAAGCCGACGCCGGAATTGAAACCCGCCGGGGCGTAGGTAACGTTCCGGGCAGAGCCATGTTCGCCGACCTTGTACGCCTCATCAACGGGAGGCCCTCAGACGACTACGAGAGGAGCTTTGTCCGCGAGGTCCGGGTCACGACGCGGTCGCCGCGGGACCCGAAGACGGAAAGGCTGATCCTCATCTGCTGGGCGATCATCGTCGTCAAGAGCTTCCTCGTCATCTGGATCTTCGACCGCTACCACGTCCCGTTCAACGCGCTCTGGGTCATCGCGCCGACGGTCATCTTCGCCGCGCTTGTCACGGTCGTCTACATGCTGCGGGACTAGCTTGCCTCCTCCGCGCCCATGCCCCGCGTTCCCGGACTGAGGAGCCCCCACGCGCGCGTCGGGCGGCTGGTCCACTTCGGGCGCATGCTCGACAAGGCGAGGCTCCACGCCCGCGGCCGGCTGCCGCCCGGGTACGAGCCGAACCTCGGCGAGAAAAAGCCGTTCCTCCTCGACGCGCGGTGCTGCCGCTTCCTCGGGGTGCCCTACGCCGAGGTCGTGGCGCGGACCCTGGCGGGGGGGTGCGACGAGGAGGTGCTGGCCTGGGCCCACGCCCGCGGCGGCGCCAGGGGCGACGAGTCGTGCCACGTCTGGAGCTCCTTCATGGTGAAGCTGGGCTGGCGCGACGAGCGGGCGGAGGCCCTGCGGCAGCGGATCGCAGCCGCGGGCATCGCCGGCGCGGGCATCGAGACCAGCTTCGAGTACATCGACGCCGACGAGGGCCGGCCGCCGGGGGGCACCGCACTCTGGGAGGGGGGCGGCACAAACCTCGTCGTCGTCATGGGGGTCGCGGGCAGCGGGAAATCCATCGTCGGCCGCTCCCTCGCCGCGGCGCTCGGGTGGGACTTCGTCGAGGGGGACGACCTTCACCCCGCGGAAAACGTCGCCAAGATGGCGTCGGGGACGCCCCTCGGCGACGCCGAGCGCGCACCGTGGCTCGAAGCGGTGCGCGCCGAGGCGGAAAGCCGGCGCGGCGCCAAGGGTTGCGTCGTCGCCTGCTCCGCCCTCAAGGAGGCCTACCGACTGGCCCTCGCACCGGACCCCGCGCAGTCGAGGTTTGTATACCTGAAATCCGAATTCGAGCTTGCGAGGGGCCGGCTCGTCTCGCGAAAGGGCCACTTCATGAAGGAGGGGATGCTCCGGTCGCAGTTCGACGCCCTCGAGGAGCCGACGGCCGCGCTGACGGCCGACGCCTCTCAGGAGCCGTCCGCGCTCGTCGCCGGGATCCGCGCGGGCCTCGGCCTCGCATGAGGGCGGGGACGATCGCCCGGCGCTCGCTCCTTGGCGTCCTGGCGGCCGCGGTGCTCGCCGCGGCCCTTGCGGCGGCGGGCGCCCTCTGGCTGCGCGGCCGCATGGGGGCGACCCTCGCGAGGCTCGACGGCTCCGCCGCCCTCCCCGGGCTCTCCGCCGCGGTCACCGTCGAGCGGGACGCGCTGGGCGTCCCGACGGTATCGGGGTCGGACCGGGCCGACGTTGCCCGGGCCACGGGCTGGCTGCACGCCCAGGACCGGTTCTTCCAGATGGACATCCTGCGCAGGCGCGGCTCCGGCGAGCTCTCCGAGCTCTTCGGCCGGGCCGCCCTGGGCCTCGACCGCGAGGCGCGGATGCACGGCTTCAGGCGGCTCGCCTCCACCGTCCTCTCCCGCGAGCCGCCCGAGGGGCGCGCCCTGGCGCAGGCCTACGCCGACGGGGTCAACGCAGGCCTCGCGGCCCTGGGCGGCAAGCCCTGGGAATACTCCGTCCTGCGGACCCGGCCGCGCCCGTGGGCCCCCGAGGACTGCGTCCTCGTCTGCTTCGCGATGACGCTCGACCTCGAGGACAGCATGGGCGGCTATTCCCGGCTCCTTGCGGACGTGCGCGACCAGCTGGGCGACGCCTCCCTCGCCTTTTTCGCGCCCCTCTACACGGGGTTCGACGCCGCGCTCGACGGCAGCAGCCGAGCCGCGCCCCCGATCCCACCCCCGGACGAGATCGACCTGCGCGCTAGGAAGGCGGCCCCGGCCGCGGCCGCCGGGGCCCCCGGCGAGCGGATGCCCGTGGGATCCAACAGCCTCGCGATCTCGGTGCCGGGTGGGCCGGCGATCGTTGCGAACGACATGCACCTCAGGCTCTCGGTGCCCAACACCTGGTACCGGGTTCGGCTCAGGTGGCCCGGCCATGACGAGACCGGCATCACGCTGCCGGGGACGCCTGTCCTTGTTGCCGGCAGCACCGGCAAGGTGGCCTGGGGCCTTACGGCGTCCAACGCGGGGACGGGCGACCTGGTGATCGTCAGCCCCGGGCCCACCCCGGACCTTTACCATGGGATACGGGGGGCGCTCCTCGCCTATGAAAGGCGGAACGAGACCGTGGACGTCAAGGGCTCGAAGCCCGTGGAGATGACCTTCCCATGGACCATCTGGGGGCCCGTGGTCGCCAAGGGCCCGAAGCACACGTCCTATGCGCTCCACTGGGCGGCCGACGACCCTGCGGCGACCAACTTCGAGCTTTTCAGGATGGAGGACGCCCGCGACGCGGCGGAGGCGGCCGACGTCGCCCACCGCGCCGGGATTCCGCTCGTCAACGTCATGATCGCGGATTCCGCGGGGAAGATCGCCTGGACCCTCGCCGGGAGCCTGCCGAACCGGGTCGGCTATGACGGCCGGCTGCCGGTGACCTGGACCTTTGGAGACCGGCGATGGGACGGGTTCGTGCCGCCCGGGAGGGTGCCCACGGTCGTCTCGCCGGCGGAGGGCTACCTGTGGTCGGCGAACAACCGCATGCTGGGCGGCCCGGCGGGCGCGGCCCTGGGCGACGAGGGATATGACCTCGGCGCGCGAGCCCAGCAGCTGCGGGCCGGCCTCGCCGCCCTCGCCCGCCAGGGGAAGGCGCCTGCCCCGGCGGACCTCCTCTCCATCGAGCTCGACGACCGCGCGGTCCTCCTCGCGCGCTGGCATGACATCCTCCTTGGCGCGCTGACGCCGGCCGCCGTGGCCGCAAGCCCCGGGCGCCGCGCGCTCCTAGAAGGAGCGCGCAAATGGGATGGCACGGCCGGCACGGGCTCGGTCGGCTACCGCATCGTGCACGACTTCAGGGTCGCCGCCTCAAGGCGGGTCCTGGACCCGATCTTCCAGGCCTGCGTCGACGCGGACCCCGGGTTCCGGTGGACGAGGCTCAATTATGAGCCCGGCCTCGAGGCCATCCTAGGGGCCCGGCCCGCGCACCTGCTGAGCCCCGCGTACTCCAGCTGGGAGGAGTTGCTGCTCGCCGCGACCGACGACGTCTGCGCCGCGGACAGGAAGGCCGGCCTTGACCCGGCGACGGCGACCTGGGGCGAGCGAAACACCGCCAGGATCGAGCACCCGTTTGCCCGGATGCTGCCGGACTTCGCATCGGGCTGGCTGTCCATGCCCCGCGACCCGCTCCCCGGGGACAACAACATGCCGCGGGTCCAGAATGTCTCCTTTGGCGCAAGCGAGCGCTTCGCGGTTTCGCCGGGCCGCGAGTCCGAGGGCATCTTCGAGATGCCGGGGGGCGAGAGCGGCAACCCCCTGTCCCCCTACTTCAGGGCCGGGCACGAGGCGTGGGTGCACGGCGATAGGACGCCCTTCCTGCCCGGCCCCGCCGAGCACTCCCTCCGGCTCGTGCCCCGGTGAATTGAATTGTCCGGGGTGCGGCGAAGGGGCTTATTCGGCCCGGCCATGAAGAAGCAGGAGCGCAGCCTCGACGTGTTCTTCGCCGGGGAGCTGTTCAGCCTGAAGCACCTGATCGGCAACGCCTACCTCGCGGAGGCCATCTACGAGAGGTCGCACGGCCGCTACCTCTGCTCCCTGCCCCAAGACATCGACCCGCGCGGCACCTCCCAGCGGTCGATACGCGACCACCATGTCCGCTCCCTCGTGGCCTGCGACCTTGCCCTCTTCGCCTTCGACGGCCCCGACCTCGACAGCGGCACGCTCGCGGAATTCATGGTGGCCAAATTCGCCGACATTCCGTGCGTCGTCGTGCGCACCGACCGGCGGGGACTCGGCCCGGGGGCCTCGGCGCCGCCGTGGAACGTGATGGCGAGCTTCTACCCGCGCACGGCCGTGATCCTCGTCGACGGCCTCGGCGCCTACCGGGTCATCGTGAAGCGCCGCCGCCGCAGGCTGGACGAGGTGAGCCGCCTCGCGGGGCAGCACGCCTCCGCGGACGCGCAGCGGATGTGCGACGGCGTGGCCGCGGCGGTCGTCCGCGCCCTCGACCGGGTGCGCAGACTGTCCCCGGCGATGCCGAGGCACCTCCGCGAGGAGGTCTACAACTGGCTGGCGCTCATGCCGGGCCTTCGCGGGAAGGAAAAGGCGCTCCGCCGGGAATTTGAGAGGCACCTCGAAAGGAAGGTCCAGCGCGACCTGCTCTGACCCCCATGCTCCGAATACTCGACCACCCCCTGGCGGCACACATCCTCACCCACCTGCGCGACAAGACGACGAAGCCCGCGACCTTCAGGGCGCTGGCCTACCAGCTGACCCTGATGCTCGCGATAGACGCGACCCGCGACCTGGCCACCGAGGAGAAGGCCGTGGAGACGCCCCTCGAGACCGCGACGGGCCGCATCCTGGCCCACCAGCCCATCGTGGTCGTGGCCATCCTGCGGGCCGGCGTCTCCATGGTTCAGCCGTTCCTCGACATCTTTCCCGACGTCAGCGTCGGCTACGTGGGCCTCGAGCGCGACCACGTGACCGCCGTCGCCAGGAACTACTATTCGAAGCTTCCGCCGCTCGAGGGCCGGAGGGTCTTCCTCGTCGACCCGATGCTGGCGACCGGCGGCTCGGCGGCGCAGGCCCTCAGCGTCGTGAAGGACAAGGGCGCCCGCAACCCGCGCCTCGTGTGCATCATCGCGGCGCCCGAGGGCGTGGCCGAGGTCGCCCGGCACCATCCCGAGACATCCGTCCACGTCGGCGTCCTTGACCGGGGCCTCAACGAGAGGAAGTACATCCTCCCCGGCCTTGGGGACTTCGGGGACCGGCTCTACGGGACCTGAGAATCCTCATTCACGTGCTCAATATGCCCACACGTCGCGGACGCCGTCCTGGCCGCCGTGCTCCTGGAGGGCACGCTTATGCAGCACCTCCACCTGCTCAAGCGTCAGGAAGATCGGCTCGCTCATTCGCCGAGCTTGCGCATCAGCTCGGCGTGCTCGGTGAAGACCCACTGCGCCGCGTCTGCAAAACTCTTCTGGTCCGCGTATTTCACTCTGCCAGTTGTATTGATATGAGGAACCTGTTGCTGTGCCCAGCAGGTCGCCGCTCCCATAGAATGCGACGCTCGAGGCCGAGTCTCCGGCGGGCACCGTTGCCGTGGCCAAAAGGGTGGTACTCCGCCGCGAGCCCAACAGCGGCCGCGCAGCGCCCTGCAATCCCCGTTTATTTCGACTGGCCCTCGCCCCAGGAAAGGACGAGGCGGGTGAAGTAGAGCGTGTCCAGCTTGTCGATGCCCCCGACCGGCCTGCTCTGGTAGTTGTTGCTTATGCCCGTGCTGATCTTCCAGAGCGACTTCGTGATCGGTATCTCGAACGCGAACTCGTGGGTGATGATGTAGTTGCCGAGGTCCTGGAAGGCGGGGACGAAGGTGATGTCGTCGCTCACCTGGAATTTCTTGAACTTCAGGTTGTACGCGAGCTCGAGGTCCGCGCCGGTGCTGCTCAGGATAGGCGTGTCGGGCGTCGTGTACTCGTCATACCGGTAGGAGAGACCGGCGCGGCCCGTCAGCGTCTGGGTCTTGTCCTTGATGAAGTCGTAGCCGAAGCCCGTCGCGGCGATGTCGTAGCGGTCGATGTCGTTCACCCGGTCGAACCCGGCCTCGTCGCGGACATACCACGACCAGGCGGCCTCGAAGTTGTCGGCGTAGTCGACGCCGACCTTGAACTGGTCCGCGGACGTCACGCCGTCCGTGACCTCACGGGCGTAGTTGGTGTAGTACTGCAACGTGTCCAACGGGCCGACCAGCTTCGCGCGGAAGCTGTAGCTCGTGCCCAGCTGGTTGTCGGTGCCCGAGCGGCCGTCGATGTCGGCCGCGGCCTCGTAGCTCCACTTGCGGCGCAGCGCCGCCACGTCCGGGTCCTCCTCGTTCGCCCCCCAGGTGGCTGCCAGGTTGCCGACCGGCGAGTCGACGTTCTTGCCGCCGCCGGAGATGCGGAGCTTGTCGGCCGACGGGGAGCTGATGGTGCCGACGATGCCGGTGCCGTCGGCGAACCTCACGGAAACCGGGTGGTCGGTCGTGATCCGGGTCACGAGGACCTGCTTCACATCGATTTCCCCGGCATAGTCGGTGTCGATGCTGACCACCCCGCCATGGATCTTCGTGATCTTGCCCACGATCTTGGATCCATTCGCCGTCTCGACGGAGTCGGCCGAGAGGCGCGCCGCGCCGAGGAGGGCGGCGCATGCCGTGGCCCTGCAGAGGCCGGTAAGTGCGTTCATTTTGTTCATGGCGGTGTCGTTTCCCCCGGGGCATGTCGAGCCCCCGGGTCTGAAAGGGGACGTCCAGTGCGACATCCAGTCAAACGCCTAGTTCGGCAAAACTTTGGGCCGCCGAGGCCCCGCCCGGCCCGCTCGCGCCTTTACATGGGGGCCGTGCGGCGGTTCCCTCAGTGCGCCCGCAGATGCCCATCGCCGTCCAACGCTCGCCGCTCCTGGTCGCCGACCGGTGGCGGGACTTCCAGCTCCTGGACAGCGGCGACGGGATGAAGCAGGAGCGCTGGGGACCCTACACGCTCGTCCGGCCCGACCCGCAGGTCCTCTGGCCCCGGCTGGGCGCCTCCCCCGGGGCCCGCTGGGAGCACTGGGACGGGTTCTACCACCGGAGCGAGGCGGGGGGCGGCAGCTGGGAATTCCGCAGGCCGCTGCCGGAGCACTGGGATATCCGCTACGACGCCCTCGGGCTCACCTTCAAGATCAGGCCGACCTCGTTCAAGCACACGGGGCTCTTTCCCGAGCAGGCCGTGAACTGGGACTGGATCCATTCGCGCATCAGCTCCGCCGGCCGCCCCGTCAGCGTGCTCAACCTCTTCGGCTACACGGGCGCGGCGACCTGCGCCGCCGCCGCCGCGGGCGCCTCCGTCTGCCACGTCGACGCGTCCGAGGGCATGGTCAAGTGGTGCCGGGAGAACGCGGCCCTGAGCGGGCTCTCGGACAAGCCCATCCGCTACATCGCCGACGACTGCCTGAAGTTCGCGAGGCGCGAGGTGAAGCGGGGCCGGCGCTACGACGCGATCCTCATGGACCCCCCGACCTACGGGCGCGGCAGCACCGGGGAGCTCTGGCGCCTCGAGGACCACCTCTGGGAGCTGCTCTGCGAGTGCCGCTCGCTCCTCTCGGACTCGCCCCTCTTCTTCCTCGTGAACGCCTACACCGCCAGGCTCTCGCCGACCGTGGTCGCCAACCTCCTCTCGCAGCTCCTCGGGGAGCTCCCCGGCGAGATCGTTGCCGGCGAGGTGGGGCTGCAGGTGCAGCGCGACGGCAAGGTCCTCCCCTGCGGAATCTTCGGCCGCTGGTCACCCAAGAACTAAACGCCCATGCCCTCGCTTCCCGACGCCTACAACGAACGCGCGCTGTCCCTGCTGGCCCTGGCACGCGGGTCCAGCGGGCCGGTCATCGCCGCGCTCGCCCCCCTGGTCGGCAAATCGATCGCCGGCGGCGGCATCGTCCACACCTTCGGGAGCGGGCACAGCGAGCTCATCTCCCGCGAGATCATCGGCCGCGCCGGCGGCCTGGTGTGCGTGAACGGGATCATCGACCCTACGGGCGGCTTCATTGAGAACCTGCCGGGCTACGGCGAGAAGCTCGTCGCAAGGTACGACCGGCAGTACCGGATGGAGCCCGGGGAGACCGTGATCGTGATCTCGAATTCCGGGAAGAACGCGTCGCCGATCGACGTCGCCCTCTATGCCAAGTCGAAGGGGCTCACCGTGGCCGCCGTCACCAGCCTGCCGATGTCCCGCGCGGCGCCGTCGCAGCATTCCTCGGGCAGGAGGCTCTTCGAGGTCGCCGACCATGTCCTCGACACCCACGGGGTCCCCGGGGACGCCGTCGTCGACATCGGCGGCGGCGTCTCGGCGGGCCCCACCTCGACGCTCGTCGGGTGCTCGGTCCTCAACTGGCTCATGCTCGCCGTCATCGGATGGCTGAAGGAGAACGGCCACGCGCTCCCGGTGCTCCGCAGCCAGAACTCCCCGGGCGCCATCGAGCACAACCGGGCCCTCGCGGAGCGCTACAAGGGCCGCCTCAGCCGCCAGCTAGCCTGACGATGGCCTGGAAAATCGGGGTCGACGGCGGCGGGACGAAGACCGAGTGCATCCTCCTGGCTCCGTCCGGCGAAATCGCGGCCCGGCACACGGCCCCGGGGTGCAGCCCGAGCCTCGTCGGGGCCGAAAAGTCGCGCGAGATCACGATGGGCGCCCTCAAGGCCCTGCGCTCCGGCCATCCCAGGGCGGAAGTCACCTCCACGCTCCTCTGCATGGCGGGAAGCCGCGCGTTCTGGAGGCAGGTTGGCGACAGCCTGAAGGGCTTCGGAAGCGTCGAAACCGTCGACGACTCGGTCCCCGTGCTGGAACTGGCGACCCGCGGGGCGCCGGGACTCGTCATTCACGCCGGCACCGGCTCCTTCGTCGCCGCGAGGACGCCCGACGGCGGGGTCCACTACGCGGGCGGCATCGGCTGGAGGTTCGGCGACGAGGGCAGCGGCTACGACCTGGGCCGGCGGGCCATCGCCCGCGCGCTCCTCGAACTCCAGGGCTGGGCGCCGGCCTCGGGCCTCGGCGCCCTCGTGAAGGAACGCACGGGCAAGGCAACGTCGGGGGGTGTCTCGGTGTTCTTCTACGGCGACCCGGCGAAAAACAACGGCGTGGCGGCGCTGGCCCCCGAGGTCCTGCAGCTTGCGGCCGGCGGGGACACCGCGGCCGCCGAGGCGGTCACGTCCTCCGTGCTCCAGCTCCTCGCGCTCGCCGTGTCGGTGGCCGGCCAGCTTTTCCCCGGCAAGCGGCCCGAATCCTTCCGCGCGGGCGTGAGCGGCCACATCCTGAACCACCCCTTCGCCTTCCAGACCCTCTCGACGCGGGCGCCCTTCCCCCTCTCGAAGGTGACCGAGCCCCCGATCGAGGGGACCCGGATGCTCCTCTCGAGGATGGCCTAGGAGAAAAGGCGCGCCGGGTACGCGCCCTGCGCGGCGAGCCCGGCGAGCGCCTTCTCGACCCCCGGCCGGTCGCCCCGGTAGGTGACCCCGAACCAGCTGTCGGCGCTCGGGATGACGTCAACCGTCGCCTCTTCCGAGGCGATGAGCGCGGACACCGCAGCCGGCAGGTAGAATTCCGCCTTGGGGTCGCCTCCCGAGGCGGCGAGGAAACGGCGCAGGCCGGCGCCGAGGCCGTCAAAGACCTGGGGGGTGAAGCCCCAGAGGTTCATGGAGACGGTCTCCTCGCCGCTGAGCCGGCCGCCCGCCCCCACGGCCGCGGCCTCGATCCCCCGCTCCTCCGTGATCGAGACGAGCCTCCCCCCACGGACCTCGCAGATCCCCCGCGACACGGCGCCGTTCTCGGAAAGCGTCCGCGCGAGCCGGTAGCCGACGAGCGCGTAGCGCGGGCCCGAGGCCGTCGCCAGGAAGGCCGCCAGCGCCCGGTAGGATGACTGGCCGTAGAAGTCGTCCGCGTTGATGACGCCGAACGGCCCCGTGACGGCCGAGCGCGCGCACCAGACCGCATGGCCGGTGCCCCAGGGCTTTTCCCTTCCCGCCGGCACGTCGAACCCCAAGGGCAGGTCGCCGAGCGCCTGGAACACATGGTCGACGCCCATCCGCCCCTCGTACCTGGCGCTGACCTTTCCCCGGAACTCCTTCTCAAAATCCCTGCGGATGACGAAGACCATCCGGCCAAAGCCGGCCCTGGCGGCGTCGAAGACCGCAAAATCCAGCATCGTCTCCCCCCCGGGGCCGACCGGCTCAAGCTGCTTCAGGCCGCCGTAGCGCGAGCCCATGCCGGCGGCGAGGACGAGGAGCGTGGGGGCCATCGTCCTGCAAGACGCCCCATTCCGCAGGCGCCGTCAAGCGCCGGGCGGCTATGGACACGCGCCGGCGGCCGGCCACACTGGTCCCATGGCCGCAGCGCGCAGGCTGGACAGGGTGGCGCTCCCGCGCGTCAGCGTCGTCGCGACGGGCGGCACGATCGCCGGGGCGGGGCTCCCGCGCCCAGGGCGCGGCTACCGCGCGGGGAAACTGTCGCTGGGCTCCCTGATTGCCGCCGCGCCGGGGATCAGCGAGCTCGCCCGGATCGACACCTCGTCCGTCGCCAGCATCGGGAGCCAGGACATGGGGGAATCCGTGTGGCGGCGCCTCGCGGCGCGCGTGGCCGCCATCCTGGCCCGGCCCGACATCGCCGGCGTCGTCGTCACCCACGGGACGGACACCATGGAGGAGACCGCCTTCTTCCTGAACCTCGTCATCCGGAGCCCGAAGCCGGTCGTCCTCGTGGGGGCGATGCGGCCCGCAACGGCGATCAGCGCCGACGGCCCCATGAACCTCTACAACGCGGTCGCCGCGGCGGCGCACCCCGCCGCCGGCGGCCGGGGCGTCCTCGTCGTCGCCAACGACGAGATCCACTTCGCCCGCGAGGTCGCCAAGACGAACACGACCCAGGTCGGCACGTTCCGCAGCAGCCACCGGGGCCTCGCGGGGCTCGCGAGCGCGGGCCGCATCCACTTCTACGGCGGGCCCGTGCGCAGGCACACGAGCGGCAGCGAGCTCGCCGTGCCCGGCCGGTCCCCGCTGCCGAGGGTCGACATTGTCTACTGCCATGCGGGGATGGGGCCGGAGCTTGTCCGGGCCGCGGTGCGCGCCGGGGCGCGGGGACTCGTCCTTGCGGGGGTCGGAAACGGCAACGCCGCGGCCGCCGCATTGCGCGCCGCCGCAGGAGCGGCGCGCTCGGGCGTCGCCGTCGTCCGCAGCTCGCGGACCGGGGGCGGCATTGTCGAGCGGAACATCGAGGTCGACGACGACCGCCTGGGATTCATCGCCTCGGACGAGCTGAACCCCCAGAAGGCGAGGATCCTCCTCATGCTCGGGCTCGCCGCGACGCGGGACCCGCAGGCCCTCCAGCGGATGTTCTACGCATATTGACGCGGTCGATTACCGGTATTCCGGTAGCCGAGGCGCTTCCCAAGGGCGGGCACGGGGCCAGAATCCCGGCCTTCATGAAGATCGCCATCGTCGAGGACGAGCGCCTGTTCCGTGACGTGCTGCGCAAGGCCTGCATGTCGGACCTCGGCCACGAGGTTGTCGGCGAGGCCGGGACCGGCAGGGAGGCGCTGGACATGGTGCCGGCGGCGGTTCCCGACCTGCTGATCCTCGACATCCACCTCCCCGACATGGACGGGTTCGAGGTCCTGAGGACCCTCCGGCGAAAGCGGGCGCTCCTGCGGGCCCTCGTCATCTCCTCGTATTTCGACGAGTACACCCTCTGCCGGGTCGAGCGCGCCACCGTTCAGGGCTTCATCGACAAGTCGACGAACACGGTCGGCGAGCTCAATTCGGCCATCGCGTCCATCGAGGGGGGCGGGACGTTCTTCCCCGGGGAGTTCACGGAGGCCCGGCGGGCCCACGGCCGCAACCCCATCGCCTTCGACAAGGTCCTGACGGACAGGGAGCAGACGATCCTCAGCTTGGTCGGCGAGCCCCTCTCCGACGCCGAGATCGCCGCAAACCTGAAGCTCTCCCCGGAAACCGTGGAGAAGCACCGGTTCAACATCATGAGGAAGCTGAACCTGACGTCGCGCGCCGAGTCGGCCCGCTACGCCAGGCGCTGCGGCCTAACGCCCCCCTCCCACACGCACCGCCTCCGGCTCCTGCAGAGCTGACGCGTCTCAGGTTGCAGCGGGCGCAGGGGTGGATACGTAGGGCGGGTGCAGAACGAACCCGCGCCAGCGCAGGCCAACGTGGCAGGCAGGACCGTCTACCCGGTCCTCCTCGCCCTGTTCGCCTCGCACATGACCAACGACACCCTGCAGGCGCTCCTGCCCTCGCTCTATCCGGTCCTCAAGCAGTCGTTCAGGCTCTCGTTCACCCAGGTGGGGCTCATCACGCTGACCTTCCAGGTCACCGCCTCGATCCTCCAGCCCCTTGTCGGGGCCTACACCGACCGGCACCCGAAGCCCTACTCCCTCGCGTTCGGCATGATGCTGACCCTGGTCGGCCTGGCCGCCCTCTCGCGGGCGCCCAATTACCCCACCATCCTCGTCTCCGCGATGCTGATCGGCATGGGCTCGTCCATCTTCCACCCGGAGGCCTCGAGGGTCGCGCACATGGCGGCGGGCGTCCAATACGGCTTCGCCCAGTCGATCTTCCAGACCGGGGGGAACCTGGGCTCCTCCCTCGGGCCGCCGCTGGCGGCGCTCATCGTGGTGTCGCACGGCCAGAGCTCCATCCTCTGGTTCACGATCCTCGCCTTCGCGGGCGTCGTCCTGCTGGCGCGGGTCGGAAAGTGGTACAAGGGCCACCTCGCCCAGCTGCGCAGGAAGTCGGCGTCGCACGCCGACCCGGGGCTGCCGCGCCGGAAGGTGCACCTGGCGCTCGGCGTCCTCATCGCGCTCATCTTCTCCAAGTACTTCTACCTGGTGAGCCTCACGAACTACTACACGTTCTTCCTCATCCAGAAGTTCGGGCTGTCGATTCAGCACTCGCTGTACCTCCTCTTCGCCTTCCTTGTCGCGATCGCCGCGGGCACCATGATCGGAGGCCCCCTGGGCGACCGGTTCGGCAGGAAGATCGTGATCTGGGTGTCCATCCTCGGCGTTGCGCCCTTCTCCGTCGTCCTGCCCCACATGGGCCTCGGGGCGACGGTCGTCCTCTCGGTCGTCATCGGCCTCATCCTCGCGTCAGCCTTCTCGGCGATCCTCGTCTACGCGCAGGAGCTCATGCCAGGGCGGGTCGGGATGATCTCCGGGCTCTTCTTCGGCCTCGCCTTCGGGTTCGCCGGCATCGCCTCGGCGGCGCTCGGGATCCTCGCGGACCGGACGAGCATCGGGTTTGTCTTCGAGGTCTGCGGCTACCTGCCGCTCATCGGCCTGCTCACCTGGTTCCTTCCCGACATCGAGGGCGCCAGCCGGCGCCAGCGGCGCCTGGAGATGGAGGCTTCGGCGTGAAGCCGCAGATGACGCGGGCCAGGCCCGCCTTCGTCTCTCATTCGCCGGAGACCGGCTCCGACTACACCATCTACGTCGATGCGCCTCCCGGCGGGGCGCCGACCCCCGCCGTCCTCATGATGGACGGCGACTTCATGTTCGACGCGGCGGCGGGCGCGGCGAGGAAGCTCGCGGCCGCCGGCAGGATACCCCCCACGGTCGTCGTCGGGGTCGGCTACGGCGCGGGATTCGGGAGCCCCGGCAACAACAGGGGCCGCGACTACACGCCCACCGCGTCGAGCGACGAGCCGTCAAGCGGGGGCGCGGACGCTTTCCTGCGGTACCTTCGCCGCACCCTGTGGCCCGGGCTCCGCGGCCGGCACGCGCTGCGGGAGGACCGGCGGGTGATCGCCGGCCATTCGCTGGGGTCCCTCCTCGTCCTGCACGCTCTTTTTCAGGAGGAGCCCTTCTTCACCCTCGCGCTGGCCAGCGCCCCCTCCATCTGGTGGGACAACCGGAGCGTCCTGGCCCTCATCGCACGGCGGCGGGAGGGGAACGCCTCGCTGGAGGGAAAGCTGTATCTTTGCGTGGGAGAAAAGGATACGCCGTCAATGCTGGGGGACCTGGCCCTGCTGGAGGCGCAGCTCCGGATGCGCCCGTTCGAGGGCCTGGGCGTCGAGGGAGAGCGGTTCGCGGACAAGGACCACTACAACGTCCTCGAAACCTCCATGACCGCCGGACTTGCCAGCCTGCTGGGGTAGCATTTCGTTCCGGCCCATGGCTGTACCTCATCGTCTGGCCATCGCCACAGCGATGGCAGCCCTCATCATCCCCAAAATGGCCGGAGCCGACACCGCGCGGGAGAACCCGTTCTTCACCGAGAGCACCCTTCCCTTCCACTACCCCCCCTTCGACAAGATCACGGATGCGGACTACGCGCCGGCCTTCGAGCGCGGCATGGCGGAGCACCTGAGGGAGGTCGAGTCGATAGCCGGCAATCCCGGGAAGCCGACGTTCGACAACACCATCGTCGCCCTGGAAAAGAGCGGCCGGCTCCTCGAGCGCGTCGCGGACGTGTTCGACGACATGGCGGACGCCAACACCGACGACGCGATCGACAGCGTGCAGACGGAGATGGCGCCCAGGCGCGCGGCGCACGACGACGACGTCCACATGAACCCGAGGCTGTTCGAGCGGGTGCGCGAGCTCTACGAAGAGCGCTCCTCCCTCCGCCTCGACGCCGAGTCCCTGCGCCTCCTTGAGCGCTACTACGACGACTTCGTGCGGGCCGGCGCCAGGCTCTCGGATGCGGACAAGGAGAAGCTGAAGCGGATCAACGCCGAGATCGCCGGGCTGGAGACCACATTCAGCCAGAATGCCCTGAAGGAGAAGAACGCGTCGACGGTCTACGCGGGCAGCAGGTCCGAGCTGGCCGGCCTCTCGGAAGCCGAGATCGCGGCGGCGGCGGACCTCGCCAAGTCCGACGGCCACGATGGCCGGTTCGCCATCCCGATGGACAACACGACCGGCCAGCCGAAGCTGGCTTCGCTCCAGGACCGCGCGCTGCGGGAGCGGATCATGCAGGTCTCGCTCGCGAGGGGGAGCCACGGCGGCCCCTACGACAACCAGGCGACCGTGGTCCGCCTCGCCCGGCTCCGGGCGGAAAAGGGAGTCCTCCTCGGCTACGACAACTTTGCGGCCTACGTCGTCGCCGACCAGACGGCCCACACCGTGGGGGCCGTGAACGACCTGCTCGCCCAGCTCGTCGCCCCCGCGGTCGCCAAGTCGAGGAGCGAGGCCGCGCAGATGCAGGCGATCATCGACCGCGAGCACGGCGGGTTCCAGCTGGCCTCGTGGGACTGGGAGCTCTACTCGGAGCAGGTCCGCAAGGAGAGGTACGCCTTCGACGAGTCGCAGCTGCGGCCGTACTTCGAGCTCAACCACGTCCTGTTCGACGGGGTCTTCTACGCCGCGAACAAGCTGTACGGGGTCACGTTCAAGGAGGTCCACGACTTCCCCGTCTACCAGCCGGACGTCCGGGTGTTCGAGGTCTTCGACTCGGACGGCAAGCCGCTCGCGATGCTGCTCGAGGACTTCTATGCCAGGCCGTCCAAGAAGGGCGGCGCGTGGATGAATGAGTTCGTCCACCAGTCCGGCCTCCTAGGCGAACTCGCGGTCGTCGGCAACCACCACAACATCCCCAAGCCGCCCGCCGGCCAGCCGACCCTCCTCACCTTCGACGAGGTGGCCACGCTCTTCCACGAGTTCGGCCACGGGCTCCACGGCATGTTCTCGCACGTGAGATACCCGTATTTCGCGGGCACGCGCGTGCCGACGGACTTCGTCGAGTACCCCTCGCAGGTGAACGAGATGTGGGCCGCCTTCCCCGACGTGGTGAGGAACTACGCGAAGGACTACAAGACGGGGGCGCCGATGCCCCAGGAGCTCCTGGACAAGATGCTGGCGGCCCAGAAGTTCAACCAGGGCTTCGCCACGCTCGAGTACCTGAAGGCCACCCTGCTCGACGAGGCCTGGCACACCCTGCGCCCCGAGCAGGTGCCGGACAACGTCCCGGAGTTCGAGGCGGCGACCTTCGGCAAATACGGGGCGAGCTTCGCGCCCGTGCCCCCCCGCTACCGGAGCACGTACTTCTCCCACGCCTTCTCCGGTGGCTACGAGGCGAACTACTACTCGTACATCTGGGCCGACGTCCTCGTCGCCGACAGCATCGAGTGGTTCAAGGCCCACGGAGGCCTGAACCGCGCGAGCGGGCAGCATTTCAGGAACACGGTCCTCTCGCACGGCGGCAGCGTGGACTCCATGGATCTCTTCAGGGAGTTCACGGGGGCCGGGCCGGACGTCGCGCCCCTCCTGCGGCGGCGCGGCCTCGACGAAGCCAATTGACCCGCGTCCCGCCGGACGCGTAGTTTCCGCCTCCCATGCCCGATTCAGATAGCCAGTCCGTCTCGATGGAAACGCTCGTGGCGCTGTGCAAGCGCCGCGGGTTCATATTCCAGTCCTCCGAGATCTACGGCGGAATCAACGGCTTCTTCGACTACGGCCCCATGGGGGCCGAGCTGAAGAAGAACATCCGCGACTGCTGGTGGAACGACATGGTGCGTCGCCGGGACGACATCGTCGGGATCGAGAGCTCGATCATCATGCACCCCAAGGTGTGGGAGGCCTCGGGCCACGTGGCCGGGTTCACGGACCCGCTCGTGGACTGCAGGGTCTCGAAGCAGCGCTACCGCGCCGACCAGCTCTTCTTCTCGGCCGTCATCGTCGACGGCCGGACGATCGGGCACGTGAGCGCCCTGGAGAGCGAGCGGACCGCCGAGGCCCTCCAGGAGGCCGCCGAGGCCCTGAAGCGCAAGAAGGCCGTGCAGGGAAGGCTCGAGGCCGTGAATCCGCGCGACATGACCGAGGCCTCGGCCGAGGAGGTCGCGCTCATCCCCTCGCCGGCCACGGGCGAGCCGGGCAGCCTCACGGCGCCCCGCTCCTTCAACATGATGTTCCAGACGAACGTCGGCGCCATGACGGACGCGTCGTCCGTCGCGTACCTCCGGCCCGAGACGGCCCAGGGCATGTTCGCCGACTTCCGCTCCGTGGTCGACACGGGCCGGGTGAAGCTGCCGTTCGGGATCGCCCAGATCGGCAAGTCGTTTCGGAACGAGATCACCCCGCGCAACTACATCTTCCGCTCCAGGGAATTCGAGCAGATGGAGATGGAGTACTTCATCCACGAGGACGCGGACTGGGCGAAGTGCCACCGCGAGTGGATCGACTGGTGCAAGGGCTGGCTCGTGTCCATCGGCCTGCCGGATTCCCACCTCTCGGAGTATAACCACCCGAAGGAGAAGCTCGCGTTCTACTCAAGGGGGACGACGGACATCATGTTCCGCTACCCGTTCGGCGTGCAGGAGCTCTGGGGCATAGCCGCCCGCGGCAACTACGACCTTGGCCAGCACGAGAAGTCCAGCGGCGTCCCCCAGTCGATCTTCGACGAGGCGACGAAGAGGAAGTTCATCCCGCACGTCATCGAGCCGGCGGTCGGGGTGGACCGGATCTTTCTCGCGGTGATTTGCGCGGGATACGCCGAGGAGGAGGTGAAGGACGACAAGGGAAACGTCGAGAAGCGCACCGTCCTGCGCCTGAGCCCGAGGATCGCTCCGGTCAAGGTGGCGGTCCTCCCGCTCCTGCGCAACAAGCCGGAGCTCGTGGCCCGCGCGGAGGCGCTGCACAAGAAGCTCCAGCGGCGCTACGCCGTGTTCTACGACGAGTCCGGGGCCATCGGGCGCCGGTACAGGCGGCAGGACGAGATCGGGACGCCGTGGTGCGTCACCATAGACTTCGAGACCATCGAGAAGGACGGCACGTTCACCCTCCGCGAGCGCGACTCCATGCAGCAGAGGCGGATCAACGAGGCCGAGCTCTTCGCGCTGCTCGAGGAGAAGGTCTACTGAGTTGGCGGACGACCCCTACAGCCGCGCACGCCTGGTGATCGACGCGGCGCACGCGGCGGACCCCAGCCGGACGGCGTCCGGCGGGCCGGCGGAGCTCGCGTATGCCGACAACGTCGAGCGGTGGGTCGGCCGGATCATCCCGGACGCCGGCCCCGTCCTCCTCCTGGCGGCCCGCTGCCAGCACCTGGAGCGGTGGCTGGTCCCGAGGAGCTCGTTTCCCATGGACAGGCCGGGCTACCACGCCTGGAGGCGCTCCCTCTACGTGAAGCAGGCCGAGAGGGCGCGGGCGATGCTCCTGGAGGCCGGCGTGCCCCCTTCCGAGGCCGCCGACGCCGCCACCTGGGTCTCCAAGGCGGCCCTGCGAACGAATCCCGGCTCCCAGGCGCTCGAGGATGCCGCGGTGCTCGTCTTCCTGGAGAGCGAGATCCGCGCGTTTGCCGCCCAGCATGCCGACTATCCCCGGGAGAAGTTCGTGGACATCCTCCGGAAGACCTGGGGAAAGATGAGCCCCAGGGCGCGGGAGCTGGCGCTCGGGCTCGCCCTGCCCCCGGAGGTCTCGTCCCTCGTCCGCGAGGCCGTCAGTTCCTCCTGACGAGCCGCAGGTCCTTGCGCAGGTGCTCGACGAGCCTGCCCCTGAAGACAAGGAGGTCGCTCGGCTCGAGCGCGGTGGCCGTCGATTCCCAGGTGTTCGAGGAGTCCATCTCCGCCTGGTCGAGGAGGCTGCCCGCCCCCACCTTCCGGTCGGGCAGGCCCTTCGTCGACAGGACGATGGACCCCTGGCGGATGTAGAAGATGCCCCGGCTCGGCGCCCCCTGGACAAAGAGGGTCTCGTCCTTCTCCAGGTGGATCGTCCGCACGACGTCGATCGGCGCCGGCATGATCTGGCTGATGTCCCTCGGGAAGATGAGGTCGAAGGTCCAGTCGATCACGACCCGGAGCTTGCGGACGATCCCGGGAAGCTTCGCTAGGTAGATCGTCCTCCACATCCACCACGCGACGAATCCCTTGAAGTGCATCCCGAATATCTCGGCGACGGCCGCCCTCTCGCCGATGGTCGCAAGCTGGCCCATGTACCGGTAGCGGAAGGGGCGCGGCGCGGATCCCGACAGCACCCTGCAGAGGTTGGCGCCGAGAAGCTCGCCCTGCCGGAACGCAAACTGCGCCGTCTGCGGCGACACCTTCCGGGTCCCCTTGTCGTCCCAGGGCACGGCCGCCCCGTCCCCGGCTGCCCAGAGGCCGTCCGCGCCCTGCACCCGGAGGCACTCGTCCGTGGGGACCCGCCCCTTCGGGGCGGAGATTCCGAGCTGCTTGCAGAGGTCCGTCACGACGGGATTGGCCGCGTTCCCGATCGTCGTCACGGTCGTGTTGGCCTCGATCGCCGAGCCGTCCTCCAGCATGACCCGGCTGGCGGTGACGGCCGCGACCTTGCGGTTCAGCATGAACTCGACGCCCCGGTCCGTGAGGACGCGCCTCGCGTAGGCGCCAAGCTCGGGCCCGATCTCCCCCAGGAGCTCCGGCTGGCTGTGGACGAGGACAACGCGTATCGGCGAGCCCTTCAGGTTCGTGTAGAAGCGGTGGACCTGGTGGACGAAGTCGAGCATCTGCCCCGCCGTCTCGACCCCGGTGTACCCGCCGCCGACAACCACGAACGTGAGGAGGCGCCGCCTCACCTCCGCATCCTCCGACAGGCTCGCCTCCTCGAGCCGGTTGATGAGCGCCGCGCGCAGCCTCAGGGCGTCGGACACGTTCTTCATCGGCCAGCCGTACTCCTCCATTCCCGGGATGGCACGCAGGTTGGTGATGCTGCCGAGCGCAAGGACAAGCTGCCCGAAGGTGACCTTGTGGTCCCTCGTGTACCGGCCGCCGTCGAGGATGAGCGACCTGGATTCCCAGTCTATCTTCTGGATCGTGCCCTGGAGGACGTTGACGCCCCTGCAGAACTGGCGGAGCGGGTTGACGACGTCGATGGGTGACAGGGATGAGCCCGCGACCTCGGCCAGCATCGGCTGGAAAATGAGGACGTTCCTCTCGGCCACGAGGGCGAACCGGCGCTCGCCCTCGGCGCGGCTGAACCCCTTCCCGAGCGTCCTTGCGCAATAGGCCCCCGCAAACCCGCCCCCGGCGATGACGACGTCGAAATGCATGGTGCTGCCTCGGGCAGACACCCAATTAACGGCGCCGTTTCGCCCCGCGTCTAATATAAATTTCCCAAGGGGCCGCCGCGGGCGGCCTTTACGTGTACCGCCCGGCCCCGGCGGGCTCGGCGTTTCCCCCGGAAAGGATGACCCCGACGCGCATCCCGGCGACGGGGAGCGCGCCCTGAGCGACGGCCGCGTAGCCGACCGCGGCCGACGGCTCGACCGCTATCCCGAGGGCGCCGCGGATGGCGCGCATGGCCGCCTCGATGTCGGGATCGGAAACCGTGGCGATGCGCTCCACGTTCGCCTGGATGAGGGGGAACGTCAGGTCCCCCACAAACGCGAGGAGCCCGTCGGCGATGCTGGCGGGCCGCGCGACCGGCGTGCGCACGCCGAGTGCCAGCGACTGGCTTGCGTCGGCCGCCCCCGCGGGCTCGCCGGCGTAGACCCGGAGGGCCGGACGCAGCGCCTTGGCCACGACGGACGTCCCCGCCAGGAGGCCGCCCCCGCCCACGGGGCAGACGACGGCGTCGAGGTCCGGGACCTCCTCGAGGAGTTCCAGGGCCGCGGTGCCCGCGCCCGCCATGATCCGCGGGTCGTTGTAGGGATGGATGAGCGCGGCGCCGGTCTCGTCGACCACCCTCGCCGCCGCCTCCTCGCGGGCCCTGTGGTTCGGCTCGCAGAAGATGATCCTGCCGCCGTAGCGCTCCACGGCGGCCACCTTGAACGCGGTCGCGGTGCTCGGCATGACCACCGTCGCCGCTAGCCCCCGGCCGCGGGCCGCCCAGGACAGCGCCGCCGCGTGGTTGCCCGAGGAATGCGTCGCGACCCCGTGGGCCGCCTCCTCCTGCGTCAGGGAAAGGACGGCGTTCGTGGCGCCCCGCGCCTTGAAGGAGCCCGTCTCCTGCAGGCCCTCGCACTTGAAGAAGAGCGTGGCGCCGCAGGCCACGTCGAGGGTCGCCGCCGTCATGACGGGCGTCCTGCGCACCCGCCCCGCGATGCGGGCGCGGGCCGCGCGCACGTCCTCGATGCTGATGGCGCTCATCGTTCGTGTGGGCGGCGCTAATTCTGGTCCTGGTAGACCTCGACCAGGGCCACGCCCGTGGTGCCGCCCGCCCCCGACACCGCCACGGAATAGGTCCCCGGCTGGAGCGTGAGGACGAGCGCGCTGTCGGCGCTGCCGCTCGCGAGCGCGAAGGCGCCGACCTTGCCCTCGACGGAGGGGATCTGCGAGGAGCCGCTGCCGGTCTGCCAGCCCGCGTTGGTGGCGACCTGGTCCTGGCCCTGGTAGACGGTGATCACGGGGCCCGCGAGGACGCCGGAAATGCCGAACTGCTGGAGGCCCGGGCCCACCCCGCGCACGAGGACCGTCGCCGGCTGGGTCCCCGTGATGACGAAGCCCGCAACCATGTTGTCGGCGCCCGTGCCGACGAAGCCCCGTGTCGAGATGTTGACGAGCTGGTCTGCGGACGAGTCGGTCTCATACACCTCGACGAGCCCGACACCGGTGGCGCCCCCGGCGCCGGAGAGCTCGGCCGTGTAGTTCCCGGGCGGCAGGCTCTCCACGAGGACCGAGTCCGCGCTGTTCGCCGGCAGGGCGAACGCGCCCGCCTGCGCGGAAATGGAGGGGATTTCCGATGCGTTGCCGCCGGTCCCCCAGCCCGTGTTCGTCGCCAGCACGGCGCCCGCCGCGTCCTGGAGGGTGAGGACCGGCGCCGAGAGGGCGCCGGAGACGCCGAACTGCGCCAGCGTGGGCCCGATGCCGCGGATCAGGACCTGCTTCGCCGAGCCCGCGGGCCCGCTGATCGCGAAGCCCGCGATCGCGACGGCGCCGCCCGTCTGCACGGAGACGCGGGTCGACAGGTTGACCAGCCTGTTGGCGGAGCCGACGACGACCGGCGCGCTGAGCGCCGTCGCCTGGGAATTGGAGACGGCGACCGTGTAGGAGCCCGAGGCCGTCGCCGTGTACGAGGCCCCGGTGGCCCCGGATATCGCCGAGCCATTCAGGAACCACTGGTAGGCCAGGTTGCTGCCGGAGGCGCCGACGCTGAGCGTGACGCTGCCCGAGGCCAGGGAGCCGCCGACGGGCTCCGTAGTGATGTCGGGATCGCCCGCCGGGATGTTGAGCGTGACGACCGCGGCCGAGCTCGTGACCGACCCGTCAACGTTCGTCACCGTGACCGTGTAGGAGCCCGTGTTGTAGCTCTGGGCGCCCGCGATCAGGTAGGTGGGGCCGGTGGCCCCGGAAATCGCCACTCCGTTGAGGTACCACTGGTAGGAGAAGGGCGCCGTGCCCCGTAAACCCATCGTGAGCAGGAGGCTCGACCCGAGGTTGACTGCCTGGGCCGCCGGCTGCGCCGTGAAGAAGGGCGCCGCGTCGACGCCGGGAATGATCCGGCGCACCGTGCAGTTGAGCGAGTCGGCGACGTACACGATCCCGGAATTGTCGATGGCCACGTCGCCCGGCGAGGCGAAGAGCGCCTTGTTCTGGAGGCCGTCCGCGCTGCTGGCGTCGCCCGCCACCCCGGCGACCGTGGTCACGAACCCGGCCGGCGTGATCACGCGGATCGTGTCGTTCCCGGCGTCGGCGACATAGACGTCCCCGGAGCTGTCGGCCCCGACGCCGGCAGGCTCGTTGAAGCTGGCGGCGGGGCCGCTCCCGTCGCTGCTCCCCGTGACCCCGGGGGAGCCGGCCAGGGTCGTCACGACGGCGCCCGGCGCAATCTCCCTCACCGTGTTGTTCCCAGCGTCCGCCACGTAGATGTTGCCGAGGGCGTCGACGCAGATCCCCGTCGGGTCGCTGAACTGGGCCGCGCTGCCCGTCCCGTCGGCGCTCCCGGGCCTTTGCGCCTGGCCGGCCAGCGTCGTCACAACGCCCGCCGGCGTCACCATGCGGATGGTGTCGCCCTGGCCGTCCGCGACGTAGATGTTTCCCGCGGAGTCGACGGCGAGGTTCTGGGGGTCGTAGAACCGGGCCGCGCTGCCCGTCCCGTCGACCTCGCCCCTCTGCCCGGCGACCCCGGCAAGGGTGGCGACGTTGCCCCCGGAGATCTTCCTGATCGTGTAGTTTCCGGAATCGGCGACATAGACGTCCCCGGACCCGTCGATCGCCACGCCGCCGACGCCCGCGAACAGGGCGCTCGCCACGGGCCCGTCCGTGCTGCCCATGGTCCCCGGAACACCCGCGACCAGCGAGGCCACCCCGGAGGGCGTGACCTTCCGGATCGCGTAGTTTGAGGCGTCGGACACGTAGATGTTGCCCCCGGCGTCCGTACGTATCCCGCCGTCCTGGTTGAAGCGCGCCGAGCGCCCCGCGCCGTTAGCATAGCCGTTCGCGCCCGGCCACCCGGCAAGCGTGGTGACGCCGACGTTGCTGACCGTGAGAGACGCCGGGTTGCTGGTCGCGGTCGCGCCTGAGTTGCTCACCGTGCACCGGAACTGGTCGCCGGACATCGCGGTGGTGGTCCCCGAAACGACGAGCATGGGCACCGCGGAGCCGGAGTAGGCCGCGTTGTCCGACAGGTTTCCCCAGGTGGTCGAGCCGCTCGCCATCCTCTGCCACTGGTAGGCCAGCGGCGCCGATCCCTCGCCGACGACGAAGAAGGTCGCGGCCTGGCCGAGGGTCACGGTCTGGCTGCCGAGCTGCGACGGGATGACCGCAGGCGAGCTGTCGCCCAGGCTGGCGTTCATGAGCCCCGAAACATCCGGGACGCCGATCCCCGTGCACAGGTCGTATCCCGGGCCTGCGCTGTAGGTGCCGTTGTCCCCCAGGGTGATGTCGCGGATCGAGCCCGCGGTCCCGTTCAGGGGATAGAGCTTCGGGTTGAGGAGGCCGAGGGGCGTGCCCCTCTTCTGGTTGAGGAGGGCGCACCAGGCCGCCCAGGTCGGGGCGCCCCAGCTCGTGCCCCCGAACACGACCGACATGCCGCCGACAACAACGACGCCGCCCTGGTCGGGATCCCCGCTGGAGGCCACGTCGGGGACAAGGCGCATGGTCCCGCTGCTCGCCGCGGAAACGCCGGGGCCCGTCTGCCAGGACGGCCGCTGGAAGACGACGCTGATGCCGCCGCCGCTCTTCGACCACGCCGTCTCGCTCTGGACGGCATCGCTTGAATTGAGCTCCAGCGTCGTCCCGCCCACCCCCGTGACGTCGGGATCCGATGTCGGGTATGTCGTCTGGACCTTGCCCTCCGCGGTGGCGCCCGTGTCTCCCGAGGCGACTAGGATCGAGACACCGGCGCTCGCCAGGTTCGCCATGTACTGCGCCTCGAGGATCAGGTAGTCCGGCGGGACATCGAGCTCGTTGCCGCCGATCGAGATCGAGAGCACGTGCATGTTCGGCTGGCTCGGGAGGTCGGCGTAGACCTGCTGCAGGATCTCGTCGTTGGACGCCGGGTCGTTCTCGTTCGCCCCGTAGACGCGGATGGCCGCGCCGGGGGCGAGGCCGCCGGCCCACTCGACGTCGAGCGCCGCCTCGTCGGTCGACGAGTCGCTCGGCCCCGTCGGTCCCTCGCCGATCGTGATGTCCTGGACGTTGCCGGCCGTCTGGCTGACCCCGGCGGCCTGCCAGAAGGAGTTCAGGTCGCTCGGGGCAGGAAAGGCGAAGGAGTAGATGGCGATCGTCTGTCCGGACCCGGTCACCCCGAGTCCCGTCGCATTGTAGGCGGCGGCAATGTCCGCGGGCTCGTAGCCGGACAGGTTGACCTGCGCCCGGGGGACCTCGGCGTTCGGGCGCCGGATGAAGGGGTGCTTGCGGATATGGGGCTGGAGCCCGTGCACGCCGAGGACCGGGAGGGCAATCGCGTCCGGCAGGCTCGGAGGCGTCACCGCCGAGGTGTACTCCAGGCCGTCCTTCCCGAGCACCCTCGCAAAGGTGACATGGAACGCGTCCGCGATCGCCGAGACGGAGCCGCGCCCGAACACGGCGAGCCGGTCGCCGTCGGTCCGCACGACATCCAGCCCCTGGGACTTCACCCATGCGACCACGTTGTCGTGGTCGGTCGCCAGCGGGAAGTACCGCGCCTGCTTCTCGGCGTCGGAGATCTGCTCCCCAAGGGCGATCCTCCGCTGCAGCTCGTCGAAGTTGCGCATTCGCAGGCCGATCTCGAACGTCATCAGGGCCGCGCTCTCCTGCGGCAGGAGGTTCTCCCGCACGATGGACGCATGGCCCAGGGCGGCCGCGGCGGGGACGGACTTCACGCTGTCCGGGAAAGGCGTCCGCCCGGGCTCAAGCACCGCCGCACGGCCGGAAAGGCAGCAGGACGCGATTGCCAGCTGGAGGAGCAGTCGGGCGCAGCGACGCACAGATGACTTGGTATCTATGCGACCGGCGTATCCGAGAGAAGTTTCTGGCGAAAGGAGAATAACGTAACAGGTCCCGCACAATTTTCCGGGGGAGCCATAATTTGACGCGCTGCGCGCCCAATCAATTACCTTACAGGTACTTGCCACCCATGGAGCCCATTTTCCCCCGATCCCCGTGCCTGAAGAATAACGCGGCGTGCAAAGGGAAGAGGCCTATTCCAGCCTCAAGACTACGTTCGGGTCGACTCGCGCCGCCCTGCGTGCCGGCAAGAGGCATGCCGCTATGGCCGCGGCGCCGAAAAGCGCGGAGACCAAAATGAAAACCACCGGATCGTTCGGTGGTACAACGAAAACCTGGCTTCTGACGAGTGTCGTGAGCCCCTCGCTGAGCGCGAGTCCTGCTAGCAGGCCAATGCCGAGGATAACCATGCCATTGCGAAGGACTAGGCGCTGAATTGCGCCGCCTCGCGCGCCCAGCGCGATTCTAAGTCCGATCTCACGGGTGCGCTGGGATACAGAATAGGACAGGACCCCATAGATTCCCGTGACAGCGAGGGCCAGCGCTGAAACGCCGAGGGCCGTGAACAGGGACGCGTTAAATCGTGGTTGGACCCCTTCCTGAACAAGGATTTTGTCCGCTGACCAAGCCGGAAACATGGGGATGTCCTTGTCGAGATCCCTTAGCGTCGCTCGGACCGCGCCTACCAATGCCTTTGGATTTCCCTGCGTCCGCAGGATGAATTCCGGACGAATGCTTCCCCGCAGGGAATATGGTGCGAACACATCAGGCGGGAACGGAGAACGAGGATTAGAAATGGGGTAGTTGCGGACATCTCCAACTATACCGACCACCGTCAGCTCCTTCGACGTTTTGGCAGGGGCAAGATCCCAAGAGGCGCTTGGGGCAGCGAGGGAGTCCAACGTGATCGTGCGCCCGATTGGAGCCACTCCGGCCGGCCATAGCCTTGCGGCCGCCTGGGTGATTAGGGCAACGGGATCTCCCAGGGCCGCCTCGGCGGCGGTCAGGTTTCGGCCCGCGATAAGCGGGATACGAAAGGTGGATAGGTATTCGGCGCTCACGAAGTTGACGGAAATCCTATCGTGCGCCGGTTCGGTCGCTCCCGCTATCGCGTAGGTCGAATCCCTGTCGAAATGGGGCGGCGTCCCCACGCAGGCGCTCAGAACCCCCGGCAAGACCCGGAATCGCTCGAGCGCGTCGCGGACGAAGCCGTCTCTCTGGCCAATCGTCGCGTAATTCTTCGTCTGCAGCGACACGCGCGCGACCAGAAGGTTGTCCAGGTCATATCCGGGTACGAGGCGAGTGAGCTCGGCGAAACCCCGAATCGCCAGCCCTGCGCCGACGAGGAGTACGACCGCGAGCGCGACCTCGCAGATGGCTAGCGTGTTGCGCAGGCCCATGGTCCGCGTCCCCGCGGTCGTATTCTGGCCGCCGCTCTTCAGTGCGTCATTCAGGTCCGCCCGCGTGCACCTGATCGCGGGGGCCAGGGCCGCCAATATTCCCGTAGCCAACGATACGAGAAAGGTGAAACCCAAGACCCAGAGGTTAATGGTTACCCGACTTTCGTTGGGGAGGTAGCCAGCCGGTATCAGCGCCACGATCACATGGGTGAGGCCATACGCGAACAGAAGGCCAATGGTGCCACCCAGAAAGGCCAGAAGAACTCCCTCAGTTAGAAGCTGGCGGACGACCCGTGCTCGCCCAGCCCCCATGGCGAGCCGTATCGCAATCTCCCTGGAGCGCGTCGTGCCCCTTGCAAGCAGGAGGTTGGTGACATTCGTGCATGCGATGAGGAGGAGGCAAATGACCGCGTAACGAAGCAGTCGCAGGCTCGAGCGCAATTCGTCGCTCAGGGAGGTTATATCGAGATAGTTGAAGAGTGATACGGTCCATCCACCCTTCGGAAACCTGTCAGGAGAATCCTTGGCTATCCGCAGGAGCAGCGCCTTTAACTGCTGCTCCGCGACGCCGGACGAGACTCCCGGATTGAGCCGCAGGATAGGGCGAACCCAGAGAGAGCGGTCGGTCGTGGGCAACGGGAGCCAGAGGCCGTCGTCCGTGTACCAGCCAAAGCGCGGAGGCATCACTCCGACGACCTTGTGCGGCTCATCGTTGAGCATGATCGTGCGGCCGATGACATCGCTGTCGCCGTCAAACCGCTTCTGCCACAACTGGAAGCTGAGAACGGCGACAGGCTCCGTCTCTCCGTTTGGCCGGAAATCGGAGGGAAATAGGCCTCGTCCCAGGATCGGCGGAACGCCGAGAAACGCAAAAGCCGATGGGGACACATGGGGTGAATGGATTATTTCCGGGGTCAGATCTCCCCTCATGAGCACGCTACCGGGGTTCGTCGCCATCGCCGACGATACACACGGCAGCTTTGCCATCTCGAGAAAGTCCCCTTCCTGGAATTCAAATCCCTGGCCGGTCTTTGGATTCATTACCCTCGGGCCCATATCTCCGACGATTTTACATAGGGATATGGGTCAAGAATCCAGGCATAGATCACGCTGAACAGGGCGGTGCTTACGCCAATTCCTAAGCCGAAGATCATGACAACCGTCACACTGAAGCCGGGAGCCTTCGCAATTTGGCGTCCAGCGTAGCGAAGGTCCTGCAGGGGTTGTTCGACCCAAGGAAGGCGGTGATCACCATGGCTTCGTCGCCAATTTGAAAACGCTGCCGAAAGGCGACTTCTCATGGAGGACAATGCCCTAGGTTGACGCATCTTTCCTCAGAGTCACTCAGCCCTTCAGGGCCCCGGCGGCAATCCCGCGCACGATGTGCCTCTGGAGCACCAGGTACACGACCAGGATCGGCAGCGTGACCAGGACGATGCCGGCGAAGAGCATGCCATACTCGGTGTGGTACTCCGCGCTGATGGACAGGTTCGCAAGGCCGAGAGGAATCGTCCTGGCCGCCCCCGCCTCGTCCCCGTTCACGAACATGAAGGCGTAGAAGTATTCCCGCCAGACGCCGATGAACTGGAAGATGGCCACGGTGACGAGGCCGGGCCGGGCCAGGGGCAGGAGGACGCGCCAGAACGCGGAGAATTCGCCGCAGCCGTCGATGACGGCCGCCTCGTGGAGCGACCTGGGCAGCGTCCTGAAGAAGGCGGCCAGGACGAAGATCGAGAAGGGCAGCCCGTTCGCCGTGTAGACGAGGACAAGCCCGAGGCGCGAGTTGAGCAGCCCCGCGGCGCGCAGCTCGAAGAACAGCGGCACGACGAGGAGCTGCGCGGGGACCGTGAGGCCCGCGATCACGAGGCCGAAAAGCAGGCGGCTTCCGGGGAATGCGAACCGTGCGAGGGCGTAGGCGGCCATGGCCCCCAGGGACACGATGAGGACGACCGACGCCGCGGTGACGACGGCCGAGTTGGCGAAGTAGGCGCCGAAGTGAGCCCCGCTCCACGCCGCCGCGTAGTTGCCGGGATGCAGGTCCGAGGGTCCCGGCGGCGACAGCGGCCTCGTAAGGATGGCCCGGTCGGACTTGAGCGACGAGTAGGCCACCCAGATCATCGGGAAGACGACCCATGCGGAGTAGGCGAGGAGCCCCATGGACGCGGCGCCGCGGGGGAGGCGTCCCTTCTCCGGGCTGTGGACGGCGCCGCTCATGATTCCCCCGGCTCGCTGCCGATGAGCCGGAGCACCACGGCGCTCCCGGCGAGGACGAGGGCGAAGAGGATGACCGCGAGCGCGGCGGCGCCCCCGATGTCGAAATCCTTGAACATGGTCGTGACGAGGAGCGTCCCGAGCGTGCTCACCGCGGCCGACGGGTCCTGCGAGGTGAGGAGCCAGACCATCTCGAAGGCGTTCAGGCCGCCGATGACGAGGAACACCGCCGAGATCGCCACGATGCCACGGATCAGCGGGAGAGTGATCGCGAGGAACTGCCGCCACCCCGGGGCCCCGTCGATGTCGGCGGCCTCGTAGAGCTGCGGGTCGATGCCCTCCATGGCCGCCAGGTAGAGCACCAGGTTGAAGCCGCACGCCATCCAGATGTAGATCGGCACCAGCGCCGCGTAGAGGTGCCGGTCCGAGAGCCAGGGATAGTCGGCGAAGGAGGCGAGCCATCCCCAGTGGAGCGCGCGGCCCGCCGCCGAAAGCGACGTGTTCACAAGGCCGTTGTGCGGCTGGTAGGCCGCGAGCCAGATGAGGGTGGCCGCGATGGCGCCCAGGAGGTTGGGGAAAAGCAGGATGGCGCGGAAGGCGCCGGCGCCCCAGGCGCCACGGTGGACGAGGGCCGCCAGCACGAGCGACAGCGGCACCACGACCAGCGCGGGAACGACCACGAGGTAGAGGTTGTTGCCGAGCGCGGTCCAGACGACGTCGTTCCCGAAGAGGAGCGACTTGAAGTTGTAGAGCCCGGCCCAGGACCGCCTGCCGATGCCGTCCCACCGGGTGAACGAGAGCAGGAAGGCGCCTATGGCGGGCGCGAGGATGAGGGCCCCGTAGAGCGTGAAGGCGGGCCCGAGGAAGCCCGCGGCCGTCCGGGCCGGCAGGCGCCCGAAATCGGCCTGCGGAGGAGGCCGCCTGCGCCACAGGAGCAGCCGCCCACGCCCGGCCCACGCCGCAGCCAGCACGAGGCCGGCGAGGAGGGCGCACCCGGCGGCCCCGTGGCGGTAGTCGACATAGAAGGGGTCGCCCTGGCGCGCCCGGTCGGCGGCAGCGGCGCTCTCCAGCCTCTGGGAGAAGCCCTCCGGGGTCATCGCCCCCTCCATGAGGAGGCGTGTGCTGTCGACCAGAGCCTGCCTCACGGCGGGCGTCTGGAGCTCGGTCTGCGGCATGTTGAAGGAATCCCTCGCCGAGGAGATGAGGGCCGCCGTCCCGCGCATCCTCTCCGAATACGCCGACGCGGGGACGCCCCGGACGGCGACGGGCGCATCCGCGGCCCGGACGAAGGCCGCGGCGGTCCGCCTGGACGTGAGGAACTTGAGGAACGCGATCGTCGTCTCCTCGCGCGCCTTGTCCCCGGTCCTGAAGACGAAGAAGCAGTCGCTGCCGGTCTGGATCGTCGTCGGGTCGGCGACCCCCCCCGAATAAACGGGGAAGTTCATGGTCCCGATGTCCATCCCGGGGGGAATCTTGCCCCTCATCTCGTTGAAGAACCATGAGCCCGAGACCGTCATCGCGGCCTTCCCGCCGAGAAAGTAGAGCTCGGCGCCGGTCGCCGTCTCGCCGTCCCAGCCCGGCTGGAAGTCCTCCCTGGCGACCCGCTGGAGGAGCGCAGCCGCCGTGGCGACCCGGGGATCGGACCAGGCGCAGGGGCTGTTCGCCGTCACCGCGGCCCAGGGCCCGGGCCCGGCCAGGTTGTGGAATGCGGCCCGGAAAAAGGCCGCCGGATAGAGCCAGCGGGTCCCCGGGACGCTGACCGGCGAGAGGCCCGCCGCCCGGATCCGGGCGCAGAGGGCAAAGAACTCGTCCCAGGTCGCGGGCTCGCGCCACCCGTGCGACCGGAACAGGCCCCTGTTGTAGAAGAGGCTCCAGCAGGCGTACGAGAACGGCAGGCCGTAGACGCCCCCGCCCACCTTCCACGAGTCGAGGGCGCCGGGCTGGAACGTTTCCCCCCAGACGGCGTCCCCCTCGAAGTTCCTGCCGGCGAGGAAGGGCCGCAGGTCGAAGATCTTCCCGGACCTGATGAGGGCGGGCCAGAGGATGTAGGGCACCCAGGCCGCGTCCGGATAATTCCCGTCGATGATCCGGACCCTCAGCTGGTCCTGGACCCTGGGGCTGCCGTGGACGTCCACCGTGACGCCCGGGTGCAGCGCCTCGAACTTCCGGGCGGTCTCCTGGTAGAAGCCTATCCCGTATCCGCCGTCGAAGACCGGTATGTCGAGCCGGAGGGGCGCGGCGAGGGAGGCGGCCGCCGAGAGGAGGCAGGCCGCCCAGGCGTAAGCGGCCCCTCTCACGCGAGGAAGCCGGCCATGCGCAGGGCCCGGTGGAGCGAGGCGATCTGCCGGCGGTCCCGCGTCTCCACGGTGCAGGCGACCTCGGCCGCGCCGACGTCGGGGCCGCTGAAGGCCCGGTCGTGGGTCACCTGGCTCACGCTTGCCCCGCAGGCGGCGATCACCCGGCAAAGCTCAGCAAGGCCGCCCGGGCGGTCCGAGATCCTGGCCGTGAACCGGCTGAGGCGCCCGTCGTGGACAAGCCCCTTCTCGATGACGCGGCCCAGGACGGAGGGGTCTATGTTGCCGCCGCAGACGACGAGCGCCACGCGCTTGCCCTTAAGGCCGCGCAGCGCCCCGGACATCATGGCCGCCAGCGGGACGGCGGCCGCGCCCTCCACGACCGTCTTTTCCAGCTCCAGCATCCTCAGGATCGCCAGGGAAATCCACCGCTCGTCCACCCGCACGACGCCGTCGACCAGGCTCCGCACAAGCGAGAAGGCGTTCTGTCCGACGGTCAGCGTGGCCAGGCCGTCGGCAAGCGTCGAGCGCCGCGGCACGCGGACCGGGTGCCCGGCGGCCAGCGCCGCCGTCAGGTTGCCCGTGCAGACGCTCTCGGCGGCGATCACCCTGACGCGCCGCCGTCGCGCCTTCACGGCGACGCAGAGGCCGGCGAGGAGGCCGCCCCCGCCCACGGGGCAGACTATCGCGTCGACATCGGGCACCTGCTCCAGGATCTCGAGGCCGAGGGTCCCCTGCCCTGCGATGATGTCCGGGTCGTCGAAGCCGTGGACGTAGGCGAGGCCGTCGCGGGCCGCCAGCCGGTCGGCCTCGGCCCTCGCCTCGCCGAAATCGGCGCCGTGCAGGATGACCCGGGCCCCCAGCCGCTCGCAGGTCGCTATCTTGATGAGCGGCGCAAACTCGGGCATGACCACCCTCACGGGGATGCCGAGGAGCCTGCCGTGGTACGCCAGGCCGAGGGCGTGGTTGCCCGCCGAGGCGGCGACGACGCCCCGCCGCCGGGAAGCCGCCGGCAGGCGCAGGAGGGCGTTGCGCGCCCCCCGCTCCTTGAAGGAGCCCGTGCGCTGGAGGTTGTCCAACTTGCAGAAGATGCGCGAGCCCGTCACCTCGCTCAGGGGGACCGACTCGGGGCAGGGCGTCAGGACCACGCCCGACCGGATCCTGCGCCGCGCCGCCACGATGGCGGCAAGGCTAACGGGCTTTTCTGCCATCGTTTTGCAATGAATTGCGTTGCGGGCAACCTGCCCCGGTTTAGACCCCCAAGTCGGATGTATCAGGTTACCTTTTCAGAGCAAGCCATGCGGGAGCTGAACAAGCTGGAAACCCTGGCGCAGCTGGAGGTGATGGAACCCATCAGCAGCCTCAAGGCCTCGGACCTCGAGCATCCCCGCGAGCCCCTCGGCCGGTTCCAGCGGGCCGGCAAGTCATTCTACAGGCTGCGCGCGGGCGAGCACCGGTTCTATTTCGAGGCCGGGGGGGACACGCTGCACGTGAACTACATCCTCCACAGGAATTCCCTGGAGGACTTCCTGCTGCGCAACCGCCTGCCCGTGTCCGAGCAGCAGCTCGTCGAGCAGGACTCCAAGTTCTGGAAGTACCTGGAAAGCCTGACAAAATGATCTTCCAGCGGCGGAACGACCCGAGGGAGCAGGCCGACCTCGAGTCGCGCGAGGACCCCTACAACGTCGCGCAGGCCAGCAGGATCTACCTCCTGCCGAACCTGATGACGGCCGGGAACCTCTTCTGCGGATTCATGGCGGTCGTGAACTGCATCCATGCCCGCCTGGCCGGCAGCGCGGAGGACGGCCTCTACCTCGGCGCTAGCTCGAGCGACCACTACCGCTACGCAGTCTATTTCATCTTCGGCGCCGCCCTCTTCGACGCCCTGGACGGGCGCCTCGCCCGGATGGGGGGCCGCGAATCCCTCTTCGGCGCGGAGTTCGACTCGCTGGCGGACGTCGTCTCGTTCGGCATGGCGCCCGCCTTCCTCATGTTCTTCTTCATCCTGTCGCCGTCGCGGCAGTTCGAGGGGTTCGGCGACCTGGCGTGGTTCCGCAACCTGCCGTTCACCCAGGGCATCACCTGGATGAGCTACATGAGCGGCTTCGTGGGCTTCGTCTACCTCCTCTGCGCGGCGATGCGGCTCGCGCGGTTCAACGTCATCACGAACCCCCTCCTCCACAAGGGGAAGAAGGAGTCGAACAAGGACTTCATCGGGCTGCCCGTGCCGGCCGCCGCGGGAACCGTGGCCGCGCTCGTCCTCTTCCTCCTCAAGCTCGCCGAGCTCGACAAGTCGCTCAACAAGGCCGCGATCTTCGCGCTGCCGCTCCTCATGCTGCTCATCGCCTTCCTCATGATGAGCACGGTCCGGTTCCCGAGCGGGAAGAACGTCGACCTCCAGACCCAGACCCGGCTGCGCACGTTCGTCGGCATCCTGGCCGTCATCGCCTTCGTCTACATCTTCCACGAGATCGCTCTCCTCGTCCTCACGCTGGCCTACATCGGCTTCGCGCTCCTGCGCCACATGATGCGCCGCAGGCCCCCCAGGCCGGCCCCCTGAGGCCGGCTACGGCTTGGCCCGGACGAGCGCGCGGATCTGCTCGGCCACCGCGAGCGGGTCTCCGGCCGCCGGGAAATCCCTCGTCCACATGACGGAGCGGCCCCCGACGTCGGACTGCGCGACCTCGAGGACGGGCGAGGGCCCGGCCTTGTAGGAGCCGTAGAGGACGGTCTTCGCCTCCCTCAGGCGTCCGAGCTTCAGCGGGTCGTCCCCCACGCCGGCGTCCCCGTCCTTGACGAGGCCCACCCTCAGCGCGGGCTCGACCGAGAGCTTGCCGTAGAGCGACGCAAAGACCGACTGGCAGAAGCCGGCCGACGCGGCGTCCGCGCCCGCAAGCTGGAACGGCACAACCAGCACCTGGGGCTCGTCCTCCTCGAGGCCGTGGTTCACCGCCTCGGCTATCGCGCCGCCCAGCTTGGCGAGCCCGGAGGCGTCGTGTCCTGAGTCGGCGGTGCCGTGGAGGTCCTCGCTCACCTCGGCCGCGGCCTTCTCGATCTTCGCCTTTTCCTCGTCCGACGGCCGGTGCGGCCGGTTTTCCGAGCACGTCTGGTCGAGCAGGGCCAGGAAGATGACGATGGAGAGGAGGCGCCGCCAGCGCCTCGGCATGTTCCAGTACGCGGCCCAGGCGTACTGGAGCGCCCAGCCGGCGACGGAGAAGAGGAAATGGAGGCGCTGGCCCGGCTTCTCCTCCGGGAACCTGGGATAGGCGTGCGCGCGGGCCTGAAGGACGGGCGGGGGGGCCGGGGGCGCCGGGCGCCCCGCGGGCGGCAGCCTCGGCGCTGGGGCAGCCGGCGCGGCGCCCGAGAGCAGGCGGGCGCACCACGCCGAGAACGCCGTCGTCGGCCGGCCGCCCGGCAGCGACAGCCACTGGACGGCGAGGAACTTGTCGGGGACCCGCGCGCTGGCCTGGTTGACCGGGTCGATTGCGATCGGCACGATGAACGTCACGTCGTCGGCCATGTCGAGCGTCCGCTCCACCGCCAGCCGCCACTCCCGGCGGAAATAGCCCTCGTGGCGCGCATTCGCGTTCGCCGAGATGACCGGCATGAAGTACACGCACTCGCGGATCTGCCGGCGTATCTTCTGGTCCCAGGCGTCGCCGCCCCCAAGCTCGTTCTCATCGTGCCAGACGTCGAAGCCCGCCCCCACGAGGGCATCGCGGATCAGCCGCACCGCGTCCAGGTCCTGCGAGGCGTAGCTGATGAAGACCGACGGCGGGGCCGCCGCAGGCCGCGGTGTGTCGCCGGAATTCGCCATTCGCGCGCTAGGCTCGCGGGCGGCCCCGCCGGGGTCAAGCGGTCCGGCGGCCGCCAGGTCTTGCGAACATCGTGTCGGGAACGTGTCGGCGGCTTCTTGGCAACAGGCCCCTTGCGAATAACCCGGCATTTACTCGCAGCGGCCGGTTGGTTTGCTCACCGCCTCCGCAGGCCGTTTTTCCGAGTGAAACGGCCGGGTTACTGGTCTTTTCAGCCCCCTATACGACTACTGCTATCTTTCATTATTGAACATGTATCCATCTGGTCTTTGTTAGCTTGTCCCTCAATCCCAAGGGAAAGAGCCCCGGACCCATGAAATTTAAGACGAACCGAGACCATTTCGCCAACGGCCTATCGCAGGTCCTCAACGTCGTGGGATCGAAGGCAACGATGCCCATCCTGAGTAACGTTCTCATCGAGGCCGAGAAGGACCAGCTGTCGCTGACCACCACCAACCTCGACCTCGGGATCCGTTGCAAGATCAAGGCGGACGTCAGGGAGGGCGGCTCGGTCACCCTTCCCGTGAGGAGGCTGGCCAGCATCGTCCGGGAGCTCCCGAACGCCGACGTCTCCGTCGACGCCTCCCCCAACCACCAGGTGAAGCTCTCATCCGGCGGGTCCACCTTCAGGATCATGGGCATGGGCAAGGACGAGTTCCCTCCCCTGCCCGAGTTCGGCGACGAGAAGGCCCACACGCTGCAGCAGGGCGAGCTTTCCGCCATGCTGAAGAGCGTGTCGTACGCCCAGTCCCAGGACGAGACGCGCTACACGCTGAACGGCGTCTATTTCAACTTCAAGGAGGGCAGCCTCACCCTGGTCGCGACCGACGGGCGGCGCCTGGCGCTGGTCTCCAAGGAGATGTCGGTCCCGGACTCGGGCACGGGCGCCATCATCCTGCCGGCCAAGACCGTCGGCGAGCTGACCCGCATCCTCGACAAGGGCGACAAGGTGAAGATCAACTTCAACGACCGGCGTTGCGCGTTCCAGATCGCCACCGACAAGGACAGCAGCGGGCTCATCGACAGCATCTACCTCTACTCGAAGGTGGTGGAGGGAAGCTACCCCAACTACCAGCAGGTCATCCCGAAGGAGACCCACCAGAGGATAAAGCTCGAGCGCGAGCTCCTCCTGCAGTGCGTCCACCGCGCGGCGCTCGTCTGCTCCGAGAAGTCGAACTCGGTCCGGATCAAGCTGACCAGCAACCTGCTCGAGATCACGGCGCAGAGCCCCGACTTCGGCGAGGCGCACGAGTCGATGGCGATCGGCTACAGCGGCCCCGACCTCCAGGTGGCGTTCAACCCGGCGTTCATCATCGACCCCCTGAGGGCGCTGGCGAAGGACGAGGTTTTCCTGGAATTGAAGGACGAGGTGAGCCCCGGCGTCTTCAAGACGCTCGACAACTTCATCTGCGTCATCATGCCGATGAGGCAGAGCTAAGATTTCGAAATGTGTGCTCCAGTTACCGTCCGGAGACGGCGTTCCCATTGAGCGTCCTTTTTCCGTACACTGAAGTAGACGATGAAGAGGCGCTTTTGGCGTTTTGTTACTGATCCGAATTACCCGGACGCGCAGGGGCGACGGAGGCTGCATCGCTCGATCTTGTCGGCCGCAGGCATCGCTCTTTTTTTATGTGCCACTGCCTCTTATACTATATGGCCCCTGATACTGCTGATTGGGGGTGTGCTGGGGCAGCGAAGCCTTACTGCGGCCGTTCCCACGGTCATCAATTCCCCGGAAGATGCTGAAAGGATTATTGAGTTTTGTACGATTCTTGTGGGTTGGCGGTGGGTGTTCCTCTGCCTTTGCGTTCCATTGGCTTGGATTGCCGCGCGTGGGCAAGCGTTGTGGATTCGCCTGTTTGCAGCTGCCGTTGATACCTTCATAATTGCATTGATTTATTTTGAAGCCTTGAAAAGCAATGATCTGCTTGAGGCTCTTAGGCTCCGGTGGTCTGGCCAGCTTCCCGAGGATGCGTCGCGAAAGCTGGCCGCCCTCCTCTTTTGGTTCGATGGATGGCAAATTGGCTTGGGGATAGTCGGACTAGGAATTTTCGCCGGCTTGGTGGGCGCCCAAATGTCAGAACGTGAAAAGTCCTAGCCTGGGCCACGGGCCTAAGCTGCTTGCCCACGGTCTTGGAACGGCAAAACCGCGCTTGTTCCGATCACCTTCTCCAGCAGGTTGCTTTTGAACCCGGCCGCTGGGGGTGCTGGCATGTCAACCGTCGGTCGTTCAGAGGCCGAGGAGCATCCGCTCCGGGCGGCTCTCGATCCGGTCGAGCGTGTCGCGCTGCTCCGGCGTCAGCGTGTTGCGCAGCTCGGCGCGGCTGGACTCGAATGCGGCCTTCACCTGGTCGTGGCGCTGGGCGGCCGTCAGGCCGTCATTCGCCCGGATCGCCCAGACCTGCGCCATCGTCCTCGCGTGCAGGTGGCGGATGGCGTCCCTCTGGTTCTGGTCGAGCTTCAGGCTTCGCGCCAGGCGCCTGAGGGCCATCCTCCGGAGGGCCGGGCGGCGCAGGCGGGCGCCGCGGGCGCCCCCCTGCCAGGGGTGGGCGGACACCGCGGCTGGTTGTTCCTGCGGGGCGGCCGGCTGGGCCGACGCATCGGCGGCCCACGCGGCCCCGGCGCCGAGGAACCCGGCGGCGGCGACAGCGGAGAGTATCTTCGTGGTCATGGTATTCATGACTAGTACGACGGCGGCGAGCCGCCGCGGTTACCGGCTTGCTGACTCTTAGCCCTTGGGGCGGGGGGCTCCCGCGAGGACGGAACGCTCGTGCTCGGCGTCGGCCTGCAGCGAGGCCATGACCGACGGGACAACCGAGTGGCCGGCCGGATAGGGCAGCTGGGGGGCGGCCTCGAACTTCGGCCGGTGGTTCGGTATCCGGAAGCTGAGGGCGAGGCACGCGAGGCTGACGCCCATCATGAGCTCGATTATCTCGCGGACGGAGTACACACCCTGCCAGGTGACGCTGTAGCCCTCGTGGACCAGCCTCGCCGTCGTGCCCGCCGAGAGGATGGCGAAGATGGCGACGGCAAACGACGCCCCCAGCTGCCGCAGGGTCGTCGCGGCGCCCGCCGCGTCGCCCGTCCGCTCCCTGGGGACGTCCTGGAGCGTCGCCGTGTTCAGCTGCGCGCCCGCCAGGCCCGCGCCGAACCCGAAGAGCCCGAACGGGACGATGAGGTCCGTGACCGACAGCCTCGGCGCCAGGACGAGCGCGACCCAGCCGATCCCCGCCGCCTGGCACGCCATCCCGATCTGCACGGACCTGCCGACGCCGACCTTGTTGGCGAACCATCCCCCCAGGGGGCCGGCGACCAGGCCCGCAAGCGCATTGGGGAGGGAGACGAGGGCCGCCTTGAAGGCCGGAAGGCCCTCGTCGACCTGGAGGAAAAGGGTGACGCCGTAGTTGATCGTGAACTGGGCCAGGTAGCGCAGCATCGCCACGATACCGCCCCACCGGAAGCTGCGGATGGCGAAGAGCGTCACGTCGAACACCGGGTTGCGCCCGTGGCGCCGGAGCCTCAGCTCCCGGGCGGCGTAGGCGATGACGAGGAGGGCGCCGATCGCGAGGGCCGCGGGGACGATGGAGACCGGCATCTCCGTGCTGGGGAAAAGGAGCTTCATGGGGCCCTTGGGGCGCCACCAGCCGAACGTTTCCCCCTCGCTGAGGCCGAAGATGAGGAGGCCCAGGCCGAGGAAGCTTTGGACGGCGCCGATGACGTCGATCGGCGGATGCACCTTCGGCTCCTCGTCCACCGGGATCGTTTTCAGGGCGCCCAGGATCGCCACGAGGCATATCGGCAGGTTGACATAGAACGCCCAGCGCCAGCCGATGTACTGGGCGCACGCGCCGCCGAGGACGTACCCCAGCGCGACGCCGACGCTTCCCGCCATCCCGTTGATGCCGTAGGCGAGCGGGCGGTCGCCCGGGGGGAAGAGGAGCGCGATGAGCGCGATCGCGGCCGGGTTGAACATCGCGGCCCCCGCGCCCTGCAGGGCGCGCATGCCGATCATGACGCCGATGTTCGGCGACCATCCGACCAGGGCGGAGCCGGCCGCGAAGACGAGGCTGCCCAGGATGAAGACCCGCCGGTAGCCCCAGGTCGACCCCACCTTCGACCAGAGGAGCATCGTCGCACCGAAGACGAGCGAGTAGATGGTCGCCGTCCATTCGACGGTCGAGAGCCCCGTGTGGTAGGCCTTTGTGATCGTCGGGGTGGCGACGGTCATGACCGAGCTGTCGACGACGCTCGTCAGGACGGCGAGGGTCAGGAAGACGAGGCCCGCCCAATGGGCCCTTGCCGGCACGCTCGTCCTCGTCGATTCCACGCCCGCTTGTGGACACGGCATCGGCCCGTTGGATCGCGGGCGCAGGGGGGTGGCGGCCGGGGCGCAGGCTAATTCGATGGCTCCCCGGAGGTTGCGCTCCTTCGGCTTGCCCCAAGCCGGCAATCCGGGGTACGCTTTCCGGCAACTATGACGAAGAGGCCCCTCCAGCCGGACCCCTCGCCTGCCCTTCGGCGGCGCGCGAATGCCGGGAACGCGCCCGTTCTGGCGCTGACAACCCACTAGCACATGGAGTATCGCTTCATCATCGCCTCGGCCGTCGCCCTCTACCTGGCCGTCGTCTATGTCAGCCAGCGGCTCTCGTCGCCCGTGGTCGCGATCGCGGACCGCTGGCTGCGGTGGATCGTGTTTCCCATCGTCTGGGCCTGGTTCTGCCGCTATTTCGAGGTCATCGACCGCCCCATGTGGGTCATCGCGGTGGCGGGCTTCCTCATCTGGTTCCTCGTCGAGACCCTCTACAACTGGTTGAGGATCGCGGCCCTGAGCGTCAGCCCCTTCCCGCTTTTTCCGCGGTACGTGCCGAACAACAGCGGCGAGGAGTGGCCCGTCCAGGCCCGTTTCCTGAAGATCCGCGAATGGCTGCGCTCCCAGGGCTTCCGGCAGATCCAGGCCCTGAAGGCCGAGGTGGGCGGCGACATCTACATGCGGGTCTCCGTCTACCAGGACGAGGCGGCGCTCCTGCGGGTCGAGGTGACCTTCCTGCCCCAGAACAACGGCGCCATCGACGTCTGCTTCTCGCTTTCCTCCCAGGGGGCGGACGGCTCCAGGTACGTGACGGACAACCTCTACGTTCCCTTTGGCGGGTTCTATCCGGAGAACTGGTTCGTCGACCGTCGCCCCTGCTGCCGCTCCCTGCCCCGGCTCCTTGCCGTCCACAAGAGGCGCACCGCCTCGATGGGGCGGGGACTTGCTCCCTTCACGATCGAGCCCCTGGCCGACCTCAACGACACCCAGCGCGAGCTCGACCGGGTGAACACGGAGCTCGGCTTCCTGAACCCGCGCGGCGTCCGCGAGGACCAGGGAAAGATCACGGGCGAGGGCCGCTACCGCGTCTGGAAGGAGATCTGGACGCTCAACTACCTCGGGCGGGCGGCCCGCTACGACTGAGGCCCCCGGCCCGCCGCGGCCAGCTGGCCGCAGCCGGCGGCGATGTCGATTCCCCGCCTCTGCCTCACGGTGCTCGGAAGCCCGTAGGCCTGCGCAAGGACGGCCTGGAAGGCCTTGGCCGCCTCGCTCCGTGACGGCGCCCCGGAATAGCCCGCCGTCGGGTTGAGCGGGATGAGGTTCACCTGGGCCTGCATGCCCTTGAGGAGCCGGCCGATCGCGTGGGCGTGCTCCTCCGAGTCGTTCCGGCCGTCGATGAGGGCGAGCTCGAAGAAGATCCGCCTCCCCAGCTTGTCGCAGTAGTAGCGGCACGCGTCCATCAGCTCCCCGAGCGGCCACTTCCGGGCGACCGGCACCAGCTGGAGGCGCTCCTCCTGCGTCGGCGCGTGGAGCGAGACGGCGAGGCAGGCCGGGCACGCCTCGTCCGCCATCCGGCGGATGCCCGGCACGACGCCGACCGTGCTGACCGTGATGTGAGCGCCGCCGATCCCCAGGCCGTGCGGGTCCATGAGGAGGCCCACGGCCTCCATGACGGCCTCGTAGTTGAGGAGGGGCTCGCCCATCCCCATGAAGACGATGTTGCGCAGGCGCCCGGGGCGGTCGGACCCGGACAGGGCGCGGGCGACGTGCATCACCTGGGCCATGATCTCGGCCGTGGTCAGCTGCCTGCGGTAGCCCATCTGCCCGGTCGCGCAGAAGACGCAGCCCATGGCGCAGCCCGCCTGGCTGCTGACGCACGCGGTCACCCGGCCCGTGAAGCGCATGAGCACCGCCTCTATCCGCTCCCCGTCGGACAGGGAGAGGAGGAACTTGCGGGTGAAGCCGTCGCTGGAGTCGGCCTGGCCCGCGACGGAGAGGGAGCCGATCCGCGCCTGGGCCTCCAGGCGCTCCCGCAGGCGCAGGGGTATCCCGGGGATCTGCCCAAGCGCGTCGGCCCGGCCGAGGTACAGGGCCTTCCAGACCGCCTTGCCGTGGACGGGGCTGATCCCCCACGAGCCGATCAGCGCGTGGAGGGCGGGGCGCGTCAGCGCATAGAGGTCCTGCCGGGGATCGGCCATGTATCGAATCTCTAGGGCGCTGCACCGCCCGCGCGCAAGGTGGATTGCCTTCCCCCCCGCCCCGGGCATCCTCGGCCCATGGATGCGGGCCGGAAATTCCTGGAGTGCTTCATCCCGCTCTTCGTGACGATCGACCCGCCGGGCCTCGTCGCGATCTTCCTCGCCCTCGGCCGCGACGTGCCCGTCGACCGGCGGCGAAAGATCGCCAACCAGGCCACGATCACGGGCGGACTCGTGGCGCTCCTCTTCCTGCTCCTTGGCCGCAGCATCTTCCTGGCGATCGGCATCGGCGAGGGCGACTTCGAGGTCGCCGGCGGCCTCATCCTCTTCGTCCTGGCCTCGCGCGAGCTGATCCAGACGCCGTCCCAGGAGAAGATGAGCCTGCCCGAGGACTTCGGGGTCGTGCCGCTCGGCATGCCCCTCATCGCGGGTCCGGCCACCATCGCGACCCTCCTCGTCCTCTCGCAGACGATGGGCATCCCGATGACGCTCCTCGCCCTCGCGGTGAACCTGGCCCTGGCGGCGCTGGCCTTCGCGACCAGCGACAAGCTGGAGCGGCTGGTCAGCCAGACGGGGCTCCGGGCGGTCTCGAAGATCATCGCCCTCCTCCTCGCGGCCATCGCGGTCCACATCGTGCGCCGCGGGCTCTCGGGCCCGTAGCCCCTCAGCCCGCGAAGCTCGTCAGGAGGTTCGCGTAGATGCGCGCCGTGGCGACGAGGTCCGGCACCCGCGCCCGCTCGTCGACCGCGTGCATGTCCTCGCCCCCCGGGCCGTAGCCCAGCGTGGGGATCCTCAGGTGGTGGGCAAAGTAGTGGATGTCGTTGAACCCCGTGGAGACGTTGAAGACGGTCGGCTTGCCCCGGACGCCCCGGACGCTCGAGGCCATGGCCCTGAAGAAGGGATGGCTCGGCTTCGTGAAGCACGAGAAGTTCTCGGAAACCTTGGAGACCGTGATCCGGCACCCCGGGATCCGCCGCGCTGCCGCGGCGAGGAAGGCCCGCAGGTCCCGCTCGGCCCCGCGGTGGTTCTCGATCGCGAGGACCCGCCGGTCTATGGAGAAGGAGGCCTCGGCCGGCACCGTGTTGATCTTCGCGCCCTCGCCGCAGGAGAAGACGCCGCCGGTGTTGATCGTCGGCCGCATCGTCTTGCCCTCGGGCGTCAGGAAGGTCGTCCGCGCAAGCCGCCTCTTGTAGCCCTCGAGCTCGAGGACGAGCGCCGCCATCTTCTCCAGGGCGTTGACCCCGGCCCTCGGCGTCGAGCCGTGGGCGGCCCGCCCGTGGACGGCCACCTCCATCCAGAGCGTCCCATTGTGGCCGCAGCAGACCTCGTCGCCCTCCGCGCCCTCCATGACGACGGCGTAGTCCGGGCTGATCGGGGCGTTCTCGACCAGCCACCGGGCCCCGAGGTAGGAGTCCGTCTCCTCGTCCGCCGTGAACGAGACCTCGATGTTCACGAGCGGCCTGGCGCGGGCGAGGCGGATGGCGTCCAGGGCCGTGAGCAGGCTCGCGATCGAGCCCTTCATGTCGGCCGTCCCGCGCCCGTAGATGACCCCCTTCTCGACGGCGCCGCTGAAAGGGCTGCCGTGGCGCCAGCTTCCGGACACGGGCACCACGTCGTAGTGGGCGTTGAAATGGACGGTCTTGCGCGCCCCGGGGACCTTCAATTTGCCGAGGACGTTGTAGCGCGGGTAGGCATGCTGCCCGGGCGGCAGGTGGCGGCGCACCACCCGGGCCGGGACCTGGAGGCGCCGGGCCGCAAGGCCGACCCGCGACATCTCGCGCAGGAGGTAGTCGGTGGCGCGGCGGTAGTCGGCGCCCGGGGGGTTGATCGTGGCAAAACCCACGAGGCGCTTCAGGCGGCCGAGCAGGGCCGGTGTGCTTCGTTCGACGAGGGCATTCAGCCGGTCCATCCGGACACTTTTTCGGATCCCCAGCCCGACGGGAAGCGGAATGGCGTGCAATCGGGCCGCCCTTGTGTATGTTACTGTCCATGAACGAGGAAGCGCGGCAATTGGCCGCGAGACTGCGGCTCGCCCCCCTTCCCGGCGAGGGCGGCCTCTTTGCGGCGTCCTGGACCGGGCGGACGCACGGCCCGGACGGCCGGGCGCTGGCGTCGGGGATCCTGTTCATGATCGCCGGGGACGACTTCTCGGCGCTGCACCGCCTCCAGATGGATGAGGCCTGGCACCACCAGGCGGGCGACCCGGCGGAACTCGTCCTCCTGGGCGAGGCCGGCGGCGCCCGCAGGGTTGTCCTGGGGCCGGACCCCCTGTCCGGGCACGCGCCGCAGGCCTTCGTCCGCGCCGGCCTCTGGCAGGGCGCGCGCCTGCTGCCGGGCCCCCGGGGGTGGGCCCTCTTCGGGTGCGTCGTCACCCCGGCCTGGGAGGCGCGCGGCTTCGAGCTCGGGGCCACGCCGTCGCTCCTCAGGGATTTCCCCGGGGACGCCGGGATCATCCGCTCCCTGACGCGCTGAGCCGGGATGTTTTTGACAGGGCAAATCGATGGGGGCATCTTGCCCCAGCGATGACCCTGGCCGACCAACGTAAGGAGTATTCCCTTGCGGGCCTGCTTGAGAAGGACTTGGCGAAGGATCCCTTCAGGCAGTTCGAGAAGTGGTTCCAGGAGGCCGAGGCGGCGAGGATCCAGGAGCCGAACGCAGCGATCCTGGCGACGGCGGCGAAGGACGGCCGCCCCTCCGCGAGGATGGTCCTCCTGAAGGGCGTCGACGGGCGCGGCTTCGTGTTCTACACGAACTACGAGAGCCGGAAGGGCCGCGAGCTTGAGGCCAACCCGCGCGCCGCCTTCCTCTTCCCGTGGGTCGTCCTCGAGCGGCAGGTCATCGTCGAGGGGCCCGTGACGCGGGTCTCCCGCGAGGAGAGCGGGGCGTATTTCCACAGCCGCCCGCGCGCCAGCCAGCTCGCGGCGTGGGCCTCCGCGCAGAGCACCCTCCTTTCGGGCCGCGACGCGCTCGAGGCCTCGATGAAGGCCGCCGAGGGGAAATATTCCGGGGCGACGGCGCCGCTGCCGCCCAACTGGGGCGGCTACAGGATCGCGCCCGAGACCGTCGAGTTCTGGCAGGGCCGACGGAGCCGGCTGCACGACCGCCTGCGCTACCGCCGGGACGGGACCAACTGGGTCGTCGAGCGGCTCGCCCCGTGACGAAGGCCCCCGCCCGAAGGGTCGTCTACCTGATGAGGCACGCGGACGCGGTGCCCGACGAGGACGATCCCCGGCGGCCCCTGAGCGAGAAGGGGCGCGGCCAGGTCGCCCGGGCCTGCTCGGCCCTGGAGAAGCGCGGCGGCTTTGCGCCGGCGCAGATCTGGCACAGCCCCCTCCTGCGGTCCGTCGAGACCGCCGAATTGCTCGCGAAGGGGCTTGGCCTCCCGCCGCCCCTCGTCCTCAAGGCCGGGCTCGGGCCGGACGACAACCCCTCCTCCATCGCATCCCTCCTCGAGGCGGAGTCGTCCGACGTGGCGGTCGTCGGGCACGAGCCGCACCTCGGCATCCTTGCCTCGGCCATGGTCCACGGCCCCGACCGGGCGGCGATCTTCTACCCGTTTCCCAAGGCCGGCGTCCTTTGCCTCAGCCGCGAGGCGAGGGGCTGGAAATCGGAGTGGCTCGTCCGATCGCCATGACCTTCGACGTACTGCCCGGGCGTACGGGCGGCGCGGCGGAGAACATGGCGACGGACTTCATGCTCCTGCAGCGCTACCCGAGGGAGGGCGCGATCCGGTTCCGCCACTACGGCTGGAGGTCGCCGGCCTTCACGTTCGGCTACAGCCAGAAGCTCGCCTTCGTGAAGTCGCAGCTGCCCGAGGGGCCGGTCGACCTCTGCCGGAGGCCGACGGGCGGCGGGGTTGTCGACCACAGGGACGACTGGACCTACAGCCTGGTGATCCCCCGGGGCCACGTGATGGAGGAGGCCCGCGCGACGCAGTCCTACCGCGCGGTGCACGAGGCCCTGGCCGCGTCGTTGAGGGCGCTCGGCGTGCCCGCCGCGCTGGAGCCCGCGGTCCCGGCCGATGCCAGCCGGCCTGTGGGGCCCGCCGGCGTCTGCTTCGAGCGGGCGGAGGTCTTCGACGTGGTCCACTCCGTCACGGGGGCCAAGATCGCCGGCGGCGCCCAGAAGAGGAACAAGCGCGGGCTCCTGTTCCAGGGGTCCGTCTGGAAGCCCGCGACCGGCGTCCCGGCCGTGGACTGGGACCACCTTGGCAGGGACTTCCTGGGACGCCTTGGCCAGGCGCTGGAAGCCGTGCCCGCGCCGTCGCCGTGGCCCGAGTTCAGCGACGAGGAGATGGAGGGCCTTATCGAGCGGTACGGCTCGGCCGAGTGGATGGAATTCCACTGACGGCCCGCTAGAACGGCCAGAGGCGGAAGATCCTCGCCGCGGCCAGCCAGGCGCAAACCAGGACGATGACGGCTGCCGCGGCGCGCCGGCGCCGCCCCGCCGCCTTGTCCTCATAGGGATCCGTGCCGATCCGCGCCGAGCCGGCTGGAAGGCAGGCGCGCTCCGTGAGCGCGGAGCCGAGCGGCATGTTGATCTTCACCCGCCCGTTGACGGCCCAGCCCGTGCCCTCGAGGAGGGGGCCCAGGGTCCTCTGCCGGAGCTTTATCGCCGCGAGCAGGATCGAGGGGCCCGAGACGATGAGGAGCGCCGCAAGGACCGCCACGGGCCACATCCAGATGGGAAGGCCCATGAGGCGGCTGAAGATCCTCTCGACGGCGACGCCGACGGCGCCGATGGCGATCCCGACGGCCGCGAAGATCCCGGCAAACTTGGCGATATCGAAGTACTGGCCGGGCGCCGCGGCCGCGCCGGGAGAGGCCACGGACGCGCCCACCGCTGACTGGACGGCCTTGTCCTTCGAGGCGGCGAACTTGGCGAACTGCTCGCTGATGAAGGCCGACGCGCGCTTGTAGGGCGCGAGGAACGCCTGGCGGATGCTGATCGGGCTGTCGCTTATGGAGGTGATCGTCGCATCCCAGTCCGCGCCCGTGCGATCGTAGAACACGCCGTTGCGCCCGACAAAGAGGTAGTCGCTGTCGCCCTGGGTGACCGCCGCCGCGATCTTCATCGTGCGGCCCCCGGGCCTCCTGCAGTCGAGGTAGGCGACATAGAGGCGGCTCATCACCGCGAACGCCGCATGCGCCGCGGCATCGTCCACCTGGACGCAGAGGCTGCAGGCCCGGCTGTCGACATAGAGGGTGCCGGCCTGGAACACCGCCGAGTGCCCCTTCGAGTAGAAGTCGGCGAAGTTGACGAAATTCCGCAGGATCGTGCCCAGGTCCCTGTGGAGGAGGGCCAGGCGCTCGACGTCCGCGGCGGCGCCCACCCTTGGGGCGAGCTGGCTGTCCTCGGCGAAGAGGTCCGCAAGGGCCTTCCTGCCGCCGCCCTCCAGGATGGCCTCGATCCTCTCGGCGCCGAGGCCCGCGGCCCTTGTGGCCGGCCGCGTGCCGACCCAGGCCTCGTAGGGCTGCAGCTTCGCCTGGAGCGCATCCCAGTCCTGGCGGGTCAGCTCCTGCCGGTCGGCCCCGAGGATCGGCGCCACGGCGGCCGTCCGCAGCCTCGAGAGGGCCCCCGCCCAGGCGGGATTGACGCCGGCCGAGAGGGGGAGGGGTTTTCCCGGGGCGACCGCGGCTAGGGGGAGGGCGGCGATGGCGGGCGCGTCGGGGGACAGCACCGCGCCGCCCATCGCGCGGTAGTCGTCCGGCGTGCGGCCGAGGCCCGCCGTCGCCGCGGGGTCGAAGGCGGACAGCCCCGTCCTTGCAAAGTAGTCGAGCACCTTGGCCTTCACGGCGGCGACGGCCTCGAACGCCTCGGCCGCCAAGGGGCCCAGGTCCGCCGCCGCGGCGGGGCCGCCCCGCGCGGCCCATCCCCTGAACGCCTCGAGGTCCGAGAAGAACGCGGCCACGGTCTTCTCGCTCGCCTCGCCGCAGCACGCCGTGATGTCCGCGACGAGCGCGCGGGTGTCGTCGTCCCCCCCCGCATCGGGCCGGAGTATCCCGTCGCCCTTCAGGGCCCCCTTGGAAAGGCCCCGGCCGACCTCGGCGGCGTCCGAGGGCAGCACCGAATCGCCCGGCTTTTCGAGGCGCGAGAGGACCCAGCGCGCCGACTCCGCGAGCGCGGCGTCGCCGATCGACGCCAGGGGAAGGGAGGGCGACCCGGCGAGCAGCGACTTGGGGTCGGCCAGCCTGGTGCAGGCCCAGGACACGGCGGCGATGACCTCCGGGGGCCGCACGTGGCCGTCCTTGTCGGTGTCGATGAGGGCCAGCGTGCGCTCGTCGACCTGGAGGCCGCGCACGGGGCAGCTGAGCGCCACCCAGAGCTTCCTGTCCAGCTGCTCCAGCGACCGCAGGTCCTCGGCCGAGCCCAGGTGGACCTGGTCAAGCCCGCCGCTGCGGAAGAACCTCCACGGATGCGGGGAGGTCGCCGGCGGGGTCATAGGGGCGCACAGTGTCCTGATTACGGCCTATTTGCAATAGCCCGGCCGCGCGAGGGTGATCACGCACTCCAGGTGCCGCGTCTGCGGGAAGAGGTCGAACGGCTGGACCCTGCGCACCTCGTAGCCCTGCCCGACAAATTCATTCAGGTCGCGCATCTGGGTGGCCGGGTCGCAGCTCACATAGACCACGGCTCCCGGCCGGAAGGCGAAGAGCTGGCCGAGGAACGAGGCGTCGCAGCCGCTCCTCGGGGGATCGATGACGACCACGGTGTCGTCGCCCGCGAAGGGGAGGCCGGCGAAGATCGTCGCGGCGTCGCCGGCGGAGAACGACGCGTTGGGGATCTCGTTCGCGGCGGCGTTCTCCCGGGCGAACGCGACGGACGTCTCGCTGACCTCGACGCCCGCCACCCTCTCGAAGGCGTCGGCGCACGCCAGGGCGAACAGGCCGCTGCCGCAGTAGGCGTCGACCATGAAGCGCGCGCCTGCGCCGCGCGCCTGCTCGCGGACATAGCCCGCGAAGGCGGGCAGGATGAACGGGTTGTTCTGGAAGAAGTCCCTCGCGAGGAACGAGAGCCGCAGGTCGCGCCCGCCGGGGATTCCCACCCGCTCGACGACCCTGTCGCTGGGCTCCGTGGCGACGGCGCCCCCGGCGTCGCGCAGCAGGAGCGTGGCCCCGCGCTCGTAGGCCCCCTCCGCGGCCCGCGCGATGATCCCGGCGCGGGCCGCGGACAGGCTCGCGTTTATGGCGTCGGTCGCGATCTCGCAGCGCTCGATGTCGACGATGTCGAACCTCGTGCCCTGCCGCAGGAACCCGATTGCCGGCGGCTCGCCCGGCCGGGGCCGGTTGAAGTGGGGCGTGATCTTCGAGCGGTAGCCGAATTGCCTCGGCGACGGGACGACGGGGGAGACCTCGAGGGTCATCCCCGCCATGTGCCCGATGAGCTCGGCGACCTGCCTCCGCTTCCACTGCAGCTGCTCCTTGTACTCGAGGTTCTGATACTGGCAGCCGCCGCACCGGCCGAAGTAGGGGCACCTGGGCTCCGTCCTCGCCGGCGACGCCTCGATGACACGGACGACGTCGGCCGCCGAGAAGTTGGTGTGGTTGCGGAAGACCCGGGCCCGGACCCTCTCGCCGGGGAGCGCGAAGGCGGCCATGACGACCCATTTCCTCCCGTCCTCCGCTCCAGGGAGGTCCACCCGCCCGAGCCCCATGCCGAGGTTCGTCAGCGTCGTCACCTCGAGGTCGATCTCCTCGTGGTAGGCAAACGGCTTGTCGTTGAATTTTTTCCTTTTGGACACGGCCTCAAGTTACAATTCAAATTGGGCGATGCCCGTCGAGATAATCACCAGCCTGCAGAACCCGCGGCTGAAGCGCCTTGTGAGGCTCCGCAACCGCCGGGACCGGGACGAGGAGCGGGCTTTCCTCGTCGAGGGGTACCGCGAGGTGCGGCGGGCCCTCGAGAAGGGCGCGGCCCTCTCCGAGCTGTATTTCGCGAGGGAATGGTTCCTGGGGGAGAACGAGCCGGCGCTGCTGGCCTCGGCCGAGGCGGCCGGGGCGAAGCTCTTCGAGCTGTCGAAGGAGGCCTTCGGCAAGGTCGCCTACCGCGAGCGGCCGGACGGCATCCTTGCCGTGGCGCCGCAGTGGACGCGGACCCTGGGGGAGCTGGCCCTCGGCAAGCCCCCGTTCCTCCTCGTCGTCGAGGCGATCGAGAAGCCGGGCAACCTGGGGACGATCCTGCGGGGCGCGGACGCCGCCGGCTGCGACGCCGTCATCGTCTGCGACCCGGTGACCGACCTCTTCAACCCGAACGTCGTCCGCGCGTCGACGGGCGTCCTCTTCTCCGTCCCGTGCGTCGTCGAGGAAAGCGGGGCCGTCCTCTCCTGGCTGAAGGCGCAGGGCATCCGCTCGGTCGCCACGACGCCCTCGGCGAAGAGGGTCTACTCCGATTGCGACCTGCGCGGGCCGCTCGCCGTCGTGATGGGCAGCGAGCAGTACGGCCTCAGCGACTTCTGGCTCACCCAGGCCGACCTGCCGGTCGCGATCCCCATGGCGGGGCAGGCGGATTCCCTCAACGTCGCGATGGCGGCCCTCATCACGCTCTTTGAGGCGGTGCGCCAGCGGCGCGCCTAGGCCGGGGACGCCTCCCGCAGGCGGCGCACCAGCTCGGCCGTGCCCTCCGCCATCGAGATCCGCGGGCTGTAGCCGAGGTCGCGCCTGGCGGCCGCGATGCTGAACCAGTGGTCCTTGGCGAGCTCGTCCGCGATGAAGCGCGTCATGGGCGGCTCGCCCGGGACGGGAAGGATCCCCCACGCCAGCTCGCACGCGGCGCCGACCGCGCGCGCGGCCCCGAGCGGCACCCTGCGGCGGACGGGCTCCTCGCCGAGCGCCGCAAGGAGCGCGTTCACCCAGTCCCACAGGACCACCGGCTCGCCGTTCGTGATGAAGTAGGCCCGGCCGCACGCGGCCCCGTCCCCGGCGATCGCGCGCTCGGCCGCGACATGCGCGTCGGCGGCGTTCTCGACATGCACCATGTCGACCCGGTTGCGGCCGTCGCCCACGATCCGGAGGCGCCCGGCGCGCGCCTGGGCAAGGATGCGAGGGACCAGGTGCGGGTCCCCGGGTCCCCAGATGAGGTGCGGCCGGAGCGCCACCGTGCGGAGGCCCGGCCCGTTGGCCGCGAGGACCGCCGCCTCGGCCCGGGCCTTGGTCGTAGGATAGGGGCTGGGGCAGCCCGTCGTCAGCGGCAGCGACTCGTCGGCCCCCGCGAGGTCCCTGCCGTTGTAGACAACGCTCGGCGTGCTCGTGTGGACGAGGCGCCTGACGCCGTGCTCGCGGCACCCGTCGACCACGGCCCTTGTGCCGCCGACGTTGGCCCGCTCGAAGTCCGCGCGCCGGCCCCAGACGCCGACCCTGGCTGCGACGTGGTACACGCACTCCATGCCGCGGCAGGCCTCGGCGACCTGCGCGGGCTCCTCCAGGGCGGCCCTGATGAAGCGAACGCCGCGGGCCTCGAGGTCGGGTGCGGGCCTGCGCCCGCTGACGCTCACGGGCCGCCCCTGGGCGAGCAGCCGCTCCACGATCCGGCGCCCGAGAAAGCCCGTCCCCCCCGTGACGAGCACGGGACCCGACGGGCCGGGCTGGCGCGCGTCCGGTGTCACGGCGCCCCGTAGGCCTTCGCGCCGGCCGCCCAGGCCGCGAGCGTCAGGCGGTGGATCTTCGCGTTGTGGCGGACGTCGACCGGGAAATCCTTCCTGAAATAGAACAGCCCGATGGTCGCGGTGTGGGGGTGAGCCAGGGCCAGCGCCCTCAGCTCCCCGGCGAGGGCGCGCGCGTCCTCGTCGCCCGCGGTGGCGGTCTCGGCGACGAGCGCGGGCCTGCCGCCGACCCCCACCAGGGCGCAGCGGCGGGAGCGCGGATGGGCCCGGAAGACCTGCTCGCAGGGCTCCGTGAAGAGCGTGCCCTCCGCCGTCTGCACGCGCTCGACCCTGCGGCCGAGGAACCAGAGGCGCCCGGACGCGTCGATCCGGCCGCAGTCGCCCATGCGGTGCCAGACCCCGCCCCCTGGGCCGGGGATCTTCGCGTCGGCAGTGGCCCCGGGGAGGCCGTCGTATTCCCTCGTGACGACGGGCCCGCGGACGACGATCTCGCCGACGGCGCCGTGGGGAAGGGCCGCGGGCAGCGCCGCAACCGGGCCGTCCGCTATGGGGACGATCCGCACCTCGGTCCCGCCGACGGGCCGTCCGACGCAGGCGCCCTCGACGGACGAGGGGTCGACCTCGTCGGCGCTGACCGAGCTGACGGGAAGCGCCTCCGTGGCGCCGTACGGGCTGTGCATGCGCCCGCCGGGCAGGAGGCTCCTCGACGCCTGCCAGAGGTCGGAGGGCACAGGGGCGCCGGCGCAAAGGACCCGCCTGAGGCCGCCGAGGACGATGTCCTTCTCGGCGCAGTGGGCGGCGACCTTGCGCCAGAGCGTCGGCGAGCCGAAGGAATTGGTGACATGCTCCTGGCGGATGGCCTGCACGAGCTTCGCCGGGTCGGTCCTCGCGGGATGCCTCGGGTCCATCTCCGGGATTACGCTCGTCATGCCGAGCGCCGGGCCGAAGAGCGCGAAGATGGGCAGGAGCGGCAGGTCGACCTCGCCGGGCTCGATCCCGTAGGCCTCGCGTATCGCGGCGACCTGGGCCTCGAACATCCCGTGCTCGTAGCGGACGCCCTTCGGGGCGCCCGTGGACCCGGAGGTGAAGAGGATGGCGGCAAGGTCGCCCGCTTCGGAACTTGCCGGCTCGGACCCGGGCTCGCCGCCGCGCGCGATGCGGGCCGTCATGGACCCGCTGACCGGCACCCGGATGGACACGCTCGCGAACGAGCGCAGGCACACGCGGGAGAGCGCCTGCGCGAGCGGGATGCCGGCGAGCGCCTTGGGCCTGGAGCGCGCCACGCAGGAGAGGAAGCTCCCGAGCCCCATGCCCGGGTCGATGATGACGGGCACGGCCCCGATCCTGAAGAGCGCGAATGAAAGCGCGATGAGCGGCAGGCCCGGCCTCACCATGACGAGGACGCGGTCGCCGCGCGCGATGCCGCGGGCATTCATCCTTGCCGCCCAGGCCCGCGTCTCGGCGAGGAGCTCGGCGTAGGTCAGCGCCAGGTAGTCGATCTCGCCCGACCCAAGCCTTCCCCGGGGCACCTTCAGGGCGGTCGCGCCGCCCTGGGAGGCTGCCATCCGGTCAAGATGGCGGGCGATGTTTGCGTTCACGCCTTGAGCGAAGGCGCCTGGGAGAGGAGGTAGGCCTGCCAGGGCAGGATGATTTCGTGGAGCTTGTCCGGGGTGCGGGCGATCTGCGAGAGCTGCGACCTGTTCGCGATGAGCGTGGGATCGATCGATATCTTGGCCGCGATCTTGTCCCTATCCGCCTTGATCCTGTCGAGCAGCGCGATCTCGGCCTGCGTGAGCGGCACGTGGTTCGGGTCGCGGCCCGGGCGTCGCGGGAGGGTGCGGGGATCGCGGTCGAGGCCCGAGCGGACGGCCTCGGTCAGCGAGGCGATGAGCCGCGGGTGGCGCTTGCCGAGGTGGACTCCCGCAAGGACGACATCCTCGTTTCCGCCGAGGTCCGCCGCCGTGGCGATCTTCACCAGCAGCTCGTTCGAGCAGACCTTGAAGGGCGGCGTGTCCAGGCGCTGCGCCTGCTCCTGGCGCCAGTGCCAGACGCCGTAGAGGACGCACTGGCCCCGCCCGCGGAGCCGCTCCGAGCGCCCCACCCTCCAGTCGTTTTCGCCCTGCGGCGAGAATCCCGTCGCGCCGGACTCGATCTGCGCGAGGCACTGCTGCTCCATCCAGTCGAGCCGGCCGAGGCGCTTCAGCTCCCGGGTGAGGATGTCGCGGAGCGCGGGAAGGTACCAGACGTCGAGCGCGGCGTAGTCGAGGAGCTTCTGGGTGATCGGCCTGCGCGACCAGTTCGCCTTCTGGCCCTCCTTGTCGAGCTTCACGCCGAAGTTGTCCTCGATGAGCGACGCCAGGCCGATGCGGTTGTGCCCGAGGAGCTGCGCCGCGAGCATGGTGTCGAAGAGGCTCTTCGCCCGGAACTGGCAGAAGTCGAAGAGGAGGCGCAGGTCGAAGTCGCTCCCGTGCATGACGAGGTGGCGCTTCTCGAGGCGGTGCCAGAGGGCGCCGAGCTCCATCGGGGCCAGCGCGTCCACGAGGAAGACCTCGCCGCACACGTAGAACTGCAGGAGGCAGACGCGGACCCTGAACCGGTACATGTTGTCCGCCTCGGTATCCATCACGACCTCGCTCGACTGGTCGATCGCCGCGAGGAGCGGGGCCAGCTGGGCCGGCCTGTCGATCAGCGTGAAGCCGGAAATGCGCGGGTGCTGCGTCTTGACGCCAAGGAGCCGTCGTACGGGGTGCGGCAGGAAACGGGAAATCATCTCAGACTGCATGATCGTTATGGGGTCGGCCAAAGCCTGCGACACCTAAAATCGGCCCCGGTTGTCATTCGCCGGCCCATGAGGAGAGGAAGGCGTCGGCGAGGAGCGGCAATTCGTCGCTGTAGCCCCCCTCGAGGGCGGCCGCGCAGCGGACGCCGCAGCTGCGGAGCCAGGAGCCGAGCTCCGCGAAATCCTCCGCCTCGAGGGTCATCTCCGTCAGAGGGTCGTCCCTGTAGGCGTCGAATCCCGCCGAGACGAGCAGCAGATCCGGGGCGGATCCCAGCGCCGCGTCGAGCGAGGCCCGGAGGGCCGCCATGTGCTCCCTGCGCGGGGCGAGGGGGCGGACGGGCCAGTTGCGGGCATTGCCATGGCTGGCCAGGCCGGTCCCCGGGAAGCATGGCGACTGGTGCACGGAGGCGTAGAGCAGGCCCGGCCGGCCGGCGAGGATGTCCTCGGTCCCGTTGCCATGGTGCGCATCGAAGTCCCAGACGGCGACCCTCGGGGCCTTCCCGCCGGCCTGCGCTGCCAGAGCCGCGATGGCGACCTGGTTCAGGTAGCAGAATCCCATCGCCGCGTCCGCCGTCGCATGGTGGCCCGGGGGGCGCATGAGCGAAAAGGCCGGCCCTTTTGCGCCGAGGGCATGCTCCGCCGCGAGGAGCGCGGCGGCGACGGACCGGCGGGCATGGCTGCCGATTCCCGGGAGGTAGGCCGTGTCGCCGTCAAAGTCCCTGGGAATCTCGAGGCGGCCCAGGTGCTCCCCCGTGTGGGCGAGGAGGAGCGCCGACTCGGGCACGCTCCCCGGCGGCAGCCGCCAGGCCCACTGGGGATGGGCCTTCCTGAGGAGCGCGGCCGAGGCCACCACGCGCGCGGGCCTTTCCGGATGCCCGGGCGCGGCGTAGTCCGCACACCGCGGATCGTGGATGACCAGCATGCCTGGAGCCTAACCGAGACCGGGATTCATTTGCCAGTTTCCAGGGTGGGTGCAGGGGCGTAAATCCCGTTGGCTTCTGGGGCGGCCGGTCGAGGTTAATGGCGTCAAATTAGCCGTGCATGATTCGGAAATTCAGACGCTTGCAAAATCTGCCATAAATTCCGTTGCGAGTTAGTGAGATAGGGTCTCGATTTCACATCTCACGTGAGCGCTAAGAGCCTATCCCCCAACCAGGCAGCGGTCTTCACCCCGTCCGCCCGCAAGGCCCCGGCCCGCCCGCGTTCGCTGTCCCTTTTCCTGGCGTTTGCCGCACTTGCGGTCGGCACCGTGATCATCTGGCAGGCCGTGACGGCCTCCGGAAACCCGGACCCCCTGGCCCCGAATTCCGGCCGGATTTCCGCGACGCTCGACATCGCGGTCCTTGTCTTCCGCGAGGGCCTCGAGTGCATCCTGGTCCTGTCGGCCCTGACGGCGAGCATGGTGGGAACGACCCAGGCCTTCCGCAGGCCCGTCGCCACGGGCGTCGGCGTGGGAATCGTCGCCACGCTCGCCACCTGGTTCGTCGCGACGCGGATCGTGGGCGACCTCTCGGAGAGCATCTCGGCGCTCAACCTGCAGGCGGCCACGGGGCTCCTGGCGGTCATCGTCCTCCTCGTGGTCATGAACTGGTTCTTCCACAAGGTCTACTGGTGCGGGTGGATCAGCATGCACACGCGCAGGAAGAAGAGCCTCATCCAGACGGCCTCCGACCCCTCCGCCTCGCGCGCGAGGATCTTCTACGGCCTCGCCCTCCTCGGCTTCGCCTCGCTCTACAGGGAGGGATTCGAGGTGGTCCTCTTCCTCCAGGGCTACTACCTGAAGCTCGGGGCCAGGGTGGTCGCCATCGGCGCCCTCCTCGGCCTCCTCCTCACGGGCATGGTCGCCCTCCTCACCTTTGTCGCCAACCGCAGGCTGCCCTACAGGAAGATGCTCGTCTTCACGGGGGTGATGCTGGGCGCCGTGCTGCTCGTCATGGTGGGCGAGCAGGCCCAGGAAATGCAGCTTGCCCACTGGATTCCCACGACGGAGATCGCCGCACTCAAGCCCGTGATCCCGGGCTGGGCCGGCCTCTGGTTCAGCGTGTTTCCGACCGTCGAGACCCTTGCCGCGCAGGCCATTGCCGGTGCGCTGGTGATCGGGTCCTTCGTTTTTGCGCACCGCCAAAGCGGCTGCGTGGATTGCCCGGCGGGCGGCAGCTCGGCGACGAGCTGCTGAGCGCGCTCCTCTGGCCGGTTGAGTCGCCGGCGGCCTAGCGCCGCCGCCTCTTGATGCCGAGCTGGGCGACCGAGAAACGCACGACGCCCTCCAGCCTCTCGACCTCCGCCGGCGCCAGGGACTGCTTGGCCTTGAGGGCATCCTCGGCGCGCTTGATCGCGTCCTCGACGGCGTGCTCGTCGATCTTCTCCTCGGTGATCGCGCTGTCGGCGAGGATCGACACCTTGTCACCCGTCACCTGCGCAAAGCCGCCCCCGACGACGAGGAACTGGACGGACGGGCCCTTCGACACCTTGAGCTCGCCGGCCCCGACCATCGTGACCAGCGGCACGTGCCCGGGAAGGACGCCGATCTCGCCCTCGACGGTCGGGATGACGACCGAGTCGACGGTGTCCGAGTAGACCCGGGCCTCGGGCGTCACGATCTCCAGGGTGATCGGCATCGGGGCTATTTCTTTCCGGCGGCGATGACCTCGTCGATGCCGCCCTTCATGTAGAAGTCGCCCTCGGGTACGTCGTCCAGCTGGCCGTCGAGGATCATCTTGAAGCCGCGGACCGTGTCCTTGACGGAGACGTACTTGCCGGGCGTGCCCGTGAACACCTCGGCCACCGAGAACGGCTGGGAGAGGAAGCGCTGGATCTTGCGGGCGCGGTAGACCGTGAGCTTGTCGTCGGGCGAGAGCTCGTCGAGGCCCAGGATCGCGATGATGTCCTGGAGGTCCTTGTAGCGCTGCAGGACGCGCTGGAGCTCGCGGGTCACGTTGTAGTGCTCCTCGCCGACGATCGAGATCTCGAGGGCCTTGGAGACCGAGGCCAGGGGATCGACCGCGGGGTAGATGCCGAGCTCGGCGATCGAGCGCTCGAGGACGATCGTAGAGTCGAGGTGGGCGAAGGTGTTCGCGGGCGCGGGGTCCGTCAGGTCGTCCGCGGGCACGTAGACGGCCTGGACGGACGTGATCGAGCCCTTGTTCGTCGAGGTGATGCGCTCCTGGAGGACGCCCATCTCGTTGGCGAGCGTCGGCTGGTAGCCGACGGCCGACGGCGAGCGGCCGAGGAGCGCGGAGACCTCCGAGCCGGCCTGGGAGAAGCGGAAGATGTTGTCGATGAAGAGGAGGACGTCCTGGTTCTTCTCGTCGCGGAAGTACTCGGTCATCGCGAGCGCCGAGAGGGCGACCCTCATGCGGGCGCCCGGCGGCTCGTTCATCTGGCCGTACACGAGGGCCACCTTCGACTTCGACAGGTCCTTCTGGTCGATGACGCCGGCCTCGGACATCTCGTGGTAGAGGTCGTTGCCCTCGCGGGAGCGCTCGCCCACCCCGGCGAACACCGAGAAGCCGCCGTGGGCCTTGGCGATGTTGTTGATGAGCTCCAGGATGACGACCGTCTTGCCGACGCCGGCCCCGCCGAAGGCCCCGGCCTTGCCGCCCTTGATGAACGGGCAGATGAGGTCGATGACCTTGATGCCCGTCTCCAGGATCTGGGCCTTCGTGTCCTGGCTGACGAGCGACGGCGGCGAACGGTGGATGGGGTACTTCTTGTCGAACTTCACCTCGCCGCGGCCGTCGACCGCCTCGCCGTTCACGTTGAAGATGCGCCCGAGGACGCCGTTCCCGACCGGGACGGAGATGGGGCCGCCCGTGTCCGCCACGTCCATCCCGCGCTTCAGGCCCTCGACGGACGACATGGCGATCGCGCGCGCGACGCCCTCGCCCAGGTGCTGCTGGACCTCGAGCGTCAGCCGCTCCTTCTTGCCCGACACCGTGAATTCAACGGTGAGCGCCTGGTAGATCGGGGGCATCGCGTTTTCCGCGAACTGGACATCGACCACGGGGCCGATCACTTGGACGATTTTTCCTGTGTTCATGGGATCAGGGAGGGTTCGGTGTGTCTCTTGAAGGGGATCAGGCGGCGCTGAACGAGGCCGCGGCGATTTCCAGGATCTCCTGGGTGATCGCGGCCTGCCGGGCCTTGTTGTATTCGAGGGTGAGGTCGCCCAGGAGCTCCGTGGCGTTGTCCTTGGCGGTCTTCATGGCCACCATGCGCGCGCTGTGCTCCGAGGCCTTCATCGACAGGGCCAGCTGGTAGACCTGGTGGTCGACGTAGAACGGGAGCAGCGCGTCGAGTACGGCGCGGGGGCTGGGCTCAAAGTGGATCTCGCGCTTGTCGGGCGCGTGGCGCGGCGTGCCGGTGTCCCTGGCCAGCTGGTCGAGGAAGTCCATGAGGCCGCTGAGCGGCAGGATGGGCCGCACGGTCGGCTCCTGGACGAGGGTGTTCTTGAACCTCGGGTAGACGACCTCGATGGTGTCGATCTGGCCCTCGAGGTACTGCTTGATCATGAATTCCGAGGCCACCTTGACCTCCGAATACGGGATGCGGTCGTGGACCTGGAAGTCGGCGACGATCTGCCGCTTGGTCCTCGCGAGGAACTGCGCGCCCTTCCTGCCGATCGTGTAGAACTTGGCCGGCGTCCTGATCTCGGACACCTTCTTGAAGAGGTTCGCGTTCAGGGGGCCGCACAGGCCCTTGTCCGACGTGATGAGGAGGATCCCGCGGTGCTTCACCTCCCGCTGAACGAGGAAGGGATGCAGCGACTCCTCGATGCCCTGGTCCAGCGCCGCTAGGACGTCCGCGAGGAGGTTCCCGTAGGGCAGCCCGCCGATCGCGACCTGCTGGGCCCGCTTCATCTTTGAGGCGGACACGAGCTCCATCGCCTTCGTGATCTGGCGGGTGTTCTTGACCGACTTGATTCGTCGGCGGATGTCGCGGGTGCTGGGCATTCGGGTGCGCCGGGGCCGCCCTTAGGCGGCCAGGGTGGGCTTCCACTCGTCGCAGGCGGCCTGGAGCTTGGCCTCCAGGTCCTTGTCGAGCGCGGCCTTCGTCCTGATTTCCGTGAGGAGCGCGTCCTTGCGCGTCGTCATGTAGCTCTTCAGCGAGTTGGCCGCGTCGACGACCCTCTTCAGGTCGACGTTGTCAAAGAAGCCCTTCTGCATGGCGAAGAGGACGGCGACCTGCAGCTCGATGGGCAGGGGCGAGAAGGCCGGCTGCTTGAAGAGCTCGACGATGCGGCCGCCGCGGTCGAGCTGGGCCTTCGTCTTCGCGTCGAGGTCGGAGCCGAACTGCGCGAACGCCGCCAGCTCCCGGAACTGCGCGAGCTCGCCCTTCAGCTTCCCGCCGACCTGCTTCGTCGCCTTGATCTGCGCGGCGGAGCCGACGCGGGAGACCGAGAGGCCCACGGACACGGCCGGGCGGATGCCCTGGTTGAAGAGGTCGGTCTCGAGGAAGATCTGGCCGTCCGTGATCGAGATGACATTCGTGGGGATGTAGGCCGAGACGTCGCCGGCCAGGGTCTCGATGATGGGAAGAGCGGTCAGGGATCCCTTCCCGTCGAGCCTCGCGGCGCGCTCGAGGAGGCGGCTGTGGAGGTAGAACACGTCGCCGGGGTACGCCTCGCGGCCGGACGGCCTCTTCAGGATGAGGGAGATCTGCCTGTAGGCGACGGCGTGCTTCGAGAGGTCGTCGTACACGATCAGGGCGTCCATGCCGTTTTCCATGAACCACTCCCCCATCGCCGCGCCGGAATACGGCGCCAGGTACTGGTTGGCCGGGTTGTCGGCTGCTGCCGCGGCGACGATGATCGTGAACTCGAGGGCGCCGGCCGCCTCCAGGGCGCTCATCGTGCGGACGATGTTCGACTGCTTCTGGCCGACGGCGACGTAGATCGAGTAGACGGGCCTGAAGGTCTTGTCGCCCGAGGCGAGGCCCACCTTGTTGATCTTCGCCTGGTTGATGATCGTGTCGATCGCGATGGCCGTCTTGCCGGTGCCGCGGTCGCCGATGATGAGTTCGCGCTGCCCGCGGCCGATGGGGATCATCGAGTCGATGGCCATGATGCCGGTGAACAGGGGCTGCGTCACCGACTTGCGGACGATGATGCCGGGGGCGATCTTCTCGACGGGGAACGTCTCCTTGGAGTCGATGGGGCCCTTGCCGTCGATGGGACTGCCTAGGGCGTCGACGGTCCTTCCAAGGAGCGCCTTGCCGACCGGCACGGACAGGAGCCGGCCCGTGGTCGTCACCTCGTCGCCCTCCTTCAATTTCGAGATGTCGCCAAGGACCACGCAGCCGACCTCGTCCTCCTCGAGGTTGAGCGCGATGCCGATGGCGCCGCCCGGAAACTGGACCATCTCGTTGTACATGACGTCCGAGAGCCCATCGAGCTTGGCGACCCCGTCGGCCACGGCGCGGATGGTGCCGGTGTTCTTCTTGACCGCCTTGTTCGAAAGCTTGGCGATCTCCTGTTCAATTTGTTCGAGGGCTGTGCTCATGGTGTCGGTTCTGTAAGGAGGGGGGTTTGGGAATCAGGCGGCGCCGGAAAGGGCTTCCAGCTGGCCGGCGATGGAGGATTCGTAGACGTCGTCGCCGATGCGGACGCGGATGCCGGCGACAAGCGAGGGCTCATCGCGCGGCACGGCCCTCACGGGCCGGGAGTATTTCTTCGCCATGGCCCCGGCGATCGAGGCCAGTGTCGCCTCGCCCACGGCGCCCGCGTGCTCGACGACGGCGACGCCCTTCGCGACCTCGTTGGCCACGAGCCGATGGTAGGCGCGAAGGACCCAAAGGGGATTGGCCGGCCGCGCCTTCTCAATGTAGGCAATGACGCCGCCCACCCTCTCCTCGGAGAGGGCGCCCCCGACGAGGCTCGCCCTGAAGAGGGCCCGGGCCAGGTGCTGCGCGGTCTTTGCTTTCGACGCCATTCTGGGCTCAGACGTTTGAGAGCTCGCGCGCGGCAGCCTCGTTGTAGCGGCTGCGCTCCGCATCCGTCAGGTCCTTCGCGAGGACCTTCTGGGTGGTGGCCACGACAAGCCGGGCGATCTCGGCCCGCGCCTCGGCAAGCATCTTCCTCTTCTCGAGCTCGATCACCTGCTGGGTCCGCGCGAGGGTCTCGTTTGCCTTGGCCGCGGCCTCCTGGGCCTGCCTGTCCAGGTAGTCCTTCGCCGCCTTGCGGGCCTCGTCGATGATCCTCGAGGCCTCCTGCTGCGCCTTCTTGGCGCTCGCCACGGCCTCCTGCTGGGCCGCCTCGAGCTTGGCCTTCATCTCGTCGGCGTACTGCAGCCCCGAGGCGATCTTCCTCTGGCGCTCATCAAGCGTCGCGATCACCGGCTTGAAAGCGAACCTCCACAGGATGAAGGCGACGATCAGGAAGTTGATGATCTGGGCGATGAAGGACGGCCAGTTGAGGCCGAAGTCATCCACGATCTTCGTGATCGGGTTCCCGGAGGCGCTGGGCGCGGCCTCGGCGAGGAGGAGGGTCGTCTTTAGCATGGCGAGCGTGGGAAAGTGAGCCCCGCGCCGTGGGTACGGAGCGGGGCGTCTTGGGGCTTAGTGCCCGATGAAGAGCGCGTAGAAGGCGACGGCCTCAGCGAAGGCCATGCCGATGAGGCCCTGGACAAGGATCTTGCCCGAGGCGTCCGGATTGCGGCCGACGGCCTCCGCGGCCTTGTAGCCGGTGAGACCGACGCCGATTGCGGCGCCGAGGCAGCCGAGGCCGCCCTGGATGTTGCCTGTCATTTCAGCGAGTGCGTGGATCATGGATCTGTTGTTTTTCTGGTTGGAGTTCCGCCGCCCGCGCGTTTGCACGGTCCCGGACGGGAAAGGGTCTAGTGGTGGGCCTCCTCGTGGCCGTCGCCGTGGTTGGTCATGAGGCCGATGTAGACGGTGACGAGCACGGTGAAGATGAACGCCTGGATGAGCCCGGTCATCATCTCCATGAAGTAGAAGGGCACCGGCAGGCCCCACTTCATGATGGAGCTCATGGAGTGCATGAGGTTCTCGCCGCCGAACATGTTGCCGTAGAGCCGGAACGAGAGGGACACCGGCCTGAACATGATGGAGACGATCTCGATGATCCCGGCGGCAAAGAAGATGAGGTAGAGCGGGTAGTAGATATAGAGGGGCGTGTCCTTCTTGTCGGCCTTGTTGCCGAACAGGTCCCTTATGATGAACGCGGGCCCGGCGTAACGGAGGATGAAATAGAGCCACGCGACGAAGGAGATCATCGAGAGCGCGAGGGGGCCGTTCAGGTCCGCGTTCGAGGGCCGGACAAATTCCATCCACTCGCCGGTTTGGTGGCTCCTCATGTAGACGGTGCCCACGCCGGGGAAGAGGCCGCTCCAGTTCTGGATCAGGATGAAGGTGAAGAGCCCGATGAGGAGCGGGAAGACCGGCTTGGCGACCTTCTTTCCCACGATCGGCGACGTCAGGTCGAGTATCCCCTGGACCGTCGCCTCGACGACCGCCTGCGACTTCGTGGGAATGAGCTTCGGCCTCTTGATGGCGAGCCGGATGACGATGATGAGCGCGACCGCGACCACCCAGCTGGTCACGATGCTGTTTGTGACCGGCAGCGGCCCGATCGAGAAAATCTGCCGCGCCGCCGGCTCAACGCCCTCCGCAAACGCCCGCGTGCCTGCGAATAGGGACGCAGACGCGATCGCGAGTTTTGTGACCCGTGCCATAGTTGGAATCAGAGGGTGGTAAGGCCTAGAAACGATTAGTCGTAGGCATGCCCATAACTCCGTCAACAACTGAAAAGCCCGAAAAGCCGCGGCTGTCGCCGCACCGGATTTAGGCCGCCTTTTTCAGGCATCCCGGGGCTTTGCCCGGGTGAGGTTGATGAGCACCACGGCGCCTATGATGATGGCCGTGGCCAGGGCGATCCGGAAGTTGAGCGGCTCGCGCAAGATGGCCCAGCCCAAGATGATCGCAATGACCGGGTTCACATAGGCGAAGGTCGAGGCCTTGGCCGGCGTCGTGTGCCCCAGGAGCCAGACGTAGATCGGAAAAACGACGGCTGAGCCCACGGTGGTCAGGTAGGCAAAGGCGATCCAGGACCGGCCGCTCACGTGGGACAGGGAAAATCCGCTTTCCCGGTCTAAGAACTGGGCAGCCAGAAAGATGCACAGGCTGCCGCAGATCATCTGCATGGCGGAAGCCATGATGAGCGGCGTCCTGACTGCCCGGTGCTTGCTGTAGAAGGAACCCGTCCACCAGCAGAGGCTGGAGGCGAGGAGGATGAAGATGCGGGACAGGGGCGGCCGGTAGCCCGCCGGGATGGACCCCGGTCCCAGGAGGATCACGAGGCCGGCGACCCCGATCAGGACCCCGACCGCCAGCTTCGCCGTCGGCCTGCTGCCCCCGGGCCGTATCCAATTGAGTGCCAGGACGATGATCGGGCCGGCGCCCAGGACTAGGGACGTGATTCCCGACGGCACCCTCAATTCGCACCAGGTGACCACCGAGTTCCCGCCGAGGAGCAGGAAGACTCCCACCACGGCCTGGTCCCTCCACTGCAGGAGCGTCGGCCAGGGCGCGCCCCGGAGCCTAAGGACCGTGAACAGCACAACCCCCGCGATCGCGAACCGCGATGCCGCCATGAGGAAGGGTGGGATCGTCTCCACCCCGACCCTGATTCCAAGGTAGGTGCTTCCCCAGATGAGGTAGATGGCCGCAAACGCGGCCAAGATCGCTCCCTTGGGGGCCCTTGCCGGCGCCCCGCCCTCCCCCAGCCCGGCGTCAGTGCCGCCGCTCATACTCCATGTGGGCTGCGGTGGCCTCGGCCGCCTCGGGCCCCAGCAGCCTGCCGACGAGGTGAAGCGAGCAGTCGATTCCGGCCGAGATGCCGGCAGAGGTGAGGATCTGCCCGTTGTCGTGAAACCTCGCGCCCGGCTCGACGATCGCCCTGGGCGCCACCTCCCGGAGAAGCCCGAGGAGTTCATGGTGCGTCGTCGCCCGCAGGCCGTCCAGGAGGCCCAGCTTGCCGAGGACGAGCGCCCCGGTGCACACGCTCATCGTGGCCTCCGCCTTCCGTGAGGCTATCTGTATCCATTCCAAAATTACAGGGCTCCTGAGGAGCGCGCGGGCACCGAACCCCCCGGGCACGACGAGGATGTCCGGCCTCGGGCAGGAGCCGATGTCATAGTCGGGGACCAACTTGAGCCCGTTTCGCGCGCGGACGGTCCCTGGAAGCGGCGCCACCGTGCAGACGCTGAACGCGGCGCGCCCGCGCAGCTCGTCCGTCACGGCGAAGACCTCGAATGGCCCGGCGAAGTCGAGCACCTCGACGTCGTCGAAGACGAGGATGGCCACGTTTCGCCTCATGGCGATCTTGTAGCCTAACGACGCGCGGCAACGAGGGAAAAATGCCTGGGGGCCCGCCGCTCGAACACGGTCGGCTCCTCGAGCGGCCAGGCGCCGTCGGCGCGCAGCCAGTCGGGGTGCGAGCCGACAATCGCCTCGGCTTCCCTGAAATAGGGCTCATGGTCGGTCCTGAAGTACAGGCGCGCCCCGGCCTCGGCGAAGGCCGCCGACCTCGAGAGGAAGCCCGCCGTCATCAGGCGGTTCTTGTGGTGCCGGCGCTTGGGCCAGGGATCCGGGAAGAGAATGAGGACGGCCGTGAAGCGGCAGCCCGGCGGAGCGACGGAAAGGAAGTCCTCGGCGTCCGCCCGCACGAAATGCAGTTGCTCGAGGCGCGCACGCTGCCTCTTGCGCTCAGCCCTGGCCACACGGTCCGAGGCGATGTCGATGCCGACGCACTTTTCCCCCGGATGGGCCTTTGCGTAGGCCGTCAGGTAGTGCCCGTGGCCGCATCCGACCTCCCAGACAATCCGGTCCGCGTGTCCGAGGATTGGGCCAAGCGTCGAGCGCAGCGCCTCCCGGCGATCGTCGATGTGCTGGAGGCGGCTCCGAAGGTCCGACGGCCTCAAGGGGCGCCGTCCCTTTCCCTGCCGGCTCCGATCGCCACCATAAGAAGGCTGATGTCGGTTGGGTTCACCCCGCTCACCCGGCTGGCTTGGCCAAGTGTAACCGGTTTGAGATGAGCAAGTTTCGTCGCGCTTTCCCGCTTTAGGCCGGGCACCTTGGTGTAATCGAGTCCGGCGGGTATCCGTATCTTCTCGGCGTGGCGCAGCCGGTCGACCTGCCGCATTTCCCGGGCTATATACCCCTGATATATAATGCGATAGAGGCATTCATCGCGCACTTCCCGCGACTCCCGGAGGAAATCATTAGGAAGGGCCGCCGCCCTGCCCTCCTTTCGTATGAACGCGGCCCAACTGCCTCCCTGATAGGAGGTTGCCTCGAAAAATGCGGTCCATTTGCCGATGCGGGATGCCTTGTCTTGTATGTTCCCTACTCTCTTGTCATCAAGGATCTTATGGGTTTTTGCATGAGCCACAAGGCGAAGCTCTGCGCTCCCATGATTTAGGAGAAGGCGGTGCTCTGCCCTGCTGGTGAACATGCGATACGGCTCGTCCGTGCCGCGGGTGACAAGATCGTCGATGAGGACACCGATGTAGGCTTCGTGACGTCCAAGGATGAGCGGCGCATCTCCCCTAGCCTTGTTGGCGGCATTGAGTCCGGCAATCAGGCCCTGGCCGGCGGCTTCCTCATAACCGGACGTTCCGTTGATCTGGCCGGCAAGGAAGAGATTTTCGACCAGCTTGGATTCCAATGACGGCCGCAGCTGCGTTGGCGGCGCGAAGTCATATTCGACCGCATATGCAGGCCGAAGCAGGACGGCGTCCTCGAGCCCCGGAATGCTGTGGACCATCTGGAGCTGGACATCGAACGGCAGCGAGGTTGAAAGGCCGTTCACATAATACTCGTTCGTATGGCGGCCTTCAGGCTCCAGGAAAAGCAGGTGCCGGGGCTTGTCGGCGAACCGGATGAATTTGTCCTCGATGCTCGGGCAATACCGCGGGCCGACGCCGGCGATTTCGCCGCTGTACATCGCCGACTTGTGGAGATTGGCCCGCACGATCTGTGCGGTCTCTGGCGTCGTATGCGTCATCCAGCAGGAGATCTGATCGCTCCCTGGCGGCCATCCGAGCCGGCGTTCCTTGGATTGTTCCACGTGGAACAATTCGCTGGAATCGCGCGTGTCATGAAAGGCGAAGAGGGTAGGCTCGGCATCGCCTTTTTGCTCGACCATCTTACCGAAATCAATGCTGCGCCCGAGGATACGGGGTGGGGTGCCGGTCTTTAGCCTCCGGAGCTCCATGCCGGTTTCCATCAAGCTCGCCGACAACGTCTTGGCGCTGAAATCACCCAGGCGTCCGCCCTCGTTCTTGTTCTGGCCGATATGCATCAGGCCGCGCAGGAAGGTTCCCGTGGTGACGACGACGCAGGTGCCGTCGAAGTCGATGTCGAGGTTGGTCCGGCAGCCGACGACCTTGCCTCCATCATACCTCAGGCCGGTGACCGTGGCCTGGAAGAGGGTCAGGTTCGGCTGGAGCTCCAGCGTGTGCTTTAGCCTGAGCTGGTAGGCCTTCTTGTCGCATTGGGCCCTGGGCGACTGGACAGCCGGGCCCTTGGATTCGTTGAGAAGCCGAAACTGGATACCCGTGACGTCGGTGTTGATGGCCATTTCGCCACCGAGGGCATCGATCTCCCGGACGATCTGCCCCTTGGCCTGGCCGCCGATCGCTGGGTTGCAGCTCATCTGGGCCACGGTGTCGATGTTGCCGGTGAGGAGCAGGGTAGAGGCCCCCGACCGGGACGAGGCGAGCGCCGCCTCGACGCCGGCATGGCCCGCGCCGCAGACAATCACGTCGTAACGTATCTTATTCGTGTCCAATTATATCGGTCATTCCAATACCGGAATGCGTGCCCGGAAGGCGGGCCCTCGGCCCCGCCGGCGTCACTTCCCGATACAGAAGGTCGCGAACAATTGATCGAGCATGCGCTCGTTGTCCACCCTGCCGGAAATCTCCCCCAGGGCTGCTAGGGCCCCGCGCAGGTCGCTCGCCAGGAGCTCCGATGCGCCGCCCGCGTCCAGCTTGTCCTTAGCCGCGGCAAGGCAGGAGTTCGCCTCGCCGAGGTAGTGGGCGTGCCTGACGTTCACGGCGATGTGCTCCTCGCCGAAGGTCGTCTGGATCCCGGCCGCCAGGGACCCGATCGATGCGAGCAGTTCCGGCAGGCCGGCGCCGTCCTGCGCCGACACCCGCACGGCCCTGATGCCGGCGGGCGCCTCGGCCGCAGGCGCCCGCGCGCCGAGGAGGTCGGCCTTGTTGAGGGCGGCAATCGTATTATCAGGTCGGATACATCCGCGGATCGCGTCCGGGAGGGAAGGGGAGGGGCGCGTTGCGTCGAGGACGAGGACGAGGAGGTCGGCCTCCCGCGCCTGCTCGATGGTCTTCTCGACGCCCAGCTTCTCGACGCCGGACGCCGAGGCGTTGAGCCCCGCCGTGTCGACGAGGCGCAGCCCGTGGGGGCCGACGCTGACGCTCTCGGCTATGAAATCCCGGGTCGTCCCGGGCTCGGCGCTGACGATCGAGCGGTCGCTCCCGAGGATGCGGTTCATGAGCGAGCTCTTCCCGGCGTTCGGCTCCCCGATGATAACTGTCCGGATGCCGTCCCTCAGGAGGGCGCCCGTCCTCTCCGTGGCAAGGAGGCGCCCGGCGCCCGCCAGCGCGCCCTCCACCATCCCCCGGACGGCGGCATTGTCCCCGGAGGGCAGGTTCTCGTCGGGAAAGTCGATGTAGGCCTCCACCGTGGCCAGTGCGGCCACGACCTCGCAGACGATCGCCGCGACATGGCGGCCGAGGGCGCCCCGCAGGACCTGGCGGGCGGCCGCCAACGCGCTCTCGCTCCGGGCGCTGATGACATCCATGACGGCCTCCGCCTGGCTGAGGTCCATCCGCCCCTCGAGGAACGCCCGCTGCGTGAACTCCCCCGGGGATGCGGGTCGGCAGCCGCGGGCCATGAGGTCCGCCAGGATTCCCCGCACGATGAGGGGGTTGCCATGGCAGGAGATCTCGAGCGTGTCCTCGCCGGTGTAGGAATTGGGGCCGAGGAGCAGGGTGGCGACGACGTCGTCCAGCACCGCGCCATCCGCGGCGGTGTAGTCCCCGTGGGTCGCGACGCGGGGGGAGGGCGCCCGGCCGAGCGCCGCCTTGGCCACGCGCAGCGTATCATATCCGCTGATACGGATCAGGGCAAGGGCGGACACGCCCGCGGGGGTCGCGGGCGCAGCGATCGTGTCCCGTTGCCGCGCCATCACGCCCGACCCAACCCGCGAGCGGGGCGGGACTCAAGCGCTTAGGCTAGGCCATGCTGCCCGAGATGGAGCGCATGGTGACGGACTGGCGCAGCCTGGCCGCCGTCATCCTTCCCTTAAGCGCGACTTCGACCCTGTGCGGCTCCCCGGGGTAGAGGTCGAAGAAGTTGTCGCTGGCGCTGGATTCCTGGCCTCCCACGTCGAACGACACCATGTGCTGGAAGGTCCCGGAGGCGAAGGTGAGGGCGGCGCGGCCGGCGCCTAGGATGCGCGCCGTCACACGGACGGGCGCCACCGGGAAGGTCATGAAGCGGGGCAGGGTGAGGAAGGCCGTGTCCTGGCTCACCCGGCGCCCGCCGATGTCGAGGGCCACGCGGAGGTAGAGGTTCTCGCGGCCGAACCGCGCGAGGGCCGGGCCGAGGTCCAGGGTCGCCTGCCGGGCGCTGGTCATGGGCCTGAGCGTCGCCGCCTTCGAGCCGCGCAGGATCCTCCTGCCGTCGAGGTGGAACAGGTCCCAGCGGACCACGGCCCTGGCGGGAGCCGGCGCATCGTAGCTCGTGTGGATGTGCACCCTCCGCACGGTGGACCTGCGGTAGTTGTTGACGCCCGAGACCTCGTCGCCGGGCACGTGGGCGCTCACGAACGCCGGCGCGTAGAAGCGGCGGGCGGCGTAGTGGAGGGCGCGCCAGCGGCCCGTGCACTCGATCGAGCTCCATGAGGCCACCGGCCAGCAGTCGTTCAGCTGCCAGTAGAGCGACCCCATGCAGTGCGGCATGATCCTGCGGTAGTGCGCGACTCCCATCTGGACGCAGTGCACCTGGTTCAGCTGCGAGAGGTAGACGAGGGATTCCTGGTCCCTCGGGAAGCGGTAGCGCCTCGAGACATAGTCGAGGATGACCTGGTTTCCCCCCTTGTTCTTCTGGTGGTTCTCCATCACCGGGCCGAAGACATTCCTCGCGCCCGGCGGCACAAACCGGTCCATCGTCGCCGGGGAGCTGTAGCTCTGCATCCCGAACTCCGAGGCGAAGCGGAAGTCCCACCGCTCGTAGTCCTTCACGGGATTGCGCCCGTGCCAGACGTCCCAGTAGTGGGAGTCGCCGGACTTTTCCCCGGCCTCATGGCCCGCGTCCTCGTTTCCGCGCCACGGCGACGACGGCCAGTAGGCGGCCGCCGGGTCGTTCCTCCTCACCTCGGCCGGCAGCGCCGCGTGGAACAGGCGGTCGTAGTCCCTGCGGGCGGCCTTCCCGCCGGGGCCCGTGAGCTCGCGGACATTGATGCTCCAGATCTCGTTGTTGCCGCACCACAGGGCGAGGCAGGCGCGGTGGCGCAGCCGGCGCACCTGCTGCCCCGCCTCGAGCCTCGAGCTCCGGATGAACGCGGCGTCCCCGGGATAGAGGGTGCACGCGAACATGAAGTCCTGCCAGACGAGGAGGCCGTGCTCGTCGCACAGGTCGTAGAAGTCCTCCGACTCGTAGATGCCCCCGCCCCAGACGCGGAGCATGTTCATGTGCGCGTCGGCGGCGGCGCGGATGTCGCGGGCGTAGTCGGCCCGGCGCAGGCCGGCCACGAAGGTGCTGGCGGGGATCCAGTTTGCGCCCTTTGCGAACACCGCCCTTCCATTCACCATGAACTGGAAGGATTCGCCCCACTCGTCCGCGTGGCGGTCGAGCTCGATCGTGCGCAGGCCGATCCTCTGGTCCCACCGGCCGATGACGCGGCCGTCGGCCCCGAGGACCTCGACCTCCAGCCTGTGGAGGTCGGGCCGCCCCTGGCCGTTCGGCCACCAGAGCGGGGGATTGCTGAGCGTGATCCGGCTGCCTGTCCCCGAATTCGAGCGCTCGCCGCAGGTGATCGTCCAGCGGCACGTGGCGCGTTCCGGCCGCGCCAGCTCCGGCGAGAGGGCCAGCGTCACGGCGCCGTCCGCCGCGTGGTTCTGGCTGACGCGCAGCCCCTCGAGGCGGTTGGCGTCCCAGGCCTCGATGCGGATGTCGCGCCAGATCCCGGCCGTCACGTACCGCGGCCCCCAGTCCCACCCGAACTGGCACTGCTGCTTGCGGATGACGGTGCAGCGGCCGACGGGGTCGTTGATGTCCCTGGGCTTGTGCCCGAGGCGGTGCGTGCGGACGTAGCGCGTGGCGCTCGAGAAGCGGATGACGAGGAGGTTGGCGCCGGCCCTGAGCAGGCGGCCGATGTCCCAGCGGTGCCCGACAAACATGTTGTCGGTCCTGCCGACGAGCCTCCCGTTGAGGCGGACCTCGGCGATCGTGTCCAGGCCGTCGGCGACGAGCTCCACCACCTCGCGCGAGAGCAGGGCCGCGTTGGCCCTGAACCGCGCCTGGTATTCCCAGTCGCGCCCGTCGATCCACTGCAGGGCCGCCTCGTTCGTGCCGACCCGGGGGTCGGGGATGCGCCCGGCGCGCAGGAGGTCCGTATGGACGCAGCCGGGGACGCGCGCGGGCAGCCACGCCGATCCGCCCGCGTCCCTGAATGTCCAGCCTGCCGACGAGAGGCCGACGATCCGCATGGCTCTGGGCTTGCCCGTCGTGGGTGGGGGTCGTGTGGCCAAGCTGCCAGCTTTTCCCTTCCCTGAATTCGTTTGCAAGACCTACCCGCAACTTTGATGGGCGCCGGGCGGGTTGACGCAGGCGCGCCCACGCCAACGATCCGGGGGATGGGGCACCGGCCCCGGCTCAATGCTCCTCTTCATCGGCGACTCCGTGACCGACTGCGGCCGCCTCCAGCCGGTGGGCCGCGGGCCCGCCCCCGCGCTCGGGCACGGCTACGTGGCGCAGGTGGACGCCGGGCTGCGTTCCCCGCGCGCCGGTCGCCTCGCCGAGGTCGTCAACATGGGGACCAGTGGCAACACGGTGAGGGACTTGTCGGCGCGCTGGGACCGGGACGTCGTCGCCCTTCGCCCGTCCTGGCTCTGCGTCCTCATCGGGACCAACGACGTCTGGCGGCAGTTCGACGGCAGGAACCCCCCGGCGGCGGTCATGCCGGACGAGTTCGGGCGGACCTATGACGCCCTCCTCTCGAGGACGCGGCTCCTCGTCGAGAAGCTCGTCCTCATGACCCCGTTTTACGTGCAGGACGACCGCGGGGACCCGATGCGCCGGCGGATGGACGAGTACGGCGCCATGGCGCGGTGGGGGTCGACCTCCAGCTGGCCTTCGACGCGGCGCTCGAGTGGACGGGGTTTGCGTCCCTCGCGGGCGACAGGGTGCACCCGACCGGCGAGGGCCACGGGCTGATCGCCCGGGCCTTTCTCGCGGGCCTGCAGGCATCTTAGGGCTGGGGCTGCAACCACCGAAACACGGGCGCGGCGCCAGCCGAACGGCGGCGACAAATCAGTGTTGGTTCTGGGTTGGCGGCTCGACGCCCTTCACAGTCACGCGGGAAATTATCCTCCGGGTCTCAGGACCCCGAATGCCGAGATATTCCAAATGGCCGTCCGCGCAGATTGTCGGCCCCTCGGTCACTTCATCAAATGCCGGACCCTTCACACCGTCCACAACGACGGTCCTTTCCCGGGGCGTATCCATCTCGAACGCCAAGTGCCGACCATCCGAGCCGAATATGAATCCGCCCGGCCCCATGTCCCGCAAGCGTGGGCCGGCGACCCCGCCAACGACGGCGCAAAGCGGATTTTCCGGCGGTGGCCCGAGACAAAGGCGTGGTGCAGCCCGTCGGGACTGAGCACGAAGCTTTCGCGGACGATAGCTTCGAATCCCGATTGCCAAGTCCCGTCGATCTGTACGGCTCGCTTGGATCCGCCGGGCTCGAGCTGCATCATCAATTCGAACTGGCAGCCCTGGGCCGAGACGAAGGGAATGATATCAAGCTGGGAGATATCGAGCAGCTGGGGGTTTTCCGGGATGGGCCGCTCGGGCACGTCAATCCTAGCGACAGCCGCCTCGGCATGGACCAGCCCCTTTGGATGCGTCAGGGACGCCACGGCACTCGCGCCGCTGCAGAGAACAAGCGTGCGGGCGGCTACCCGGATTCGGCGCGCGAAATTTCCCAAGGGCACGCTTCCGGCAGAAGCATGACCCCGCTTGCGAACTACGCGGCCTCTGACTCGCCCGTCACGACGGTCCCGCCGGTGACGGTCGCCTTCTCGAGGACGGCCGCCTTCACCTTCTCAGCCAGCTCCGGCTTCTCCCGGAGCAGCTGCTTGGCGGCGTCGCGGCCCTGGCCGACCAGCTCGCCCTGATAGGTGATCCAGGCGCCCTTCTTTTCCAGCACCTTGTGCTCGATGCCCAGGTCGAGGAGCGAGCCCACGGCAGAGATGCCCTCGTCGTACATGATGTCAAACTCCACCTCGGTGAACGGGGGGGCGACCTTGTTCTTCACGACCTTTATCTTCGTGCGGTTGCCGACGACCTTGCCCTCGGGGGTCTTGATCTGGTCCTTGCGGCGGATGTCGATGCGGATGGACGAGAAGAACTTGAGGGCCCGGCCGCCGGAGGTCGTCTCCGGGTTGCCGAACATGACGCCGATCTTCTCGCGGATCTGGTTTGTGAAGATGCAGACGCACTTGGTCTTGCTGACGACGGCCGTCAGCCGGCGCATGGCCTGCGACATGAGGCGCGCCTGGGCGCCGACCGTCAGGTCGCCCATCTGTCCCTCGAGCTCGTGCTTGGTGACCAGCGCGGCGACCGAGTCGAGCACGATGACATCGATGCTGTTCGTCCGGATCAGCGTCTCCATGATGTTGAGCGCGTCCTCGCCGCTGTCCGGCTGCGAAACGAGGAGGTCGTCGAGCTTCACGCCGACGATCCGGGCGTACTTGGGGTCCAGGGCATGCTCGACGTCGATGAAGGCGGCAAGGCCGCCCCTGCGCTGGGCCTCGGCGATGACGCTCAGGCAGAACGTTGTCTTTCCGGACGACTCGGGCCCGTAGATCTCGACCATGCGCCCAAGGGGAAGGCCGCCGACGCCAAGCGCCAGGTCGATGGCCAGCGAACCGGTGGAGAGCGTCTCGACCTTCATCTTGGTGGCGCTCCCGAGCCGCATGATGGTCCCCTCGCCGTACTGCTTGGTTATCGAGGAGAGGGCGAGTTCGATGTTCTTGTCCCGCACCTGGTTATCAGGGGAGGGGGTGGCCGCGGACTTCGTCTCGGCCTTGGAGGGGGTGGCTGCTTTAGACATGGCGATCACAGGTCAATAACTGGGGGCTTGGTGGGGCTTCAATGAAAGAAGCACGGGAGTGTGTTCATGCGAACGGCGTTCAGGTGAACGGTATTGGGTTTATTTCGCAAGCCTATTCTGGAACCGCCCCGCGCCGGGCCCGCTTTCCGCCGCTCCCCGCCTCGGTGACGCGGACGCCCACGGCCAGGAATCCCCTTCGGCGGGGTTCGGCGGTCACCGCGACCCTCGCCGGCCTTCCCGAGGGCCCGAGCGGGAGGATCCTCACAAAGCGCAGGAGGGGCCTGCCGCCTGCGGGGATACGGGCCAGCCGCCGGCGCGAGCCGTTGGCGACGGCCTCGCAGGCGGCCCAGTCGGCGAGGCCGGCCGCCGCGCACTGGCGTGCGGCACGGCGGCTGAAGGCGATGTCGAGGACGGTATCCTCCTTGGGAATCGAAAGGCTCACGGGGCTTCGGGCGGCTCTGCGGATCGGACTGGCCATGGCCGGCCCCGTCAAGGCATTTGTTAGACATGTCCAATGACATCCGCACAACCGCCATAACGGCCGCAGACCGCACCCCTGTGTTGCGAATTGGGGCCCCAGCACGGACAATGCCGGCGTGACCTTCGCAGAATGGCAGGAGCTTGCGCCCGGGGCGGCGGCCCGGGAGGTCCGGCGCCGAGCCGAGACGCAACTTACTGCGGCCCAGCGCTCGGCGGCGATAGCCTGCCTTGTCGACGAGGCCGCCCTGGACGCCGCATTCGGGGCCGCCCCGCCCGGCAGCCCCCTGCGCGGCGTGCCCTTCCTCCTCAAGGATCTCTTCGACGTTCGCGGGCTGCCGACGTTCGCCGGCTCGTCATTTCTACCGGAAGTCCGGCAGGCGCCGGACACGGACTCGGCCATCGTCCGGGACCTCAGGGCCGCGGGCGCCGTGATGGCAGGAAAGACCCACCTCTTTGAATTCGCGTGGGGCCTGACGGGGGAGAACGCCCACTATGGCGACTGCGAAAGGCCCGGCTTCCCCGGCCGGACTTCGGGCGGCTCGAGCAGCGGCTCGGCGGCCGCGGTGGCGGCCGACATCGTGCCGCTGGCCATCGGGACGGACACCGGGGGCTCCGTCCGCGTGCCGGCGGCGTTCTGCGGGATCTTCGGCTACCGCAGCTCGCCGGGCGGGCACTGGATGGCCGACGCCGTGCCGCTCGCCCCGGGCTTCGACGCCGCGGGGTGGTTCACCCGGTCGGCCTGGGACATGCGGCAGGCCATCGGCGCCCTGGAGGGCCTGAAGCCCTCCGACAAGGTCCCCAGGGGCTGCTACCTTGAGATGCCCGGGCTCGACCCCGACGTCGCCGAGGCCTGCCGGAGGGACGCCCTGGAATTCTCGGCGCCGGCCGAGGCGTCGCTTCGCGACGACCTCCTGGCGGCCTTCTCGCCCGCCGCGGAGGTCTACGGGGTCATGGCCGGCCGCGAGAGCTGGGCCGTCCACCGCAAGTGGGCCGAGAGGCACCGCTCCCGCTACGGCCCCCTCGTCCAGGACCGCCTCGACCGCGCGCGGGCGGTCTCGCAGGCCCAGGTCGCGGCCGTCCGCCCGAGCCAGGAGGCCCTGCGCGAGGCCTGGACGATGCTGTTCCTCTCCCACGACTTCCTGGTCATGCCTGCCGTGCCCTTCGGGGCGCTCGCGAAGGCCGACTGCACGGCCCAGGGCCGCCTGCGGATGCTGGCCCTCACGGCCCCGGCGAGCCTGGGGGCGCTGCCCGTCCTCACGCTGCCGGTCCCGCTGCCCTCGGGCCTCTCGGCCGGGCTCCAGGTGGTCGTCAACCACCCGCGCAGCCCGGTCATCCCCTGGATCCTCGACAACTGCCGTCAGTCATCGGCCTGATTGAGGAAGAGGAGGGAGATCCCCATGATGGCAAAGAGCCGGAAGGCGGCGTCCTGGCCGTTCCATGTCCTCGATTGCCACATGAGGAACCATTCGCCGCCGACGGCGATGAAGCCGAGGAACCACTGGGCGAGGCTGAGCGTGAGGCCGAGCGAGGCCAGGGCCTTCGCACGGCGCCAGGCGTCGGCCGGCGCGCCCCTCGCGCGGCTGAGCCTCACGGCGCCGGCGCCGATGAGGGCGCAGCACAGGGCCTCCCAGCCGATGATGGACGCATAGAAGGCCTTGTGGAGGAGGGGCGAGCGTATCGCGCGGTACATCCCCGCGTTCCCGGGGAATGTCGTGTCCATCATGAGGACGTGCCGCACGAACTGGTAGTTCGAGTTGGGATCCGTGAGGTTGTTGAAGACGACGAGGGCCAGGAAGGCCGACGAGAGCCAGACGGTCACGATCTTGCAGAGGCGCAGGTTCATGGTGGGCGGAAGGCGGGGGCGCGGCGCAGCTCCTCGTAGCCCGGCGGCCGGGCCTCGCGTATCTCCTCGCCGTCGACGAGGCGGCGGGGAGAGCCGGGCCGCGAGAGGAACTCGCTGAAGCTGCGGGAGGGGAAGACGACGAGCTGCGCCGGCGAGCCCGGGGCCACCCGCCCGAGCTCCGGCCGCCCCAGGATGGCGGCCGCCGAGGTCGTCACGATGCCCACGGACTCCGGCAGCCTGGAGTCCAGGTGGGCGAGGCGCACGCTCTGGGTGTAGACCTCCGCGGCGTCGAAGTCGCCGAAGGCGTAGAAGGCGTCCCTCACGTTGTCGCTCGCGCAGGCCACGGGGACCCCGGCATCGATGAGCTCGTGGACGAGGGTGATGCCCCGCCACTGCGGCGTCCGCGGCACGTCGCGGTCCGAGCGCGCCTGCAGGTAGAGGTTGCAGAGCGGCAGGGAGACGACGCGGATCCCGGACTCCCGGACCAGGGCGATCGTCGATTTCTGGCGCGCGGGGTCCTGGACGGACAGGCTGCAGCAGTGGCCGCAGACGACCGGGTGGCGGAAACCCGTCCGGATGACGGCCTCGGCGAGGGTCCGCAGCACCTCCTCCTCCGCGCGGCCGTTCTCGTCGACATGGAGGTCGAGGCCGACGCCCCTGTCCGAGGCGATCGCGAGGAGCCGCTCCAGCTGGCGCGGAAGATCGGCCGACATCGGGGACCAGCCGCCGAGAGCGCACGCCCCGTAGCGGATGGCCAGGTCCGCGATCGTGTCGCCCCCCGGGCCGCCGTAGTCGGCGACGCCGGCCAGGGGCACCGTCTGGAGCTCGATGCGCCCGCGCCACTCCTCGCGCAGCTCCTGCATGGCGGCGTGGTTCACCTCGCCCCACGGCAGCCAGGTGTCGACGTGCGTGCGCATGAGCCTTGTCCCGTGCTCCCACGCGCAGCGCAGGCCGAATCCCGCGCGCCGCAGCAGGTCCGTGCGCGTCCAGTTCCCGCGGTCCGCGGCGAGCGTCGTCAGCGCCTCGCCGAAGGACCCGCTGCGGTTGGGGGCGCGGTCCCAGGTGTGGGCCTTGTCGAGGTGGACATGGGCGTCGACGAGCCCGGGCAGCACGAAGGCGCCGTCCAGGTTGACCGCCGCCGCCCGGGGCGTCGCGGGCTGGCCCGAGCGCAGGACCGAGTGGATGACGCCGCCCTCGACCGCGATGTCGCAGAGGACCGACGGCTCGACGGGGTCGGGCGCCGGGCTGGCGACCGGGGCGGGCAGGACGGCTGCGGGCACTCTGGCCCTCTGGAGGAGAAGCATGCCGGTTCTTGGTCGGGATGGACCTCGCGCATCCTGCGCCCGGCCGCGCGGCGCGGCAAGACCGGCGTTCCCCCCGCGGGCCCAAACGACGGCTTGCGGGCGCGCGGGCGCAGGCGGCATTGTGGCTGAAGAACAACAATGGCTGTCCCGATGGACGAACTGAAGTCGCGGCTTCGCGCCCTGGTCGGCGAGGCCAACGTCGTGGACTCGGGCGAGAGCCTGGAGGCGCTGTCCAAGGACTTCTACTGGTACTCCCCGGTCCTGCGGCGCCAGCTGGACGGCCGCCGGGCGGACGCCGTGGCGCGGCCCGGCTCGCCGGGGGAGCTCCGCTCGGTGCTGGCCGCGTGCGCGCGGGCCCGCGTGCCCGTCGTCGCAAGGGGCGCCGGCACCGGCAACTACGGGCAGTGCGTGCCCCTCTACGGCGGCGTCATCCTCGACCTCTCGAGGCTCGACCGCATCCACTCCCTGGACGGCGGCGTCGCCCGCGTGGAGCCCGGCGCGCGGCTCGGCACCGTCGAGGCCGAGGCGCGCAAGGCCGGCTGGGAGCTCCGGTGCATGCCGTCCACGTGGGTCAAGAGCACGATGGGCGGCTTCCTCTCGGGCGGGTCCGGGGGGATAGGCTCGATCACCTGGGGGGGCATCAACGCGCCGGGCAACGTCAAGTCGCTCACGATCATGAGCTGCGAGGAGGAGCCGAGGCTCGTCAGGCTCGAGGAGGCGGAGGGCCTGAAGGCCCTCCACACCTACGGGACGACGGGGATCATGGCCGAGGTCGAGATGCGCCTGGCCCCCAGGGTGGACTACGACCAGCTGATCCTCTCCTCGGCCGGCTGGGACCGGCTCCTTGACTGGACGGACATGGCGGCCAGGCGCGTGGAGTGGCGCAAGCGCCTCGTGACCCAGTTCGAGTGGCCGATCCCCTCCTACTTCAGGCCGCTCGCGAAGCACCTGAAGGACGGGCACGCCGTCACCTTCCTCCTCGTGGACCGGGCCCAGGCGGCCGGGGTCGTGGCGGACGCGGCCGCCGCCGGCCTGGAATGCGTCTACCAGAGGCCGCTCGGCGACCCGCCGAGGCCGCCCTTCATCACCGACTACACCTGGAACCACACGACCCTGTGGGCGATCAAGGCCGACCCGGCGATCACGTACCTCCAGGCGGGCTTCAGCCGGGACTTCCGCGGGCAGTTCGCCGAGCTCCGGCGCCGGTTCCCCGGGGAGATCCTGTTCCACCTGGAGTGGACGGCCGGGAACGCGAAGATGATGCGGGGCAACGCCGCCGCGGCCAGCCCCGACGCGGTCGTCTGCGGCGGCATCCCCCTCGTGTTCTTCAGGTCCGAGGAGAGGCTGGACGAGATCCTGCGCTGCTGCGACGAGATCGGCGTCTTCATCGCCAACCCCCACACGTTCCACCTGGAGGACGGCGGGCGGCACCTCAACATAGCGGACAAGCGCGCGTTCAAGGCCGAGATGGACCCGCGCGCGCTCCTGAACCCCGGGAAGATGAGGACCTACCCCGTGAACCCCTTCGCCGGCGCATGAGCGACGAGGCGATCATCGAGCTGAGGCGGGTGCGCAAGCAGTACGGGGAGGGGCCCGTGATCCTGGAGGACGTGAGCCTGTCGGCCCGCCGGGGGGACTTCGTGACGCTGATCGGCCCCAGCGGCTGCGGCAAGTCGACCATCCTGCGGCTCATCTCCGGGCTCTCCCCCGTGACCTCCGGCTCCATCCTCGTCGACGGGGCGGAGCCGCAGGGCGCCGTGGAGAAGCTCTCCTTCGTCTTCCAGGAGCCCACGCTGCTGCCCTGGTGCACGGTGGAGCGCAACGTCGAGCTGCCGCTGCGGCTCCACGGCGAGGGCGCCGGCGCCCGCAGGGAGGTGGCGGCCCGCTCCCTTGCGCTCGTCGGCCTCTCGGAGCGCAGCGGCTACTACCCCCGCCAGCTCTCCGGCGGGCAGAAGATGCGCGTGTCGATCGCCCGCGCCCTCAGCGTCTCGCCGAAGATCCTCCTCCTCGACGAGCCCTTCGGCGCCCTGGACGAGATGACGCGCGACCACCTGAACGAGGAGCTCCTCGGCATCCGCCAGCAGCTGGGCTGGACGGCGTTCTTCGTCACGCACTCCGTGCCGGAGGCGGTCTTCCTCTCCAGCCGCATCGTCGTCATGGCGTCCAACCCCGGGCGGATCCACACCGAGATCCCCGTCGGGCTGCCCTACCCGAGGACGGTGGAGACCCGCCAGTCGCGGGACTTCCAGGGCCTGGTGGCCGAGGTGTCGAGGACGCTGCGCTCCGTGGAGCGCCTGCCATGAGCGCCCCGCGGAGCGATTCCCGCCTGTCCGTCCTCGCGAGGAACGTGATGCCGGCCCTGGCGGGCGCGGCCGCCGTCCTCTTCTGGTACGGCGCCCGGCTGCTCATGAAGCCCGACCAGCTCTTCCTGCTGCCGCCGCCGCAGGCGGTCCTGAAGGCGATGGTCGAGAAGGCCCCGGCGCTCTGGGCGGCCACCCTCAGCACCGGCGAGGGCGCGCTCATCGGCTTCGGCAGCGCGGTGGCCGTCAGCTTCGTCTTCGCCCTGCTCCTCTCCTTGTCCCCGATCGTGCGCGCGGGGCTCTACCCCTACCTCATGATCCTGCAGATGGTGCCGATCATCGTGATAGCGCCAATCCTCATCCTCTGGGTCGGCGCTGGCCTGGCAAGCGTCACCATCATCACGTTCCTCATCTGCTTCTTCCCCATGGTGGTCAACACGACCCAGGGGCTCATCTCGACCGACCGCAACCTCGTGGACTACTTCAGGATGTGCCGCGCCACGAAGGCCCAGGAGATCTTCCTGCTCCGGGTACCGGCGGCCATGCCGTACTTCTTCACCGGGCTCAGGATCTCGGCGACGCTGGCCACGATAGGCGCCATCGTGGGCGACGTCTTCGCTGGCAACTCCGCGGGAGGGCAGGGGGGGCTCGGCTACCTGACGATCGTCTACAGCGCCCGCTTCGAGATCGCCGCCCTGTACGCCACGGCGGCCGTCAGCTGCGTCCTTGGCTTCGTCTTCGTCTATGTCGTCATCGCCCTCAGCTGGCTGGCCTTGCACAAGTGGCACGATTCCTTCAGCCAGTCGGATGCGTGAAGTGGACCGCAACGCCGACGAAGCTCCTGCCCCTTCTCCTGGGCGCCGCGGCGCTCCTTGGGGGCTGCTCCAAGGCGCCGGCCCCCGCGGCGTCGCCCTCGGCGTACCCCAGGATACGGTTCAAGACCGACTGGTACGCCCAGGCTGAGCACGGGGGGTTCTACCAGGCGCTGGCTCGGGGCTACTACAGGGACGCGGGGCTCGACGTCTCCATCGACCAGGGCGGCCCGGGGGCCCTGGTGTCCCAGCTCATGCTGGCCGGCCAGGCGGACATCGCCATGGGGCGCAGCGACGACATGATCCTCTGGGGCTCGCAGGGCATACCGTTCGTCATCGTCGGCGTGTACATGGAGCGCGACCCCCAGGCCATCCTGGTCCACGAGGAGGGCCCCGTGAGGACCTTCGCGGACCTGAACGGCCGGACGGTCATGGGCGAGCAGGGGTCCGACTGGATCGACTTCCTGAAGGCCCACTACCACATCGACTTCAACCTCATCCCGATGAACTTCGGCCTCGCGCAGTTCATGGCGGACAAGAACTTCATCCAGCAGTGCTTCGTGACGAACGAGCCCTACTTCGTCCGCAAGAACGGCGGCCACCCGCGGACGCTCCTCATGTCCGACGCGGGCTTCAACCCCTATCGGGTCATCTACACGACCCGGCGGTTCGCCGACCGCTATCCCGGTGCTGTGCGGGCCTTTGTGGCGGCAAGCTACCGCGGCTGGGCGGACTTCATGGGCGGCGACCCCTCGCCCGCCAAGGCCCTCATCGCCAAGGTGAACCCGAACATGACGGAGGACTTCATGGATTACTCGATCGGCGCGATGCGCGACTACCACCTCTATACCGGCAAGGCCGAGGCCGGCGACCGCCCGGGGCTCATGACGAGGGCCCGCCTTGAGGAGCAGGACCGGATCCTTCTCGACCTGAAGATCATTCCGGAATTGATCCCCTTGGACAGATTTGCACGATTCGACCTCATGCCGCCGGGCTTCCAGCAAGGCGGTGAGCAGTGAACCCTATGCGATTGCCCGCCAGCCCGACGCAAACGATGGATTTTTGCGCGGGGCCATGGCACGGGGGGTGCTGATCGGCCTGACCAAACACCTAAACACCAAAGACATCATGTATATAAAGACCAAGAGTGCGGCTCTCCCGCTTCCCGCCCTGCTCTGTCTCTGCTTCCTCCTTGTCCCGCGCGCCCGCGCGCAGTCGTCGACGCCGCCCCCGGCTTCTGACTCGTCAACAACGGCGGTGGTGCCGGTCAAGACGTCGGGCGCCAACACGGCGACGGACGCCGAGGACCAGGACGTGACGACGCTCGAGAAGTTCACGGTGTCCGACGTGCCGCTCTCCGAGCAGATCCTGCCGACGGTGCGCCCGATCGACAGCGTCTACGGCGACGACCGCAGCATCATCGACATCCCGCGGTCGGTCTCGAGCGTCAACGCGGCGTGGCTCGAGGACCGGCAGGTCAAGAACGCCATGGAGTTCGGGCAGTTCGCGCCGGGCGTCTACGCCGCCGCCGACTACGGCATCCCGGGCGTCCCGCAGATCCGCGGCGACTACGCCCAGATCGCGGTCGACGGGCAGATGATCCCGTATTCCAGGAACAGCGTCCCCCTGTCCTTCAACGGCGTCGAGGCGATGGACATCGTGAAGGGCCCCGGCACCGCGACCATGGGGCCGCAGGGCAACGGCCTCGGCGGCTTCGTCAACTTCGTCGCCAAGCAGCCCTACTTCGACGCGCAGCACATCGACTTCTCGGCGACGCTCGGCACCTGGACGAGCGGGCACTCCTACGGGAACCCGCAGTACACGCTGGATTTCGGCGGCCCCCTCACGGACAAGCTCGCCTACCGCGTCAGCTACCTCGCCCGCTACGGCGACGAGTACTACGTGAACGCGAAGGACCAGACCCAGGACGTCTACGTGGCGCTCACCTACCGCGCGACGAAGAACCTCAAGTTCGAATACTGGGCCCAGGGCTTCGCGACGCGCACGAACGAGGACACGGGCGCCAACCGCGTGACGCAGCAGTTCATCTGGAACGGCACCTACATCGCCGGCGCCGCGACCCCCGCGACAAGCGGCCCCCTGCCATTCTACGGCTACGACGTCTTCCTTCCCGGGGACGGCAGCCCCAGCAACCCCAACAACTACCCGTCGGGATCGGACGGCGCCTTCCAGGTCGTCAACCCGGCGACGGCCCACAACGTGAAGCTCCCGGCGTACGACTCGCTGGTCGGGCCCAACGACACGGCCCGCTCGAAGCTCTTCCAGTCGCAGCTGAAGACGACGCTCGCCCTGACGCCGGACTCGGCGGTCGTGAACTACGCCTTCTACTCCCTCGAGCACTCGAACAAGTTCGAGACCTACGGCTATGACGAGTGGGTCCCGAGGAACTTCAACCTCCAGGACAAGCTGGAGTACGACAACAAGTTCAACCTGGGCTCGGTCGAGAACAACATCATCGCGGGCCTCGACCTGCGCTACCAGTACGTGCGCTCGGGCGACGACTTCTCGTCGGAGCCCTTCGCCTACTATGACCTCAGCCAGTCGCTGGACAACGTCTTCTACCCGGGATACGCGATCGAGAACAACACCTGGGGCTCGGGCCTCGGGGTCGCCGGCCACCCGGGGTACAGCTACGAGGAGATGCAGGACACGACGATCGGCGACTACGCCGCGTTCATCCAGGACGACGTCCGCTTCACGAAGCGCCTGTCGGCCATCCTCGGCTTCCGCGAGGACGCGATCAGCGCCAACACCGCGAACCCGCCGCTCGTCGAGGAGGGCGTCAACATCGCCGACAACTCGCAGTCGCTCTACACCGTCCCCGGCAACTACCTCGGCTACTTCTCCCTGCCGACGCCGATCTACCTGGACCGCGGCGCCCTCTACCACTACTCGGCCTCGACGGTGAACCCGGGGTACTTCATCAGCCCGGTCTTCAAGCTGACCGACACCCAGTCGATCTATTTCACGTTCGACAAGGTGGACGCGATCACCGGCCAGACGAACTTTGGCGGCGTCGACGACGGCTACGAGGGGGTCGACCGCCTGAAGTCCGACCTCTCGACCGCCAGCAAGCTCTACGAGATCGGCTACAAGGGCAGCTACCTGAACAACACGCTCTACGGCGGCATCTCCGTCTACCAGCAGTACAAGGTTGAGCCGCAGCCGCGCGGCGCGCCGCCCAACCAGATCCGCTCGGAGGGCATCGAGCTCGACCTCGTCTACCAGCCGACGAAGAGGCTCTCCGTGAACGCAAACGCCACCTACCAGGACGTGACGGCCTACGGCTCCTTCTTCGAGGAGACGGGCAACTACCTCGACGCCTACGCGACGACGACGCCGGTCGACGGCACGTTCGGAACCGGCGTCGGCGCCGTCAATTACGGCGCCAATAACATTAACCCCGCCACTGGTTTGCCGGGGTATGCTTACTTCCCGCCAAGCGGTAAAATTCGCGCCGCGGGCGTCCCTTCCGTCATGGCCAACGTGTTCGTCGACTACAAGCTGACCCGCACCATCGGGATCGGCATGGGGCCCAGCATCATCGGCCGCCAGAACCAGGACGACGAGGGGCTCCTCCACATCCCCGGCGAATACGAGCTGGACGGCTACATCACGTACACGCCGAGCCGCCGCTGGGACATCCGCCTCAACGGGACGAACCTGACGAACCAGCGCATCCTCGACCCGATCGACACGAGCTTCGCCGGCAACGACGTCATCTTCGTCCGCGCCCCGATCTCGGGGTCGGTGACCATCCGCCTGCACTACTGAGGCCCGGCGCCGGGGGGGCCCGGCGCGGTTTCATGACGAGGGGGCCTCCGGGCCCCCTTCGTCATTTTTTGGGGTGCGCCGCTCAGCTCGTCGTCGCCCGGCGCCAGAAGGTGACGACGTACTCGACGTCGGCGCCGTTGGCCGGGAGCGGGGGCGAACCCTGGAAGTGGCCGGTGGCCACGGCCGTCGTGTTGTTGCTCGCGTAGGGCGCCAGGACGAAGAGGTTCCCGTTGTCGTCAACGAGGGCGGGGGCGTAGTACTGGCTGCTCTGGGGCACGCGGATGGCCACCAGGACGATGTCCGCGCCCTTGTCGTGGGCGACGCGCTTGATCTCGTCGTCCCTCGTCCGGGACGAGATGGTGTACTGGGAGGTGCCGAGCTTGGCGTAGCTGTCGCGGACGAGCGTGCGCGCGTCGCTGTCGGGGTTGACCGAGCCGTAGACCGAGGTCGCGCCCGAGAAGGAGGCGAGCTTCAGGTCCGACGACGGCGGGTATCCCTCGTAGGCCTGGTCGACCACCTGGGAGCACGCGGAGAGGAGCAGGGCGAGGGCCGTGGCCGCGAGGGCGGCAACTGCTTGGGGTTTCATGGGGATTCGCTTCCTTTGACTATGAATGCAATGAGGTTAGACAGCTCATTGTCCGAGTATCCGGGATGCGGTTCCATCTTGGCGCACGGGACGAGCGAGGTGGGGCTCCTCACGTACCCTGCAAAATACGGCCGGTCATGGGCGGCGAAGGCGAGGATGACCTGCCAGGGCCGGCCCGCCTTGGTGCCCGAGAATATCCCCCCCGGCCCCTTGTGGCAGCTGGCGCAGGAGTTGATCCAGATGTCCCTGCCGTCCCTCTCCTTCGGCGAAAGCACCGCCCAGCGGCCAGTGTAGGCCGCCCTGAAGGCGCTGGCGTAGGGGGCGAGCTCGACCGTGGTGACCTCCCAGGGCCGCTTGTGCTCGACGTCGCGCACGGAGGAGACCCCGGGGACGACGGAGTCGGACACCGTGATGGCATACGGGCCGGGGTCGTGGGGAAGCGTTCCCCAGGCCGCCGGGCCCTTGCCGTCGATCTCAAGGACGAGGAAGGGCCTGTACCTTTTGATGAAGGACGGCGGGAAGACGGAGGCGTAGCCGTCCCTGCAGGTGGCCAGCACCGTGTCGGCGCCCGCGGGGTGGGGGATCGCCTTCAGGAGGTCCGCCAGGAAGAGCGCGGTCGCCGTCTGCGTGCCCGGGGCGAACTCGCCCTGCAGCTGGATCCTCGTCGTCGGCAGCCGGCGCAGGTCGGACCACCGGGCGTAGGCGACGGCGCCCGCGGCGTCCCTTATGGCCAGGTCCGCCGGGCCGCCCCTCGTGGGCTGCAGGTCGATCCCGCGGACAAGCGCCGGTGACAGGAGGAGGAGGGCCGCGAGGATTCTCATGGGGCCCGAGCTTGGCCCGTCCGGGCCGGCGGCGCCAGCACTGCGCAGTTGCGGGCGCCCGCCGGACGGGTATTTGTGCCCTCCTGATGCGCCGTCCCCGTTCCTGGATCCTCCCCATCTGCGCGCTGCTCGCCTGCGGCTGCTCCCGCCGTGAGGCCGCGGCGCCCGCCGCCCCGGGGCTCTTCAAGATCACGGTCCAGCTCGACTGGATCCCGCAGCCGGAGCATGGCGGGCTTTACCAGGCGTACGCCAAGGGGTACTTCAGGGAGGCCGGGCTCGACGTCGAGCTCATCCCCGGCGGCCCGAACGGCTTCGTCCTGCAGAAGGTGGCCACGGGCAAGGCGGACATCGCCCAGTCGGACAGCACGAACACCATCGTCGCCATCTCGCAGGGCGCGCCGATCATCACGATCGGCGCCGTCTTCCAGAACGACCCGTCGGTCCTCATGCTCCACGCGGACAACCCGGTCCATTCCTTCGAGGAGCTGAACGGCAAGACCATCATGGCCCGGCTCGAGTGGGCGTTCCTGCCGTACCTGAAGGACAAGTACCACATCAACTTCAACGTCATCCCCCAGAATTTCGCGGTCGGCAACTTCATCGCGGACAAGAACTTCATCCAGCAGGGCTACTACATCGCCGAGCCCTACTACATCGTGAAGGGGGGCGCCAAGTACCCCAGGTTCCTCTACGCCTGGGACGCCGGGTTCGACGCCTACACGGCCCTCGTGGCCAACGCGCCGTGGGCCAGGCAGCACGAGGAGCAGCTGCGCGCGTTCATGGCCGCGTACATCCGGGGCTGGAAGGACTACATCGAGGGCGACCCGACGCCCGCGAACGAGGCCATGAAGCGGCTCAACCCCGAGGACACCGACGAGTTCCTGGCCTTCTGCCGCAGGATGATCATCAGCGAGAAGCTCGTCATCGGCCGCCACGCGGCCGACGACTCGCTGACCGGGAGGATCTCCCCGGAGCGGTTCAGGATCCAGCTTGGACAGCTGGAGCAGCTGGGAATCATCCCCAAGGGAAAGCTTGCCGTCCCGCAGGTGATGACGACCGAATACCTCCCATGAGACGCCCTGGAGCCCTCCTTCTTGCGGCCTGCGCCCTCGCGCTGTCCGGCTGCGGCCAGCTCGACCTGACGCCGGAGGGCGACCCCTCCCGCGTCGTTCAGGGCGAGGTGAACCTCGGCGACACGGCGCTGCCGCCGGACGCGGTCGTCACGGTCCGCGTCGTCGACCCGTCCCAGACCCCGCCATTGACCCTCGGCTCGCAGACGATCAGGAGCCCGGGCGCCTCGCCGGTGCCCTTCAAGGTGGATTTCCGGGCGGAGGACGACCTGCTGCGCCGCGGCCTCAACATCGAGGCGCGCGTGTCGATCGGCGGGCACCTCCGCTTCTACAACGTCGACCGCTACGTCGTCACGCTCGGCAACATCACGGGCACGCAGCGGATAAGGGTGAACCCGACCGGCCCGTGAGGATCTGGTGCAACGCGGACCTGGGCGGGGAGTCGATGGACGCCCTGGCGCAGGGCGTCCGGCCGCACAGCCTCGTGCTCTCGGGCAGCCGCAGCAGCTCGGTCCTCGCCGGCGGCCAGCGGGACCCCTCGGTTGCCGGCTGCGACATCGCCTTCGGCCAGCCCAACCCGGACGACTGCATCGAGGCCGCCTCCGTGCGCTGGGTGGAGGCCTCGAGCGCCGGCTACACGCGCTACGACACCCCGGCCTTCCGCCAGGCCCTGCGCTCGCGCGGCGCCGCGTTCACGAACGCCTCCCAGGTCTACGCCGACGCCTGCGCGGAGCACGTCCTGGCGATGATGCTCGCCCTCGCGCGCGAGCTGCCGGCGTCGCTGGCGACGCAGCTGGGCGACCGCGCCTGGAACTACCAGCTCCGCCGCGACCGTTCGCGGCTGCTGCGCGGGCAGACCGTGGTGCTCCTCGGCTTTGGCGCCATCGGCCGGCGCATCGCCGAGCTCCTCGCCCCGTTCCAGGGGACGGTATACGCCGTCCGGCGGCAGATCCGGAGCGAGCCCGGGGTCCACGTGGTCCCGGAGTCGAGCCTCACCCGCGTCCTCGCCGAGGCCGACCACGTCGTGAACGTTCTCCCGGAGAACGACGAGACGAGGAACTACGTGAACGCCCGCAGGATCGCCTGCTTCAAGCCCGGTGCGCGCTTCTACAACGTGGGGCGGGGCCCGACCGTCGACCAGGCTGCGCTCATGGACGGCCTCTCCTCGGGGAGGGTGGGCGCCGCGTACCTCGACGTCATGGTGCCCGAGCCCCTGCCCCCGTCGCACCCGCTGTGGGGCGCCGCCAACTGCTACATCACCGCCCACACCGCGGGCGGGCGGGACAACGTAAGCATGGAGATTGTCAGGCACTTCCTGATGAACCTGTCCGCCTTCGCGAAGGGCGGGCCCCTCACCGACCGGGTCGTGTGACTTTCCCATGGCTGGGACGGGCGGGAGGGCTTTCCCGGTTGAAAGTTTGCGGACGGGAGGAATAATCGCATCCGTATTGCCTCTTATCCGAACGCCGCGAGGGCAGGCACAGTGCCCGCCCTAGGCGGATACCCAGAAACCAAAAATCAGAACGCAGTTATGAAAAGATCCACACGACTGATCGTCACCGCCGCGGCCATGGCCGGGCTCTATGCTGGTTCAACGGCCTCACGCGCCTTCGCCGATGCCGGCAGCGGCGACAATGGCTCGTCGCAGGCCAAGAACGCCGGGCAGCACGACTGCAAGGGCCAGAACTCCTGCAAGGGCCAGGGCGGCTGCAAGGCCGGGGACAACGGCTGCAAGGGCCAGAACTCCTGCAAGGGCAAGGGCGGCTGCAACACGAACAAGTCGAGCGACCAGCCTAGCAAGGTCACTTTCGCCTGATCGTTCCCTTTTGCGACGCGGCCGGCCCAGCGCCGGCCGCGTTTTTTTCGCAATGCCGGCCAACCGCTTCAATGGACACTGCGATTATGGCATCGGCATAGGCCTGCGGGTCCCCCACTACTCGCACATCCTCTCGAGGAAGCCGGTCGTCGACTGGTTCGAGATCATCTCCGAGAACTTCATGGTCGAGGGCGGCCGGCCGCTCGAGATCCTGGACATGATCCTGGAGCAGTACCGCGTGGTGCAGCACGGCGTCTCGATGTACTTCGGGTCGGCCGACAAGCCGGACCGGACCCACCTGCGGCGCCTGAAGGCGCTCGTCAAGCGCACGAAGACGCCCTGGCTGTCCGACCACCTCTGCTGGGGCAGCGTCGACGGCACGTACACGCACGACCTGCTGCCGATGCCCTACACCTTCGCCGCCGCCCGCCGCACGGCCGAGAAGATCCGCCAGGTGCGGGACTACCTCGAGGTCCCGATCTGCGTCGAGAACGTGAGCAGCTACGCCGAGTTCCACGCCTCCGAGATGACCGAGTGGGAATTCCTGGGCGAGGTGGTCGAGCTCGCCGACTGCGGGATCCTCCTCGACGTGAACAACATCTACGTCTCGTCGAAGAACCACTCATTCAACCCCTACGACTACCTGGACAACATCCCCCACCACCGGGTGGGGCAGATGCACGTCGCGGGCCACACGAAGTTTGAGAAGTACATCCTCGACACCCACGACCACCCGGTCCTCGACCCGGTGTGGAAGATGTACGCGCACGCCACGCGGCTCTGCGGGGTGACGGCCACGCTGCTGGAGTGGGACGACCGGATCCCCTCGTTCAACGAGGTCCACAACGAGGCCCTGAAGGCCAACGACTTCATCGGGGACGCCAGGAAGGCCACGGCATGAAGAAGCCCCCCCGCCACGCCCCCTCGCGGGTCGCATCGACCTCGGACCTGCGGCTCCTGCAGCGCCTCATGGCCGCCGCGATCGTCCGGCCGCTCGACGTCGACGACCGCCTGCAGGCGGTCTGGATCGACGGCCGCACCACGCAGAGCGTCGCGGAGGAGTTCATCAAGCCGAACGACCGCCTGAGCTCCATGGAGCGGCTCCAGCTCTACAGCCAGATGTACTGGTTCAGGCTCTTTGACGCCATCAGGGACGACTGCCCGGGCCTGCTGGCGGTCCTCGGGGAGGGGGCCTTCAGCCGCCTCGCGCAGGCGTACCTGGCCGAGCGGCCGTCACGCTCGTTCACGCTGCGCAACCTGTGCTCGCGCCTGGAGGACTTCATGCGCGCGCACCCGCGCCTGACGGCGCCGAAGACGAGGCTCGCGCTCGACATGGCCCGGTTCGAATGGGCGCAGACGGTCGCGTTCGACGGGGTGGCGCTGCCCGTGGTCGACCCGGCGCGCCTCGCCAAAACGCCGCCCTCCCGGCTGCGCCTGGGCCTGCAGCCGTACGTGACGCTCCTCGACCTGAGCTACCCCATCGACCGGTACATGCTCGCCATCAAGAAGCGGGACGCCCTGAGGTCCGAGGCGAGCAACGCGCCCGATTCCAAGGTCTCGAGGCGCCGGGTCCGCCAGGCGCGGCTGCCCCGGCCGGGGCGCACCCTCGTGGCGGTCCACAGGCTGGACAACCAGCTCTACTACAAGCGCCTCGAGCGGCCCGCGTTCCTGATCCTCAGCGCCCTCGCGGCCGGCTCGCCGCTTTCCCGTGCGGTCTCCGCCAGCGGGAAGGGCGCCGGCCCCGCGGAGGTCCAGGACTGGTTCAGGGCGTGGATGGCGCTCGGCTGGTTCTGCGCCCCCGGGAATAAGCGCCGCGCCAAGGCATCCTGACTTCCGGGCGCACGCGCGCCCAAGAACAACCCCACCCCCCATGAACGCCCTATCGAAGCTCCACGAACTGCTTAAGAAGATCGGCCAGTGCCTCCAGAGCCCCGTGCTCCTCGTCATCCGCCTGTACTGGGGCTACCAGTTCATCCTGACGGGCCACGGGAAGCTGGCGCACCTGGACCGCGCGGCGAGCTACTTCGCCAGCCTGCACATACCCGCCCCGAAGGTGAACGTCATGGCGGCGAGCACCGCCGAGCTGGTCTGCGGCGCGCTCCTCATCCTGGGGCTCTTCTCGCGCTTCGCGTCCCTGGCGCTCATCTGCGTCATGACGGTGGCGCTCTGCACGGCGTTCCACTCCGAGCTCGTGAACGTCTTCAGCGATCCCGACAAGCTGCTCGCGGCGGACCCCTTCCTCTTCCTCTACGCCGCCGTGGTCGTCTTCGCGTTCGGCCCGGGGCTCCTCTCGGTCGACGCCCTGGTCGGCAAGGAGACGCGGTCCTGGTCGGTCAAGTAGCCCGCGGGCCTCAGCCGCGCCCCGACGGGCGGCCGAAGAGGTCCTCGTAGGCGTACACGCACGCCCCGAGGCAGAGCGGCAGCGTCACCAGGACGCCTATCCCCAGGCACGCGACACCGAGGAGGTTGAAGGGAATCCCCAGGAGAAGGAGCCCCAGGAGGCGCCACCAGCTCCGCGTGGCGACGCGGCGGCTCTTCTCCAGCGATTCCCAGAAGGACTGGCCCTTGTCGATCACGACGAGGGGGGCGAAGGTGTAGGCGACGCCGAGGTAGATGCCCGGCAGGATGAGGCAGCAGAGCGCGACGAACAGGATGGCGTTCTGGACGATCCCCATGACGAAGAGCGTCGGGAATGCGGACCCGAACCCCTTGAACAGGTCGCCGAAGCCGGCCTGCTCGCCGCGGACGTGACGCAGGAAGAAGTAATAGAGCCCGGCGGTGAACGGGAGGAGGACGACCAGGTTGGCCGCGATCCGCAGGCTGTACCCCAGGAGGTAGGTGCCCCCCAGCATGGCGACGAGGACGAGCGTGGCCCCGACAAAGGCCCAGAAATGCGACTTGAGGAGCGCCCAGCTCCTCTCATAGCAGCTGAACACGTCGAGGTGCTGCTCGAGGCCGGCCGCCGGATCGGCTGGATCCGCCCCGGCGTGCCCGGTGACCTCGGGAAAATCGGCGATCGTCCGCCACTCCTCGGACCCCTGGGCGCGGACCCGGGTCTGGAGGTTGGCCCGCCCGGTGGCCATCCACGCGCGGACCTGCGCGGCACTCACCGGCCCGTATTCGCGCCCGTCGCCGCCTATGATGGTGTACATCTGCGCCTAGGGCAGCACGGCCTTGCCGGGCCGTCAACGGCGGGCCGGGCTATTGCTGGGGGGCGACGCCCGCGGCCCGGGCGACGGCCTGGCGAGCGAGGATGCAGTCGTAGCGCGCCTGGAGCCGGCCGAGCTCGGCGGCCCGGAACGCGCTCTGGGCGTCCAGGAGCTCGAAGTTCGTGATGACGCCGTTCGTGTAGCGGGTCTTCGCGAGGGCGAGGGCCTCGTTGGCCTGGTCGACCAGGGTGTCGGAGTTGGACAGCCGCGCGCGGGCCGCCCGGAGGTCGGAGTAGGCGTCCGCCACCTCGGTCGTGATCGACTGCGCGAGCTCGCGCTCGCGCGCCTCGGCGGTGCGCACGCCCGCGCCGGCCTCGAGGCGCGCGCCCTGCGTCCTGCGGCCCGTGAAGAGGGGCACCTCGAGCGACAGGCCCGCCATCACGAAGCCCTTGTTGTCGTAGAGGCTCGGCATGACGCCGTTCTCGACGCCGCCGGTCACCTGGGCGTCCAGCCGGGGACGGTCGCCGCGGTTCGCGGCGTCCAGGCGCAGCTTGGCCGTCGCCGCGTCGTCCTGCGCCACCCTCATCTCGGGCCTGTTCGCGAGGCCGTCCGCGATGGCGGCCGACTCCTCGATGGCCGCCGCCGAGGCGTCGAGCTCCCCCCGGATGTTGACCGGGTCCGAGGGCGAGAGGCCGAGGAGCTGGCGCAGCCCGTTCTCCTCCTTCTCCCCCTGCGAGAGGGTGTCGGTCAGGTGGTTCTGGGCGTTGGCGAGGCGGACCTGGGTCGTCAGGACGTCGAAGCGCGTCGCGCTCCCGGCCGCGAACTTGCGCTGCGAGATCCGGAGCGCCTCGTTCAGGGCGTCTATCTCCTCCCTGGCGACGTCCGCGGAGCGGCGCAGCAGGAGCGTGCCGTAGAAGGAGCCGATCATCTGGTAGCCCAGCTGGTGGCGCACGCCCTCAAGGGCGTCCTGCGCGGCGATGCGGCCGGAGCGGGCCATGTCGACCAGCTTGTCCGTGCGGCCGAAGTCCGTGAGGAGCTGGCGCGCCGTGACGGTCGTCGCGTAGCTGTTCGTCACGTTCTCGTAGATGGAGCCGGCGGGAAGGCCGGGGATCGCGATGGCGACGTAGGGCCGGAGGGAATTGTAGGAGTAGCCGCCCTGGGCGCTCACCTGGGGCAGCCGGCTGGCGTTGGCCTCGACGGCGCGCGCGGAGGCGGCGTCCACCGCGTCCTGGGCGGCGGCGATCGAGGGGTAGCGCGCGAGGACGCCCTGGATCGCCTGGTTGAGCGTCAGCGGCCCGGCGGGCGCCTGCGCGGGCGCGTAGGACGCGAGCGCGGCCAGCGACAGGGCGTATAGGAGGGCGGTTTTCATGGAAGCAGGGTGGGTTCCGGCGGTTCAGTGGGACTCGGCGGCCGCGGCGGCGGCCTCCTTCGTCAGCTTCTTGCCGCGCCCCGCCAGGAGGATGATCGGCACGCAGATGAAGGAGAGGAGGGCGACGAGGCGGAAGGCGTCCAGGTAGCTGAGGAGGCTGGCCTGCCTCTCGACCGACAGCTCCAGGAGCGCGAGCGCATGGCGCGAGGCCTCCCAGGCGGTCATGCCCCGCGAGGACAGCATGTGGGTGATCTGCGCCAGGCGCAGGTCGGTGGCCGGCTGGCCGGGCACGATCCTCGCGACCAGCATCGTGCGGTTGTCCTGGATCTTGTGGTCCAGGTACGTGTTGATGAAGGCGACGCCGAACGATCCCCCCATCTGCCGCATCATGTTGTTGAGGGCGACGCCCTGGGGGATGTCGCGCTGGTGGAGCCCGGAGACCGCGAGCTGCGTCAGGGGGATCGTGACCAGGCTGAGGCCCAGCGCCCGCAGGATGATCGGCCAGAAGAAGTCCGAGGACTGGGCGGACTGGTCGAGGAGCGAGAGCTGGTAGGCGAAGATGGTGACGATGACGAACCCCACGATGATCATGATCTGGGGCGGGAATCCCCTCATGAGGAGGCGGCCCATGAAGGGCAGGAAGAAGATCGCGACGAGGGAGCCCGGCAGGAAGAGCATCCCCGTCTGCATGGCCGTGTAGCCGAGGAGGCGCTGCGTGAAGACGGGGATGATGAAGACCGTCGCGTAGAGCGAGAAGCCGAGGATGCAGGTGAGCCCCGCCGCGACCGCAAGGGGCCGGCTGCGGAGGACCCTCAGGTCCACGACCGGGTGCTCGGCCGTCAGCTCCCTCACGATGAAGGAGACGAGCGAGATCCCGGCCACGAACGCGAGGACGACGATGTAGCGCCTGGAGAACCAGTCCTCCTCCTCGCCGCGCTCAAGGAGCGTCTGCAGGCTGCCGAGCCCGACGATGAGGAGGCTGATGCCGAGCCAGTCGATCGTCTCGGCGCTGCGCTTGTGCGTGGGCTCGCGGACGAACGCCCAGGAGAGGAAGGCGGCGGTGAGCCCGATCGGCAGGTTGATGTAGAATATCCACGGCCAGGAGTACTGGTCGATGATCCAGCCCCCGAGCGTCGGGCCGATGGTCGGGCCGACAAAGAGGCCCACGGCGAAGATCGACGCCGCGAACCCTCTCTGCGCGACGGTGAAGGTCTCGAAGAGGATGGCCTGCGAGGTGGAGAGGAGCGCCCCGCCGCCGATCCCCTGGATGAAGCGGAAGGCGACGAGCTCCCAGATGCTGTGCGCGTTGCCGCAGGCCACGGACGCCGCCGTGAAGAGGAGGATGGAGCTGATGTAGTAGTTGCGGCGCCCGAAGCGCGCCGCAAGGAAGCTCGTCATCGGGATGATGATGACGTTCGCGATGGCATAGGCCGTCACCACCCAGGCGACGTCCTCCAGCGTGGCGCCCAGGTTTCCGCTCATGTCCGTCAGCGCCACGTTCACGATGGACGTGTCGATGAGCTCGATGATCGCTGCCGCGACCACCGTGATCGTGATGACCAGCTTCCGTAAGCCGTGCTCGGCCATGGAACCCCTATCTCCCGGTGGCGACCGTGGCGTCGACGCTCATCCCCGGGCGGAGCGGGTGGTCGGCGTCGGGGGCCTCTGAAAGGACGATCTTCACGGGTATCCTCTGCGTCACCTTGACGAAGTTGCCCGTGGAATTGTCGGGGGGGAGCAGGGCGAACTGCGCGCCGGTGGCGCCCGAGATGGACTCGACGCGGCCGTGGAAGACGTACCCCGGGTACGTGTCGGCCTCGAAGTCGGTGTCCTGGCCGACCTTCATCCGGGTCAGCTGCGTCTCCTTGAAGTTGGCGACCACCCAGACGTCGTCCTCCGAGGTGATGGAGCACAGGGTCTGCCCCGACTGGACGTACTGGCCGGCCTCGACGCTCTTCCTGGAGACGAGTCCCGCGATGGGGGCGGTCACGGTGGCGTAGCTCCGCTCGAGCTTCGCGAAGTCGAGGTCGGACGCCTTTTCCTCGGATTCGGTCTTGGCGGCCGCCGTCCGGGCCTGCGCGACCGCGATCTGGAGCTCCGCGGTCCTCGCCTGGGTCCGCTGGGAGGCCAGCTCGGCGTCGGCCGTGTCGGACGCGGCCTTGGTGTCCGTCAGCTGGCTTTCCGTGATGGCCCCCGTCTTCGCCAGGCTCGTGTCGCGCGCGAGGTCGCCCGCGGCCTTGCGCTGGCGGACGAGGGCCGTCTCGACGTTGGCCTGGGCCGTCCCCGCCTGCGCGCGGGTGCTCTCTAGCGAGGCCTGCGCGGTCCTGTACTGGGCAAGGGAGTTCTGGAGGGCGGCATTGGCGCCGGCCACCCTGACATCGAGCTCCCTCCCGTCGATCTCGACCAGCGGCTGGCCGGCCGAGACGTGCTGGTTGTCGGCGACGAAGACGCGCGTCACATAGCCCGAGACCCGGGGGAGGACCGGGCTCACATGGCCCTCGACCTGCGCGTCGTCGGTCTCCTGGTGGGAGACATAGAACCGCCAGTGGCGGACGCCGAAAACGATGCCGCCGACGAGGACGGCGGCGGCAAGGAGCCCGATCGCGATCTTGTGCGGCGCAATGGCGGACTTTGAAGACACGGCGGGCGCGGGCGCCGCCGCAGCTTGGGTGAGGGCTTTGCTCATGGGCGTGAAATATGATTAGGCACCTAATTATCTTGGATTGCAAGCCCAGTGATGGACAAAAATCCGACACTCATCCGTCGCCATCCGCACCGCCTATATCGTTCCCAAGATGTTGGTGTCTAACTGCATCCATGAGCCGGGAGCCAGCTCCCCGAGCCTCAGGGACCCAAACTGCGAGCGGTGGAGCCGCGTGACGCGGCATCCCTGGCTGGCGAACATGCGCTTCACCTGGTGGTACTTTCCCTCGGTCAGCGTCAGCTCGGCCTCCCTCGGGCCGAGCTGCGCGAGGCGGGCCGGGGCGCAGGCCTGCGTCTCGCCCTCAAGGACCAGCGTTCCGGAGGAAAACAGGGCGTCCAGGCCGGCCGGCAGGTCGCTGTCGACCGCCGCCCGGTAGACCTTGGGGACCTTGCGCCGGGGGGAGGTGAGCGCGTGGACCACGGCGCTCAGGTCTGTGAGGAGGAGAAGCCCCGTCGTGTCCTTGTCCAGCCGGCCGACGCTGGTCACCGCCGGGTTGCGCCGCCTCCAGCGCTCGGGAAGGAGCCCGTACACGCTCGGTCCCTCGGAGTCCGCGTGGGAGCAGACGAGGCCGGCGGGCTTGTTCATCATGAGGAGGAGGCCCCCGGGGTGGTCCAGGGGTTCGCCGGACACGCGGACCGAGGCCGGGTCGGCCTTCATGCCGGCGTCGACGGCGGCCTCGCCGCCGACGGTCACGGCGCCCGAGGCGACCAGCCGCCGGGCATCGCTGCGCGACCCGTAGCCCAGCCCCGCGAGAATCTGGTCAAGCCTCCTCATGCTCGGCGGCAGTCTGGGACGGGCCCCCCGCGGGGCGCAACCGGCCCGTGGCCCAAGAATAGTCTCGGCAACCCGTCGCGCTTTTGGGATGTCTTACCTTTCACAAATTATGGCAGTCTGGGAATACAAGGTCATCTCAAGCGGCAAGGGGGGCTTCGCCACGCCCGCGCTCCTTGAATCATTTCTCAACCAGCTCGGCACGGACGAGTGGGAGATCGTCGAATTTCGAGGGCAACCCGACAACCCACTGGCCTTCTCGGGCCTGGCCCGGCGCTCCACGCAGCGTGACTGGACGCTCGAGGACGCGGCTGCGGCCGCCGCGAGGGCCGAGGCGGACAAGCTGCGCTCGGAGTTCGAGGCTAAGTTCAAGGGCGCGACGGCCGGGGCCGCCGCGTCGGAACCCGAGGCCGCCTCCCAGGCGGAGGCCGGCCGCGAGGACGACGGCCTGCGGCGCCTGCGGGACACCGAGCACGACTCGGATCCCGACGAGCCCGAGGACGAGTGGGACAAGCTGGCTTCCGAGGACGAGCTTCCGACCTTCTTCGAGGCCATGCGGCCGCACATGCGGCGCAACCAGCGCGGGCCGGGCTTCTCGGTCGGCGTCGACTACCTGGCCAAGAAATGGGACATTTCCGAGGACGAGGTCCTCGGCGCCCTGAGGGAGTGCGGCCTGGAGATTCCCGAGGACGAGGACGCGAAGATCACCTACGTCGAATACGACGGCGATGTCTTCTGGGTGAACGTGAACCGGCGCGGCGAGCTCTGGGTGAACACGAAGGAGAAGAGCCGGCCCGTGTTCCGCACGGTGAAGGGGGCCCGGATCGAGAACGAGGAGCCCCAGAAGCCCGAGCCGGAGCACAAGCCGAAGGCCGAAAAGGCGCCCGAGGCGCCGCCGGAGCCGCTCCTGCAGGGCCCCGCGCTCCTTGAACGAATCAAGCCGCTCATGCGCAGGAACCGCCGGGATCCCGGCGCCTCCGGAAGCATGAGCTTCCTGTCGCGGGCCCTGAAATGCTCGGAGGAAACCCTTGTTGAGGCGCTGACGGCCATGGGGCTGAAGGCCATGGGGCTGAAGGCCGACGCCACGTCCGGCGAGCCGCCGGTCACCGTGGACGTGGGCGACGAATCCTGGTGGCTGAACAGGGACGGACGCGGCGGCATCTGGATCAACGGCCGCGTCAGGGGCTCCGAGGCGCCCGCCTCCGGGGATGCCCCATCAGCAGCCGCGGCGCCCCCAGGCGCCGCGCCCGGAAATGTCCTTGCGGCCGTGAGGCTCCTCCTGAAGGAGACGAAGACCGGCAACGTCGCCGCTCCGATCGAAAGGCTGGCCGGCGAGCTCGGGAAACCCCAGGAGGAACTCGTCTCGGCATTGGTGCAGTCCGGCCTGCGGGTCCCCGAGAAGGCCCGCGAGAAGCCCGTCTTCGCCGAGCACGCCGGGGAGATATTCTGGCTCAACCTGAATGCAAAGGGTGAGCTCTGGCTGAACGCCAAGGCGTCAAAGTATTCCAACGGGGATTCCGGCAAGAGGAAGTCCCGCGGCAAGAAGAAGGACGAGGGCGGCCCGGAACCGGAAGGCTCCGAGCCGGCTGAAGTGGCTGGTTGATTGGGCCTTAGGGGCAGAATATTGAGTCGCCCCGTCATGGGGAGTGACGTTGTTTCCCATGGGAAACAACTGAACACTCCGGCAAGGCTGCGTATACCACCCAAGGGAGGGCCAATTCGATTTGATCTTCCGGAGTAGCGAAAAGGGCGGGCGAAATCCTACGTTAAAAGACGTAGAATCCGCCCTTAACATCGGATCCGGCAACGGATTTACGATTATGCGTGCTCAGATCCAGCACGCTAGCGTTGGCGTTTACCCTTTCCGGCGCCGTGGCATTTTCAGTCGGGCTGCCGCCATCCGTATCAATTGTCGTTCTCACGCCCCTAATGGCCTATATAGCCGGGGGGCCGATCCAGCAGCCATCAAGTGCGTCTACGAAAACGCAAGCGGCCTCATTGCAATCTCATCTAGACCTTCTCTTTCTAACTCCCATCAGCCTGTACGGGAAAGTAATCGACGAGGCTGGATATCCGATTGCAGAAGCAAATATCAATATTTCATTTGATAACAGCATCATAACTAACAGCACTCCACCGAGTGAAAATATAAAATCTGACTCAAATGGAGTGTTCCATGCAGCAGGACATGGCCTTGGGATTATAGTGAAGGTATCAAAGGGTGGCTACTATAGCGATCGATCCTCACGCGGATCATTTATTTATGCTAAAGAGGCGGGAAATTTAAACGGTCATACGGATCCGAGCGCTCCAGCGATATTCAGGCTCAGGAAAATCGGACCCGCTGATTCGGCAATCAAGAACGTGAAAAGGGCGGTTCACGTGAAGGAAGACGGTACACCCGCTTGTGTTGACATATCAAGTGGGGCAATTTCTATGGGCACAGCACACGGAATAGAGGTGCGTGAGTGGATTGGACCCACCAATCTGGGTGGAGGCAGATATCAAAAATATGATTGGCATGCCAATATTTCTGTTCCCAACGGCGGAATTCAGTTACGTACAGGGAAATATGATTTCGAGGCACCGGCAGATGGCTATCGGCCATCAGTGGAGATAGTGATGAATAAAAACGACCGTGCCTGGAATGATCATGTGACCAATGACTACTTTATTTCCTTTTCGGACGGATCGTATGCACGTTTCGATCTAACTCTAACCGCATCGGGCAGAGGATTTAATTACATTGGCTTCTTTAATCCGGCGTCGCGAAACTTGGAATTTGGAACTCCAAGGCCCGGGTATAACCCCTAAGGCATAGGTCTCGCCCTCATAATCGGGCGGCAAATCGACGCAAAGCGGCGGCCTTTCGGCGTATTTTGCGACGGATGAAGGGACAGGTTTTCTCATACGCTTTCGTATAATGAGACGAACAAGGAACCGCTATAATATAAGCGACCTTTTAGCAGTGGTATTTGAATATTGGGTTGAGGCACTACCATGAGGGGCTCTTTGCCCTCGCTTTACACGCCTTCGAATCATCGCATGCCCCCATAATACCGCCCTGCCGCCTCGCTCGTGAAGTGATGACCTGACAACGCGACCTTGATCGGCTTCGCATTGCAGCTGGCTCGATGTCCGGACTTTGGAAAAATGCCAATTGGAATATTTGCTTCTAAAAATGAATAACTCGCCATTGTTGAATTAGGCTCAATAGCAGCGCATAGGTTATTAACCCATGGAGTCCATCGTCATCGCAACATCCGCCAACTCTGCGGGAAACGTCACCAGGGTGCATCGACCTGCTCCGGGACGTCCTGAGTAGCCCCGCAAAAAGAAAGCGGCAGGCCGCCGAAAGCCCCGTTATATGGCTATACAAAAGGGCGCATAAGGCCGAGCGGACCGGGGCCGCGACAACACGATCAGGACCAACGCGATCAGCCCCAGGCCAACGGCAAATGCCCATTCAGAATCCACGAAGCCCCTCGGGAGGTATTCGAAGCGGACGGCATAGCGGCCCGGCGAATCGACATAAATGCCCATGAAGGCGTGATTGACCCTAAGGTAGGGAACCCGCCTGCCATTCAGCGTCACGCGAAAGTTTCCCTTTTCATAGGCTTCCGACAGGACGATGAAGCCCGGGTCGGGGGCATCCACGGTGAACGACGTCGTATTGGTGGTCAGCGTGTAATTTGCGGCGGCGACAATCTTTCGCGTCCGCAGATCGCCCGAAACCCTTGGCAGCGGACTGATGGCGCCCCAGTCGCCCCGCTCGACAGCGGCGAAAGGACGTCCGTCGCCCGCACCCAGCCACGAGCAATATTGGGGCAGGCTATCGTAGACGGCCGCGCTGTCGGTGAAGAAGGCCCGCGGCCACGCCGTGGGGCTCTCGTAAATGTCCATGTCCAACGACTGGACGGGCTTGAGAACGCCTTTTTCGGGCTTCTCGCTCGTCGGGTACGCGACGAAATACTTCACATTCAGGGCGTCCAGAACATGCCTGAGGGGTGCCAGCTTCCGTGGCTCTATGATGTGGCGCCAGTCCCACACGCGGGGGACTCCGGCGGCCTCCAGGAATTCCCGGTAGTAGGGGTTCATCAGGGCGTCGGGCCCCGAGATCCCCTCAAGGTCGTATATTGCGGACCAACCCGGCAGGAAGTCGTTTCCGAATCCGACCACCCGGAACGGACCGCCGTGGTCCTTTTTAATGAGATCCATGGCGGGCGAGCTCCTTAGGAGGTCGACGCGTTGCACCGGCGCAAAGACGTAGTCCTTGAAGCCGGTTCCGGCCTGGAGCCCCATCCGCCAATGGATAATCCCAAACGCGGCGATCAGGAGGATCACCATTGCCGGCGTCGCCGAGCCCCGGCGGCGGCAGGAATGGAGAACCAGGAGCAGCAGCGCCGCGGCGACCAAAAGGCTCAGGGCGTAGGCGTAGACGAACGGGGGCACGGTGACCATTTGGCCCCAGGTTCGGCTCCAATAGGCGCCCTTCACCGCCGCCTGGGCGGTCCCCAGAAGCACCCCAACCGACAGGATGAGAAGCGAGAGGACGACAATCGCCTCTCTCCTTCCTTCCCTGGTGCCGATTCGATCCCACGCCTCCCGCCACCCTGCGCCGGCGACCACGGATCCCAACACGATCAGCGTGCAGGAAAAGGAGTCGTCAAGGTGGGCGATATTGGCGAGGAAGGGGACCTTGTACACCAGGGCGGCGGGGACCATCCCGAAGACCAAGGCGGCTGCGGGCAAAGCTGACAGCGTGAGCGCGAGGACAACCCGGTTGCCCATCGACGACCGCCAGCGCACGCCCACCCAGGCCAGGCCGATCAGCATAAAAAAATTCCCGGACGGGTCCATGACGTGGAGCCCCTCGCAGAAGGGGCGGTAGAACGCCTCGTCGAACAGCCCCAGGAACATCCCGGGCTGGATCTGGAAAACCGCGGGAGCGGCATAGCTGGTGTAGGAGCTCCCTAGCTCCCGGAGAAAGGTGAGCCAGACGGGAGAACCGACCATTGCGAACACGGCGCACGCGCCGGCTCCGGCGCCCAGGAGCTTCAGTTTCCTTGCGAAGGGCTGCCTGCACGCCGCCACGATGCAGAAGCCCGAGAAATTCATAGTCAGGAGAAGGACGTAGGCCTCCTTGACCGTGCCGCTGTTCAACTCCGTCCAGTTCGCCCCGGTGAGCGCCAGCAGCCAAAGGAGCGACTCCCGCAGGGACCCGCCTTCCACGAACCGGATCCAGCAGTAAAGGATCCACGGCGAGTAGCACAGGCTGAAGATCGCAGGGTGGTTGACCCGGAACAGGAAGTACCCGACGAACGCGGAGGAGCCGGCGAGCGCCACGGCGGAGATGAGATGGCGGGACTGCCTCCAGACACAGAGGCCCACTCCGCAGGCAAACAGCCACTTGGCCACGAGGAACTTGATGTCCCAAGCCCAGGCGGCGCCCCCGGCGATGAGCGGAAGCACCTGGAGCGGGTCGCCAAAGCAGGACTGGCCCTGCCCCAGGAGCGAGGTGCCCGCCGAGTTGTACCGGTTCCACAGCGGCAGCTCCCGGTCCCGGAACACGGCGCGGCTCTCGGCGACCGAGACAGGGAGGTGGTACCACAGGAGGGCGCCCACGTCGGCCCCATTGGCGTCCGCCATGCTCCCCATTTCCGCAGATGAATTTCCCGGGACGAACGGGGGCTCGCCGTAAAGCAGCCCGCCCACGAGGCCGGGAGTGACCAGGCTCTTGCCCGCGAATATTATTGGATAGTTTGCGGCTACGGTTCCCAGGAGTGCTGCCGCCAGTATCGCGCACCCCGGGGACGCGCAGGCGCGCGCCCATAGCGACCTCGCCCGTTCGGCAATCCGCAGGAATCTCGAGCGGGCGCAGAGCTCAATGGCAAACCCGCACCCAAGGGCCGCCGCAAGGAACCTCACGAGGCGCCAAACCCAGAGGGGGCGCGCAATGGAGAGCGGCTGTGCCAGGCCCAGGATCAGCTGCGGGTCCATGCCGCCCGGGGTGGTTTCGACATAAAGCCCGTTGCCGCGGACTTTGAGCTCCTGGATTTGATTCAGCGCCCTGAACTCGTCGGGAGAAAACGAGGCCACGACATGCCCGGCCGCGTCGACGACCCGGGCGCCGCTGAACGTCAGGTGGCCGTCCCGGTCGAGCGGGTCAAACCTCAGTCCCTTGATGATTCCATAGGGAAGCGCGAAGCGAAGCAGAGCGGGGCGGCCGGCGACGATCGGCTGGGTTGTCGAATCCTCCTCGCTGAAGTGCTCACCCGACCGGAAATAGAGCTGAACCGATCCTGAATGATCCGAAGTGGCCTCTACCTCAAATGCGCTCCGGCTCATTTTCGCCGGCTCCCAGGGCTTGAAGGGGATCACCGCGGCCGAAGCCAGGAATAGACAGGCGAAGAGGGTCGATATCCTCATTTGAGGTGCGCGGCCCACGTGCCGACTGCAGGTTGACTACCCATTTCGCGCGTCATTCTCGCCAACGAGGCCGCCAGTTTCTCCTATCTTTTCCTCATGACGACGAGGTCCTGATGGTTGGCGATGTAACCCTCCACGATCTCCACGATCTCGAAATACCTGCTCCACTCCTTCCTGACATAGCTGTGCCGGTGAAGCGTGTTGACGTAGTAGTCGTCGTCGCTGATCACGCCGGCCAGGTCCAGGTTGCGGCCGGTGGCTAGGAAGCCCCTGGACATCCATTCGCCAAAGGCCGCCTCGGACACGTTGGAGCGCGCGGCCGCGGTGGGGCCGTGTATGGTGACGAACAGGATCGCCCCCTTTCTGGCGATCCTGTGCAGCTCCCGGAGCCAGAGCTTTTCCGGACCCTCCCGCAGGTGGGTGAATACGGAGACACCCAGGATGAAGTCGAAATGATCGCCCGGCAGCGCGGTCGGCGGGTTCAGGGGGACCTCGCTGAATCTTGCATCAGGGAACGCCGTGCTGCACCAGCTGATGTTGTCCTTGTCGATGTCGGCCCCGACGAGGCCCTTCATGCTGCCGGCCGGCAGGTATCGCAGCACCCGCCCGCAGCCGCACCCCCAGTCGAGCAAGTGGCCGAAGTCGCCCCAGCTCCGGCCCAGCCGCCCGAGAGCCGCGACCACCTTCGTGTAGGTTGAAAAGCCGCTGAGGATGAACCCATCGGGGTAGGGGTCGCCGTGCACGCGCCTCCTTCGGTCGGCGTCGGGAAACGGGAACGGCGGGAGCGAGAGGGGCCAGTAGAAGTTGTGGTTGGGGTTGAGGCACGTGAGCGACGCGCGCTCGCACAATTGGATCTCAAGCCGGTCCGAATTCCGGGCGAGGGGGCCGGCGCCCTTCACGGTGGCATGGAAACCGGAATTCTTCGCCATCGGGTCGAAGAACATCAGCCGCTCGAGGTCCGGCCTTGGGCTGCCGTAGTCGAGGTCGGCGACGGTTCCATTGACGACGAAGGCCGGGGCGGAGCCCCCTGGCACGAGGGCCCATCCGTCCAGGGTCAGCGTGTCCCCCTCCAGCTTCAGGAAGTCGAGGCACCAGACGGATTCCGGCTGCAGGGACCGGAGCTTTTGCTCGAACGTGGCTCCCGGGGGAAACGTCCCGGCGCGCCTTCCCATGAGCGCACGGAGCTTATCGAGCATGGGGGCGGGACGGTTGGCTCAAGGCGGCTTCGCGCGGGTTGGTGCAATTTCCGGTCAGCGCTTCCGGCAGCACTCGGCAAGGTTGGCAAGGACCGGGAGCGTCCTTTCCCACGAGAGGCACGCATCGGTGACGCTCTGCCCGTGCGTGAGCGGGCGCGCGCGGTAGTCCTGCGAGCCCCCGGCGAGGCTGCTCTCGATCATCAGCGCCGAGACGCTCCTCTCGCCCTTTGCGATCCTGCCGGCCAGCTCGGCGGCGATCCCCGGCTGGTGCTCCGGGTCCTTGCCGCTGTTGGCATGGCTGCAGTCCACCATGACCCTCGCGGGCAGTTTCGCGGCTTCCAGGAGCGCCGCGGCCTGGCGGACGTCGTTCTCTGAATAATTGGGGCCGCGCGTTCCCCCGCGCAGCACGATGTGCGTGTCCTCATTGCCCGAGGTCTGCATGAAGGCCGGCGTCCCATCGCGCGCAAGCGAGGGGAACCAGTGGGGGTGCCGCGCCGACCGCACGGCCTCGACGGCGACCTGGACGTCGCCGTCCGTCCTGTTCTTGAATCCCACCGGCATGGAAAGCCCCGATGCCAGCTCCCTGTGCACCTGGCTTTCGACTGTCCGGGCGCCGATCGCCCCCCAGCTGACGAGGTCCGCGTAGTACTGGCCGAGCGTCGTGTCGAGGAACTCCGTGGCGATGGGCAGGCCGAGGGCGGTGATGTCCGCCATCACCTTCCGGGCGATCCGCAGGCCGCGGTCGATCCGGAAGGTGTCGTCCAGCCCGGGATCGTTGATGAGGCCTTTCCATCCGACCACCGTCCGCGGCTTCTCGAAGTACACCCGCATCGCGATGAGGAGGCGCCCCGAGTGGCGGTCCGCCTCCTTCTTCAGCAGCGCGGCGTATTCCAGGGCCGCCACGGGATCGTGGATCGAGCAGGGACCGGCAACGACCAGGAGCCTGTCGTCGCGCCCGGCCATGATGTCGGCGATCTCCCTGCGAGCCCCCGAGATCCTCCGGGCCTCGGCGTCGCCGAGCGGGATCTCCCGCTCGATGTCGGCCGGGCTCGGCAGCGGCGCCGTCGCGCGGATGCGCAGGTCTGAGGTGGGCTCGTGCATGCCGGCCGGGCGGCTCGTGGGGCCTAGAAGCCCGCGATCGTGCGCGCCTGGGCGACGGCGGGATGGCGGCTGAGCAGCACGTCGGAAAGGGTGGGCGCCAGGCCGGCGGCGGCGGCCTTCATGCGGAGGGCGGTCCAGGCCAGCGAGGCCGAAGGAGGGGTGAAGGCATGCGGCGCCAGGCCATCGAAGACCGGGGCCAGGGGCGGCAGGAGGTCCTTCGGCATCAGGCCCTTCTCCACGAGGAAGAGCCCGAGGAGGGCCGCCGTCGTGTCGGCCCAGATCAGCGGCGAGGCCGGCGGGGAGTAGGGCAGCCCCTCCCCCTCGGGATACGCCGTCCATTCCATGAACTTGCGGACATAGTCGTGGAGCCGGGCCAGCTCGGCGTCGGCCGTGGCCGCGGTCCACTTGATCGTGAACTGCTTGCGCTCGCGCATCTTCCTCACCTCCCACACGCGCATGATGAGGATGTACTCCTCGGCCTCCTTGCGCAGGTTCCCGGTGAAGATGTAGTCGAGGCCCTCAGTGGCCGACTCGGCCATCTTGTTGAGGTTTTCTATGGTCCAGTCCTGGACGAACAGCGCCGGCCGCTTGGGCGCCCCGTTGAGGACGCCGAGGGCGGCCACGGAGCCGTAGGCCGGCGAGAAGTAGAAGGTCTCGGCGAACCACAGCGGGATCGCGCGGGAGAGCTTCCCGAGCTCGTCCGCGGGCCTCTGGGACGCCTCCTCGGGGTTCTCGTAGCCCGTCGGCAGCGCGAACTGCGCGAACGCCACCCGCCTCAGCTTCCCGGTCTTCCTGGGAAGCAGTCCCTCCACCGTCTCAAAGCCGTATGACCAGATGGGCCTGCTGATCGTGACGAGGGCCACGCCGACGTTCTCGGCCTGGCCCACCGGGTTCGCCTGCGGGATCCCCTCGAGGTTTCCGCTCTGAATCAGCTCCGCGATCGCGTTCGAGAAGCCGTGCAGCCGGCCCTCGAGCTCGGGCTTCTTCAGGGAGAAGAGGATGTCGAGGACGTGCTGCGCCGCGTCCGGGTCCCGGACCGCAAGGTAGGCCTGGACCAGGTTGATCCCGGTCGCCGGGCCGTGCCTCAGGGCGTCATACCTCGGGGCGATGAGCTCGATGATCTGGGGAATGTGCCCGGTCGAGCCCAGGTCCCCGGAAATGGTGACAAGGACGTCCGCGCGGTCGCCGGCGCTCGCAAGCACCTCGTCATAGATGGCCACCGCCCCCGCAAGGTCCTGGGCCTCGAGCTTTTCGCGGGCGGCGATCAGGCGCGGCGCCACGGCCGAGACCGGCGCGTCGACCGGGGGCGACGCACCGTCCCCGGACGGCGTCGCCTGCGTCTTTCCCGCCAGCTTGTCAAAGAAGCCCATGGCCGGAGCAAAGCGCCTTGGCCGCCCGAAGCGAACAGATTTGGGCCGGTTTGCGGGGGGCAATTCCTCGTTTGACCCGGTTTTTCGGGAGGGATTAGGTAGCCCCTCCCGCGGTATGAACAGGGTCCACATAAAGACCTACGGATGCCAGATGAACGAGCGCGACAGCGAGGCGGTCGCGGCGATGCTGCGCGCGAGGGGCTACCGGATCGTTGAGGACGAGGACAACTGCGACGTGCTTCTCCTCAACACCTGCAGCGTCCGTGACGCGGCCGAGCAGAAGGCGATCGGCAAGGCGGGATACCTGATGCAGCGCAAGCGCGGGAACCCCGCCTTCGTGCTCGGGATCCTCGGCTGCATGGCCCAGAACCGGGGCGCCTCCCTCCTCGACCGGCTTCCGGACCTCGACCTGGTCGTCGGCACCCAGAAGTTCCACAGGGTTCCGGACTACCTCGACAACCTGCGCGCCGCGCGGGAGGCGGGGGTCCCGATCGCGGAGCCGATCGTCGACACGGCCGAGGAGGCCGGCTCGCAGAACACCATCCGCGACCACGCCGAGGACGCGGGGCCCCAGGTTTGCGCCTTCGTCTCCATCCAGCAGGGCTGCAACATGGACTGCGCCTTCTGCATCGTCCCCAGGACCCGGGGCGACGAGCGGTCGCGCCCCATGGAGGACATCGTCCGGGAATGCGAGGAGCTTGCCGCAAGGGGGACGCGCGAGGTGATGCTCCTCGGGCAGATCGTGACCAGCTACGGAAGGCGCGACTACTCCCACACCGGCGGGGTGACGCCGTTCGTCCAGCTCCTCGGGCGGGTCTGCGCCATACCCGGGATCGAGCGCGTCCGGTTCACGTCGCCGCACCCGAGGGGCTTCCGCCAGGACCTTGCGGACGCCTTTGCGTCGCTCCCCAAGCTTGGGGAGCACGTGCACATGCCAGTCCAGTCGGGCAGCAACCGGATCCTGAAGGCGATGAACCGGCCCTACACCAGGGAGAGGTACCTGGAGATCGTCGCCTCGCTCAGGGCGGCCCGGCCCGCCATGGCGTTCTCGACGGACATCATCGTCGGCTTCCCTGGGGAGACCGGGCAGGACTTCGAGGACACCTGCTCCCTCTGCCGGGAGGCGGACTACGACATGGCCTATGTCTTCAAGTACTCCGTACGGACGGGCACGCCCGCGGCCGACATGCCCGGCCAGGTGCCCGAGAAGGTGCGGGAGGAGAGGAACCAGGTCCTGCTCGAGGTTCTCCGCGAGGGGTCGCTGCGGCGCGCCCAGGCGCTGGTGGGCACCGTCCAGGAGGTCCTTGTCGAGGGCCCGGACAAGAGCGGGGAGCTGTTCACCGGCCGGACCCGGGGCAACCGGACCGCCGTCTTTGCCGCCGCGCCGCGGCTCGTCGGCTCCCTTGCCCAGGTCGAGGTCACCCGGGCCAGCGTCAGCACCCTTTACGGCGACCTCGCATGCTCCGGCTTGCCAACGGGGGCCCGCGCCGCGTCACTCTAGGCCTCCCATGTCCCTTTTTGCCGCATCCTTCATCCCTGGAATCGTCCTGCTGGCGGTGGGCGCGCCGCTCCTCATGGATGTCGACGGCGTGAAGGCGGCCATCAAGGCGTTCCCAAGGTCGACTTCCGTGGGATACGTGGTGTTCAGCGCCGCGACCGTCTGGTTCCTCTACAACATCCTCCACCTCTCCAGCGCCGATTTCGGCGAATACCGCCTCTACCTGTTCGCGGGATTCGGCGCGATCGCCGTCCTGGCGTTCAAGTGCGTGCCCGATTTCCTCGGGGTCCGGGGGGCGAGCGCGCTCGTCCTCCTGGCGGCGTGGCCCTTCCTCGATGCGGCGTACATGGAGTACGGCAAGCCCACGAGGCTCTTCATGGTCTCGTTTGTCTACCTGTGCATCGCGATAGCCATCTGGCTGGGCGCCCAGCCCTGGAGGCTCCGCGACTTCCTCTCCTGGGTCTTCGCGCGCCAGGCCCGGTCGCGGGGGCTCGGCGCCCTCTTTGTGGCCTACGGCGCCGTCCTGGTGGCCGCGGCGTTCACGCTCAGATGACCGGGGAGCCCCGAGCGGCCGAGGCCCGGGGCCCCGTACTGCTTGTTCTCGCCGGGCCGGCGGGGTCTGGGAAAAGCACCCTCTGCGACCGCCTTGTCGGCGGGGGCCTGGGCTTCTCGCGCGTCGTGACCAGCACGACGCGCCTGCCGAGGGCCGGCGAGGTGCAGGGCGTCCACTACCATTTCTTCACCCCGGCGGAATTCGACCGGAGGGCCGCTTCCGGCGACTTCCTGGAATGGGCCTGGGTCCATGGCGACCGCCGGTATGGCACCCTTTCGGAAAGCGTGCTCTCGCCGCTGCGCAGGGGCGAGAGGCTCGTCATGAGCGTCGACGTCCAGGGCGTCGAGAGCCTGCGGCGCCTGGCGGCCGACGAGGCCCTCCTGAGGCGCTCGATGACGACGGTCTTCATCGTCGTAGACCACGAGAGGCTTCTTGCGCGAATGCGCGAGAGGGGAAAGGACGACGAGGCGGAGATCGCCCGGCGGATGGCCACCGCCCAGGCCGAGCTTCGGGAGGCGTCCAGGTTTGACTATGTGATCGAGAGCCGCACGCGCGAGGAGGACTTTGCCGAGCTGCTGAGCATCCTTTCGAAGGTCGCGCGCCGGAATGTCCCGAACTAAGGCGCGGGAGCTCCCCGGAGCGTGCCCCGGATCCCTCCGGGGGTAGCGACCGGCACATTGACCGCACGCGAAACGCGGGTACGATTGCCCCATGCGGTCAGCCCTTGCATGGGTGGCTATACCCGTCCTTGCCGGGGCGGGAATCTTCTCGTGGCAGCGGTCGGAGATCGTTCGCCTCCGCGGCCAGGTTGCACGGCAGGGCGACGTCCTCGCGGAAAACCAGGCGCGCCTGGACGACCTGTCCAGCGTCCTCAGGGGGACGGGGCAGGCTGGGGAGGCATTGCCGGCGGCTCCTGGAGACGCCCTCCGCCCGGACAGCCCCGTCGCGGCCCTGCGCCAGGGCGAGCGGCGCCTGATTCTTGACCAATATTCCGACGTCGTCGCCCGCCTGGATCTTCCGGCGACTACGGCGTCCCGCCTCCAGGACCTGCTGGTTGACCGCGTCGACGCGGTGCTGGACGCCCAGGACGCGGCGGTCCGGGAGGGCTTTGCGGAAGGGTCATCCGAGACGGCGCGCGCCGTGGCTCTTGCGGTCGCCGAGGTCGACCAGCAGATCGTCAGCCTTGTCGGGCCCGCGGGGACACGGCGGCTCGACGGGCCCGCCGATGTCGCAATGCCCGGGCCCGCCGTCGCCCCGGCCCCGGCCGCTCCCGTGGTCGTCGTGAACGTGGGGGCGCCGTCGCCCGACTATTCGGGCGCGGGCGGGCAGCAGCCGGCGGCGCCGGACGCCTCCGGGTATTATTCCCCGTTCCTCTACTATCCGGTCTCTTTTCTCCCGGCCCCCTCGCGGGGCGCGCACCCGTTCGGCGGGGCCAGGCTTGAGGCTGGGCGGCTGCACCGGGCTTCCCCGGGGCGCGGCGGCAGGAGATAGGCCCGGTCCCGGAGGAATCGGCTCCCGGGCTCCTGCCCGTGCGGCTACCGCAGCCTCAATTCCCGCCGCCCGAGTATCCAGCAGCCGACGGCGAACGCAGCGAGCACGTAGAGGGAATTCTCGGTCAGGATCTCCAGGTAGAGGGCATATTCGGGGCGGATCATCTGCTGCGAGAAGCTTTCGCCGAGGAGATCCACGGGCATCCTGGCCGGGAGCAGGTAGTATAACGCGTTGGCCAGGATCCTGGGCGTCCATGCGGGGTTGTGCAGCCCCTGGACCGCGTACGAGGGCAAAAGCACGTAGAGCACGAACGAGACGCAGCCCGCGAGCATGGGGACCATGAACGTGCTCATGGCCACCGCGATCCCCGAGAAGAACGCGGCCTTGATGAACATCCCCAGCACGGCGACCGACGCCATCGGCGTCCATCCCACGTTGAAATAGTGCGCCAGGAGGAGGGACAGGGCCACCCCCAGGGCAAGGAACGCCCAGAGGAACATGAGGACCCCCAGCCAACGCCCTGCCAGGTAGGCCGACCGGCTGACCGGGCGCGACAGGACATGCACGATGGTCTTCTTGGAGACCTCGGAGGACAGGGTGATCGCGCCGAGGAAGATCGCCAGGAATATCACGGCCGCGTTCCAGACTTGGAGGGCCGTGCCGATGAAACTGGCGCGTATCTGGGCCACCGCAGCCGCCTCGCCCGCGGCGCCGGCCATGCGGACTAAGACCATCTGGGAGCCGATGATGAGCCCGACAAGCAGCGTGACGAGCAGGACGATGTAAAACACCTGCCGGCGGATGGTTTCCTGCCACGACGTTCGCGCTATCGCCCAGACCTTAACCATTGGAGGAGGCCCCGGTGAAGTTCATGTAGATATCCTCGAGCGAGCTGGCCTGGCGTACCGAGCCGATTTCCGCGCCTTCCTGCAGGAGCTTCAGCAGGACCGCCTGCTTGGCGGCGTTTCCACAGCGCACCACGGAGACCCCGTTGGCCTTGTCCTGGACTTCGGCGCCAGGCACGGCGGCGCGCGCGGAGTCGGTCCATTTGAGGACCTCGATCTCCCAGGCGTCCGAGTCGGCGCGAAGGCGCGCCATGTTCTGCGCGAACGCCACACCCCCCTTGCGCAGCATGACGACGTGGTCGCAAGTCCGCTCCACGTCGGAAAGGATGTGGCTGCTGAGGAGGATCGTCGTGCCCCGCGCCTTCTCCTCGAGGATGATGTCCGCCACAAGCTTGCGGCCCTCGGGGTCCAGCCCCGTCGTCGGCTCGTCCAGGATGAGAAGTTCCGGCCCGTGCAGGAGGGCCTGTGCAAGGCCCAGCCTCTGCACCATTCCCTTGGAGAAGTCACGGACCCTGCGGGAGGCGGCGTCCGCCAGGCCGAGCCTCGCGAGCTGCCTGGGCACGGCCTCGGCGATGCGCTCCTTCGGCATGCCCGACAGCTCCCCGTAGAATCGGAGGGCCTGGTCGGCCGTCTTGAAGCCGTAGGTGTAGAAGATTTCCGACTGGAAGCCGGTCCGCCGGCGGGCCTCCAGGCTGCCGGCTGGGTTTCCAAAGAGGCGGATGCTGCCCTGGTCGGGCTTCAGGAGCCCGAGGAGGGCATAGATGGTCGTTGTCTTTCCCGCCCCGTTCGGCCCCACGAAGGCGACGACGCTTCCGCGCTCCACCAGCAGGCTGACATCGCTCACGGCGCGGATCCTCTGGCGGTGCCACAGGCTGCCAAATGTCTTGGTGAGGCCCTCTATCTCAATGACGGCGCTGCTGCTCATTGCCGGCCCTTTTCCTCCGTGACGGCCCCTGCGGCCGGGGGTTGACCAGCCTTCCCTCGAACCGGCTTCGCATTCAGGGCGGCGTCGACACGGAATTTCATATACTGGTCAAGGCCCTCCACCACGGCCGTGACCCTGCCGTCGGCCGGGACCAGGATCGTCGTCGGAAATGCGCGGATCCCGAGCTTTTCGGCCAGCTTCCCACCGCGGTCAAGGAGAACGGGGAAGGTGATGGGCCGCTCCTTGATGTAGGCTGCGAACTTGGCCGGGTCCTGGTCCTCGTTGACGGCCAGGATGATGAGGCCCTTCTGGCTGTCCGCGTGGTAGAGGCTCTCAAACTCCGGCATTTCCATGCGGCACGGCTGGCACCAGCTGGCCCAGAAATTGATCATGACCAGCTTCTTCGCCGGCACGATCCTGCTGAGGGTATATTCTCCGCCGTCGGCGCCCGCCAGGCTGAAATCCGGCATCGGATGGCCGAGGGGAAGCGAATCAAGCGGGCTCTTCTCCCGGCGCAGGTCGTTTTTCAGCAGGATGCTGAAGACGGCGAAGGCGCAGAAGGCCAGCACCGCAATCAAGGCCTTTATTCGACCAAAGCCGGCAACCGGGGTTGAGGTGTCGGTTTGCATCCGCCGGATCGGCCGGGCATGCAACCCGCAACGGCCAGCATATGCAATTTATATGTCGTCAGCCTTGCGCCGAGGGAGACCCCGAGCGGGTCTCCATGTGCCCTTCAGGGGGCCTTTACCCGCCGGCCCAAGTGGATTGCCGTGCTTGTCGACGATATGATATATGGTCTCGTTCGTGAACCTGGGGTGCTTTGCGCGCTCGTCCGGACCGTGCGCGGCAATGGGGGCCTCGGCAGGAAGGTGCCTTCCATATAGGTTATCATAACAGGCGGCGAACAATCCAGCCGTGGGCTGGTCAACGCCGTCGATCGATATATGAAGCGTGGGTTCAGCCTGCGCCCGTTTGCATTCTGAGCGGCGCACGCTCATGGCCGGCTAGCCCCCGATGTAGCTCATCTCGACGCGCCCCCCAGGTGCCGCCGGCGCGATCGCCGCCCGCTCCTCGCTGTAGCGGTCGCCCCGCGCGCCCCACGCCGACTGAATGAACGCAGCCAGCTCCTCGTCGGACGCGCCGCCGCGGAGCCTGCCAAGGACGTCGACACCCCGCGAGGCGAAGAGGCACGTGAACAGCTTTCCGTCCGCCGAAAGCCGCGCCCTGTTGCAGTCGCGGCAGAAGGGGGCGGTCACGGAGCTCACGATCCCGATTTCACCGCGGCCGTCCGCGTAGCGGTACCTTGCCGCGACCTCGCCGCGGTACGCGGCGTCTACGGGCTCCAGCGGCCAGGCGGCGGAAATGATCCCGACCACCTCAAGGGCGGGAACGACCTGGTCCAGAGACCAGCGGTTCGTCGTCCCGACGTCCATGAACTCGATGAACCGCAGGGTGTGGCCGAGCTCCCTGAAGCGCCGGCAAAGCGGGAGGATCTCCCCGTCGTTGACGCCGCGCTGGACGACGCAGTTCACCTTCACGGGCAGGCCGGCGTCCGCGGCGGCCGCGATCCCCTCGAGCACGCGGGAGGGCCTGAACCCAAGCCCGTTCATGCGGCCCGCGACGGCGTCATCCAGGGCGTCGAGGGAGACGTTCACGCGGTCGAGACCCGCATCCCGGAGGGGGGCCGCCTTTTCGGCCAGGTGCCAGCCGTTCGTCGTGAGCGAGACGTCGGCCACGCCGCATCCCTTGACGCCCCGCACAATCTCCGGAAGTCCCTCCCGCAGGAGGGGTTCGCCCCCCGTCAGCCGGACCTTTTCGGCGCCAAGCCCCGCGAAGACCCCGACAATGCGCGTCAGCTCGCCGCAGGTCATGAGCCGGTCCCCGGCCAGGAAGCGGTGGGAGGGCCCGAAGGCCTCCTTCGGCATGCAGTAGGGGCAGCGGAAATTGCAGCGGTCCGTCACCGAGACCCGGAGGTCGCGGATGGGCCTGCCGAGCATGTCGCGCACTGCCGCCATCGTTCGGCCGAAAAAAGGCACCAAATGGGTATTTTCGCGAGGCACGAATTGTGCGATACCCCGCCTCGTGCTCACGCCCGCCGAAGCCGAAAAGCTCATGCTGGAGGCGATTCCGCTGCTCCACCGGGAGGACTGCACCCTTGAGGAGGCGCACGGGCGCGTGCTCCGGGGCGACATCCGGGCCGACCGCGACCTTCCCCCCTTTGACCGCGTCACGATGGACGGTTTTGCGCTGCGCTCGGCGGACATGGCCGCAGGGGCGCGGAAGTTCAAGGTGGGGGCCACCCAGGCCGCTGGAATGCGCCCCTTCGAAATGGAGGAGGGGCTGTGCTGCATCGAGGTGATGACCGGCGCGGTACTTCCCTCCGGGGCCGACTGCGTGATCCCGTACGAGGACGCCGAGCGGGGCGGCAGCCACGTCTCCATCCGGGCCGGTGCCTCCGCCGGGCCCGGCCAGCACATTCATCGCCGCGGCTCGGACCACGGGGCCGGCGACGTCGTCGTGCGCGCCGGGGCGCGGCTGACGGGGCGCGAGATCGCCGTGGCCGCGGCCTGCGGCTATCCCGCCCTCACCGTCACGTGCTCCCCGAAGGTGGCGGTCGTCTCGACGGGCGACGAGCTGGTGGAGGTGGGCGCTGCCGTCGCCGCGCACCAGGTGCGGCGCAGCAACGACTACGCCCTCCGGGCGGGGCTCATCCGCGCCGGCTATCCCCGGGTGGAGCGTTTCCACCTCCGGGATGTCCGGCACGAGATCGAGCACATGCTGTGGCACATCCTTGCCGAGCACGACGTCGTTCTCATCACGGGCGGCGTCTCGAAGGGGAAGTTCGACTTCCTTCCCTCCGAGCTCGCGCGGCAGGGCGTGAACAAGATCTTCCACGGCGTGGCCCAGAGGCCCGGGAAGCCATTCTGGTTCGGCATCAGCGGGCGGATGACGCCGGTGTTCGCCCTGCCGGGCAACCCCGTCTCGGCCTACACGTGCCTGCACCGCTATGTCCTCCCGGCGCTCGACCACGCCAGCGGGTGCGAGGCTCGGCTGCCCCTCATGGCGGCGCTTTCCGAGGCGGTCACCTTCACGCCAAGGCTCGCCCGCCTCCTCCCCGTTACGCTTGCGAGCGGACCGGGCGCGCAGCTGCTCGCGAAGCCCGCGCCGGTCAACTCGTCCGGGGACTTTTCGGGCCTCGTCGGCACCGACGGGTTCGTGGAGCTGCCCGCCGGGCTCGACGAATTCCCGGCGGGCCACGCGGCGCCGTTCAGGGGCTGGGTGTAGGCGGAACACGGGGGTTGCGGCCCTGCGGCTGCGGGCCCCAAGCTGTGCGCCGCCATGCCGCGCGCGCAAAAGCTCTCCCATGTCAGCCCGGGCGGCCGCCCGCGGATGGTGGACGTGGGGGAAAAGGCGGTCACACGCAGGACGGCCCATGCCGTGGCGGTCGTTATGCTTCCCCCCGCGCTGGCCTCGCTGCTGAGGGGCCGCGAGATACGCGGAAAGAAGGGCCCGGTGTTCCAGTCGGCGGTCCTCGCGGGCATCATGGGCGCGAAGCGCACCTCGGAGCTGATCCCGCTCTGCCATCCCATAGCGCTCGACAACTGCTCCGTCGAGGTGACGCTGCGCCCGGCAAGGCGCCGGGGCACCGCCGAGGTCGAGATCCACTGCCGGGCGAGCACCTCGGCGAGGACGGGAGTCGAGATGGAGGCGATGACGGGTGCGGCCGTGGCGGCGCTCACGCTCTACGACATGGGCAAGGCGGCCAGCCACGGCATCGTGATCAAGGACCTGAGGCTTCTCGAGAAGACCGGGGGGCGCAGGGACTACAGGGCAAGATGAGCACGGTCCGCGTGAGGTATTTTGCGGCGCTTCGCGAGGAAAGGGGCGTCCCGGAGGAAAGCATGGCGACGGTTGCCGCCGACGCGGGCGCGCTCTACGACGAGCTCAGGTCCCGGCACGGACTCACGCTCCCGCGCGATCGGGTCCGGGTCGCCATCAACGACGAGTTTGCGCCGTGGACGTCCCTGCTCAGGGAGGGGGATTGCGTCGCGTTTCTGCCGCCCGTGGCGGGCGGGTGACCCATGGGATTCGCGCTCCAGGCCACGGCCGTCGATCCTCAGGGGCTGTCAGCCGCCCTTTCGGACGTGCGCGCCGGGGGCCTCGTGACCTTCGAGGGGCGGGTGAGGGACCATTCCGGGAAGAGGGCCGTGACCGCGCTCGAGTACGAGGCGTTCAGCCCGCTCGCCCAGAAGGAGGGCGACAGGATCCTTGCGGAGGCGCTCGAGAAGTTCGGCATCCTTGCGGCCTCGTGCACGCACCGCACAGGCCGGCTGGCGCCGGGCGACATTGCCGTCTGGGTGGGCGTGGCCGCCGAACACAGGGGTGACGCGTTCACGGCGTGCCGCTATGTGATCGACGAGATAAAGGCGCGGCTGCCGATCTGGAAGAAGGAGCACTTTGCCCAAGGCGAGGCGGAGTGGGTGAACTGCGCAGCTCCGCCTATCAAATAGACGTCAAAGGGGGCGCCGGCCTTCCTTCAGCTCGACATCGCCGCCAGCAATTGTTACAAATGGTACACTCAAGATGTCCTCACAGCTGATCTTCTTCGCGGCGGCGCAAACCACGCTGGACAAGCTCAAGGCGATTCCGCCGGCATTCTGGGGCAAGGTCGGCCTGGCCATCGCCGCGGTCATCATCGTCTTCATCCTCATCCAGAGGGTCCTGAAGATAAACAAGTTCGTGCTGGCCGGGGCCACGTTCATCGGCGGCGGGCTGCTCTTCTTCAACTGGGTCTACTACCGGACCGAGCCCAAGATACTCACCCCCGTCATCGAGAAGATCGCGCCGTTTTTCCCGACCGCCGGGGCCTACCAGACGAAGCAGACGACGCAGACTCCCGGGCAGTCGAAAAAGTAGAAATCGGCTTGGATTCGGGGGATGGGCGACGGAGACTGCGCGCGTATGCCTAAACCGCTTTCTGATATCGGACTCGTCGGCCTGGCAGTGATGGGCCAGAACCTCGCCCTCAACATAGCCGACCACGGTTTCCGGATTTCGGTCTACAACAGGACGACGGAGAAGACCGAGAAATTCGTGGCCGAGAATCCCTCCACCCCGGGTGGGGTCGTCGGGACGAAGACCGTCAAGAAGTTCGTCGCCTCGATCTCCAAGCCGAGGAAGATCGTCCTTCTCGTCCAGGCGGGCAAGGCCACCGACGCAGTGATCGACGAGCTTACGCCCTTTCTCGAGAAGGGCGACATCGTGATCGACGGCGGAAACTCCCTTTGGACCGACACCATCCGTCGGGAAAAGGCGTACAGCGAGAGGGGCCTCCGGTTCATCGGGAGCGGCGTGTCGGGCGGCGAGGAGGGCGCGAGATTCGGCCCGTCGCTCATGCCGGGCGGCGATTATAAGGCCTGGCTCGAATTGAAGCCTGTCTGGGAGGCCGTGGCCGCGAAGGTCGACGCGAAGACGGGCAAGCCGATCATGGGAGCCGCCCCGGGGAAGCCCGTGACGGGTGGCGTTCCCTGCACCGCGTACATCGGGGAGAACGGTGCCGGCCACTACGTGAAGATGGTCCACAACGGGATCGAGTACGGCGACATGCAGATGATCTGCGAGGCCTACGCGCTCCTGCGGGGTATCCTGGGGCTCAAGCCCGCCGAGCTGAGCGGGGTGTTCGCCGGGTGGAACAAGGGGATCCTCGACAGCTTCCTCATCGAGATCACGAGTGAGATCCTCAAGCAGAAGGACCCGGTGACCAAGAAGCCCTTTGTCGATGTCGTGCTGGACAGGGCGGGGCAGAAGGGCACGGGAAAGTGGACGTCGACCAGCGCCCTCGACATGGGCGTGCCGGCGCCGACGATCGCGGAGGCGGTCTTCGCGCGGCTCCTTTCCTCCGTGAAGGACGAGCGCCTCGCAGCGTCCAAGATCCTGAAGGGCCCCTCGAAGAGGTACAAGGGCTCCAAGAAGGCCCTCATCGACGCGATCCACGACGCCCTCTATTGCTCCAAGATCTGCAGCTACGCCCAGGGCTTCCAGCTCCTGAGGGCCGGGGCGCAGGAGTACGGGTGGAAGCTGAAATTCGGCGAGATCGCCCAGATCTGGAGGGGCGGATGCATCATCCGCGCCGCGTTCCTGCAGAAGATCACCGAGGCCTACCGCACCAAGCCGGACCTGGCGAACCTGCTCCTCGACCCCTATTTCAACAAGATCTTCAGGAAGGCGCAGGCCAACTGGCGCAAGGTGATCGCGGTGGCCGCGGAGTGCGGCGTCCCTGCGCCGACCTTCAGCGCCTCGCTTGCCTACTACGACGGCTACCGCTCGGCCCGGCTTCCGGCCAACCTGCTCCAGGCTCAGCGGGATTTCTTCGGCGCCCACACGTACGAGCGAATCGACCGGCCCAGGGGCAAGTTCTTCCATCTCGATTGGCCTGACCCGAAGCGCCCCCAGCTGGCCGTCTGATCTCCGCTCGGCCCGGCAGTTCGGCTCGGCGGCGGATGGACCTTCGTTCCCCTGGCTTCTTCCAGTGGGGATGGGGGCGGTCCTAGGCCCCCGAAGCGACCCCCGGCACGAAGATCCGCTCAAGCGGCTGCTTGAACAGGCGGCCGATCCTGAAGGCCAGGGGGAGGCTCGGATCATACTTCTCGGTCTCGATTGCGTTGATCGTCTGCCGGGACACCCCGAGCCTCTCGGCCAGGTCGCCCTGCGACCACTGGCGTTCCGCCCGCAATTCCCTCAGCCTGTTTTTCATCGATAGCGCAGGTTCGCGATGACGACCCCGACGGACCAGAGAATGAACATCGTCATGTAGGTCCCACCCACCTCCAGGCCGTGCGCAAGCCCCCTCGCCTCGATCCCTTGCGCGTTGAACACGTTGATGACCGTGCTGATGACCACGGTGCCGAGGGCGGCGAACAGCCAGGCCTCGACCTGGATCCGCCGCTGCAGCCCGTCCATTTCCCGCAGCAGTTGCATGCCATTCCGCAGGTAGAACAAACCGGGCAGGATCGGAGTCAGCGCCAGCCCGGCCCTCCACCCCGGGCTCAGGGCAGGATGACGCCGGATGAGGAGAAGCGCCACGGCGTAGGTCACCGCTGACACCGCCAGCCACGCATTGAGCTCAATTGAGCGCCGCAGCGCCTGCTTGTCAGCGATGCAGCCGGATTGCTTGTCGCAGCGGTCGTGAGGGGACGAATTGCTCATGCGCCACATGTAAAGCATCCTTGTCATATGTCAAGCAAGCTTTACATGGAATTTGGCGAGCTGCCCGGGCCTTTGCCCTGGAAGGCCGGCCTTGGGGCGGCGGCTGGAGCCGCGGGTGGCAACGTCCGGCTAGGGATACACGGTGCCCCTGATCCGTCCGAGCGACTCCCTGGCCTCCCGCAGCCTCGGCCAGTCCGCATTTGATCGCTCGATCGATTCTGCGATGTCGGAGGCTGCGCCGTGCACGTCGCCGAGGGACATCCGGATTTCGCCCCGGTTGAGCCAGATGTCGGGCACCTTGTCCTCGAGCAGCAATGCGTGGTCGGCATCGGCCATCGCGGATGGGATATTCCCCAGCTTCGCCTCCAGCAGCGAGCGATTGGAAATCGCCTCGGCAAAGTCGGGCCGGATCCTGATTGCCACGTCCAGCATCTCAAGGGCGAGCTGGTCCCGCCCGGTCATCGCGTACGAGACGCCCCTGCTCTCGTAGAATCCCGCGTTGAATTCGGCCAGGGGGTCCTGGTTCCGGGCCAGCTCGGCCTGGAGGTAGAGGATGGGGATCCTATGGCTGTCGATCACGTGGGCGGCAGGCAGGAGCAGGTTGAGGGCCGCGGCTCCGGCGGCCACGGCCGGGTTCCCGAGGAAGCCCGGGCGTGGCGACAGGATCAGGCCGAGGAGCACGGCGGGCGCCATCACCGAGACGGAGCGGCTGAGGTCCTCGGCCACCGCAAGGTTTGCCGCCAGCGTGCCCACGGCGAGGACGATGAACAGGGCCCCCCGCCGCGGGGACACACGCAGGAGGCAAAGCGCGAGGCCCGCGATGTAAAGCCACCCCAGCCTTATCCCTTCCCAGAGCCCCATGAGGTACGCGGAGGGGCTAATGGATCCGTGGACCGAGTGCATGTGCTGGATATACCGGGCGGTGACGACATCGCGCCCGGCCAGCGAGAAAAGGCCCCTCGCGAGCAGCCACGGGAGGAGGCCGAGGAAAAGGCCGACCACCTGGCGGCGCCCAAGCCGTTGGCTCCCGTCCGGGCGGATGTCGCCCATGTACACGGCACGCAGGAAGACGCAGAGCGGCAAGGTGAACGCGACCCGCTCGTCTATCCACGGGCCGACGAGGACCGCGGCCAGGGCGACCCCGTGCCTCCGCGCAAACACGATCAGGAGCAGGGCGACGACGTACCACGAGTCGAAATAGCCGAGCCAGCCCACCGACACGAAGAACCAGCTCGACGTGGCAAGCAGCGCCGCGCACGCGGCTGCATGCATCCAGCCGAGGCCCCTGCGCCGCGCAATCGTCACGCAGTAACCGAGGGCGACCAGGGCGCCGATGGACGGCAGCGCGAGGTAGGCTTCGTCATTCAGGAAGAGCAGGTGGCCGAGGGCCGGGAAGAAAAGCCTCCATTCCAGCACGCGGTTGGTGTCGTTGCTGATCGAGGCGAGCGGGTGGGCCAGCTGGCGCAGCGCGTCTGCCGCCCTTACCACCTCGGGAGGGGTGACTGCCGTCCCGAGGAGCCTCCAGAGGACAAACCGCGGTGAGAAGAAATAGACCGACAGCGCGGCGGCGGCCGCGGTGGCGCCGGCGACGCCAAGGGCCTCGCGCGGCTTCATGCGTGGGATGAGGGCACTCGCTGGCGCAGAGTCCTTCATCGCCGGCCCGCGAATTGCCCTTGGGCGCAGCACGCATGACGAAGCTGCAACGTGCCTTCCCTTTTCCGAGGGCTGGCCCCACGAGCCGCGACGGGATTCCGGTGAGCCGGCTTGGCGCGGCTGGGGGATTGGCGGGGCAAGGTTGCGGCCACGGGTTTCCGCCCCATTGCAGCTCCCGTACCACGCGCCGCCGGCGCGGCATAACTTACTTATGGGCAGGATAAAGAGACGGATTGCAAATCCGGCGCCTATTGAGTTTCCGAAGCGCACTGGTTACTTAGAACCCCTGATGAGGCGGCGAAACGGCGCGTTCCGGGGGCTTGCAACCAAGAAGGCATGGCGGCCTCCACTCCGTTGGATGGGGGCGCCGGGGCGGTTGTGCGGAGCCGCGGCGATGATGCTCGCGGTGTCGCTCTGGCCCGCGACGGGCGCCGGCGCGGCGGCCGATCCCGAGCCGGCGCCCCGCGCCAAGTGGAGCGCCGAATGGATCTCCCATCCCACGGCGCCGTTGCGCGACTCGGCGGTGTTTCACTTCCGCAAGGTCATCCAGGTCGCGGCCACGCCGCGGACATTCGTCGTCCACGTGAGCGCCGACAACCGGTTCGTCCTGTACGTCAATGGGCAGCGCGCGGGCGAGGGACCGTCCCGCGGGGACCTGGGGCACTGGAGGTATGAGACCATCGACCTCGCGCCGTTCCTCCATCCCGGCGACAACGTGGTCGCCGCCGTTGTCTGGAATTGGGGCCTCATAGGGCCGCTGGCGCAGTGCAGCGACCGCACGGCCTTCCTGCTGGAAGGGGACACGGCGGCCGAGGCGCAGGCCAACACCGACGCGTCGTGGGACGTGGAGCGGGATGCCGGGTTTTCCTTCGTCCGCCGGCAGGCCGATGGGTTCTGGTTCTACTGGGCGGCCGATCCCCCGGAGAGGCTTGACGGCGCGGCGCACGACTGGGACTGGAGGCAGGCAGGCAACGGCCCGGGCTCGACCTGGGTGAAGGCGGCCGACTGCGTGCGCGAGTCGATCTACAAAAAGGCCGGCCTGGCCGAGAGCCGCAGTGTCGGGTTTGGCTTCGCCCGCTGGGCGCTCGTCCCGGACGCGCTTCCGCCCATGGAGCACACGCCCGTGGATCCGGGGCGGGTCGTCCGCTCCGACCTTGCCGGTGCGGACGCCTTTCCCCGCGGCCCGGTCACGGTTCCGCCGCACCGCTCGGTCAAGCTCCTCCTCGACCGGGGTACCATGGTGTCCGGATATCCCGAGCTGGGCGTCAGCGGCGGGAAGGGCTCCAGGGTCCGCCTGGGCTATACCGAGGCGCTTTATGACTCCCAGCAGCGGCGCGGAAACCGCGGCGAGGTGGGCGACAGGGTCGTGCTGGGCCAGTCGGACGAGTTCCTCCCCGACGGGGGCAGCCCCAGGTCGTTCAGCCCGCTCTGGTTCCGCACGTGGCGGTTCCTCGAGGTCAGCGTGACGACCGGCGACCAGCCGCTGCGCCTGGATTCGCTCAAGGTGTACTTCAGCGCCTATCCGTTCGTCGAGAAGGCGAGCTTCGCGTCAGACGACGCGGGACTGGCCGGGATATGGGAGATCTGCTGGCGCGGCGCGCGCCTGGGTGCGCACGACACGTACATGGACACGCCCTACTGGGAGCAGCTCCAGTACGTGTTCGACACGCGCATTCAGGCGATGATCTCCTACGTCGTCGCCGGCGACGACCGCCTGGCGCGCCAGGCGCTGCGCGCATTCGACGAGTCGCGCCTGCCGGAGGGCGTGACCCAGAGCCGGTACCCGAGCGCGCTGACCCAGGTCATCCCAAGTTTCTCCGTCGAGTACATCGGGATGCTTCACGACTACTGGATGTACCGCCCGGACCCGGGGATAGTCCGCGAACTCCTCCCGGGATCCCGCGCCGTCCTTGCCTGGTTCACGCGGCAGCTGGCGCCGGACGGGTTCCTGAGGCCGCTGCAGTACGGCAGCGGCATCGACAGCCCCATGGGCGGCGAATTCAAGGGGTTTCCCAGCACCGACAAGGAGGGGCGTTCCGCGGTCGTGACCCTGCGCTACGTCCATGCGCTCCAGGAGGCGGCCCAGCTTGAGGATGCCCTCGGCGACCGGGCGCTTGCGGAACGCTACAGGGCCCAAGCGGTCAGGAGCGCCGAGGTCGTCTACCGCACCTGCTGGGACCCGCGCCTCGGGATGCTGGCGGACAATCCCGACAAGGACAGCTACTCGCAGCACACCAACCTGGCGGGCGTCCTCACCGACGCGATTCCCGCGGCCGACCAGGCGGCCGTCATGGGGAGGATGATCGATGCCCAGGCCCGTCCGCGCGAAGGCGGCCCCAGGATCGCGCTCGTCAGCTATCCCTACCAGTTCCTCCTCGCCCGCGCCGTCGACAAGGCGGGGCTTGGCGGCGAATACCTGGAACTGCTCGGCTCATGGCGCGAGATGGTCGCAAAGGGGTTCACCACGGTACCCGAGAGCCCGGACCCCGGGCGGTCCGACACCCACGCCTGGACGGCCCACCCGCTCTTCGACCTGTTGACGACCGTTGCCGGAATCCACCCCGATGCGCCGGGCTTCTCCCGCGTCAGGATCTCGCCTGAGCTCGGCCCATTGAACGACCTGGCCGCCGTCATGCCGCACCCGGCGGGCCTAATTCGCGTCAGTTGCCACCGGACCGCTGCCGGCACGTCCGTCACGGTCGAGCTTCCGCCGGGCCTGCCCGGCACGCTGGTGTGGAGGGGCCGCAGGATGCCGCTTCACGCCGGCCGGCAGACCTTCAGCTTTCGCTAGAGCGGTTCAAGTTGAAGTGTAGCCGCTCCCCTTGGGACGTCCCAAGGAAAGCCAGTGATATAGCCCGCGCAGCTTGGTGCCGGAAGACAGCCTCCTCGGCCGTCTCCCGGGCGGGTCTTTGGGCCCGTCGGAACCCTAGGCCCTGAGCATCGAAAGGTTGACGGGGGAGCTGCCTTCGACGGCCATCCCGTCACGGAGGGCCGGCTTGAAGCGGAGGCACTTCACCACGGTATCCAGGTACGGGTCGTCGATCTGCCGGGTGCACTGCGGGTCCGCATAGGCGTCCTCGCCGATCCCGTCCTTCGACACCTTCACGTAGACCGTCTTTGAGTAGTCGCCCTCGGCCAGCTTTGTCTGGAAGTCGCTGGGAAGCGAATCCGTCATGATCGGGGTCGCAGCGAGCGTGTCGGCGCGATGGGCCTTGAGGTACGCGTCCTTAACATAGTCGAAGGCCTCGGCGACCGTCATCACCTTGCGCTCCTTCGACATGTTCGTCGCCACCTCGACGCCCTCGTTGTAGAGATGGATATCGAGGCTGAGCAGGTTATAGCCCGGGGGGAAGCCGGCCTGCTCAAACTTGATCTTCACGGGCGCGGTGCCGATGGGATCGAGCGCCTTCGCATACACGAGGTCCTTGAACGTGCCCGGTGCGGCGCCCGGCGGGATGAACTTCGTGAAGACGACCATATAGGGGCGCGCCAGCTTGACCGGCGACGAGACCTTGAAGCTCACGTCGAGCAGGTCGTAGCCCTCCCCGGTGTTCCAGCCCTGGAAGGCCAGGGAATCGTTGCCGTTCACGGTGGCCGACTGCGTGGGCAGCGCGGTCGAGGTCGGCGATGTTCCCGTCGGCGTGCTGCTTCCCCCGGCGGTTGCGCTCATCGAGACGATGGTCTGGGCGTTGGCCTGGTTTGCCGCGGCCGCGTCGCCGGCCGAAAGGTCGGCCGCCTGGCTCAGGGAGCGCGTGAGCTTCACGGAGGGATCGTTCGCGAAGGTGTAGGCCCCCTCGGCCTTCATGCCCTCTATCTTCGCCGACACCTCGGTCATCTTCTGGACCGGATCAATCTTCATGCCGATGGGGCCCTGGCCCGAATTGACCGCCTGGTCCTTCCCCCCTGACGCCACGACCCAGGAGTCCCCATAGACGTCGCGCACCCGCTTTAGGTCATTGCCATGGCCCACATATATGTCGGCCCCCTGGAAAAGGACGTAGTCTGATGGCGTCGACTGCCCGCTTGAATCCAGCACAAGGGCGGCGCACGCAAGCGCGAGCGCCAGGGCGCGGCAGAGGCCCGAGGGCGCAATGCCGGCATTTAGTTTTCGGGTGGAGTTCATATTGGAATATACTGACAGCATAAAACCGAAAGCGGGCTTGTTACTTCTCGCTGGGCTGTTTGGGGCCTGACGAGGCGGCGGGCCATTTTGGTTCAATATTTCGACCTATCTTCCAACAATTTACTCGAGTCATTCCCATTGTCGAATGAAACGCGGAAATCGTCCGCAAACTGGGAGCTTGCACCCAGCGCATGCCGGGAAATGCGGCCGCAAATGGGGCTTATTTCCCAAATGTGGAATCGCAGGGCCGCCGGGGTTTGGGCAGGTGCGGAACCTGCGCCGTCCCTCCGACGACGCACACCGCGACAACCTGCGGGAGGGCTGCCCCGGGGCCTTGGCCGTGACGCCCGTTTCAGGCCGGCCGCGGCCCCATTTGGGATCCCTCCCAGGCCGGCCGGGGCCGCGCCCCTCGCGATTGACGGGGGCGAACCGAGAGGCTTGCCTTGGTCCCCCGGGTCCCCGGGGCAAAATCCACGATTGAATCTCGCATCCAAGATAGGCGGCGCGGCGCAGGTGGCGGACGCTAGGTTGCCCTTGATCGCGAGCCGAACGCTCCTCGTCCGCATCCTCATTGGGCTTGGGTTCCTGGGCTACGTGCTCGCGAGGAACATGGGCGCCTGGGCCGGCGGCTCGGACACCTCGGGTTACATGAACGACGCGCGCCTGCTGGCCGCGCACGCATTGCACCAGCAGCAGCGGACGATCGACAACCTGCCGCCCTCGTCGCTCCCGAGGATGGCCTATGTCCCGCTGGGATTCCTCCCCACCGGCAAGGACGAGATGTACCCGACCTATCCCCTGGGCCTTCCGCTGGAGTTCCTGACGTTCTCGAAGGTCTTCGGCTGGGCGAACGGCTCGCACAACGCGATCTGGACCGACGCCATGGTGTGCGTCGTCGTCGTCTTCCTCCTGCTTCTGGAGCTGGGTGTCGGCCGTGAGATGAGCCTGCTTGGGGCGGTGGTCTTCGGCGCCAGCTCCCTCTTCCTGTTCCTTTCGCTCCAGGCGATGAGCGACATGCCGGCCACGCTCTGCGCGGCGTTCGCGGCGCTGTGCGCGCTCTGGTCGAGGCGGCACCCGGCGTGGGCCATTCTCTGCGGGCTCAGCTTCGCCTATGGCGTCGTTGTGCGCCCGACCAACGCCCTGATGGCGGTTCCGCTGGCGCTCATGCTCCCCATGAGGCCCGCGACGATCGCGGCCTTCGTGGGGGGCGTCATCCCCTGGGCGCTCTGGGACGCCCACGTGAGCCACGAGGTCTATGGCGCCGCCGTGACCACGGGTTACGGCGACGTCTCCTCGCTCTTCGGCCTCAGGTACCTCGCCCCCACGCTGCGCAACTACGGCTCGACGCTCTGGACCGTGCTGACCCCGCTCGTCCTCCTTGCGGCGGCGTTTCCCTTCGTCCGGACGGGCCTTGGCTGGCGGCTCAAGGCCGCCCTCATCGCCTGGATCCTCCTGTTCTTCGGCTTTTATTCCGTCTACTTCTGCACGCACGACACCTGGTGGTACCTCCGGTTCGTGCTTCCGGCGTTTCCGCCGCTCATCGCGGCGGTCCTGTTTGTCATCAGGCGATTCTGCCCCTGGCGGCCGCTTCTCCAGGCGGCGTTGTGGACGGCGCTTGTCGCATTGGTCCTCAAGTGGGACGTCCGCCAGACGCGGGACCTCTACGCGACGTCGATCGGCCGCGGCGAAAGGGTGTATTTCCAGGCGTCGAAGTTCATCCGCAGGACCCTTTCCGAGAGGGATGCCATCTTCTGCATGCAGGGGAGCGGCGCCTTCTTCTACTACACCAAGAACCCGCTCCTGCGGTGGGACGCGGTCGGGGCAAAGGATTTCCAGAGGGTGGAGCTGCAGTGCCGCGCCACCGGCCGGAAGGTCTACATGGTCCTCTTCCCCTTCGAGGAGGAGGAGGCCTTCAGGAAGTACCCCGGCGCCCGGTGGGACAAGGTAGCGATGGTCCGGGACATGGGGATCTGGAAGCTGCAGATGTGAGGAGCACGGCCGCCAGTTGAGCTCGCAAGCCGGAATCCGCCCCGGACGGGGGGCATGGCCCAGGCGCCTTTTCTGCGGGGCGGTCGTCGGCTGGTTCCTCTGGTGCGTCGCGGCAATGTGGATACCTGGGCTCGGCTTCACCTACCTCATCGAGTTCGGCGCGAGGGACAGCAGGTTCGAGCTGCCGGAGATGAGGTCGATCCGGCACTACGAGGTCCCCGACTCCGTCGGCTACGACGGCAAGGTCTACGTCCAGATCGCGATGAGGCCGGGCCTCGACCGCACGATCCGCAGCTCGGTGAGCGGCGTTGCCTACCGCGCGAGAAGGATCCTCCTGCCGTGGGTCGACTGGGTCCTCGCGCTCGGCGACCCGCGCCGGATCCTGTGGATCTACGCCCTGCAGAACGTGGCGTGCTGGCTCGGCCTCGCGTGGCTCATCAGGCGATGGATGCCGCTCGGGGACTGGCAGGGGTGCGTCCGCTGGGCCCTGACGCTCTACTCGTTCGGCCTCATCTTCAGCGTCAGGTCCAGCCTCCTGGACGGCCCGTGCCTTCTGCTCATCGCGGCCGGTGTCGCCCTCCTGGAGGCGGGCCGCAGGTGGTCGGGCAGCGTCGTCCTCGGAATCTCTGGCCTGGGGAAGGAGACGAGCGTCCTTGGCGGCGCCGCCCTCGATTGGCCGCGCTCCCGCCGGCCCGCCGAGTGGCTCCGCTGTGCCGGGATGGCGGCGCTCGTGGTCCTGCCCCTTGTTGCATGGGTCGTGATCCTTGACGCCTGGGTGGGCCGGGGCATCGACGTGGGAGCCAGGAACTTCGGGGCGCCGCTGGCGGCGATGTTCTCGAAGGTCCGCGAGATCCTTTCGGTGATTAGGCACGGCGGCTCCGAGCCGAGGGCGGTGGCTGTCCACGACCTCTGCGCCACGATTGGCCTGTGCGTCCAGCTGGTTTACTTTGCCGCGGTGCCCAACGTGCGCAGCCGGTGGTGGCGCATCGGCGCATCCTATGCGGCGTTGATGATCTTTCTCGGGACCAGCGTGTGGGAGGGCTATCCGGCCGCTGCCGCGCGGGTGGTCCTTCCGATGACGCTCGCCTTCAATATCCTCGTGCCTCGGGGACGCAGGTGGATCGCGATCCTCCTGCTGGGCAACCTGGGGGTCCTCGGATCCCCGGACCTCCTGGCGCCCCCGCTCGGCATCGACTACTGGCTGACAGGCCCGGCCCGCCTGACGATCGATCCTGCCACGGGGCGCAGCCCTTCCGTGGACTACGCGGGCCCAAACTGGTGGAACCTGGAGACGCAGCGTTTCGGCTTCAGGCGGTGGACAAGGGGCGACGCCGCGCTCGTCGTCCGCAACCCGCTGAAGTCGGTCGTGGATGCGGACATCAGCTTTGCGCTCCAGTCGAGGGGGAGCCGGGACGTCGCCGTCACCCTCGCTGGCAAGACCCTGTGGCAGGGGAAGCTTGGGGAAAACGAACGGGTCCATGTACGGCTCATCGGGGTGCGCCTTGTGCCTGGGGCGACGACCTTGGAACTGGCCACCGACAGGCCGCCGGTCCCCCCAGGGCCTGGCGGCAAACGGGACCTCTCATTCAGCATCCTGGACCTCCGATTGAGCGTCACGGCTGCTCCCTGACCGATTTGGCCTTTGGTGTTGACGGGAGAGGTTGGCACTGCGGGGTAAGTTAATCGCTTCTGTTTAACGAGATATGTATCCAATGAGATGAGAATGAGATTTAATTTCAAATAAATCTTGATTCGCGACTCAGTCTCAACAAAACGGCGTGAATGCTGATTACGATTCCGGACGTCCTCACCGCCGAGCAAGTCGCCAAGGCCCGCCAGGTCCTCGAGTCCGCAGAATGGGTCGATGGGAAGGTCACCGCAGGCTTCCAGTCGGCCAAGGCGAAGGATAATTCGCAGATCCCCGAGGGCCATCCGGCCGCCAAGGAAGTGGGGGCGATGATTGTCGACGCCCTGGGCAAGAACCCGCTCTTCCTTTCGGCCGCGCTGCCGCTGCGGATCTTCCCCCCGCTCTTCAACCGCTACAGCGGCGGGCAGTCCTTCGGCTCCCACGTCGACAACTCCATCCGCCAGCTCGCCGGAACGCCGCTCCGCATTCGGACGGACCTTTCGGCGACGCTCTTCCTGTCGGCCCCCGAGGAATACGACGGCGGCGAGCTCATCGTGCAGGATACCTATGGTGCGCACTCGGCGAAGCTCCGGCCCGGGTCGATGGTGCTGTATCCGGCGACGAGCCTCCACCATGTGACGGCGGTGACGCGGGGCGCGCGCCTGTGCTCCTTCTTCTGGCTGCAGAGCATGGTCCGCGACGACGGCCGGCGGTCCCTCCTTTTCGACCTGGACGTGGGGATCCAGCGGCTCAACCGGGACGTGCCGGGCAACCCGTCCATCGTCCCGTTCACGGGCGTCTACCACAACCTGCTCCGCCAGTGGGCGGAACTTTGAGGCTCATGCAGCCCAAGACGGACCGGGTGCCCCGCTCCGCGAAGCTTGCCGCCCTCGGGGCAGCCGCTGTCGGCATGCTGGCGCCGCGCGCCATCGCCCAGGAGGCGCAGGCTGCCGCGCAGGCCGGCCCCGTCACGAGCCTTCCGCCCCTCGAGGTGACCGGCACCGTGAGCGCCCTTCCCCACGACGTCCCGCAGGCGGTCACGAGCGTCACGAGCCAAGTGATCTCCGACCAGGCCGCGGTCAGCCTGGAGGAGGTCCTCAAGAACGTGCCCGGCATCACGCTCAACGCCGGCGAGGGCGGCTCGCACGGCGACTCGGTCAACCTGCGGGGGCTGTCCATCCCCGACAGCTTCTTCATCGACGGCCTGCGCGACATCGGCCTCTACCAGAGGGATTCCTTCGACGAGGAGGCCGTCGAGGTCCTTCTCGGGCCCTCCTCCGTCGTCTTCGGCCGGGGCTCGACCGCGGGTGTCATCAACCAGGTGACGAAGCAGGCGGAACTCCAGCCGATCGGCGACGCGAGCCTCGAGCTGGGCTCGGCCGGCTTCGAGCGGGCGACGGCCGACGTGGACGCGCCCATCGGCGCGAATGCCGCCGCGAGGGTCAACCTCATGGCGCAGCGGTTCGGCACCGTGGACCGGGACGACGTCCTCACCCGCAGCTTCGGCTTCGCCCCCACCGTGGCCCTCGGGATGGACACGGCGACGACCCTCACGCTCAGCTACCTGCACCAGTACGAGGACGACATCCCCGACTACGGAATCCCCTTCATCGACGGCTCCCCCGCGCCGGTCGCCAGGAGCAACTACTACGGCCTGGTCAACTACGACCGGACCAAGAACACCGTCGACATCGGGACCGTGAGGCTTGAGCACAAGTTCGGCGACAACGTCTCCCTCGTCGAATCCGCCCGGTACGGCCACTACGGGTTCGAGTACCTGCTGAGCGCGCCCCACCTCGACGACGACTACACCGAGCCGCCGGCGCCGGGAACCCCGCTGGCCGACATCCTCATCTACCGCGACCAGCCGAGCAGCGCGGGGACGGAGGAGGAATTCATCGACAGGACGGACCTGACCACGAGGTTCGACACGGGCGGGGTCGCCCACGCCCTGGTGACGGGGATCGAGCTCAGCAACGAGCGGTCGGACGTCACCCGGTACGTGAACGGGATCGACGACCTCCCCCCGACCCCGCTGCTCGACCCTGTCCCCTATTACTCACCGCCGACGCCGCTCGAGGTCGACACGCAGCCCGACACCTACGGGAGCGACGTCAGTTTGAGCGCGATGGACAGCATGAAGCTCAGCCCGTCGTGGGACTTCGACGCGGGCGTGCGCTGGGACCGCTTCAGCGAGCACTTCAGCGAGGCGACGAGCGGCTCCTCCTTCGAGCGCGCCGACACGGAGCTCAGCCCGCGCGCCGCCCTCGTCTTCAAGCCGGATGCCTCGCGGAGCTACTACGCGTCCTTCGGGTCGTCCTACAATCCCGCGATCGAATACCTGACACTGGCCCCGTCGAGCGAGAGCCTCGCGCCCGAGAAGGACAGCACGGTCGAGGTCGGCACGAAAGTGGACCTCCTGGACCGCGCCCTGGAGCTGAACGGCGCGGTCTTCGACACGCTTCTCGACGACGCCCGCCAGGCCGACCCGGACGACCCGACCGTCCAGCAGCTGCCCTTTGACCAGCGGGTCATCGGCGTCGAGGTCGGGGCATCCGGCCACCTGGCGCGCGGGTGGGAGGTCAGCGCCTCCTACACCCACCTCTCCGACCTCATAACGTCGACGGCGGACCCGGGCGCCTACAGGAAGCGGGCGCCGAACATCGCCCAAGACTCGGCGAACCTATGGATCACGTGGGAGCCCGGCCGCAATTGGAAGCTCGGCGGCGGCATGAACCTCATGGGCCAGCGGTACGCGGACACGGACAACACGGCCGGCGTGCCCGCCTATGCGGTCTTTGACGCCATGGCCTCCTACCGCGTGAACGCGCACCTCGACCTCCAGGTCAACGTGAAGAACCTGGGAAACGCGCTCTATTACAACGGCATCTACTACACGGAGGTCGACGAGAACCACGCGGTGCCCGGACCGGGCCGCACGCTCCTCGTCACGGCCCGCGTGCGGTTCTGAGCGGAAGCGGGCGCCGTCCCGCCCCGCTCATCGGGCGCCGCGCGGCACAACGATGACAGGGCACCGGCTGCCGTGGAGCACGCGGCTGGCCGTGCTTCCGGCGAACAGCTGGAAAACGGCCCCGTGCCCGTGGGAACCGATGAGGATGTAGTCGGCCTTCTCGTACTTTGCCGCGGAAAGGATCTCCCTCGAGGCCTCTCCGGTGCGGAGGACCGCCTTGGCCGCGATGCCCCTTGACCGGAAGAGCTTCACGCAGGCGTCGAGGTTCCGTGCCGCCTTCCGCATCACCGCGTCGATCACCTTCGGGGAGCTGGGGATGATCACGTCATACCCCGCAAGCTCCACGGGGTAGGGCACGACGTGGCAGAACACGATGCGTGCCTTGCATTGCCTGGCGGCGGCCCGTGCCTCCGCGACCACCCGTCTCGAGATCGCCGAAAAATCCAGTGCCGCGAGTATTGTCTTCATGCGCACGAAGATGCCCGAGGGGCCCCGTGGCGGCAACCCGCCCCGCGCTTTTGGCTGCGGGGCCGCGGCCATGCCAGGCCCGCGCCGCCGCGTCCCGGTCAGCCGGCGGCCCGCAGTTCCGTGACGCCGAGGTCCCTCGCCACCGTTTCGCAGAGCCCGACAAAGATCTCCTCGGCGAGCGCCAGGCGGCGGCCCTTCCAATAGGCGACGCACCATTTCCTGCGGAGCTTGCGCGGCCCGAGGGGCAGCGACACGAGGGTCCCGCGGGCCAGCTCCTCCCCGGCGACCCAGGGCGCCAGGACGCCCGCCCCGAGGCCCAGTTTCACGAGCTCCTTGATCGCCTCCATGCTCCCCAGCTCGATCGAGTTGGCGAGGTTGACGTTCTCGGCCCTGAAGTAGTCGGCTACGATCCGGGACGTGTAGCTCGACTTGTTGTAGAGGATGATGGTCTCGCCCTCGAGCGACTCCCTTGGGACGGCGCGCAGCCGGGCCCAGGGATGCTGGGGCGCGACGAAGAACCGGAGCTCGTCCTCGAAGAGGGGGACGAAGACAAGGTCCCCCGAGATGTCGGACTGCGGCTCAAGGAGGAAGGCGAGGTCGACATGCCCGGCCCTCAGCAGCTCCAGCTGCCGCGAATGGTCGCCCGGCTCGATCCTTATGATGCACTTCGGGAAGCTCTCCCTGAACTCGCGCAGGACCGCCGGGAGCAGGTGCTGGCAGGCGGTCGTGCTGGCGCCGACCCGGAGGCGCCCATGTCCCCACTTCGAGAGGTCCTCCACGCTTGCCCGCGCGGCCCTCATCTCCCTCAGTATGCTCTCCGTGTGCCGGAGCATGCGCTCGCCGGGCGCGGTCAGGCGGATGCGCTTGCCGACCCGGTCGACCAGCCGGCAACCGATGTCCTCCTCGAGGGCCCGGATGGCGTGGCTCACGGCCGACTGGGTGAGGAAGAGCTCCCTCGCGGCGAGCGTGAAGCTCCCGCAGCGCGCGAGAGCCGCAAAGGCGTTCAGCTGCCTGCTGTCCACGATGCTCTTCATGAATGAATGATCCTCATCGGTAAGTGCGGCTCATGAAGTAGCACGAATCGAGCCACGCCCGGCGTTTGGCACGGGGGGCGCTTGTGGGCGGTTGTGTCAGCCCGTCCCAAACCGCGACCCAGGCCGCTTCGAGTCGGCTTTCTTCCCCTCACCGACGCGGCGCCGCTCGTCGTCGCACAGGTCCACGGGCTCTTCGCCAGGCGCGGGATCGCCGTCGAGCTCCGCAGGGAGGTCGGCTGGGCGACGATCCGCGAGAAGGTCCGACTGGGCGAGCTCGACGCCGCCCACGCCCCGGCGCCGATGCTCTGGGCGATGGCGCTTGGGATCGGCTGCCCGCCGACCCCCGTCTCGACCGCGTTCATCCTCGGCGAGAACGGGAATGCCCTCACGCTCGCGACGGCCATCGGCCAGGAGGCAAGGACCCCCGAGGGCGTGCGCGAGATCGCCCGCCGGCGCAGGGAAGCGCAGCCCCTCACGCTGGCGACGGTCTACTCGCTCTCGTCGCACGTGCTCCTCATCCACGAGTGGGCGCGGCGCTGCGGGCTCTCGGCCGAGAGGGACATCCGGATCGCCGTCATCCCGCCCGGGCAGATGTACCGCAACCTCGTGGCCGGCACGATCGACGGCTACGCGGCGGGCGAGCCCTGGAACACGCTGGCCGTGAACGCGGGCGCCGGCTGGTGCCCGGTGTGGAGCTCGGGCCTTGGGCCGCCGCAGGCGGAGAAGGTCCTCCTCGTGACCGAGCGGTTCGCCGAGACCCGCGGGGAGGAGCATGCGGCGCTGGTCTCCGGCCTGTCGGAGGCCGCGCAGTGGTGCGACAGCCCGGCCAGCCGGCCGCAGCTTGCGGCGATCCTTTCGGGGCCGAGGTACCTCAGCGTCCCGTCGAGGCTCGTGGCCCCCTCCCTTTCCGGGCGTTTCGACCCGGGACACGGGGGGCCCGTCGCGGCGCCCGATTTCCATGTCTTCCACCGGGGCGGCGCCAACGCCCCGTCCGCCGCGAAGGCGTCGGAGCTCCAGGCCGCGCTCGTTCGCGGGCGCCTGATACCTGACGGGCCGGACCCGGAGCTGCCGGGGCGGCTGTTCCGCGAGGACATCTACGCGCAGGCACTTGCGGCGGCGGGGCACGCGGGGTCGCCCCGCCCATGAAGCCCGTTCATCGTCCTGGTTAGGATTTTGAGGCGCCATGCGGCGCGCGGCGCCGGCGCTTGGCACGTGGGGCGCTTGGCCTGTGCGCATGGATTACATCAAGCCTGCCGAAGTCCTGAGGGGTGTCGTGGCGGCGGGGGCCGCGAAGGCGGCCTCTGCAACTGGCTGGTCTGGCTCGGGGTCGTCCTGCCGCTCAGCTCGGGCTCGTCGCTCGGGAAGGTCGTCGCCGCATGGATACCCGTCACCACCTTCATTGCCCAGGGCTTCGAGCACTCCGTGGTCAACATGTTCCTCATCCCCACGGGCATGCTCCTCGGTGCGAAGGTGTCCGTCGGGAGCTGGTGGATCTGGAACCAGATCCCGGTGACGGCCAGGAACTTCGCGGGGGATTCCTCTTCACGGGGCTCATGCTCTACTGGACTCACGCGCCCCGGGTTCCGGCGCCGCTGTCCGTCCCCGCCGCGCCTGCGCGGGAGCCCGCGGGCGCCTGAGGCCCGCCGGGCGGGTCCGGCCGCCGCAGTCCATGAAGGACGTTCATCCTTTTGATTAGCATTATGAGCGCTGCTAGGCCTGCCCGGGCGGCGCCATGGCACGGCGAACGCTAATCCCAGGGGCCATGAGGTTCCTCCCCTTCCCAATTCCCGACAACGGCGGCTGCGTTGCAGGCCGCCGGCCCGGGGCGTCCGGGCCCGTAAGGACCGGATGACAAACGAGATGTCCACCGGCAAGGACATGGGGGAGTCGCGTGGCTTCAGCGAGGAGCAGAAGCGCTGCCTCGAGGAAACGCTGGGCGGCCTCGCGCAGCTGCTTCCCTTCGCCGGCGTCTCGGCCGACGGGCGGATAACGGCTTCGCCCCTGCTGGCCCCGGTCAACCTGGCCGCTCCGGCGGAGGCGATGCTTCACGGGACCCCCGTCGGGGACCTCACGAAGCAGGAGAAGTGGAAGCTCGACGAGAACCCCCTCGACATCTGGGAGAAACTGGTGGCCCACGCCGAGGCGGGCCGCAGGCCCGACGAGCCGGACACCTTCAGGTTCAAGTACCACGGCCTGTTTTACGTCGCCCCGGCCCAGGACAGCTTCATGGTCCGCCTCCGCGTCCCCGCGGGCATCCTCACGGCGCACCAGATGCACGGGCTGGCCGACCTGGCTTCCGACCTGGGCGGCGGCTATGCGCACGTGACGACGCGCGCCAACATCCAGATCCGCGAGCTCAAGCCGAGGGACATCGTCCGGGTCCTGGTCCGCCTGCAGGAGCTGGGGCTCACCTCCCGCGGCTCGGGCGCCGACAACATCCGCAACATCACGGCTTCGCCGACCAGCGGCTTCGATCCCGGCGAGCTGATCGACGTCCGCCCGTTCGCCAAGGGGCTCCACCACTACATCCTCAACCACCGCGACCTCTACGGCCTGCCGCGCAAGTTCAACATCGCCTTTGACGGAGGCGGTGCGGTCTGCGCGGCGGCCGACACGAACGACATCGGCTTCGTCGCCTGCCGCGTGACGCGGGAGTCGCTGGCGCGCCGGGGGGACCAACCGCCGGCCGAGCCCGGCATCTACTTCCGGGTGCAGCTCGGCGGCATCACCGGCCACAAGGATTTCGCCCGCGACACGGGCCTGCTGGCCCGCCCGTCCGAGATTGTCGCGGTTGCGGCCGCGATGGTGCGCGTCTTCAGCGAGAACGGCGACCGCACGGACCGGAAGAAGGCGAGGCTCAAGTACCTCCTCGAGAAGTGGGGCGCCGAGAAGTTCATTGAGGAGACGCAGCGCAGGCTCGCCTTCCCGCTCGCGAGGCTTCCCGTGGAGGCCTGCGAGCCGCCGCGCCCCTTCGCCAAGCACGGATGGATCGGACCCCATCGCCAGGCCCAGGCCGGGCTCAGCTACGTCGGCGTGGGCCTCTCACTCGGCAGGATGAGCGCCCGCCAGATGCACCAGGTCGCGGACTTTGCGGCCGAGCACGGCTCGGGCGAGCTGCGCCTCACCGTGTGGCAGAACCTGCTCATCCCGCACGTGCCGGACGCCTCCGTCGGCACGCTCGTGCGCATCCTCCAGAAGCTGGGATTCTCCATGGACCCCGCCGCGGCCGCGGGCGGCTTCGTCGCCTGCACGGGAAACGCGGGCTGCAGGTACTCGTCCACCGACACCAAGGGCCACGCGGCCCAGCTCGCCAGGCACCTGGACAAGCGGCGCCCGGGAATCGACGTGCCGATCAACGTCCACTTCACGGGCTGCCCGCACTCGTGCGCGCAGCACTACTGCGGGGACATGGGGTTCCTGGGAACGAGGCTCGGCGACGGCAGCGAGGGCTACCACGTCGTCCTCGGCGGCGGCATGGGCGACGAGCAGGGAATCGCCCGCGAGGTCTTCCGCGGCGTCCGCGCCGGCGATGTTCCCGGGCTCGTGTCCCGCGTGCTCGACACCTACGGGCGGGACCGCCGGGCCGGTGAGACCTTCGTCGCCTGGAGCCGCCGGCACACGGTCGGCGAGCTCCAGGAGCTCCTCTCATAGGCATGGCGACCCCGGCACAGGCTGTCCCCCTCATCCCGGAAACGGCGCCCTTCACCCCGGAGCAGCGCGCGTGGCTGAACGGCTTCGTCGCCGGCATCCTCGCGCGCGCGCAGGCCCCGGCGCAGGCCGCCGCGCCCCAGCAGGCCCTGAGGCCCCTCACGATCCTGTTCGGCTCGCAGACCGGGACGGCGGAGGCGCTCGCCAAGCGGGCGGCGAAGGCCGCGGTGCAGCGGGGGTTCGCGGCGTCGGTGGTCGACATGGCGCAGACGGCGCCGGGCCGGCTCGCGCAGGAGCAGAACGTGCTCCTCATCACGAGCACCTACGGCGACGGCGAGCCGCCCGACAACGCGAAGGCGCTCCATGCCGCCCTCTGCGGCGCCGGCGGGCCCAGCCTTTCCGGGGTCCGCTTCAGCGTCTGCGGCCTGGGCGACACGAACTACACGAGGTTCTGCCAGTCGGCCAAGGACTTCGACGCGGCGATCGAGCGCCTCGGGGGCCGGCGGGTGGCCCCGCGGGCGGACTGCGACCTGGACTACGAGAAACCCTTCGGCGACTGGATCGACGCGGCGCTGGCGGGCCTCGGCCCGGGGCCCGCGCCCGCCGCAAGGGCGGAGGCCCCCGCCCCGGAAGTCGGCCACTCGCGCAGGAACCCGTTCGCCGCGGCGGTCGTCGTCTCCCGCCGGCTGAGCGGCGAGGGCTCCGCCAAGCAGGTCCAGCACGTCGAGGTCGACCTTGGCAGCTCGGGCATGGCGTACGAGGCCGGGGACGCGCTCGGGGTGTGGCCCCAGAACTGCCCCGAACTCGTGAACGAGCTCCTGGGCCGCCTGGGATGCGACGGCGAGGAGGCGGTCCTCCTCCCGGACGGCGCGCAGGCGTCGCTCCGGCGGGCGCTCACGGAGCGGTGCGACCTCGGGAAGCCGACCGCCGAGCTTGCATCCCGGTTCTCCGCCCCGAACGAGGCGTCGCCGGCGGCCGGCGGCGCGCCCCTCCACGTCATGGACCTTGTCGCATCGAGGCCGGAGACGCGCCTGGCGCCGGCGGAGCTTGTGCGGATGCTCCGGCCGCTGGCGCCGCGCCTCTACTCCATCTCGTCCAGCCCCAGCGCCCACCCGGGATCCGTCCACGTCACGGTGGCGGCGGTGCGCTACGAGGCCCATGGCCGCGGGCGCAAGGGCGTCTGCTCCACGTTCCTCGCCGACCGGGTGACCGCGGGCGCGGCGCGCGCGGGGGTGTTCATCCATCCCAACCCAGCCTTCCGGTTGCCGGCGAGCGGCGACGCGCCCGTCATCATGGTGGGACCGGGGACGGGGGTCGCGCCCTTCAGGGGCTTCCTCCACGAGCGCCGCGCGCGCGGCGCCAAGGGCCGGGCATGGCTGTTCTTCGGGGACCAGCACGAGGCCACGGATTTCCTCTACGCGGACGAGCTGGCCGAGCTCAGGCGGGACGGGACGCTCACCCGCCTCGACACGGCGTTCTCGCGGGACCAGGAGGCCAAGGTCTACGTCCAGCACCGCATGCTCGAGAACGCCGGCGAGCTGTTCTCCTGGCTCGAGGCGGGGGCCCACGTCTATGTCTGCGGCGACGCCTCCCGCATGGCGAAGGACGTCGACGCCGCGCTGGCCCAGATCGTCTCCGAGCAGGGTGGAAGGGGCCCCGAGAAGGCCCAGGAATACCTGCAGGCCCTGCGGGCGGCGCGCCGGTACTGCCGCGACGTCTACTGACCGGCGGGGGAGAGCGAGACGGCGCACGCCTTGTAGGAGGGCTGCCGCGATTTCGGGTCGAACGAGGGATGGGTGAGGCGGTTGGCCTCTGGGTAGTGCATCGGTATGAAGGCCTCACCCGGGCGCACGTTCACGGTGACGAAGGCGCGCGCCACCAGCTCCCCGCGCCTGGAGGCCACCCGGACCCGGCCGTCCGGCCTGATCCCGAATTTCGCGGCGTCGACCGGGTTCACCTCGACGTAGACGTGCGCCGGGTAGAGGCGCCGCAGGACGGCTGACGTGCCGGTCCTCGTCTGCGTGTGCCACTGCGCCGAGGTGCCCCGTCCCGTGAGGAGGATGATGGGAAACGCGGGGTCGGCGGGCTCGGGCATGGGCGTCGGCTCGCCGGTCACAAAGCGGGCCCTCCGGTCGGGAGTGCAGAAGAGGCCGTCCGCGAACAGCCTTCCCTCAGGCACCGGCGGGCCCGATCCGGCGGGGCACGGCCATTGGACGCCGCCCAGTTGGTCGAGCATCCTGTAGTCCTCGATCCCGGTGATGTCGCAGGGCCGGCCCGCCGTGAGCCGCTTCAGGATTTGGAACACGGCCTCCGGCGACGTCCACTGCCTGAACATCTCCCCGCAGCCCCAGTAGTGGGCCGCGAGCCTGATGATGTTGAAATCCGTGAGCGCCTGCCCGGGAGCCCGGGCCACCTTCTTCACGAGCCCCACGCGCCGCTCGGAATTGATGAATGTGCCCTCCTTCTCCCCCCACGCGGCGGCGGGGAGCACCAGGTGCGCCGCCCGGGCCGTCTCGGTGGCCGCGTACATGTCCTGGACGACGAGGAAATCCAGCTTGCCGAGCACGCGCGAGAGGTGGTTGCGGTCGATCCACGAGTGTGCGGGGTTGGTGGCGACGACCCAGAGGGCCTTGATCTTCCCGGCCTCCACGGCCGCGATGATCTGGTCGTAGGCGAGGCTCTCCGCGGCGGGGATGCGCCCGGCGTCGATCCCCAGTATCCCGGCCACGTCCTCGCGGTCCGCCGCGCGCAGGAAGCTCCGCCCGCCGAACAGGCTCGTCGTGTTGCTGAACAGGCGCGATCCCATCGCGTTGCACTGGCCCGTGATCGAGTTGGCCCCCGTGCCGGGCCTGCCGATGTTGCCGGTCATGAGGGCGAGGTTGATGATCGCCTGGGCGGCGAGCGTCCCCTCGTGGCTCTGGTTGATTCCCATGGTCCACCAGAACGACACGCGGCGCCCGCGCCCAATGGCCTCCGCCGTCTCCACGAGCGCGGCGGCGTCCATTCCCGTGGCCTCGGCAACCGTCTCGGGGTCGTAGCGCCGCATCCGCTCGCTGAGCTCGGCGAAGCCGGTCGTGTGCGCGTCGATGAACCGGCGGTCCAGCATGCCGCGCTCGATCAGGATGCGGGCGATGCCGTAGAGGAAGGCCAGGTCCGATTTCGGGCGGATCGCGCAGTGCCTCGTGGCGGCCATGGCCGTCTCGGTCTTCCTCGGGTCGACCACGATGATCTCGGGCCGGTGCGGGTTCCTGAGGACCCGCTGCCAGAGGATGGGGTGGGCGATGCAGGGGTTCGATCCCACGAAGACGAGCACGTCCGAGTGCTCGAGGTCCGCGTAGGAGTAGGGCGGGGCGTCGAACCCGAACGACTCCTTGTACGCGGAGACGGCCGTGGCCATGCACTGGCGCGTATTGCCGTCCCCGTGCACGATCCCCATGCCGAACTTCGCGAACGCGCCGAGGAACGCGAGCTCCTCGCTGCAGACCTGCCCCGTGCCGAGCCACGCGACGGATTCCGGGCCGTGCTTGTCCATGACGGCCCTGAACCGGAGCGTGAAGACCTGCATGGCGGTCTCCCAGTCCACCTCCTCCAGCTCGCCGCCCGCCGAGCGGAGGAGCGGCGCGGTCGCCCTGCCCGCGGACTCCAGCGGCGTCAGGGCCTCCCATCCCTTCGGGCACGCGAGGCCGAGGTTGACCGGGTAGTCGGTCGCGGGCGTCAGGTTGACCGCGCGGCCTCCCCGCATGTGGATGTTGAGCCCGCACCCGACCGAGCAGAACCCGCACACCGACGTCGTCGTGAGGTCGGGCCTCAGGCGCTCGGGCACCTTCCCCAGGCCGAAATCCCCGGGGTGGAGCGTCAGGTCGCTCGTCAGGGGGCCGCTCCAGCGGCGAAGGAGGGAGTTTGCGGGAGCCTTCGCCGGGCCGCCCCCCGCCGCATGGGCGCGGCTCACGGGCTGCGGCCCCCGGGCATCCTGTCCGGCGAGACGGCGGTGAAGAAGAGGTACCTCTCGAGGAGCTCGCCGGCGAGCACCAGGGCGAAGGCAAGGACGGCCGCCGCGCGCGCGCCGCGGAAGCCGGCGCCGGCCGCGCCCGCGGCCGCAAGCGCCGCCGCGATCCCGCCCGCCCCGCCGAATGCGCGCCTCAGGTTGGCCTGCACGGCGAGGGGGCCCGAGAGGAGGTAGGCCGTGCGCCCGAGCTCGGTGTTGAGGAGCGCGCCGCCCTCGCCCCTGTGGCGGCGGATCCTTTCCTCGAAGGCAAGCTTTGCGGCGGAGGCGGCGGCAAGCGCGAGGGAGAGCCCCGTGAACGCCCGCGCGGAATGGGGCATCGCCGCAAGCGGGAGCGCGAGGCCGAGGACGACGACCGAGCCGAAGAACCTCCCGAAGCTGTTCCCCGCCCCCCAGAATGCGCGGGGCGTGTCGGCGTAGAGCATCGCGGAGCAGGCGACCCCCGCCAGTCCCGCCGCGGCCGCGAGGGCCAGCATGGGGCGGACGGGCATCCGGGGCGCCGCGACCGCCGCCGCGGCGCAGGCGACCGCGGCGGCCCCGAACACCCCGAAGACGATGACCTCGCGGCTGAACCAGGACCGCCGCCACCCGAGGAACGCCCTCCATGCCTTTAAAGGCTGGCCAAGGTGGAACGCTCCGGCCGCCAGCGCCGCGGTCACCGCAAGGGCCGCTGCCGACGCAGGGAGCCGGGGATCCGCGCAAAACGGCGCCGCGCAGGAGGCGCCCACGGCGAGCTGCGAGAGGACGAGCAGAAGGACCAGCGGCAGGTGGGCGGGGGCGGGCGAGACGCGGCCGCGGTCGCCTGCAGCGAGCGTGGGCGGCAGCTCCCGGGCCGAGACGTACCTCGTCGTGGGGACGGTGTGCCTGGGCGACGGGGAGTCGGGCAGGAATGCGGCGGCGCCCCCGCGGTACGCGGCCACCGTGGACGCCGTGTCGACGAGCGTGATCCGGATGGCGAGCGTGGGGCACGCCTGGACGCACGCCGGCGCCTCGCCGTGGGCCAGGCGGCTGCTGCACATGTCGCACTTGCGCACGATCCCCCGCTCCGCGGAGTACTGGGGCACCTCGTATGGGCACTTCATGACGCAGTACTGGCAGCCGATGCACTGGTCATCCAGGTGGCGCACGATGCCCGTCACCGGGTCCTTGTCGTAGGCGAGGACCGGGCATCCCGTCAGGCAGCCGGGATCCGCGCAGTGGTGGCACCCGGTCGTGACGGTGGCCTGGAAGGGCGCCCGCCAGTCCTCGTTCGAGAGAAGGCCGACGGAGCGCCAGCTCTCGCGCTCGTCGAGCCCGTTCAGCGAGTGGCACGCCGTGACGCACGCCTGGCAGCCGCTGCAGCGGTCTAGGTCCACCTCGAACGCATACTGCTGGCCCGGGGCAGGAAGGGACGCGGGAAGCAGGTCCCTGTAGTACTTCTGCTGCGCCGGATTGCCCGAGGGCTCATGCCAGCGCGCGAAGCGCTCGACGGCGCTCAGGTTGCCCTGCTCCTCAAGGGCACGCTCGATCTCGCCGAGGAACGACGCAGCCGTGTCCGGGGCGCTCAAATCCGGGCCCCTGCGGCCGCCCCCCACGTGGTCCTCCAGCGCACCCTCACGACGGAGAGGCCGGCGCCCGCCATGAGGCAAAGCCCCGAGAACACGAGCAGGCCCGGCCCGTAGGATCCCAGGAGCCCCTTGGAAAGGCCGAGCGAGCTGGCGAGGTAGAAGCCGCCGAGCCCGCCCCCGGCCCCCACGAGGCCGGTCATGACACCCATGTCGCCCCCGAAGCGCTGCGGCAGGAGCTGGAACACGGCGCCGTTTGCCATCCCGAGGGCGCCCGACGCCACGACGAGGACGACAAGGCTCGCGGGCAGGGAGTGGCTGAGGGCCGCAAGGGCCAGCGCGCAGGCGCCGACGACGTAGAAGCGCCGGAGCGACCTTATCCCGCCGATCCGGTCGGCGATGGCCCCGCCAACCGGCCGAAGCATGGCGCCCGCGCAGGTGCACAGGGCGGCCATGTCGCCGGCGTGGACCGCCGGAACGCCGAAGTCGCCCTTGAAGTAGAGGACGTAGGAGCTCGCGAGGCCGACGAAGCCCCCGAAGCTCACGGTGTAGTAGAAGCAGAACCAGTGGGCGTCGGGCTCGGAGAGCAGCGAGAGGTAGCGGGCGAGCCGCCTCGGCTTGGCGCGGGCCGGCGGGTTCCGTGAGAAGAGGGCGTAGGTGACGAGGACCGCGGCGGCGGGGATGAGCGCGAGGGCGAAGACCGTGCGCCAGCCGTAGGCGGCCGCAAGGCGTGGGGCAAGCAGGGCGTCGAGAACGGTGCCTACGTTCCCCGCGCCTGCTATGCCCATCACCATGCCCTGCATGCCAGGCGGGTACCAACCGCCCGCCTGCGGGAGCGCCACGGCGAAGCTGGCGCCCGCAAATCCGAGGACGACCCCCATGAGGAGGGTCGCATGAAAGCTCGCGAGGCCGTGGAGGGCGGCGACGGAGAGGCCGCCGATGACGACCAGCTGCGCCGCGATTCCCGTGGCCTTCGCCCCAAACCGGTCGACGGCAAGGCCGAGGACGACCCGGAGGACCGCGCCGGCGAGGATCGGCACGGCGACCATGAGCCCCTTCTGCTGTGCGGACAGGCCCAGGCTCTCCCCGATCTGCACGCCAAGCGGCCCGAGGAGGGTCCAGACCATGAAGCTGACGTCGAAATAGAGGAACGCGGCGAGGAGGGTGGGCCAGTGGCCTGTGCGCCTGAGTTCCGATAGTGGCATGGTCTGCGGAGGCCCCCTGAGCCGCCGCCATGCCAAGGCGGCCGTCCGGGGCGCGGCCCAGCCGTGGATGTTTTTCTGGTCAGGATGAGCGCAATTCATGGGGCGGCGGCCGCCCCTTAACGGCCCGCAGGCGCCCTACTGGGTCAGGTCGACCCGCACGGGCTCGCCCCGCGTGCTGTCGGGCGCGACCCAGAGGTAGAGCGACGCCGGCTCGACGACGTCCTTCATGTCGATGTTCCAGAACGAGAGCTCATGGCGCCCGAGCGTGAATTCCAGGCGGCGGCTCTCGCCGGGGCCGAGGCGGACCCTCTGGAAGCCCTTCAGCTCGCGGACGGGCCTGGCGACGCTGGTCCCGCGCTCGCGGATGTAGAGCTGCGCCGTCTCGGTGCCGGCCCTCGGCCCGGTGTTGCGCACCTCGCAGGTGACGGTGATCCGGGCCTTCCCCGACATGATGTCGGAGGCGCTCACGGCGCGCGTGTCGGCTGCCGCCGGCGAATACTCGAAGCTCGTGTAGGTGAGGCCCCACCCGAAGGGGAAGAGGGGGGTGTTCGGTTCGTCGATGTAGCCCGTCACGTAGTAGGGGTCCGGCTTCGTGGCGCCCATGCCGATCGGGTCGTTCCGCGGCCGCCCCGTGTTGAGCGTGTCGTAATAGATGGGTTCCTGGCCCACCGACCGGGGGAACGAGGCCGTCAGGCGCCCCGAGGGGCTCGAGTCCCCGAAGAGCGTCTCGACGACGGCGGGGCCGGCCTCGAGGCCCGGGAACCATGCCTCGAGGATCGCGGGGACGTTCCCGGCGGCCCACGGGATCGTGAGCGGCCGGCCGTTGAAGAGCACGAGGACGACCGGCTTCCCGGCCGCGCAGACGGCCTTCAGGAGCTCCTCCTGGTTGCCCTCAAGGCCCAGCGTCGACCGCGCGGAGGCCTCGCCCGAGCTGTGCGCGTTTTCGCCGAGGGCGAGGACGACGACGTCCGCCGACCGCGCCGCCGCGACCGCCTTCTTGAACCCGTCCGTCGAGTTTCCGAGGACCTTCGTGCCCTGGGCGAAGTCGACCCTGAAGCCGTCGCGCAGGGACCGCGCGGCCAGGGCGGAGCGGAGCGTCACGACGTTGGCGGCGTCCGAGGCGCCGGGCCAGGAGCCCAGCATGTCCGGCGCGCTGTCGGCGAGGGGGCCGATGAGCGCGATGCGCCTTTCCCGCCCCGGGTCGAGCGGGAGGAGCGGCGCGCGCCCGACCGCCTGGTTCCTGAGGAGCACGAACGACTCCTCGGCCGCGCGCCGCGCCAGCTCCCGTGCCGGCGCCGAGATGGCGGCCGCCGGCTGCGCGGCATCGGCGTAGGGGCTGTCAAAGAGGCCAAGGGCATACTTGACGCGGAGAATCCTGCGCACGGCGTCATCCAGGCGGCTCTTCGGAACCTCCCCCGAGCGCACGAGCGCCGGGAGCTGCGCGAGGAAAAGGCCGCTCTGCATGTCCATGTCCACGCCCGCCATGAAGCTCTTGCGGGCGGCCGTCCTCTCGTCGTCGGCGATGCCGTGGAGCATGATCTCCTTCACCGACGTCCAGTCGCTGACGACGAAGCCCTTGAACCCCCACTCGTCCTTCAGGACATCCGTCAGCGTAAAATGGTTCGCGCTCGCGGGGACCCCGTCCAGCGAGTTGAAGGCCGACATCAGCGTGCCGGCCCCGGCCTCGACGGCGGCATGGAACGGCGGCAGGTAGACGCCCCTCAGGGTCCGCTCGGATATCTCGGTCGTGTTGTACTCCCTTCCGCCCTCCGCCGCGCCGTAGCCCACGAAGTGCTTCGCGCAGGCGAGGATCGATCCCGGGTCGGAGAGCCGTTCGCCCTGGTAGCCGCGGACGTAAGCGCGGGCGAACGCGGCGCCGAGGAACGGGTCCTCGCCCGCGCCCTCGGTGATCCGCCCCCAGCGGGCGTCCCTGGCGATGTCGACCATCGGCGAGAACGTCCAGCGGACGCCCTGCTGGCAGGCCTCCCGGGCCGCCTGCCGGGCGGTCGCCTCGACCAGTTCCGGGTCCCAGCTCGCGGAGAGGCCGAGAGGGATGGGAAAGAGCGTGTGGAACCCGTGGATGATGTCGTAGCCGAAGAGCAGCGGGATGTGCAGCCTTGAGCCGTCCACCGCCTCGTGCTGGTAGGCGTTGGTCTCCTTGGCGACGACGACGTTGAAGAGGCTCCCGACCTTGCCTTGCTTCACGAGCTCGTCGACCCGCCCGAAGGGCTGGCCGGGCCCGGTGAAGGCGTCCGCGGCGAACTGGCTCACCTGGCCGATCTCCTCGTCGACCGTCATCCTCGCCAAGAGGGCGTCGACCCTGGCCTCGGCGCCGTGCGAGCCGAGGCCGTCGGCCCGCGACTGGAGCGGGATGAGCGCAAGGCCGGCCAGCAGGAGGCATGCGGGCGTTCTCATGGGATGGGGCGAACCGCCCACCGTACCCCGGGATTTCGTGCGCGCAACGCCCGAGTGCCGGATGTCGTGGGCCTTCAGGCCGGCGGGGCGGCGGGCTTCCTGGGAAAGCGCCGGGCGGCCCGGTTCAGCAGCGGCAGGGCGCAGGCGTAGACGAGCGCGATCCATACCGGCGCCACCACGGCCCAGCCCAGCACCGCGTGGAGGGCGGTGATCCCGAAGCGGCTCGCGAACTCCGCCGGATGCCGCGGCAGGAGGGCGAACACGACGCGGATGTCCGGGCGCCCGGCCGCCGGGCCGGCGATGGCGTCGCCCAGGCGGATGAAGGCGTAGATGAAGGGAAAGTAGATGAACGTGCACAGCGCGTTCATGGCCTGGAGGATCGGCTGGTTGAGCCCGAGGGCGACGCCGACGACGATGCAGAGGACCGTCGTCGTGCCCAGGATGGGGAAGAGCGCGAGGCCCGTGCCGACGGCGACGCTGAGGGAGATCTTCCTCGGCGTGACCCCCTGCGTCAGCTGCCTGACGACCGGGTCCACGACCCGCCGCCTCCACGGCCCGGCGTTGCCCGCGGCCGCGTTCACCGGGCGAGAAACCGGGCCTCCCACGCCGGGTTGGGAAGGGGCGCCGGCCCATGGCGGCCGAAGACCGCATGCCGGGTGGCGGCGACGAGCCGGTAGGCCGCGTCGCGGATGGGGCGGGGGACCAGCCCCAGGCGGGCCGCGGCGGCCCAGCCTCCGCCGAGCTCGGCCGCGGCCGCGAGGGCGCCGTCCGTCCGGAGCAGGTAGCGCCCGCCGCGGCGCGCGCCCCAGTCGGGCACGAAGACAAGGCTCGAGAATTCCGAGGTCGGCAGGCCCCGCTCCCCCAGGAATTCCTGCGCAGGCGCGCTCTGGAGCGGGGCGAACATGAGGCGGCCCGCCCGGTCGCGGCGGAGCATCGCGCGGACGAGCGCGTTGCACAGGCCGCAGTCTCCGTCGAATAGGAGCACGGGTATGCGTTCGCTCATCTGCCCGAAGGGTGCCCCGGCCCGGCGGGGCGGCAACGCTAACCCGGCCCGCCCCGCAAAAAAGCAAAACGGAATGGACTCCGCGGCCGGTCGGGATTCGATTGGGTCATGACCCCATCCGCCCTACGGCGGGCCGCCGCGCTCGTCGCCACATGCAGCACGCTCGGGGCCGCGCCCCAGCAGATCAGGCTCTGGCCCGGCGACGCGCCGGGAGAAACCGGGAGCGCCCTCAAGGAGCACGACATGTCGAAGCCCACCGACGGCCTCACCGGCGGCAGGCCCGTGATAAAGATCACGGACGTCTCGGTCCCGACGCTCTCCGTCTACCGGCCCTCGGCCGACCGCGCGAACGGGACGGCCGTCCTCGTCTGCCCGGGCGGGGGCTACAGCATCCTCGCCTGGGACCTCGAGGGCACGGAGGTCTGCAACTGGCTCAATTCCGTCGGCGTCACCGCCGTGCTCCTCAAGTACCGCGTCCCCAGGCGCGAGGGGCAGGCCCCCTACCACGCGGCGCTCCAGGACGCGCAGCGGGCCATGGGCGTGACGCGCAGCCACGCCGCGGAGTGGGGCATCAACCCGGACCGCCTCGGCGTCCTCGGCTTCTCGGCCGGCGGCAACCTGTGCGCCGTCCTCAGCGCCAGCACCTCGCGGACCTACCCCAGGGTCGACGAGTCCGACGACCGGAGCTGCCACCCGAGCTTCCAGCTCCTCATCTACCCGGCCTACCTGGTGACGAACGACGACATGAAGGTCGTCTTCCCGTCGGTCGTGCCTCAGGCCGCGGTCACGACGGCGACGCCGCCCTCGTTCCTCGTCATGGCCGAGGATGATCCCATCCGCGTCGAGAACGTCCTCGAGTACGGGCTGGCCCTCAAGCAGGCGATGGTGCCCATGGAGCTCCACGTCTACCCGACCGGGGGCCACGGCTACGGCCTTCGGCCCACCGACGACCTGGTGACCTCGTGGCCGGCGCGCGCCGCCGACTGGATGAGGAGCCGGGGACTGATCCCGAGGGCCGAGGACGTGTCCCCATGAAGGGGCTGTTCGCGGCCCTCCTCCTTTGCCTGCCCGGCGCGGCCGTCGCCGCGGACGCCCCGGTCCGCCTGGCGATCGTGGGCCTCGTCCACGACCATGTGCGGATCATCCTTCCGGCCCTGGTGGGCCGGAAGGACATCAAGCTGGTCGGCATCGTCGAGCCGGACGCCGCCCTCTGCGGGATCTACGAGAAGGGCTTCCACCTCACCCCGTCCCTCTTCTACCCGACCTTCGACGCGCTCCGGGCGGCGACGAAGGTCGACGCCGTCGCGACCTTCACCTCGGCGTACGACCACCGGCGCGTCGTCGAGATGTGCGCGCCGCTCGGCATCGACGTCATGATGGAGAAGCCGTTTGCCGTCAGCATGGACGCGGCCCGGGCGATGGCGGACGCCGCGCGCCGGGGCGGCATACAGCTCGTCATCAACTACGAGACGACCTGGTACCCGAGCGTCCGGAGCGCGCACGAGTACATCGAGGGTGGCCCGGGAATCGGCGGGATACGCAAGATCGTCGCCCACGACGGCCACCAGGGGCCCGCGATCATCGGGTGCTCGCCCTATTTCCTCGCGTGGCTCACCGACCCAGTCCTCAACGGGGGCGGCGCCATCATGGACTTCGGCTGCTACGGCGCGGACCTCGTCACGTGGTTCATCCACGAGAGGCCCCTCTCGGTGTTTGCCGTCACGCAGAGGCTCCAGCCGAAGTTCTACCCCAAGGTCGACGATGACGCGACGATCGTCATCACGTACCCGCACGCCCAGGCCATCCTGGAGCCCTCGTGGGACTGGTCCTACGGGCGCAAGGACATGGAGATCTACGGGGCGACGGCGTCGCTCAGCCTCCCCAACGGCGACTCGATTTTCGTGAGGACCGGCGACTCGCCGGAAGCCGCGCTGCCTGCGCCGGCGATACCGGCCCCCGAGGGCGACTACCTGAGCTACCTGGTGGCGGTCGTCCGGGGCCGGATCACGCCGTCGGGGCTCTCGTCCGTGGAGACCAACCTCGTGGCGACGGAGATCCTCGATGCCGCGAGGCAGTCCGCGCGGACGGGGAAGAGCGTGGCCATCCCCGCCGACTAGCGGCCGGGGTTCGCCCTGGCGCCCCTCACGGACCCCAGCAGCTCGCGCGTGCGCCCGGGCAGCTCGAGGCCGTCGAGCTTCGGGAGCAGCTGGTCGACGTCCGGCGTGATCGCCGGGAGCGGCCCCGGCACCCGGGCGTCCAGCGCCCGAAGCGTGAACACGAGCGCCAGGTGGAAGGCGGGCTGGGCGAGCGCGCGCAGGTCCTTTTCCTCGTAGGCGAGGCCCGCCTGCTGGTTAAGGGCCGCGAAGAAGAGGCACTTGTCGCGCGCCGTCTCGGCGCCCTCCTCCCGGGTCAGCTGCTCGAACAGGCCGTCGGGGTCCAGGGACATGAAGTCCTGCGCCGGCATGCCAAAGAGCCGCTCCATGGCGTTCACGGTGGCGGCGAGCGCCGAGTCGGGCCGCCGCTCGCGCCGCAGGGACGCGATCTGGAAGATGACCTGCACGGCCTCCTCGATGAGGCGCATCAGGTAGTCGCGGCCCGGCATGGGCGGATCCTGGCGCCCCCAAACCGGATGGCAAACCTTGCCGAATTGCCGGAGTTGGGGTAAGTCCTTGCCCTCTAGCGCCCGCACGCACCGGGGCCGGTCGTCCCCGCAAAGCAGCCATTCCCCCCAGCAATAGCGCCAACCGAGCAAAAGCTCCCCGCAAAGCCGCGTCCCCTCGATTATTCCGGAATATCCCCGGCCGTTCCCGCCTCCTTCCCTATGAAGACCATGAAGCTCGCCCTCGCCCTCGTCGCGGCCGCCCTCGCAGCGGCTCCGCTCAACGCCCAGCAGTCCAGGAAGAGCCCGCACGAGACCCTGAGCCGGGTCCTCTCCGGGGGCAACCGCGTGACGATCACCTATGGAAGGCCGTACACGAAGGACCCGAAGACCGGCGAGCCGCGCGTCATCTGGGGCACTCTGGTCCCCTGGGACGAGCCCTACCGCCTCGGGGCTGACGAGGCGACGCTGCTGACGACGCAGCAGGCGGTCTCGATCGGGGGAGCCGCCGTTCCCGCGGGGTCCTACACCCTCTACATGGTGCCTTCCGAGTCGGGCGCCTCCAAGCTGGCGATCAGCACGAGGGTCGGGGCCTGGGGCGTCCCGGTGGACGTCGACCACGACCTGGCGCGCGTGGACCTCAGGAAGGCCGCCCTTGATGCGCCGGTCGACCAGCTGACGCTTTCCCTCGGGAAGGACGGGACCCTCGGCATCGCGTGGGAGAAGACGTCCTTCACGGTCGCGATCAAGCCGGCCCAGGCCCAGCTGGATTTCCCGCAGGCGAGCCCGACGGCGACCGTAAGGGAGCGCGTCGGCGTCACCGACATCGAGGTCGTCTACTCCAGGCCAAGCGCCCGGGGGCGCACGATGCTGGGCGGCAACAACCCCTTCGGCGAGGTCTGGCGCACGGGCGCCAACAGCGCGACCCGCGTCTCCTTCAGCACGCCGGTCACGGTCGAGGGCTCGCCCCTGGCTGCGGGCACCTACGAGCTCTTCACGATCCCGGGCAAGGAGCAGTGGACGATCATCTTCCAGAAGGCGGGAAACCAGTGGGGCGCCTACAGCTATGACCAGAAGAACGACGCCCTCCGCGTCACCGTGGCCCCGCAGGAGGTCGCCCGGCACGTCGAGACCTTCCTCATCGACGTCAACGACATCCGCCCGGAGTCGGCGACCCTGGACCTCATTTGGGAGCACACGCTTGTCCCCGTGAAGCTCGGGTTCGACGTCGTCGCGATCATGAAGCCCCGGATCGAGGCCGCGATGTCCGGCGAGGGAAAGAAGCCCTATGCCCAGGCCGCGATCTTCTATGATGACTACAAGGTCGACCTCGACCAGGCGAACACCTGGATCGACGACGCGATCGCCGAGCAGCCCGATACCTTCTATCTCTATTACCAGAAGGCCCGCATCCAGGCCGCCAAGGGCGACAAGGCGGGAGCCGAGGCGTCCGCCCACAGGTCCCTCGACCTGGCGTCTAGGACGACGGGCCCCGCCAAGGACGAATATGAGCGCCTCAACCAGGCGCTCCTCGACGGCCTGAAGTGAGGGGCCGCGCCCTCCAGTCGGCGGCCCTCGGGTCCCTCCTCGCCCTCGCGGCCCTCCGGCTCGGGGCCGCCGGGGCGCCCACGGACCCCCGCGCCCTGGAGGGGGAGCTCCGCAGCTTCCGGGAGTGCGGCAGCGTCCTCTACGTCGCCGCCCATCCCGACGACGAGAACACGCAGCTCATCGCCTACCTGGCGCGTGGCCGCGACTACAGGACCGCCTACCTCTCGCTGACGCGCGGCGACGGCGGCCAGAACGCGCTGGGCCCCGAGTTCGGGGACCTGCTGGGGGTGATCCGGACCCAGGAGCTCCTGGCCGCGCGCCGGGTCGACGGCGGCGAGCAGTTCTTCAGCCGGGCGAGGGATTTCGGGTATTCGAAGGATTATAGGCAGACGCTGGCCAAGTGGGACCGCCAGCAGGTGCTCTCCGACGTGGTCCGCGTGATCCGGACGTTCCAGCCTGACATCGTCATCACGCGGTTCCCTCCGGAGCCGATCCACACGCACGGCCACCACACGGCCTCCGCCGTGCTGGCCCTCGAGGCGTTCAGGCTCGCCGGCGACCCGAAGGCGTTCCCCGAGCAACTGGGGGATGGGCTCCGGCCCTGGCAGCCAAGGCGGATACTCTGGAACAGCTTCGGCACCGCGTTCGGCGGCCCGGCCGACGTCGGCGAGGGCGTCGTCCGCATGCCGATCGACGGGACGGACCCGGTGACGGGCGCCTCCTTCGCCGTCCTTGCGGCGAAGAGCCGCTCGATGCACCAGACCCAGGGGTTCGCGAACTTCTCGGTCGCGTCCCGAGGGAGGGGCCCCGACGTCGAGTCGTTCCGGCTCCTCGCGGGCGAACCCGCGAAGGGCGACATCATGGATGGGGTCGACACGACCTGGGGCCGGGTCCCGGGCGGCTCCGCGATCGGCGCCCTGTCCGGCGCCGCGCTCGACCATTTTGACGGGAAGGACCCGTCCGCAAGCGTCCCGGCCCTGCTGGAGATCCACGCCAGGCTGGCCGCGCTCGCCGACGGGCCGTTTGTCGCGCGCAAGCGCGTCCTCCTCGACCGGATCATCGCCGGATGCCTCGGCCTGTCGGCCGAGACGACCCTGGCGCCGGGCGCCGGCGGGTCGGGTGACGTGGTCCCTGGCGACTCCGTCAGCGTCCGCAGCAGCGCCGTTGTCGCCTCGGCCTACCCGGTCACCTGGAAGTCGGTCCGTTACGCGACGCTCGCCGGGCGCCGGCAGGTCGACGTCGGCGCGGCGCTCCGCCGGGGCGAGCCGCGGGTCGAGGAATCGCATGCGCGCGTCAGGAAGGACATGCCGCTCACGGAGCCCTACTGGCTGCGGGAGGACGAGACCCCGGGGATGTTCCGCGTCGACGACGCGTCCCTCATCGGCCGGCCGGAGTATCCCCCCGCGTTTCCCGCAAGGTTCGAGTTCAGCGTGGGCGGCCAGCAGGTCTTCGTCGACACCCAGGCGGTCGCCCCCGGCACCCGGCAGTCGCCGTTCGTCATCCCGCCCGTGTTCCTGCACTTCACGCTCGGGGTGCAGGTCTTCGCGCCCGGTTCGGCCCATGCCGTGGCCCTGGAGGTCCGCGCGGCGCGCGCGGGGGCGAGGGGCAGCGTCGCGCTGCGGCTGCCCCCGGGCTGGGCGTCCTCCCCGGCGGCGGCGCATTTCGACCTCAAGTCAGCCGGCGACATGGCGCCCTTCACCTTCACAGTGACGGCGCCGGCCGCGCCGGAAAGGACGGACATCGGCGCCACGGCCAGGGTCGCCGGCGCGGACTACGGCACCGACCGCATCCTGATCAGCTACCCGCACATCCCCCGGCAGCTGCTCCAGCCCCGGGCGCGGGTGAAGGCCGTCTGCGCGGACGTGAGGGTGACCGCGCGGCACGTCGGCTACATCCCAGGAGCGGGCGACAGCACCGTGGCGGCCCTGGAGCAGATGGGCTGCGAGGTCAGGGTCCTCAAGGACGAGGACCTCACGGCGCAGGGGCTCTCCGGCCTCGACGCCGTCGTCATCGGGATCCGCGCCTTCGGCACGACGCCGGCCCTCGCGGCCCGGATGCCCGCGCTCACCGCCTTTGCGCAGGCCGGCGGGACGGTCGTCGAGCAGTACGAGACTCCCGGGGGGATCCAGTCCCTCCAGATCGCGCCCTATCCCTTGTCGATTTCCAGGGACCTGCCGACCTACCGGGTCACCAACGAGAATTCCGCCGTGGCGTTCCTGGAGCCGGACAGCCCCGCCCTCAACACGCCGAACAAGATCGGCCCGGCCGACTTCGAGGGATGGACGCAGGAGCGGGGCCTGGACTTTGCGAGCAAGTGGGATGGGCGGTTCACGCCGGTCATCGCCTGCAGCGATCCCGGGGAGGCGCCGCTCAAGGGCGGCCTCCTCGTCGCGAGGGTGGGGCGCGGGTATTTCGTCTACACGGGGCTCTCGTTCTTCCGCCAGCTGCCCGCGGGCGTCCCCGGCGCCTATCGCCTGTTCGCGAACCTGATCTCGCTGGGTCGATGAGCGGCGGCCCGGACGACCAGACCGGCCTCCCCGGCCTGCGCACGTGGCGGCGGGTGTACTGGGCGGTGGTGGCCGCGCTGGCGGCCTGGGTCGTCTTCCTCTGCCTGCTCGACCGGGCCTTCGGGTGAACGCCGCCGACTACCTCGTCCTCGTCGGCATCCTCCTCGGGATCGCGCTCTACGCCACCTGGAACACGCGGCGCCAGGACAGCCTGCGGTCCTACCTGAAGGGCTCCGAGAACACCCACTGGTTCACGATCGGGCTGTCGGTCATGGCGACGCAGGCGAGCGCGATCACGTTCCTGTCGACCCCGGGCCAGGGCTACCAGGACGGGCTCGGGTTCGTCCAGAACTACTTCGGGATGCCGCTTGCCCTCATCGTCGTCGCCGCGTTCTTCCTGCCGATCTTCAGGAAGCTGAACGTCTACACGGCCTACGAGTTCCTGGGCAGCCGCTTCGACTCGAAGACGCGCCTCCTGGCGGCGGGGTTCTTCCTCCTGCAGCGCGGCCTCGGCGCGGGCCTGACCATCTACGCGCCCGCCATCGTGCTCTCGAGCGTCATGGGCTGGCGCCTGGACGCCACGATCGTCTGCAGCGGCCTCGTCGTCGTCCTCTATACGGTCTCCGGCGGCTGCGAGGCCGTGAACCTGACCCAGAAGTACCAGGTCGGCGTCATCTTCGCCGGTATGGCCGCCGCCTTCGTCATCGTCATCAGGAGCCTGCCGGCGGGGCTCACCCTCTCCGACTCGCTTGCCGTCGCCGGCGGCTTCCACCGGCTGGGCGGCGTCGACTTCTCGCCCGACCCCGCCCGCCGCTACACCTTCTGGTCCGGCACGCTCGGGGGCTTCTTCCTCGCACTGGCGTACTTCGGCACGGACCAGTCCCAGGTGCAGCGCTACCTGAGCGGCGGCTCGCTGCGCGGCAGCCGCCTCGGGCTCATGTTCAACGCCGTGTTCAAGGTGCCGATGCAGTTCTTCATCCTCCTCCTCGGCGTGTTCCTCTTCGTCTTCTACCAGTTCGAGCGGCCGCCCCTCTTCTTCAACCGCGCCCAGTGGCAGCAGGGCGTGGCGCACGACTCCAGCGGCCAGCTGAGGGCCCTCGAGGCCGGCTTCGACTCCATCGAGGACAGGAAGGCCGCGGAGGTGAAGGCGTGGCTTGCGGCCAGGCGGGCCGGCGACGCCGCCGGCGCGGAGGCGGCCCGCTCGGCCGCCGAGAAATCCCAGGCCGCCGCCGAGGAGATCCACGCACGGGCCTTCAAGGCGCTTTCCTCGCGGCGTCCCGGCGTGTCGGCCAACGAGAACGACTACGTGTTCGTCGACTTCATCCTCGACCACCTGCCCCACGGCCTCATCGGCCTCCTTGTGGCCGCCTTCTTCGCCGCGGCCCTCTCGTCGAAGGCGGGCGAGCTGAACGCCCTCGGGTCGACGACCACGGTGGACCTTTACCGCCACATCGTCCGGCGCGGCGCCGATGACAGCCACTACGTGACGGCGTCGCGCTGGTTCACCGCCTTCTGGGGCCTCGTCGCCATCGGCTTCGCCCTCTTTGCGCACCTGGCCGAGAACCTCATCCAGGCGACCAACATCCTCGGGTCGGTCCTCTACGGCGCCCCCCTCGGGGTCTTCCTCGTCGCCTTCTTCATAAGGAGGATCCGGGGGACGGCGGTCTTCTGGGGCGCCCTGGGCGCCCAGGCCCTGGTCTTCGTCCTCTATTTCCGGGGCCTGCCTGTCTCGTACCTCTGGTACAACGTGATCGGGGCCGCGGCCTGCGTGGGCCTGAGCGGGGCCATCCAGGCCGTGCGCGGGGGGGAGGCGGCCGCCGCATGAGCGCTCCGGTGATCTGCTTCGGCCAGCAGCCCTGCGGCTTCTTTCCGCGGAGGTTCCTCGTGGCGAAGATCCGCACGGCGCGCAGGCTCCAGGCCGAGCTCGGGGGGGAGGTCGTCTTCTTCTTCCACGACAGCGACCACGACCCGCGCGAGACGCAGACGACCCTGCGCGGCCGGCGCGGCGGCGAGCTGCGGACGGTCAACTTCGCCTTCGAGAACCGGATCCAGAGGAAGTACTCGCCCCTCTTCGCCAAGCGCATCCCGCAGGGATGGCGCGACGGCACCGTCCGCCAGCTCGCCGCCTTCGTCGACGGGCGCTGGGTGGAGGCCTTCAAGGGCGTCCAGGCGGCGAACGTGGCCGACTTCTGCCTGGAGATGTACCGGCGCATGGGCCTCCTGGATGGGATCCGTGTCGTCCGCTCCGGGGACCCGGACTTCCGCGGGAGGGCCTGCGACATCGACGACTTCTTCGTCGACGTCCCATATGGCGGCGAGCTCGTCCGGGCCCGCCGCAGGGACGGGGCGTTGCAACTTCACGAGGGCGGGGATTCATTCATCACGCTACCGCCCGTGCCCTTCGAAAAGACCCAGGTGAGCCCGTCCCGTGACAGCAGGCTGCGATGGATGCAGTCCGTGCTGCGCTGCACCCACTACGTCGCGGGGGCGGGCGAGCAGGCCTACCTGAGGCGCGAGGACGCGCCGGAGGTGGCCTTTGTCGCCAGGGACAACATCGACCGGCCCGACGAGGCCTATTGTGAAGCCGAACCCTGAGCTTGCGCCGCTGCTCGCCTTCGGGGCGCACCCCGACGACATCGAGTTCGGGTGCGGCGGCATCGTCGCGCGCGAGACGCTCGCCGGCCGGCCGGCGCACCTCGTCGTCTGCACGCGGGGCGAGTCCGCCTCCCGCGGGACGCCGCGGATCCGCGCCGCCGAGGCCGCCCGCGCGGCCCGGCTCCTCGGCGCCACCCTGGAATTCGTGGTCCTCGGCGGCGACGGCCGGCTCGACCCCGGGCCCGCCCAGGCGACCAGGCTTGCCGCCGTCATCCGGCGGGTGCGCCCGGCGTTCGTGCTGGCGCCCACCCTGGCGCCCAACCAGCACCCGGACCATCCCAGGCTCGGCCAGGCCGTCCGCGACGCGGCGCGCCTGGCGCGCTACGGGGGCCTGAAGTCCCTCCGGCGCAGGCCTGCCCACGCGATCGGCCCCCTCCTGCACTACGCGGTCACGGAGGAGGCGGAGCCGGCCGGCGCCGTCCCCGTCCTCTTCGACGTCTCGGACCCGGCGGTCATGGGAGCCTGGACGGCCGCCATGCGGGCCCACGCCTCCCAGGCGGCTACCCGCAACTATGTGGAGCTCCAGCTGGCGCGCGCGAGGGTGCGCGGGCTGCGGTCCGGCTGCGGGCACGCCCAGGCGCTCTTCCCGGGCGACCCCCTCGTCTTCGGCTCCCTCGGCGAACTGTCCCGCTCGGCGCGGCGCTTCTAGGTATGGACCCCGAGCGACCGCTCCGCATCGGGATCACCTGCTATCCCTCGGTGGGGGGCAGCGGCATCCTCGCCTCGGCGCTCGGCGAGGAGCTGGCCAAGCGGGGCCACGAGGCCCACTTCATCAGCTACGAGCGGCCCTTCAGGCTCCCGGCGCAGGCGAGGGGGGTCTTCTACCACCCGGTAGCGATCAACGACTACGGCCTTTTCCGCTATCCCGACTACACGCTTCCCCTGTCGGTCAAGATGGCGGAGGTGAGCCGCGCCTGCGCCCTCGACGTCCTGCATGTCCACTACGCCGTCCCCCATGCGACGGCGGCGATCCTCGCCCGCACGATGCTCCAGGGGGGGGCCGTGCCCAGGATCGTGACGACGCTCCACGGCACGGACACGACCCTCCTCGGCCACGACCCGGGCTACAGGCCCGCGATCCGGCACGCGCTCGAGCGGTCGGACGCCGTGACCACGGTGTCGGGCTTCCTGGAGCGCGAGACCCGGAAGGTGCTCGGCGTCAGCCGGCCGATCGACGTCATCCACAATTTCTTCGAGCCGCGGCCTGCGCGGCGCGGGCGGGACGAGGTTCGCCGCGAGCTCGGCGTCGGGAACGAGGCCCTCATCCTGCATTCCTCGAACCTGCGGCCACTGAAGCGGATCGACGTCCTCCTCGAGGCGGCCTCGAGGATCCGGCCCCGAGAATCCTTCAGGCTCGTCATCCTGGCGGGCGGGGACTTCCGGCCCTTCGAGGCGGACGTGCGACGGCTCGGGCTCGCCGGCCGCGTGGTCGTGCGCGAGCAGGTGAGCGAGATCGAGGACTACCTCCAGGCCGCGGATATCGGGCTCTTCTCCTCCGACCTCGAGAGCTTCTGCCTCAGCATCCTGGAGGCGATGTGCTTCGGATGCCCGAGCGTCGCGACGGACGTGGGGGGCGTCCCCGAGGTCATGGAGCCGGGCATCTGCGGCCTCCTTGCGGGGGCCGGCGACGCGGACGGGCTGGCGCGCGCGGCCGAGTCGCTGATCGCCGACCCCGCGCGGCGCCGGGCCATGGGGGATGCCGCGCGGCGCCGCGCGGCGGGGCATTTCTCAGCGGAGGCGATCGTCCCCCGCTACGTGGACCTCTACCGCCGCGTCTGCTCGTCGCCCTCCGGGTGACCCGCCGATGGGCCACGCGGGGTTGCGTGCGCGCGGGACCCGCGCTTAGCTCGGGCGAAGACGCCATGGCAGAGGAACCCAAGCCAGAACCGCTGCGCCTGGCGGCCGAACCCCGCCGCTACGACTCCGTCGACACCCCGTCCCGGCCCGGCGACGGCACGGCGATCAGCGTCCGCCTCATCCACGCCAAGAACTGGAGCGCCCAGCAGCATCCGCCGGCCTCGGTCGGCGAGGCCGTCCCCCCTGCGGCGCTTCCCCCGGGGTTCGCACCGCGGAGCATCGAGGCCGTCAACCCCGCCCCGGGGGCCGACGATGCGGGTGCCATCACGGTCGACCAGATCCTGCGGCAGAACCGCGCCGGGAGCGGCGAGCCGGCGCTGCTGGCGCCCCTGCCCGCCAGGCCGTCGCGCCGCAGGCAGGACTTCCTCATCATCCTCGCCGGGGCATGCGTGTCGGCCGCCATCGACACCCTTGTCTTCCACGGCAACCCGGCGGTGCAGGTGATGCTCCTGGTCGCGATCGGCTTTGTTACAATCGTGCTCACCTGGTTCATCTACGGCATGATGGACAAGTACTAGCGGCGGGGCCCCCCGGCGCGCGGAAGTTACGGCTCGAACCGGGCGCCGCGGCACCGATCATCGCGCGATGCGCAAGTCGGCCTTCCTCGCTGCGGCAATCCTCACGGCGGCCCGCCTCGTTGGCGCGGACGCGGCCACGCCGCCGGACACCGTCGAGGCGATCACCCCCAAGCTCCCGGCGCCGGTGGCCGATGCGGCCCGCAGGTGGCTCCACGGCAGCCCGAGGGAGGTGCGGGCCCTTTCCGCGATGTCGCCGGCAGACGTCGAGCAGCAGGTGATGATCGGTCTGGCGAGCGAGCCCGCCGCGGCCGACTTTGTCCTGGGCCGCCTCGCCGACGAGCCGGCCTCCACCGACGTCCTGGTCATCAAGGTGATCGTCGTCGACGCCTTCTGGGCGGAGCACCCCGGCGTCTCGGGGAAGCTGCAGGCCCTGGCGGCATCGGCCGGCGACCCGGACCTCATGCTTGCCTACCTTGACGCGGCCCGCCGCATCGACGTGAAGCGCATGCGCCGCCTCATCACAAGCCGCATCGCCGCGGCCCGGGCGGCGGGGGATAACGCCGCGCTCAAGACCCTGGCCAGGGCCGACGAGCGCTGGATCCTCCTCATGCGCGGGGCGTCGATGCCCGGCTTCATGCGCCGGCCCCCGCCTGTCTTCGCGGTGATGCCGGCCGGCAGGCCCGTTCGGCTCGTCGGCATGGGCGACTTCGGGACCGGCTCCGGGGGCCAGCGCTCGGTCGCGGCGGCGATCGCCCGCATGGCGCAGGCGCGGCCCTTCGACTTCGGGCTCACCTTTGGCGACAACTTCTACCCGTCCGGCATGACAGGGACCGACGATCCCCGCTGGCGGGACTGGTGGGAGGCGCTCTACGGCCCCCTCGGGATCACCTTTTACCCGTCGCTCGGCAACCACGAGTGGTACTCAGACGACGGCGCGGCCGCGGAGATCGCCTACCGGAGCCCGACCTGGAGGTTCCCGGCGCCCTACTACACCTTCACGGCCGGTCCGGCGCAGTTCTTCGCCGTGGACACGACGGAGATCTCGGAGGAGGAGGTCGCCTGGCTCGACAAGGCGATCGCGGCCAGCACCTCGAAGTGGAAGGTCGTCTACGGCCACCATCCCATCTTCGCGCCGGAGCGCGACGCCAAGAGCGGGGACTACATGAGGTACATGCAGGCGCGCCTCTGGCCCCTCCTCAAGGGGCGGGTGGACGCCTACCTCTGCGGCCACCAGCACGCGATGGCCCACATGGAGCCCCGCGACGGCGTCCACTTCTTCATGAGCGGCGGGGGAGGGGCGCCGCTCGGCAGGGTCGCGGCGCACGACCCGCAGGCCCTGTTCGCCAAGTCGAGGTTCGGGTTCCTTACACTCGAGGCCGACGCCGCGAGCCTCAGGATCGCGATCTACGACACCGACGGCAGGCCGTTCGACTCGGAGACGGTCACGAAGTGACCGCCAGCCGCCGTCCGCACTCCCGCCGCCGGGGATAACCGTCCATGCGCCGCCCGCGGCTTGCCCCCGGGGGGCGCCCGGGCTTGTCTTTGCCCATGACGAGGCGATGTGCGGCGCAGGCGGCGGCCATCGCGGTCCTTTGCGCCGCGCCGGCCCGCGCAGGCCTCCTCGGCTTCAGCACGGCCTCGGCGGCCGACGAGGCCGCCTCGGAGAAGGCCTTTGACGCCTCCCTTGACCGCGCCCGGATGCGCTCGTGGATGGAGCGCATGTCCTCCGAGCCGAACCAGGTCGGCTCGCCGCACGACAGGGCGAACGCGGACTTCATGCTCGCGCAGTTCAGGGAGTGGGGGTGGGACGCCCACATCGAGACCTTCTGGGTCCTCTATCCGACGCCGCGGAGCGAGGCCGTGGAGCTCCTTGCGCCGACCCGGTTCAAGGCCTCCCTCGCGGAGCCGCCGGTCAGGGGCGACGCCACCTCCGCGCGCCAGGCCGGCGGCCTGCCGCCCTACAATGTCTACGGCGCCGACGGCGACGTCACGGCCGGGCTTGTCTACGTGAACTTCGGCATGCCGGAGGACTACGCGGAGCTTGGCCGCCGCGGGGTGGGCGTGAGGGGCCGCATCGTCATCGCGCGCTACGGCGGCGGGTGGCGCGGCCTCAAGGTGAAGCTCGCCCAGGAGCACGGCGCGGCGGGGTGCCTCATCTACTCGGATCCCCACGAGGACGGCTACCGTGTCGCCGACACCTATCCGGGCGGCCCCGCCAGGCCCGCGGAGGGCGTGCAGCGGGGCTCCGTGGCGGACATGACGCTGTACACGGGCGACCCGCTCACGCCGGGCATCCCCTCGACGAGGGACGCGGTGCGCCTGAGGCTCGACGAGGCCGCCGTGCTCCCCCGGATCCCGGTCCTGCCGATGTCATACGCGGATGCCGGGCCGCTCCTGGCCGCGCTCGGCGGCGCGGTCGCGCCGCCCTCCTGGAGGGGCGCCCTGCCGATCACCTACCACATCGGGCCGGGCCCGGCGCGGGTCCGCCTCGCGGTCCGGTCGGACTGGGGCCAGAAGCCGATCTACGACGTCATCGCGACCATCAGGGGCTCGCAGTACCCGGACCAGTGGGTCCTGCGCGGCAACCACCACGACGGATGGGTGTTCGGGGCGTGGGATCCCCTCTCCGGCAACGTGTCCGAGATGGGGGAGGCGCGGGCCCTCGGGGCGCTCCTCAAGGCCGGCTGGCGGCCGAAGCGGACGATCGTCTACTGCGGGTGGGACGGCGAGGAGCCGGGCCTCCTGGGGTCGACCGAGTGGGCCGAGGCCCATGAGGACGAGCTCAGGCGCAAGGCCGTCCTCTACGTCAACTCCGACACGAACGCGCGCGGCTTCCTGAGCGCCGGCGGCAGCCACTCCTTCCAGCGCCTCGTGAACGAGGTCGCGGCCGGCGTCACCGACCCCGAGACCGGGGCGAGCGTCCTGGAGCGGGTGAGGGCGGCCCTCCGGGTGGAGGCCGCCGCCGGCGCAGGCGCCGGGGACGTCGATGCCAGGGCGAAGCTCGCCGCGGCCGAGGAGGGCGCCGACCTTCCCCTGAACGCCCTCGGCGGGGGATCCGACTACTCGCCCTTCCTCCAGCACGTCGGCGTCCCGTCCGTCGACCTCGCCTATTCCGGGGAGGCCGTCGACCAGGGCATCTACCACTCCGCGTACGATTCCTTCGACCATTTCGTGCGCTTCGGCGACCCGACGTTCGCCTACGAGGCGGCCCTGGCGCAGACGGCGGGCCGCATCGTGATGAGGACCGCCGACGCCGAGGTCCTCCCCATGAGGCTCGGCGACCTGGCGGACGCCGCGGCCCGCTACGCCGGGGACGTGCGGCGCGTCGCCGACAGGGAGCGCGAGCAGGTCCGCCGCACGAGGAGGCTCGTGCAGGACGGGTCCTACCGGCTGGCCTCGGATCCCGAGGCCCCCGTCGGGGCGCCCGAGGTGCCGGACGACGACGTGCCCGTCCTCGACTTCAGCCGGCTGGACGCCGCGGCCTCGCGGCTCTCGAGGAGCGCGGCGGCCTATGATGCGGAGCTGGGGAAGGCGGCCGCCGCGGAATTCCGGGCGCCTGCCGGCGCCCTCGGCGGGGTCAACCGCCTGCTGCAGGGGATCGAGCAGACCCTCCTCAGCGCCCCGGGCCTCCCGCGCAGGCCCTGGTACAGGCACATGCTCTACGCACCCGGCGCCTACACCGGCTACGGCGCGAAGACCATGCCCGCCGTCCGCGAGGCGATCGAGCAGCGGCGCTGGGCCGAGGCCGAGGCCGGGATAGCGCTGGTCGCCGGCGTCCTGGACGGGACGGCGTTGAGGATCGACGAGGCGGCCGCGGCGCTTCGCGGGACAGGGGGCACATGATGCCGGCCGCCGCCCGCCAGGACGACGCGCCCCCGCCGACGCGCAAGAAGCCGACCTTCCCGGTGGGGAACGGCCTGCGCGGCTACCTTCGCTCGTTCAAGAGGGAGCGGGACCTGCCGGTCAGCTACGAGAGGCTCCGGGGATTCACGGAGGTGATCCCCCTCACGGACGCGGACGGGAAACCGACCCTTTGGGACACCGTTATCTACGACAGGGCGGAGATGCGCTCGCTGAACGAGGCCCTGAAGGAGGTCTACGCCCTCATCAAGGTCGACGGCGACATGTCGGTCGTGCGGCACCTCTATGCCGACCGGGTCGACTTCTGCACGTTCGGGAACTCGACGCCGTTCAGGATCAGGATCGTCAACGCCTACAACGACAACCACGACTACTTCTACATCAAGAAGGCCGACGCGTCGCGGGTGTACGGGCTCGAGCTGGAGCACCTGCTCTCCCCGAACCGCCTGAATTTCATCACGCACGGGAGCACGCTCGTCGAGGAGCACATCCCCGGAGTGCCGGGCGACAGCTTCATCGGCAAGTGGCTGCACCGGCCCGACATCAGCCCCGTCCGGGTCGCCAAGGAGCTCGTGAAGTTCAACGAGCGCTGCTTCGTCCGCCTCCTCGGGGACATGCGCTCCTACAACTTCGTGTTCGTCGTCACGGCCGATTTTGAGGACTTCCAGATCCGGGTGCGGGCCATGGACTTCGACCAGCAGAGCTACAATGGGCGCAGGAACTTCTACCGTCCGCAGTTCTTCAAGGAGAACGCCCCGCTCGCGATGTTCTGCGCCAGGCACCTGCGGCTCGAGACCGCGAACCAGTACCTGAGGGAGGAGCAGACGCTGATGCTCCAGCGCGCCGAGCTTGCGGCCGGCCGCCTGGGCCTTCTCCTTGGCGAGATGGAAAGCGACCCGATTTCGCCGCCCGAGAAGGTGCGCAGCCTGCGCGAGGCCCTGGCCGAGCACTACGGGCGCCCGCAGTACCTCAAGTGCGAGTCGATGGGCGCCCTCGTGCGCGAGAACCTGGAGTCGATCCGGCGGCATGTGGGCCGCCCGGGTTTGTCCGAGCTCATCCCTGATTTCCAATGAGAGCCATCCGCCTTGTTCTAGCCGCCGCCTCGCTCGCGGCCCTTCTCATGGTCCCTTCCGGCTGCGATGCGCCGCAGAGCAAGCCGAGGATGATGCACACCGTGCCGCTCACCGCGGGCCGGGAGCAGCCGGACGTGGAGGTGAGCGTCGTCGACGGGATCAAGGTCGTCCTGCCTGGCCCCAAGTCCGGGGCGGACCTGGCCTGGGTGATTGCGGGCGGCAATGCCCGCGTCCTGAAGCAGCTGACGCCAGTCGAGTACTCCCCGGCGTCCGGCGACGCGCCGGCCATGTCCACGGTGTCGTACTATGCGAAGAAGGCCGGCCGCAGCCACCTTCTCTTCTTCCTCGTCCACAAGGGCCAGGCCGAGGCGACCCCGGTCGCCTCGTGCATGGTGACGATAAGCGTGAGCGAGGACTAGGGCCGAGGCCCCTAGTTTTCCCAGTAGCCGGAGCCGCCGGCCGCAGCCTCCTCCAGCGCTTCGTCCGCCTCCTCGGGAAGCTCCTCCAGGGGCGCGAACCGCTCCGACGAGAAGCCCAGCTCCTGCTTGCCGACGTGGAAGGGGTCGGGCGGGTTGAGGAGCTCCTCCAGGAGCAGCCCCACGGTCGCCGACTCGCCGCCCTTCACGATCTTTTCCCGGCCGAGGAACACCTCGCGGATCGTGTAGGTCACGCCCTTCACGGGAAGCTGGCGATAGATGGCCTTCACCGTGGCGGGGAAGGTGTCGTTGATGCAGACGACTTTCTGGCCCTTGATCATTCGATGCGGCCCTCGTCGAAGTCGATGAGGTCGGGGACGCTCCTGATGTCCTCGGTCCTGTCGGCGCAGCCCATCGCCGTCAGGGCCTCCCTAAGGAATTCCCTCCCGGCGGGGGTCATGCCCTTCTGGGCGAGCTCGCGGTTCCACCGGGCCGCCCGGACGTCCGCGGGAAGCAGCTTGGCGAGGCCCGCCTCGGCCTCCTCGTCGGAGGCCGCGGCGTGGACGACCGCCTCGACCGCGGCGGGGTCGACGCCGAGGTGCAGGCAGAGGAACCGGTCGATCCCGCGCTTGTAGTTCTTCGCGTAGCTGGCCGGGAGCGCCCCGTGCGCCTTCACGTACCGGCATTTCGCGATGAAGCGCGGCAGGTACATGAGCCCGGTGCGCCCGTGGGCGGCATAGGGCGAGGGCAGGCAGGTGAGGACCTCGCCCGTGGATCCGGGGATCGGTTTTGACGGCATGGGCAACAGAGGGATATACCCCGAGTTGCCCGATGGACAAGAGCGCCCTGATAAAGTCCGTCATCGAGAGGCTCGAGGCGGAGCTCGCCCGCCAGGCCGAGGCGGCGCTCTCGTCGCGTGCCGAGGCGACGGACGGCGAGAGCCGGCAGGAGGGAAGGTATGACATGCGGAGCCAGAGCGCCGCCTACCTGGCCGAGGGCCAGTCGAGGCTCGCCGCCGAGCTCGCGGCGGCGATCCAGGCGTGGAAGGGCGTGCCGTCCCGGGCCTTCGGCCCGGGGGAGGGCATCGCGCTCGGGGCGCTCGTCACCCTGGAGGCCGCCGGGAAAAGGGCCGCCTACCTTGTCGGCCCGCAGGCCGGCGGCCTCGAGGCGACGGACGGGGCCGCGGCGGCCCTGGTCGTCACGCCCGGCTCGCCGCTCGGGCGCCAGCTACTCGGTCGCCGCGCGGGCGACACGGTGGCCGTTTCAGACGGCAGGCGGGCGGTGGCGCACGCCGTCGCGTCCGTCGAGTAGCCTACGGGAGGTCCGTGGAGCCCATGAGGTAGCGGTCGCACTCGCGCGCGGCCCCGCGGCCCTCGTTGATGGCCCAGACGACGAGGCTCTGCCCCCTCCGGCAGTCGCCGGCGGCGAAGACACCGGGAAGGCTTGTCCCATACTTCTCGTAGTCGGCCTTCACGTTCGAGCGGACGTCGGTGGCGACCCCCATCTCCTTGAGGAGCGCCTGTTCCGGCCCGAGGAAGCCCATCGCGAGGAGGACGAGCTGGGCGGGGCGGGTCTTCTCCGTCCCGGGCTGCTCCTTCGGGATGAAGGCCCCGGTTTCGCTCCTCTCCCATTTGATTTCGACGGTGACGAGCTCCTTTATCCGCCCCTCGGCGTCCCCGACCAGCCTCTTCACGGTCGTCAGGTAGGTCCTCGGGTCCGCCCCGAACCTCGCGGCGGCCTCCTCCTGGCCATAGTCCAGCTTGTAGACCTTCGGCCACTCGGGCCAGGGATTGTCGGCCGCGCGCTGCATCGGCGGCTTCGGCAGGAACTCGATCTGCAGGAGGCTCCTGCAGCCATGGCGCATCGCGGTGCCGACGCAGTCCGTCCCCGTGTCGCCGCCGCCGACGACGACGACGTCCTTGTCCCGGCCGTGGATCGCGGCCTTCTCGGCGTCGCCCGCCATCACGGCCGCCGTGTTGGCGGTCAGGTACTCCATCGCAAAATGCACCCCCTTCAGGTCGCGCCCCTCGATCTTGAGGTCGCGGGGCTGCGTGGCGCCCGTGCAGATGACGGTGGCGTCGTACTCCTTCAGGAAGATCTGGGGCTCCACGTTCTCGCCGACGTTGGCCTTGCAGATGAACCGGATCCCCTCCTGCTCCATCTGGCGGATGCGGCGGAGGACGACCTCCTTCTTGTCGAGCTTCATGTTCGGTATCCCGTACATGAGGAGCCCGCCGGGCTGCTCGGCGCGCTCGAACACGGTCACCATGTGGCCTGCCCTGTTGAGCTGGGCGGCGGCGGAAAGCCCCGCGGGGCCGGAGCCGATGACGGCCACCTTCTTGCCGGTCCGGACGCGGGGGACCTCGGGGACGACCCACCCCTCGGCCCACCCGCGGTCGATGATGGAGGCCTCGATGTTCTTGATCGTCACGGACGGCGCGTTGATGCCGAGGACGCAGGAGCCCTCGCACGGCGCCGGGCAGACCCTGCCCGTGAACTCGGGGAAGTTGTTCGTCCGGTGGAGGCGCTCCAGGGCGTCCCGCCAGAGGCCGCGGAAGACCAGGTCGTTCCACTCCGGGATGAGGTTGTTGACGGGGCAGCCCGAGGCCATCCCGCTCACCAGCTTGCCCGTGTGGCAGAAGGGCACGCCGCAGTCCATGCACCGGGCCCCCTGCTGGCGGAGCTTGCCCTCGTCCATGTGGTGGTGGAACTCGCGCCAGTCGCGCACGCGCTCGATCGGCGGCCTGTCGGCGGGAAGCTCGCGCAGGTACTCTAGGAATCCTGTTGGTTTGCCCATGTTGCTGGAGTCTTGCCCCGGGGGACGGTCAGTTGCCGCCCACGCGGGAGAGGTCGCGCGCGTTCTCCTCGAAGGCCGCCATCACGGCCTCGTCGCCCGTCAGGCCCTGGCTGTGGGCGCGGGAGATGCAGTTGAGCATGCGCTTATAGTCGTTCGGCATCACCCTGACGAACCTCGGGACCATCGCCTCCCAGGAGCCGAGGATGCCCTTGGCGCGCGCACTCCCCGTGTGGAGGAGGTGCTTCTCGACGAGGGCCCTCACCTCGGCGATCTCCGAGGGCTCCTCGAGCGCCTCGGCGCCCACCATCTGCATGTTGATGCGCTTCCTGAAGTCGCCCTTCTCGTCGAGGACGTACGCGACGCCGCCGGACATGCCGGCCGCGAAGTTCCTGCCGGCGGGCCCGAGGACGACGACCCGGCCGCCGGTCATGTACTCGCAGCCGTGGTCGCCCACGCCCTCGACGACCGCCGAGACGCCGCTGTTGCGGACCCCGAAGCGCTCGCCCGCCAGGCCGCAGATGTACGCCTCGCCGCCCGTCGCGCCGTAGAGGGCGACGTTGCCGACGATGATGTTCTCGTGCGGCGTGAAGGTCGCCTTCGGCGACGGGTAGACGATGATCTTGCCGCCTGAGAGGCCCTTGCCGACATAGTCGTTGGCGTCGCCCTCGAGGAGGAAGGTCATGCCCTTCGGCATGAACGCGCCGAAGCTCTGGCCCGCGGACCCCCTGAAGAGGATGCGGACGGTGTCCTCGGGCAGGCCCGGGGCGCCCCACTTCCTCGTCAGCTCGCCGCCGGTTATCGTCCCGACGACGCGGTGGACGTTCTGGATGGGCATCTCCGCGGCGACCTTCTCGCCGCGCTCGATCGCCGGCTTGCAGAGGTCGAGGAGGACGGTGAGGTCGAGCGACTTGTCGAGGCCGTGGTCCTGCGGGATCTGGCAGAAGCGGCCGACGCTCTCGTCGACGTCCGGCTGGTAGAGGATCTTGCTGAAGTCGAGGCCCCGGGCCTTCCAGTGGTCGACGGCCTTCCTGGCCTCGAGCCTCTCGACGTGGCCGATCATCTCCTCGATCCTGCGGAAGCCGAGCTGGGCCATGATCTGGCGCACGTCCTCGGCGATGAACCGCATGAAGTTGACGACGTGCTCGGGCTTGCCGGTGAACTTGGCGCGCAGCTCGGGGTTCTGCGTGGCGACGCCCGCCGGGCAGGTGTTCAGGTGGCAGACCCGCATCATGATGCATCCCGTCGCGACGAGGGGCGCCGTGGCGAACCCGTACTCCTCGGCGCCGAGGAGCGCCGCGATGACGACGTCCCTGCCGGTCTTGAGCTGCCCGTCGGTCTCGACGGCGATGCGGCTCCGCAGGTTGTTGAGGATGAGCGTCTGGTGCGTCTCCGCCAGGCCGAGCTCCCACGGCAGGCCCGCGTGGGTGATCGACGTCTGGGGCGAGGCGCCCGTCCCGCCGTCGTAGCCGCTGATGAGGACGACGTCGGCGTGCGCCTTGGCGACGCCGGCCGCGATCGTTCCGACGCCGACCTCGGCGACCAGCTTCACGGAGACCCGCGCGCGGCGGTTCGCGTTCTTCAGGTCGTGGATCAGCTCCGCGAGGTCCTCGATGGAGTAGATGTCGTGGTGGGGCGGCGGCGAGATGAGGCCGACGCCGGCCGTCGTGCCGCGGGTCTTGGCGATCGGGGGATAGACCTTCGTGCCGGGGAGCTGGCCGCCCTCGCCGGGCTTGGCGCCCTGGGCCATCTTGATCTGCAGCTCGCGCGCGTTCACCAGGTACTCGCTCGTGACGCCGAAGCGCCCCGAGGCCACCTGCTTGATCGCGGAATTCTTGGAGTCGCCATTGGGCTCCAGCTTGTAGCGCGCGGGGTCCTCGCCGCCCTCGCCCGTGTTGCTCTTGCCGCCGATGCGGTTCATCGCGATGGCGAGCGTCTCGTGGGCCTCCTTGCTGATGGAGCCGTAGGACATGGCGCCCGTCTTGAAGCGCTTCACGATCTCCTCGACGGACTCCACCTCCTCGATGGGCACCGGCGTCGCGGGCTTGAAGTCCATCAGGCCGCGCAGCGTGCAGGCGTTCACGGCCTGGTCATTGACGATGGCGGTGTATTCCTGGAAGGCCTTGAAGCTGCCCGTGCGGACGGCCTTCTGCAGCCTGTGGATGGATTCCGGCGTGAAGAGGTGCTGCTCGCCGTCCCGCCTCCACTGGTATTGGCCCCCGGAGGGGAGGACATGGCCGTTCACTGGGCGGTCGGGGAACGCCGAGTGGTGCCGCATGAGGACCTCCTGGGCGATGACGTCCAGGCCGATCCCGCCCACGCGGGACGGGGTCCAGGTGAAGTAATGGTCGACGACGTCCTGCCGGAGCCCGAGCGCCTCGAACACCTGGGCGCCCCGGTAGCTCTGGATGGCCGATATCCCCATCTTCGACATCACCTTGATGACGCCCTTCGTGCCCGCCTTGACGAAGTTCTTGCAGGCTGTCTTGTGGTCCAGCTTGGGCAGTATCCCCTCGCGGATCATGTCGTCGATCGTCTCGAACGCGACGTAGGGGTTGATGGCGCTGCAGCCGTAGCCGATGAGGAGCGAGAAGTGGTGCACCTCGCGCGCCTCGCCCGTCTCGAGGACGAGGCTCACACGGGTCCTCAGGCCCTCGCGGATCAGGTAGTGGTGCAGTCCGGCGATGGCGAGCAGCGCCGGCACCGGCGCAAACTCCCGGTTCACGCCGCGGTCGCTGAGGATGATGACGTTCACCTCGTCCTCCTCGATCATGCGGCGGGCCATGACGGAGAGCTCCTCCAGGGACTTCGCGAGCCCCTTCTCCCCGCGCGTCACCCTGAAGAGTATGGGCAGGACGCCGACCTTGAGGCCCGGCAGGGCCGTGCGCCGCAGCTTCGCGAACTCCTCGTTCGTGAGGATCGGCCACTTGAGCTCGACCCTCCGGCACGCCGAGGGCTGCGGGTTGAGGAGGTTGCCCTCGGAGCCGAGGCGCGTCTCCGCGCCGATGATGATCTCCTCCCGGATGCAGTCGATCGGCGGGTTCGTCACCTGCGCGAAGAGCTGCTTGAAGTAGTCGTAGAGGAGCCTCGGCTTGGCGGAGAGGACCGCGAGGGCCGCGTCGTTGCCCATGGAACCCACCGCCTCGACGCCGTCACGGGCCATCGGGGCCAGGATGATGCGCTCGTCCTCGTTCGTGTAGCCGAACGCGATCTGCCGCTGGAGCAGCGTCTGGTGGTCGGGCAGCGGCGTCTCGGGCGCCTCGGGGAGGTCGCCCAGGTGCACGAGGTGCTTGTTCAGCCACTCGCGGTAGGGCCGCTCGGTCGAGATCTTCCTCTTGATCTCCTCGTCGTCGATGATCCGCCCCTGCGCCGTGTCGACAAGGAACATGCGCCCCGGCTGGAGGCGGCCCTTCTGGAGCACGTTCTCCGGTGGGATGTCGAGGACGCCGGCCTCGGAGGCCATGATGACGAGGTCGTCCTTCGTCACGTAGTACCGGGAGGGCCGCAGCCCGTTGCGGTCGAGCACCGCCCCGATCTGGACGCCGTCGGTGAAGGCGATCGAGGCCGGGCCGTCCCACGGCTCCATGAGGCAGGAGTGGTACTGGTAGAAGGCCTTGCGGTCGTCGTCCATGCCCTCGTTCCCGGACCAGGGCTCCGGGATCATCATCATCATCGCGTGCGCGGGCGACCTCCCTGCGAGGATCAGCAGCTCCAGGGTGTTGTCGAACATCGAGGAGTCGCTGCCGTTCGGGTTGACGATCGGCAGGATCTTCTTCGTGTCCTCGCCGAAGAGGTCCGACTCGAAAAGCGCCTCGCGCGCGTGCATCCAGTTGATGTTGCCGCGCAGGGTGTTGATCTCGCCGTTGTGGGCGATGTACCGGTACGGGTGGGCGCGGGCCCAGCTCGGGAACGTGTTCGTGCTGAAGCGCGAGTGGACGAGCGCCAGGGCCGTCTCGACCGACGGGTTCCGGAGGTCCTTGAAGTACTCCTCCAGCTGCCCCGTGAGGAGCATGCCCTTGTAGACGATCGTCTTGTGGGAGAGGCTGACCACGTACCACTGCTCGGCGCCGTCGATCGTGGACGCGCGGATGTCGCTGTAGGCCCGCTTCCTGATGACGAAGAGCTTGCGCTCGAACGCGGCCGCGTCGGGCGTCGCCGGGCCCCTGCCGACGAAGATCATGCGGATCATGGGCTCGCTGGCCTTGGCCGTCTCGCCGAGCATGGAGTTGTCCACCGGCACGGTGCGCCAGCCGAGGACGACCTGGCCCTCGGACTGGACGATGCCCTCGAAGCGCTCCTCGAGGCGGCGCCTCTTGATCCGGTCCTTCGGGAGGTAGACGAGGCCGCAGCCGTACTCCCCCGGGGGCGGCAGCGAGATGCGCGCCGCCTTTGACGCCTCCTTCAGGAAGCCGTGCGGCATCTGGATGAGGACGCCGGCACCGTCGCCGGTGTTGGCCTCGGATCCCGCGGCGCCGCGGTGGTCGAGGTTCTTCAGGATCTGGATCGCCTGCTTCAGGATCCGGTTCGACTTGCGGCCCTTCATGTCGACGACGAAGCCGACGCCGCACGAGTCGTGCTCGAACCACGGGTCGTAGAGGCCCTGCTTGGCGGGCAGGCCGTTTTGGATTCGCGACTTCGGGCGCGGATTCTGGGTTGAGGGCATGGCGGTTAGGCTGGAAGCGGGCTGAAAGGGGCGGTTAGTGGGCCATTCTGGCGTCTCCGGGCGCGCCTGGCTGTCGGCACACGCGCAAAAAAAGGGCCGGTCCTTCCTTTTGAGAGCCGGCCCCGCGGAAACTTATGTTTATGCAGGACTCCTCATCAAAAGAAGCGGATCGTTTTCGTGGCCATTTTGGCGTGCTCCTCGTCCGAGCAGCCGGCATTGGTCGGCGCACCGGCGGGGGAGTCGGTCGGCTTCACAAGGTCGTTGGAAAGGAGGTAATTCTCGACCTCCTCGCCCGAGACGTCGGCCAGCATGACGCCGTCGATCTCGACGCAGGGCGAAAGCGGCTGGCCCGACTTGCGGACCATCTCGGCATAGCTCGTCCGGTCACCGATGATGTCGATGTCCTCGTACGGCAGGCTGTGCTTGCGAAGCACGGCCCTGACGCCATTGGACCAGCCGCAGCTGGGCTTTAGATATGCCTTGATTGTCATTCTGGAAGTATCGGCTCGGACAGAGTCAGGCGCAAGGTATAGGGCGCGATTTGCGGCGATCAAGCATCGTCTTCCGAAATTTTCACGGATGTTTCGCAACGTGCGCCGCGCCGCGGCCGCTTGCGGGCGGGGCCGTCCCGCCCGAGGATGGTGCGCATGACAAAGGTCGTCCTCCTCCTCGTCGGATCCAACATCTTCATGACGCTTGCGTGGTACGGCCACCTGAAGCTCCGGTGGCTGGACAACAAGCCGCTCCTCGTCGCCATCCTCGTCGCGTGGGGCGTCGCGTTCTTCGAGTACTGCCTGCAGGTCCCGGCGAACCGCCTCGGCTACTTCACGGACGGCATGAGCGGCTACCAGCTGAAGATCACCCAGGAGGTGGTGACGCTCAGCGTCTTCATCGTCTTCGCCTGGGTCGTGCTCGGCGAGCGCATGACCTGGAACTACGCCGTCAGCTTCTTCTGCATCCTCCTCGCCGTCTACTTCGCGACGGCATTCAGGCCCGCGCGCTAGCTAGCGCCCGACGACGAGGACCTCGAAGGACCCGGGCTTGCCCTGGCGCCTCGGGTGAGGGTCCGCCGCTGTCGGAGCGGGCAAGGGCCCGAACTTCGCCGCCGGCAGGAAGAGGTTTCCCGACTTGGGATCGAATGCGATGGTCCTCGCCCCGTAGGCCGTGAGCACCGTCTGCACGGGCGAGTACGAGTCGGGGGTGTCCTCGTGGATGATGCTGAGGGTCCCCGGCATGTTGGACGTGAAGATGAGGGCGTCCGTGGCGTCGAAGGCGTCGCCGTCGGGGTCCTCCCCGATGGGGACGACGGCCACCATCCTGCCCGTGTCCGAGTCGACCACGGCGAGCTTCCCGTTTCCGCCCGCCGAGAAGAGCCGGTGGTGGATGGCGTCGGCCGCCAGGCCCGTGCCGCCCTCCACCGGCCCCAGGGGCCACGCCGCGACGACCTGCATGGCCGCGAAGTCGACCACCTGGATCTCGCTCCGGTCCTCGCTATTCACGAAGAGGCGTCCGCGCCCGTCGAACGCCATCCCCTCCAGCTTTCCATCCACCGGGATGTTGACGGCGATGTCGCCGGTGTCCGGGTCGATGACGGTGATGCCGCCCGACTGGCCGTTTGCGACGTAGATGCGCTCCGTGACCGGGTCGTACTTGACGGCGTCCGGCCCCACGCCGACGCCGGTGATCACCTTCAGCGTCTTCAGCGTGTCCAGGCCGAACATGACGACCGTGCGGTCCCCGCCCGAGGTGACGAAGCCCCGGCGCAGCTTCGGGTCGATGGCGATCCCGTGGATCCCGTGCATGCCGCCGATCGCGCCCAGCTTTGTACCGGTGTCGGCGTTCAGGACATCGACCTGCGCCCCGTGCGCGACGTACAGCCGGCGCATCGCGGGATCCACCCGCAGGTAGTCGTAGCGCGCCTCGCCGCCGATGGGAAAGCGGTCGACGATGCTGAAGTCCGCGGCGCGGGACACGGCGGCGCACGCGCCCGCGAGGGCGATGAGGAAGGCCAGGCGCTTCATACGCCTCCAGTATATAGGGGGCCCCGGCCCGCCTCGCAAGGAGGGCCCGGGCCGGGGCGGCATTCGTCTATAGTTAGCCCGACTGAAAACTCGACGATGGCCCGTCCCGCGTCTAGCTCTTGCCTGCAATGCCCAAACCAAAGACCCCGCAATTTTTCGCAGCCCCCCGCATCGCCTACGAAGGGCCGAAGACGTCCAACCCGCTGGCCTTCAGGCACTATAACCCGAAGGAGAAGGTCGGCGGCAAAAGCATGAGGGACCACATGAGGTTCTCGATCGCCTACTGGCACTCCTTCCGCGGGGTGGGCAGCGACCCGTTCGGCCCGGGCACCATCCGCCGGCCCTGGGAGGAGGGCAAGGACGCCCTCTCGGTCGCCAAGGCGCGGATGGACGCGGCCTTCGAGTTCTTCGTGAAGATCGAGGCCCCGTTCTGGTGCTTCCACGACCGGGACATCGCGCCCGAGGGCGCGAGCCTCGCCGAATCCAACAGGAACCTCGACGAGATCGTGGCGCACGCGAAGGCGCTGCAGAGGGCGACCGGCGTCCGCCTGCTCTGGGGCACTGCGAACCTCTTCTCGAACCCGCGCTACATGTGCGGCGCGGCCACGAACCCCGACGCCCACGTCTTCGCCTACGCGGCGGCCCAGGTGAAGAAGGCGATGGAGGTCACGCACGAGCTGGGCGGCGACGGCTACACTTTCTGGGGCGGCCGCGAGGGGTACGAGACGCTCCTCAATACGGACCTGAAGCGCGAGCAGGAGCACCTTGCCCGCTTCATCCACATGGCGGTCGACCACGCCAAGCGCATCGGCTTCAAGGGCCAGTTCTACATCGAGCCCAAGCCGAAGGAGCCGACGAAGCACCAGTACGACTTCGACGTGGCGAGCGGCATCGCCTTCCTGCGCACGTTCGGACTGGAGAAGCACATGAAGTTCAACATCGAGACGAACCATGCCACGCTAGCCGGGCACACGTTCCAGCACGAGATAGAGGTCGCCGCGTCCCAGGGCCTGCTCGGGTCGATCGACGCCAACTCGGGTGACACGCTCCTTGGCTGGGACACGGACCAGTTCAACACGGACGTGAAGGAGATCACGCTCGCCATGGTCACCATCCTCAGGTCGGGCGGCCTCGGGAAGGGCGGATTCAACTTCGACGCCAAGCTGCGCCGCCCCTCGGTCGACCCGGAGGACCTGTTCTACGCGCACATCGGGGGCATGGACACCTACGCCCTCGCGTTCAAGGTCGCCCGGAGGATCATCGCCGACGGGAAGCTCGGCGGCTTCGTCGAGGACCGCTACTCGAGCTACGATTCCGGCGTCGGCAGGGATATCGAGCGCGGCAAGGTCGGCTTTCCGGAGCTGGAAAAGCTTGTCCTTGGCAGGCTCGGCGAGCCCAAGCTGCGCAGCGGCCGGCAGGAATACCTGGAGAACCTACTCAACTCGTACCTCACCGGGGGCTGACCCATGAGCCTGTACATCGGGGTCGACAGCGGAACGCAGAGCGTCAAGGCGGTCGCCCTGGACCTCGACAGCGGCCGCGTCGTCGCGGAGGCCCGCGCCCCGCATCACCTGATCCAGGGCCTTCCGCCCGGGCACATGGAGCAGCTGCCCCAGGACTGGGCCGGCGCGATGGACGCCGCCATCGGCGAGGTGGCGGCCAGGATCGACCGCACGAGGGTGCGCGGCATCGGGGTCTCCGGCCAGCAGCACGGCTTCGTGCCCCTCGACAAGGGCGGCCAGGTCATCCGCCCGGCGAAGCTCTGGTGCGACACCAGCACAGCGGACGAGTGCGCGATCCTGACCAAGAAGCTTGGCGGCACGGCGGCCGTCATCCGCAAGACGGGCCTTCCCTTCCTGCCGGGCTACACGGCGCCGAAGGTCCTCTGGCTGAAGCGCAGGGAGCCCAGGAATTTCCGGCGCCTGGCCCACATCCTCCTTCCCCACGACTTCCTGAACCTCCACCTGACGGGCAATTACTTCATGGAGCACGGTGACGCGTCGGGCACCGCCCTCCTCGACGTGCGCCGCCGCACGTGGTCGGAAGCCGCGACCAACGCGGTCGACCCGGATGTCATGGGCATGCTGCCGGAGGTCTCGGACCCGAGCCTGCCCTGCGGCACGCTTCGGCCCTCGGTCGCCGAGAAATACGGCCTGCCGAGGACGACCCTCGTCAGCGCGGGCGGCGGCGACAACATGATGGGGGCGATCGGCACGGGCAACGTCGTTCCCGGGTGCGTGACGGCGAGCTTCGGGACGAGCGGCACCATCTACGCCTTCTCCAGGAAGCCCGTCGTCGACCCGAACGGCGAGATCGCGGCCTTCTGCGCGTCGAGCGGCGGCTGGATGCCCCTCCTGTGCACGATGAACGTGACCGGCGTGACGGAGCAGGTCCGCGCGCTCTTCGGATGGGACCTTGCTGACCTGGAGCGCGAGGCCTGCGCCGCGCCCCCGGGGTCCGACGGCCTCGTCCTCCTGCCGTACCTCGACGGCGAGCGCACCCCGAACCTGCCGCGCGGGACCGGGGTCTACTTCGGCCTCGATAGGCGCACCCTCGCCAGGGGGCACATGGCGCGCGCGGCGATCGAGGGCACCACCCTTGGGATGAACTACGGCCTGCGGCGCCTGGCCGCGCTCGGCGTCAAGCCGCGCGAGATCCGCCTGACGGGCGGCGGCGCCCGGTCGGCGCTGTGGCGGCAGGTCGCCGCCGATGTCTTCGGCGTCCCCGTCGTCGCGATGGCGCAGGACGAGAGCGCCGCCCTCGGCGGCGCTCTCCAGGCAGCCTGGTGCGATTCCAAGGGCCGCGGTTCCGCGGCCGCACTGGCCGCCCTTTGCGCGCGCAGCGTCTCCCTCGACGAGGCCACGCGCTGCGTCCCGGACCGCAAGCGCGCCGGCCTCTATCGCAGGCGCCAGGACCTGCACGACGGCCTGACGGCCGACCTCAGGCAGGCCTTCGGGAGGCGCTGAGGCCGACCGGGGCGCGCAACGCCCATGTGCGTCCGGTACACGCTCCACAAGTCGGATGCGGCGATCGCCTCGATCTCCAAGGCGCTGGGCTCGCACCTGGACAACCCCGACTGGTTCGAGCCGAGGTTCAATGCCTCGCTGACGAGCGTCATGCCGGTCGTTGCCTGCGGGCCATCCGGCCCCGAGGTCCGGCCCATGGCGTGGGGATTCGTCGCACAGGAGGGCCCTGCCGGGGCGCGCCCGCGCCTCCTGGCAAACGCGAGGGCCGAGACGGTCACCCGCATGCCGGCGTTCCGCCAGGCTGCGGCGGCGAGGCGGTGCCTCGTTCCCGCGAATGGATTCTACGAGTGGCAGGCGCGGGGCAGGGAGAGGCTGCCCTTCCTCTTTACCCTGAGGGGGGGCGAGCCCTTCGCGTTCGCGGGCCTGTGGGAGCCCGCGGGGACCGCGGGCCCGGAGGCCTTCTGCATCCTCACGACCGTCCCCAACGACCTCATGGCGCCCATACACGACAGGATGCCGGTCCTGCTGGGTGGCGGCGCCCTCGGGCGATGGCTCGGCGACGCGCCGCTCGGCGGCGCCGAGATGGCCGGGCTGACCCGGCCCCTGGATTCCGCGCGCATGGAGTGCCGGCGCGTCAGCCGCTTCGTGAGCAACAGCAGGCACGAGGGCCCGGAATGCCTCGGGCCGGCCGAGGAGGAGCCGCCGGAATTCGACTTCGGCTAGGCCGGCGTCACTCGACGTAGCGCTTAAGCATCGTGGAGACCTCGCGGAGCTGCCGGCGCCTCTCGTCGTCGCCGACGCTCCGCGCAAGGCAGTGCTCGAGGTGGTCGGCCATGATCTTTTCGGCCAGGGACTTGAGGGCGCGGCGCGCCGAGACCAGCTGGTTCATGACCTCCGCGCAGTCGTAGGGGCCCTCGATCATCCGCTCCACGCCCCTCAGCTGGCCGGAAATCTTGCGCAGCCTCAGCTGGAGGGCGCGGCGGTCGGCCTCGGGATTCTTGGGCGAATGTGACATCGCGGCGCATTGTTACCGCCGCGGCGGCTCCCGACAACCCCCCATTTATTGGAATTGCGCGCAATGGGGGGTGGGGGCATGCTCCTATGTGGCCATGAGCGACCAGAAGCCGCGACTTTCCGAGTGCGAGATACACAGCCTGGCGCCCGACCGGGGCGCGGCGGAGCGCAGCACCCGCAGGGTCATCGCGCTCACGGCCGTCATGATGGTCGTCGAGGTCCTGGCGGGCTGGCGCTTCCACTCAATGGCGCTCCTGGCCGACGGCTGGCACATGGGGACGCACGTGGCGGCGTTCCTCATCGCGGCCCTCGCCTACGCGATGGCGAGGAGGCACCGCGGCGACAGGAGCTTCACCTTCGGCACGGGCAAGATCGACGTCCTGGGCGGGTACACGAGCGCCGTCATCCTGGGGATCGTCGCGCTGTTCATGGTCGTCGAGTCCGGCCAGCGCTTCTTCGAGCCCCTGGCGATCAACTTCAACGAGGCGATCGTGATCGGCCTCGTGGGGTTCTGCGTCAACGTCGCAAGCGCCCTCATCCTCGGCCACGGCCATTCGCACGGGCACGGCCACCCTCATGGCCACGGGCATGACCACGGCGACGGGCGCCAGCATGCCCACGGCGAGGACCTGAACCTCAGGGCGGCGTACGTCCACGTGATAGCGGATGCGGTCACCTCCATACTCGCCATCACGGCGCTGCTCGCCGGCAAGTACCTGGGCTGGGTCTGGATGGACCCGGTGATGGGCATCGTCGGCTCGGCGGTCGTCGCCCAGTGGGCATGGAGCCTCATCCGGGACACCAGCGCCATCCTCCTCGACAGGACGCCGGAGACCGACCTTGGGTCGGAGATCAGGAGGGCCGTGGAATCGGAGGAGGGGACTGCCGTCACGGACCTGCACGTGTGGCAGGTCGGGGTGGGGCAGTTCTCGGCCATCGTCTGCATCCGCGCGAGGGAGCCCCGCACCCCGGAGCACTACAGGCGGATATTCAGCGAGCACGACGAGCTGAGGCACGTCACGGTCGAGGTCCAGCGGGCCGGCTGATCCTACCGGCGGGAGTACACCCTCACGTAGTCGACGAGGAGGGTCTGGGGATACTTCGCGGACGCGTCCGGGTTTCCGGGCCATTCGCCGCCGACGGCGAAGTTGAGCAGGATGAAGAAGGGTTGGTCGAATACCCACCGGGCACCCTTGGGGAGCCGGGCCGGCGTCACGTCGGAGTAGACCTTCCCGTCCACCAGCCAGCGTATGCGGCCGGGCTCCCAGTCGACGGCAAAGACATGGTAGGCCTGGTCGAAGCCGCTGCCATCGGCCGCCGTGAAGGAGCCCTGGATGCCCTTCGCGCCCGAGTATCCCGGGCCATGGAGCGTGCCGTAGACCTTGCCGGGGCGCTGCCCAAGGTTCTCCATGATGTCGATCTCCCCGCAGCCGGGCCACGCGGCCTTCGGGAAGCCGCCTCCCAGCATCCAGAACGCCGGCCACATGCCGCGGCCGGACGGCAGCCTCATCCGGGCCTCGACGAGGCCGTATCTTGCCGAGAACAGGCCCTGGGTGTTCAGCCGGGCAGAGGTGATTCCGCCCGTGCCTGACACCGCCCTGATCGCGAGGGCCTTCCCGTCGGTCGCCGCTGGGTCGTCGACGACGGAGCAGTTCAAGGGTGAGCTGGTATAGGCCTCGAGCTCGTGGTTGCCCCAGCCGGAGTCGCCGCGCCCGAGGGCGAAGGCCCAGTGCCTGGGATCGGGGCCCGAGCCCGCCGGCTGGTTGAAGTCGTCCGACCACACGAGCCGGCCGTGGTCGTCGGCCGCCAGGGGCGCGGCAAGGAGGAGCGCCGCCAGCAACGCGCCGCAGGCGTTCACGGTGCGCCTCATGACCTGGGCGGCGCCGTCGTCTCGCCGATCACGAACCTGCCTTCGACGAGGATCTTCCTGCGGACCGAATTGGGGTCGACGATGCGCCCGAGCAGGCGTGAGACGGCCGAGGAGCCTATGTCGCCGTGCGGGACCTGGATCGACGTCACGGCAGGCATTCCGAGCGGGGGGGGAAGCCCGTCGAAGCCCGTCACCGAGCAGTCCTGGGGCACGCGGATGCCCCGGGTGAGGAGGTCCTTCACGAGACGGTAGGCCTGGTGGTCGGCTGCGCAGACCCAGGCCGTCACGTTCTCCCGCAGGAGGAGGCTGATCACCCGGTCGACCAGCTCATCCGAGCTCAGGTATGTTCCCGACTTGTGGATGTTGAGGGCCCATTCGGGCCGGAATTCCAGGCCGCAGGAAAGCAGCGCCTCCGCATACCCTCCGAAACGCTTCACGCTCCAGCGGCCGCCTACGGGGTAGCCCCAGGTGAGGAAGCCGATTCGCCTGTGGCCGATCGCGGCAAGGCGCTGGACGAGGAGAAGGATTCCGGAGGAGTCATCGGTGTCGATCGTGTCGACACCGGGGGCCTTGTAGCTTTCAAGGACGGCCACCGAGGATATCCGCTTGGAGATGGTGGCCACGGACGCCTCGGTGAAGGGGTAGATGAGGATCGCGCCGCGCCACTCGGCGTCGGGGATGCTGCCGACCAGCTTGTTCCTCTTCGACGACGGGTCGAACGAGGCCGGGTTCTCATAGCACACGTCGACCGTCAGGCGCTCGGCGCGCGCCCTCTCCCAGATGCCCTGGAGGATGAATGGGAAGGTCGCCATCGCCACGTCCTGCGCGGGTACGCCAATAAGGACACCGATCGTCATCGGCTTGCTCTGCCGCCCGCGCCGCAGGATCAGGTCGGGCTTTCCCTTGTAGCCCATCGTGGCCGCGACGCGCAGGACTTTCGCCCGCGTCGCCTCGCTGATGGAGGGATGGTTTGCGAGGCTGCGCGAGACCGTGGCTCTCGAGAGCTTAAGTTTGTCGGCGATCAGCTGCTGGTTGACCGAACGCATCGGGAAGGCCGCTAAACCGCGATCAGCGCCCTGTGGGAAATATAGTGCGCATCGATGTGCACCACCTGTTGTGAAACATGGTCCGCACAATGTGCGCTTCTCCGTGCAATTCCATGAGTTTGCCTAGTTGTTTTATAAGTCATTATTTTATAAGAAGTAATACACTCCTCCTGCACGGTGTCGACGGGGTTATGCTGGCTGAAACTCCAGAGTTAGGCACTTTTCCCGCGCACCGCAATCCGCAAGATTGCAACGCATGTTATTTAACATGTGCGCAAAAGTGTTGACACGCTTAAAACACTGCGGGCACAGTCGCGCCGTTCGAAGTCCGGGGATTGCCCCCTCCGGGCCGAGGACCGGCAACTTTGCCTGCCCTGCGCCTGACCCCAACAGGGGTTCGGCCAGAACGGCGGAGGGCCGCTGACCAAGCCTGTCCCTGCTTTCCCACCCAAGTCGCAAACCCTCAGATGAAAAAACACCTCGCCAAGCACTCCACGCTCGCCCGCCTGCTCCCTGCTGCCGCGGCGCTCCTGGTCCTGGCTTCCACCCACGTGTCGGCCCAAAGCACGACGACCACGACGACGACCACCACCAGCCCGACCTCGACCGACCAGGCGTCGCCGAGCGACCAGCAGGCGGTGGTGCTCGACCCCTTCACCGTCTCGACGTCGAAGGACAACGGCTATGCCGCGACGAACGCGATATCCGGCTCGCGCGTCGACACCCCCATAAAGGACCTTCCCGTCCCGATACAGGTCATCACGAGCGATTTCATCAACGACATCGGCGCGACGGACCTCCGCAGCTCGCTGAGCTACTCCTCCGGGATCATGCTCCAGTCGCAGAACGACCTTGAGAACACGGGGTCCACCTTCGGGAGCCCCTATGGCCCCGGCGGCGTCAACAACCCGCAGGGCCTCACGGCGAACATCGACCAGTCCCAGCTGAAGGTCCGCGGCTTCGTGACGACGAACGTGCTGCGCGACGGGTTTCTCCGGGCGGTTGCGGCCGACTCGGTCAATATCGACCGCATCGAGGTGGTCTTCGGGCCCAACGCGCTCCTCTACGGGACAGGCAACTTCGGCGGCGTCGTCGATTACCTGACGAAGATGCCTGAGGACACCCAGCACGGCGAAATCACCTTCTCGGCCGGGCTCTATGACTTCTACCGGAGCGCGCTCGATGTCACGGGGCCGATCAGCGCCGCCAATCACCTGGACTACCGGGTCGATGCGGCGGTCGAGAGCTCGGACACCAACATCGACTACCAGAAGAGCAGCCACTACTTCGTCTCGCCCTCCGTCCAGTGGAAGCCGTTCTCCGGGACGGACGTCTATGCGAACCTCGAGTACGGCGAGTCGCACCAGGAGGGCTTCGGGTTCCAGGCCCTGCGGGCCGCCCAGGGCAACGGCAGCACGCCCCTCAACAGCGACCAGCTGGAGGCCGTGGCCTTCTATTTCCCGCCGGGCACGGATCCCAGGACCTACAACCTCTCGGGCCCCGACACCTTCGATGACCAGACGCAGGAGAATCTGGAGCTCAAGTTCACGCAGCGGCTGCTGGTGCAGTCCGAGTGGACGCCGGACCTTGACGCCCTGGTCGGCTACAACCACTCGAGGACGACCTTCAACACGCGCGGCATCTCTGCCGGGCTGTTCGGTCCGGTGACTTCCGGCCCGGGTTCCGACCTTGCGCAGACGATCACCACCGCGATCGCCAACGACATCAACGGGCAGCAGCAGACCAACCTCAACCTCGTGAACGGGACCTTTCCCGACGAGGTGACCCGCTACCAGTGGACCCAGAACGACCAGACGGCGACCCGCGACCAGGAGCGCGTCGAGCTGACCGGCCGCAAGGACCTCTGGGAGGGCAAGTGGTACAAGGCCGAGGACCAGCTCCTTGCCGGCTACTCGGAGCTGAAGAACGACATCGAGGTCACGAACGAGGAGACCGATCCCAGCGACTACAACTACTGGGCCCCCAACAGCACGACGGGGATCCACTTCGGGACGCAGGGCGACGGCACGGCCGACGCACCCATGTTCGAGAACAATCCGCAGAATTCCACGCTGGGCTGGGACGCGGGCTACTATCTCAACAACTACGCGAAGTTCCTCAACGACCGCATCATCATCATGGACGGCGTCCGCTGGGACAAGGTCGACGAGTTCGCGACGAACACGACGCTGAGCGCGCCGGGCGCCTCGCCCGCCTCCTCGGCGGCCCGCGGCCTGACCTCGAACTCGAAGACCTACCAGAACGCGATCATGATCGAGATCACGAAGCACCTCTCGGTCTACGGCCTCAAGGCCGAGGGCATCGAGCCCAACTTCAACAACCTGAGGAACGGCATAGACGGCAACCCCGTTGGCCCGAACTTCGCCAAGAGCCGAGAAATCGGCATCAAGTTCGACTTCCTTGACGGCAAGATCTCGGGGACGCTGAGCCACTACACGATCACCAAGGCCTCGTGGGCCGCGGAGCCCTGGTTCGCGCCGGCGCCGCTCGGCCACCCGCGCTTCAACCCGAATGCGGACATCGTCTACGAGCTCTCCGGCGGCTTCAACGCCCAGGGCCAGCCGGGTGCCACGACGCTGGCCGGGGGCGTGACGAGCCAGGGCGGGCCGATCCAGAACCAGCCGGGGGTCATCTCCGCGTGGAACTCCGCGGTCGCCGCGGGCGCCGTCTACACGCTCCCCAGCGAGCCGGGCCGCCTCTATCTCGACGCCAGCAAGCCCTCGGGCGCCGCCTACCTCGACGCGGCCTTTGCCGCCAACCAGGCGGACGGCGGCGCGGGATGGCCGGGATGGCTCTACCAGGGCGACTCCAACATGGACCCCAACATCAACAACGCCACCGAGGACGCCGCGGGCTTCTACAACGCGAACGAGGGGATCGCGCCCGCGTTCCAGGTGCTTGACCGCTCGAAGGGCTTCGACGGGTCCCTCACCTACACGGTGACGAAGGACCTGCAGCTGATCTTCAACTTCGCGGCGGACTCGTCGGTCCAGAGGCTCAACCTCGGCCAGTATCCCAAGTACCCCTATCCGCAGGACCGCTGGGCGGTCTGGTACTTCCAGAACGGCACGGGCGGGTTCGGCCTGCAGGGCCTGACGCTGAACCAGTTCTACACGAACCCGCAGGACACGTCGTCCAACGTGACGACGCTCGGGACCCTTCCCGGCGACGACACGCCGAAGTACGCCTGCGACTTCTTCGTCCACTACGACATGTCGGACTGGATCAGGGGGTTCTCGTTCGGCATCGGCGGCACCTGGCACTCGCAGGAGCAGTTCTTCTCCGGCATCACGCACGGCAGCGGCCAGGCCGAGGGCGGCGCCGAGTACATCGCGTACAGCCCCTCGGAGTTCCTCCTCAACGTCGAGGCGAAGTACGCGTGGCAGAACTGGGGCCACAAGCAGTACGTCCAGCTGAACGTGGACAACGCCCTCAACGACCAGAAGCTGTACGGGCTCATCTACCAGTCGCCCCTCATGGCAAAAATTTCGTACGGGTGGGCATTTTAGGGGACACCCGGCGAACAGTGTGTAGGACGGCGCGCACGGCTTCGGCCGTGCGCGCTTCCTTTTTCATGCGCCTTTACACGGACCCCCTCGGCGGCCATTCCTATTGCCCGCAGCTGAACCCCCCGCGGCCCCCCCGGAATCCGCCCCCGGCCGCAACCCCGAAACTATGACCGAGCAGAACGAACGCCTGTCGATCAGGGAGAAGGTCGCCTACGGCCTCGGCGACTCGGCCTCGAACTTCTTCTACCAGTTCGCGGGGCAGTTCGGCCTCTTCTACTACACGGACATCTTCAAGCTCTCCCCCGAGGAGGCTGGGACGATGTTCCTGCTGGTCCGTTTCCTGGACGCCATCATCGACCCCATCGTGGGGATCGTCGCGGACCGCACGCGGTCGCGCTGGGGCAAGTTCCGCCCCTACCTGCTCTTCGGAGCCATACCCTACGCGGCGCTCACGTACCTCATGTTCGCCAACCCCTCGATCCCCGAGGGGGCGAAGCTCCTGTACGCCTACGTGACCTACATCCTCGCGTGGACGGCCTACTCGGTCGTCAACATCCCGTACTCCGCCCTCATGGGGGTCATTTCCCCGTCCTCCGAGCAGAGGACCTCGGTCTCGGCCATCCGCTTCGTCTGCGCCTTCATCGCGGCGCTCGTCATCGGGACCTACACGGTGGAGCTGAAGGACCGGCTCGGCCATGGCAACGACGTCGAAGGCATCCGCCTGACGATGCTGATCTACGCCGTCATCTCGGCGGTCCTCTTCATCATCACCTTCTCCCAGACGAAGGAGCGGGTGCACCCGCGCGCCGAGGAGGGATCCCACCTCCTCAGGGACCTGAGGGAGCTCGTGCGGAACCGGGCCTGGGTCGTGGTCCTCGTCGTAGGCCTCACGCTCCTCGTGGGCCAGATGATCCACAACACCGTCGTCATCTACTACTTCAAGTATGCCGTGGGCGACGAGAAGGCCATAAAGGCGTTCAACTACGGGTTCATCGCCCTCATCGCGGGGACGTTCTGCACGAAATGGTTCCTGAAGCTCGGGCAGCGCCGTACCGTGCTGGTCGTCCTCTACATCCTCGTCGGCCTGCTCTGGGCCGGCTTCCTCTGGGTCGACCCGCACAACCTGAGGCTGCTCTACGGGCTCAACATCGCCGCGAATTTCCTCGCGGGCCCGCAGGCCGCGATCCTCTGGGCCATGTACGCGGAGAGCGCGGACTACGGGGAACTGAAGTTTGGCAACAGGGCGACCGCCCTTGTCTTCTCATCCGCCATCTTCTCCCAGAAGGTCGGGGCCGCCTGCGGGCCGGCCTTCGTCGGGTGGCTGCTCGGCGACTTCGGCTTCAAGGCCGACCAGGTCCAGTCCCCGGGGACAATCCACGGGATCATCCTCCTCATGAGCGTGATCCCCGGCGCGTTCCTCGTCCTGTCCGGAATCCTTGCCATCTTCTACCCGCTCGGCGACGCCGACGTCGACAGGATGGAGATCGAGCTCGCCGGGCGGAAGGCGGCCCGCGCCACGGCGTGAGGCGCGCGGCAATCCTCGCCCTTGCCCTCGCCGCCGCGTCTGCCTGCCCGGCGGCCGCGCCGGCGCCCGGCGCATGGTGGACTGGCCTGGGCGTCCGGGACCTCTCGGGCGCGCCGCTTGGGCCGCCATGCCGGTGGATCGTCGTCATCGCCCTGGGCCAGGAGTGCCCCGTCTCGAACGCCGAGATCCCGGAGCTCAACGCGATCGCGGCTGACTTCAGGGGCCGGGGAGTCGCCGTCGTCGGGGCCTACGTCGACCCGAACGCCACGCTGCAGGAGCTGCGCGCCCACGCGCTGGACTACCGGGTCGGGTTCCTCACGGCCGACGACCGCGGGCAGGCCCTCGCGCGCGCGGCCGGCGCCGCCTACACCCCCGAGGCCGCGGTCTTTGGGGCTGACGGGCGGCGGCTCTACCAGGGCGCCATCGACGACCGTTTTTGCGATCCCGGCGTGAGGCGACCGACCGCCACCCGGCATTACCTGCGCGAGGTGCTGGACGCCGTGGTATCCGGGGCGCCGGCGCCCTTTCCCACGGCCAGGGGCTACGGGTGCGCCCTCCCGCAGAAGGTCGGAAAATGAGGGTCGCGCTCCTCTTCTGCGCCGCCGCGGTCGCCGCGGCGAGGGCCGCGCCCACCTGGTCCGCGGACATCGCCCCGATCCTCTACCAGAACTGCGTGGAGTGCCACCAGCGGGGCCAGGTGGCGCCCTTCCCGCTCCTTTCCTATGCGGACGCCGCGAAGCGCGCCCGCTTCATCGCAAGGACCGTGAAGTCGCGCGTCATGCCGCCCTGGCTGCCGTCCGGGCCCGCGGGCGCCTTCGTCGGGGAGCGGCTCCTCACGGCCGACCAGGTCTCGGCGATCGCGGACTGGGCCGCGGCCGGCGCCCCCGAGGGGGATGTGTCCAGGGCTCCCGCGCCACCGGCCCCGCAGTCCGACGGGTGGCGGCTCGGGCCGCCCGACCTCGTTGTCAGGATGCGCGCGCCCTTTGCCGTCCCGGCCGGGCCCGACGACACCTACGAGGTCTTCCCGATGCATTTTTCCCTCGCGCAGGTTCCCCCGGAGGTCCTCGCGGCGGCCCGTATCCCCGACTCGGACGTCCTTGCCGTGGCAGCCGTGGAGGTGCGCCCGGGCAACCGACGCGTCCTTCACCATGCGGATGTCTTCGTCGACACGAGCGGCGAGGCGATGCGCCGGGAAAAGGAGGAGGGAGGCCTCGGGTACCGGAATTTCGGGACGCCGGGATTCGTGCCGGCGGCCTACCTGGGCGGCCGCGTGCCCGGCATGGAGCCCCGGTTCCTGCCGCACGGCATCGCGGCCAGCGTCATGCCCCTTTCGGGCGATATCGCGCTCCAGGTCCACTACAAGGCGACTGGAAAGCCCGAGACCGACCAGACCGAGGTGGGGATCCACTTCATGCGGGAGCCGACGCGGCGCGTCCTCGACACGCTCTTCCTGCGCAGCTTCAACCTCCACATCCCCCCGGGCGACCCGGCGTACGTGGTTACGGACTCGATCGAGATCCCCGCCGACGTCGTTCTCATGTCCGTCTTCGCGCACATGCACATGACGGGCAAGGAGGTCCACGCCTCCGCGCGGCTGCCGGACGGCACCTCGCGCGACCTTCTTGACATCCAGCGCTGGAGCTTCACCTGGCAGGACCGGTACTACTACCACGAGCCCTTCATCCTCCCCAAGGGAACGGTCGTCACGTGCCGGTGGACCTTTGACAACGGCGCGTCGAACCCCGCGAACCCGTTCTCGCCGCCGCGCGAGATCCTCTTCGGCCCCAACTCCACGGACGAGATGTGCGAGCTCCAACTGGGGCTCATCCCCGTGAACATCGGCGACGACACGCTCCTCCTCCAGGCGAGGGTCAGGAAGATGAAGGAAAAGATCGGCGAGCTGTCGCCCGCCGACCGCGCCCGCTTCCGCTGGCAGGACGCCCTGAACGACCTGTCGGGTCGCGGGGAGTGACACCTGCCTTGGGTCCGGGTCCGCCTGTTCGATGTCGCCCTTCCTGGCGGCCCAGGTCGCGGGGACCTGCCCCGCCGGCAACAGGGGGGACCGGGACCCTAATGGCGCCTAATGAAACCCTGCAGGACCGGCGTCATTTCAGGCCAGCGAGGCGATAAATGCCCACATCCCGAACCATTGCTGCGAGCTGCCACCGCCCACGGGAGAATCTCGCCAACGCGGCGTCCCTCTCGAAGGGGAAAAGGACCATGTAAATGCTGCGATTCGATTTTTCGCACGCGCCCGCGATCCTCATGAAGTCGTTATTCCCAATGGAATCACTCCTGACGATGACATCGTTCGTGTAGTAGAAGACGGCGCCGCTCGCCTGCATACACATTACCACCGAGGCTGGTGGGGTCCGAAGGCGCAGATAATCACATGTCTCGGGATAAACCTGCTCGAAGTCGCCAATGGCGGTCGCAGCCAGCTTGGAGGTCCAATTGGCATTCCACGCCAGGATGCCGGCGGCCAGCAATATCCAGCCTGCCATCGCGAAGTGCGGCCATTTGCGCGCCGCCGGAGACAGGACAAGCATGGCGATCGCAATCAGCGGGGGAAACGCGGGAAGGACAAAGCGAAGATACCACCAGGTCTCGTGTGTGCAGAAATAGACCGAATAGAAGCCGAACAGCGCGAGGATCCAGAGCCAAAGGCCGACCTTCTGGCGGGAGGCAATGCCGCCCCTGACAAACGGGAATATAATGATGAGCGCGACCAGGGGAGTAAGCTCCTTGGGCAGCGAGCTGACGTAATTGAGGAGCGTTTCATGCAGGAAGCGCACCCCGAACAAGTCATAGACATTGCCATAGCCTGTTGCGAGTGCGCTGCCGTAGACCATCCGGTTCAAGGCGGCTATGCCTGCAAGGACCGGTGCCGCGCCGCCGATAAAGAGAAGATAGTGCCGGCGGGTCGGAGGAAGCAGAAGGACCACCGGGAACGCCATGAGCAGGGCCGTTGGACGGACCAAGAGCGCATAGGAGAAGACAACTCCGGCAAGGGCGGCATATATCGGCTTCCCTGATGACCTGAGGCATGCCAGCACGGTAAGGGTCGCCCACAGCGTTGCGGGCGTGTCGCTCATGGTCTGCAGCGACATGAACAGGAAAAGGGGGCTTGTCCCGAGAATCATGGCCCCGAGAAGGCTCAATTCCCGGCCGACCTTGAGCTGGCGGAAAAACAGGAGCGTCGCCGCCAGGCAAGCCATGGCGTGCAGCCAAATGACGACACTGGGGCCGGCCCCCCAGCCCAGGAATATTGAGCCCAAAAGGATGCATAGGGGCATCCCCATGGGATATGTCGGGTACATCCGATCACCGGCAAGGGGCAGGAATCCCAGCGGGATGTACCCCATGAACGGCAGCGACGCGGGGGGGATCCCGCCTATCGCCCGCTGGTGCGGATGCAATTCGCCGTCAGCCAACAGGCGGGCATCGTTCATATAGCCGGAAGTATCAGAACTGCCCGCATAGGCGCCCGTGTGCCTATAGAGAACCATTCCAAGGCACGCGAAGAGGATGAGAACGCGGACGGCGTATGAAGCCCGGCTCACGCGGGCGGTGAGGTGAATAACTGCCTCCTTCATCGTCCGCGATTGGGGGGAGGGTAAGGTCATTGAGGACAGGCCAGGAAAATCAGGAAATCCCCGCTACGTGCCTCGGGGCAGGCTAAAGGTCGAGAGCCAAATGGATGTGCTGACAACCATGCCATAGGCACAAGATGGCGCCCTGAAAATGGCAGGAGCCATATGTTGCCTAGGGCTATAATCTCGGTTTTGTCGGAACTTATGGAATTGGGGCCCGGCAAAAGGAACCGCGACGACATCCAATCGATCCCTGCAGCCAGCCTTTGGGACATCTCAATCCAGTTTATCGGCTCCCGCCTTCTGATTTGGATCGTTGCCGGCGCCTCGCTTCTGGTTGTCCGCAAGGGTCAATTTTACGTTGCCCAGGCATCGCCGCTCGAATGGTTCAAGCGCTGGGACGCAAGGTCCTTCCTGGAGATCGCCGCTCATGGGTACGCTGGGACCCAGGGCGCGAAGCCGAATTTCCCCTTCCTGCCGCTATATCCCATTCTGGTCGGGTTCGCCTCGCTCGGGGGCGCGATCAATTTGGCGCTCGCCGGCCAGCTCGTTTCGCTGGCGGGGCTTTGGTGCGCATGCATCCTGCTTTGGAAAACCGTCATGGCTGAGATCCATGACGAACGCGTGGCCATATTGTCCGTCTCGTTCCTGCTGTTCTCGCCCGTAAGCTTCTTCTACTCGTCGCCCTATTCGGAGTCCCTCTTCCTCGCGCTTTCGATCGGATGCCTCCATTACATGCGGGGTGGCCGCTGGTGGCTGGCCGGCTTTCTCGGGGCCCTGGCGGCGCTGACCCGGTTCATCGGGATAATGCTCGTGGTCCCGATGGCCTGGGAGGCAATTGGGTCGTTTCGAAACGGGAGAACCGCGAGTGCCCGGAGGCTGCGCGCCCTCCTTGCCAGCCTGATGCCGGTCCTTGGGTTCCTGGGATATTGTATCTTCCTGCGGGTATACTACGGCGACTTCCTGCTTTATTTCCACGTCGAGCAGCGCTTCTGGGGGCGGCAGTTCGCGTGGTTCTGGCTGTTCCTGTCCCATGAAAGCTTCAGCAATCTTCCCGCCTTTTACCAAATCCTGTTTGGCGGCGCGCTCATCGGCGCATTTGCGCTGCTGGTTGCGGGCGTCCTGCTGCGCATCCCACGGGCCTTTACGGTCTACGGCCTGGCCCTCTTGTCGGTTTATATCTCGTCGCGCCTCGCCGAGGCCCTGCCCAGGTACATAAGTGTCGTTTTCCCGCTTTATATTGTGACGGCGATTTTGGCGGCAAAGTGGCCGCGGGCGGCGATGCCCTTGATCGCAATGTCTGCGGCCCTGGAGGCGGTTTTTGTGGTCCTCTTCGTCAATGGATACTGGTTCACCTGACCTGAGGACCTGGAAAGCCGCTTCCCCCTCGGCCCGGTGGCGCCCCGCAGGCGATGCCCTTGGCGCCCGCGCTCAGGCAGGCGCCGACGGGCATGCCGCGGCAGGCGCGGGCCTCATCGGGTCAGGACGGTCGCGATCGAATGCGCGCGGAGCGTCAGCGGCGCGGCCCTGCCGCCCGTCCAGAGGAAGAACGCGTGGTCGTTCCCGCTCGCGTTCATGACGACCACCGCGAGGGAGCCGTCAGGGTTCCTGAACGCCGTGGCCAGAAGGTCGTCTGACATGGAGGCGCAGGCCACCCTCCTCGCCCCGGGCCTCACGAACTTCGAGAAGTGCCCGATGTACCAGTAGGACGACATGTAGCGCAGCTCGCCCGTGGCCGTCATCGCGATGACGGGGGCGAAGCAGAAGTTGGAGACGTGGTTCGGGCCGCCCCTCTCGTCAACGAGCACGTTCCAGTCGGTCCAGCCCTCGGTGCCGTTGTTGAAGTCGTTGATCATCGACCGGCCGTAGGACTCGCCCCAGTGCCAGTCGCCGGCCTGCGCAAGGTCGAACGGCCCATGGCATCCCTCCGTGAATATCAGGTGCGCCGCGGGAAACGCCTCGTGGACCCTCTCGACGTTGTCGAACTCGTCGTCGGTGTACCAGTGGAAGCCGACCCCCCAGACATACTTCGCCGCTGCGGGGTCCTCGAGGATGACCGAGGCCCTGTGGTACATCATCGTCCGGTTGTGGTCCCAGACGATGAGCTTTGTACGCAGGCCATGCGCCGCCAGGGCGGGCCCCAGGTAGTTCTTCACGAAGTCGCGCTCCTGCTCGGCGCTGTAGACGCACGACTCCCACACCTGCACGGCCATCGGCTCGTTCTGGACCGTGATCCCCCAGATGGGGACGCCCTGGTCCGCGTAGGCCTTCACGAAGGCGCAGTAGTAGTTGGCCCACGCGGCGTAGTACCTCGGCAGGAGGTGCCCGCCGTGGAGCATGTCGCCGTTGTCCTTCATCCAGGCCGGCGGGCTCCATGGGCTGGCGAAGATCGTCAGCTTCCCCCCCGCGGCCGCGATCGCGTCCCGGATGAACGGGATCCTGTGCCGGAGGTCGTGGGCCACGCTGAAGGTCCGGAGCTCCGCGTCGCCCTCGGCGACGTAGGTGTACGAGTCGCTCGAGAAGTCGCAGCTGTTGATGTTGGTCCTTGCGAGCGTGTAGCCGATCCCGGCCTCAGGGTCGTAGTAGGCGCGCAGGAGCTCCCTCTTCCTCTCGGCGGGAAGCTTGTCGAACGTCTCCGCCGAGGCGTCCGTGAGCGCCCCGCCGATGCCGACCATCGTCTGGAACTGCCTCGCCGGGTCGACGAAGACGCATTCCTGCTTCTCGGTGGGCTGGGCGAGGGGGGACCATTCGGGGTCCCCCGTCCGGGTGAGGCGCAGGTTCGTTCCCTCGGCCGTCACGTAGATGCCGGGCGCAGGCGCCGCGGCCGCGAGCGGGATGAGGATTGCGCCGACTGCGGCGGCAAGGATCGTGTGTTTCATGAAAGGGTGCGGGGCGGCGTCCCGCGCGCCTCAGCGCGCGGCGGGCGGCGCGATCGTCTCGCCGGGCACCACGTGCCCCTCGACGAGGATCTTCCTGCGCGGCGACTTCGGGTGCATGATGCGGCTCAGCAGCCTCGCCACGGATGACGAGCCGATGTCCTCGTGGGGGACCCGGATCGACGCCAGGCGCTTCAGGCCCGCCGGCGGCTCCAGCCCGTCGAATCCCGTGATGGAGCAGTCGCCCGGGACGCGGATGCCCCGCGCCTCGAGCTCGCGCTGGAGGTGGTACGCCTGGTGGTCGGCCGCGCAGATCCAGGCGGTCACCTGGTCCTCGCGCATGATGCGGAGCACGCGCTCCGTGATCTCGTCCTCCGAGAGGTGCGGGCCGCCCTTGCCCACGTTGAGCGCCCAGTCCGGGCGGAACTCGAGGCCGAGCGAGAAGAGCGCCTCGACGTACCCGCCGAACCGCCTCGTCGTCCAGTGGCCGCCCACGGGGTATTCCCAGGAGAGGAAGCCGATCCGCCTGTGGCCCGCCTCCACGAGCAGCGTCGCCAGCGAAAGGATTCCCGCCGAGTCATCCGTGTCGATGATGTCGATGCCGGGCGTCGTGTAGCACTCGAGCACGCCGACGGCGGAGATCTTGCGGGTGATCATCTCGACCGAGCTTTCAGGGAAGGGGTAGATGAGTATCGCGCCCCTCCAGTCGCTGTTGCGGATGTTCCTGAAGACGCTCTGGCGCCGCGCGGGAGTGCCAAAGAGGGCTGGGTTCTCGAAGCAGACGTCGATCGCGAGGTGCTCCATCGCCGCGCGCTCGCGGATCCCCTGCAGGATGAACGGGAACGTCGCCAGGGCGACGTTCTCGGCCGGGACGCCGATGATGACGCCGACCGTGAGCGGCTTGTTCTGGCGCGAGCGCCGCAGCGTCCTCGTGGGATTGCCCTTGTAGCCCATCTTCGCCGCAAGATTCTGGATCCTCGTCCGCGTCTCGGCGCTGATGGCGGGATGGTTGGCGAGCGCCCGGGAGACCGTCGTGCGGGACAGGTTCAGGCGGTCTGCGATCAGCTGCTGGTTGATGTTGGCCATCTGGGGCTGGGGTTCGTCCGGTTGTGCCGGAGGCCCTCTGTTCCGCCCGCACGCATCCCTACAGTTAGGGCCGCGAGCGGCCTATACAAGCGCCATTTAAATGTGCACAAAATTGCACGAAAATAACGGTTTCCCGAGCTAAACGGGTGCGCACAATCCAGCGGACAATCCCCGCACATCAACGCGGCGAGCCCGCGGCGATTTCACACCTTCCCTCGCCCGCGAAGCAGCTGCAGCAGATAAGTCCTGTCGATGCGGGGGCTCTGTTTCATCTTCAGCATCAATTCAGCTCCGGCGAACGGGACCGGAACGCCATCGATCACCTCCGTCTCGATTCCTCCCACGGCGTCCTCAAAGCGGACGCCACAAGCTTCGGTCATCAGGTCGACCGTGATGTCGTCGTTCACGCGCACCACAACCCATTTTTCCAAATCCTCGTCGCCGAGCTCCTTGATCGCCCCGTCTGGGAGGATATCGAGAGCCTGGTTCGCGCGGTCGCGGGCAACCAGCAGGTCAATGTCCTCAGTGGCCCTTACGAAACCGAGCCGGTTGATTGCAAATCCCCCGATCACCCCATTGCGACGCCGAGGCGGTTCAGCTCGCGTGCGAGCGAGACCAGGTCGCCGTCCATTTGGAGCATTCCTCGTTGGTAGCGAACCGAAAGACGCCCTTTGGCTGGCCACGGCCAGTTGCAAGTCGGGCCGCCGTCCGCTGGAGCCGTACGAAACGCTGCCACGGCGTCTTGCTTAGCTTGCCGACGACTTTTATGGCCGATCTGCCCACTTGGATAGAGTCATTCTTTGGGCATGAACGATCAAGCCGGGCATCCTCTCCAATCTCTCTTTGACATTGTTGACGTGCACGCCCGCAGCATGGCTTGCACGGATCACCAGGAAAGACGCGATACCGCCTGCCTTAAGCGAGTCATTATCGCCTGACTTTTATTACTAGTCGCTGGCAGGTAACGAAATGCGCCGGGAGGCATTCTGGCGGCTTGCAAGGGCGCCAGGAAAACGTTCGCTTGAACAGCGTTCGAACGAACGCTACCCATGGACCAGGAAAACAAGATCTTCTACGTCGAGTTCCACGCGTCGGACCTGGGAAGAACCAAGGCCTTCTTCGAGAAAACCTTCGGCTGGACGTTCACGGACTACGGGCCCGACTACGCCTCATTCGACAACAGCGGGATCGCCGGCGGCTTCTTCAGCTCCGACAAGCGCGGCACCATCGCGGCAGGGGCGCCGCTCGTCGTCATCCAGAACCAGCGCCTCGAGGAGGCCCTGAGGCGCGTCACGGAGAACGGCGGCAGGATCACCCAGGAGATCTTCTCTTTCCCCGGCGGCCGGCGCTTCCACTTCGCCGAGCCCAGCGGCAACGAACTCGCCGTGTGCGCCGTGGGATGACCCTATGATGACCGAACGCCAGGAGGAGATCCTCGACTACATCCGCCAATTCCAGCGCGAGAAGGGGGTCCCTCCCTCCTCGCGCGAGATCCAGCGAAGGTTCAAGTTCGCGAGCCAGACGACCGTCATCGGCCACCTGCGGGCGCTCGCCAACAAGGCGCAGATCGAGCAGCTGGCCGGCCGCACCTGGGGAATCAAGGCCGCCTCGGTGCAGGCGCAGCTCTTCGACATGCCCGTGTACGGCTCCATCCCGGCGGGCCTTCCCGCCATGCAGGAGCAGACGCCCGACGAGACGCTGGCCGTCGACGCCGCCGTCTTCGGCGTCCGCAGGGCCGGCCCGAACCGCATATGGGCGCTGCGCGTCCACGGCGACTCGATGATCGACGCCCACATCGCGGACGGGGACATCGTGGTCCTCGAGAGGCGCGAGGCGCGCGAGGGGGACATCATCGCGGCCCTGGTCGACGAGACCACGACCACGCTGAAGCGGCTGCTGCGGGTGCGCGGGCGGCCCATCCTGCGCGCGGCCAACAGGCGCTACCGAGACATCGTGCCCGAGCGGCTGGAGTCGCAGGGCGTGGTGGTGGGGCTCATCCGGCGCGGCGTCGCCGCGGCGGGCGCATGATGAAGGCCGGCCCATGCCCGCGCAATCTGTCAGCGCCCTGCGGTCGCTCCTCGCCGAGCGCTTCCCTGAGAGGGCCCGCAGGGTGGGCGGGGGCGTCCCCGTGGGGGCCGCCTCGGTCGATGCCGCCCTTGGCGGGGGCCTTGCCTCCGGCAGGCTGACCGAGCTCGTCTGCGCGCCCGGGGCCGGCGGCCAGACGGTCCTCGCGCGGCTCCTCGCCTCGACGCGCGACGCGCGCCAGCGCGTCGCCCTCGTGGACGGCGCCGACGGCTTCGCCCCGGAATCCCTGCCCGGCGACATGCTCCGGCACCTCGTCTGGGTGCGCTGCCGCGTGCCCGCCGAGGCCTTCGCGGCGGCGGACATCGTCGTGCGCGACGGCAACTATGCGGCCGTGGCCCTCGACCTGCGCGGCTGCACGGAGCGCGCGCTGCGCAGGACGCCCTCCTGCGTGTGGTACCGCCTGCAGCGCGCGACGGAGGAGGGCTCCGTCGCCGTGCTCGTCCTCACCCCGTGCCCCATCGTCCCGGCGGTGCCCTGGCGGCTCGAGCTCGCCGCCCCCATGGCCCTCGCGGCGGCGGGCGCCCCCAGGGACAGGCTGGCCGCGGAGCTTTCCATCCGGACCGACCGAAGCCCGCACCAGGCCGAAGAGCTGGCGGGATGAGATTCGCGGTCCTCACCGTGCCGGGCTTCCCCCTGCACGCGCTGCGCAGGAGCGACCCGTCGCTTGCGGGCCGCCCGTGCGCGCTCGTCGAGGGGGAAGGCAAGAAAGCGAGGCTCACCGAGGTCTCGCCGGAGGCCGCCGGGGCGGCGCCGGGGCTGCCGGCCTCGCTCGCCATGACCCGGTGCCCCGGGATCATCCTGTGCCGGCGCGGTCCGGCCGCCGAGACGGAGGCCCAGAGGCTCCTCGTCGCCGCGGCCTTCACGCTTTCCCCGAGGGTGGAGTCGACGGCGCCCGGCTGCTGCACGATCGACCTCCTCGGCGCCGACCCGGCACGCGCCGAGGCGCTCCTGCGCCTGCGCGCCGCGGAGCTCACGGCCATCGGCCTGCCGGCCAGGGCGGGCGCAGGCGCGACGCCGCTCCTTGCGTCGCATGCGGCGCGCCTGGCCTCGCCCGTCCTCGTCGTCGCCGACTCCGCGGCTTTCCTCGCCCCCCTGCCGCTCGCCTTCGCCGAGCCGACGCGCGCGCAGGAGGAGGTCCTGCGCTCCTGGGGAATAGCGACCCTCGGCGCCCTGACGGCGCTCCCGAAGGCCGATGTCGGCGGGCGGCTCGGTGCGGACGGGGCGGCCCTCTGGGAGCGGGCGGCCGGCGAGGCGGAGCGCGTCCTGCGGCTCGTCGAGCCCGCGCGCAGCTTCGCCGCGGAGTGGGCCTATGAGCCGCCCGTCGAGTCCGCGGAGCCGCTCCTCTTCAAGCTGCGGCGCTATGCCGAGCGGGTCAGCCTGGAGCTGCGGGGCGCCGGCCTCGTGGCGGAGAAGCTCTCCCTCACGCTCCTCCTCGAGGACGAGTCCGACCACCGCCGAGAGTTCCGCCTGCCCGAGCCCGCGGCCGACGCGGACGGATGGCTTAGGATCCTCGGCGAGCACCTGTCGGGGCTGAGGACGCCGGCGCGGGTCTCGGGCGTGCGCCTCGTCGCCTCGCCGGCGCGGCTGCCCGGCAGGCAGGACGGGCTCTTCGACACGGCGCTTCGCGACCCCGCCGCCTTCTGGGAGAATCTTGCGCGCCTCGGCGCCATCGTCGGCGACGACCGCGTCGGGACGCCGGCTCACGCGGACACGCACCGCCCCGGGGCCTTCAGCCTTGTGCGCCCCGCCGAGGCGGTCGCACCGGCGCCGGCGCAGGTGCACGCCCCGGCCGGGCCGGCCCTGCGCCGGTTCCGCCCGCCATGGCCCGCCCTCGTCACCTGCGCGTCGGGCGCGCCCCGGCGCATCGACGCCGGGCGCGTGGGGGGGGCCATACGGGCCGCGCTCGGCCCGTGGCTCTCCGAGGGCGGATGGTGGGAGCCGTCGGCCTGGGCCGTGGAGACCTGGCAGGTCGAGCTCGAGGCCGGTGGGGTCTACCAGCTCGCACGGACGCAGGCGGGCTGGCACGTCGAGGGGATGCTCGACTAGGGGCCATGGGGTACGTCGAGCTGCATGCGCGCAGCGCCTTCTCGTTCCTGCGCGGCGGGTCGCTTCCCGAGTCCCTCGTAGCCGGCGCGGCACGGCTGGGGATGCCCGCCGTGGCGCTCTGCGACCGGGACGGCGTCTACGGCGCCGTCAGACTGCACGTGTCGGGCCGGGAGGCGGGCGTGCGCGCGCTTGTGGGGGCGGAGATCACGATGGAGGACGGGGGGGTCGTGCCGGTCCTCGTGGCGACCCGGACCGGCTACAGGGCGCTGTGCTCGCTCCTGACGACGGCGCACCTGCGCTCGGAGAAGGGCGAGGGGAGGGTGGCCTGGTCCGAGCTCGAGCAGTCGTCCGGTGGGCTCATCGCCCTCACGGGCGACGAGGAGGGCCCCGTGCGCCGGGCGTGGCTCGCCGAGGGGCCGGCGGCCGCGGCTGCGGCGGGCGCCAGGCTCCTCCGGGCCTTCGGGCGCGAGCGGCTCTACGCCGAGGTCCAGCGGCACCGCGTCCAGGGCGAGGACCGCGCGAACGGCTTCGTGGCGGACTGGGCGCGGGCGTCGGGGGTCCCGCTCCTGGCGACGAACGCCGTGCTGCATGCCATGCCGGAGGACGCCGGCGTGGTCGACGTCTTCACCTGCCTGCGCCACCACGCGACCCTCGACACGGCGGGCAGGCTCCTTTCGCCGAACAGGGAGCGGCACATGAAGGGCGACGCGGAGATGCGCGCCCTGTTTGCCGACATGCCCGAGGCCGTCGAGAACACGGCGCGCGTGGCCGGCAGGCTCGAGTTCACGCTCGCGAACCTGGGCTACAGGTTCCCGGACCACCCCGTGCCCGAGGGCGAGACGCAGGACTCGTTCCTGCGGAAGATGGCGTACTTCGGGGCCCAGCAGCGCTACGGCGGTGTCGCGGGCGCGGTGCGGCACCAGCTCGACCGCGAGCTGGGCCTCATCGCGAGGCTGGGGTTCAGCGGGTACTTCCTCATCGTCTGGGACCTCTGCGCCTTCGCGAGGGATCGGGGCTGCCTCGTCCAGGGCAGGGGGAGCGCGGCCAACAGCGTCGTGTGCTTCGCCCTCGGGATCACCGCCGTCGACCCCATCGAGAGCAAGCTGCTCTTCGAGAGGTTCCTGTCGGAGGGGCGCACGGACTGGCCCGACATCGACCTGGACCTGCCGAGCGGCGACCGGCGCGAGGAGGTCATCCAGGAGGTGTACCGGCGCTACGGCCGTAGGGGCGCCGCCATGGCGGCGAACGTGATCACCTACCGCGGGAAGAGCTCCGTGCGCGAGGCCGGCAAGGCGCTCGGGCTGCCGGACGATGCGATCGACCGATTCTCGGGCCTGTACCACGGCGGGGACCTGCCCCAGACGCTGCACATGCGCGAGCAGCTGCGCGTGGCCGGCCTGCCGGACGACCACCCGCGGCTTGCCGCGCTGGTCGACATCTGCCGGCGGATGCGCGGGCTGCCCCGGCACCTGGGCCAGCACTCCGGCGGCATGGTCATGAGCTCCGAGGGCCTGGACAACTTCGTGCCCCTCGAGAGTGCGCGCATGCCGGGCCGGTCCGTCCTGCAGTGGGACAAGAGCGACATCGAGGACATGGGGCTCCTCAAGGTGGACCTGCTGGGGCTCGGGATGATGGCCGTCCTCCAGGACGCCGTGGAGATCTGCGCCGGCCGCGGCCAGCAGGTCGACCTGGCCCGGATCCCGAAGGACGACCCGGCCGTGTACCGGATGCTGCAGGACGCCGACACGGTCGGCGTCTTCCAGGTGGAGAGCCGCGCGCAGATGTCGACGCTGCCGCGGATGAGGCCCGAGAACTTCTACGACCTGGCGGTCGAGGTGGCGATCATCCGGCCCGGCCCCATCCAGGGCGACGCCGTGAACCCCTACCTGCGGCGCCGCGCGGGCGAGGAGCCCGTCACGTACCCCGACGAGCGCGCGAGGCCCATCCTCGAGCGCACGCTGGGCATCGTCCTCTTCCAGGAGCAGATCCTGCGGCTCGCCATGGAGCTCGGGGGGTTCAGCGCGGCGGAGGCGGACGAACTGCGGCGGGCGATCGGGTTCACGCGCTCACAGGAGCGGCTCGACAGGATGAAGGAGAGGCTCGGGGCCGCGTTCCGCGCCCGCGGCGTCTCCGAGGAGGCGTGCGCGTACCTCGTCCGGTCGCTGGCCTCGTTCGCGCTCTACGGCTTCCCGGAGTCGCATGCCATCAGCTTTGCGCTCCTCGCCTATGCGAGCGCGTGGCTGAAGGTCAACCGGCCCGCGGCGTTCTATGCGGCGCTCCTCAACTGCCAGCCAATGGGGTTCTACTCGCCGGCGACGCTGGTCCAGGACGGGCGCAGGCGGGGGATGCGCTTCCTGCCGCCCTGCGCCATGCTCTCGGACGCCAGGTGCCGCGTCGACTCCGACACGAGCGTCAGGCTCGGGCTCGGCAGCCTCCACGGCGTGCGCGCGTCCGCCCTGGCGTCGATGCTGGCCGAGCGCGCGCGCCAGCCGTTCGCATCCCTCTCGGACTTCCTGCGCAGGACGCGGTTCACGGCGGCCGAGCGGCGGGTCCTTGCGGGCGCCGGCGCCCTGAACGCGCTGGCGGGGCACCGGCGGTCCGCGCTCTGGGGCGTCGAGGCCTTCCATCCCGACGACGAGCTCCTTCGGACGGCCCCGGAGCAGGGCGAGGAGGCCCTTTCCCCGCTGGAGAGGATGACGCTGCTTGAGCGGCTGCAGGCCGACTACGCCCACACGTCGCTGACGGCCGGCGCCCACCCGATGGGGCTCGCCCGCCCGCACCTGAAGGACGCCGTGCCGGCCGCGGAGCTGGGGGGCATGGCCGCGGGAAGGCGCGTCACCATCTGCGGGTCCGTCATCACCCGGCAGAGGCCGGGCACGGCGAAGGGCTTCTGCTTCATCACGGTCGAGGACGAGACGGGCCTGGCGAACGCCATCGTGCGGCCGAGGCTCTTCGAGGAGGCGAGGCTCGTCATCAACCTGGAGCCCGCCCTAGTCATCACGGGGCGCCTGCAGAACGAGAAGGGCGTCATCCATGTGATGGCCGAGAAGATCGCCGGGATGCCGGACCTCGGGCTGCCGGCGCAGGACTCGCACGATTTTCGCTGAACCTTCCCGGAATATCCGGGCTTCAGGATGCTCCCACGGGACGGCATCCTCCTCCTGCCCATGAGCCGCCTCCCCCTTGCCCTGGCCGCCGCCCTCGGGCTCGCCCCCTCCGTGCGGGCCGGGGCCGTCGCCTGGCAGCCCTGGTCCAATGCCGCCTTCGAGGAGGCCCGCAGCGGGCACAAGTTCGTCATCATGGACCTCGAGGCCGTGTGGTGCCACTGGTGCCATGTCATGGACGAGACGACCTATCGCGATCCGAAGGTCATCGCCCTTCTCGGCAGGAGCTACGTCGCCCTGCGCGTCGACCAGGACTCGAGGCCCGACCTGTCGAACAAGTACGAGGACTACGGGTGGCCGGCGACGATCGTCTTTGCGGCCGACGGCAGCGAGATCGTGCGCCGCCGCGGCTACATCAACCCCGCGCAGATGGCCTCCATGCTGCAGGCGATCATCGACGACCCCTCGCCGGGGCCCTCCGTCACGTCGCTGCGCCGGGGGGACGGGGCCGCCGCGTCCGCCCCCGCCGACGCCTCGTCCGCCGAGCTCGCGCGGCGCCTCGTCTCGGGCTACGACCGCGCCGTCGGCGGGTGGGGCGCCGAGCACCGCTTCCTCGACGCCGACAACGTGGAGTGGTGCCTGCGCGCGGCCTCGCGCGGCGACGCGGAGGCGGCCGCGATCGCGAGGGACATGCTCCGGCTGGAGGGGCAGCTCGCCGATCCCACCTGGGGCGGCGTCTACCAGTACTCCGCGGGGGGCGACTGGGTCCACCCGCACTTCGAGAAGATCATGTCCGTGCAGGCGGACAACCTGAGGACGTATTCCCTGGCGGCGCAGCTCTGGCCGTCGTGGTCCTACGGCGCGCCGGCGGGGGCGATCGCGGGGTACCTGCGGCGCTTCCTGCGCAGCCCCGACGGCGCGTTCTACACGAGCCAGGACGCGGACCTAGTCCCGGGCGAGCACGCCGGCGCCTATTTCGCGCTGGATGACGCCGGGCGGCGGGCGAAGGGGATCCCCCGCGTCGACACGCACCGCTACGCCCGGGAGAACGGCTGGGCGATCGCAGCCCTCTGCGCCTTGCACGACGCCACGGGCAGCAGGGACGCCCTGGCGGAGGCCCTGGGGGCGGCGGCCTGGGTCGGGGCCAGCCGGTCGCTGCCCGGCGGCGGCTTCCGCCACGATGAAGGGGACGCCGCGGGGCCCTACCTCGGCGACACGCTCTCCATGGGCCGCGCGTTCCTGGCCCTCTACCTCTCGACGGGCGACGCGCAGTGGCTGGAAAAGGCGGGGGCGGCCGCCGGCTTCATCCAGGCGCATTTTGCGAGGGCGGGGGAATCCGGATTCGCGACCTCCGACACGACGGGCGGCTCGTTGCCAACGCCGGGGCCCGAGTTCGACGAGGCGATCGGCCTGGCGCGCTTCGCCAACCTCCTCGCGCATGCGAGCGGGCGCGCCTCGTACCGCGCGATGGCGCAGTCCTCGCTCCGGTGGGCCATGTCGGCCGGGCAGGTCGCCCGCCGCGGGGCCTACACGGGCGGGCTCCTCCTAGCGGGCGAGGAGCTGCGCCTGGAGCCGATCCACGTCACCGTCGTCGGGCGGCGCGCCGATCCGGACGCCGCGGCGCTCTTCGCCGCGGCCCTGCGGGCGCCCTCGTCCTACAGGCTTACGGAGTGGTGGGACAGGTCCGCCGGCCCGGCCCCGAGGGGTGAGGACATCTTTCCCGAGCTGCCCAGGGCGGCCGCGTACCTCTGCGCGAACGGCGCATGCTCCTCGCCGATCACGGACAAGGCGGCCCTGGAAGGCCGGTTGTCCAGGGTGGTGGCGTCGGCCGGCGAGGAATAGCCCGGGCGGCCCGGCCCGTCGCAGCCGCCGCCCGCCTTCGCCGCCCGGGAAGGCGCGCCGACGGCGGCCAGGAGCGCGGCGAGGGTGACCGCTAGGGCGAGGGCCAGCGAGGCGGCGGCCCGCTCGGACGGTGCTCCGCGCGGTGCCGGCGGGGTCAAGAGGCCGCCTCCATGGCGCCGAACCTTGCCCGGTAGCCCGAGGGTGGGATGCCGAACCTCCGCTCGAAGGCGCGCCTGAACGAGTCTGCGCTGGAAAAGCCGACGGAGGAGGCGACCAACTCGATGGAGGCACGCCCGCAGGAGAGCCGGCGCCGCGCCTCCGAGGGGCGCAAGCGCTCGACGAAGGCCGCGGGCGGCGCGCCGAAGGTGCGCCCGAACCGCCTGCTGAAATGGCGCGTGCACATGCAGGCGCGGCCGGCCAGGGCATCGACCGAGAGGTCGCCGTCAAGGTGGGCCGCCATCCATGCCGCCAGCTCGGAGAACCGCTCGCCCGCCTGTGTCTGGAAGCGCAGGGGCTCGGAGAACTGCTCCTGGCCGCCCGAGCGCTTCATGTAGACGACGAGCATCCGGGCCGCGGCGAGGGCGGCCTGCGGCCCGAGGTCCTCCTCCACGAGCGCGAGCGAAAGGTCGATCCCCGCCGTCACGCCCGCCGCCGTGTAGAACTTCCCGTCGCGGACGTAGATGGCGTCCGCGTCCATGCGCAGGCGGGGGAACCGCCGCGCGACGTCGTCGGCGAAGCTCCAGTGCGTCGTCACCCGGCGCCCGTCGAGGAGGCCCGAGGCGGCCAGGCCGTAGATGCCCGTGCAGACAGAGGCCACCCGGCGGATGCGCCCGGCCCGGGAGCGGACCCAGGCGGCGACAGCGGCGCCGGTCGCCGCCTCCCTCAGGCCCTCGCCGCCGGGGATGACCAGCGTGTCGAGGGCAGGGGCTGAGCGCAGGCCGAACTCCGGCTGGAAGACGAAGCCCGAGTCGGAGCGGAAGGGCCTGCCGGTCACGCTGATGACCGCAAGGCGGTACGCCGGCGGCCGGGGACCGAGGCCCGACGCGGTCGCGAAGACGTCCGACGGCCCGACCATGTCGAGGGCCGTCACGCCGTCATAGCCCAGGAAGCCTATCGTCCTCGCAGCCATCGGTCGTTGTGCGCGGGCATTCTAGGGCCTTGGAGGCATGTCCGCTAGGACACCTTTCCGACATATTGGGACATCCGGGTTTATTGGAGGCGCGCTTGATTTCCGGGCACCGCGGGACTTCCCTCTTGGGTCTGCCGCCGTCCCGCGGCCCAGCCCCCAAAGCCCCATGATGCTCCGACGACTGACCCTCCTGGCCACGCTCATTCCTTCCCTCGGGTTCCGCGCCTCCGCCCAGCCGCTTCCGAGGGCGACGCCGGAGGAGGAGGGCATCTCCTCCTCGGCGATCATGGGGTTCCTGGACCAGGCGGAGAAGCGCGTCGAGGTGCTCCACAGCGTCATGATTGTCCGGCACGGGCACGTCGTCGCCGAGGGCTGGTGGTCGCCGTTCGCCGCAGGCGAGCCCCACATGCTCTACTCGCTCAGCAAGAGCTTCACGTCGACGGCGGTCGGCCTGGCGATCTCGGAGGGCAAGCTCAGCCTGGACGACAAGGTCCTGAAGTTCTTCCCGGACGAGGCGCCTGCCGTGCCGAGCAAGAACCTCGAGCAGATGCGGGTTCGCGACCTTCTCCGCATGTCGAGCGGACAGAGCGCCGCGGCCATCGCGGACTTCCCTTTCACCTCAAGGAAGGCGGACCTTGCGAGGGTTTTCCTGGAGCTGCCCGTGGAGGACGTCCCGGGCACGCACTTCGTCTACAACACGCCGGCGGCGTACATGCTGTCCGCCATCGTGCAGAAGGTGACCGGCCAGTCGGTGCTCGAGTACCTGAAGCCGCGGCTGTTCGAGCCCCTCGGCATGGGGAACCCGACCTGGGACGCGAGCGCCCAGGGCGTCTCCTTCGGCGGGTTCGGGCTCAACCTCCGCACGGAGGACATCGCGAAGTTTGGCCTCCTGTACCTGGACCACGGCGCCTGGAACGGCAGGCAGGTTGTCCCCGCCGCCTGGACGCGGGAGGCCACGAGGCTGCAGACCGCGAACGGCAGCGACCCGGCTAGCGACTGGAACCAGGGCTACGGCTACCAGTTCTGGAGGGCGCGCCACAACATCTACCGCGGGGACGGGGCCTTCGGGCAGTTCTGCATCGTGGTCCCGGACCATGACACGGTGGTTGCGATCACGAGCGGCACGGCCGACATGCCGGAGGTCATGAACGTCCTCTGGGAGACGCTGCTCCCGGCGCTGGGCGACTCGGCGCTTCCGGCGGACCCGGCGGGAGACCAGCGGCTTGCCGCGAGGCTCTCGTCACTTGAGCTCAAGACAGTCGCCGGCCAGGCCGACTCGCCCACCGCGCAGGGGGTCTCCGGCAAGCGCTATGATTTCCCGGAGAATGTCGAGCACGTGAAGTCCGTCTCGGTGCGGTTCCCGAGCGGCGCGGACCCGGTCGTCTCCTACACGATCGGCAACGTGACCGGGACGTTCGCCTGCGGGCGCGGGGCGTGGGAAAAGGGCGCCCTCGTCATCGGAACCCCGGAGGACAGGCCGGTCGCCGTGAGCGGCGCCTGGACGAGTGACGACACGTTCACGCTGAAGGTTTGGAAATACCGCACGCCCTTTGCCTCGACCTACGACCTGCGGTTTGGCCGCGACAGCCTCATCATTGAGAAGCTCGACAATGTCGGCCTGACGGCCCCCAAGCGGATCCGGATCGTGGGCAGCGCGGCGGACTGACCCCGTCAGAGCCGGATCTGGATGCCCGCGTAGGTGAGGAGCGAGGTCCGGGCCCCCAGCGTGTCGCGGCTGTCGGCGCCGGCCGCCAGGAGGATGGTCGCGTGCTCCGACAGGTCTATGCGAGTCCCCGCGTTCAGGATCGTCTCGTTTCCCGCGAACCCGTCCGACGCGGTCACGTGCACCTCGGCGTCGAGCTCCCAGCCCTTCATGACCTGCCTGCCGACGCAGATCCCGCCCATCCATCCGCGGTCCTGGGTCGCGGCGCTGAACATGCGGCCGACCTCGACGTCCAGCGACAGGATGCCCAGGTCCTTCATGAACTCGAAGGGCAGGAGCAACGACGTGTTGGGGTCGGCGGTGCCCCGCCGGTCGGAACCCGTGTCCGGCGTGGGGAACGTGACGCGGGGGTACATGGAGGCCTGGAGGCCGTTCCCGCCGGCGTCGAAGAAGCGCCATTTCACTGCGAGCTGCGAATCGCTGATCCCGCTTTCCTGCCGCTGCCCGTCGGTCCGCAGGATATTCCAGGACCCCTGGTAGTTGAGCTGCAGCCGGTCGCCGACGCCGTAGTTGGCGTCCAGGAGGGGCAGCCCCGTGAGGGTGCTCCCCGGGCTTTCCTGGTCGGCCCAGGCGACGTTGATCTCCCAGTGCCCGTTGCCCGGGGTGCCGGGATCGTCCGTGATCATCGGAGGCCCCCCCTGCCCGCGCGCCAGCGGCGCCGCGAGCGCGAGCAGGCACGCTCCTAGGATCGAGAGCGGCGTCTTGTCCACGGTCCGACCATATCGGCGGCGAACCAAAGCGCGGTAAACACCGAACTTGGGCCTCAGCGCGAGAAGACGCGTGCCACGTCGTGGATCGCGCCCGGAAGCCCGTAGACATCGAGGGCCGTGATGAGCACGCAGCAGGACCAGCCGGCTGCGAGGAGGGGTCCCCCGATCCTTCCCTCGCCCATGCGGCGGCTTGAGCCGGCGAACCAGAGCAGGGGCACCATCGCGAGGGGAAGCTGCACGGCGAGGACGACCTGGCTCAGCGTCAGCAGGTCCGTCACGCTTCCGCCGCCCTTGAGGGCGACAAAGAGGACGGCGGGAACTATGGCGCACAGGCGCGTGACAAGCCGCCTTAGCCAGGGCGGGATCGTCCAGTTCATGAAGCCCTCCATCACCACCTGGCCGGCGAGGGTCCCCGTGATCGTGCTGCTCTGGCCGCTCGCAAGGAGCGCCACGGCGAAGAGGATGCTCGCGGCAATCTTGCCGACGAGGGGGGCCAGGGTGGCGTAGGCAACCTGTATCCAGTCCGAGTCGGGCGAGAACGCGATCGTGCGGCCGGACGCCAGGGTGACCTGGTCGTGGCCGTAGAAGATGACGGCAGCCAGGACGAGGATTGCCGCGTTCACCAGGAACGCGCCGGCGAGCGCCACGGAGGTGTCGAGCGTGTTGTAGAGCGTGGCGCGCCGCACCGAATCGGGATCGGGGGAGAGCTTCCGCGTCTGAACGAGCGCCGAGTGGAGATACAGGTTATGCGGCATCACCGTCGCGCCTATGATGCCGATCGCGACATAGACCATGGCGCTTGAGCCCAGGAAGTCGCGGAGGCCGGGGGCAAAGAGGCCACGGGCCAGCTCCGGGAGGTCCGGCCTCGTCTGGGGGATGACGAACAGCTCGGCATAGTAGCAGAGCGCCACCGTAGATATGAGGACAAGGACGACGGCCTCGATCGGCCTCATCCCGAACCGCTGGAGCGAGAGCAGGATGACGACATCGAACGAGGTGATCACGACCGCGGCGAGAAGCGACAGACGGGGAAAAAGGAGGTGGAGCGCCACGGCGCTCCCCAGGACCTCGGCTAGGTCGCATGCCGCGATCGCCACCTCGCAGCTGAGGTAGTTGGGCCACCGGGTCCACGACGGCAGGAAGTCCCTGCAGCATTGCGCGAGGTCCTTGCCGGTTGCGACGCCGAGGCGCGCCGCGATGACCTGCAGGATGACGGCCATGAGGCTGGAGAGGCCAACCACCCAGAGGAGCGAGTACTTGAACTCGGCGCCTGCCTGGAGGTCGGTGGCCCAGTTTCCCGGGTCCATGTAGCCGACGCTGACGAGGAGCGCCGGGCCGGCGAACGCAAGGTACTGCCTCCAGGGGGAGGCGGCAGGGGGGGGCAGGGCGACGGTCCCATGGAGCCCCTCGAGCGAGATGCCCGTCGATGCGCCGCCCCCAGATGGTCCGCCGCCGCGGCCCTGGTGTGTATTCTCGCCTTTTATGATTGCGAATGATGGAAAAAGCGTCTTTGAATAGTCAAAGAGAATCTTATTTGGGTTCAAACTGCCTCAAAATGCCCACGAGCACGGTCGAGAACTACCTGAAGGCGATCGCGGTCCGCTCCTCGGACGACAACCCGGCCGTGGCGACGGGCGCACTGGCCGAGGCTCTTGGCGTCACGCCGGGGACGATCACGACCATGGTGAAGTCATTGGCCTCGCGCGGCCTCCTGGAGCACCAGCCGCGCGAGGGGGTGCGGCTCACCCCGCAGGGGCGGACCCAGGCCCTGGCCGTGGTGCGCAAGCACCGGCTGGTCGAGACCTTCCTCGTCCAGGTGCTGAAGATGGACTGGAAGGAGGTGCACGAGGAGGCCGAGGCCCTCGAGCACGCCATTTCCGACCGGGTGCTTTCCAGGATCGACGGGATACTCGGCCACCCGGACTCCGATCCGCACGGCGACCCCATACCCAGCCTTCGCTCGCCCCGGCTTGCGCGGAGCCGGGCCGCGACACTCGGCTCCTGCGACACGAACAGGGCCCTCCGCGTGGAGCGGATACTTGATCAGAGCCCCGGGTTCCTCGAATTCATCCAGCGCAGCGGGCTAAAGCCAGGGGCAAGGGTACGCGTGCGCGAGCGCAACACCGCCGGCGGAATCGTGAGGTGCGAGCTGAGGGATGGCGACGCGACGCTCGGCATTCGCGAGGCCTCGAAGATCGAGGTCGGAAGCTAGGCGGCTAGCGCGGGATGCGCACATGGGCTGCCGCGATCGGCCCTCGCTCGCGCAATTCCTCCTCATCGTGGATCCGCGAGCGCGCGGCGAGGATGTCGGCCCGCCCGACGTACCCGACAATCTTTCCGCCAGCGGACCGTTCCACGACGGGAAGCCGCCCGACGTCCTTCTTCAGCATCTTGCCGATCGCCGTCTGCAGCGTCTCGTCGGGGTAGGCGACCTCGAGGTCCTTGCCAGCCGCCTCAAGGACAGTCTTCGTCTTGGCGGACCCTTCCGAGAGCACCTTCAAAATGTCGCCACGTGTGATCACGCCGACGAGCCGTCCGGTTCCGTCGACAACGAAGGCCGCCTGCCGGCGCGAGAGCTCGCGGTCGCCCTTTGCAATCCGATCGGAAAGCTCCGCGACCGGCGTCGAGGCAAGGATAGTCGGCGGGCGGGGATCCATGACGTCGGCCACGCGCATGATTTCGAAAACATCGACGGAATATTCCCTGGCCACGTGCTGTCCCCGTCGCGCCAGCTTCTCGGTGAGGATCGAGCGCCTGAGGATGAGCACCGTCACGCACAGGGCTGCGGCGCTCGACACCAGGAGCGCAGGCAGGATGTTTATGTCGTTCGTCAATTCGAGGACGAAAACGGCGCCTGTCAGGGGGGAATTCATCGTGCCGCCCATCATCGCGGCCATCCCGATCATGGCCCAGAGGCCCGGATCGCCGAGGCCCGTGTAGGGGCCGATGAGGGCGCCGAGGCCGCCACCCACCATCAGCAACGGTGCGAGCACGCCTCCCGACGTCCCTGAGCCCAGTGCGACGGCCCAGACGATGCTTTTCCCGATCACAAGGGCGACGAGGGTGCCCCCGACAAGCTCGCCGAGCATCAGGTGATGGATCGTGTCATAGCCGACACCGAGGACTCGCGGGTCGAGGTAGCCGCCTATGCCCACCACGACGCCGCCCAGCGCGGGCCACCACATCCAGTGGAGGGAAAGCTTCGGGAAAAAATCCTCGCAGGCGTACACGAGCATCGTAAGGGCGCCCGAGCCGAGGCCGACGACGACGCCGATCCCAAGCGACACGCACAGGGCCGTCGGCGAGAGGACCATGTGGGCGGCCACGGGGAAGATCGGGCCCGCGCCAAGCAGCGGCACGCGGGCTAGCTCGGCAATGACCGCGGCGACGGTGACCGGTATGAAGCTCCTCGGCCGCCATTCAAAGAGCATGAGTTCCACCGCGAGGAGCACGGCGGCGACCGGCGTCGAGAACACGGCCGCCATGCCCGCGGCGGCGCCTGCGACAAGAAGGGTTTTTCGCTCGCCGGCCGTCACGTCGAAGAACTGCGCAAACAGGGATCCGAAGGCTCCGCCGGTCATGATGATCGGCCCCTCGGCGCCGAACGGGCCCCCGGTTCCGATCGCGACCGCGGAGGAGAGCGGCTTCAGGATGGCGACCTTGGGGTCGATCAGGCTGCGGCCGAGGATGATCGCCTCCAGGGCCTCGGGAATCCCGTGGCCGCGTATCTTGTCCGAGCCGTAGCGCGCCATGAGGCCCACGATGATGGAGCCGACGACGGGCACCAGGATCACCCAGAGTCCAAGGTGGTTCTTCTCCGGGGTGCGGAAGTACGTCGACCACGTCATGTAGAATGACGCGTTGGTGATCACGGCGATGAGCCACATGAGCACCTTGGCGACGACCGCGCCTATCACGCCGATCGGCACGGCAAGGAGGCTCAGCAGCAAGACGCGCCTGTTGGTGCTGAAGTCCGACAGGACATCCACATTGTGCCCGGTCGTCGCTCGCACTGCAGGTATGGTTGAATTCGTAGGCCTCATTAGAGAATAAACTTCACGAAGTATCGTACTGCGATATAAACATCAACGGCATTATGGCGACATGGAGGACGGTTTGGGATTCGCTTGCTGCCGAATGACAAACGCATGCGCCGCCCCCGGATAACCAAGCAGCATTATGAACTCCTGGCCGAGCTTCGGCACACCCTGAGGGGGTTCCAGCGGTTCAGCCGCGACGCGGCCCGGGCGGCGGGCCTCACGTCGCAGCAGCACCAGGCGCTCCTGGCGATCAAGGGATTTCCCGGGCGGGACTACGTCTCGGTCGGCGAACTGGCCGACCGCCTGAAGGTCAGGCACAACAGCGCGGTGGGCCTAGTCGACCGGCTTGCCCGCAGTAACCTCGTGCGCCGCACCTCGTCGGAGGTGGACCGGCGTCGGGTTGAGATCCGGCTGAGCGAGGGCGGTGAGGCGAAGATCGAGCGCCTTTCAGCGGTCCACCTGAGGGAGCTAAAGCTGTTGGGGCCGGGCCTGCGCAGCCTCCTGAAGGCCATGGGCGGCCAATGACCCCCCGGCCAGCCGCGTCACTCAACCGCGAACTTGAAATAGTCGTGGTAGAGGACGATCTTGAAATCCGAAGTGTCCTTCACGTAGATCCTTGCGTCATAGGAGCCCCTCTTCAGACGGACCCCGAACGACGAGTGGAATGAGCCCCGCGAGTCGGTCGTAACGATCGCAAAATCGTAGTAACGCTCCTTTGGGCTTCCCGGCACGGGCGAGAGGAACAGGTCGTTGCCTGCGAGCGCGGGGTTTCCATTCAGGGTGAGGATGTAGGCATGGTTGGGGACGAGCCTCTCGAGGGTAATGTTGCAGTCGAAGCCGCCGGCAAATGATGTCCGATATCGAATTTCACCCCGCGTCTCCGGGCTTACGGTCCTGCCCCAGGCCGGCGGGCTGGTGAGGGCGGCTTGGGCTTTGAATTCGGCGCCAGGGGCCGCCGCCGCCAGGCACGCCGTGAAAAAGGGCCGCTCGGCGGGGTCGGACGGCCCCGCCGACTGGACGCTGTAGGCCTCGCTTTCGCCAAATACCGCGAGAAAGGGGTCCTGCGCCTGCGACGCGGGAACCGCGAGCGCCACGAGGAGGGCGACAATGGCAAATCGTGATTTACGCATCCGGCCGAGGATCACCCCGTGCAGCCCCAACACAAACCAATCGGCGCTAGTCCTTGTGCGGCATGGTCAGCCGGAACGTCGTGCCCTCGGGGCCGGTGGAGAGCAGGACAAGCTCCGCGCCGACCTGGCGGGCCATGAGCTGGCTGATAGCGAGGCCGAGCCCCGAGCCCCCCGAGCGGCCGCTGCGGCCCGGCTTGAAAAGGTGCTTCTGGACGGCGTCGGGGATTCCCGGCCCTTCGTCGGCCACCGTGAGCAGCGTTGCCCATCCGGTGTCGGTCAGGCTGACCGCGATATGCTTCCCCGCAGGCGATGCCGTGATCGCATTCTGGATCAGGTTGCTCGCGATGAGGCAGAGCATGCTTCCGCGGTGGCTGTCGATCCTGGCCCCAAACCCCTCGCCGACGTCCAGCACGACGCCTTTTTCCGCCGCGGCGGGCTGGCCCGACTTGCGGATCGTCTCGGCCAGCTCCCTGCCGGTCAGCTCGTAGCTGGCGCTGGCGGTTGCGTCGCTGAGCAGCACGATGGTTTCCCGGATCATGGTCTGGAGGCGCTGCGTGTAGCCTGCCGCCGATTCCCAGGCGGGGTTGCTTGGATCGCCTTCGCGCTTGGAGACCACCGCCCTCAGGCCCTCAACCGAGCCCTGCAGGCCGTGTATCAGGTGGGAGGTGATCTGCCCGATCGCCGATGCCTTCGCAGCCAGGGTGAGGTCGAAGTTCGCCTTCGTGAGGCGTTCGTTGCGTTCGGCTATCGTCCGCTGGGCGGCCCTGACGCTGAATGTCGCCGCGGCGATGACTGCCGCGATCAGGAATGCGCCGAGGCCGAGGGTGAAGAGCGTCTGCCGGTTGATTCGCCTGTCGATCGCGGCCAGTTCCGACGAGAGGGGCCTCGCATCGATGAAGTACCTCACGAAACCGCGGAATTGGGGCCTGGCCGCATCGGGCAGCGGAAGGAGGACCTCAAGGACCGGCGCCTGGCGCTGGTCAGGCGACACGCCCGTGAAATACTGGTCCAGCGGGAAGGCGGGGTGGTACCGGCTTATGGGGGCCCCGGTCTGGAGCTTGAGGAAGTCGTCCGTCGGGAGCTCGACGAAGAGCTGGTTCGATGGCACGGACTCGATCGTGTTGCCTTCCGCGTCGAAGACGGCGACGGCCAGCATCCCTTTCTGGCGCGCCGTCTTCAGGAGCGACGTCAGCGGCGATACCGGGCCGGCCACGTGGCCCTCGGTGCTCTCCGCGAGCTCCTGGAGGGCCATGGGATAGAGAACGGCTGCGTCCCTCTCGATGATCTTGAGGTGAATCTCGTCGCGCAGGTCCGAACGCAGCCAGATGACGAGTGACGCGAAGATCGCGATCAGGATCGCGCAGGTGAGGATCGCGAGAGTCGAGGCTCTGGTCGCCACGCTCATCGTGCCTGCTGGACGAGTGGCAACGACTCACCGGCCGGCAGCGGGAGGTCGAGCTGCTCGACCCCGGCGTCAAACAGGAGCCTGCGCTGCCTGGGCGTGAGGCCGGGAGTCAGCACCGCGGTGTGGTAGTCCCGGAACTTGTCCCAAATCTCCTGCTGCTGCCGTGCCGCCTCGAATTCGCGAAGAAGGTCGTTGATAGACTTCCTGTCGGCGGGGGCATTCGTCGAGCGCTCGAAGTCGGCGAGGCCCTCGCGGATGGAGTTCTCCTCCTTGTTGAGGCTGCTGATCATCTCCGCCTGCATCCTGTCGAACTCGCCCACGGACACGCGCAGGTCGGTGGGCTGGATTTCGGTGCGGCTTGTCCCGTCGTGCATCCACGCGAGCGCGTTGACCGCCGCGTTCGGCGGGCTTCCCGGGTGCGCATCCGCCACGGGCGTCGGCGAGCCGATCATCGACCGGAGCTTGTGCAGGGTCTCGACCTTGTGGGCGCGGTAGGCGGCGATCCTCGCCGCAAGCTCCTCGGGGAGGGCGGGCGCCTTCGGCGGCCCCGGTTGGTTGGGGAGCGCCGCGAGCGCGCGGCGGATCCGTTCGGCGCGCTCGTCGAGGTCGGCAAACGCCGGGGCCTGCAGTTCGGCCAGGTGCCTGACGGCGTCGATGCGGCTCCCTGCGATGGAGTCCTGGGTTTCCCGCAGCGTCGTCCGGATCGCCGCCTTCAGCCCCTCCTTTTCTGCAAGGTAGGCGGCCAGCTCCTTTTCGAGCGCATCGGGGAGCTCGAGCGGCAGGCTAATCCGCGAGCCAAACGGCGAAAAGAAGACAGTCCGGGTGCCCACCGCAGGCCTGGAACTTGAGCCGGCGGCGCGGAGGTCGAGCTCGCATGACTCCTCGACCAGCAGCAGGCGCTGGTCGAGGGAGAAACCGTCCTCATAGAATGCGATGCCCCGCACCGAGTCCGCCTCGACCTTCACGGCGGCGAGGTCGTCTGAGGGCTCCTCGCCGGCGTGGCTGCGCCATTCGGGCCTTTCGTCCAGGTCCGTGTACTCGATCGGCACGTTCACGATCCGCAGCTGCTTGAGGTCAGTCCGGATTGCCTGTGCGCGCCTCTCCAGCTCGTCGATCCGGGCGCCCTGTTGGCGGTCGAGGGCCGCAAGTTGGGCCTCCCGCTGCGCCGGGTCGGTGTCCTTGAGGGCGATCAGCTTGGCCCGCAGGCCGTTCTGGAGGACCAGCTTGGCGTTTCGGTAGGCGAGAACCTCGGCGCGCGCACCCCTGATGAGCTCGCCGTAGGCAAGCCTCACCCCCAGGTAGGGATAGAATATTTCACGGACGAAGGGGGCGAGGTCGGGATCCGCCTCCGGTCCGGACTCGAAGCCGGCAAGGATTGCAAACTCCGAGTCAAGCAGCGGCGGATCAGGGGGAAAGAATGCGAAGAGATGGCGGTCCTTCGGGTCGCGCTTCAGGACGTAGTGTTCGGTGGATAGGTCGTTAAGGAATCGTGCGCTGTCGAAACGCGACTGGGCCCAGTAGGGGAGGGCGTCGCCGAACTGGATAACCACTGTCTGGCCGGCCGTGCTCGACTGCATCAGGTCCCCGCCATAGTTCCCCCTGCTTGTGGGGACGCCGAGGAGACTTGGAGCCGACAGGACGATTCCGGCGAGGGCCAGTGCCCGGACCGCGGCTGTCGCGACGTGGTATTGGGACCTCTTGGGCACGGCAGCCTGTCGCTAGGCCTTGTCCTTTTGGCCGTTCAGCCGGTAGCGAAGGTATTCGCGGGTCACGCCTAGGCGCCTCGCCGTGGCGGAAATGTTGCGGCTCGTCTCCCGAAGCGCCTCGTCGACGAGATCCGTTATCACCGACTCAATCGTGAATCCCTCGTCGGGAATGCGCCAGATGGGATTGCGCCAGCCCGGCGCGGCCACGGCGGGGGTTGCGCCCAGGCTCTCGAACTCGAGGACGGTGCCTTTCGTGAAGATTATTTCGCGCTCGATGGCATGCGCCAGCTCACGCGCGTTCCCGGGCCATTTTTGGCCGACGAGCCGGGCCTTCCCGGCGGCCGAGATCTTGAAGTCTTTCAGGCGGTGCCTCCTTGAGATCCGTTCCAGCAGGTGCTCGGCCAGGGAATAGATGTCGAGGCCCCTGTCGCGGAGGGGTGGCAGCGATATGTTGAGCAGGTGGAGCCGGTGGTAGAGGTCCGACCTGAATGAGCCCGCCTCCGCGAGCGCGGCCAAGGGCTGGTTCGAGGCCGCCACCAGCCGGACGTCCACGCGGATCTCCTTCGTGGAACCGAGCCGGCGGATCGAATGGTCCTCCACGGCCGTGAGCACCTTTGCCTGGGTCGAGGTTGAGAGGGTGCCGATGTCGTCGAGGAAGAGCGTCCCGCCGTCGGCGGCCTCGAAGAGGCCGATCCTTGCGGTCCTTGCGTCGGTGAAGGCACCGCGCTCGTGCCCGAACAGCTCGGATTCCGCGAGCAGGTCGGGCAATGCCGCGCAGTTGACCTTGATGAAGGGCCTTGAAGCGCGGGGCCCCTGCCGGTGCATCCAGCTGGCGAGCAGGCTCTTTCCCGTGCCCGTTTCACCCTCGATGAGGATGGGGGGCAGGTCCCTGGCAAGCCGGCGGTCGGTGACAAGGATCATGTCCAGGCTGGCCTTCACCGAGGACAGGCTCTCCCCGAAATAGAGGTCACCCGCGGTCTCGGCAAACGAATCGCCCATCCGGTGCTCGTCCCGCCGCGCGACGCCCTTCTTTTCGCGGCAGCGCATGAAGGCGATCGGAAGCTCCTCGGGCTCGAAGGGCTTTGATAGGTAGTCCCCGGCCCCAAGCCGCATGGCCTCCACGGCCGCCTTTATCCCGCCAAAGGCCGTCATCACCACAACGCCGGTGTTCTCCGAGAACGCCCCTTCCCGGAGCAGCTCGATCGCGTCGCCGTCGGGAAGGTGCAGGTCGACCAGCGCAAAGTCGAAACGAAGGCGACCCAAGGCCCTTTTTGCCTCCCCGATGGAGGTCACCTCGGTCACCTCGGCGCCCATGGCGCGCAGGTGCGCGGCAAGGCGCCGTCGGAGTACCGAATCATCCTCTAGAAGAAGGAGCTCGCTGCCGGCTGGGGGCTCGGAGACGGCTGCCATGGGTCGCAATGCGAGCATCGCCAATGCAGGCATCAACATTATTCGAATCCGGGTTCCCGCGGCTCATGGTCCCGCCTTGGTTGGCTGCGTCCACCTGCGGCGACAACAGTTAGTCGGAAGTGGGCGCCCGCAACCAACCGGCGGGAAGAAGATATCCGGCCCCGGCTGGCCTCAATGCGCTATCAGTTAGTATTCATGTGCTTGTGATTTTCACGTCCCCGTGGCACAGCCCGTGCAGAGGGCTCGCGCCGGCAAAGAATATTTTTCGTGCTGATTACCCCAAGCATCGAACCCTTACCCCACTCCTGTGACGCCAACGGCCGTTATCTCTTGCGCGTCAAAGCAGCGCGGAGCTCTACTCGTGCCATAGGCCGCGCGGGCCCCGCTTTCAGCGTCGTCGGATTTTCCACAACCGAGGCCGTTGTACCCCACATACCCTAGAATGCATTTGCCAAACACGCGCCTGCGCGGCGCCGTCGTCTCATCGGTATTCCTGCTGTGCGCCGTGGCGCTTGGCGCGCCGGACGCGGATCCCCTTGATGCCGGCAGCAAGCCGGCCGCGGAGTGGATCAAGGTCCGGCTAGAAACGGCACGCATCGAATCGGAATGGGCGACAGACCGGCCCCTGCTCGAATCGACCATTGCCGGCCTGAAGGCGCGGGCGCAGTCGCTCGAGGAGCTGCGCGACACGTCCAATGCAAAGTCTGCCAAGGACCGCGAGGAGATCGATTCGATGCGGGCGAAGAACAAGGCCGCGTCCGGGGACCTCGACCAGGCGAACGGGAGGATCAGGCAACTGGCGGCAAACCTGGTTGCCATGCGCGCCTCTTTCCCTCCGCGCCTTTCCGAGGCCCTTGAACTGCCCTACAGGAGCCTGGCAAGCCCGTCGCTGGGTGATTCCGAGCGAATGCAGCTCGTGATGACCGTCCTGGGGCGCTGTGAGGCCTTCGACAGGACGATCACCTCCGGGGACGAGGTCCTGACCATCGACAGCGGCGAGGGCATGCGTTCGCTGGAGGTCATATATTGGGGACTGAGCCACGGCTATGCGCTGGACAAGTCGGCGGGCAAGGTCTGGTACGGCTCCCCCGGCCCGGTTGGGTGGCGTTGGGAGGCCGCTCCCGCCGCCCTGGGCGCGGTGGAAAGGCTCATAGCGATCTACAACGACAAGACCGACCCGGATCTCGTCGTTGTTCCCGCCGTCCTCGTGCAGGCGTCGCCGGAAACCCAGCGGAAATAGACCCATGAAGACAAAGACCATCCTGGGCCTGGCCTTCATCCTGGCATTCGGCGCCGTCCTGCGCGGCGCCGAGACCTTCGACGACGCGATGAAGCGCGCCGCCGGCGACTATGCGGACCGCCTCAAGGCGGCCTCCGACGACTTGATGGCGACCCGCAAGCGGATCGCCAATGAGAAGGCTCCCCTCCTTGACGAGATGCGCGCGGCGGAGGACCGCATCCTGACGCTGCAGGGCGAGACCCAGCAGCTGGACGCGGGCGAGGCCAGCAGCGCGAACGACCACAGGAAGCTCTTTGCCGAGCTCGACGCCCTCAGGAAGAACTCGACCTACATGGCGACTACCGCGCACGACGCCCTGACGGCCTTCGGCGACGGCATGCGCCCAGGGGAATCGCAGGCGCTTGGGCAGCGCATCCAGGCCCTGGAGTCGGCGCTCGACGATCCGTCCGGCGTGCCCAGCGCAAGGGCCGCGGCGGATGCCGCGGAATTCCTCCTTGAGCGCACGAGGCGGGAATTGGGCGGCTACTCTGCGCCCGGAAGCTCCCTGGTGGACGGGAGCAACCAGGTCGTCAAGGGCACCTTTGCCTTCGTGGGGCCCGAGGCCTTTTTCCTTCCCGACGGCGGCGTCGCCGGGACCGTCCGGTCCAGGACGGGCTCGGATTATCCGGTATCGTATCCCCTGACGGAATGGAAGGCGCAGGACGCCCAGGCTTACTTCCAGGGCGGCCACGGCACGATCGCCGCAGACGCATCGGGCGGCAAGGCGCTCCGCCTGCGCGAAACCAGGGGAACCCTGCTCCAGCACGTCCAAAAGGGCGGCATCGTCGCGTATTTCATCCTGGGTGTCGGCGTGCTCGCCCTGCTGATGATATTCCAGAAGGCATTCGACCTCATGAAGGTGTCGGTTGACTCGCCGCAGACGGTCCACTCGGCGGTCGCCCTGGTGGCCCAGGGCGAGCGGGCAAAGGCCGAGCTGGCGATCAATGCGCTCAAGCCGCAGGCGCGCGAACTGCTGATGGTCGGGCTCAGGTACGCGTCGGGCCCGAAGGAGATCCTTGAGGAGCACCTCGAGTCGGTCCTTCTCAGGCAACGCCTCCACTTCGAGCGAAGGCTTCCGCTCCTTGCGGTCATTGCGACGGCGGCGCCCCTCATGGGCCTCTTGGGCACGGTTGTCGGCATGGTGAAGACGTTCGCGCTCATCACGGTGTTTGGGACGGGCAACGCGGGTAAGCTGGCGAGCGGGATATCCGAGGTGCTGGTCGCCACGGAGCTTGGCCTGGTTGTCGCCATTCCGACCCTCATCGCCCACGGCTTCCTTGCCCACCGGATCCAGAAGAACCTGTCCCTCCTCGAGCGCTACGCCCTCGAGTTCGTCACGGCCGCAAGCACCGCGCGCGCCAACAGGACCGTGAACGCATGAGGGACCTCTACGAACCGCTCTACACCCTCGTGCAGCGGGGCGGCCCGGTGATGGCGGCGATCCTCGCGCTCTCGGTGGTGCTCTATTCCCGGTGCTTCAAGGTGCTCCTCGAGCTCCGCCGGGCGCGCCGGGCGCACAATGCGAGGGCCTATCCGGCAGAGACGCGCCTGCGCCGGGTTGCCCTCGAGCGCGAGGAGACGCGGGAGGCGTTCCACCAGCAGCGGATTGCGATCGGGGCAATGATCGCGGCGGCCCCCCTGATGGGGCTGCTGGGCACTGTGAGCGGCATGGTGACGACATTCGAGAGCATCTCGGGCGGGTCCGCGGAGAAGACAATGGCCGGCCTCGCGAGGGGGATCTCCGAGGTTCTTGTGGCGACCGAGTCGGGCCTCGTCGTGGCCATCCCCGCGCTGATGCTCCTGCACGCGGCCAACAGGAGCCTTCGCAAATACATGCAGACGCTCAACCGGATGGAGCAGGGAGCGTGGCTGGAGGCCGAGTCATGATCGGGAGGAGCTCCAACCGCAGCCGGCTAGAGGCCACGCACATCGACATGGTGCCCATGGTGGACTGCATCATGGTCCTGGTGATCTTCCTGATGATCAGCAGCGCGTTCATCAACGACCCGGGCATTGAGGTGCAGAAGCCGGATGTAGCGGGAAGCCTGAGCGGGGACCAGAACTCGCTGCTCATCGCGATCTCCTCGGACAACAGGATCTACTTTGACGGGCAGGAGATCCGGGCCGACCAGGTCGGCTCGGTGGTGAAGCAGGCCGCCGTCGGCCGGTCGCCGTCACTCGTCATCCGCGGCGATCGCTCCGCCAACCTCGGCATCTTCGCCGAGGTGTACTCGGAGGCCAAGCGGGCCGGCATTCAGCACGTCGAATTTGCGACCGCGCGCGCGGGATTGCCATGACCCCGGGCATTTCGGCGGACTTCGCCCTGCATGCGACGAAGGGCAACGACAAGCACCTCGCCGAGGAGGCGGTCAGCATACTGCTCGGTGCCGTCTGGACCCTGGGCCTCTTCGTGGGCCTCGCATGGTTTGAGCGCGCCCAGCCCGCGGACCTGAAGCCGGACGTCGAAGACATCCATATGGCCTCGGTGCCGCCCGACCCGCCGCCCCCTAAGCCCCAGGAGCAGGTACTCGATCCCCAGGTCACGGCGCCGATCACCGGCATCGAGATCGCCCACACCGACAACCAGGTTAAGGTCGCCGTTGTCCCGCCGGACCTCGACAAGCTGATCCCGCCTTCCGAGCTGCCGCCGCGCGCCACCATCCAGTTCAGCCAGCTGCTGACGGACCTAAAGCCGAAGGCGGGCGCCGATTTCGACTATCAGCATATCTTCCAGCAGAACGAGGTGGACCAGGCCCCCAGGGCCATCGTCAAGACCATCGCCCGCGTCACGAAAAACATGCGCGGGGAATCCTCGGAATTGCGGGCGACCCTGCTTCTCATCGTCGAGACCGACGGCCAGGTCTCGAGCATCAAGGTGATCCGGTCGTCCTCGAACAAGCAGTTCGACAAGGCCGTCATGGAATGCGTCCGGGACGAATGGGAGTTCAGCCCTGCCGTGAGGAAGGGGAAGAAGGTCCGCTGCATGGTGCAGCAACTCATCTGGTACAAGTGGCTGGATGAGGGGGATCCGTTCGCACTTTGATGAAACACGCCAGGCTCATCGTCGCCCTCCTGCTCGCCCTCAACGTGCTTGGCGTTTGCCGCGCGGCACCGAAGGTCGACACAACGAAGATCATAAACGAGTCGAGCTCGTTCCTGAAGGAGCGTGAGCCGGAGATGACCGAGGAGGAGTACGCCCTCTACCAGAAGGTGGTCACCATGCTCGCGGCTAACCCCGACTTCGCGCTCAAGCTCCTGGAGGCGATGTTTGCCGAGAGGGAGCAGCCGAGCCCGGCGTTCCAGTTCATCATGGGGAACGCCTACTATGCCGCGGGCATGAACGACAAGGCCGAGGCAAGCTACCGGACTGCGGTCGAGCGCTACCCTACGTTTCTTCGGGCCTGGGTGAACCTCGGCATCCTCTACTATTCTGGCGGCCACTATGGGGATGCGGTTCCCTGCTTCTCAAGGGCCGTCGAGCTTGGCGACCGGGACTCCAGCACTTTCGGTCTTCTCGGATACAGTCTCCAGAAGGAGGGCGACCTGGTGTCGGCGGAGATGGCCTACATGCAGGCCCTCAGCGGCGACCCGGGCAGCGTTGACTGGAAGGAGGGACTCCTCGAGATCTGCATCGACGGCAAGCAGTACACCCGCGGCGAGTCGCTTGTGAGGAACCTCATCAAGGAGCGTCCCACCGACGGCAGGTACTGGCTCGATTACGGCAACATCCTTGTCGCCGAGGGGCGCAAGGTTGAGGCCACGGTCGTGCTCGAGACCTGCGCGGGGGCCGGGTATGCCAATGCGGAGGATCTCTCCATGCTGGGGGACCTCTATGCCGAAGAGGGCCTTGTCCCGGAAGCGGCCGGGGTATACGAAAAGATCCTGCAGGTCGCCCCGGAGATCGGCGAGCACAAGCTCATCCACTACGCGGAGGTCCTCATTGAGCTGGGCAAGCTGCCCGACGCCGCCGTCGCCCTCGGAAGGATCAAGCCCGCCGAGGACGGCTCGTTCGACGTGGATGTGCTGCAGACGAAGTCCGACCTCCTTGCCGCCGAACAGAAATGGCCCGAGGTAATCCAGGAGCTGGACACGCTGCTTCGCGCCGCGCCGTTCAACGGCCGGGCCCTGCTGAGCCTGGGCCGTGCCTACCTGGCCCAAAACGACGTTGCGCGTGCCACGATCGCGTTTGAGACCGCGTACAAGGCCCCGGCCAGCACCTATGTCGCCAGCCTCGAGCTCGCCAACATCGAGATAAAGAACCGGCACTACGCCAAGAGCGCGGATTACCTGCAAAAGGCCCTCAGCATCCAGAAGACCGACGAGGTTGAGGACTACCTCATCCGGGTAAGGAGCCTCATCCCGAAGGACGGATAGGTCCCCTATGAAACCGGCTTGCAAGGCCTGGCACCTCCACGATGGGCGTGGTCCTGCTGAATCTGGCCAACCCCAAGGCCTAGTCCGCGTCTCCGGTCATCGGCGCCCAAACCTGATCCCATGAAATCCCACAGAATATTTGGCCTCGTCCTCATGGCGGCCGTTGTCGCGTCGCCAGCTGCTGCCGTGCCCAACAACACCCCGGGCGCCAACGACTCCGGTCCGAACCCGGGCGCCGGCCCCGCCACCAAGATGGAGCCCTATTCCGTCGTCGAGGCCCCATCGACGAAGACACACACGCTCTTCATGGGCGCGGATTTCTCCCTGAACCTCGACCGCGACAATTACCCGGTCACCGACGTGGTGGGGTCAAACTGGATCATCGTGATCAACGGTAGGCGCAGGGAGGTTTCCGCAAGGCATGCCCCGCAGGACATAAAGATCGCCCCGAACCTCAAGCTGACCGAGACATCCGCGTTCATCCAGGGATTCACAAGGATGCCCGCGTATTCCTACGGCAACGACCCCAACGTGCTGCTTACACGGGGGATGGCGCAGGCGGCCATGGGGAATGCCACGGTCATAGGAGCCGCACAGGACGCGATGAACGTGGTCGACACCGTGTCGAACAGGGCACTGGGGCCTGCCAGGAGCTTCGCGCTCACCGATTCCCAGCTTTCGGCCTCGGCCATCATGTCTAAAATCTATGCGGGCACCGATCCTCTGGGGCTGGGAAATTCGTCCCCCGTACCCGGCAATATGGCCGCAGCGGCGGCATCGGGGCTAGCCGGGCTCGGCAACGGGCTCGAGACTTCTCCTGGGGCGCTCGCGAGCAAAGGGCTGGACGCCCTCGACGTGGCGTTCGACATCCGCTGCTCCCGCCTCCTCAGGGATCCCTATGTCATAACGACGGCCCGGTTCCATAACCCCAGCGCCAAGGCCGGGATGGTCCAGAATCTCATCTATGCGCAGTCGATCCATCCCATCGACGAGCACCTTTCGAGCGTCCATTTCGTCGAGACGGGGTTTCCCTTCAACTACGAACTCCTCGAGTTCCGCGTCCACCTCTACAACGACGGCGAGGAGATCGCGACCAACATCTCCGAGGATCGTGTGGAGCTGACGCGGGACGAGGCGTTCCAGTACGTAAGGATGGAGTATGTCGCCGCCCACCGGGGGCAGACCCTGCCCGCCGTCCCGGCGATGGCCAAGCTGCCGGGCGACTTCAAGGCCCGCATCACCGAGGGAATGTACCGGGACCCGGTCTACGTCCGGGTTGACCAGCAGGGCATGGCCTTCGAGGCCTTCTCAGACCCGGCCTGCACGAAACAAGTCAACGACGCCTACCTGAACGACGTGATCCGGCGCATTCGCTTCAAGCCCGCGCTCAATGACGGCCGGCCGGTCCAGGGCACGGTCCAGCTGAGCGTGGCGAACCTCAGGATATGAGACCATGGCGACTCCCATGAAACCCCCTCGCCTGTCGTTGGCCTGCGGATGGGCCCTTGTTTCCCTGATGGGGGCCGCAACGAGGCTGCTGTGTGCCGATGCGCCCGGAACGGACTTCCTGAAATCCGGGCCGACCAAGCCGGGCGTCACGACGCTGCCCGCCTTCACCGTCGACGAGAAAAAATCCGACAAGACCCACACGCTCTTCATGGGCGCGGACATCGCCGTCAACCTCGACCGCGACACGTTCAAGGTGAAGGATGTCGACGGTTCCGACTGGGTGATCGAGATCAACGGCCGGGACCGAAGGGTCTCCGCACGGACGGCGCCGCTCAACGTGAAGGTGACGCCCTCGCTCAAGCTGACCGAGGCCTCCGCGACGATCATCGGGTTTACGAGGGTCGCGGGCTTCTCCTTCGCGAACGACCCCAGCACGCGCCTCACCAAGGCGATCGACGAGTCGGCGATGATGAACGCCGACCTTCAGTACCAGGCCGACGTCCAGCGCAACATCGTCGAGACGGAGGAAAGCCGGAACTCCGGCGCGGCCTTGGCCGGATCCTGGAACCAGTTCGGGGACGCGGCGATGGAGACGACGGCCAAATACGCCTTCGCGAACAGCCAGCCGGCGACCCATCCAAATGGAAACCCGATTCCCCAGCCCAGCACGGCCGCACCCACGGCGTCGAGCAACACGGTGGGCACCGTCAACGGAGTCAGCGACGCGACCGCACAGCTCAATATCGGCCTTGCGCAGGTGGCGGCGAACGGCGCGCAGGCCCAGACCCTCAATGGCTACGAGGTCAATTCCGGCGCCCTGGCCACGAAGGGGCCCGATGCGCTCAACATCGCGTTCGACATCCGCTCGCCCAAGCCGCTCAACGAGCCCTACGTCGTCACGATGACCAAGTTCAAGACGCCGACGACCAAGCCGGGGATGGTCCAAAACCTCATCTATGCGAAGTCCCTCCACCCCATCGACGAGCATCTGCTGCACGTCCATTTTGAGGAGGACGGGTTCCCGCCGCTATACGAGATCGTCGACTTTCAGGTCCATATCTACAACCGGGGCGAGGAGGTTGCCACTAACCTGGCCCGTGACCGCGTCGAGCTCACCCGGGACGAGGCCTTTGAATACGTCAAGATGGAGTACCTTGGCGCCCACCCGAGGGACACGCTTCCGCCGACTGCCGCCATGGCCAAGTTCCCCTCGGACCTGGCGCAGCGCCTTGCCGAGGGGATGTACCGCAAGGACTTCTACGTGAAGGTGGGCGCCGACGGGCTGGCGCACCAGGCTTTCTCCGACAGGCCCTGCCTGAAACCCATTGGCGACGCCTACCTCGACTCGGTGGTCGAGCGCATCCGGTTCAAGCCCGCCCTCAGGGCCGGCACGCCGGCCGAGGGCGTCGCCCTGATCAATCTCAACCGCCTTGTGAACTGAGGGGCCCCGGCCCGCTACCCCTTCGGGTTCGCGCCCGAGAACTCGACGCGCTCGCGCTGGAGTATCGATTGGACCAGGTTGTTGTCGATTGAGGCGCCCGCGGCGGGCTGGACGGCCGAGGCGGGCGTCGAGGCCGCTCCGGACTTGGACAGCGTGTTCTCGACGATCTTCGGCTGGATGAGGTTCTTTCCGAAGTAGGCCGCGCCCTTTTCAAGGAGGGCGGGTATCACCTCGTCCATGTCGCCGGCCGTCTCCTGGGCGCTCAGCTTGACCCTCCAGACCGGCATCTCCTCGTGGCGCTGCGTCAGGCCCTGGTAGTCGAACGCCGACACGATTATGAAAATCCTGGGCTGCCTTGCCATCTGGACCACCGTGGCCGTTGGCCCCACGAGCAGCCGCGGCGACGACACGTCCATGTCCATGCCGCCGGACTTCTGCCGGCCCAGGATGTGGTTCTCCACCTCCTCGCCGAGCGCCTCCGTGCTGACCAGCCGTATCCTTGCGTCCTCGTTGTATTTTACCCCGTAAGGGCGGCGGATCTCCTCGCGGTCGCGCCGGATCACACCCCAGTAATAGGTGAGGAGCAGGTTTGGAGAGGCGGTGTCGGGCTGGAAGCCCTGTGAGCGCAGGGCGTCGACAAGCTCCTGCCGGACCTGGTCCGGGGTGGGGGCCGAGTCCCCGGCGATCGAGTCGCCGGCCTCGATATACCCGCCGTCAATCGCGCAGTACGTGGTGGGTGACGTCAGGTTCTGCGGGGCGTCCTTCGACGTCTCGGCGACGGTGAGCATTTCAAAGTTATCGGTGAACAGCCCGGCGTTCGCGAGGGGTCCTACCCCTGCGCCCAGCAGGCCAGCGATGCAGAGCTTTGGCCAAACGGAGATTTTCATGGTGGTTTTTTTCTATTTATTAAGTGGGTCGTTTTTTGGGGTCGGATCCGCCGGGGCGGGATACCTAGCCTGACGCACTTATTCTACTCCGGTTACGCAGGAGCCCATTACCCGGTTTCGTAACAATATTGTCTCCAATTACGGCATAACGACTTATGCCAATCATTGGGCTGAAGATCCCCGGGCCGGTCTAGTGCAGCGCCCTAGCAAGAGCTCCCACCTGGCGAAGGCGTGCGAGCTGCGGGCCGGAGATCAGGCCCTCGGGGTCCGGCGGCACATCAAGGAGGTAGTTGGCGTTTCTCCGGTTGCACGCCTCAAGGCGGTCGACGATCTCGTCGGCCGGCCGAAGGTCCCCGGGCGCGTTGCTCTCCTTCCAGAACCATCGCGCGCCCGTCTGGATGGTGTCGCAGACCTCGGTGGGGCGCGCATTGCCGGTGGGCGGCAATTTCCCCTTCCACGGAAACTCGATGCTGAGCACATCGCTCTCCTTTAGGGTCTGCGCGTTGTTCGCAAGGACGAGGCAATGCGGCTGGATCGATTTTATGTAGGCGAGAATCTCGGGCCAGCGGCTCCCGGTGTACTTGTTCGCGTACTGGTCTATCCACAGCAGGTCGATGGGCCCGTATCTCGTCAGCATTTCGGAAAGCTGCCTTTCCATGAAAACCACATAGTCGGAGGCGGCCTCCGGCGGGAGCCCATGGAGGTTCGGCTTGCCAGGCGGCGGGGCGTTTCGGTGTGCGATGTCCGAATAATCGCCGGGGAAGCAGTAGTAGAAGCCGACATGCAAGCCGCGCGAGCGGCACGCCGTCACGAATTCCCTCACGATGTCGGCCTTTCCTTCCCTGAATTTCGTGAACATCCGCGTGTCCCGGGTCGTGACCGAGCTTGGATAGAGGGCGATCCCCTCGGTGTGCTTCACCGTGAGGACCATGTAGGTCATCCCTGCGGCCTTCGCCTCGTCCGCCCACTGGCCGCAGTCGAGCTTTTCGGGATCAAACCTGCTGGCATCCTCGTATCCGCCCGCCCAGTCCGTGCCGACGGACGTCGCCAGGTTGAAATGGACGAACATCCCGAATCGCCAGGTCATGAAGGCGCGCTGCTCCGGCGTGAGCTGCGCCACCTGGGCCGTCAGCGGGGCCGCAAGGAGGGCGAGCGCGACAGCGGCGATTCCTGTGCGCAGGTTTGGCATCGGACAGGCGGATGCAACCCGCTGGGGGAGCGCAACGCAAGAGGGCATCCCCCTGCCACCGAAATCTTGACCTGCCGGGCTCCGGAAGCGACGGTTCGGGTGTGAACACGTCCACCCTCCGTGGGATCATCCTTGGGTCCTGCCTCTGCCTCGCGACATCAACCTTTGCCAAGTCGCCCCCGCCCCCGCCAGTCTCACTGGGAAACAACACCTATTCGATCAGGCGCGAGGCCGGCACGGCCTTCATGCGCGACGTCGACAAGCTGAAGGAGCAGTGCACCGATGCGGCGACGAAGTTCTGCGCGAGCCAGGGCAGACAGCTGAAGGTGCTGTCCCTCGAGGGCAAGGCCCCGACGTTTGGCACCGGGTACGCCTACGCGAAGATCGTGTTCAAGGCGCTGAATCCGGGCGACCTTGAGCTCACGGAACCGGTTGCCATGCCGGGACAGCCCGCAGCCCCCGTGTACGCCCAAAGGCACCTGACGACCGACGAGCTTTACGACCAGCTGACCAAGCTCGACGACCTGCGTAAGAAGGGAATCCTCACCGACGAGGAGTTCCAGGCGCAGAAGAAGAAGCTCCTCGAGCGCGCAAACTGACCCGGCCGGCGCAAGGCCCCGGCCGGGCCCGCGGAGAGTTTACAGGTTGATCGTCGCCTGGACGTAGAAGTAGTTCGCGTCGGAGGAACCCACTTTGGCGAGCGACTCCTTTATGTAGGGCCCGCGCCAGAAGTGGCCCAGTCCCGCCTCAAGAAGGAGGCCCTTCGTGGGGGCGATTCCCCCGATGAGGTCGGCCTCCTGGCCCAGGTTGGGGGAGTAGCTGGGGTTTATGCCGAATCCCTTGCCGCTTCCGGGCGTCGCGCCCGCCGTGTTGCGCGGCACGCCCGCCACATTGTACCAGAAGTCATGGGTGTTCTCCAGGTACTGCTGGTGCAGGTCGACGGCTAGGCTGGTCTGCTTCGTAGGCTTCACGGTGAAGTTGAGGCGGTAGTCCTCGATGTTCTGCAGGCCCGACATGTCCATCATTCCATACAGCCCGTGGTTTGACGGCAGGAGGTTCTGGAACGTCTGGCTGCTGGTGTCGGTGGCGTTCTTGTCCCCGGAAGCCATGCTGACGATGAGCGCACCCTTCGGCGTCCACGGAACGTCCTTCCAGGTGTAGCTGCCCTGGAGGACAAAGGCCCACGCATCCTGGCTGAGCCGCGGAGCGGCCGCAGCGGCGGCAACGGTGGTCGCCGGGTAGACCGCGGTCCTGTCGCCCGTCTGCCACATGAGCTCGATTCCGTAGTCCCACGGGCCAAGGGCGCCGGGCTTGGTCTTCGTGCGATAGCCGAAGGTGTAGAGGTCCTGCGGCGCCGTGAAACGGAAGGGAGCCGGCACGAGCGACCAGTTGTCGTAGATGATGTCGCGCGAGACATTCCTCGCGAACCCGTAGAGCTCGGTGACGTTGTCGGGGGTGAGCCCGGGAAAGTCGGCATAGAGCCCGGACAATGTGTCCTGGGGCCTCGAGTCCTCGAAATGGTCCCCCTCGACGTAGACCAGCCTCGCCGCAAAGGCGTCGATGCCGAAGAAGGAATCCTGGTAGCGGATCTTTACGGCGTCGAACGAGTGCGGGACATTGAGCCAGAACGCGTTGCCCACAAGGCGGCCCTCGCCGTAATTCAGCTCCTGGCGGCCCACCTTCAGCAGGAACGGTTCCTCCTTCAGGTTCCCGAACTGGAGGTAGGCCATCTGGTCCTGCAGCGGGCCGTCGTTCTCGGGAAGGTTCTTGCCGGGCGCGGTCGACGTGTAGCGGTCGTCGCCGAAGGAGTAGCTTTGTCTCAGCTCGACGAACACCGCGAACCAGGCGTCGGAGTAGGCGATGCGCGGCATCAGGCGGTTGAGCTCGTAGGTGTTGGAATTCGTGGTCGGGGACGAGGCGAAGAAATCGAAATTCGAGCCGGCATGCGTCGTGCCGCCGTCGTCCTTGTCCTCATAGCGGACGCGCTCGTTTATCCCAAAGTCCCAGCCCTTGAGCGCGGGATCGCTGGTTAATAGGTAGTCGTCGATCACGCCCGGCACGGGGCCCGCGGGAGACGGGGGAACGTACTGGGCGCCGGCAGAGGCGACGGCCAGAAGGTAGATCAGCAGGTTCTTCTTGGTGTGGTGCATGGTAGGTTGGGGGGGCTAAGCGCGATTCACGCCACCGCCGGCTGCCGGCAAAGCGCAGGCAGCTCAAAGAATTCATCGGTACGATGAACGCGGAGCATGGACGGGGGCTGGAGGGTCGGGTAGGGGCGCCGGCGACGGGTCAGGCGCCCATAAATGCTTGGGGCTCCATGCATTGGAATCCATCTGTGGCGATCGGCCCGCAGAACGGGGCGGCCCGCTGGATTTCTGGGCCGAGGACAATGAAAGGGGTCCCCAACCCATGGGGGACCCCTTTCGCCTCTATCCTCTCCCGAAACCAAAATGCCCGGCGGCTGCAGGCGCCGTGCGAACCAACGCCTGCTCCGCTCTCGGCGGTGAATGGCTAGAATGACGCCTTCAATGTGAGGGACAAAAGATTGTCCTCGAAGCTCTGGCCGGGCGTGGCGGCTATCGGCAGGTGGGAATGGCCCGTCGTCGCCGAATAATCCGCGCTTAGCGAGATGTTCCGCGTCAGGGCATAGGTGGCGTTGATGGGAACGGTTGTCGTCCAGTCGTCGCGGACCGTGGGCGCATCGTAACGGTGGCCGAGGGCCCGCACTCCCGCCGAGGCGGAAAGCTGCTTCGAGAAGAGATGGCTGTAGGTCAGGCTCTCAGCCGTCTCCTGGATCGAGTACACGCCTGCGCTGGAGACGAAGTGCCAGACCCTTTCGGATCCGGTGACCGTGTCCTGTGGGGTGAGGTTGGCCGTCAGCTGGCCCTTCAGGTAGAACCAGGTGTGCTTGTCGCCGGTCAGCCCGAGGTGGGCCGCATCGCTGTAGCGGCGGATATCAGGACCCGTCAACAGCTGGGCCTGGAGCCATTTCAGGGGCTTGCCCTCGAAGCCGAACAGCACCCGGTTGTACGTGCTGTCGCTGGCGGCGGGGTTGTAGTAGAGTTGTGCCTGCGTCTGCTGGCCGAGGCGCCAGCCCGACAAGAGTGAGAAGTCGGGGGTCACCTTGTAGCCCAGGTCGATCCCGGCGTTTATGTCGTCCCGGTTTACCCAGTTTGCGTAGCCCTTGTAGGCGCCGACCGGGTCGTGCTCGTCGATGAGCAGGTTGTAGTAGCTGGCGCTGTCGACCGCGCGCACGAACCAGTCCTGCAGGTCGTAGCGGACAAAGGATATGTTGCGCTCCTGGACCTGGTTGCGCCGCTCGCGCACGATCCCGTAGCCGAGGTTGTTGTACAAGTTGAAAAACTCATCCTCCTTGCTGCCGTCCACATAGAGCAGGGGATTGTCGATCGAGAACGACCAGGGCCCGCTATTGCCCGCCGCCTCGATGGTGAACGTGTTCCGCAGGTTGTCCTCACGCGCTGCCGCGGCATACTGGGTGTAGTCGGCGCTGTAGGCAAAGGTCAGCGTCTTGATGAAGCCGGTGCTTGGCGGCCTGGAGCCGGCCAACAGGTCGAAGGTGAGGCTCGCGGACAGCGTGGTGAACCAGGATGAGATGTTGGCGATGTCAGGGTGGCCCGCCAAGTTATCGGATACCCCGTAGATATTGGAATCGTTGCCCTCCTTGACCGACAGCGATGCTGACTGGAGCCAACCCGGCAGGGTAAGGCCCCACGCATCGGGGGCTGGGACGGCCGCAGGGGGAGGCAAAGCCGTCGCCGACACGGGCGAAGCCTGGGCCTGGGCGAGAACCGCCGTCATTGCGGTGAGCAGCGCGCCCGCAACTCCCTTTGGTATGCGAATGGGGAAGAACGATGCCCGGGTCGAATCTCGGGCAATTTCACGAAACGGAAGACTTTTCACGGTGATGTGTGCTTAGGTCGGACGAGAGCAGCATCCTGGCGCCAGGTCTGATGAACTTAGGGACGGTTCAGGTTGGGAGCCTCCGGTGAGTCCGGTGGGCGGAAAGGCGTGGCTTGCGGCGTGGGGCAAGTTTCCGGGGCATAATCCACGCGGCTGGTCGAGTTGCCCGGGTCTGAGCCGAGCCGGGTCTTTTCCGTGCGCTCGATCTGGGTGACCTGGCCGTCATGGACGACGAGTTGCACCACGCCGTAGCGCAGGTCGCGAAGCTTGGCGCGCAGCTGTGCGAGCCATTCTGGCTCGGTGGCGGTTGCCTGGCCTTTGTTGGGCATGACGGCGGCGGGGGGAGGAGGTGTAAGGGTGGGTGGTGGCGGGAATTCCCGGCGTGACGGACAGGATCGGTGCAATGTTTTTTAGTGAAGTCAATGTACATTAGTTTAGTAGGGATTAATTATGACAGAAGCCCTTGGGGCACGGATCCCTAAGGCACGGCTATGTGGCCCTTTCCGCCTAGTTCACCCCTTCGTCACGCCGGCGCCACGAGGCTGTAACAAAAGGCCGCTACAAAAATGGCGCACCTAACCCAACGAACCATGCCATATAAATTGTCCCGCATATGCCTCGCGGCGTCCGCCCTAGTCCTCTCCGCCGGAGCGGCTTTCGCTCAGGAGGACGTCAACAAGGCGTTGATCGACCTTCTGGTAAAGAAAGGCGTCCTCTCACAGCAGGATGTCTCGAACCTGCAGGCTGAGCTGGCCGCCAACCAGGCCACCCAGCAGACAACGACGACCACAACCACGAGCTCCGCGGCCTCGGCCCCCGAGGCCGCACCGGCCACCGCGGTCCCGGTCGTTGTCGACACGACGAAGGGCCCGCTGGCCTTCAGGGTCGGCAATGTGAGCTTCGCGCCCTTCGGCTTTCTGGACTTCACCGCGGTCTACCGCAACGAGGCCACGGGAAGCGCCATCGGGACCAGCTTCAACAGCATCCCGTACTCCAACGGCTCCACCGGCCAGCTGTCGGAGACGAAGTTCAGCGCCCAGAACTCGCGCCTCGGCGTCAGGATCGACTCCGAGGTCAACGACACGAAGGCGACCGGTTACCTCGAGACTGACTTCCTCGGAAACGCCCCGACTAACCTCGGCGTTTCGAGCAACTCCGCCACGATGCGCCTGCGCAACTACTTCATCGACCTGAGGAACGGGCCCTGGGAATTCCTCGCGGGCCAGGACTGGAGCATGTTCACGCCCAACCGGAAGGGCATTTCGCCCTACCCCTCGGACGTCTTCTACACGAACGACATGGACACGAACTACCAGGCGGGTCTCACCTGGGCACGCCAGCCGCAGGTGCGTTTCCTCTACCACCCGACGGACGAGTTCGTCATGGGCATCTCCCTCGAGAACCCGGACCAGTACGTCGGCTCGGCCGTGGTCCTTCCGGCGGCGTTCAGCGCCACCGAGGTCGACCAGGGCACCGCCACCTCCCAGCCGAACCCCTTCCCTGACGTGATCGGGAAGATGGCCTACGACACGAAGGCCATCAACGGCCTCAACTGGCACTTCGAGCTCACCGGCATGGTCCGCTCCTTCAAGGTCAACACCTTCTCCTCCACCATCAACACGGACGACACGAAGGAGGGCGAGGGCGTCCAGGGCGCGGTGGACCTCGAGCTCATCAAGGGCCTGAACCTCATCGCGACCGGCTTCTACAGCTACGGCGGCGGCCGCTACATCAACGGGCTTGGGCCCGACTTCGTGATCACCCCGCCGGGACCCGGTGGCGACTACGGCATCGGCCTGGTGAAGTCCGAGTCGGGCATCATCGGCCTCGAGTTCGCGGCCGCCCCGACGGACACGATCTCGGCCTACTTCAGCGAGGCGGAATTCGGCGACCGCTGGGACAAGGTCGGCAGCACCTATGTCGGCTACGGGTATCCCGGCTCGGCGAACTCCAACAACAAGACCATCACGGAGTGGACCCTGGACGACACGTACACCTTCTGGAAGAGCTCCACCTACGGCGCCCTCCAGCTGATCGGCCAGGTCTCCTACGTCAACCGCACCCCGTGGTATGTCGCCCCGGGCACGCCGAGCAGCGCCAACACCACCATGGTGTTCCTCGACCTGCGCTACGTCCTTCCTTAAGCGGCCAAGAGTACAGCCGCGTTTGGTGTTAACGCCGCCTGGGGCCGCAAGGCCCCAGGCGGTTTTGTTGTGCGCGGGCCGCCGCCGGCCTGCGGATTAAATTTTTTTAATCATTTATTAGGGGCGGGTTAATGAAATTCGTATAGGCTCGCATGCGTCTACCCGAGCCGCATGCGAATCCTAGTCATAGAGGACGAGAAGAAGGTCGCCGAGATGGTCTCGAGGGGACTGAGGGCGGAGCGCCACGCCGTGGACGTGGCGGCGGACGGAGCGGACGCATGGGACATGGTCCGGGCCGCCGACTATGACCTCGTCGTGCTCGACCTCGGGCTGCCGGGCATGGACGGCTCCGAATTGCTCAGGCGGATCCGCTCCCGCAACTCCCATGTCCCCATCCTCGTCCTCACGGCGAGGGACGCGATGGCCACCAAGGTCGAAAGCTTCGAGGCCGGCGCGGACGACTACCTGACGAAGCCGTTCGCCTTCGCCGAACTCGCGGTCCGGATCAAGGCGCTCCTGCGGCGGGGCGGCGCCGACCGCGGGAACGTCGCGAAGGTGGCTGACCTCGAGATCGACCGCCTGAGGCAGCAGGTCACCCGCGCAGGGCGCCGGATCGACCTCACCTCCAAGGAATACGCACTGCTCGACTACCTTGCCTCGCATCCGGGCCGGGTCCTGTCCCGCACGATGATAGTCGAGCATGTTTGGGACCAGAGCTTCGAGGGACTCACCAACATCGTCGACGTGTATGTCCGCCACCTCCGCGCAAAGGTGGACGACCCGTTTGACCTGAAGCTCATAAGGACCGTGAGGGGCGCCGGCTACCGGATCACGGACGAGGACCCATGAACTTCCGGTCGATACGCTTCCGGCTCGCGGCCTGGCACACGGCGCTCTTCACGGCGGTCTTCGCGCTCCTTGGCCTCGTCCTGTTCGCCACGGTGCAGCGCTACGTCGAGGGCACCATCCTGGAGACCCAGGCAAGGCGGGCGCGCCAGATCGCGGAGACCCTCCTCGCCAACGAGCCTCGGACGGGCGAGCCCTATGTGGTCCGCGAGATAGAGGCGCTCTACGCGCCGGAGCTCGGGGACAGGTTCATCCGCGTGACCCGGTCCGACGGAAGCGTGCTCTACCTCTCCGGCCCGCCCAACGACCAGAGCTTCGACCCCGCGAGCGTCCCGCCGGCCGGGACGGCGAGCGCCGCGGAGTTCACCCGGAGCGAGCGCACGGCGGACGGGCGGTCGGTTCTTGTCGCGGCCTTCCGCGCGTCCACGGGGCAGGGCCCCAGGTACCTTGTCGAGGTGGGCACGTCGGCCGACCCGGTCGAGAGGCTTGCGGGGCACCTTCTCTGGACGCTCGCCCTCGGCGTGCCGCTCGTCATAGCGGTCGCCGCGGCGGGCGGATACCTCCTTGTGCGGCGGGCGCTCGCGCCCGTGGAGGAGATCGCCGGCAAGGCCGAGAGCATCACGCAGCACAGCCTGAGCGAGCGGCTTCCGGTCCCGTCCGCCGGCGACGAGCTGGCTGCGCTCTCGCTCGCGCTCAACCGGATGATAACCCGGCTGGACGACGCATTCGGGAATTCGAAGCGGTTCGTGGCCGACGCGTCGCACGAGCTGCGGACGCCGCTCACCGTCATCCAGGGCGAGCTGGAGAACCTATCGGCAGACCCCCACCTCCCGGCCGACCTCAGGGACCGCGTCGGGAGCACGCTCGAGGAGGTCGAGCGCCTGGGGAAGATCGTCCAGAAGCTGTTCGCCCTCTCGCGGCTCGATGCGGGCGAGGCGCAGTCGGAATGGGTCAGGGTCGACCTCGCCGGGCTGGCGAGCTCGACCGCGGACCAGATGCTGCTCCTTGCCGAGGACCGGAACATCAAGGTGTCCAGGGAGGCGGACGGGGAGGTCCCGGTCATGGGGGACAGGGCGCGCCTGAAGCAGGTGCTGGTCAACCTGATCGACAACGCGGTGAAGTACACGCCCCCCGGCGGCTCCGTCCGCCTGAAGTCCTACCGGGACGGGAGCCGCGCCGTCGTGGAGGTGGCGGACACGGGTGTCGGCATTCCGGCGGAGGCGCTCCCGCATGTCTTCGAGAGGTTTTTCCGCGTGGACCGGGACCGGTCGGCCGACGGCGGGGCGGGTCTCGGGCTCTCGATCGTCCGTTCGATCTGCGCGGCGCACGGGGGCCGCGTCGAAGCGGAGAGCGCGCCCGGCGCAGGAAGCCGGTTTCGCGTCACGCTGCCGCTTGCTCCCGCGGCCTCCGCCCCGGCAAAGCCTTCCCCATGAAAAGCACCCTCAAAGTCCCCTCGGCCCTCATGCGCCTTGCAGCCGCAGCTTCCGCGGCCGCCCTGGCCGGCTGCGGCCGCAGGGCCGAGACCCCGGCCGAGCAGACCGTCGCCGTGGCCAGGGCCGAGAGGACGACCCTGTCCAACTCCATGACGCTCCAGGCAGAATTCATGCCGTTCCAGGACGTGCTCATCCACGCGAAGGTATCCGGATACGTGAACCCCATCCGGGTCGACATCGGGGACCATGTGAAGGCCGGCGACGTGATCGCCCAGCTGGAGGTCCCCGAGCTGGGCGACCAGCTGCAGGGGGCGCTCGCGACGGAACGCCGGGCCGAGGCCGAGCACCAGGTCGCCCACCTGGACAACGAGCGGCTGATCGGGGTCAGCAAGGGGCAGCCCAATTTGGTGGCCCAGCAGGACCTGGATGCCGCGGCCGCCAAGGACGCCGCGACCGAGGCGGCCCTCGCCGACGCGCGCGCCGACGCCGACAGGTTCCGGACGCTGGTGGCCTACACGCACGTGACGGCGCCGTTCTCCGGGATAATCACGAAGCGCTTCGTGGACAACGGGGCCCTCGTCGAGGCTGGCACCTCGTCCAACACCGAGCCGATAGTCGAGCTCGCCCAAAGCAACCTCCTCAGGCTCCGCTTTCCCGTGCCTGAGGCGGAGACGCCGCTCGTGAGGGACGGCGGCCAGGTGACGGTGTCCATCGGGGCCCTGGGCAGGACCTTCAAGGCCCCGATCGCCAGGAATTCCTGGGGCATCGACCGCTCGACGCGCACGATGGTGGTCGAGGTCGACGTGCCGAACAAGGACGAGGCCCTGAAGGCCGGCATGTATGCCTCCGTGACCCTTCCGCTCGAGAGCGCCTCAGGCGCGATTGCCGTCCCCCTTGGCGCCGTGCCCCAGGGGGCCCACCCCAGCGTCCTGGTGGTCGCGGCGGACGGAAAGCTTGTGGAGCGGCCGGTGGAGACGGGCATGCGCACGGCGTCACTCGTGGAGATCCGCTCCGGCCTCGCCGAGGGCGAGCGCGTCGTCGTCGGGGAGCGGTCGGGCCTCGTGGCGGGCGAAACCGTGGGGTTCAAGGACGTGGGGATTCCCCAGGCGCAATAGCCGGCCGCCATGTCAAAGTTTTCGCTCAAGTACCCGTACCTCATCATCGTCCTGTGCCTGATCGTGGGCGTGGTCGGCACCTCGAGCGTCGTGCGGATGCCGGTCGACCTCTTCCCGCCCATCAATATCCCCGTGGTCGTCGTCGCCACGTTCTATTCCGGGATGCCGCCCGAGCAGATCGAGAACGACATCACGGGGACGTACGAGAGGTTCTTCACCCTCTCGAGCGGCATCGACCACATCGAGTCGAGGTCGCTGCCGGGCATCAGCCTGATAAAGATTTTCTTCCAGCCGGGGACGAACGCCGACTCGGACGTGACCGGCATCACGAACCTTGCCATGGCGAACCTGCGGAGGCTGCCGCCCGGCACGCTTCCACCGGTCGTCCTCAAGTTCGACGCATCGAGCCTTCCGGTCTGCCTCATCACCCTCAAGGGCGAGGGCCTCAACGAGACGCAGCTGCATGACGTCGGCCAGTACAACGTGCGCAACCAGGTGGCGAGCGTCCCCGGGTGCGCGATCCCGCCGCCATTCGGGGGACGGCTTCGCCAGATCCAGATCTACCTCGACCCCGTCAAGATGGAGGCGCGCCAGCTCAGCCTCATGGACGTCGTCCGCACGGTGAACGACGCCAACCTGATCCTGCCGGCGGGCGACGTGAAGATCGGCCCCTTCGACTACAACCTCTACACGAACAGCCAGCTGGACTCCGTCGCCCAGATCAACGCTCTGCCCCTCAAGATGTACAAGGACGCGCCCGTCCTCGTGGGAGACGTCGGCATCGCGAAGGATGACTCCGCAATCCAGACGAACATCGTGCGGATCGACGGGCAGCGCTCGGTCTACCTTCCGATCCTCAAGTCGAGCGCCGAGGCGAACACCATCGCCGTGGTGGACGGGATACGCTCCGCGGTCTCGCGGCTGATCGACGTCCCCAAGTCGCTCGTGACAAACGTGGTGTTTGACCAGTCGGTCTTCGTGAAGACCGCGATCGAGAACCTGATCGACGAGGGCGTCATCGGGCTCGTCCTCACGGCGGTGATGATCCTCGTGTTCCTCGGCAACATCAGGGCGACGGTGGCCGTGTTCCTCTCCATCCCCCTGTCGGCGCTCGCGGCCTTCATCGCGCTCCAGATGGGCGGCAGCTCGATCAACGCGATGGTGCTGGGCGGGTTCGCGCTCGTGTTCTCGAGGCTCATCGACAACTCGGTCATCGTCCTGGAGAACATCTTCAGGCACATGGAGGAGGGGGAGCCGCCCGCGGTCGCCGCGGAGAAGGGCGGCGAGGAGGTCTCGCTTGCCGTCCTTGCGGCGACGCTCACGACCGCGATCGTCTTCTTCCCCGTGACGTTCCTGTCGGGCGTCAGCAAGTTCCTGTTCTCGGCGCTCGCCCTCTCCGTCGTCCTCTCGCTGTTCGCCTCGTACTTCGTGGCCATGTCGGTCGTGCCGCTTTTCTGCGCGAAATTCATCCGATCGGACGAGGTGCGGCACACGGGCGAGGACGCGAGCGCCTCGATCCGGAAGGGATCCTGGTGGCGCAGGTTCAACGACGGGTTCAACGGGGGCTTCCACAGGTTCCTCCAGGGATTCGACCGGGCGCAGGTGGTCGCCATAGGCCGCCCCGTGGCGACCGTTGTGGCCATCTTCGGCATCTTCCTGGCGAGCCTCGGCCTGGTCCCCCTCCTCGGCCTGGCCTATTTCCCGAGAACGGACCCGGGCCAGTTCGTGGTCAACCTGAAGGCGCCCCCCGGGACGAGGATAGAGCTTACGGAGAAGGAGGTGATCAAGGTGGAGAACATTGTCCGGTCGATCGTTTCGCCGGGCGACCTACGCCTGATCGTCTCGAACATCGGGTCGACACCCGACCTCTCCTCGATCTACACGCCCAACTCGGCCCCGCACACGGCCTATGTCCAGGTGAGCCTCAAGGACCACCACAAGGTGGGGAGCTACGCCTACATGGACCGCGTTCGCGACACCATCCACCGGGAGGTGCCCGAGCTCACGATCTTCATGCAGTCGGGCGGCCTGGTCGACGCGGTGCTTAACCAGGGGATCGCGGCCCCGATCGACGTCCAGGTGAGCGCCAACAACCTCGACGCCGCCTACTCCGTGGCCGAGAGCATCCGTTCCAAGGCTGCTGCGCTCCCCGGGGTGAGCGACGCCTACATCCCGCAGGACGTGCACGCACCCTCCCTGCGCCTCGATATCGACCGCTACCACGCGATGGAGATGGGCCTCTCCGAGCACGAGGTCGTGAACAACGTGATCACGGCGCTCACCTCCGACGGGATGATTGCCCCAAGCTACTGGGTGGATCCCAAGAGCGGCAACCTCTACATGCTGACGGTCCAGTACCCCGACAACACGATCAAGTCGCTCGAGGACCTTAAGAGCATACCGCTGCGCTCGTCGGCCCAGTCAAACACCGCCCCCCTCGACACGATCGCCAGCGTGCGGCAGATCGACCGTCCCACGGAGGTCGACCACTACCAGCTGCGGCGGGTGATCGACGTCTTCGTCGCGCCGCACGGCGAGGAGCTCTCCCACGTCGCGGCCGCGGTATCGCGGGTGATAAAGGACACTGCGCACCCCTCGAATGTCATCATCAGCGTGCGCGGCATCGTCGGCGTGATGAACGCGTCGTTCCGCTCGTTCGGCATCGGCCTCCTCCTGTCGGTGGTCCTCGTGTACCTGGTCCTCGTCGCGCAGTTCAAGTCGTTTGTCGACCCCTTCATCATCCTCCTGGCGGTGCCGCCGGGGGTCACGGGCGTCCTGGTCGTCCTCACCGCCACGGGCACGACCCTCAACATCATGTCGCTGATGGGCGTGGTCATGATGGTCGGCGTGGTCGTCTCGAACAGCATCCTCATCGTCGAGTTCACGCACAGGCTGACCGACGGCGGCATGGCGCTGCACGAGGCCGTCAGGTATGCGGCGCGGGTGAGGCTCCGCCCTATCCTCATGACGTCGCTGGCGACGGTGCTGGGCCTCATCCCGATGGCGCTGGCCCTCGGGGCGGGAAGCGAGTCCTACGCCCCCCTGGCCCGCTCGATCATCGGCGGCCTCATCGCCTCGGTGGCGCTGACGGTGTTCATCGTCCCGGCGGCCTACTTCGTCTGGTACAGGCGCCGCCCATGAAAGCACTCCCGATCGCCCTCGCCCTCGCCCTTGCCGCGTCATCGTGTCCCGCGTCCGAGGGTCCGCCGCGCGCCCTCTCCCTCGAGGAGGCGAAGCAGGAGGCCCTCCGCAACCACCCGGCCTTTGCCGCCGCGCAGCTCAAGGAGCTGCTGGCGAAGGAGCAGCTGAAGGAGACCCGGGCGGCCTTCTATCCCGCCGCCGGCGGATACGTGGATGCGGTCGACACGGGGGAGTACAACACCCGCATCCTTGCCGGCGGGATAAACAACCCCTCGGTCTTCGACAGGGTGGGCGAGGGGGTCGCCGTCTCGCAGCTCATCACGGATTTCGGGCGCACAAGCAACCTCTCGAGGGGCGCCAAATCCCAGGAGCGGGCGGCCAGCGAGGGGACGGAGGCGAGCCGGGAGCAGATCCTGGTGAACGTCGTCGCGAACTACCTTGCGACGCTCCAGGCGCAGGAGGTCCTGCGCGTGGCGGAGCAGACGCTCGAGAACCGGACCCTCACGGCGCGGCAGGTCAACGCCCTTGAGCAGAACAAGCTCAAGTCCGGCTTGGACGTGAGCCTTGCCGATGTCGCGGAGGAGCAGGCGGAGCTCCTGGTGCAGGACGCCCAGGGGGGCGTCGACGGCGCCATGGCCTCGCTCTCGGCAGCGCTCGGGGAGCGCGGGGGCGAGAGCATCATCCTTACGGACAACCCGGCGCCGGCCGTCATCCCGGGGAGTCCCGACGCCCTTGTCGCCACGGCGATCAGCGAGCGGCCGGACCTGCGCGACCTGAGGTACCAGGTCGAGGCGGCTCACAGTGCGGCGAGGGCGGAGAAGGATGCCAGCTATCCGACCCTGGCGGCCGTCGGCCTTGTCGGCAATTCCTTCACCCACGACGAGCGGCTCCCCGACAAGTACGCGGTCGCGGGCGTGCAGTTCAGCGTCCCGTTCTTCCAGGGGGGTGCCTACGAGGCGAGGCAGCATGAGGCCGAGATCCGCGAGAGGGTCCTCAGCGAGAACCTGCGCGAGGCCGAGGACAATGCCGCCAGGGACGTGCGGCTCGCCTTCGTCGCCGCGCAGACCGCGAAGAAGAGGCTGGCGACGACCAAGAAGCTCCTCGCCAGCTCGAACCAGGCCCTGAGCCTCGCCGAGGCCAGGTACAAGGCCGGCAGCTCGTCCATCATCGAGCTCAGCGACTCGCAGCTGGCGGAGGCCTCCGCGGCGATCGCCTACGCGAATGCCGAATACGACACCCGCATCCAGGCGGCCGTGCTCGAGTATCAGACAGGAAGCATCCGGTAGCGCGCCGGGACCGTGCCTCGGAAAACGGGTATTTCGGGCTAAGCCGCATTGCAACGGCCCGCCACAGGGATTCAATCACCCGCATGAATGAGACTAAAGTCACGCTGGCCACGTCCGACGGCCCGATGGACCTCCATGCGTTCATTCCCGACGAGGGTGCCGCCAGGCGCATGCCGGCCGTGATCCTCATCCAGGAGGCCTTCGGCGTGAATGAGCACATAAAGAGGGTGTGCCGCCGCGTGGCCGCCCTGGGGTATTCTACGTTCTCGCCGGAGCTCTTCCACAGGATCGGGCAGGGCGCCACGTTCGGCTATGACGAGTTCCCCAAGGTAAGGCCCGTCTTGGCGGGCCTCACGACCGACCGGATCCTCGAGGACCTGAAGGTTGCTCATCGCCACATCATCGGCCGCCCGGACGTCGACGCGTCCCATGTTGCCAGCTGGGGGTTCTGCATGGGCGGCTGGGCGTCCATGCTCGCCGCCTGCGAGCTCCCCATCGCCGCGGCCGTGTCGTTTTACGGGGGGGGAATGGTCCATCCTCGGCCGGGCATCGGGTTTTCCCCCATAATCGACAGGATGGGCTCCATACGCTGCCCCGTTCTCCTGGTTTATGGCGGAAAGGACACCGGGATTCCGCCCGACGACATCGGCGCCGTCCAGGGCAAGCTGACGACGCTGAAGAAGCTGCATGAGGTCGAGATATACCCCGAAGGGGGCCACGGGTTCTTCTGCGAGGACCGCACGGCCTACAACAAGGAGGCTGCGGAGGCCGCCTGGACGAGGACGACCGACTGGCTTGCGGCACGCCTCGAGTGAGGGCGGCCCCTTACTGGCGCGACCGGATGAGCTGCATCATCCGCAGCGCGGGCTCGTAGCCCGGCCGCAGGGCCAGCACCCGTTCGAATTCCGCCTGCGCGTCCTGGATCCTGCCCATCTGGAGGAGCGCCGCGCCACGCGCGAAGTGCGCCGGCAGGAAATCCGGCTCCATGCGCAACGCGGCCTCGATCCGGGACAGCCCCTCGGCGCCGCGTCCCGTGCGGCAGAGGAGGATCCCCAGGTTGTTGCTGGCCTCCGGGAGGCCCGGATCGTATTTCAGCGCGGTCTCATAATTCTCGATGGCCTCCTTGATGTCGCCCTTGGCGACGAGGGAGTTCGCGAGGTAGAAATGGGCGTCCGGGTATTTTGGGTCCACGCGGATGGCCTCCCTGAACTCCGCGACCGCGTCGTCGGTGCGCCCCGGCGTCTGCAGCCAGGCCCTCCCGAGGTTCGTGTGCGTCTCGGCGATGTCGGGCTTCAGCCTGAGTGCCGCCTGGTACTGCGCAATCGCATCGTCCAGCCTGCCCGGCAGCTTTGACCAAGCCAGGCCGAGGTTGTTGTGGGCCATCCACGAACCCGGGTTCCTTGCCAGGGTGTCGAGATAGAGCGACTCGTTGTCATGAAACATCGCGCAGTGGGCCGACGTGAGCGACCCGAGCCCGAGGGCGAGCACCGCCGCGATCCACGGCCCGACCCATCTCAGCCCTGGGCGCAGGCGACGCCAGGCGAACACCAGGCCCGCGCCTGCCAGCGAGATTGGGCCGATGTCCGGCAGATACTGCCAGTGGTCCCATACCCACGAGTAACGGGCGCCATAGAGGTTGACGAAGCCCAGGGCCGGCAGGAGGGACCCCACAAAGAACAGGTACGCGGCAAGCGGGCCGCGCGCCTTGCCACGCAGCAGCCACAGGGCGCCCACAAGGGCCAATACGGCGGCAGGATAGAGCCACTGCCCGAGCGAATGGGTGTCGAGGACCCACCTGGGATAGATGAAGTTGAGCCCGAAGGGCCACGCGAGGGTGCCCGTGTAGAACCATACTGCCCTCCCGGCGACAAGCAGGCGCTGGAGGCCGGCGATTTCAAAGTCCCCACCCTCGGCGCCCACATAGTGCCGCTCGACCCAGCTGGTGAAGAGTCCGGCAGCGATCCCGACAACAAACCATGGGACGAGCGGGACGACGTCCCTTTTCCAGCTGATGCGGCCCCGCTTCCACCACAGGGCGACCAGCATCGCCGCTGGGAGCGTTGCCGTGACGGTCTTGCAGAGAAGGGAGGCGAGGAAGAGGGCCAATGCCCACGCGTAGGCCCGGCGGCCGCGGGTCGTGTCGAACCGCAGATAGGCGAGCGCCGACCCCAGATAGAGTGCGAGGGAAAGCGTGTTCTTCTGCTCCGAAATCCAGGCAACCGACTCGACATGGGCGGGATGGATGGCGAACAGCAGGGCGGCCAGCCACTCCCCGCCATCCAGGCAGGGCGAGAGCGCCGTGCCGTTGAAAAGGCCCCGCAGCACCCAGGCAAGGAGGACCGATGCAGAGGCATGGAGCGCGACGGTGACCGCATGGTAGCCCAGCGGGGCCTCGCCCCACAGCCTGCTCTGCACCCAGAAGAAACTGTGGAGCAAGGGATAGTACTGCTGGGTGACCCCGGGCCGGGTCCATATGAGCCAGAGGCCATGGAGCGACTTCAGGCCAGGCGCGGTCACGTAATCCGTATCGTTCCAGATGAGCGCGCCGGACATCGAGGGCAGGTAAACAAGCACGGCGGCCGCGAATATCCCCGCCGAGAGGGCCACGTCGGCGGCCCGCAGGCGTGGAGCGGTTGAATGGGGGGCGTCCTTCACCGGCTTGAGGATGATGGTCCTGTGCGCGGGAATCTATTCTTTTGAATCCGCGCGGCATTGTGGCCTAGATGGAAAACCGCCCATCCCCAAACCCAAAATGAAACCGATCCTTCCCCTTCTTGCCATCCTGGCCGCCGCCGCAACGAGCCGGGGCCAGCCGCCGCCCCGGGTTATTCCCCTTTGGCCCAATGGCGCCCCGGGCTTTGAGAGCCGGAAGGACATCCCGGAAGTGGCAAAGGACTATTGGGTGAAGGACATTAACAACCCCTCCCTCACCGTTTTCCTTCCCCCACCGGGCAAGGCCAATGGATGCGCCGTCATCGTGGCGCCCGGCGGAGGCTTCAGGGAGCTTGTCTTCAAGGCGGAGGGAATTGAGCCCGCGAAGTACCTGAATTCCCTGGGGGTGGCTGCGTTTGCGCTCAAGTACCGGCTTCCCAAGGAGGACGGCTCGCCCTACACGGACGAGAACGTCCGCCAGGACGGCAACAGGGCCGTAAGGCTTGTCCGCAGCCGGGCGGCCGAATTCGGCATTGATCCGAACCGGATCGGGATTCTCGGCTTCTCGAAAGGCGCCACCGTGGTGAACCTCATCGCCTACCAGAAGTCGAACGGGGATCCATCGTCGTCGGACCCCGTGGAGCGGGTGAGCGGCAGGCCGAATTTTGAGATGATGATCTACCCGGGCGATCCCTCTCCCAAGGTGGTCACGCCGGACACCGGCCCTGCCTTCCTGCTCTGCGCCACCGATGACGAGTACAAGTGCGACCAGGTGGCGCTCGACATCTACGAGAAGATGCGCGCCGCCAACGTGCCCGTGGAGGCCCATTTCATCGTTCGGGGCAAGCACGCCTTCAACATGGGCCAGCGCTCGCCCTATGCGGCGATACGCGCATGGCCTCAGAGGATGGCAGACTGGCTTTCCGACAGCGGGCTCCTGAGGCGCCCCGCGGGCTGAAAGGGCAGGATAACGACGTCCTCGGGGCGAATCGAGCAGGTGATGCGCTCACCGGGACCGGGGACCGCCCGCCGCGCACCCGGCCCGGCCGCGATTATGACGAGCCGGGTGCCCCCCTCGGTGACCGCAATGACCCGGTCTGCGGCGCCGTGAAAGGCGCATTCAAGGACAACGGCTGCGAACGCATTGGGGCCGGTCTGGGCCTCCGTTGCTAGCGTCAGGTCCTCCGGCCGCAGGGAGACAATCACCGCGGCCGCGCCGGCGGGCACGCGCGATGCGGGCGCCGTAATGCGAATACCCTCCTTCGTGCGCAGGACGGCTGCGCCGTCCGCCACCGAAAGCACCTCGGCCTCGGCGAGGTTCGCGTGCCCCACGAAGTCCGCCGCAAACGCGGTGGACGGCTTGTTGTAGATCTCCTGGGGAGAGCCGACCTGCTCAATCCTTCCGGCATTCAGGATCGCGATCCGGTCCGACATCGAGAGCGCCTCCTGCTGGTCATGGGTGACATAGATCATCGTGAGCCCCAGCTTGCGGTGAAGGCGCCTGAACTCGTCCTGCATGCCCACACGCAGCCTGGCGTCGAGCGCGGAAAGCGGCTCGTCGAGAAGCAGGACCTTCGGCTGGCATACGATCGCGCGGGCGACGGCCACGCGCTGGCGTTGACCGCCCGAAAGCTGATGTGGCCGGCGGTCCTCCATGCCGCCAAGCGCCACGGCGGCGACAGCCTCGGCTACGCGCGCCTGGCGCTCCCTCGAGCGGATTCCGCGCATCTTAAGGCCGAAGCCAATGTTGTCGGCGACGCTCAGGTGGGGAAAGAGGGCGTAGCTTTGGAACACCTGGTTCACGTCGCGGCGGTACGCGGGGACCGAGGTGACATCTGCGCCCTCCAGGAGGACCGAACCCGAGTCCGGCGGCTCCAGGCCCGCGAATATCCGCAGCAGGGTCGTCTTGCCGCAGCCTGAGGGCCCGAGGAGCGTGAGGAATTCGCCCTTCCGGGCCTCCAGCGAGACGCCGTCGAGCGCCTTGAAGGCGCCAAAGTGCTTCGTGACCTCCCGTGCCTCGATCATGCGGCCTTTGCGCGGCGCGCAAGCAGGGCGTACACCACGGCGAACATGCCCAGGAAAGCGACGCCGAGCGCCGCGCCGAACGGCCAGTTCCTGGCGGCCAGGAACTGGTTCTCGATGACATTGCCGATGAGCATGACGCGGGCTCCCCCCATGAGGTCCGTGACGGCGAACATCCCGACGGCCGGCACGAACACGAGGAGGATGCCGGCGGCGATGCCCGGCCGGGTGAGCGGGATGATCACGGTCGTGAAGACGCGCAGCGGGCCCGCCCCGAGGTCATGCGCCGCCTCGATGAGCGCCTGGTCGACCTTCTCCGCGCTGGCGTAGATGGGAAGGATCATGAAGGGGAGGTAGGCGTAGACCAGGCCGAGGATGACTGCGCCCGGGGTGTAGAGGAATTCCACGGGAGAGCCGATCACGCCAAGGTAGCTGAGCAGGCCGTTCAGGAGCCCTCCCTGCTTCAGGATCGTCATCCATGCGTATGTGCGGATGAGGAAGCTCGTCCAGAAGGGGATCATGACGAGCATGATCAACCGGTTCCGTGTTCGCGGCTGGCTGCGCGCGATGTGCCATGCCGCGGGAAAGCCTGCCAGCAGGCATATCGCCGTCGTCAGGGCGGCGTAGGCCGTCGACCGCCCGAATATCCTCAGGAAGACGGGGTCGAGGACACGCTGGAAATTCTCGAGCGTGAAGCTGAAGACGACGCGCCCGATCTCGTCGCGCTGGCAGAAGGCATAGACGACGAGGATCGCAGTCGGGGCGACTATGAATGCCAGCGACCAGAGCAGCAGCGGGAACAGGAGCAGCCAGGCGCCTGCCCCCGGCCTTTGGCCACGGCCGCTCATTGCGCGCTCTTTATGTCGGTCATCAGCTGGTCGATGTCCGAGGCCGCCCTGCCCACGTCCCGGAACGTCTCAAGGTTGCCCCCCTTGGGATAGCTGGCCGGGTTCGCTAGCTGGGCGGGGGAGAGGAGCCTGCGGGCCGCGCCGTTGGGGTTCGTGTAGGGAAACTCGTCCGAGATGAGCTTGGACACCTCGGGGCGAAGCACGTAGTCGATGAATCGGTGGGCAGCCGCCCTGTGCCTGGACCCCACGGGCACCGCGAGTAGGTCGATGAACCTGTGGACCGACTCGCTTGGCAGGATGTAGCGGAACTTGTGGTCCTGGTTCCAGAGGATTGCGGCCTCGCCGCTCCAGACGACGCCGATGTCGACGTCGCCGTTGAGCAAGGGCGTCTTTGGGCTGTCCGAATCGAAGACCTTCACGTACTTCAGCCACCTCGTGATCACGGGCCGGGCGGCGGCGAGGGACTTGGCGTTGATCTCGTTGGTGGGTAGCCCGAGGTAGGCGAGCGCCCACGACACGATCTCGCGGTTGTCATTCAGGACGACGATCCTCCCGGAGAACCTCGGCTGGAAGACGTCCCCGAAGCTTCGGATCCGGGTGTGGACCACGGCTGTGTTGACGACGATGCCGACCGTTCCGCTCATGTAGGGTACGGTGTACCTGTCCTCGGGGTCGTACGGCAGGTGCCGGTATGCGGGGTCGATGTTCCCGAGGTTGTGCAGGGCCGCGAGGTCCAGGGGCGCCAGGAGACCCTGCTTGATGAGGGCCTCCGCCGTGTAGTCGGACGGCTGGATAACGTCGTAGTCGCCGTCGCCCGCGACCAGCTTCGAGACCATTTCCTCATTGGAGGAGAACGTCTCGTAGTTCACCTCTATGCCGGTCTCGGCGGTGAAGCCGTCGAGGACCTTCTGGGGGACGTATTCCGACCATGCGAAGAGGTTCAGCCCCTCGCGCGCCTGCAGGGCGGGCAGGGACGAGGCCAGGGCGAGCAGGACAACGGGCAGCCGCATGTTCATCGCGCGTCCTTCCTCATCTGGTTCAGCGCGACTTGGATGCCGGCCGCCGTCATGACGATGATGGCCGATAGTGCATTGAGCTCGGGGTTGAGGCCTATCTTGGCCATTCCGAACACCTCCAGGGGAAGGGTCCTCGAGGCGGAGCTCGCCGTGAAGAACGTCACGATCAACTCGTCCAGCGAGAGGGTGAATGCCATCAGCCCCCCGGCAACGATCGCGGGCCGCAGGAAGGGGAGGATGATATGCCAAAAGGCCCGCACCGGCGTGGCGCCCAGGTCGAGGGCAGCTTCCTCAAGCGACGGGTCGATCCCGTCGAGGCGCGCCTGGACGGCCGACATGACGAAGGGGATGCAGAACGTCACGTGCCCGACGATGACGGTCGTGAAGCCAAGGGAGAACCTGATCGCCGTGAAGAAGACGAGCAGGCTGATTCCCATCAGCACCTCGGGCATCACCATGGGGATCGCGACCAGGGTCTTGATCGCAGCGGAGCCCCGGAACCGGTACCGGTGGAGCAGCCACGCGCCTGTTGTTCCGAGCACAATGGAGGCGGCCGTGGCCGCCGCGGCAATCTCGAGGCTGTTGCAGGCCGCGCGCACGAGCTTCGTGTTGTGCCAGATCTCGGCATACCACCTCAGCGTGAAGCCCCGCCAGAGTATGTTCAGCCTGGACGCATTGAAGGAGTAGGCGACGAGGACGGCGATCGGGGCGTAAAGGAACAGGAGGACGGCCGCCGTCCAGGCCTTCAGCAGCCGGTCCACCGGCCTTGTCCGGCTCGTCATGCGCCCCCGGGGTTTGACGCGGCGCGGGGGAACGGCCTCCTGAATCCCATGGTCATGCCGACACGGGGGCAGGGCCCTGGTGCTCCTCCCGGGCCAGGAGCAGCAGTATGAACGCCAGCGCGCAGACACCGGCGCACACCAGGAACACGGCGCGGTGGCCGAACGCCGTGGCCAGCGTTCCGTAGAACAGGTAGCCCCCGGTCGACCCGATGCGGTTTGCGTTCGTGTAGAGGTTGGTGGCCGAACCGGGCTGGTTAGGGATGTAATTCTGGAAGAAGGTGATCGCGATGCCGGCAAGCACGGCGATCATCGCGGCGCTCAGGATCTGGATCGGGTAGATCTGCCAGGGGGCCCTGACGAAGGCCAGGAGGAGGTAGTAGGCCACGCCGATCACGACTCCCAGCCGGATCATCGGCTCGGGCCGGCTTCCCCTGGCGGCAGCCAAGCCAAAGAGGACGAGGAAGGGCAGTTCGAAGAACGGTGCGACGCTGTAGGCGATTCCGACCTGGCGATCGGTGCCGCCCAGGAGCTGCAGGATCATGAGCGGCAGGTTCATCATGCCCATCGTCATGCACGTGAAGACCATCGCAAATGCCCAGAAATAGCACAGGAGATCCGGCCGCTTGAGGAGCCGGAACAAGGGGACCCTTTGCTTCCGCCCGGCCGCCGCAGGGGGCAGCGAGGGGACGTAGAGCCAGATGATCGCCATCAGGACCAGGTAAAGGCTGCCACAGGCGAGGAAAATTCCCTTAAAGGAGTACTTCACCATGACCCACGCGGCAGCCCCCGGCCCCACCGTCCACGCAAGTGAAAGCGTGAGGCGGTAGATGTTCATGTAGAGCGGCGCATCGCTGTCGGGAAGCCCGTGGCGGGCGATGGCCTCGCGCGCATACGCGAAGATCTGGGCGAAGGCGATGGAGGCCCCGGCAAGCGCGATCGAGCCGGTCACGGTCAGCCACAGGAACGACCTGAAATACGCGTAGCCGGCGTAGCCCACGGCGCCGAACGCCGAGCCCCAGAGGAGAACGGAGCGCCGGCTGAACCGCGTGTCCGACCAGTGCGCGAGTATCGTGGCCAGGATGATCCCCACGATCGAGGTGATCGTCATGAACACGCCGAAAACCCAGTTCGACATGCCGGCCTCCATCGTGCCGAACATGGAGTAGAACGGCCCGACGAACGAGGAGGCCAGGCCGAGGAGAAGGTTGCAGACCAGGACGATGAAAAGCTCGCGGTGGGAAAACAGCGTTTTCGTCGGTCCTAGGAGGCTGTCCAATTTCATGGCGTGAAGGTGCCGTGGCTGCTCAGGGCCCAGAATAGACGGGGTCGCCTGGCGATAAAAGGAGCTTCGGAGCAGGATGGCTGCCGTTGGACGCGCGGGTCTGGTTGCACCCCGGCCGTTTCTATGTTTGGCCGCCCTGGCCGGCAAGTCCGCCGGGACCGGCGGACCTTGCCGCGCTCTTGGTCTGGTGGATGACGACCAGCGTGTAGAAGCACATGACGATGTTGTTGAGCGGCAGCTGCAGCGGGGTGGGGAGGCAGTAGATGACGGCGACCGCCGGCACCCAGACGCCAAGGTTCGAGATGAGGATGGGGAGGACCTTGCGCAGGTACCAGTGCGGCGCGCGGATGTCGGCGCCGACCGCCCTCCAGTTGCCGTGGGAGTCGACCAGCTCATAGACGGCGGTGGTCATGGGCACGGCGAGCACGGGACAGTAGACCAGCTGGTCCATGAACACCTTGATGACGATCGTGTGCGGGTCATGCCCGTTGCCGAAGAAAAGGGCCTGCAGGTGATACCAGAAGTCGATTTCAAACCCCTTGTAGGCCCAGAACGAGGTCAGCCCCAGTCCCTGGGCCCACGAATACGCGGCGTCCGGGATCCCGCGGGACGCAAAGTGGAGGACGAGAAAGGGAATGAAGCCGCCGAACAAGGCTGTCGTCACGACGCTGAGCGCATAACCATAGGTCTTGCGCACGGCCATGAGGCGAAAGAGCGCCCCATGGATTGCCGGCAGGTTGTAAAACCCCAGGACCAGCGCCAACGCCGCGAGCTGGAGGATGATCCCCGGGACCAGGTTGGCCCGGGCGCCCTGAATACCCGAGCGCCAGGGCGCGCCAAGCTCGCGTTGGGTTTCCATTGATGGCCCACCCTAGGGGCGGCCTACGCGCATTGGCGAGAACCCATGCGCCCAGGCGGCCGCCGCTGCCCTTTCGCGGCGAACGCGCCGGCCGCCGCGCCGGGCCACGCGGCAGTTGCCACCCGGTCGGCGCGGCGTTGTGATCGGCATCGCTCACGCATTCCATGGCATCGCCTTACGCAAAAAATGCGCCGTCCGTCCAGCAGACGCTGGACCTGTTCAAGGGGAAGTGGGCGACACGGATGCCGGCGGGCATGCCGGACGCGGTCGCGGGAACGGCGGCCCTGTTCGAGGACCCGAGGATCCCGTGGGCCAAGGAGAACCTTGGCGCGCTCGGGATCAATCTCGCGGACAGCGCGGTCCTGGAACTCGGCCCGCTGGAGGGCGCGCACACCTACAGCCTTATCAAGGCCGGCGCCAAATCGGTGACGGCGGTCGAGGCCCATCCCGAGGCGTTCCTCAAGTGCCTGGTCCTCAAGGAGCTCATCGGCATGGAGCGCGTGAACTTCCTCTACGGGGACGCCGTTTCATTCCTGCGGTCCATCGGGCACAGCTACGAGGTCGGCTTTGCCTGCGGCATCCTTTACCACCTGGCCAACCCCGTGGAGTTCATCGAGCTGCTCTGCCGCCGATCCAAGTCCGTCTTCATCTGGACCGTCTTCTGGGACGAGGAATTCTCAAGATCGCATCCCGAGGTCATCGCCGGGACGTCCGGCGTGGGCGAACGCACGGTGTCCGGCTTCAGGCACACGCTCCACAGGCATGACTACGGGGGCTCCTTGAACTACGGGAAGTTCTGGGGGGGGCCGGAGGAACACTCCAACTGGATGGAGAAGGCCGATATCCTGGGCGCCCTGGCCCATTTCGGATTTTCGCGCCAGCGCGTGGAATTTGAATCCAACCCCAACGGCAGCGCGATCATGGTGGCGGCCACCCGGTAGCCAGGGGAGGCGCGCCGGTGCCGGCGGCCGGTGGTCCTAGGTCGCCGGGCGAAGCGACGACTGGAATAGATCGGCCTGCTCGCGGATGGCCCGGGTATGCTCCGGCGTGCTCCCGCAGCAGGATCCCACGATGGCCACGCCGGCCTCCAGCGCCAGCGGGACGTCCCTTGCCATGTCGGCCGGCGACTGCTTGTAGACGGCCTTCATGTTCTCGAGCACGGGCAGGCCGGCGTTCGGCTGCACCATGATCGGCAGGGTGCAGCTTTCCCGGTACAGCCGTGCGACCTTCGCGGCGCCGGCCATGTCCATTCCGGTGCCGCAATTGAGCGCCACGATGTGCGCGCCCCTCTCTTGGACAAACACCGCGGCCTGCTCGGGCGAGATCCCCATCATGGTCTTGAAGAAGGAGCCGTCCATGGAGAGGTCGTAGGCGAGCGAGGCGATGATGCAGGGCGCGCCGGCCGCCTTGGCCGCCTCGATCGCAATCCCAAGCTCCTCAAGGGACGTCTGGGTCTCGATGATGATCGCGTCGACCTTCGCTGCGACCAGTGCCGTCGCCTGTTCCTCGAACGCGGCCTGCGCCTCCGGCGCCGGCAAGTCGCCATAGGGCTCCAGGAGCGCACCCAGCGGGCCCACGTCCCCCAGGACATAGCCCGCCCGCCCGCCAAAGGCTTCCTGGGCGATCCCTGCGCCGGCCTGGTTGATCCTGGCGAGATCGGATTCGTGCCCATGCCGGCGGAGCATGAGCCGGCTTCCGCCGAATGTGTTGGTGATAAGGCAATCCGCCCCGGCATCGGCATATCGCTTCTGGATCCCAAGCACGCGGTCGGGATGCGTGAGGTTCCAGGCCTCCCCGCACCCGCCCTGCTCGAGACCGGCCAGCATGAGCTGCGTGCCCATGGCGCCGTCGCAGACTAGGCGCCTGTTCCTCAGCATCTGGAGCAGCGGTGGCTTCATAAGGTGGGAATCGCCATGCCGGGGGCTCAGGGCGCCTTGGCGGCGGCAGCCTCGAGTTCGCTGGTCAGCGCCTTGACGACGTCCTCCGGTGCGCCGGCGCGCTCCGTTTCCTCGCCCCAGCGCAGTTGGGCGACGTAGTCGTCCCCGGCGGTGATGCCCATCCTCTGGGCAGCCGCGTCGATCCGCTGGGTGAAGGCCACGGGCAGGTCGCCCTTCACCTCCCCAAAGTCGTCCCAGGCCTTGATGGCGGACGGCATGTCGCGCCAATAGAGGATCTGGTAGGTCGACACCGGGTTGGCTCCCCGCTGCACCGCAGGCTGGCCCCTTGCCGGGCCGGCGCCGGCCTTGAAGGAAGCCGTCGGCGCCGGGCCCTTTCCCACGAGGTACAGGAACAGGTCCACTGCGGAGGAGGCATCCGCGCCGTAGCCGTCCGCGCCGATCTCATCGGCGAACATCTGGCTTATGGGGGCCCCGCCGATGGCCATTTTTATGTGGCCGAGGCCGCGCTCCCTGTAGCCGTCCACGACGACCTTCATGTAGGTCATCGTTGTCGTCAGGAGCGCGCTCATCCCGACCACGTCCGGCTTGAAATCCGCGGAGGCCGCCAGGAATTTCTCGAGGCTCTGGTCGACGCCGATGTCCTTGATCGTGAAGCCCGCGCCCTCGGCCATCATGCAGACCAGGTTCTTGCCGATGTCGTGCAGGTCGCCCCGGACCGTTCCCATCAGGATCCGCCCGGTGGAACCGGAGTCGGGGCCGTGCGCGGCAAGGAGGGGCTTCAATATCGCCATCCCGGACTTCATGGCCCGCGCCGCGATCAGGACCTCCGGCACGTAGAGGATGTTGTGTTTGAAGTCCTCGCCCACGACGCTCATGCCGGCGATCAGGCCCTGCTCGAGCACCTCCTTGACCGGGCGGCCCTCCGCGAGGGCATCCTTGGTCATCTGCTCCACCTCCTTCGCCTTTCCGTCGTAGAGGAGCTGGTTCATGAGGGCGTAGTCAGGCATGGCGAATCCCGGGGTCAGCTTCGCCCGAAATGGGCCATGTTGAACTCCGCCAGGGCCTTCTGCATCGCGACGAGGTTCTCCCGAGGCATTCCAGGGCTCGTCCCGCCGCCGACGGAGAGGACGATCCCCTCGCCGCCGCTCTTCTCAAGGACGTCGAGCGTGGCCACGCGCACCTCCTCGGGGGTGCCGCGGACCCCGACCTCAAGGGGGTTCACATTGCCCATGAGGCACATCCGGTTGCCGATCCGGGCCTTCACGTCGGCGATGTCGGTCTGCTTGCCCCAGTTGAGCATGTTGAAGCCGCAGTCGGGCAGGTGCTCCAGGCACGCCTCGACCGAGGCGTCGTTGTGGTAGAGCTTCACCCAGTCCTTGGGGAAGGCGTCGCAGATCCGCTTGAGGTACGGATGGCAGAACTCCATGTAGTGGTCCTCGTTCACGAACCCGACAATGTCATCGAGGATGAATATGCCCTCGACGGTCGGGCCCATCACGTTGACCTGCGCCTTCAGCCAGTCGATCGTGAGGCGGGTCGCGAGGTCGAGCAGCTTGTGCGCCCACTCGGGTTTCTCGACGAGGTCAAACATGAAGTCGCTCGTGCTCCGGGCGAACCCGGCCGTGCACATCGGCCCGCGAGAGGTGGCCATGGTGAAGATCTCGCCCGTGTCGAGGACCTGCTGCTTCTGCATCCGGTAGCGGTGCAGGGTGAGGGCCATGAACGCGTCTGACTCGACCTCGTACTCGGGCAGCTTCTCCAGGTCCTCGATGTTGAAGAGCATGTGGTACTCGCTCGGCGTGTTGTCCTGCCAGAACTTGATCTTGGACCCCAGCACGGAGGGCTCCGCGGCCATGCCGTACTCGAGCCACCAGCCGGGCACGAAGATGATGTCGGGGAATTCCTTGTGGATCTTCAGGTGGGACTGGAACCACAGCTGCGGGTCCAGGAAGAAGTCCATGTGCTTCACCCCGACGTAGCCGGGAATCCAAGGGCTATCGATGATCATGGCCATCGGCACCTTGTCCAATTTCTCAAGCCGTGAGGCCCTCTTGAAGATGTCCCATTGTGCGGGTGTCATGCGTGCTCCTTTTTGGGTTTGGGTGAGGGCTAAGGGGTGATGAGTATCTCGGCGTCGCCGAGCTGGAGCTCGACGCCGGCCGCCTTGGCCGCCTCCTCGAGGCAGGCCTTCAGCATCACGACCGGGTCCGGGCCCACGGCCAGCCTGCGCATGAGCCCGTCGCCCTTCTTTTCCCCGACACGAAGGGTGACGCGCAGCCCCTTCCGCTTGCAGGTGACGCGGATATTGCCGGGCAGCGCGGCGTTCATCGGCGCGATGAATGCGTCAACGTAGTGGACACCTATGCCGGACTTGTCGGGAGACCCGGGCGGCAGCTTGGCCTTGGCTGCAGCATTGGTGTCACAGAGTTTTATCATCGGGGCGTGGGCTGCTTGGGGGGAGGGGGGGAGGACCGTTCGGTATCCGGCCCGCCTTGGGCGAGAGCAAAATGCACGACCTCGAGGGCGAGGCCCCAATTGTGCGCCCTGCTTTCAGCGGTGCAGAGGCAGCCTGCCGGGGCAGGCGTCCGTTGCCATGCGAGGACGTCGCCGAGCGGCCGGCCGAGCAGGGGGGTCTCGGCCGCGATGGCCCCCATGAGGCCCTCGTGGTCGGTGATGTAGGCGCACATCTTCTCGTACCCGTCATGGCCCGGCGCCGGGCGGCACGATGCCTCCAGGATCGGGTGGCCATCGGCCGCGGGCCCGACGAGCACCACGTACTCAAAGGCGAGCGGCTGCCCCAGATTGGAGCATGTCGTCCCGTCAAACCGGAACACGGCCTCGACCCGCTCGTCTGGGCGGCTGCTGAGCTGCAGCCGTTCGCCCGCCCATTTCTTAAGGGCCCTTGGATTGACGGTATAGGAGGGCGTTGCGGCCTGCTGGGGACGGCCATCCTGTTTGCCTGGCGCGTGGCGGTACGGGGAGCGTCGATACCGGCAGGGCGAGAACGAGCAATGGTGGCAGGGCGCCTGGTGGCCGGGAGGAAGCGCCGTCGCCTTCTCCGTGAGCCCGACGACCGCGAGGAGGGACTTCTTTGGCCTCAGCATCCCGGACGACAGGACCTCCAGGGTTTCAGGAAGGGCGATTGTTGATCCCTGGAGGATTAGCCTGTGGAGCATCGTCTGCTCCGACACATCCCATCCCGCGTAGCCTGGGCTGTAGTGCGGCACCGCCCAGAGGCCGTCGCCCTCGGCAAGTTCGCAGATCCGGCCGCTTATGGTCGCCACCAGGTGCTCGACGACCGCCGAGCCGAATATCTCGAGGAAGAAATACTCGTCGGGCTTCGCATCGTCCCAAAGTACCTTCGCCGCGCCTTCGCAGCCCGCCCCAGCGCTCGCCGCAACCAGGACGGCACGGCGGCAGCCGCTGTCCCGCAGGTGGGCAAGCAACTTCTGCGACTTGAATTCCATTCCGTCCAGCAGGAGGGACCCGTCGCCGAACTCGAGACTCGCCTCCCGGAGGTAGACCCAGGGCCTGCCCTTCTCGGAATACCAGCGCCGCGCCCAGTCAGCGAGTTCGCGCGCCCGTGGGCCGGTTTCGAATCCAGGCGGATACCCTAGAAGCCGGAAGTATTCCGCCTCGCGAACGGCGCAGTCGGGCTGCGAGACAAGCGATTCGATCACGGCTGGGTCAGGAGTGGGGCGCGGCCGCCGCATCCACCACGGGTGCGAATTGGCAGCCTTCGACGAAGATATCGAAGAAGTCCGGGTGCGTCTCCAGGCGGCAATGCGTCACTCGCCGGACGAGTTCCTCCAGCTCCATGCGCTTTGAACGCGACAGGAGCGCCAGGCAGGCTCCCTCCAGGGAGGCATTCCCCACCTGGACGATTCTCGAGTTCTCAATGTTTGGGATAAGTCCGATTCGCTTGGATGCCTCGAGGCTCAAATACCGGCCGAAGCCTCCTGCCAGGTAAAAGACGTCCAGCTCAGTGTGCTTCAGGCCGAATTCCCTGAATGCGATCTGGAGCCCCGCGGCATTGGCTCCCTTGGCCTGCGCCAGGGCATTGATGTCGGATTCGCTGAACGTGACGGCCCGGTTGCCACTGGTGTCGATGACCACCTCGGACTCCCCGCTCTCGAACCTTCCAAGGCGGTTCATGCGACCCGTGCGGAGAAGCTCTCCCAGCAGGTCGACGAGGCCCGAGCCGCAGATGCCCTCGGCGGGCCCCCCGCCGATTGTGCTCGTGGTGAAGCGCCCGTCGTCGCCGATGGCGACCCGCTCAATGGCTCCGGGAAGCCCCGGCATGCCGAAAGCGATCTGGCCGCCCTCGAATGCGGGGCCGGCCGGGCAAGATGCGGCAAGAATCCTATGTCGATTGCCCACGATAAGCTCCGTGTTCGTGCCGATGTCCATGACGGCGATGGTCCTCTCCTCATTGGCGATGTCGACCGCCAGCATGCAGGCCGCCGCATCGGCGCCCACATGCCCACTGATTATGGGAAGCCCGTAGACCCGCGCCTCCGGATGGATCGGCAGGCCGAGCCTCCGGGCTGGCTCGGAAAGGCTGGTGGTCGCCCGCTTGCCTGACTCCAGCTCCAGCTCAGTGATCGAGCGATAGGGGCTCTGCCCGATGGAATGCACCGAGAGGCGGAAGAACAGATCCCTCATCGTCGAATTTCCCGCAACCACGACCTCGTAGATGGACTGCGGGTCGACCGGCAGCTCCTGGATCGCACGGCTGAGATAGCCGGCGAGCGTTCGCTGCAGTGTCCGCGAGCGATCGTCGGTGTCGTACTGGATTCTTGCCATCACGTCCGAGCCGCCGAAGCGCTGCGGATTCTCAAACGAGGAATCGGCGACCAGCTCGCCCGTCGCCAGGTCCAGCAGCCGGAGCGCGATCGTGGTGGTGCCCATGTCGATGGCCAGCCCATGGATCGGCCCGCTACCCTGGGCGATCTCCCGGCCATCGAGTAGGATCTTGGTGCCTTCGCGGGTGACGGCCGGGTCGAGCTTCCAGGGCCGGCTTTGGATGGGCAAGGAGAACGCGTTTTTCTCGATCCTCATCTCGCCGCGGCGCATGGTATGGAAGCGCACAACGCCGGAATCGCGGGCTATGCGGGCGCAGCAGGAAAGCCGGAAGGGAGGCTTGAGGTGCTTCTCCGCATCCGTGGTCGCCGAGAGGCAGTCCATACCCTCCACGACCTCCACGACGCATTCCTTGCACTTGCCCTGCTTCTGGCAGGATGTCGGCACCCTGATTCCCACCGACTCTGCGCAGTCGAAAAGCGATCGGCCTGCGGGTCCGGCGGCGTGCAAGCCGTTCACATGAAGATCCACGCTCATGCGGGGTGGGCCAGGAGTTAGGAAGGTGTCACCGGGGCGAGTTCGTTGGGGAACCCAAATTGCGATTCATGTCTGGACCGAAATGGCATTTGCGCCACAGAAACCAATCGAAGCTTCGGAAGCGCCAACGATATCCACAACGTGCACAAAGCACAGTGCGATTCGAGAGAAACATGGGGTAAGCTATTGTTAGACTGAATTTGGCCGCGAAGGGTAAATGTCCGACAACCGAGGGGTTGTGATGTTGCGCTCCAACCGCACGGCGCCTGGCCGCCTTACGGCTTCAACCCTCCTATGGGCGGAACCCGGGACGAAGGCGGCCTGTGCCCGAGATGATTCCCGTGAAGCTGGGGCCGCACGTGGAGCCGGAAATCGAGTTGGAGCCCACGACAACCTCTTCCTGGGCCGAGGGAAACGCGGGAAAGTCCGTCGATAACACCTGCCTTCCATCGAACCAGACCGAGATTGTGGCGCAGCTCCGCTGCTGGTCGGCGGGGCTCACCGTGGCCCAGCGGGGGCTGCCCACCGGCGGCTCGAGGGCCGCGCTGTCCACGACGAGGGTATGGGGGCCCGGTGCCTTCAGGTCGAGAATGGGGCTGAACCTTACGCCGGTTCCCCAGTGGTCCGCGCCAAATTGTATCTTGTTTCCCCCCAGGTAGCGCACGAACACAATGTCGCCCTTCCCCCAGACGCCAGTGGCGACGACGGGCTCATTGCCCGATGTCATTCCCTGCGGGAAAGTCAGGGTCACCTTCAGGGGGCCTGCATCGTCATGCCGCCGCTGGGCCGTTGAGCTGACCGGAAAGCTGTCCAGGCGCTCGGACTTCAGGATGTCCCCATGAAATAGCTCAACTGCGCTTCCCATCTCGCAGGCGTTGTAGCCGCAAACCGCCTGGTACGGCTTTGACGGATGGAATGGCAGCGAACCGACCATCACAATGCGCCCATCAAGGGCGATCTCGACCGTTGAGCCCTCGGGCAGGGCGCTTCCAAGCGAGCTGATACCGATGTCGAGCACGTGCTCTTTCGAGTAGTCGACCGGGATCTTGGCCGAGTATTCCGTGCCGCCGTTGGTCGAGTCGTGCACGAAAACGACGGTCTGGGGGTCGAAGTAGTTTATGAATATGAGGTCCGACGCACGCGGTGCTCCGGTGCTGACCAGGGGTTCGCTAACCGTGCCCTGGTACTGGGGCAGCCGGAGATGCAGCCGGAATGTGCCCGTCCATTCCCGTTGCGAAGCCTGCTCGGCGTAGGTGTCTCCCGGCGCACGCCTGCGATAGAGCGCAAAGCGGCCCTCGAAGGCGACTAGCTCAACATGGGTGGGATCAAAGAGCCGCTCCGCTTCGTCCCTTGAAAACAGGTGTTCAAAGTCACGCAGAACCCATACGGGCTGCACCCCCCCGTTCAATCCGTCCGTCCAATAGAGGTCCCGGTCATGGGCGTAACGGAACAGCCATTTCGAGGCGCTCACCGGGTCGGCGGGGGAGCTTTGCCTGCGATAAACGGAAAAGACGCGATCCGCCTGCCGTAGCTCCTGCTTGGTATAGCGGCTCCTGGGTGCCAATTTGTAGACGGCTTTAGCTCCTGGAAAGAGCGACGCCTGTCTCGACACGGCCCAGCAGCCCAGCACTCCCGCTATGCACGCGGCGACTGCCCAGGCCACGATTTTTCCCCTTCGTGAGGAGGCTGCTGAGCTGGCCAGCGACCATGCCGAAGCGAAGCCAAGCGTTCCGACCACCTGCAGAAATGAAAATGCCCCCGCAAAGCGCGGCGGCCACAGGAGGTCGTCCTGCATGAGCCACGAGACAAGGATCGTCGCCAGTCCCCAAAAAAGACAGATCGGGCGGAGCACGATGAGGCCAAAAGTCGCGGCCACGAAAACCAGGAGGGCCTGTCCCGTGCGTGGCGATCCGAGCCAGAGCCCGAGGTTGCCGATCACGTAGCGCGCCAACCCGCTTGTCCCGCTGATCGGCGTCCCCGATACCGGCCTCAGCCTGTTGAAGTTGCCGGCAGAAGTGGGACCGATTGGCTGGGACTTGATAATCCAAAGGAGCAATGGAAGGGCGGCAATGGCCACCAGGGCGCATGCGACGACCGGCCAGTTAATCACGTTGTTTGAACTGAATCGGCGCCCGAAGGCGCTACGGACCAGGTCTTCTGTCATCACGGCTGCGCAGAGGGCGACCACAAGAAGTGGAGTATCCTCCTTTACCAGAAGCAGTCCGCACCCGAGCGCCATCGACGGAATCCAGCGCCTTTGGAGCAGGAAATACGCGAACCAGATCGCGAATGCCGGCTCAAGCAGCTCGATGTGAAAGCCGTAGATCGGGTCCTGGTAGAATCCGATGGCCATTGGGCAGCACGAAAGGAGAACTGCCCAGGCGAGGGCCGCATAATCGGGAACCTTGAAGAGGCGGCCTATCGCGAAAATACCGATGAGGCAGGAGGCAAGTGCGAGAGCCGAGGCGAGCAGGAGCCCTATTGCCCCCAAGGGGACGGTGAGGACCGCCAATATAAGGCAGAGCAGATAGGTGTGCGTCGAAAGCTGGTTTCCATAGCAGTTCTCCCAAAAAAAACGCCCGTGGAGCCACGTCCGGGAAAGCTGCTCCAAGCTGAAGAGATCGGAAGTCAACGACAGCCGCCTGAAGGCCAGAAACTGATAGAGGAAAAACCAGCCGCTAACGACAGCGGCGCAGCTGTACACCGCGACGGCGATCCGGCCCCGCAATGGCTTAGGCTGCTCCGGTACGGGCGTGGTTACCGTCCGCCTTAGCGAGTCGAGCATTTGAGGCATGGAGGGATCCGTCTTTTCCCGGGCGCCGTCTTGGCGGGCGAGGTCATGTCGCCATCATCTCGTTCCGCCCCGCCGCAGTCACCACCATATCTTCCGGGCGCCGGGAAAATGCAGGCCATTGCACTTGTAGGCGCCCTTGCAGCGTGGCCCTGGCACCACCGGAAAGTTCTTGGCCTATAGGACTTGTCGGGCAACTGTGGGCTATATGAAAACCCCCAGAATATTCGGTGTTCTTATCGGCTCTTTGCTCCTAGCCGGATCAGCCCTGGCCGCGGATGGATCTAAGGTGATCACGGGTGAGGCCATGTGCGCGAAATGCGAACTGGGCCTGCAGGACAAGTGCCAGACGGTCATCCAGGTCAAGGAGGGGGACAAGACGGTCAATTACTACCTCGCGGCCAACGACACCTCCAAGGCGTTTCATAAGAAAATCTGCGAAGGTCCCGCCAAGGTGACGGCAAATGGCACCGTATCGACCGTTGGTGGCAAGCAGGTGCTGACGGTCAGCTCCATCGAAATTACCAAATAGCCCGGAAGCCGGCGACCCTGCGGCATTCGAACCCTGTTCCTTGAGCTTGGGCCAGGTATGGGTTATCCGGGGATCGGGCCGAGTCGCGGCGCATCGACAGATCGTTGCCGGTATTGGCTGCTGAAAGAGGTTTCAGCAGTATAATTGTCCTCCGGGATCCTCCCGGGACCCATGGGGGAGTGCGCCTGCATCCTCCACTGTGTTCGGGTCTTCCAAGCTGCCGATTTCAGATAAACATGGTGGGCCCCCCTGTGCCTGTGAGCACCTCGGTCTAGTGGAGACAGGACACCCGCATAAAACGTGAGCATTCGAACCCACCGGCTGGAATTCGCAGCGTGACGACCGGCAACAGCAACGCGCGGGGCGCCGCGAACCTGCCGCGCCTCTCTCGCATCGCTTGGATTTGGCCGGCCCCGATTCTCTTCTGCGCGACCCTTCTCGCGTATTCCCCGGCGATTCGAGGCGGGATGCTTTGGGATGACGCCGCGCATGTGACCCGCCCGGACCTGCAGTCGCTGCATGGCCTCTTCCGAATCTGGACCGATCTGGGGGCGACGGAGCAATATTACCCGTTTCTGCATAGTTTCTTCTGGGTGCAGCACCGGCTATGGGGGGATGCCACCATCGGGTACCACCTTGTCGGCATCCTCTTGCACGCCACGGCCGCATGCCTGCTGGCCGCCGTCCTGCGTCGGCTCTGCATACCCGGCGCCTGGCTTGCGGCCTTCGTGTTTGCGCTGCATCCCGTCGCCGCCGAGTCGGTGGCATGGATTGCCGAGCAGAAGAATACGCTGTCGCTCGTGCTCTATCTTGTTTCCGCCCTGGTTTACCTGGGATTCGACAGGCGGCGCGATCGCAGCTCATACGGGCTGGCCTTGGGGCTGTTTATCCTGGCGATGCTGACCAAGTCGGTGACGGCGACGCTGCCGGCGGCGCTGCTGGTGGTATTCTGGTGGCAACGCGGCCGCCTGGGGTGGCGCCGGGACGTGGTGCCGCTGCTGCCCTGGCTCGCGCTTGGCGTTGCGATGGGGCTGTTCACCGCCTGGGTGGAGCGGAACTATGTCGGGGCGCGCGGGGCGGATTTCGAGCTGTCGGCGCTGGAGCGATGCCTCCTTGCCGGCCGGATCATCTGCTTCTATCTCGGCAAGCTCGTCTGGCCCGCGAACCTGATTTTCATCTATCCACGCTGGCAGGTGGACCCCGCGAGGCTTGCCCAATGGCTGTTTCCGCTGGCGGCGCTCGCCGTCCTCGCGGCGTTGTGGCTCCTGCGGCGGCGCACCCGCGCCCCGCTTGCGGCCTATCTCTTCTTTGTCGGTTCCCTTTTCCCGGCCCTGGGGTTCTTCAACGTCTACCCCTTTGAGTTCTCGTTCGTGGCGGATCATTGGCAATACCTGCCCTGCCTGGGCGTCATCACTCTGGCGGCTGCAGCCTTTGCGTCGTCAGCGGGCGAACGGTCTCCAATGGCGGAGAGCGGCGACCGGTCCGGCTCCGTGCGATTTCGGGCGGCCCGCATGCTTGTCTCCGCCGCGGCGCTGGGGCTGCTCGGCGTCCTCACCTGGCGGCAGAGCCGGAACTACCGCAGCTTGCCGATATTTTATAATGCCATCCTCGATAGGAACCCGGACTGCTGGATGGCCCACACCAATCTGGGGGAATTCCTGCGGGGAGAGGGCAGGGTGCAGGAGGCGGCCGGTCATTTCCAGGCCGCTTTGCGGCTTCGCCCTGACTATCCCATCGCGCACGACGACCTCGGGCTCGCCTGGCGGGCCTTGGGGCGGACAAATGACGCGATTGCCGAGCATGAGGAGGCCGTGCGGCTTTGGCCCGGCTTTGCCAAGGCATGGAATAACCTGGGCGGCGACTGGAGTGTCGCTGGCAGGCTTCCCGAGGCGATCGCCGCCTATGAAAGGGCCCTTCGGATCAAGCCGGACTACCCCGAGGCGGAAGGAAACCTTGCCTATGCCTTGTCCAGGTCGGGCCGGCTGCCGGATGCGATCCGCCACTACGAAACGGCGCTCAGGCAGAAGTCGGACTACCCCGAGGCGCATAATAACCTGGCGGCGATCCTGGCGAGCATGGGACGGCTCGACGAGGCGATCGCGCAGTATGAGGAAGCGGTGAAGCTGAGGCCGGGCTATCTCAGCGCACGGGAGAATCTCGCCGCCGTGCTGCATGCGGCGGGGAGGGAGAGCGAGGCTCGAGAGCAACTTGAGGAGGTCGCCCGTCTCAAGGCGGCCCGAGAATAGCGCGGCACGCCAAGCAAGGCATCAGGGCCCATCGGCTGGGGTAGTCTATGCTTGTCTGGGAAAGCCCTTCGGCTCCAACTGCTCGTGTCTATGGGATCGTGGCCGCCGTCGTCCAAGTGGCTTGAGCGTCTGCTGTTGGCCGCCTGCGTGCTCGCGGCCGGTTGGCTCAACCTTTGGTCGACCCACCGGCCTGCGCAGGCCTGGTTCTCGAAGAACAGCGACAGCTATTACAGTCTCCAGACGGAGGGATTCCGGACGGGACACCTCTACGCGGCGGTCCAGCCGAGCCCCGCCCTCCTTGCGCTTCCGGATCCCTATGATCCGACCGCGAATGCCCCCTACCGCATCCACGACATGACCCTGTGGAAGGGGCACTACTACCTCTATTTCGGCGCGGGACCGATCCTGCTTCTCTTCATGCCGATTCGGCTGCTCACGGGCTACTACGTCTCGGAGCCGTTTGCCGTGGCACTCTTCTGCGCGCTGGGATTCGGCTTCGCTGCGCTCCTCGTGGAGGAGGCGCGCCGGCACTGGTTCCCTCGGGCCGGTCGCCTGGTGGTGGCGATCCTCTGGCTTGTCCTCGCCTGCGGCACCCCGGTCCTCTGGCTCACGATCGCCCCGAATTTCTACCAGGTCCCCATTTCATGCGCCTACATGTGCGCCATGGCCGGCGTGTATTGCCTGTTCCGAGTGGCCCGCGCGGGGCCGGTCAGGGGCCTTCGCTGGCTGGCCGCGGCGGGTGCCTGCCTGGGATTCACCCTCGCATGCCGCCCGAACTACCTGCTCAGCATGGCCCTCCTGGCGCTTCCCGTAGCATGGATCGGGCGGACGGGAGACGCCGCGCTGGGCTGGCGGCGCTGGCTGCGCCCCGCCCTCTGGGCCTTCATTCCCGTCACGGCGATCGGGGTTGCGATCCTCACCTACAACGCCCTGCGGTTCGGAAATCCCGCCGAATTCGGCATGCGCTACCAGTTGGCGGGCCAGAACTTCCTCCATTTCACGCCCCTGTCGGTGGACTACCTCCTGCCCCATGCGGGGATTTATCTCATGCAGGCGGTCTCATGGCTGCCGCGGTTCCCCTTCGTCCAGGCGCCCCCGGATGCCCCCCTGGGGATACTGCGGTGCTTCCCGATCGTCTGGGTCGCAGCCCTGATGCTCGTGCCCAGCAAGCACTGGCAGGCGCTGCTGGGGCCGGACCGGGGCTGGTTCGCCGGGGCGATCGGGATCCTGGCAGCGGGCACGCTGCTGATGGACTGCCTGTTTTTCTTCCTGCCCCAGGGACGCTACAGCGCCGACTTCGGTCCCGAATTCGTGCTGCTGGGCGCCCTGGCCACCCTCGCCATCGCGGACCGGCTGGGGAGCGCAGCCGTCCGTATCCTTGCCTGCCTCCCGGCGCTGGCCACCGTGGCGATTGTCCTGGCGGCGTTCATGGACCAGCAGTCGGCGGCCTACCAGCCCGCGGCCCTGAGCCGTGTCGCAAACCGGGTCGCAAGCTCGGTGGGCCGGATGCTGGGCATACGCTACGGCGGCCTCCGCCTCGTCGTCGAACTTCCCGCCAATCCCACCGCCGACTCGGAGCCGCTTTTCCAGACCGGCTTCACCAGCGACCAGAGGGACTGGATGACCGTGCATTACCTTACCGAGAACCAGGTCGAGATGGGTTATTTCCATGCGGGCCTGGGCGAGATCACGGGCGTTCCGCTGCCGATCCCCGCCGACCGGCGGCTGGTGATCGAGGTCCGCTCGAGCGCCTTTCTTCCGGGAACGGCGGATGACCCGGTATATGCGGGATGGACGGGGGCCGCGGTCGCCGATGCCGGGCGCCTTCTCCAAATCTCGGTCAACGGCCAGCCTGCGCTGACGGCGGCGCTGCCTGCCTATCCGTCGCGTCCGTGGGACCTGCGACTGGGATCCACTGGCTTCGGCACTTCCGCGGGGGGCGGCTTCAGCGGCCGGATCCTTGAGCATGCCGTGATTCCGGTCGGACCGCCGCCGACGGTCCCCTGCCATTTCGCGCACCTCGACGGCCCGCTGCACCTGCGGGTGCGGATGCCGGCAGTGGGCGCCGGCTTCCAGCCGCTCGTGGCAAGCGGCACGCCCCAGTCAGGAATCCTCCTCTACCTCATCTACGGCGCCGACCATACGGCAAAGGTTGCCCTGGACACCCCCAAGCGAGCTCCAGTCATAAGCCCGGAGTTCAGCTATGATCCCTCCGCGCCCACGAGCTTCACCGTCTGGCTCGGCCCCTGGAGCACGAATTCCGAGACATCTTCGGGAGAGGCCAGAAGGCTCTTCGTCGCGGTTGATGGGACCGTTCTCTTGGACTATGACCACACGTTCCCCTTGGGATCGGGCAGCCCGGTTGACGTTGCGACCAACACCGTCCACTCCGGGGCCGCATCGTCCGTGTTCGCGGGGCTGGTGGTGGAGGCGAAGCCCATGCCGCTTTCCTCGCTGCCGGGCAAGACGTTCCCCGGCAGCTACGGCGCGATAGATGCCCAGGTGGACCTGAGTTCTGTCCCCTTGGGCAGCTCGGAGCCTCTCGTCTGCACGGGGAAACCGGGTGCAGGCGACACCGTGTACCTGACCTACACCGACGAAAACCATGTCGTGGTGTCCCTCGACCACGACAGCCACGGCGTGGTGCATTCAAAGCCGATCGACTGCGACTACAGCCAGCTGCACAGGATCATTGTGAGCATGGGTTCACTCTTTCCTGCCAAGGAAGGGAGCCGGAGCAGACGGGTGTTCGTCCGCTTTGACGACGTCACCGCGCTCGACAAGCCGATCATCACCTCTCCGTCCACTGCCGACCAGGTGCAGCTGTTCGTCAACGTTCTGGGGAGCTCGTCCTGCGGCCCCAGGTTCAGCGGCAAAGTCGCGTCAGTTGCCCGTCCGGCGAGCGTGGATTTCCCATAGGCAGGGTTGCCCGGGCGGAGCAGGCAAGTGGCATTGATTTGGCCGCCTCGGGTGACCTTTGCCGTCGGACGCTTGCAGGTGCCAGTGGCCGTGGAGCATCACTTGTCGCCGGTTTTCGGTGTGTATCCCGATAACGACTCGCGTTCGGTCCACCAAGTGGCGACGTGGGCGGCGTCCAGTTCGGCGCGACCGCGCACGATATACTCGCAGGAGCGATATTAGAAAACCTCGAACCGATAGCGCACCGGAACTGGCGCGGCAGGTTTGGATACATGCGGCGGTTAGTTTTCTGAAAGTCAGTGCGTAGAAAATTCCTGTTGTGCGCTCGATAAGCACTCGGCGCATAGTCAATCAAGCGTCGAAACAGGGTTGGACTTCGTGGCCTCGCAAGGCCCTCAGAATAAATAACTTAGCGTGGCGTCCCCACGGGGATTCGAACCCCGGTTCTCACCGTGAAAGGGTGGTGTCCTGGGCCGGGCTAGACGATGGGGACCCTTTGGCTGAACTGCGCACCCTAGGCTCGGCTGATACTCGGGCAAGAGGAATTTTCCTTCTGGACGGGCGCCCGTGCAGCGAAATCCTGAAGGCATGACCTTTCGGGAGATCGAAGCAGGCCTTCCCGCCAGCGCGGTGACATCTGTCGATGCCCCGTTCCCAAGGATCGCCTCAGGGAAGGTCCGCGAGATCTTCGACCTTGGCGACGCGCTGCTCCTTTCGGCGTCGGACCGGCTGTCGGCGTTCGACGTCATCCTGCCCGACGGCATCCCCGGGAAGGGCATTCTCCTCACCCAGCTGAGCCTGTGGTGGTTCGAAAGGACGGCCGGCATCATCAGGAACCACCTCCTGCCGGACCAGGCCTCGGAATTCTCGAGGAGGGGCATCACGGGCCGCGACCTCCGGCTTCGCAGCATGATCGTGCGCAAGCTGCGGCCGCTGCCCATCGAATGCGTCGTCCGCGGGTACCTTGCGGGCAGCGGCTGGGCGTCGTATCAGAGGACGAGGTCGGTCTGCGGCATCCGGCTCCCCGAGGGGCTCCTGCAGGCCGACTGCCTTCCCGAGCCCATCTTCACCCCCACGACCAAGGCCCCCAAGGGCACCCACGACGAGGCGATCGACGACGCCCAGGGCGCGGCTGCGATCGGGGAAGGCCTCTACCGGAAGGTCAGGGAGGCGAGCCTTGCCCTGTACCGCTTCGGCCACGACAGGGCCAAGGCGTCGGGCATCATCCTTGCCGACACCAAGTTCGAGTTCGGGACCGACAGCTCGGGGGACCTCGTCCTCATCGACGAGGTTCTGACGCCCGACTCGTCGCGGTACTGGCCGGCCGAGAGCTACAGGCCGGGCATTTCCCCGCCGAGCTTCGACAAGCAGTTTGTGCGGGACCACCTGCTCGGCATCGGCTGGGGCCAGAGGCCGCCCGGGCCCATCCTCCCGGCCGCCGTCATCGAGGGGACAAGAAGGAAATACCTTGCCGCCCTTCAGGGGCTGCTGGCCGGCGGATAGCCTACTGCATCACGCCCTGGCGCTTCGGCTGGACCGTCTCGCCCTTCCTTGCCCTCAGCAGCTCGCGGCGGAGCCAGTCGAGCGCCGCGTTGACCGCGCGCCTCTTGATCGTCGAGCGCGGCCCGGGGTAGCTCAGCTTCTTTGACCACACGCCATGGGGCGCGTGGAGCGCAACATAGATCGTACCTACCGGGTTCTCCTTGGGCCCGCCGCAGGGGCCCGCGAAGCCCGTGATCGACAGGCCGTAGTCCGAACCCAGCTTCTCCGCGGCGCCGGTCGCCATCGCCACAGCCGTCTCGGGGCTCACCGCCCCGTGCTGCAGGAGCAGGCACTCGGGCACGTCCAGGAGCTGCATCTTCGAGTCGTTCGAATAGCAGACGCAGCCGCCCGAAAAGAATTTCGACGCGCCGCAGATGTCGGTGAACGCGTTCGAAAGGAGCCCCCCGGTGGCGGTCTCGGCCACGGCGAGGCGCTTGTCCTGCGCGCGAAGGAAGTCGCCGCAGACCTTGGCCAGCGAGTCGTCGCCGAACGTGACGAAGTCCTCGCCAAGGAGGCTGGCGCATTCCTCGGCGATCGTCTCGAGCTGCGACGCGTCAAGCTCGTTGCCGGGCGAGCTGAGCCTGCAGTCGACGTGGCCTGAATGAGCGCAGAAGGCCACGCCCAGTCCGGGGCTGTGGCGGTCGAACACGGGCTGGAGCCTTGTCTCCAGCATCGATTCGCCGATGCCGGCCGTGCGGATCTGGATGTACGCCTCGCGGTCGGCGACAAGGCCGAGGGCCGCCAGCTTCGGGAGCACCTGCTCCGTGAACATCGGCTGGAGCTCGTTGGGCGGCCCCGGCATCATGCACAGGACCTTCCCGTCCTGCTCGACCCAAAGGCCTGGCGCCGTGCCGTTCGCGTTCTGGAGAACCTCGCCGCGCTCGAAGCGCTGGGCCTGCTTCAGGTTGTTGGGCGTCATCTTCCTGCCGAACAGCGCGAACCTGTCGATGATGTGCCGCTCGATCTCCGGGTCGAACAGGAGGCGCTGGCCGAGCACGCCGGCTATGGCCTCGCGCGTCCGGTCGTCGCAGGTGGGACCCAGGCCCCCCGTCGTGAGCACGACGTCGGCGCGCTGCCAGCAGTCGTGGAACTGCCTCGCGATGTCCTCGGCGTCATCCGTCACGGTCACGTTCCTGCCCAGCTCGATCCCGCGCGCGCCAAGCTGTGCCCCGATGAAAGAGAGGTGGCCATTGGGAGTGAGGCCCAGGAGGAGCTCATTGCCAATCGTCAGCAGCTCATAGCGGAGCTTGTGCGGGGCTTTTTTCAAGCGGGGAGCCGAAGTTTGGACGAAAGCATGCTTTGCGGAGGGAAAAATTAGGCTAATCTTCCCAAAATGCCAGCCGACGAGTCAGAAAGCGGGCCCGCCCCGACGCTGAAGGAGAAGCTGCGGAGGCTGCCTGACCGCCCTGGTGTCTACATCATGCGGGACCGCATAGGAAGGATCATCTATGTCGGCAAGGCGAAGGCGCTGAAGCGCCGGGTCTCGTCGTACTTCCAGCCCTCGCGCGCGTTCGCCTTGCACCCGAAGATCCGCGCGCTTGTCGACATGATCACCGACTTCGACGTCATCGAGGTGAAATCCGAGCCGGAGGCGATCCTGCTGGAGGGCAAGCTGATCAAGCAGTGGAAGCCGAAATACAACACGGACTTCACCGACGACAAGAGATTCCTGCTCGTCCGGGTCGACATGCGCGAGGACCTTCCGCGCTTCCGGCTGGCGCGCTTCCGCAAGGATGACCACGCGCGCTACTTCGGGCCCTTCGCGCACAGCGGGCCGCTCCGAAAGGCCCTTGCCCAGATGCGGCGCCAGTTTGGGATCCTCCTGAGCGACGGCACCCCGCAGCAGGCCCCCGACGGGAGCTGGCGGCTCTACGACGACGTGAGGGCGGAGATCTACGGGTTTCCGAACAACGTGACCGGCCCCGAGTATCGCGAGCGCGTCGGGCGCGCCTGCGAGTTCCTGGACGGGAAGTCGCGCGAGTGGCTTGCCTCGCTCCGCGCCGAGATGGCCGCGGCGGCCGGGCGCCACGAGTTCGAGAAGGCGGCGGCCCTGCGCGACATCGTCTTCGCGCTGGAAAAGACCGTGGAGAGGCACCGCAGCTTCGAGCGCTCCGACCCGACGGCGCTGAGCGCGGACAAGGGCGAGCTCGACGCGCTGCGCGACGCGCTCGCCCTTCCCGGCATTCCCCTCGCGATCGAGTGCTTCGACATCTCGCACATCTCGGGCACCTTCGTCGTCGCGTCGATGGTGCGCTTCGCCGACGGCAGGCCGGACCGCGACAACTACCGGCGGTTCAGGATAAAGGGCTTCATCGGCAACGACGACTTCCGTGCGATGGAGGAGGTGGTCGGCCGGCGCTATCGCCGCCTGCACGACGAGGGGCGGGGTTTCCCCCAGCTGGTGGTGATCGACGGCGGCGCGGGGCAGGTGGGCGCCGCCCTGAAGGCCTTCGCGGCGCTCGGCCTGGAGGTCCCCCCGCTGATCGGCCTCGCGAAAAGGGAGGAGACGATCGTCTTTCCCGATGCGCGCCCCCCCCTCGACCTGCCGCTGGATCATCCCGGGCTGCGCCTGCTCCAGCGCCTCCGGGACGAGGCCCACCGCTTTGCCAACACCTACAACGCGGACCTGAGGTCGAAGAAGATCCGCGAGTCGCTGCTCGACGACTTCGGGGGCCTGGGGCCGGTGCGCCGCGCGGCGCTCATGGAGCATTTCGGGAACATCGACCGCCTGCGCGCGGCCTCCCCGGAGGCGATCGGCGAGGTTGCGGGCTTTGGGCCGCGGCTCTCCGCCGACCTCCACAGGTTCCTTTCAAAGGACGCGGCCGTCGCCGGCAAGGCGCCTTGAGCGCCGATTCGCTGCCGGCGCGCCGCTGGGACCCGATGCTCCTCCTTCGCCTCCTGCCGGCCGCCTTTCTCGCGTGCACGGCGTACGGACTTCCCGGACTGGGCGCCCCGTTCGGTGACCACGCCATGCTCCAGGCCGGAAGGCCAGCGCCCGTCTGGGGCACGGCCTCGCCGGGCGAGCATGTCACGGTGACGTTTGCGGGCCAGGTCCTCGGGTCCACGGCCGGGGACGATGGGCGATGGGTCGTGACCCTCGCGCCGCTTGAGCGCAGCAGTGCCGGAGCGGACCTGGCGGTGAGGGGTCCCGCGGGCGCCGGCGCGGCTTCGCACGACGTGGTGGTGGGGGACATCTGGCTGTTCGCCGGCAGCCAGCTGCCGGGCGACCTCGGCCGCTCAGGGGAGACGGCCAAGGCCGGCGCCCCGGCGCCGGACCCGCTGCTGCGTGAGTACGAGGCCTCCCCTCAGACGGGCGGCCCGCCGCGCGCCTCGCCGCCGGCCCCATGGGTGGCGGAACCGGGGCCGGGCCGCGGAAACCTCGGCCGGATCGCCCTCGCCTTCGCGCGGGACATACGGGCACGCGTCGGCACCCCCGTCGGGATAATCCTTTGCTCTGCGGGCCAGCATCCGATCGAGGCATGGATGAGCCCGGCGGCGCTTGCCGGCTCCTCCGGGCATCCCTGGGAAGCCGGGGGAATGCCCTCGGGCTCCGGTGCGCCGGCGACCCTGTTTGATGCGCTGATCGAGCCGCTCCTGCCGATTTCCGTTCGCGGTGTCGCCTGGGACGGCGGCGAGGCCGACCTCGGGCGCGCCGCCGGGTATTCGGCGCGGTTCCGCGGGCTCATCCGGGCGTGGCGGGCGCACCTGGGCGACCCGGACCTTCCGTTCCTCTGGACGCAGCTCGGGAACGCGCCGGGCGGGGGACCGGGCTGCGCGATGCTGAGGCAGGCGCAAGGCGACGCCCTTGCGCTGCCCGGCACGGGCCAGGCCGTGACCCTGGACCTGGGCGACGAAACGCGCCTGTCGGGCGACGACGCACGGGAAATCGGTCGCCGCCTCGCCCTCCTCGCGCGCGCCCGCGCCTATGCGATGACCGTCGACGACACGGGGCCCGTCTATTCCGGCGCGGCCCCCGAGGGGCGCTCGATGCGCGTGCGCTTCAACACGGGCGGCGAGGGCCTGACCGCCGCCGGCAGGCCGCTCCAGGCCTTTGAGGTCGCGGGCGCCGACCGGGTCTTCCATCCGGCAACGGCGGCCATCGAGGGCGACACCGTCATCGTCAGGTCCAAGGCGGTCGCGAGCCCACTCGCCGTCCGCTATGCGTGGAGGGACTCGTCGCCGGCCAACCTCTACAGCGGCGCCGGCCTGCCAGCCGCGCCGTTCAGGAGCGACGACTGGTAGGGCCGGCCCCGGTCACGGCATCTCGTAGACCTCGCCGAGGGCCGCCCCGGTCGAGTTGCTGGCGCTCGTCACCTCGAAGGTGTAGGCCCCCGGGGGAAGCGTGGCGATGAGGGCCGTGTCGGCGCTCGAGGTCGACAGGTCGAATGCCCCGACATCCCCGTTGGCCGTGGAGATGTCCTCGGGGGTGACGCCCGCCTGGTAGATGCCGGCCACCGACTGGGATGTCCAGGACAGGTTCTGGGCGACGAGATTGTTGTTCTGGTCGTAGACGCTGAGGACGGGATCCTTGATCGCGCCGCTGACCCCGAAGCTCGAGAGGCCGGGGCCGATGCCGCGGATGAGCACCGTCTTCATCGACGAGCCCGAGATCACGAAGCCGCCGATCAGGGCACCGGCGCCTGGGCTGACGACTCCCCGCGCCGAGATGTTCACGAGCCTCTGCGTCGCGGTCATGGGGCTGGGGCTCGCGTCATAGACCTCGGCGAGGACGACGCCTCCCTTACCGTTGGGATCAAAGGCCTCGATTGTGTAGCTGCCGGGCTGGAGCGTCTCCAGTAGCGCGGCGTCGGAGGTTCCCGCCGTGAGCGGGAAGGCGCCGACCTGGGCGAACGCGGCGGAGAGGGCGCTCCCGCCGTTCCAGGCCGTGTTCTGGTCGATGAGCGTGCCGGACGACGAGTAAAGCTGGAGCTCGGGCGTCGCCATGACCCCGGGAACGTTGAACTCCGCGAGGCCGGGGCCAACGGCGCGTATCACCACGTTCTTTGGGCCGACGCCGCTGACGACGAAGCCCGCGAACAGCTTGTTGCTCCCGGGCAGGTCCGCCCTCGATGAGATGTTGAGGAGCCTGTTGGCCGACGACGTGGGCGCGGCGACAAAGGTGGACTGGCCCGGCTGCCCGACGGTGATGGTCAGCGCGGACACGGTCGAGGCCGAGCCGTTGCTGATCGTGAGGGTCACGTTGTAGGTGCCGGCGCTGGACGGCGTGCCGGAGATGACCCCGGTCGTGGGGTTGATCGAGAGTCCCGTCGGCAGGCCCGAGGCCTGGAACGTCTTCGGGAACTGCGTTGCCGTGACCGTGAACACGATGGGGGAGCCGGCCGTGCCGTTCAGCGTGGGGAGGGAGTCCACCACCGGCGCCGACTGCGAGTTCTCGAGGTAGGTCGTCTGGACGAGGCCGCCCGACGCGTACTGGTTCGACGGGACGACGCCCGTCCCGCGGATGAGGACGAGGGGCTGCCCTGAGGGCGCTATGCCCGAAAGGGTCCAGTTCTGGCCGTCCGTCGAGGTGCCCGAACCCAGGCTCGTCCAGTGCGTGCCGTCCGTCGTCTCCTCGAAATGGACCGCAGAGAAGCTCGGGAAGCTCCCGCCGAGGCTCCAGGTGATGGACCTCTGGTCCGATGTCATGGACAGCGCCTGGGTGGCCGGGATCAGCGCCGGCGTGCGGGCGATGTCGGTGCGGGACAGGCCGCCCACCGTGGTGAAGCTGCCGCCGAGGTACACCTTGCCGGTCTGCTGGACCGCGAGGGTGTTCACGGTCCCGTTGGGCGCGGGGTAGTACGACGGGTCGACCGTGCCGTTCGCGTTCAGGTGCGCGACGTAGGCGTAGGTGAGCCCCCCGATCGACGTGAAGGAACCGCCCACGTAGAGCGTGCCGTCAACCGACCGCGCGACCGTGTTGACGGGTCCGTTCGGGGCGGGATTGAAGGTGCCGTCCAGGGTCCCATCCGAGTTCAGCCTGGCCAGGCCCTGCATGGCCTGCCCGTCGACGGACGTGAAGGAGCCGGCGATGATGACCTGGCCGCCGGGCAGCACCAGGGCGGCGGAAACCGTCCCGTTTGCGCTGGCATTGAAGCTGGTGTCTATGGCGCCCGAGGTGAGCAGCCGGACGATATTCGAGGTGGGCGTGGTGTTCACCGACGTGAAGGCGCCGCCGACGATGATCGAGCCGTTCGGCTGGTAGGCGAGGGCGAAGACGGTGCCGTTCGTGAAGGCACCGAACGACAGGTCGAGCGTGCCGGCGGGCGTGATCCGGGCGAGCGTCGCCTCGGGCTGGCCGGCGACGTGCTGGAAGCTGCCACCCACGATCGACGTGCCGGTTTCATTCGTGGCGATCGCGTCCACCGGCCCGTCGGCGTTCGCGAGGTAGGAGGAGTCGAGCGACCCGTCGGCATTGAGGCGCGCCAGGTTGGGCTGCGTGGATCCGTTGATCTGGGTGAACGCCCCGCCGACGAGGATCGCCCCGCCGACCTGGACCTCCGTGAAATTGCCGCCGACGAAGAGGGAGCCGTCCGCCAGGACGCTGACTGCGTCGACGTCGCCGTTGAACGAGGGGTCGAAGGCGGGGTCGACCGAGCCGTCCTCGTTGATCCTCGCGAGGTTGCTGCGCTCGAACGGTATGGCTGCGCCGCTCGGCTGGAACGCCGTGAAGGCGCCGCCGACGATCAGCTGGTAGCTGGATCCGCTGGTCTCAATCGCGACATAGCTGAGGCCGTTGTTCGGATTGGGGGCAAAGGTCGTGTCAATCGAGCCGTCGGGCTTCACGCGCGTCAGGTACGCGCTGGCCACGGACGGCGGGGGCGGGGAGGTCGCCGTGATCGTGGTGGGATTGTAGTTCTGGGTCCAATTCGTGAACGTCCCCGCGGCGATGACGTTGTTGTTGGGGTCGACGACCATGGAGGTCACGGCCGCGTTGGGCGCCGGATAGTAGCTCGTGTCCACCGCTCCGGTGCTGGTGTTCAGCCGGGCAAGGTACTGGACGTTGAGCACCGTGCTCCCGAGGTTCGGGGTCATCGTCGTGAAGTAGCCGCCGACATACACCTGGCTCTTGTCGGGGGAGAAGGCCAGGCAGTAGGCGGGGCCGTTGGGGTCGGGATTGAAATTCGTGTCCAGCGTCCCGTCGATCTTCACGTGGGCGAGGTAATTGATCTGCGACACCGTTGTGGCGGCATTGGGGATCATCTGGGTGAAGTCGCCCCCGACAATCAGGCTGCCGTCGGGCTCAACGAGCATGCAGACGACCTGGAGGTTGGGTGCCGGCGAGTAGCTCGTGTCGACCACGCCCGTGGTCGGGTTCAGGCGGGCGAGGTACGGCTCCACCGTCCCCCCCACCTCGTTGAAGCCGCCGCCGATGACGATGTTCCCGTCCGGCTGGACCACGATCGCGTTTACCACGGCGTTGGGAGCCGGGGTGAAGGTCGTGTCGATGGTGCCGTCGGTATTGATCCTCACGAGGTTCAGGACACCCGAGACGTCGTCGAAATTGGAGAAGAGCCCTCCGACAAGCACGCGGCCCTGCGCGTCAACGGTCGAGCAGAGCACCTCGCCGTTGGACGCGGCGGAGTAGGAGTAGCGGACCTGGCCGTTCGAGTTGAGCCAAATCGCGGCGTTCGAGGGGGTCTCCGTCGACGCGCCGGTGGGAAGCTCGGAGAGCGCGTACACGGGGCCGTTGACCCCGGTGTTGTAGGTCGGGTCGATCGAGGCGTCGCCGTTCAGCCGGGCCAGGTAGGAGCCCGGGGCGCCGTCGAGCGGGCTGAAGGTGCCCGCGAACACGACCGGGCCGTTCAGCTGCTGCGCAAAAGCCAGCACGCTGCCGGAGTTGGAGGTGTTCGAGCCCGAGTTGAACGAGGTGTTGAGGGAGCCGTCCGTGTTCAGCAGGGCGACATGGGTGGCGAAGGTGGGGCTGGCGGCCCCGTTCGGCTGCACCGTCGTGAAGGCCCCCCCGATGAGAAGCTCCTGGTTCGAAAGGAGGGTAACGCTGCTGACGAGCTGGTTGGCGTTCGGGTTGAAGTTTGGGTCGATCGACCCGTCGGAGTTCAACCTGCCTATGTAGTTGCGGATGATTCCGGTCGACTGGTTGTCCGGCGCGAAGGAGGTGAGGACGCCGCCGACAACGATCGCATTGTTCGACTGGATCGCGATGGAGAGCACGTCCGCGCTCGGGTCGGGCTGGAAGGACGAGTCGAAGGAGCCGTCCGTGTTGATCCGGACGATGTGGTTGACGTAGATCGCGGTCGTCGCGCTTGCTCCCGCGGCGGGAAGCACCGTCTGCGGCGCATTGGGGTAGTTGTACAGGGTCGTGGCCGTTCCGGGAACGGCCGTCTGGGGCGCCACCGCGCTGAACGACCCGCCGAGGAGGACCTTGTTGTCCGTCTGGACCGCTATCGCATAGACGGGGGTGTTCGGCTCCGGGTCGAAAACCTGCGAGTCGATTGCCCCGGAGGGAAGCAGGCGGGCCGCATAGGAATGCGTGACGTTGCCGATCATCGTGAAGCCGCCCCCGATCAGGATCCGGCCCTTGGAGTCGATGACGATCGTGAATATGGACCCGTTGGGCGCCGGGTTGAATGTTAGGTCGGCCGAGCCGTCGGTGTTGAGGCGCGCCAGGCCGGTGATCTCGAACCCGGCCGTCGACCCATTGGGCTCAAGGACGTTGAAATTGCCGCCGATGTAGATCTGCCCGTCCGAGGCGACCGCCATCGCGATGACGTTCGAGTTGACGTTCGGGTTGAACGGGCCGTCGAGCGTGCCGTCCGGGTTCAGGCGGGCGATGTTCCCGCGCTGGATTCCGTCCACCTCCGAGAATGAGCCGCCGATGAGGATCTTGCTGTCCGGCTGGAGGACGATGCACTGGATGGGCCCGTTGACCTTGGCCCCGAACGTCTTGTCGAGGGAGCCGTCGGAATTGAGCCGGGCGAGGAAGCTCTGGGTCACGCCGCCGACACTGAGGAAGGTGCCCCCGACGAGGAACTGCCCGTTTGGAAGCACGGCGGTGGCGAAGACCTGCCCCGCGCTGTCCGGCGCGACCGTCGAGTCGGGCACGCCATAGTAGTTGGAGCGGGCGATAAAATTGCGGAGCGTCGGCGCGATCGTGTCTTCCGGCTGAACGCTCGTGAAGTATCCGCCGAAGGTCACGTCGCCGTCAGGCTCGACCGCGACGGCGTTGACCGCCTGGTTCGGGTTGGGCTGGAAGGTGGTGTCGATCGAACCGTCGGTGTTGATCCTGGCGATGTAGCTCGAGGCCACCGAGGCGACGTTGTTCTGCGGGTAAACCTGCTGGAAGGTGCCGGCGATGATCAGCTTGCCGTCCGTCTGCACCGCCAGCGCGGAGACGGAATTGAGGGGATTGATGATGTAGTTGGCGTCGACCGACCCGTCGCTGTTGAGGCGCGCAAGGAAGTCGCACTGGGTGGCGCTCGTCTGGCCATTGGGCTGGACCGTCGTGAATTCGCCGCCGACGACCACCTGCTGGTCGCCAAGCACGAGGATGGTTTGCACCGAGCCGTTCGGCTCGGGATCGAACCCGGTGTCCAGGCTGCCGTCGGAGTTTATCCGGGCGAGGCAGTTGCGGGTCGTCGGAGACTCGGATCCGTTGGGCTGGAGGGTCGCGAAGCCGCCACCCACCACGATCTGCAGGTTGGCCTGGATGGCCAGCGACAGGACCGTCTTGTCGGTGTTCGGGTCGAAGGTCGTGTCCAGCGAGCCGTCCGTGTTGAACCTGGCGATGTGGTTGCGCGTGACGGGGGCCGACGCCCCGTTGGGCTGGACCGTCGTGAATGAGCCGCCGATCACAACCCGCCCGTCGGGCTGCTGCAGCATGGCGTAGACGACGCCGTTCGGGTTCGGGTTGAAGGTGGTGTCCAGGGTGCCGTCGGCATTCAGGCGCGCCACGTAGTTCCTCGGTGTCGGCGACCCTCCCGTCGGAGTCACGTTGGCAAAGGTGCCCCCGACGAGGATCTGTCCGTTCGCCTGCAGGAAAAGGGCGCGGACCACGTTGTCGGTGCTGGCCGTGAAGCTGGTGTCGATCGACCCGTCATGGTTCAGCCTGGCCAGGTGGTTCCTGCCGATCGCGCTGCCCTGGTTGTTGGGTTGAAGCGCCGTAAAGTATCCTCCGATCAATGTTTTGCCGTCGGGCTGCACGACGAGGGCGTTGACGATGGCGTTGGCGTTCGGATCGTACCCGTCGTTGGCGGATGTCACCGCGTTCGCGGCTCTCGCCGACCCCATTGAGGCCGTTAGGACCAGGCCCGCGCAAATGAGGCCGGAAACGCGGGTTCTCGAGGGCAAAATGAATCGCATGAAGGTAATGCTGCTTACAGAGAAAGCGCACAAAAGCAATGCCGGGCAGCGCTGGTTCCCGGGGGGGCCTTTTAGTGGGCCGCGCCACCCCAAAAGTTCCGGAAAAATGGCCATTTTGCGCAGTCCAATTTCACGCGGCACCCCGGCTTGCAAAACCGGCTGGCGCGGTTCACATTTGCCTTTCCATCATGAAGAAGACGCTGCTTGCCGCCCTCGGCCTCACCCTCGCCCTTGCCATGTCAAACTCCTCATCCGCCGCGGAACTCAAGGTTGGCGACGCCGCGCCCGACGTCAGCGGTGTCACCGACTCGGGCCAGACGCTCAAGTTTTCCGACGTCTACGCGAAGCAGCCCTACACGCTGGTCTATTTCTACCCGAAGGCGGACACGCCTGGCTGCACGGCCCAAGGATGCTCGATCCGCGACGGCTACGAGAAGCTGACCGCCGCCGGGGTGGCGGTGATCGGGGTCAGCCATGACGACGTCGCGGCCCAGAAGGCCTTCAAGGAGAAGTATCACCTCCCGTTCACGCTCATCGCCGACACCGACAGCACGGTGGTGGACGCCTTTGGGGTCCCCAAGGTCTACGGGAGCATGGCCCATCGCTCGGCCTACCTGATCAAGGACGGCAAGATCGTCTATACGGACTACAAGGGGACGACCAGCAAGCAGGCCGACACGATCCTCGGCGTCGTCTCCGGGAAGAGCTGACCCTAGAGGTCCTCGTCCCGGGCGCCGGGAAGGGCGCTCGCCTCCGGGTCCGAACCCACCCTGGCGACCCAGTCCGCGACCGCCGGCCCTGAAAGCCCGTCGCCGGGAGGCCACGGGCCGGCGACTAGGTCGATGACCCGGAGCGTGCCGTCCGCGCACCGGACGAAATTGCGGGCATGCAGGTCCGCGACAAGGAACGGGCCGCCGCCCGTGAACAGGAGTCGGGGATGGTCCCTGTCCGCCCTGAGGAAGCGCGACGGGATCTCGATGAGGCCCGGCGGCAGGCTGGTGGAGGTGTCCTCCCCCTGGGGCAGCGGCAACCCGCGCACCTGCTTGGCGACGACGATCCCCTCCGGCGTGACGGCGACCACCTCGGTGGGCATGCCCCCCAGCTCAAGGATGATGAGCAGCTTCTCCAGCAGGCCCCGGTAGTCCCCGAGCCTCGCCACGGCCCGCAGGACCGTCTCCGTGCCCCGGGTGAACCCGAAGACGCTCCCGATGCTCTTCTCCTCGCGCGGACGGTAGAACTTGTAGACGGAACCGTCGGAGGCCGACTCGAAGGCCCACGCCTCGACGCCGGTGCCGATCTTGCGCAGGCGCTGGTTGGCCTCCTCGAGGGGGTTCTCCTCGCCGTCGGCGAAGCCAAAGCTCGACAGGCTCGTGATCGGAAGCAGGGACCTCAGGCCGCGGATGGCCTCGCCGAGGGCCGCCCAGTCAGGCCCCGCGGCCTCAAGCAGGCTTACTTCGTCCTCGGCGAGGAGGACGAGATCGCGGTCCGAATCTGCTCTGAGATGGCATTGGGCTGCCGCCTCGCCAAGGCGAGCGAGCGCTTCCAGTCGTCTGCGGTGATCGTGCTGAAGAGCGGCTCGCTCCGCGCCGCCGACGGCTGCGCTGCCGCAGATCCTTGTCGCCCGTCCGGTGAAGGCGTCCTGCATTTGTCAGACATGCGCGAAAAGTCGGCGCGGGCGGGTCCAAACGCAACCGTCCGTTGCCGACAAGTTATTCGCACGCTAGGCTCCCGTCCGCGGCGGCCCCGGCGCCGCGAGCGGCGCCGTCACCACCAGCTTGTCCACCCTGCGGCGGTCCATCTCCGCGACCTGGAACGCCCAGCCGCGCCACTCGAAGCGGTCGCCGACCGCGGGGATCCTCCCGAACTGCGTGACCACGAAACCCCCCGCGGTGCGGTAGTCCGCATTGGACTCGTTGGGCAGGTCGCCGCCGATGCCGAGCGCCGCCTTGAACTCGGAGAGGGGAATGGCCGCGTCGACGAGCCAGGTGCCGTCCTCGCGCCTCTTCACCATGGGCTGGTCCCGTCGGCCCGCCTCGGGGAGGTCCCCGACTATGGCCTCGAACACGTCGATCAGCGTGACGAGGCCCTGCACCGCCCCGAACTCGTCGGAGACGATCGCCGTGTGCCGCCCCGTCTTCTTGAACTGCTCGAGGAGCTGCGTCGCCGTCATCGACTCGGGCGCCATGAGCGGCGGGACGAGCAGGTTCTTGAGCGCCGTCGGCAGCCCGATCGCCGAGTGGGCCCAGAGCGCCTTCACGGAGACCATGCCGACCACGTGGTCGCGGTTCTTCTCGTACACGGGGAAGTACGAGTGCCCGCTCGTGACGATCTTCCTCCAGTTGGCCTCCTCCGTGTCGCTGATGTTGAGGAATACGATCCTCGATCGGGGCGTCATGATCGCGGTCACGAGGAGGTTGTCCAGCGACAGGACGCCCTCCACCATCTCCTTCTTCGCCCGCTTGAAGACGCCCGCGTGGAGGCCGCGCTCGACGAGGGCCCGCACGTCCTCGTCGCCGACCGTGTCGGGCCTCGCCCTGAACCCGAATGCGGAGGCGATGGCGTCGCTCGCCCGGGCGAGGACGGCCGAGACCGGGCTGAGGGTCCGCGAGAAGACGCGCATCGACGGGCCGAGGATCGCGGCGGCCCTCTCGGGATTGGCGAGCGCGAGCCTCTTGGGCAGGAGCTCCCCGAAGAGAAGCATCACGGCGCTGATGGCGAGCGTCCCGGCGACGATGCCGATCGTTGCTGCCCACGGGGCCGCAACGGGCCACCTGGCGAAGACCTCCGAGAAGCCCTCGGAGGCCGTCGCTACCAGTGCGACCCCGGCCACGACGGAGGTGACGGTCAGCCAGAACTGCACGAGGCCGAGGTAGCGGCCCGGCTGCTCGGAGATCTCAAGCGCGGCCGCCGCCCCGCGGCCCCCCGACTCGGCCATCCTCCTCAGGGTTGGCCTGCGCGCGGACACGAACGCCGTCTCGGCGGCCGTCAGGATGCCGTTCGCCAGGATGAGGAGCCCGAGAACAAGGAGCTCGTCGGCGGCGTTGAACATCTGGGGGCGATCTTGCGGCGGCCGGCCCGGGATGCAATCCCCCTCCGGCGCCGACCCCGGGGGCGCAAATAATTTGGCAACCGGGCGCGCCATGGCATGCTGGAGCCTCAATGCTCGAGGTCCGAGACCTGATAAAGTCGTTCGAGGGGCCTGACGGCTCGAGGGCCGAGGTGGTGCGCATCCCGAGCTTCACGCTCGGGGCCGCCAAGGAGAGGGCCCTGCGCGGGGAAAGCGGGTGCGGCAAGACGACCTTCCTCAACCTCGTCTCGGGCATACTCGCGCCCGACTCGGGCTCGATCCTCATCGGGGGCGCCGACATGGCCGGCATCTCGGAGTCGGGACGCGACCGCCTGAGGGCGCAGAGGATCGGCTACATCTTCCAGACGTTCAACCTGCTCCAGGGGTACACGGTCCTCGAGAACGTCGTCCTCGGGATGAGCTTCGCCCCCGGGGGGGCCGATTTCACGAGGGCCCGCGAGCTCCTCGTGAGGGTGGGGCTCGGCCACAGGCTGGGGCATTTCCCGAGGCAGCTCTCGACGGGGCAGCAGCAGCGGGTCGCCGTGGCGCGGGCGCTGGCAAACCGGCCGGCGCTCGTCCTGGCGGACGAGCCCACCGGGAACCTCGACCGGCGCAATGCGCGCGAGGCGCTGGGACTCATCCGCGGGGTGTGCGCCGAGTCGGGCGCGTCGCTTCTCCTCGTGAGCCACGACGAGGAGATCCTCGGGCAGTTCGGCGAGGCGGAGGATTTCCACGCAATCAACACGGCCGCCGGGGCCGGCTCGCCATGACGCTGCTCCTCATCGTCTACAGGAGCCTGCGGCAGCACGCCTTCTCGACGATTGTCACCGCGTCCAGCCTCGCGCTGGCCGGCGGCCTCCTCATGAGCGTCTGGATGGTGAGGGCCCAGGCCGAGAGGTCCTTCCTGCAGACCACGACCGCGTTCGACGCCGTGCTCGGCGCCCGTGGCTCGAAGCTCCAGCTCGTCCTCAACTCCATCTTCCACCTCGAGGCCTCTCCCGGGAACCTGCAGTGGAAGGACTATGAGTTCATCCGCAGGAACCCTGCTGTTAAGGTGGCGATCCCGATCGCGGTCGGGGACAACCTGAGGGGCTACAGGATCGTCGGCACCATCCCCGAGATGTTCGCCGACGTCGAATACGCCCCGGGGAAGTCCTACTCGGTGGCCCCCGGGGGGCGGATATTCAACGCCGACGCGAAGGAGGCGGTGGTCGGCAGCTTCGCGGCCTCGAAGCTCGGCCTCAGGGTGGGGGACACCTTCCATCCGTTCCACGGCCTTGCCTACGACCCGGCTGCGCGGCACGCGGAGGTCTACACGGTGGTCGGCCTGCTCAGCCCCACGAACACGCCCCTCGACCGGGTCGTCCTCATCCCGATCAAGGGCGCGCAGACGATGAGCGGGCACGACCCCAGGGCGGCCACGGAGATCAGCGCCGTGCTGATCAAGCTCCGGTCGGGCACGGCCGGCTTCATGCTCGACATGATGATCAACAGGCAGGGCAACAGGCTGACGTTCGCCTACCCGGTCGGCGCGATCCTCGCCGACCTCTTCAGCCGCATAAGCTGGTTTGACCGCGTGCTCGGCCTGGTCGCCTACCTCGTCGCCGTGGTCGCGGCAGCGTCGGTCCTCGCGAGCCTCTACAACTCCATGAACGCGAGGAAGCGGGACATCGCGATCCTTCGCGCCCTGGGCGCGCGCCGCCGCCTGGTCTTCGGGGCGGTCGTCACCGAGTCGGCCTGCATCGGCGCCCTTGGCGGGGTCGCGGGGCTCGCCGTGTACGTGGTCCTGTTTGAGGTCGTCGCCAGGGTGATAAGGGCCCAGACGGGCGTCGTCCTCTCGCTCTCCGAGTGGCACCCCATCCTTGTCGTCGCCCCGGCCGGACTCATCGCCCTGTGCGCCCTCGGCGGCTTCATACCGGCGGCCAAGGCCTATCGGGTCGCCGTCGCCGAGAACCTGGCTCCCGTCTCGTGACCGCAAAGGCTCCTTTGACGGCCCCCGCCCTTGTGCTAGTTTTCCCGTCGTGAGGACGACACTCCTGGCCCTGGCGCTCGTATCCCTGGCCGCGCGCGCCGCGGCAGCCGACATCCAGATACCCGCACCCGAGGTCGCGGACGGCTACCTGAGGCTGGGTTTCGACAGGCTGTCGGCCTACAAGTTCATCGTCCCCGAGTACGACCCCGCCGCGACCCCGAAGGCAGAGCCACCGACCGGCGCGGAGCAGATTCCGGCCATCGTCAAGTCATGGAGCGGCAAGAAGGCGGTCATCACCGGCTTCATGCTCCCGACAAAGCTGGAGAACGGCAAGGCGGTCGAGTTCCTGCTCATGGCCAACCAGATGGCGTGCTGCTACGGCACCGTGCCGAACATGAACGACTGGGTGATCGTCCGGATCCCCCAGGGTGTCCCCATCATCCAGGATGTCCCGATCTCGTTCAGGGGGATGTTCACCGTCAACCCCACCTTTGACAGCGGCTACATGACCGGCATCTACCAGCTCGTGGCTGAGGGCCCGGGCAAGGTGGAAGACTAGGGGCCGCCCCTTAGCGCGAGATATCGCTCTGCTGGAGGACCTTGAAGCCGCGCTTGCCCAGGGCCTGCGCCGCGGTCTCCGGGTCCTCGGCGCTGACGGCGATCGCGCACCGGTCCGCGGGTCTCTTTATAAAGCTGTAGACGTAGTGCGTGTTGATCTCGGCCTCGAGGAGCGCCGCCAGGACGTTGCGCAGCTCGGACTCGTCGGCCAGCTCGACCGCCAGGACCGTGCACTCCCCGTAGGGGAAGTCGTTGCTGACCAGGAGCTCCCGTGTCTTGTCCGGGTCATCGGCCACGAAGCGGATGATCGAGCTGTCGGTGGTGTCGAGCACCGTGATCGCGACGATGTGCACGTTGTTGTCCTTGAGGACCGAGGTGAGGTCGTAGAGCCTCCCCACCCGGTTCTCCGCGAACACGGAGAACTGCTTCACCGGATCGTGTGGCTTCGAGCTCGTTCGGGCGGACATCGCAGCAGCAGGTTACAATGGCGCGGCCCCCTCGGGGGTCAACGGCGAGGTCTTGAGATTTTCCCACGCGGCACCAAGGGTCTGCCGCAATGGACGAGGTCCTCCCACCGCATCTCGCAGCTACTGTCGACCGGGCCAGGAAGGGCGCGCGGCTGGTCGTGCTGGGCATGGTCCTGAATGCCATCCTTGCGGCGGTCAAGATAACGGGCGGCGTCCTCGGCCATGCGTATGCGCTGGTCGCGGACGGCGTCGAGTCGATGACCGACATCGCCATCTCGATTCTGATCTGGGCCGGGTTCCAGTGGGCCGCGCGGCCGCCCGACAAGGATCATCCCTACGGCCACGGGAAGGCGGAGGCGGTCGCGGGCCTCTTCACCGCCGTCGTCGTCCTATCCGCGGGCGGCGGCATCGGGTGGCACGCCGTCAACGAGGTCCTCAACCCGGCCCTTGTGCCGCAGTGGTGGACCCTCCTGATCCTCGCCGGCGTCGTCGCGACGAAGGTCCTCTTCTCGAGGCGCCTGGGCTCGGTGGGCCGGGACACCGAGAGCACGGCCCTCGGGGCCGAGGCATGGCACCACCTCTCGGACGCCATGACGTCGGGCGCGGCCTTCGTGGGCATCCTGATCGCGGTCTCGGGCGGACCACACTACGCCGCCGCCGACGGCTGGGCGGCCCTCGTCGCCAGCTGCGTCATCCTTGTCAACGGCATCAGGATATTCAGGCGGTCCCTCAACGAGGTGATGGACATCGCGGTCCCGCCGAAGATGGAGAACGAGGTGCGTGACCTCGCCTCGCGCGTCGACGGGGTCGTCAGCCTCGACAAGTGCCGGATCAGGAAAAGCGGGCTCAGCTATCTCGTGGACATCCAGATCCGCGTCGCGGGCGACCTGAGCGTGCGTGAGGGCCATGGCATCGCCCACGGCGTCAAGGATACGCTCCTGGCGTCGGGACTGCGCGTGAGCGACGTCACGGTCCACGTCGAGCCCGCCTAATTCATCTAGGGCGGCCGTCCGCTCAGCCCTCGAGTTTCCTGGCGAGCTTCCAGCCGAGGTAGACGCCGACAACGCTGCCGAGGCCGCTCACGAAAAACCCAGCCCAGATCCCGAGGCCGGAGACGACAAACCCGCCGACAATGCCCCCGAGCGTCATGCCAACGAAGATGCAGAGCTTCGTCACGTGGGGAGAATTTCAGGATGCGGCCCGCGTGGCGACTCCATACGGGCGCCGAAGGGCAGGCGGCCCGGCCGGTGTTGTGCCGGCGGGAACCACACGTCAGGTCCCAAAAGGATGACTTCAGAACGCACACTCAGGGCATGCGCCGCGATGCTGGCTGTCGTCGCCGGGGCGTCGGCCCGGGCGGACGACGGGCAGCCGGTGGCCGCCGTGTCGAGCCGGGTCAGCCTCGCCTATTCGAGGGCCAGGCTGCCCGGCGGGGGCTACAGGGCGGAGACGTACACGTTTGGCGACGGCGGCCGGCTGCCCGGCCCGGTCAGGGACGACTCCATCGACAGGCTGACGTTCCTCGACGTGGCGAGGGCCGTGGCCGGCCCGCTGGAGAAGCGGAATTTCTTCCCCGTGAAGGACCGCAACCCGGAGAACACGCAGCTCCTCATCATGATCTACTGGGGGACCACATCGGGAAACTCGGACGCCTCCGACTCCTCACAGTACCAGAACCTCCAGCGAGACCAGGCGAGCGGCACCAAGCAGCCGTCGACATCCCCCCAGAACGGGGCGGCGGTGGCGCGCGCCGGCGCCGAGGCGAGTGAGGAGGCGCGCGTCGAGGCCGCGACCCAGAACGCACGCCAGTCGTCCGAGGACGCCGAGATGGCGTCGGTCCTTGCGGAGAACTGGCGGCGCGACCAGGGAGACGCACGGAACGCGATGCTGCTCGGATATGACACGGCCCTTTCCGAGACCGACGGCGTCGGCTCGACGCCGCTCACCCACTACCGCGACGACCTGATCGCGGAGATCGAGGAGGACAGGTACTTCGTCGTCGTCATGGCCTACGACTACCAGGCGCTGTGGAAGCACAGGAAGCACAGCCTCCTCTGGGTCACGCGGATAAGCGTCCGCGCCCAGGGCACGAACTTCACAAGGGTCCTGCCCTCGATGGTCAGCTATGCGTCCCAGTTCTTCGGCGTCAGCAGCAACGGCCTCCTGCGGAGGCCGATTCCCGAGGGGCGCGTCGACATCGGCGAGCCGAAGTCCCTTGGGACGCTGCCGTAGCCAGGGAAGGCGTCAGCGGTGGAACGACCCGGCGTGGCCGCCGAAGGACCCGGCGCGGGAGAACGAGCGGCCGGCGAATCCGCCGTGGCCCCCGCTGAACCCGCGGCCGTGGAAGCCCCTGCCGTAGAAACCGCGGCCGATGCCGAGGTCGATCGCGAAGCCGGGGTACCCCCAGTAGCCGGGATAGCCCCAGCCCCAGTAAGGATAGTCGTAGTAGTCCGGGGCGGCGTACGAATAGTCGTAGGCCGGGCCGTAGTCCGTCACCACCGTCTGCTGCCCGGGGGCCGGCGTCGTCGGCGTCGCGACTGAGGCGAGCTCCTGGTCAGGCATGGGCGGCGGCTGGGGAGGGCCGTTCTGGGCCTGCGCCTCGTTTTGGACCGTCCAGGCGCCGTTGACCCACGTCCACTTGGCCCCCTCGGGCGCCCAGTGCCCGGCAACCCAGGTCGAGCTCGTTGACGGGGGCTGCTCCCAATGGGCGCCGACCCACTTCCACTGCCCGTCGACCATCGTCCACTGCCCGCCCATCCACACGTATCCCGGGCCGGGCGCCGCCGACGTCGGCTCGGCCGCCGCGGGGGCCGCGGGGGGCTGGGCCTGGCCCATGGCGAGGGTGAGTCCGGCGGCGCAAGCGGCCGCCGCTGCGAGATATCTGAGCTTGGAATTCATGGTATTAATATTTGTTAAACCCGTTGTCCGCCGAAGGCCGGGAATCCCGCACGGGTTTTGACAGGACGCAGCGGAGCGCTGTTCCAGATTTTCCCCGAGTGCGGAGGAATCACCTTCATCGTGCATAATATCGCAGGTATTGGTGATTTCGCAAGGGACCGATTGTCCCACATCTGTCTCAGGAAAACGGATGCGCGCCCCCGTGGGGCCCGGCGCAAGTCGCCGCCGGCGGGGCTGTTGCCAATTTGGCGCGGGCACCCTCCGGAACTTTTCTTCCGCGCTTGGTCAAACATAAGGCCGCCAAGGTGACTACCGAGGCGGCATATCCAAAACACAGATACAATGAAGAAAACAAACACTGAACTAACCTGCCTACTTGCCGCGCTGGCGCTCGCCATGGCCGCGCCGGCCTCCGCCCAGACCTCCACGGGCGCGCCCGCCGAGCCGGCGGGGGTGGACTCGGGTCCCGGACTCGTGGGCACGAACTACTCGGAGCTCACGTTCGGGTACCAGCGGCAGCAGGGCGAGCCCTCCGACATTCGCGACTACGAGTTCCTCTCGAACGGGAACGTGTACAAGAACGGGTCGCTCGGCGCCGACGCCAACTTCACGTTCGACTACTGGGACGCCGCCGCGGCTGGCTTCGCCGACCACCGCGAGGAGGCCCAAATGGGCCTCACCGGGTTCCTCATGGAGACCTGGGGCAAGCCGTTCCTCACGGCGGACGCGGGCATGGCCTGGCAACGCGCGGATGATGTCAGCCGGAAATCCTTCGCCTACACGGGCATCGGGGGCATCGAGTTCCAGGTCCTCCGGAACTTGGCCCTGACGCCCTTCGTGGAGTACCAGGCCGAGCCGCACCTCTACAACCACGAGTGGCCCGTCGCGAACATGTACAACCACTTGGTGGACTACGGCGTCAAGGCAACCTACCGCTTCACGCAGCAGTGGAGCGCCTCGGTCACGGGCGACCTGGACCAGCACTCGGCCGACGACTGGGGCCTGAGGGGCGGCGTGAGCTACCGGTTCTGACCCACGCCCGGGATTGATTCCGGGCCGGGCCGCCCCGATGCGGCCCGGCCCCTTTTTCGCGGCCTCGCTAGGACGCGGAGAAGTCGATGTAGCCGCGCTCGATGTCCGTAAGGACGAGACGCGCCCGCACGCGGTCGCCCACCTTGAGGCCGTGGCCTGCGCGCATGAGCCTGCCCTCGACCGGGGGGGAGTATATCCTGATCCAGGTCGCCCCGTCCGTCAGGCCCGTGACAATGCCGTCGAACACCTGGCCGTTGCGGCCCGAGAGCAGCATCGCCCCGGCCGACTTGGACAGCTGCCGCTCGACCTTCTTTGCCATGTGCTCCTGCTCGGTGCAGTGCCTCGCGAGGGCTGCCAGCTCGTCCGTCCGGTAGGTGGGCTTTCCCCCGTCGAGCGCCGAGGCGAGGAGCCGCTGGATGAGCAGGTCCGGAAACCTCCGGTTTGGGGCCGTCGAGTGGGCGTAGTCGGCCACCGCGAGGCCAAAGTGCCCGGGGACCTGCTGGCCGGGCAGCTCGATCATGTATTCGCCGCGGCCGATGAGCTTGATGACGCTGAGCGAAAGGTCGTGAAAGCCCGCGGGGTCGCGGGCCTGGGCCTCCATCAGGAAGCGCTCGAGGGCCGCGGCATCCGGCTGGTCCGGAAGCGATCCCCCCCGTGCCTCCACGAACTCGACGATCTTCGGCCATTTCTCGGGCGCGCGCACGACCCTGCGCACCGAGGGGAGCTTGCGCGCCGCGAGGAACCTCGCCGTCACGCCGTTCGAGGCGACCATCAGCTCCTCTATGAGGTTTTTCGCCACGTTGCTCTCGTCCGGCCGGAGGTCCTTCAGGATGTCGCCGTCGAACACGGCGCGCGACTGCAGCGTCTGGAGCGAGAGCGCGCCGCGTTTGTGCCTCCTCGCGCGCAGGCTCGCCGCGACGCGGCTTTGGAGGCGGATATTGTCACCGAGCCCGCCGACGGCGCCGAGCGCCTGCGGCTGGGGCCCTTTCCCGTCAAGCCAGGCTGCGACGCTGTTGTAGGCCAGCTTCGCCTTGTTCCTAACGACGGCCCGGTACACGTCCGACGCCGTGAGGCCCCCGTCAGGGGCGAAGGTCATGTCGATCACGAACGCGGGGCGGTCGGCCGCAAACCCGAGGGACGTGAGGTCCGTCGACAGCCTCTCCGGGAGCATCGGGAAGTTGCCGCCCGCCGTGTAGACGGAGGTGGTGTTCTGGCTCGCGTGGCCGTCGATCGCAGAGGCCTGGGGGACGAGCGAGCCCACGTCGGCGACGGCCACGAGGATCCTGGCGGCGCCCCCGGGGAACTCCTCCCCTACGGAGAGCTGGTCAAGGTCGCGGGAGTCGTCGTTGTCGATGGAGCACCACGCCATGTCCCGCAGGTCGCGCGCCGACCCGGCGGGCTGGGCGGCGCCGTGGATCGCAGCCAGTTCCGCGATCGCCGCGGGCGTGAATTCTGGCGCCAGTCCCCGGTCGAGCATCGCGCGCCTCGCAATCCGCTCCAGGACGCCACGGTGCCTTAGGTCGTCGCCTTGCATCAGGGTTCAGCCCCTTGATCGGCGTTTTCTTGCGCGGCGTCAATTTGTGAGCGATAATAACGCAACAGCAACCGACCCTCCCCAATCGGACCCCACCGGCGTGAATCTGCGCGCCCCAACGCTCATCCTGGCCTTCATCGCCGCAGCGGCTGCCGCGGCGGGGGCCCCGCCGCAACAGGGGCAGGAAACCCCGGACACGACGACGGTCACGCTTGACCGGCCCGGAAAGCCCGAGACGGCCGCCCCGGCCCCCGGCGCCGACCGGCCGGCGTCACATTCCATCTCGGCGATCATCTCCTCGGGGCTTCCCGCGTATTCGCCAAAGGACACGCAGCCGAAGAAGGAGCCCGCCGAGGACGTCAAGGCCAAGAACGACATGCCCAGGCTGCCGCTTGAGGTCATGCCGCGCTTCATCGTCCGCGACAAGAAGGTCCCGGAATTCAGCGAGCTGGAGCTCTACACGCGGAAGGGGCTCACCGACCTCGCGTTCCAGCGCAACCCGTGGCTCCACCTGTTCAATTTCTTCGGCCTGAAGCGGAACTTCGCCTACGCGTGGCTGCGCGACCAGGAGATAGATTCCGAGCGGAGCGAGCTCGCCCAGGAGGCGGTGGACTTGGCCGGCGTCGGCGACGCCGAGGACGCCAAGGACATGCAGCAGGCGATAATCGACGAGCATTTCGAGACGAACTTCGAGGACTCGGGTGGCGGCGGCCCCGTGCGCTAGCAGAGGGTGTTTCCAGTTTGCGAAGGGCCCCGACCGGGGCCAGCCTAGTCCCTCGCGGGCGTGCGTCCCGCGCGAGCACTCCCCATGAAAAAGCGCGATGCGTCGAAGCCACTGGCCCAGAACAAGCACCTGCGGCGATGGGTCGAGAAGATGTCCGAGCTGTGCAAGCCGGACGCGCTCCACTGGGTGGACGGCTCCAAGGCCGAGCACGACGAACTCTGCCGGCAGATGGTCGCCTCGGGGACCTTCATCAGGCTCAACCAGAAGCTCTGGCCCGGCTGCCATTACGCGCGCAGCGACCCGGGCGACGTGGCCCGCGTGGAGGACAGGACCTTCATCTGCGCGAATTCGCGGGAGGCCGCGGGTCCCACCAACAACTGGGTCAATCCCTACGAGATGCGGCGCAGGCTCCGCGGCCTGTTCAACGGGTGCATGCGGGGCCGCACGATGTACGTCCTGCCCTTCAGCATGGGTCCCGTGGGCTCGCCGATGGCGCAGATCGGCGTGCAGCTGACGGACTCCCCCTACGTCGTCGTCAACATGAGGACGATGGCCCGGATTGGGGCGGCCGTCTTTGCGGAGATCGACAAGGCGGAGAAGAGGGTTGTCCCGTGCATGCACTCCGTCGGCGCCCCCCTTGCCAAGGGCGCGAAGGACGTGCCTTGGCCGTGCAACGCGGAAAAGTACATTGTCCACTTCCCGGAGGCCCGGGAGATCTGGAGCTACGGCTCCGGCTACGGCGGCAACGCGCTCCTGGGCAAGAAGTGCTTCGCGCTCCGCATCGCCTCGAACATAGCGCGCGACGAGGGCTGGATGGCCGAGCACATGCTGATCCTCGGGGTCGAGGACCCCAAGGGGGAGAAGACCTACCTCACCGCTGCGTTCCCCAGCGCCTGCGGCAAGACGAACTTCGCCATGATGGTGCTCCCCGAGGCGATGACCGAGCAGGGATGGAAGGTCTCGACGCTCGGCGACGACATCGCGTGGCTCAGGCCCGGCGCGGACGGGCGGCTTCGCGCAATCAACCCGGAGGCGGGGTTCTTCGGCGTGGCCCCGGGGACCTCAGTGCGCACCAACCCGAACGCGATGGCCGCTCTCGCGAGGAACACCATCTTCACGAATGTCGCCCTGACGCCGGAGGGCGGCGTCTGGTGGGAGGGCATGACCGAGAAGCCGCCCCCGAGGCTCACGGACTGGCAGGGCAGGGAGTGGACCCCGGGATGCGGCCGGCCCGCAGCGCACCCAAACGCAAGGTTCACGGCGCCCGCGTCCCAGTGCCCGACGATCGACCCGGACTGGGAGAATCCCGATGGCGTCCCCATCAGCGCGATCGTCTTCGGCGGCCGCAGGGCGGGGACGATCCCCCTCGTGTACCAGGCCTTCAACTGGAGCTCGGGGGTCTACATCGGCGCGACGATGGGCTCGGAGATGACGGCCGCGGCCGCGGGCGCGGTCGGACGGGTCCGCCGGGACCCCATGGCAATGCTGCCCTTCTGCGGCTACCACATGGGCGACTACTTCGGGCACTGGATATCGATGCAGAAGAACCTCAGCGAGACACCGCGGATATTCCACGTCAACTGGTTCAGGAAGGACGCGGAGGGGCGCTACCTCTGGCCCGGGTTTTCGGAGAACATGCGCATCCTCAAGTGGATCGTCGAGCGGGCACGGGTCCGCGCGCACGCGCGGGAGACGCCCATAGGGTGGATGCCGCGGCACGACGACATCGACTGGGCCGGCCTGCCGTTTCCCCGGGAGGCGTTCGAGGAGCTCCAGGCCTTCGACCGGAAGGCGTGGCGCGCGGAGGTGATGAGCCACGAGGAGCTGTTCATCGACCTGCACGCCCGCCTCCCGAAGGAGATGGTCTACGAGCGCGAGCTCCTCATCTGCCGGATGTGAGGCCGCCAAGCCGGTAAAGGGTGGCGGCGTTCTGCCAGAGGATTCGCTCCCTCCATTCGGGCGGCACGGCGGGCAGCGCCACCCTCGGGCTGTCGAAGTCCCAGTGGGGATAGTCGCTCGAGAATAGGATCATCTCGGGCGCGCCGATCATCTCGAAGATCTGCAGGAGGTGCTTTGGGTTTTCGGGCTCCTCCGTCGGCTGCGTCGTCACCCGCACGTGCCCGCGGATGTAGTCGCTCGGCAGGCGCTTCAGCCAGGGGACCTGTGACCGGAGTCCCTTGTAGTTCTTGTCCATCCTCCACATGAGGTGAGGGAGCCAGGCGATGCCGCATTCTATGGCGACGAACCTGAGCCCCGGGAACTTCTCGAAGACCCCCTCGCAGACGAGGGAGTTCACGTGGGCCATCGCATTTATGGGGACGATGTTGTGCCACTCGAAGTAGCGCGTCGGCCTGCCGGCCGGGGTGGGCGTGTCGGCGGTGCCCGCGCCCTCGGTTCCCGGGTGGATCGCCACCGGCAGGCCGTGCTCCTCGGCGGCCGCATAGATGGGGTGGTAGAAGCGCTGGCCGAAAAGCCGGTTCGAGCCCGCGGCCATGAGCACCTGCACGAACCGCTTGTCGGGCGCGCACCTAGCGATCTCGAGGGCCGCGGCCTGCGGGTCGGAGTGGTTGATGATGATCGAGCCCCTGAAGCGGTCCGACTTCGAGAGCCAGCGCTCGGCGAGGTTCATGTTGTACGCCGCAGCGATGGCCGACCCCCAGTCCGGGTCGAAGTGCACGGAGGACCCGAGGACGTGGGACCCGGTGAGGATCGCATAGTCGACCTTGTGGCGGTCCAGATGGTCTCTGATCAGGTGGTCGGGGTCGCTTCCCGCGATGCCGCCGGAGGGCGGCCTCGCGTCCTCCCTCTGGACGCCCACCGGCGAGACGTAGCCGGCCGGCGGCACCGATATGCCGTGCCTGTCGGCGAAGTCCTGCCAGAACCTGGGCAGGTAGGGCCGGAGCTCGGCGCGCGAGTCGGCGAACGCGTTGTGGACGTCGGCGTCGATCAGGGGCATCGGCCTCCGAGCATGCCCGGGGATCACTCGGGCAGCAAGACGTAGAGCGTGCCGCCGGCCTCCTCGGTCGCGTACCGGTCGAGGTCCTCGGGCCGTCCCGCCTCGACCCTGACCTCCTTCAGCCTCGTGTCCGGGTCGACGAGGTGCTGGCCCGTCTGCAGGTCGAACTCCCAGCCGTGCCACGGGCAGCGCAGGATGCAGCCCTCCATCCCGTACTTGTACTCGTAGACGTCCGACGGCAGCGAGGTGCCGCCGACGCGGCCCAGGCACACGGGCGCCCCGGCGTGGGGGCACACGTTGCGGTACGCCCGGATCTCCCCGCCCGCGTTGAAGAGGCCGATCTCGATGCCGCCGGCCTTCACCAGCTTGCGCCCGCCCGGCGCGAGCTCCCCCGCCTTGGCCACCGGATGGCGGGTCATGGCCCTGGGGTCAGCGGGCCGGCTTCACCCACCGTGCCCCGAGGCGGCTGCTCCGGACGACGGCCTCGATGAAGGCCATTCCCTCCACGCCGTCGTCGATCGTCGGGAAGTCCAGGTCCCTTGGCGCCCTGCGCCCCTCGACCTCGGCCGAGACGGCGCGGAAGACCTCGCTGTAGATGTTCGCGAAGCCCTCGAGGTAACCCTCGGGATGCCCCGCGGGGATCCGCGTGAACCGCTTCGCCTCCTCGCCGACGTACCCCTTGCCCCTCCTCCACACCTGCCTCGGCCTGTCGG
>DASXEV010000011.1:0-15251 GCA_036489955.1 Opitutaceae bacterium
GGGCGAGCCCAAGAACTCCGAGATCGAGTGCATCCGCGAGGGCATCACCTACTCGGTGCCGCTCTACGTTAAGCTTCGCCTGCGCGAGGAGGACTTCATCAAGGACGAGGACATCTACATGGGCGAGATCCCGATGGTGACGGAGCGCGGCTCCTTCATCATCAACGGCGCCGAGCGCGTCGTCGTCTCCCAGCTGCACCGCTCCCCGGGCATCGCGTTCGAGGTCTCGCCGCACCCGAACGGCAAGCTCCTGCACAGCTTCCGCATCATCCCCGACCGCGGCACATGGCTGGAGGTCCAGTTCGACAACAACGACCTGCTCTACGTCTACCTCGACCGCCGCCGGCGCCGCAGGAAGTTCCTCATCACGACGCTGCTGCGCTCGATCGGCTACTCGAGCGACATCGACATCCTGAACCTCTTCTACGAGATCAAGGACCTCAAGGTCTCGAAGGCGCTGGACCTGGAGAACGTCTCGACGCTCGTCCTGGTCGAGGACGCCATCGACGCCCAGAAGGGCGTCGTGCTGGCGAGGGCCTTCGAGCCCCTCACCAAGCAGATCGTCAGGACCTTCGAGAAGCACGAGATCGCGTCCATCCGCATCATTGACACCGCGGTCGACGAGGGCGCGCTCATCCGCGCGCTGAAGAAGGACCCCACCCGCAACGAGGAGGAGGCCCTGAAGGAAATCTACAAGCGGCTGCGCCCCGGCGAGCCGCCGACGACCGCGAACGCGAAGGCGCTCCTCAAGAGGCTCTTCTTCGACCCGAAGCGCTACGACCTCGGCCGCGTGGGCCGCTACAAGGTGAACCAGAAGCTGGGCCTGAAGGCCGAGCTGGAGCAGCGCATCCTCGAGAGCGGCGACATCGTCGCCGCCACGAAGTACCTCGTGCGCCTGCGCAAGGGCGAGGGCGTCGTCGACGACATCGACCACCTGGGCAGCCGCCGCGTCCGCACGGTGGGCGAGCTCCTCGCCAACCAGTGCCGCGTGGGCCTTGCGCGCACGGAGCGCCTGGTCCGCGAGAGGATGACGATGTACGACCAGAGCGTCGACTCGATCACCCCGCAGAAGCTCATCAACCCGAAGGCGCTGACGACCGTCATCCGCGACTTCTTCGCCCGGAGCCAGCTCTCGCAGTTCATGGACCAGATCAACCCGCTGGCCGAGGTGACGCACAAGAGGCGCCTCTCCGCACTCGGGCCCGGGGGACTCAACCGCGAGCGCGCGGGCTTCGAGGTCCGCGACGTCCACCCGTCGCACTACGGCCGCATCTGCCCGATCGAGACGCCCGAGGGCCCGAACATCGGGCTCATCAACTCGCTGTCCACCTACGCGCGGGTCAACGAGTTCGGCTTCATCGAGACGCCGTACCGCACGGTCAAGGAGGGCAGGGCCTCCGACAAGATCGACTACCTCACGGCCGACCAGGAGGAGGGCAAGGTCATCGCCCAGGCGAATTCCGAGATCGACGACAAGGGCCACTTCATCGGCAAGGTCACCGTCCGCAAGGACGGCGAATTCCTCGAGGTGAGCGCGTCCGAGGTCGACTACATGGACGTCTCGCCGAAGCAGGTCATCTCGATCGCCGCCGGCATGATCCCGTTCCTCGAGCATGACGACGCGAACCGCGCGCTCATGGGCTCGAACATGCAGCGCCAGGGCGTCCCGCTCCTCCAGTCCGAGGCCCCGTTCGTGGGCACGGGCATCGAGGAGCGCGTCGCGCGCGACTCGAAGATCGTCGTCGTCGCCGACGACGCCGGCATCGTCGCCTCGGTGGACGCCAAGAAGATCGTCGTCACGAGGGACGGCGAGCTCCCGCGCACGCTCAAGCACGACCCGAAGAACCACGTGTACGTCTACGAGCTGCGCAAGTTCATGCGCTCGAACAACCACACGTGCTTCAACCAGAAGCCGATCGTCAAGCGCGGCCAGAAGATCAAGGCCGGCGACATCATCGCCGACGGCCCGTCGACCGACAAGGGCGAGATGGCGCTCGGGCGCAACGTGCTCGTGGCGTTCATGCCCTGGAACGGCTACAACTTCGAGGACGCGATCCTCATCTCGGAGAAGGTCCTGAAGGAGGACATCTTCACGTCGATCCACATCCAGGAGTTCGAGGTGACGGCCCGCGACACGAAGCTCGGGCCCGAGGAGATCACGCGCGACATCCCGAACGTCGGCGAGGAGGCCCTGAAGAACCTCGACCACAACGGCGTCATCCGCGTCGGTGCGGAGGTGAAGCCCGGCGACATCCTCGTCGGCAAGATCACCCCCAAGTCCGAGACGGAGCTCGCGCCCGAGGAGAAGCTCCTGCGCGCGATCTTCGGCGAGAAGGCCGCCGACGTTAAGGACACGTCCCTCGTCGTCCCGTCCGGCGTCACCGGCATCATCATGGACGTCAAGGTGTCGTCCAGGATCGACAACGAGCAGGAGAAGCTCTCCCCCTCGGACCGCCGCCGCCAGGTGAAGCAGATCCAGGAGGAGTACAAGACGCAGATGGACAAGCTGCGCGAGGGCCTCACCGAGGCGCTCTCCAACATCCTCCTCGGCGAGAAGATCCCGCTCGACGTCATCAACGGCGAGACAAGCGAGATCATCATCCCCGCCAACCGCAAGATCACGAAGACGCTGCTGCGCAAGCTGGCCGCCGTCTCCAAGCACGTCCAGATCGACCCGTCACCCGTGCGGATCAAGATCATGGAGATCATCGGCTCCTACCAGACGAAGTTCGACGAGCTGGAAGGCGAGCGCGAGCGCAAGGTCGGCGCCGTCGAGGCGGGCGAGGGCTCCGGTGACGGGGCCATCAAGCAGGTCAAGGTCTACGTCGCCACGAAGCAGAAGCTCGACGTCGGCGACAAGATGGCCGGCCGCCACGGAAACAAGGGCGTGGTCGCGAAGATCGTGCCCGAGGAGGACATGCCGTTCCTCCCCGACGGCACCCCCGTCGAGATCTGCCTCAACCCCCTCGGCGTGCCCTCGCGCATGAACGTCGGCCAGGTCCTCGAGACCCACCTCGGCTGGGCCTGCAAGAAGCTCGGCATGAAGGTCGCGACGCCCGTATTCGACGGTATCCCCGAGAAGCGCGTGCGCGAGTACCTGAAGGAGGCCAAGCTGCCGATGTCAGGCAAGAGCCCGCTCTACGATGGGCGCACCGGCGAGAAAATCGACCAGGAGGTCGTGGTCGGCTACATCTACATGATGAAGCTGAACCACCTCGTGTCGCACAAGATCCACGCGCGCGCGGTCGGCCCGTACTCCCTCGTCACGCAGCAGCCCCTGGGCGGCAAGGCCCAGTACGGCGGCCAGCGCTTCGGCGAGATGGAGGTCTGGGCGCTCGAGGCCTATGGCGCGGCGCACACCCTCCAGGAGCTCCTGACCGTCAAGTCCGACGACGTCCAGGGCCGCACCAAGATCTACGAGTCGCTCGTGAAGGGCGACAACACGCTGTCGGCCGGCACGCCCGAGTCCTTCAACGTCCTCATCAAGGAGATCCAGTCCCTGGGTCTCGACATCAAGCTCCAGAAGCGCGACGCGCTCTCGTTCGGCTCGTAAGGGCCGACTGACACTCAAAAAACCAGAGAATCACGGACACCGCCATGATCCAACCCTCAGAAGCCGCCGGCAACACCCGCGAGGCACGCACCTCACTCGGAATGGACGAGAGCCCGTTCGACTGCGTGTCGATCACGGTCTCCTCGCCCGAGACCATCCGCAAGTGGTCCAAGGGGGAGGTCAAGAACCCCGAGACGATCAACTACCGCACGTTCAAGCCCGAGCCGGGCGGCCTCTTCTGCCAGAAGATCTTCGGGCCCGTCCGCGACTACGAGTGCGCCTGCGGAAAGTACAAGCGCATCAAGTACAAGGACGTGGTGTGCGACCGCTGCGGCGTCGAGGTGACGATCGCGCGGGTCCGCCGCGAGAGGATGGGGCACATCGAGCTGGCGGTGCCGGTCGCCCACATCTGGTTCCTTAAGAGCATGCCGAGCCGCCTGGGGCTCCTGCTGGACATGACGGCCCGCTCGCTCGAGCGCGTCATCTACTACGAGAACTACATGGTCGTCGACCCGGGCAAGACCCCGCTCGAGATGAGGCAGCTCCTCACCGACACGGAGTACCGCCAGGCCCTCGACGAGTACGGCGACGACTCCTTCGTCGCGAAGATGGGCGGCGAGGCCGTCCGCGACGCCCTCGGCAAGATGGACCTCGACGCCACCGTGGCCGAGCTCCACGAGCAGATGCGCGCCACGCGCTCGAAGCAGATCAAGAAGAAGCTGTCGAAGCGCCTGAAGGTCATCCAGGGCTTCATCCACTCGAAGTCCCGCCCGGAGTGGATGGTCCTCGAGGTTCTCCCCGTCATCCCGCCCGACCTGCGCCCGCTGGTGCCCCTCGAGGGCGGCCGGTTCGCGACCTCCGACCTGAACGACCTCTACCGCCGCGTCATCAACCGCAACAACCGCCTGCGGAACCTGATGCAGCTGAAGACGCCCGACGTCATCATCCACAACGAGAAGCGCATGCTCCAGGAGGCGGTCGACGCCCTGTTCGACAACGGCCGCCACGGGCGCCCCGTGACGGGCGCCGGCAACCGCCCCCTCAAGTCCCTTTCCGACATGCTGAAGGGCAAGCAGGGGCGCTTCCGCCAGAACCTGCTCGGCAAGCGCGTGGACTACTCCGGCCGCTCGGTCATCGTCATCGGCCCGGAGCTGAAGCTCCACCAGTGCGGCCTGCCCAAGAAGATGGCCCTCGTCCTCTTCGAGCCGTTCATCATCCGCCGCCTGAAGGAGCTCGGCTTCGTGCACACGGTGCGCGGCGCGCGAAAGATGATCGAGAAGCGCTCGCCGGAGGTGTGGGACATCCTCGAGGAGGTGACGAAGGGCCACCCGGTGCTGCTCAACCGCGCGCCGACCCTCCACCGCCTCTCCATCCAGGCGTTCGAGCCCGTCCTCATCGAGGGCGAGGCCATCCGCATCCACCCGCTCGTCTGCACGGCGTACAACGCCGACTTCGACGGCGACCAGATGGCGGTCCACGTGCCGCTGTCCCTGGAGGCCATCATGGAGTGCAAGCTCCTCATGATGGCGACCTCGAACATCTTCTCGCCCTCCTCGGGCAAGCCGATCCTGACGCCGTCCCAGGACATCGTCCTCGGGGCCTACTACCTGACGATCGAGCCGAGGAAGAAGGCGGGCAAGGACGTCCGCGTCGCGCTCCTCTCCGGCCTCCAGGAGGTGCTCTTCGCCAAGGCCGACGGGGCCATGCGCGTGCACGACTGGGTCGACATCCCGAACCCGGACTACGGCCGCGACACGGTGTTCGGCAACAAGGAGAAGAAGATCCTGCGCACGACCGTGGGCAGGGTCATCTTCAACCAGATCTGGCCGGCCCCCATCGGCTTCGTCAACTTCCCGGTCCCGAAGTCCAAGCTCGGGGACCTGATCCTCAACACCTACAAGACGTCCGGCGACACCATGACGGTCGAGGTCCTCGACCAGCTGAAGGAGCTCGGCTTCGCGACCGCCTTCCAGGCGGGCATCTCGATCGGGATCGACGACATGATCATCCCCGAGACCAAGAAGGACATCGTCGCCGACTCCCGCCGCAAGATCGCGGAGGTCGAGGGCCAGTTCAACAAGGGCATCATCACCGACGGCGAGCGCTACAACAAGGTGGTCGACATCTGGACCAACGCCACGGACCGCATCGCCAAGGAGGTCTTCGCCAAGCTCGAGGCCAACGAGGGCAAGAACGAGGTCAACCCGGTGTACATCATGATGGACTCCGGCGCGCGCGGCAACAAGCAGCAGGTCCGCCAGCTGTGCGGCGCCCGCGGCCTCATGGCCAAGCCCTCCGGCGAGATCATCGAGCGCCCGATCCTGTCCTCGTTCCGCGAGGGCCTGACGGTCCTCGAGTACTTCATCTCGACCCACGGCGCCCGCAAGGGCCTCGCGGACACGGCCCTCAAGACGGCCGACGCGGGCTACCTGACCCGCAAGCTGTGCGACGTCGCCATGGACGTCATCATCGCCGAGGAGGACTGCGGTTCGCGCGACGGCGTCTGGAAGAAGGCGATCTACGAGGGTGACGACGAGATCGTCGGCCTCAAGGAGCGCATCATCGGCCGCTGCTCGTCGGACTCCATCCGCAACCCGATCAAGCCCACCGAGACGATCGTGGGCTCGGGCGAGCTCATCACCGAGGAGATCGCCGCCAAGATCGAGGACGTCGGCATCGAGCGCGTGAAGATCATGTCGCCGCTCACGTCCATCTCGAAGCATGGCATCGACGCCAAGTCCTACGGGATCAACCCGGCGACCAACAGGATCGCCAAGATCGGCGACTCGGTCGGCATCATCGCCGCCCAGTCGATCGGCGAGCCCGGCACGCAGCTGACGATGAGGACGTTCCACATCGGCGGCGTCGCCTCGGGCGGGTTCAAGACCCCCGAGATCCGCGTCAAGTCCGTGGGCACGGTCAAGTACCGCGGCCTGCGCCTCGTCCAGGCGGCCGAGGGCGGCAACATCGTCCTCAACAAGACGGGCACCATCCAGATCATCGACGAGGAGGGCAAGGAGCTGGAGTCGTACAACATCGTCGTCGGCTCGTTCCTGCACGCCAGTGACGGGGACAAGATCGCCAAGGGCGACGTCCTCGCCGTCTGGGACCCCTACAATATCCCGGTCCTTTCCGAGAAGGGCGGCACGCTCGTCTTCAAGGACATGATCCCCGGCGTCACCGTGAAGCGCGAGCTCGACGAGTCCTCCGGCCGCATCGCGACCGTGGTCATCGAGCACAAGGAGGACCTCAACCCCCAGGTGGAGGTCCGCGACCCGAAGAACAAGCCGCTCGCGGCCTACTCGATCCCCGTCGGCGCGCAGATCGCCGTCAACGAGGGCGACACCATCGCCCCCGGCGCCCTGCTCGCCAAGACGCCCCGCCAGGCGTCGAAGACGAAGGACATCACGGGCGGCCTTCCCCGCGTCGCCGAGCTCTTCGAGGCCCGGCGCCCGAAGGAGGCGGCCGAGATGGCCCGCATCGACGGCATCGTCTCCTTCGAGGGCACGATCCGCGGCAAGCGCAAGCTCGTCGTCAAGAACGAGGAGACGCAGCAGGAGGAGGAGCATCTCATCGCCGCCGGCAAGCACATCATAGTCCAGCCGGGCGACGTCGTCCACAAGGGCCAGCACCTGACCGAGGGCGCCGCAGACCCGCACGAGATCCTCGAGATCCTCGGGCCCGCCGCGCTCTACGAGTTCCTGATCGGCCAGGTCCAGGAGGTCTATCGCCTCCAGGGCGTCACGATCAACGACAAGCACATCGAGATCATCATCCGCCAGATGCTCCGCAAGATCCGGATCACCGACCCGGGCGACAGCGAGTACTTCTGGGGCGAGCAGGTCGACCGCGCCGCGTTCCTGACGGACAACCGCAGGATCGAGGAGGCGGGCGGCAAGCCCGCCGAGGCGGAGCCCATCCTGCTCGGGATCACGAAGGCCTCGCTCGAGACGGAGAGCTTCATCTCGGCCGCGTCCTTCCAGGAGACCACCCGCGTCCTCACGGACGCCTCGACGCTCGGCAAGGTCGACCTCCTGAAGGGCTTCAAGGAGAACGTGATCATGGGCCACCTCATACCGGCGGGCACGGGCCTGCCGCAGTACAGGCAGCTCAAGATCAGCCTTCCCTTCGGCACGGAGCTGGTTGACGAGGCCAAGCCCGTTGAGGCGACCGCGGGCTGACCGCCCGGCAAGCCTTGGTTGCAGGAGCGGGCGCCCCCGGAAGGGAGGCGCCCGCCGCCTTTTTGGGCTGGGCGCCGGCGACGGGCGGCCAGTCTAGGACAGCAGCCTGGCGCAGACCCAGCAGGCGCCGATCGCCGCGAACAGGTACCGGTACTGGCGGCGCAGCTCGTGCATGCTCTGGAAGCTGAGGCCGGACCCCAGGGCCGCGGCCGAGCAGATGGCCTGCAGCACGCCGGCTATCGACACCGGCCACAGGAGGATCCGGGGGACGAGGCCGTGGACCGCGAGCAGCGCGAAGTAGGCATAGGCCGCCGCGAACGCCGCGCAGGAGCACGCAAACACCGGCACCGGGCCGAAGGCCACGGCGTTGGTCCTGATCCCGTTCGCCCTGTCGGCGCTCCAGTCCTGGATCTCCTGCGTCGCGTGCCCGGCCATGAAGACCAGGGCGAAGAAGGGGGCGAGCGCCAGGGCGTCCGCCCGCAGCGGCGAGAGGACGGAGTAGCCGAGCAGGAAATGGAGGATCCCCCCCACGAAGTGCAGGAGGGAGGACACGAGGGGCTGGCCCTTCACGAAGATGGAGGAGAGGGAGTAGGCGGCGCCGAGGGCCGCGATCGCGGCCGCGATGAGGAGGGTCCGGCCGGGCAGCACCGCGAAGACCGCAAGGCTCGCGGCGAGCATCCCAAGCGAGAGCCCGAGGAGGCTGCGCCCGGAAACCTGCCCCGCCGCGAGGAGGCTTGCCGGCCGGTTCGGGTTCGAGCGGTCGGCGCGCATGTCCGCCCAGTCGTTGAGCGACCACACAAAGGCGACGAGGAGGAGGCTTCCCGCGGCGAAGAGCGCCATCGTCGGGTACGGGCGCGGGGTTCCCGCGCCCGCGGCGAGGGCCAGCCCCATGAGGGGAGGGGCCTGCATGACGAGGATCTCCCGGAACCGCAGGCAGGAGACGACGGCCGCAAGCGGGGCCGGCGGCCTGATGGCCCCGACTTGCTCCACGGATGCGTGTGCTGCACCGTCCATGGGGGCGCTACCGCCGCGGGGCCCCCCCGGCGGAGGCGAGGGCGTACTCGCGGGACAGCCTGATCCAGAGCGCGTAGCCGAAGTCCTCGGACCAGTAGTAGCGCCCCACCGATGCGCTGAGGTCGTTGTGGTAGAGGAGGGGGGGATTGCCCCTCACCTCCGAGAACCCTCCGCCCGAGAGGCGCGCGAGGAGCACGGCGGTCTCCGCGGGCGAGGGCCCCGGGGCGGTCCCGGAGATGTAGCCCGAGAGCAGCTCGCAGGCGCGGACCCATACGGCCTGCCCGGGGACGGACGCGCGCACGAGCCCGGCCGGCAGGTCGACGCCGTAGCCGAGCCGGCGCAGCTCGGCCCCGCGCAGGAGGGGCACGAGCGGCGTCTTCCTGTAGTAGACCCAGAGGCTTTCCCGCTGGGCGAGGGGCCGCAGGGCGCCGAGGAGCCGTGTTGCGCCGGCGGAGTCGTACCTTGCCAGGAAGGCGAGGACATCCAGCTGGATGCCGATGTCCGGCGGATTGGGGTCGGACCCTGGATTCACGCCGACCAGGGATCCGGGCGCGCTGAGCCAGGTGCGGTACAGGCCCGCAGGGGTCCTGTGGGAGTCGAGGGCGGCGACCACACGGGGAGCCTGCGCGGCGTCCCCTCCGGCGGTCGTCCAGGCCAGCGCGGTGTCGTCGGCATCCGGGGCGATCGCCCCGCCGTACCCCGGCGGGTGGTTGCCGTCGGTGCGCCCGTAGTAGCGGACGAGGCCGCTGGCCTCGATCTGCGACGACACGAAGCCCCGTGCGCGCGCCGCGACGTCGCTGAGCCCCGCCTGCCCCGCGGCGGGGTCCAGCACGGTGAGGAGCATGGCCGGCAGGAACGTGTTGAGCTCGAGGTTCGGGGACCCGAAATGCGCCGAGGGGGTGAAGGCCGTGAGCCAGTAGCCCCCCGGCTTCTGGTCCGCCCTCAGGCGTGACCCGGCCTCGCGTGCCGCGTCCGGGACGTTGGCTGCCCGGCTGGCCGGGGCTGTGCCGAGCCCGATCCCGAATGCGGCGGCCGCGCCCAGCCGGCGTAGGTTCAGGCCAGGCATCCCGGGGTATGCCCGGGCGCGGCGGCCCCGGGGGAAAGCACGATTATCCTGCCCGGCCCGGAGGGGATCCGGTGGGGGCCGGGCGGGCGCCATCGGGCCGCCGGGCCCCCCATGCGAGGGGAACCAGGGCCACCGAGAGGTAGCAGGCGAACTCGGTCGGAAAGACGTACCTCGGGATGGAGATGTTGCACAGGCAGGTGGTCAGCGCGGCGCCAATCGGGACGAGAGCCACCAACGCTAGGGCGAACGACCCCGGATGCCGTCCCCGGTTCCGCACGACCTGGACCGCGCCGAACAGGGCGGCGGCGGCGTAGGCGGCCAGCCACCAGCCGCTGCGGAACCACATGGCCTGCCACCCCTGGACGGCCATCTGGACCCTCCCCGCCAGGCCGCCGGGGCGCCCGCTGGCGCGGACCCCGGCATTGCGGGGGCGCCGGGGCCTCTGGGGGTCGCCGGGATCCCAGGCCGCGGGGGAAGGCTGCGCCTGCCGGTTGCCGATCTCCCCCAGGAAATCCTCGTGCTTCTCGACCGTCGTGAAGTACACGTCGAGGTTGGTCGCGACAAACTTCGCATAGAGCGCCGGGTGGCGCCGGATCGCCAGGGTTTCGGCGTGGCCGAGCTCGGCGAGGTTCGCCGCGAAGTCGGCGTTCACGATCTCGTCGAAGAGCGCGCGGTACCGGTCCTGGTCGAGCACGAAGTTGAACGGCTTCTCGAATATCGGGTACAGCTCGCCGGGCCTCCACCCCTCCCGCAGCGTCCTCATGTCGGCCTGGGTGATGCCCGCCCTCTGGTTTGCGGCCATGACCTGCGCCAGGACCCGGTTCATCTGGGGGGACAGGGCGGGGTCGGGCTCGATGTAGGGCGCCGTGGCCGCAGCCAGCGCCATGCGCCCGATCAGGCTGATGCTGAATGAGCCCAGCGTGGCGTAGTTATAGGCGCAGAATCCGAGGAGGATCGTGGGGAAGGGGACCAGCAGCGCCGCCAGCACCCTCGCCGGCAGGCGGTTCCAGAGCGCATAGGCGGCCAGGAGCAGGCAGATGACGACCAGGTAGAGGCCGACGGGGCGCACGAGGATGGTGGCCGCCACGGCGAGGGACGAGGCGAGGAACCACCTCGCACGGCCGGGCTCCGCCAGCGCCAGGAGGATGAGGCTCAGGGAAAGGATGACCATCGTCGCGTACAGGCTGTCCGCGAGTATGGACGTCTCGTACTTGAGGACGGTGCTTGAGGTCGCGTAGCCGCACAGCGCCACCGCGGCCGGCAGGACGAGGGCGCGGCACAGCCGGCGGACGGCGACCAGCAGGACGGCCATCGAGGCCAGGGAGCACGCGCCCTGGGCGGCCACGACGGCGATCCACTTGGCCGAGAACAGGTGGACAAGGAGGATGAAAAGGGGGTAGCCCGGCGTCCGCAGCAGGAACGTGGGCCAGTGATGCGAGTGCCGGATCGCCCGGGCGACCGCGATGTAGACGAGGGTGTCGGAGTCCTGCCCGACCGCGGGAAAGCGCAGGAAAAACGGCAGGCGGGACGCGAGGAATGCCGCAAGCAGGAGCAGCAGGGCGGCGGGCAGGGGATTGCGCCTGATCCGGCCCCAGGCGTGGTCGGCCGCGGCCCACGCCGCGCCGATCCACTCGGAGGCCGCGTGCCGCCTTGAGAACGCGAGCAGCGACGCCCACGAGGCGAACGTCGCCAGGTAGAGGGCGTAGGCCGCCAGCTCCCCCGCCATCCGCGGGTAGAGGATCGAGTAGCGCCGCCCGTTGGCTGCGGGGTTCGTGTTGTCGGACGAGGAGAAATAAACGTCCCGGTGCCAGAACGAGTACCGTCCCCCGCCCAGGCTCCTGATGTCGGCATGCAGCGAGTTGGCCGGTCCCTTGAGCGGGACGCCGTTCTCCAGCACGAGGGCGGGCGATGGCCAGGTGTCGGAGCTCAGGTCGGGGCGCCCCGTGCGCGCGACCGACGCGAATCCGGAGTCCGAACGGATCTTGTCGATCCCCTGGCGGGCCCACCCGAGGCGGAGGATCCCCTGGCGGTTGAGGAGCACCACCAGCGACGCGGCGCCGAGGAGGACGGCTGCTGAAAGGGCCGCAACGTACCGCGGGTAGGGGGATCGCACAGCCCCAAGTCTTGGTGGCGCCCTAGGGCCGAGGCAATGCGATCAGCTGGCTGCCAGCCGGCCGCGATCGGACTCGGGGCCGGCGCCGCGGCGTGCTTGGCGCGGGCCTTCGAATGGGCGGGCGGCACACGCGGCCATCGATGTGAGTCCCGCAGGAGCGCGCCCACGCCAACGTCGCCGTCTTCGGCCCAAGCTTTGGTGGGAGCGGGAAGGCGGTTGCGCCCAGCCGCGGGACGGCCCTTGGGGGAACACACCCATTCGTGAGCGACAAATCGGCTCTATCTCGCGGCGCGGATGGTGCCTTAGTCGCTTCGTATTAAGGTTTTGTTAAATCTGACGCCGCGCTGGCACATGCCGTGCAAAGCGGGGTTCCCATAATTTGGGAACCTCCATGCCTGAAGAGCGGCAGAAGCAACAAGCGCCACCGACGCAACCCCCGCGCCTGCCAGTAATCCTGGCGGCACTGGCGGTCGCCGCGTCGATCTGCGCCGCCTATTGGACGAGTTTTTCCGGGGTGCTGGTCTTCGACGACGGCGCGGCCCTGCGGGACAATCCCACGATCCGGACGCTCTGGCCCCTCTCCACGCCGCTGTCCCCGCCGGCCGGGACGACGCTCGGCTCGCGCCCGGTGGCCAACCTGTCCTTTGCCCTCAACCACGCCCTCACGGGCGACGCCGTGTGGGGCTACCATGCCGGAAACCTGGTGATCCACGTCCTTTGCGCTCTCCTCATCCTCGGGATCGTCAGGCGGACGCTCGCCCTGCGCTACGGCAGGACGGGCCCCGGGCGCGACAGCCTCGGAATCGCGTGCGCGGTGGCGCTCCTCTGGGGCGTGCACCCGCTGGCCACCGAGGCCGTGACCTATGTCGTCCAGCGGGTCGAGTCGCTCATGGCCCTCTTCGTCCTCCTTGCGCTTTACTCCTTCATCAGGGCAGCGGAGGGCGGCAGCAGGGCCACCTGGCTGCCGCTGTCCAGCGCCGCCTGCCTCCTCGGGGCGGGCACAAAGGAGGTGGCCGCGGTGGCGCCGGTCCTCATCCTCACCTATGACGCCCTTTTCATCTCGGGCTCGGCCGGCGCCGCCCTGCGGGGCCGAAGGCTCTACTACCTCTCGCTGACCTCGGGCTGGCTCCTTCTCCTCGCGCTTGGCGCGTCGGGCGGGTGGAGCAGGGCGGGCTCCGCCGGTTTCGGAGCGCATGTCCCGGCCACGGGATACTGGCTCACCCAGGCGGTGGCGGTCTGCCGCTACCTGCGGCTCGCGCTCTGGCCGGCGCCCCTTGTCTTCGACTACGGGACCTATCTCGTGCCGAGCGCCCTTGGGGCCCTTCCCTACCTGCTGGTCGTCGTTGCCCTCCTGGCGGCCACGGCAGTGGCACTCGCGAGGCGCAGGCCCCTCGGCTACGGGGGCGCCTGGTTCTTTGTGCTTCTCGCGCCGACCTCCCTCGTCCCGGTCGCCACGCAGACGATGGCCGAGCACCGGGCCTACCTTTCCCTGGCGGCGGTGGTCCTCTGCCTCGTCCTCGCCGTCCACCGGCTGGCCGGCGGCGGCTGGAAGTCGTGGGTCCCCCTCGGTGCCGCTGCCTTCGTCCTGGCGACAGTCACCGAGGGCAGGAATTCCCTGTACGGGAGCGAGGCCGGCCTCTGGGGCGCCGCGGCGAGGGACTGGCCTGGTAATGCCCGGGCCCACTGCTCCCTCGGGCTGGCGTATTCGAGGCAGCCGGGCGGCACGGCGCGGGCCATTGCCGAGTACCGCGAGGCGATCCGCCTCCATGAGAACTACTCGGACGCCCACACGGACCTCGGCGCCGCGCTCATGCAGACGCCGGGCACCCTCGGCGCCGCAGTCGGCGAGTTCGAGCGCTCGATCCAGATCCGCCCGGGCTCCGCGGACGCCCACAACGACCTCGGCCGCGCGCTCGAGGAGACGGGCCGCGTGGATCGGGCCGCACACGAATACGAGGAGGCCCTCCGCCTTCGGCCGTCCTATCCCGACGCCGAGTGCAACCTTGGGATCCTGTTGATGCGCCAGGGGCAGGAAAAGGAGGCGGCAGCCCACCTGACAAGGGCAGCCGACATGGAGCCCTCGAATGCGAGGGCGGAGTTCTTCCTGGCGGGAATCCTGGGACAGGAGGGGCTGACACAGGAGTCCATCCGGCGGCTGCGCGAGGTCGTGCAGCTCAAGCCGGGGTTTGCCGAGGCGCACAGCACCCTCGGCATGGCGCTCTTCAGGTCGGGAAACACGGCCGAGGGCCTGGCGGAGATCGAGAGGGCCATCCAGCTGAAGCCCGGCCTCGTCCAGGCGCGCCTTATCCACGCGGCGGCGCTCCTCCAGCTGGGCCGGTCCGCGGAGGGAAAGGCCGAGTTGGAGCGGGTCCTCGAGCTCCAGCCGGGCAATCCTGCCGCGACCCAGATGCTTGGCGAACTTGCGAATCAAAGGTAGGCGCCCGTCGGCGAATGGGTGGGGACCCGCTTCAAATCCCGGAACTCCACCATTTTATTCCTCGTCGAGAGGATCTCTCGAAGCCCAAAAGCCACGCAGCCCTGATTTATTATGCCATTCGGCTGAACAAACGTATGGAGACTCTCGTGCGTGACATCGATAATTTAGGCGCTATCTATTGAAAACGGTCATGCATCTCTATGCGGCATAAACACAGTTAGGTTTAAAAGGGAAGGATACCTATTCAACCAGACCAAGACGTTGCGTTCCTGGATCTTACTTGGCCGGGCTTCATTGGGGCGACGTGTTCCGCGTATCGTTTTAAGCTCGGGCGTCGGAATTCTCGCCAGTTGGTGTGCAGGCTTAACTCCACTCTTGATTATTGGATACGCTAACCGAAACGACGGATTCTTCGTCGTTGGCCTTTGGATGATGGGACTCATTTACAAAGTCATCTTTTTGTTAGCTCGGGCGCTTTCGACCGGGTTTATTGCCATACTTGGCGCGGTTTCAACTAAACCCGTCAGCCTGTTTAGACGAATCGGGTCAATGTTTGTGTCGCTTCTCCTATTTGTCGAATGCTGGGCCCTAACCCTTACGAACGGATCCATACATTTTTCGATCGTCAGCATTTTTTTCATTGTTGGAATCTGCATCGGCACGAGCCTCGTATGTATGGTCGGCGAGCTCCTGGTTCGGCGCCTTTTGACTTTCGAAGCAATCCTTAAGAGTTCATGCAGTGAAACCTAACCAGTAGGAATGAGAAGGCGTAGAGCATCGCGCGGATGAGCGCGGTGGGATAGACTACGCCTTATGAGCACGACGAAACTGACCATTGGACTGGACCTGGGCGACCGCCGGCATTCGGTGTGCGTCCTTGATATATT
>DASXEV010000022.1:0-73914 GCA_036489955.1 Opitutaceae bacterium
GCGCCTTCGCCTTCGAGGCAGGCAGCGCCGACAGCGCCACGCTCGTCAACCTCTCCTCCGGCGCCTACACCGTGCAGCTCTCCGGCGTCGGCGGCACGACCGGCGTCGGCCTCGCCGAGATCTACGTCATCCCCTGAGGCCCGTAGCCGGCGCGGCGGAACCTAGAGCGTCCGCCGCGCGGACGGGAAGGCCGCGGGGCTTGCATGCCCCGCAGCGTCAAACTCCTCGATGCCGAAAATGACGTTGTCCTTTGACACGTCGGGGAGAGTCACGCGCGTCACGTCCCTGCCGACGTCCATCGAATGCTCCCAGAAGGGGGCCGTCGTCTCGCGCCAGACGATGCGGTAGCCCGCGACGGCCGGGGAGTCGTCCTTCTGCCAGCGCAGCGTGGTCCCATTCTCGAGCCTCGCCGCCTCGACCTGGGCGCCGCGCGGGGGTGCCGGCGCCCGCGCGATCACGGCCAGGCCCGCGGCGTTCACGCGCGCGACGTTCGCCGTGTAGTCGAAGTCGACATGCTCCTTGGTGTCGCCGTACTGGACGCCGTTCACCTCCCTCACGTCCTGGTGCTGCCTCCTGAAGTCCTCGGCCGGCTCGGTGAAGCGGACGGCGGCGTAGCCCTGCTCGAGGAACGGAAGGTGGTCCCCTCCCCTCAGGTAACGGTCCAGGCGGTAGATGACGCGGACCTTCATCGCGGGCACGTAGAGCCCGGCCGAGTCGCGGACGGACCTGGCCAGCTCGCGCGCCAGGGAGTCGTTCTCGCCGCCGGCGCGGAGCAGCTCGAGCTCGGCGTCGTCCATGTGCGCCGATGGGCGGACGCCCTCGGCGAAGAGCCGAACCGTCGACGGGTCATACACGCCCTTCTCGGAGTGGCTGCTGCCTATGATGTCGTTGTCGAACATGGCCTCGATGTCCGCGCCCCGCGCGCGGGCGGCCCTGGCCCAGTGGCCAGACCCGTAGAGGCCCTGCTCCTCGCCGGCCACCGCCAGGAAGACGATGTTCGCCGCGAACCTGTACCGGGACATGACGCGCGCCAGCTCGAGGACGGCGGCGGTCCCCGACCCGTCGTCGTCGGCGCCCGGGGCCGCGCTCGTGGCATCCAGCGGGTTCGAGGCGCGCGAGTCGTAGTGGCCGCTGATGACCACGGTCCTGCCCGTGGGGCCGGGATCCGCTCCGGGAAGCGTCGCCACGACGTTGGTGATCTCGGAGGCCACCGGCACCCTCGGGGGCGACGGCGGCTGCTCGAACGTGTCGAGGTCCACCTGGAGGCGGCCGCCTGTCTCCTGGGACGCACGCTCGAGGTCCGCGTGGATCCACGACATGGCGGCCCCGATCCCGTCGCCGCTCGGCAGGCGGTCGGAGAGGGTGTGCCTCGTCTTGAAGCTCGAGAGGACGTAGATCGTCCTCTTGATCCGGTCCGCGGAGACGGCCTGCACGATGGCCTGGATGTCGGGATCCGGCGCGGGCTGGCCGCCGACGGGGACCGTCGTCGCGGCCGTCGCGGCAGCTAGGATCATGGCGCCTGCGCGCATGGCCTGGCAGTCAGGGCGCTGCCCGGCCCGGAGTCAAGGGGCGGCGCGGCCGGGCCCAGGGCGCAAGGCAAGCCGGGCCGGGCGCCCGGTTTCAGATTGTAAGCGACGGGGCCGCAAATACCGTCGGCGGTCGCGCCGTTCACCAGCCGACACATGCCCGGCAAGCCCAGCCACGAAGATGAAATCAGCCCCGGGCGCACATGGCGCGCCGAGGCCCTCGGCATCGCCGGCCTCCTCGCCGTCGCGGCCTACTTCCTCTGGGTCTCGTGGCGGAAGTGGCCCGACCCCCTCATCGACTTCGGGCGGGAACTTTACATCCCCTGGAGGCTCGCTGGGGGCGCCGTCATGTACCGCGACGTCGACGACTTCTACGGGCCCCTGTCCCAGTACATCAATGCCGGCCTGTTCCGCGCCTTCGGCCCGGGCATGATGGTCCTCGTGGCGGCGAACCTCGCCGTCTTCGCCGCGATATGCGCCTTCCTCTACGCGCTCGTCCGGCGGGCATGGGGCGCCCCCGCGGCGCTGCTGTCCACGGCCGTCTTCATCACGGTCTTCGGCTTCTCGCAGCTCTCGGGCGTCAGCAACTTCAACTATGCGACGCCCTACGCCCACGAGGCGACGCACGGGATGCTCGCCTGCGCGGCCCTGCTGCTGGTGCTCTACAGCTGGCTGGAGCGGCCGGCCCGGTGGCATGCGCCGGCGGCCGGCCTGCTCTTCGGCGTCACCGCCGTCCTGAAGCCCGAGATCATGCTGGCCGCGGGCGTGGTGACCGCCGCCGCGCTCGGCGCGGCCCTCCTCGCTGGCGCGCGTCCCGGCTGGCGGCAGGCCGCCCTGTGGGCGGCCGGCGCCGCGGCGCCGACCGCGCTCTTCGCGGCCTATTTTTCGCTCCACGTGGCGTCGGGCGAGGCCGTCGCCTACTCATGCCGCGCATGGCTGAACGTCGTCGCCTCCACGCGCTACGTCAGCGACCCCATACAGCGGAGGGCCCTCGGCTTTGACGCGCCCTGGGCGCACCTGCGCGTGGACGCGCTCCGCACGGCCGGAGCGCTCGCGCTCTTCGGCGGCGCCGCCGGCCTCGCGTGGCTGTCCGCGCGGACCCGGCGCGCATGGGCGAAGTTCGCCGCGCTCGCGGCCGGCATCGTCGTCTGCGGGGGCTGCGCGTGGAGGCTCGTCGACTGGATGGAGGTCGGCAGGTGCCTGGTCGGCCTTGTCCTCGCCTATGTGGCCCATTCAGCCCTCCTCATCTGGCGCAGGCGGCGGGCGGGCGCCTCCGCCGCGGCGCAGACGAGGCGCCTCCTCTTCGCGCTCCTTGCGGCGACGCTGATGGCGCGGATGCTGCTCCACGGCAGGGTCTACCAGTTCGGGTTCTACCAGGCCGCGCTGGCCGCGGTCCTCGTCGTGGCGGTCCTCATCGGCGAGGTGCCTTGGCGCCTGCCGCTCGACCGGGGCGCCCGGTTCGTCCTCGTCGGCATCTACCTCGCAGTCCTGTGGGTCGGCCTCTGGCGGCTGGTGTGGATCTCGCGCGTCGGGTTCGACCTGAAGACGGTCCCGGTCGGCGAGGGCCGGGACCTGTTCTATGCCTACTCGGCGAGGATAAACCCGACGGGCGAGCTCGTGGCCGAGACGGCCGCCAAGCTGAGCCAGGTGCCGCCGGGGACCCTCCTGGTGCTCCCGGAGGGCGAGATGATCAACTACCTGGCGCGGCTGCCGAGCCCGGTGGCGCCGTTCTTCTTCTTCTCAGCCGCCACGGCCGGGGGCCGGGAGAAGGAGATCGTGGAGCAGCTGAAGGCTAGGCCCCCGACCTACGTCGTCGTCATCAGCCGCCAGCTCCAGGACTACGGGATCGACTATTACGGCCAAAGCTACGGCCAGGGAAAGGCGATCATGGACTGGCTTGAGGCCAATTACGGCAGCGCGTGGACGATGGGCGGCAATCCCATCGACCCCAACGAGCGCGGGACCGCGATCCTCGTGCGGCACGGGTAGGCCGCCCCGCCGCGCAGGTCGGCTACGTCGACGTGTCGCTCGTGAACAGGACCGCGACGACCACCACGACGAAGAGCAGGAAGCCAAGGCCCAGGGTGAGGCTGTGCGGGTGGTGATGAATGTTCATATCAGGCGCTAAGTATAGCGAGGATCCGCCGGTTGCAAGTGCGGGGAGCCGGCAGGGCCCGGACCCGCGTCCACGGCCTATTCCTCGTCCGGCTGACCGCCGGACGCGACGATGTCCTCCTGCTTTATCCGGTCCACGTTGAAGCGCTCCACCTTGCCGAGGATCGTGCGCAGCAGCTCATCCAGTCCGGGCGGCTCCCGCATGAATCGGAGGGGGTTCGAGCGCGCGACGACGAAGGTCTTGAGGTAGGGGCTCACGAAGCCCCTGGCCTTCAGCCTCTGGACGACGCCGGCCACCTTGTCGTCGAGGACAAGGAGGCGCTCCATGACGGACTCGTGGGACCCCAGGGACCTGGCGAGCGGCTCGGCGCTGAACTGGGTCAGGCGCCGGACGAAGGAGTTGTACACGCTCCCGCTGAACCGCGGCCTCTTCTCGTAGCAGAGGCCCATCGTGATGAAGGAGGCCTCCTCGAAGTAGTAGGCGAAGTCCCTTTCCGGCCTGCCGGGGCCCTCCTCCAGCAGGTTCCGGAAGATGCGGATCACCTCGAGCGACTTGTCCTTCAGGTTGTGGGCCTTCTCCGTGTTGAGCGCCAGGATCTGCCAGGCGACCTCGCGCTTCGGGACGACAAGGGCCGTGATCGACTTGGCGCCCAGCCGGCGCATCGCTGCCAGGCGGTGGCCGCCGTTCGGCGTCCAGAAGCCGCCCTTCGGGGCCGTGATGGCGATGATGGGGTCGAGGAAAAGCCCCGTCCTGTCGAGGACGTCGGCGAGCTTCTTGTGGTGCATGTCCGACACGTCGCGCTGGAACGGCGTGGGCTCGACCTTCTCCAGGGGAAGCACCGCCAGGAGAAGGGCGTGGCCGCCGAGGGGATCCCTGTACTGGCCGACCACCACGCCGCCCGACAGCTCGACGGCGTCCCTGGCCGACCGCGACTCCGCGGTGTGCTCAAGGAGGACCGTGTCAGCCGCCGCGGCGCCGCGGGCGCCCGCCTTGGCCTTGCGCGGCCTTTTCTTCGGAGGCAACCGTCGAAGCGTGGGCTTGGCCATGGTCCCGCAATCTTGGGGCGCGATCGCGGCCCGCTCAAGGACGGGCTGGCCGGGCCCGGGGCGACCGGAGAGGGGGCTTGCCCCCGGGCGCCCCCGGCCCCTCCAATCGGGCCCACAATGCCGCCCGATCCCGCCTGCGACGGGTTCGGCCGCCGCGATCCGCAATGACCCGACCCCACCCGACAGCCGCCCCGAGCTGGTCCCGGGTCCTCGGCCCGGCGCTCTGGGCCGGCGCGGCGGTCGTGCTCTCCTACCACGCAGCCCTGGTGCTGCGCGCCATCGCGCTCGCCGAGCCCATGGGGAAGTGGGAGACGGTGTACGCCTCCGTCCTCCGGGCGTGGCCACACGAGTACCAGTGGGGAAACTTCCTGGCCGGCCACGACAACTACGGCCCGGGATACCCGGCGTACTGCCAGCCGTTCCTCCTGCTGCTCGGCGACCCGTACGTGGCCTGCCGCACGGCGAGCCTTGTTGCGCTCGTCCTGGCCTCCGCGGTCTTCGCCTGGCTGCTCAGGCGCGGCGCCTGCCCGGCCGCACGGGCCGCCGCATGGACGGCCGTCTTCTTTGCGGCTAACGCCGGGTCCTATTCCCTGCAGAGCCGGCCGGACTTCCTCGTGATGCTCGAGGTCGTCTGCATCCTGGCGGCCGGCCTCCTGGCCGCGCAGGGCCGCCTGCGCGCGGGATCCTTTGGGGTCATCCTCGGTGCGCTCACGCTGGCCGGCTACCTCACCAAGCCGTACGTCCTCTTCGACTCGCTGGTGGCCCTCGCGTACCTTGGGCTGCAGAGGCGCTACCTGTATGCGGCGGTCTCGGCGGCGGTGAGCGGCGCCATCCTCGCTGCCGGCGTGGCGGCCTACGGGGCCGCCAACCCCTACTACTGGCTCGAGACGTTCGGCTCACACGTCGCGAACGTCTCACTGGAGGGCTCGTGGTTCGTCCACCAGTGCGCGGATTTCTCGGTCCTGCTGTTCGCGGCGCTGGCGGGAGCCCTTGCCGCCGCGCTCGGCATGGTGAGCCGCGGCAGGCAGGCCGGGAGCGCGGGCGCCGACCCGGCCGCCGGCTACTGGCTGTTCGCGGCCGCGGCCGGCGCCGGAGCCCTGGCCTTCGGGCTCGGCTGGCACACGGGGGCCTACCTCACGTATTTTTTCCACCTGCTGCTGGCGCCCCTCTGCCTCCTTGCCGCGACGGCAAAGCCGCCGGCCCCATGGAGGCAATGGGAGCTCCTCTCGGCCCTCGTCCTCCTCGGCAACCTGGCCGTCCTCATGGCGCTCGCCCCCGCGCTGCCGCGCGAGGATCCCGGCTGGGAGGCCCTGCGCGGCGACATCCTGCGCCAGCCGGGCGTCGTGCTGGTCGACTCCATCATGGAGCCGCTCTCGAGGGCGCGAGGCGGCGTGCTCGTCGCCGACAGCGGCATGTACGGCTACGCCCTCGGCGAGGTCTCCCTCGTGAGGGGGCCCGCGGCCGCGCTCGAGAGGGCCCGAGCGGAGACCGGGGCGTTCGAGCGCGATGAGCGGGCGCTGCTTTCCAAGGGGACGCCAGCGGCCATCTACCTGGACTGCTACCTGGCGTTCGAGCCGGGGCTCCATGGGCGCGCCGTTCCCATCCCGCGCAACAGCCTTCCCTGGTTCACCGACAGCGCCATCAAGGCCTACAGGATCTCGGAGACCTTCCGGATCCGGCCGTACTACTTCTCCACGAATTCCCCGAGGCAGGGCGCGGGCACCTGGGAGACCACGGTGGTGAAGCTCGTGAGGCCGGGGGGCTGAGACGGGGGCGGGGCGACTCGCCGGGAGCGGCGGCGCGGCCCCTCTGGGCTCTTGCGCGCCGGCCCCATTCACCGAAGAATCCAGCCTCTGTTCGGCCACGCAGTCACCCCGGTCCTCCCGCCCATGCCCAAGAACACGATGCCCAGCCATGCTTTCAGAAACAGGACATGGGGACGGCCCTTCCAAATGGCCCTTCTCGCCCTGGCATTGGGGACCGGAGGCGCCGCGGCGGCCGGTCCTGCCGACACTCCAGCCGGCGGCTGGACCGCCAGCTGGTTCAGCGCGCAGCAGCTCACCGAAAAGCGCAACCTGCCCCCCGCTCCGGGCCTGGGCCATGCGACCCTGAGGGAATTCGTGATGCCGTCACTCGGCGGGTCGCGGCTGCGCGTCAGGATCTCGAACATCTTCGGGAAGACCCCGCTCGTGCTCACCTCCGCCCACGTCGCGGTCGCCGGGCCAAACGGGACGATCGTGGAAGGCTCGGACAGGATGCTTCAATTTGGCGGAGCCGCCGGGACAACGGTTCCGGCCGGCGCGTCCGCATCCTCCGACGAGCTGGCATGGCCCGTCCGGGCGCTCACCCGCCTCGCGGTCACCCTCGTCGTCCAGGACTGCCCGGCCGACGTCACCGGCCACCCGGGATCGCGGGCCACCTCCTACTTCGCCGCCGGCGACGAGGCCGCCGCGGTGTCGCTGCCCGGCCCCGCAACGACGGCCCATTGGTACTTTCTGACGGAGCTGGACGTGTGGAATGACACGCCGACCGACGCCGTCGTCGCCCTCGGCGACTCCATCACGGACGGACGTGGGTCGACGACCGACGGCGACAACCGCTGGACGGACGACCTGGCGAGGCAGCTCCAGGGAAACCCGGCGACGCGGGGAATCGCGGTCCTCAACGCCGGGATCGGCGGCAACAGGATTGTCAGGCAGGGCCTTGGGCCCACGGCCACCGACCGGTTCGACCGGGACGTCCTCCAGGTCCCCGGGGTGAGGACGCTCATCATCTTCGAGGGGATCAATGACATCGGCTCCATTCCCGGCGACGCCAAGCGCGGGCGTCCCGTGACGACCGCAGCCGAAATCGTGGCAGACCTGCGTGAAATGACCTCGAGGGCCCACGCAAGGGGGATCAAGGTCATCGGGGGAACGATCGCGCCCTACGGCGGGAACGAAGGCTACGCGTCGGAGGTGGGCGAGGCGGACCGCCAGGCCATCAACGCCTGGATCCGGATTCCCGGGCGTTTCGACGGCGTCATCGACTTCGACGCGATCCTCCGGGACCCCGCGAATCCCTCGCGCCTGCTGCCGGCCTACGACAGCGGCGACCACCTCCACCCATCTGAGGCCGGCTACCAGGCCGTCGCGCGGGCCATCGACACGTCCCTCCTTGTCCCGCCGTCGGCAGGGCGCGTCGCCGCGGTTCCGGCGCCCGTCCGCCCCAGGTTCCCATGGGAGATGAGTCCCGAGGAGCGCCGCCGCCTGGACGAGGCCAACCAGGCCGACGAGGCTGACATGCTCTCGCAGCTGGGGATCACCAAGCTGAGGCCCGGACCGAGCGCCGAGACCGGCAAGCCCAACTCGGCGAACTATGACGAGGCGAAGGCCAATCCCTATCCCGACTATCCCGATCCCCTCGTGCTGGAAGGCGACGGCGCCGTGACCTCGGTCAACACCTGGTGGACGAAGCGCCGGCCGCAGATCGTGGAGCTTTTCGAGCGGGAAGTCCTCGGGCGCATCCCGCCCCACGTCCCCAAGGTCACCTGGGTCGTTGTCCAGGACCTCACCTCAAGCGTCGGCGGCCGGCCGGTGACGGCCCAGGAGGTAATCGGCCACGTGGATAACGCGGCGTGCCCGGGCATCTCGGTCAACCTGAGGATGGTCGTCGTCGTCCCGGCCCACGCCCCCAAGCCGGTGCCGGTGCTCATGATGTTCGGCTTCGGCGCACTCCCGGGCAGCCCCGAGGTTTGGTTCGGGCCGCCCGGCTCCGAGCCCGCCGACCCGCCGAACACGGTCCAGTTGATTGCGGACGGCTGGGGATACGTCTCAATCGACACGGCCAGCATCCAGGCCGACAACGGCGCCGGACTCACGAAGGGGATTATCGGCCTGGCAAACGAGGGCCGCCACCGGAAGCCCGACGACTGGGGAGCCCTGCGCGCCTGGGGATGGGGCGCCTCCCGCGGGCTCGACTTCCTTGAACGAGACCCGGCCGTGAACGCCCACCAGGTGGGCATCGAGGGTGTCTCGCGCTACGGCAAGGCTGCCCTGGTCACCATGGCCTTCGACACCCGCTTCGCCGTGGCCCTGATCGGCTCCTCGGGCGAAGGTGGGGTGAAGCCCCACCGCCGGAACTTCGGCGAGGCGGTCGAAAGCCTCGCCTGGTCGGGCTCCTACCACTGGATGGCCGGGAATTTCCTGAAGTACTCCGCCGCGGAGTCCAGGTTCGGCAGCCGCAATGCCGGGGACATACCGGTGGATTCACCCGAGCTCATAGCCTTGTGCGCCCCCAGGCCGACGTTTGTCAGCTATGGCGTGCCGGCAAAGGGCGACGCCCTCTGGCTCGACCAGCAGGGCAGCTACATGGCGACTGTCGACGCGAGCCGTGTCTACCGGCTCCTGGGTGCCAAGGGCATTGCGCCGGGCCAGGATTACCGCACGGCCAAGATGCCCCCGGTCAATACGTCGCTCCTCGACGGGCAGCTCGCGTGGCGACAGCACGACGGGGGCCACCAGGACCGCTCCAACATGAAATACTTCCTGCGCTGGGCCGACCGAATGCTTGATATACGTGCGTCAGGCCCCTGAGGCCGAAGCAGGCTCCGGAACCCGTCGCCAGCCGAAGGGCCGACCCGCCGAGGCCCTGGCGGCTAGGCTTTCTCGGGAGGCGGGGCGGGCAATTCGGGGTTAGGGTAGTCACCCCGGAGTGCCCAGTTGGCGATGTCCCCGCAATCCCGCGGAATGTCCGCCTTCTGATCCCAGCCCGAAAAGCCGATCTCCTGCTGCGCGACGGCGTACACGGCGCTCTCCTTCGAGGCAAACTGCCGCAGCGCCTTATGGGTCACAGCCCCGTCACACGGATTCGTCCCGTGATAAAGGGTCCACCGGTTCCCGTGCCGATAAAGGACGAAAATGCAGGGGTTCTGCGCCGGGTACAGGTAGGCCATTGGAACCCGAATCATGCCCCATGAAAACCGCAATGTCACGCTTGCCATGGCCTCCAGCGCCGACACGAATCAGCAAATGGCGCCCGTGCCGTCGTTTGGAGGGATAAAGCCCCATTTGCGCCCGCGGGGAGCGTACTGGACCCAAAAATCACCCCGCCTTGTCCTGACCTTCACAGGCCCCTAGACCAGAAGTGAATATAGAGGGCGGCCCCGTTATGCCCCCAAGGAACCCTTGCTCCCGTTTCTGCCCGCAACCAGACCCTCCGGGCACGACGCGCCGGACAAGCCCATGAACATAGCCCCTGACTGCCGCTCCGAATTCAAGGCCATCGCCGACACGCGCCGGACCAGGAACCTCATCCACCTCGGAGTCAGCACGGCGGCAGCGGTTCTGTATTTCTGGGGAGGCCATTATATTCCACTGCGGAATTCCGCCGTCGTTTTCGGCTATGGCGCCGTCGGCGTCATCGGACTCATCGCTTTCGCCTCGATTCCGTTCGCGCGCCTCGCTTGCCCGGCATGCAAGGAGGACCCAGACAAGCCCGGGGGCCGCTTTTGCCCGAAGTGCGGCCACGAGAGCGTCAAGGACCAAGGGCGCTTCCTGGGCTTTTATAGGTCCCCCAAATGCGAAGACTGCGGCAAGGTGCTTTCCACTTCATCCAAGGGATTCAACAGCTATGTCTTGTGCTATTGCCGGAACTGCGGCGCATTCCTGCACGACCGGGGCACAGGGCTATGAAACTCACTCGGCCATGGTCCGGGCCCTTGAGGCGACTTGGACCGTCACTCCGTCCAAAGGCCCCACTTTCCCGCCCAGCCTCGTTTCTCCTCGGCGGCCAAGCGCGGACACCTGGCGCCTCGCGCCTCGATTGTCCGCCCCATGGCAACTGGGCGACACGAGCCCAATATATGCCAATTTGAGGCATTAGGGCGCCGGAAGGCCCAAAAAACCTTTCCGAAAAGGAAGCCCGGATTAGGACACTACCCTATTCCCGATGCCCTTGACACCCCCCCTTACCTAGGGCACTTCAGTCAACTCTTAACAATCGAGAAATCATGCAACCGACCTTCCGTCCGCACCGTAAGAAACGAGCCCGCAAGATTGGATTCCGGGCGCGCAAGTCGACCCGCGGGGGCCGCAAGGTCCTCGCCTCGCGCCGCCGCAAGGGACGGAAGCGGCTGACCGTAGTCTGAACCGCGCGATTTCCCCCATGCGCCTCCGCCCTGGGCAGCATCTCCGCCGCCAGAGCGACATTCGCAGCGTCCGCCAGAACGGGAGGCGAGTGGATTGCAGCGCGTTCACCCTGTGGTGGATGCCTAAGCCGGCCGATGTGGCCTGCCGCAGGGCATGCTTTGTGGCGTCGATCCAGTCCGTCGGAAAGGCCGTCCTGCGCAACCGCGCAAAGCGGAGGCTGCGCGAGGTCTTCAGGCGCCACCAGGAGCTGCTGCCCGCATCCGTCGACATGATGTTCGTGGCGCGCTCCCGTGTGAACGAGCGCTCCCTCGGCGACCTGGACCGCGCCTTCATGGACGCCTGCGGACGGATGCAGCGCGCCCCATCCCCATGACCGAGCGCCAGGCGATGATTCCAGCGGCCGGCACGGGCCTCGCGGCCGAGGCTGCGATAGCCCTTGTCGGGCTCTACCGGCGCACGCTCTCGCCGGCCCTTTCGGCAATCTACGGCCCGGGATGCGCCTGCCGCTTCGAGCCCACCTGCTCCTGCTATGCGGCCGAGGCCCTGCGGGTCCACGGCGCCGTGAAGGGCTCCTGGCTTGCCGCACGCCGGATCGTCAAGTGCACCCCCCTTCATCCCGGGGGGAACGACCCGGTGCCCCAGCTGTAACCCGCCCGAACGTGGACAAGAAAAACGCAATTCTCGGCACGGTGCTCATGATCGCGGCGATCCTCGTGTTCGCCTACGGCGAGCGCTACGGCCCCAAGCGCCCGCTGCCGGCACAGATCCAGGCGGCCGTGAAGAAGGACGAGGCCGCCGCCCCGGCGAGTCCGTCCAATGCGGCCGCGGCGGCCGCCGAGCCGGCGGCCCAGCAGCCCGCCCCGAGCAGCCCTGCCGGCGCCGAGCCCATGTTCTCGACCGTCGAGGCCGTGGCCGCCAACACGAAGATAACGAGCCTTTCGAACAGCTTCGTCTCCGTGAACTTCACGGACGAGGGCGGCGCGATACGCGACGTCGCCCTGCACAAGTACCCCGCGGCCCTCTACAGCCCGGACCCGTTCATCTTCAACGAGCTCCATGCGAGCCCGATCCTCGCCTTCCTCAACCTTCCGGGCCTCGGGCGCGACGCCCGCTACCAGATGGTCTCGAAGACCGACACCGAGGTCGTCTACCGGGCGGTCGTCGGGCAGCTGGAGGTAATCCGCAAGTACGACGTCTCGCCGGACAAGGTCGGCACCACCGACCCCTATGTCGTCCGCTGCGAGACGACGATACTCAACAATTCAGGCGCGCCCACGAAGCCCATGCGCCTCGCCCTCTCGGTGGGGACGGCCGCGCCGAACAACGCCCTGGACACCGGCGTCCAGCTGATGAGCGAGTACTCGAACGGCAAGAGCCAGGTCAAGGTCCTGCGCTCCTCGCTCGAGTCCAGCGGCGGAATCCTCGGGTTCGGGGCCCATGAGGCCAAGGCCGTCGTCGACGGCACCGGCCCCGTGGAGTGGGCTTCGGTGAAGAACCAGTTCTTCGCGTCGATCCTGACGCCCGATGACCCGGCTGCGGCCGTGGAGACCCGCCGGATCAAGCTGCTGAACGAGCTTCCCGACTCGAACGGCCGGGCCTACGGCATTGACGGCGCGGTGGACTTCGACGTCCCGGCGCTCCAGCCGCACAGCCAGCACACGATCTCCGGCAACCTCTACGTCGGCCCCAAGGAGTACCCGAGGCTCGCCAACGCCGACGTGTTCAAGCGCGACGAGGACCGGGTGATGGACTTCGGCTTCTCCATCTTCCGCTTCTGCGCCGCGATCCTCATCTACACGATGAGCTACATCAACCGGGGCGTCCACAACTGGGGCGTCGCGATCATCCTGACGACGCTCATCCTGAAGGTCATCTTCATCCCGGTCACGATCGCGCAGTCGAGGATGGCCAAGAGGAACCAGAGGGCCGCCCCCGAGCTCACCGCCGCCAAGGAGAAGTACAAGGACAACCCCCAGAAGCTCCAGGCGGCGACGATGGAGGTCTACAAGAAGCACAAGATCAACCCGGTCGCCGGGTGCCTGCCGATGCTGCTCACGCTGCCGTTCTTCTGGGCGTTCTTCACGCTCCTCAGGAGCGCGGCGGAGCTGAGGTTCTCGTCGTTCCTCTGGTCGCACGACCTGTCGGCGCCGGACACCGTGGCCACGATCGCCCTGCCGATCCTGGGGGCCGTCGGCATCAACATCCTGCCGATCCTGCTCGGCGTCGTGAACTTCGCGCAGTCGCACGTGATGCCGCAGCCGACCGTGGACAACGCGCAGATGAAGATGATGAAGTTCATGCCGGTCTTCATGACCCTCTTCTACTACAGCTACGCCTGCGCGCTCTCGGTCTACTCCATCACGAACGGCCTGTTCACGATAGGCCAGCAGCTGGTGATAAACCGCCGGCCGGACCTCGAGGACACGGCCCCCGTCGGCCCGGGCCCGGGGAAGAAGGTCAAGAACGTCACGCCCAGGAAGGGTTGATCCTCGGGAGGGGGACCCATGGCCGGCCATAACAAATGGGCGAAGGTCAAGCGCGTGAAGGCCGTCGTCGACGCGCGCCGGGGCAAGCTCTTCAGCCGCCTCTCCCGCGACATCACGATGGCCGCCAGGTCGGGCGGGGAGGCCGACATGAACCCGAGGCTGCGGACGCTGCTCCTCAAGGCGCGCGACGCGAACATGCCCGCAGAGAACATCGAGCGGGCGATCAAGAAGGGGACCGGGGAGCTCGAGGGCGCCGCCATCGAGGAGATGATCTACGAGGGCTTCGGCCCGGGCGGCGTCGCGCACATCGTCCGCGTCGCAACCGACAACAAGAACCGCGCCGCCGCCGACGTGCGCGCGGCGTTCACGAAGTTCGGGGGAAAGCTGGCGGGCTCGGGGGCGGTCGCCCACCAGTTCCTGCATGCGGGCCAGTTCCTCGTCACCCGCGACTGCGCGACGGAGGACGGGCTCGTCGAGGCCGCCCTGGAGGCCGGCGCCGACGACGTCATCGCGACCGACGAGGGATTTGAGGTGAGGTGCGACGTGCACGCCTTCGACAGGGTGGCCCATGCGCTGGAGCAGAAGGGCATCAAGCCCGTGAGCGCCGAGATCGCCTACATCCCGACGGCGACCCTGTCCGTGCCGGATGTCGCGCTGGCGAGGACCCTCGCCAGGTTCCACGAGGCCCTGGAGGACCTCGACGACGTGCAGCAGGTCTTCTCGAACGAGGAGATGGACGGGACCGTGGCCGAGGCAGCGGGCGCCTGACCCCCCAAGGGGCGTCATAAGGGCGCCGTCGCCTTGCCTCCCCCCGCGGCGCATGATGGCATCGGCCCCGCAATGACCGAAGACCCCACCCCGCGACCCGGAAGCGGACCCCGGCAGCCCGCCGAGGACGACGTCGGCGTCGTCCAGCCGAGGGACTTCGTCTACGGCGGCCCGTTCACGTTCAAGAGCGGGCAGGTCATCCAGGGGTTCACGCTCCGCTACGAGACGTACGGGAAGCTGAGCGCGACGCGCGACAATGTCGTCCTCGTCTGCCACGCCCTGAGCGGGGACCACCACTGCGCGGGCTGGCACTCGGCGGACGACACCAAGCCCGGCTGGTGGAACAACCTCATCGGGCCCGGGAAGGCCGTCGACACGCGCCGTTTCTTCGTCGTCTGCGCGAACGTGCTCGGCGGCTGCCAGGGCTCGACCGGGCCGGCCTCCGACGACCCGGCGACCGGCCGCCCCTACGGGATGCAGTTCCCGTTCGTCACCATCCGCGACATGGTCGCGGCCCAGAAGCTCCTCCTCGACCACCTGGGCGTCGCGCAGCTCCACGCCGCGATGGGCGGATCCATGGGCGGGATGATCGCGATGCTCTTCGCCATCGAGTACCCCCAGTTCACAAGGAGGCAGATCATCCTTGCCTCGACCTCGCAGGAGAGCGCCCAGGCCATCGCCTTCAACGAGGTCGGAAGGCAGGCGATCATGCAGGACCCGGCGTGGAACGGGGGCGAGTACCCCAGGGAGGGCGGCCCGAGGGTGGGCCTGGCCATCGCCCGCATGATGGCCCACATCACGTACCTCTCGGACGCGGGGATGGACCGCAAGTTCGGCCGGCGCATGCGCGGGACGGCCGCGGGCGACGCCTACACGTTCGACGCGCAGTTCGAGGTGGAGAGCTACCTGAGGCACCAGGGGCAGAGCTTCATCAACCGCTTCGACGCCAACTCCTACCTCTACATCACCCGCGCGATCGACCACTTCGACCTGGCCCAGGCCTACGGCTCGCTGGAGCAGGCCCTCGCCCATGTCCGCGCGGAATCCCTGGTCGTCGGCTTCACGAGCGACTGGCTCTTCCCGCCCGAGCAGAACAGGGCGATCGCCCTCGCGCTCCTGCGCTCCGGAAGGGCCGCGAGCTACGCCGAGCTTTCCACCGACCTGGGGCACGACTCGTTCCTCCTCGAGAGCCCGGAGCTCTACGCGCTGCTTCGCGGCTTCCTCGAGCGCTCCGAGGCCTATGTCTTCGACTTCGCGATATGAGGAGGCCCGCACAATGAGCAAGGGCGTCGAGAAGCGCACCGTCGACATGCAGGTCATCGGCGAGTGGGTCGAGCCCAACTCCCGCGTCCTGGACCTTGGGTGCGGCCGCGGCGAGCTGATGGCCTACCTCGTGCAGGCGAAGGGCGTGTCCGCCGTCGGCGTCGACCTCGACATCAACAGGATCAGCGCGTGCGTCGCGCGCGGCCTCAGCGCCTACCAGGGCGACATGACCGAGTTCATGCGGGCGTTTCCCGACCGCTCGTTCGGCCGCGTCATCTGCTCAAGGACCGCCCACGAGCTCGCCGACCCCGCCGGAGTGATCCTCGAGGCCCTGCGCGTGGCGGATGCCGTCACGGTCGGGTTCGTGAACCACGGCTTCTGGAAGAACCGGGTCAACACCCTCCTGCGCGGGCGCAAGATCCGAAACTCGGTCTACACGACGCCCTGGCACGAGAGCAGCCCGGCCAACCACCTGACGATCGCCGACTTCGAGGACTTCTGCCGCGAGAAGTCGGTCCGCGTGGCCCGGCGCGCGGTGCTGCTCGGCGACTGGAAGACGCACTGCCCCTTCGCCCCCAACCTCCTGGCGGGCTACGCCCTCTACGACCTGGCGAGGCCCTGACGCGCAAGCCGCGCCGCCTGGACAAGGCACACGCAGTCGCTGCCGTCCTCGGTGTTGAACCAGTGTGGCTCCAGGGCGTGGAATTCCCGCTCGAAGGCCTCGCGGCCCCCACCGACCTCGATCATGAGGATCCCGCCGGGCCTCAGGCAGTGCGCGGCCTGGCGCACCAGGCGCCGGACGAGGTCGAGGCCGTCCAGGCCCCCGTCGAGCGCGAGCCTGGGCTCCTTCCTGAACTCGGGCGGCAACGAGTCCACGTGCGCGGTCGGCTCGTACGGGGGGTTGCTGAGGATGACGTCGTAGGACCGCCTTGCCGCGGAGGCCAGGAGGTCTCCCTCGACCAGGCGCACGCGCCCGCCCAGCCGGTGCAGCGCCACGTTCGCCCTGGCCACCTTGAGTGCGTCCCCTGATATGTCGAAAGCGTCGACCTTCGCCCGCCGGAAATGCCGGGCAAGGAGGACGGCCAGGCAGCCGGAGCCCGTGCAGACGTCGGCGGCCCTCCCCACGGCTGCGGGGTCGGCGAGCCACGGGTCGACCTGCGACTCGAGGACCTCGACGAAGTAGCTCCTCGGGATGAGGACCCGCTCGTCGACCTTGAACCTGAGCCCGCCGAGCCACGCCTCGCCGGTCAGGTACGCCGCGGGCACGCGGTCCCCAATCCTCCTGCCCAGGATCTCGGCGACGCCGGCGGACTCGGGGGGCGTAAGCCTGCGGGCAAGGACCGAGGGAGGGCTGTCCAGCGGCAGCCCGACGGCATGCAGGATCAGGTAAAGCGCCTCGTCGCGCGCGGTCGCCGCGACCTGGCCGAGCGCGGCGCCCTCCTTCGCGTACATCCGCTCGGCGCGGCGCAGCCATCCGCCGAGCGTCACGGCCCGAAGATCCGGAGCGCCGCCTCCGGGCTGATGAGGACACAGAGCTTCAGGTAGGGATAGATCACCACCCGGAGCGCGATCATGATCGCCTCGGCCAGGGGCCTGAACCGGATGGCGGCGATGATGAAGATCCAGCTCCACCGGGACAGCATGAGGAACGTCTCCTCGGACATCCCGACTGCGCGGCGCAGCATCGCCGCGCCGTCGAGCGGCGGTATGGGGACGAGGTTGAAGACCGCGAGGCCCACGTTCATGATCACGACCTCGCGCACCAGCTCGGCGCACCGGGGCTGCGGGACCACGAGGAACGCCCCGACGACGATCGCGACGAGGGCCAGGAGAAGGTTCGCCATGGGGCCTGCCAGGGGGATGAGGACCTCGTCCCGGGCCCTGTTCTTGTAGTTGGCCGGGTTCGTCGTCACCGGGCGCCCCCAGCCGATGAACGGCAGGGCGTTCCCGAAGACGAAGATGTTGACGATGGGGACGATGATCGTGCCGATCAGGTCGATGTGAACCATCGGGTTCAGCGAGACCCGCCCCTCGGCGCGCGGGGTGTCGTCGCCGAGCTTGTCCGCGGCCACCGCATGGCCCCACTCGTGCACGATGACGCTGACGAAAAGGATGATGAACGCGATCAGCCCCTCCCTCAGATACTCGGGGTCGATGTCGATCACGACGGCTTGGCGGCGTCCGCGGCCATTCGGTCGGCCAGCTTCTTCTTCTGCGCGTCGAAGTCCGGGTTCTTGATCGAGTCGAGCACCTTCCGGGCGGCGTCGGGCTTGCCCATGTTGACGAGGACGTTCGCCTCCTGCAGGCGCATCACCCCGCGCTCGACATCGGACTGCGCCCTAGCCTCCAGGTTCTGCCATGCCCTAAGCGCCCCGGGCCAGTCGGGGTTCTGCACGTCGGCAAACGACTCCGCGTAGCGGTAGGTGAACTCGATCCGGTCGGGAGCCAGCTCGGCGGCCTTCCTGAAGGCCTCGGTCATGGCGTGGTCGAGCGCCACCCGGCTCCATTCTCCGCTCCTGAGCAGGTCGTCGCGTCCCTCGAAGAGGAGGCGCCCGAGCTCATAGTGGTAGAGCGGCTCGTCGGGCTCCAGGTTGACGGCGGAGAGGAAGTACCCCAGGGCCTCCATCGTCTTCCCGTCCTCGGCCAGGAAATTCCCTATCTCGTTTTTAACCAATGGAATCGTCGGGTCGAGGGCATTGGCCTTCATGAGGATCGCGAGCGACTGCTTCCGCAGCCCCACCTTCCTCAGCATGTAGCCGTAGGAGGCGTACCCGGCCGCGAAGTCGGGGGAGTCCTTGAGCAGGGACTCGTATTCGCGGGTGAGCTGCTCGACCTGCGTCGTGAAGCCCGCCTGGTCGAAGGCGGACCCCTGCGAGCTCGCGTCCGAGAAAAGCGCCTTCTGATGGTCGACGATCTCCTTCAGCTGCCTCTCGGGAAGCGACTCGGCCTGGGCCGGGGTGTCGGCCCGCAGCGCGCCAGCAAGCGCCGCGGCGATGAACGCGGTGAGGAGGGCTGGACGGAATTGCATCAGTTTGGCGGACACCGGTGGACATCCGGATAGGCACATCGTTCAAAAAATCTTCCCGCCGGCCGGGGCCCGTGGCGACAAAATTTGCAGTATTCTCTTTAGGAAACCCCCCTTCGCGCCTATAGGGTTGGGGATGGGACAGGTTATGCGCGTCTCCACAAGGGACCCCTTCGGGGCCGTGCTGCCTCCTGACGTCCTCGGGGCCTCGCTGGACGGCTTCACCGACATCGTCATGGTCACGGAGGCCGACCTTTCCGACAAGGCCGGGCCGAAGATCCTCTTCGTCAACCCCTCCTTCGAGAGGATCACCGGCTACGGCGCCGGCGAGGTCCTCGGGAAGACGCCCAAGTTCATGCGGGGGCCCGGAACCTCCGAGTCGGAGCTGAGGAGGATAGAGGAGGCCCTGCGGGCCCGCCAGCCCGTCCGCGCCGAGCTCCTCAACTACCGCAGGGATGGGACCGCCTTCTGGATCGAGGTCGAGGGCAACGTCACCAGGAGCCCGTCCACCGGCGCCGAGTTCTTCGTGTTCATCGAGCGCGACATCACGGAGCGCAAGAAGGCCGAGGCCCTGCAGCGCGAGCAGGAGCGGGAGCTGGCCACCCTCTTCGCCAACCTCCCGGGGATGGCCTACCGCTGCCTCAACGACGGGGTGTGGACGATGGAGTTCGTGAGCGCCGGCTGCCTGGAGCTCACCGGATACGACGCCGAGGAGCTCACCGGGAGCGGCGCAACCTCGTTCGAGTCGCTCATCGAGGCCGACGACAGGAAGGCGGTGCGCGACACCATCACCCGGGCCGTGGAGCGCCGCGAGGCGTTCGAGCTCACCTACAGGATCAGGGACCGCGACGGGGGCCTCAAGTGGGTGTGGGAGCGCGCCCGGCCGATCCAGGACGTGACCGGGGTCGTGAGGACGATCGAGGGCTTCATCACCGACATCACCGAGCGCAAGCTCCTCGAGTCCCAGGTGCTCCAGAGCCAGCGCATCGAGAGCATCGGCACGCTGGCGGGCGGGATTTCCCACGACCTGAACAACGTCTTCGCGCCCATCATGATGGCCGGCGACCTCCTGGCGGACAAGGTCCCCGACAAGGACTCGGCCCAGCTGCTCGACGTCGTCGCCGCGAGCGCCAGGCGCGGCGCCGAGCTCGTGCGCCAGATCCTCATATTCGCGCGGGGGATGGAGGGCCCGCGGGTGTCGGTGAGCACGGCGTCGCTCTTCGCCGACATGAGGACCTTCATCGAGGGCGCCTTCCCGAAGTCGATACGCTCCTCGTTCGAGATCTCGCCGAGCTGCGCCTCGGTGGCGGGCGACCCCGTGCAGCTCCACCAGATGCTGCTCAACATCGCCGTGAACGCCCGAGACGCGATGCCCAACGGCGGCAAGCTCGCCTTCTCGGCGACGCCGGCCAGCGTCTCGCCGTCCGCGCCGCGGCCCCACCCGGACGCGGTGCCGGGCGACTTCGTGCGTATCGACATTTCGGACACCGGTTCCGGCATCCCGGACATCCTGAAGGGCCAGATCTTCGACCCGTTCTTCACGACCAAGGGCGTCGGCCGCGGCAGCGGCCTCGGGCTGTCGACGGCCCGGTCGATCGTGAAGACCCACCGGGGCTTCATCACCTTCGTCTCGTCCGAGGGGATCGGCACGACCTTCTCCGTGTTCCTCCCCACCGCCGACGCGGGCCTCTCCCGCCCGGTGAAGGACGAGCCCGCCCGTCCCGCGGGCGGCCCGCTTCCAAGGGGCGGCGGACAGAGCGTCCTCGTCGTCGACGACGAGGAGTCAGTGCGCGTCATCATGAGGAACACGCTCGAGAGCTTCGGGTACAAGGCCGTCGGCGCCGCGGACGGCACGGAGGCGCTCGCCCTCTTCAGGAGCGCGCCCGGCCTCTTCCAGATGGCGATCGTCGACATGCAGATGCCCGGCCTCGACGGCGGCAAGACGATCATGGCCCTGCGCCACCAGCGCCCCGACCTCCCGATCGTCGCCGCCAGCGGGCTGGCGACGAGCCAGAACCGGGAGGAGGCCGCGGCAAGCGGGGTGAGGCACTTCCTCGACAAGCCCTTCAGCGTCGAGACGCTCATCCGCACCGTCCACGCGGCCATGGCCGGCGCGGCGAAGTGAACATCCTCGACCGCCACATCTCCAAGGCGGTGCTTGCGACCGCCCTGGGGGCCGTCGGCCTGTTCGCCTTCATCCTGACGGCCGGCAACATCATCAGGGACCTCCTGGGGCCCCTCATCGCCGGCCAGCTCCCCTTCCTCGCGTTCTGGAAGCTCGTCCTGCTCACGATCCCATACGTCGTGGCGTACGCCCTGCCCCTCGGGATGCTGACGGCCGTGCTGCTCACCCTCGGACGCCTGTCGTCGGACAGCGAGATCACCGCGATGCGCGCCTCCGGCATGAGCATCGCGCGCATCGCCAAGCCCGTCCTCGTCCTCGCCGCGCTAGGGTTCATCGTCGGGATCCGCGTCAACTTCGAGTCGATGCCCTGGGCGAAGATCCAGTACGAGCGCGACCTCGCGCAGCTCCTGCGCGCAAACCCGTTCAGCTACATACGCCAGAAGACGTTCATCAGGGATTTCCCGGGGTATGTGATCTACATCGGGTCAAAGGAGGAGGGGTCGAAGGACGGCTCCGACATCCGCGACATCTGGATATGGTTCCTCGACGCCGAGCGGCGCACCTACCGCTTCGTCCGGGCCGAGTCGGGGCACGTGGACTACGACAGCGCGTCGAACCAGTTCATCGTGACGCTCAAGAACGCCCGGGAGGAGGAGCATGACCGCAAGGCGCCCGACGAATTCCTCCAGGAGGCGCCGAGGATAAGCACCGTCGGGTCCATCGAGCCCCTGCACCTCTCGCTGGAGAGGTTCTCGAGGGGCGGCACGGTCCACCAGAAGGCCGACTGGATGACCTATGCCCAGCTGGCCGCGGAGCGCAGCCGCCTCGACGCGCAGTCGGTGCCGCCCGCCGAGCTGAAGGCCCACGAGCAGGAGCGAATGAAGGTGTCCCTCACGATCCAGAACAAGATCAACATGGCGCTGGCCATCTTCTCCTTCGCGTTCATCGGCGTGCCCCTGGGGATCAAGGTCTCGCGGCGCGAGACGAGCGCCAACCTCGGCGTCGCCGTAATCCTCGCCCTCACGTACTACTTCCTCGTCGTCGCGATAGGATGGCTCGACCGGCACCCGGGCTACCGGCCCGACATACTCGTCTGGCTCCCCAACGTGGCCGTCCTGGCCCTGGGATTCTGGCTCCTCAACCGGCTCGACCGGGCGTGACGGGCCGGGGCTGCTCGCCCTGCGTCGCCACGAGGCCGCTCCTGCCGTCGACGGGCAGCATGACCTGCTGCACGGCGGGAGCGCCGCCGGCCGCGAGTATCTGCCGCGCCTCGTCGTCCATCCGCACGAGCTCCACGCCCGCGTCCCTGCAGCGCCGGAGGATCTCCCTGAAGATGGCGCGGCGTCCCATGCCCTCGATCTCCGCGTGGATGGTGAGGACGTTCAACGCGTCCGGCCGGATGAGGGAGACGATGTGCCCTGCGATCGAGATGTCCGGGAACTCCCGGCGGCCCATCAGCTCGTCGAGCGTCGGCAGCGTCGTCGGCAGCTCCAGCGTCCTGTAGACGGTGGCCCCGATGCGGGGGAAGAAGGGCGACTCCCCCCGCGTGTCGCTCGAGTAAAGCAGGCCCGCCTCGTCGTAGGCCGCCCTGCTCTCCGGGCTGCTCTGCCATCCCGCCGCGCCCGCCGTGTGGGCCTCACTGCCGAAGATCCTGCGGAACTCGTCGCGGGCCGCGCCGAACTCGCGCTGCACGGCCGCGGGGCCCATCTCGTGCAGGTGATCCTGCCACCGGTAGTGGTTGTAGCAGTGGATGCCCACCTCGAACCCGGCGTCCCTCACGGCACGCATCGCCCCCTCGTTCCTCCTGCCGACGTGCGGCGCGGGCAGTAGCGTCCCGTTGAGGAGCGTGCGGACGCCGTAGATCTGCACCACGCTTGTCCGGGCGACCTTCCCGAAGAATCCGGGCCTCAGCACCCGGGACACAGCCCGGCCCGTCTGGTCGGGCCCTAGGGAGAAGAGGAAGCAGGCGGGGGCCGAGAACTCCCCGCAATCCGCGACGATGTTCGGTATCCCGACCCTCGTGCCGCGGTCCGTGTCGGCATCGACCTTGAGCGCTAGGCGCTTCGCCATGGCTCAGTCCAGCTTGTAGTCCTTGTGCGCCAGGTGGTAGTCGAGCGTGAGCCTGATAGCGGTCCTCAGGTCGACCTTGGGCCTCCAGCCCAGCTGCCTCCCGATCGCCGCGGTCGAGGGGACCCGGCGCTGGATGTCCTGGTAGTATTTGCCGAAGTACTTCCCCGAGGACACGACGACCGTCTTCGCCTTCCTGGCGTGCTCCCGGTAGTCGGGGTACTCGGCAAAGGCGGCGATGATCAGCTTCGCCAGCCTGGCGACGCTCACGTTGTTCGCGGGGTTGCCTATGTTGAAGATCTGGCGCGACGCGCGGCCGCCCTTGTTCTCGATGATGCGCAGGAGCGCGTCGACCCCATCGTCGATGAACGTGAACGAGCGCCCCTGGCGCCCGCCGTCGACCAGCTGGAGCGGCTTGCCGAAGATCACGTTCGAGATGAACTGCGTGAAGAGCCTCGAGCTCCCCTCCTTCGGCTCCATCACGTCGTCGAGCTTCGGCCCGATCCAGTTGAACGGCCTGAAGAGCGTGTAGTCGACGCCGTCCCTCACCCCGTAGGCGTAGATGACCCGGTCGAGCAGCTGCTTCGAGCAGGCGTAGATCCAGCGCTGGCGCGAGATCGGGCCGTAGACGAGCGGGCTCGCCTCCTCGTCCAGCTCGGCATCCGGGCACATCCCGTAGACCTCCGACGTCGACGGGAAGATGATGCGCCTCCTGTACTTCGCGCACTTGCGGACGACGTCCAGGTTGGCCTCGAAATCCAGCTCGAACACCCGCAGGGGGTCCTTCACGTACTGGACCGGGTTCGCGATCGCCACCAGGGGCAGGACGGCGTCGCACTTCTTCACGTGGTACTCGATCCACTCGCGGGAGATCGTGATGTCCCCCTCGACGAACTTGAACCTCGGGTGGCCCAGGCAGTCGCTCAGCTTGTGGTCCCCGACGTCTATCCCGTACACCTCCCAGTCCTTGCGCTCTAGGATGGCCTGGGTGAGGGAGCTGCCTATGAAGCCGTTGGCACCGAGAATGAGTACGCGGAGGGGCATGGATGTAGGGCCCGCTTAAACCATGGTTTTCCCCAAATGACCACGAAAGAACACCGCCGCGGCGCCGGGCGGCAAAAGCCCGCGCCCGGGGTATGTCCCCGTGGCGCGGGCAAGGATGCGGGGTCCCGGACCTAGAACAGGAATCCCGTCTCGAGCGCGAAGCGGGTCTGCGAGGTGTTGCTGCCGCTCTTGCCGAAGGCCAGCCCGGGCGTCACCGACGAGGCGCTCACGTAGGAGACCTCGCCCCTCACGAAGAGGACGCCGACCTGGTAGCTCGGCGTGAACGTGAAGGACCAGGCGTCGCTGCCCGGGCCGTAGAGCAGGTCGGCCGAGTTGTCGCCCATCGTGCCCGACTGGGAGATGTACTCGACGCGTCCCGAAAGGTTCCAGCTCGTGCTGGGCACGGCGTAGTTGGCGAGGACGCCAAAGCCGCTGGACGACGTGTCCTTGAACCCGACCTGCGCCGAGTTCCCCGAGTCGGCATACTGGTAGTAGGCCTGCGCCGTCCAGGCGCCCGACGTGTAGCCGTAGATCAGGTTGACGATCGACTTGTCGTTGTTGACCACCTCGGGGGTGGCCGACGTGCCGTAGTCGGTCGTCCCGAAGTTGGCCCCGCCGACGACCTCGAGCGTGTTCGACGAGTTGATCGTCCAGGTCGCCGCCGCGCTCCCCCAGTTGAAGCGGTCGGAGTAGAAGCCGTCGTTCCAGGAGACGCTCCAGGCGACGGGGCCCGTCGTGAGGTTCGCCTGGACGCCGCGGCTCACGACCGGCTCCTGGTTCCAGAGCAGGCCGCGGGAGATGTCCATGTTCTCATAGGTGAATGCGTATTCGGCGCCGATGAGGGTCGGCAGCTTGCCGGCCTCGATAGAGAAGGCTGAGTTGGGCGCGACCTTCACGAACCCGACCGGCAGGGCGCCATAGGTGGCGCTGTTGACGTTGCCTGCCGTCGTGTACGGCACGCCGACCGTGGGGAACGAGTATGCCCCCGCGTCCAGGAAGAACTGGAAGACGCCGTCCACCTTCTGGATGAAGACCTGGGCGTTGCTGATGTCCGCGTACCCGTCCTTCTCGCCCGTCCAGGTCGGCGTGTCCGCCAGGGCGATGGCCGTCACGGCCCCGGAGACATAGATCTTCCCGAAGTCCGGGATGTCGAAGTTCTCGGGCTTCACGTTGACGGTGAGGGGCCCCTCCATCGACGGCGTGGAGACCGGGGAAGTCGGCGCGGCGGCCGGCGCCGCAGCTGCCGGCGCGGCTGGAGTTGTGGTGGTCGTCGTCGTTGACGTGGCCTGTGACCAGGCGGTCGCCGAGCAGAGCGACAGGGCGCAGACGCACAGGGCATGCAGTGTCTTGTTCATACGGTTTTTTATGGGCGGTGTGAGGTTGGAGCTGCGGCGCCGCTTGGCGGCGGCGCGTGGGCGAGCCGGATTTAGCAGCAACAGTGCCACATTTGGCGCCGTATCCATTTATTGAGCCGGCCCTTGCCAAACCCGGCCCGCGCCGGGCCCCTTTATGTTTTCTTAATGCGCCGGCCCGGCGCGCTCCCCTATAGACGATGCATGGGCGCTCCCGGCCATGCTAATATCCTGAAACCCAGTGGATAATGACGGCCGGGAATTCCCACCCTCAGCCGTGCTTCCTCGAAATGACGAGGAAAAGCACGAGGAAGAGCCCTATCCAGCCGACGATCGCCGCCGCGACGATGAGCGTCGTGAACCGCCGGCTTTTCCAGGGTTGCGGCGCCCTGAGGCGCTGGTCGCGGTGCGTGATGTCGACGGCGTCGAGGTTCTCGAGCTCCTTCCTCATCTCCGCCGCGGCCTGGTAGCGCTGCCTGGGGTCGCGCTCCATCGCGTGGAGGATGACCTCCTCGAGCGCGGGGTTGAGCTCGAGGTTGATCTTCCGGGGCGCCTCCGGGTCGCCGCTCACGCGGGCGTTCATGACGATGTACGGGCTCTCGCCCTCGAACGGCGTCGAGCCCGTGACCATCTCGTAGAGGATCGCCCCCAGGCTGTAGATGTCGCTGCGGTGGTCGCCGCGCTTGCCGCGGACCTGCTCCGGCGAGATGTAGTCGGGCGTCCCGAGCGTCGGGGTGAGGCCGACGAACGTGAGGCGCCTCGCCGTCTCCACCCGGGCGATCCCGAAGTCGAAGAGCCGCATCGTGCCGTCGGCGCAGACCATGATGTTCTGGGGCTTCAGGTCCCGGTGCGCGATGCCGTTTGCGTGGAGGTAGTCCAGGGCGTCGCAGATCTGGACGGCGTAGGCCACGGCCTCGCCCTCCGAGAGCTTCCTCCTCTTCGTGAGGACCTCCGCGAGGGTCCGCCCCTCCAGGAACTCCATCACGAGGTAGGGCCGGCTCTTCGCCTCGTCCACCTTGACCACCTTAAGGATCGCCGGGTGGTTGAGGCGCGCGCCGATCTCCTCCTCCCGCTGGAACCGCTCGAACCCCGCGATGTCGCTCTCGAGGGCCATGAGCGGGACCTTGATGGCGACGCTGAGGCCCGTCCTGCGGTCGGTCGCCTTGAAGATCGAGGCCATGTTGCTCCGCGCGACGAGGTCGGTGATCTCGAACCTCCCGTCGAGGACCTTGCCCGGGCCGGGCTCCCCCGTCCCGGTGGCCGCGGCCGCGGCCGCCACCGCGGCCTTCTTCGGCGTCGCGTCCGCGCCGAGCGCCACCTTCGCCGTCTGGGCGACCTCCTCCCAGTTGCGGACCTCGATGATCTGCATCGAGATGTTGTCGTCGCTCCCGCGCTTCGTCGCCAGGGCCACGAGCTCCTTGCAGGCGTCGTACGGGTGCGACCGGCAGATGATCTCGCGCATCTCCTCGTCGAGGACGCACGCGTGGAGCCCGTCCGTGCACTGCAGGACGAAGTCGCCGTGGTGGAGGAGCTGCGTGGCGAAGTCCGGCTGGCAGAACGGCTCGCTGCCGAGGCTGCGGGTCAGCTCGCTGCGGCTGGGGCTCGCCATCGCCTGGCGCTCGAGCATGAGCCCGAGCTTCACCGGCACCGAGGTGGCGATGTGGTCCGTCGTCAGCCGCTTGACGGTCTTGCCGCGGATGAAATAGGAGCGCGTGTCGCCGACATTGGCCACGCAGACGGCGCCGTCGCGGAAGATGGAGGCCACGAGCGTCGTCGCCATGCGCTTTCCCTGCATCTCCCTGACGGACTTGTCGTGGACGGCCGTGCACGCGCCCGTGAACATCTGGCGCAGGAGCGCGTAGGCCTTGGTCTCCGGCGAGGCGGCCTGGAAGTCGCGCATGGCCGTCTCGACGGCGAGCTTGCTCGCGACCTCGCCGTTCTCGAGGCCGCCCACGCCGTCCGCGAGGATGGCGACGCTTCCCTGCTTCTCGCGGGTCAGCGGGTCGGGCGATTCCCAGAAGTCGAGCCAGTCCTCGTTCGTCTCGCGGACGGGGCCGGTCGTCGAGAGTCGGGCGTAGCGCAGGCGCATGGATCGGACGGAGAGGAAGGGCCCCGCCGCGCGAGGCGGACGGGGCCCGGAATACTTGTCCCGCTCGGGGCGGGGTCAATGAGAACTAGGCCGGCTTCTTCGTGAGGATCATCTCGCGGCCCTTGGCCTTGCTCGAGCTGGCGAAGTAGATCCAGCCATAGATGCCCCAGAGTCCGGCGCAGCCGAGGGCGATGTAGGACTCGTGCCAGCTCATGCCCGCCACGGAGAAGGGCCCGACGAGGTAGAAGACCATGCAGAGCAGGTTGGCGACGAATCCGAACGCCGGGATGAGCACGTGCTTCACGCCGTTGAACATGTGGTGCTCCCTGAAGGCGACCATCGCGACGACGCAGGTCGTCATGTACAGCATGAAGGTGCCGAAGTTGCTGATCAGGGTGATGATCAGGAAGGAGTTCGGGATCCATGTGTAGACGTGCGGCGCGAAGATGCCGAACGAGTACCAGAGGTTGTGCTTGTCGAGCGCCGCCGGGTCGGCGCTCTGGCCCCCGAGGTACGTCGTCACCGTGATCATGCCGATGAACACGGAGAGGATCGCGAGCGTCCAGATGGCCTTGTGGGGGGTCAGCGTCTTGCCGTGCAGCATGCCGAAGTGCGAGCCGACCTCCTGGTCGCGGCCCATGGCGTAGGTGACGCGGGCGCCCGTGTTGAGGCAGGCGAGCGTCGTGCCGATGAGCGCCAGGAAGACGGTCGCCGCCTGGACAAGCATGAAGGCCTTGCCCGCGGCGTAGCTCCCGAAGAGCCACGTCCCGGTGAGGACCATCATGTCGCCTATGGGCGCGCCCGACGCCCCCGCGCTGGACAGCGTGTAGCCGCTGTTCAGGAGGTAGTTGGCCGCGAAGTACTCGAAGAGGTAGCAGATGGCGCCCTGGATCGTCAGCGAGAGCAGGATCGCCCAGGGAAGGTCCCTCTTCGGGTTCTTGGCCTCCTCGCCCATGGACGTCACCGACTCGAACCCGACGAGGATCAGGATCGCGATGCAGGCCTGGACCACCACGTAGCTGAACTTGTGGATGCCAAGGACGGACTTCGCGGTCGGGTGGTAGTTGAACGTGGTCGCCCCCGTGGAGTCGGTCGTGTACGCACCGTCCTTGTAGTCGATCCTGAAGGGCGCGGCCTTGTCGACCGTGGTCGGCTTTCCGTTGGCGTCCGCCGGCAGCGGGTTGCCGTCCTTGTCGGTGCCGTCCTGCATCAGGTAGGCGGGCGTGCCGTCCGCGTTCTTGGTCGGCTTGCCGCTCGCGTCGAGGACCGGGACCGGGTTGCCCTTGTCGTCCGTCTGGGGGACCTGGGCGACCTGGTAGTTGACCGCGATGCCGTTCGAGAGGTGGAAGGCCTGCGAGCCCTGCTTGTGGTTCGAGCGGTAGGCGATCGCGATGCAGCCGAACACGAGGAGCGCCGAGATCTGGATGATGTTGATCGCGATGTTGACCGCCGTGCTCCCGTTGACGCCCTTGAAGGCGATGTAGGCGACGCCGAGCGCGAACACGACGCAGAACAGGTACATCTCGAGCGGGCTGTTGTAGACCTGGCTGAACGTGTCCGGCATCAGGTACCCGGAGAGGTAGCCGACGAGCATCGCCGTCACGCCGACCATGCACCCGGGGTAGACCCAGTAGTACAGGTGGCTCGCCCAGCCGGTGAAGAACTTCGCCAGCCGCGCGAACTTGAAGGCCTTGGTCTTCGCGAGGAAGGCCTGCTCGGCGTAGAAGTAGGAGGATCCCGCGCCGGGATAGAGGCGCGAGAGCTCGGCGTAGCTGACCGCCGTCGCGTAGCACAGGAGGAGCGCCAGGATGATGCCGATCCACATGGAGCATCCGGCCATCGGCGCGCCGTAAAGCGCCTGCTCCTGGAAGGTCAGCCAGAGGAAGGCCCCCGGAGCGATGAGGGCCATGGCGTTGACGGTCAGACCGGTGAGGCCCAGCGTGGGCTTCATCGTCGGAGTGGGCGTGGGTGTATCAGGCATGGGTCTTGGGTGCTGGACTGGCGGGTTGGTTTTTTTGGGGCACTTCGGGCTGATTAACTTTATCTATGCAGACTTAACGCGGATTTTATTTCCGCGGGCGTCTATAGCCGCTTGCGTGCCAAGGGCCGGACTAAATGGGCCGCCCCCGTCGCAGGGCCCTAATCGGTTGATGCTTAGGGCCATCGGCCTTCATCGGGGCCTGGCTTTGGGCCGCTCCTCAAGGGCCCGCCCGCTCACCACGAACGCAGCCGCGCTTCTGCGCGCCGCAAAGGAGCCGCTTCCTTTGCTAGGCCTGGAGCGCCTGGCCCGGGGCGAGGGCGACGGCGCTCCCGCGCCACTCGGTCCTCGTGAGCTCGAGGGCGCCGTCGCCCGTGGCGACCACGAGGGGCGACGCGGAAAGCACCTGGCCCGGGCGCCCGGAGCGGCCCGCCGCCGCGGGGGAGTCCGCCTCGGCCCACCAGACCATGAGGCGCGAGACGCCCACCTCCGAGAAGGCGCCCGGGTATGGGTCGGTCACGGCCCGGATGAGGTTGAAGATCTCCCGCGAGCCGCGGGACCAGTCGATCTGGCCGTCCTCGGGCTTCCTGCCGCCGAAGTAGGTGGCCTGGGCCTCGTCCTGCGGCGTCTCCCTCGCCGTCCCTGCAAGCAGCGCGTCGATCTGCCGTTCAAGGACGCGCCTCGCGCAGGGCAGCACCTTCCTGAATGCCTGCTCCGCGGTGTCCCTCGGGCCGATGTCGACACCCTCCTGGTCCACGACCGCGCCCGCGTCGGGCGCGCGGACCATCCGGTGCAGCGTCATCCCGATCCTCGGCTCGCCGTGCAGCACCGCCCAGTTGATTGGCGCGCGGCCGCGGTACTTGGGCAGGAGGGAGCCGTGCATGTTGAAGGCCCCGAGGGGCGCCAGCCCGAGCAGCTTCGTGCTGATCATGCTCCGGTAGTACACGGACAGGATGAGGTCCGGCTTCATCCCGGCCACGCGCACCGTCCATTCCGGGCCGAGCTTTTCCGGGGTGTGGACGGGGACGCCCCGCTCCCTGGCCGCGGCCGCCGGCGTCTTGAACCAGATCTTCTCCCCGGGGGCGTCCTCATGGGTGACGAGGGCGATGACGTTGTCGCCGCGCCCGAGGAGCAGGGACAGGCAGTCGTGCCCGACCTGGCTGTAGCCGAAAAAGAGTATCCTCGGTGCGGCCATCGCCCGGGTCCTACTGCGCCGACTCGATCACCTCGCGGACGTGGTAGCGCTGGCGCAGGCGCACCACCTGGTACGTCCGCCCGACGTACTCCCCGACGAGCCCGATCCCCACCATGGTGACGCTGATCAGGAAGAACAGGACTCCGAACAGGGTGAAGACGCCGTTCGTGTTGTCGTTCAGGAAGAGCCGCATGTAGGCGAGGACGAGCACGAGGAGGAGGCTCCCCGCGGAGCAGGCCATGGCGACCATCGTGAAGATCTGCAGGGGCGCCAGCGAGAACCCGGTGATGAGGTCGAAGTTGAGCCGGACCAGGCTGTAGAGGGAGTAGTTCGACACGCCGGCGTGCCGCTCCTCGTGGCGGACGCCGACCTCGGCGGGCCGGCCGGCGAAGCTATAGGCGAGCGCCGGGATGAAGGTGTTCGTGGCGCCGCTCCGCACGACGGCATCCACGACGGCCCGGCTGTAGGCCCTCAGCATGCAGCCCTGGTCCGTCATAACGATGGACGTCGTCCGGCGGCGGACGCCGTTGATGACCCTGGACGCCAGGGTCCTGAACAGGCTGTCCTTGCGGTCGATGCGGTACCCGCCCACGTAGTCGTTCCCGGCGTCGATGAGCGCGAGGAGCTTCGGGATCTCCTCGGGCGGGTTCTGGAGGTCCGCGTCGAGCGTCACGATGACGGACCCGCGCACGCGCTCGAACGCGGCGGTGATCGCCATGTGCTGGCCGTAGTTCGCGTTGAAGTCGACGACCCTCGTCACGTCCGGCCGGGCCGCAAACTGGGCGCGCAGCAGCTCGATCGACCTGTCCGCGCTGCCGTCGTTCGTGAAGATGACCTCATAGCGCCGCCCAAGCCCGTCGAGGACGGGGTAGAGCCTCTTGAACAGGAGGGGCAGGTTGGGCTCCTCGTTGTAGACGGGGATGACGACCGAGACGTCGGGGGCCGCGCTCATGCCCTTTGGTGCCTGCGGAGGACGCCCGCCAAGACGGCGACGACGCGGGCCGGGTCGCCCGGCCCCATCGCGGGGAAGAGGGGCAGGGTGAGGATGTTGCGCCCCGCGTATTCCGCGTGGGGGAAATCGCCGGCCTTCCAGCCCATGCGCCGGTAGAGCGCGAACAGGTGGATGGCCGGATAGTGGACGCCGGTGCCGATCCCCTCGGCGCGCATCTCTTCCATCACGTCGGCGCGCGCGACGTCGAGCCGGTGCTCCGGCAGGACGACCTGGAACATGTGCCAGTTGGAGTCCGCGAAGTTCTCGGGCGGCAGGCCAAGGCCCAGGTCCCTGTGGCGCGAAAGCTCGTCGAAATAGGCCCGCGCGAGCGAGCGCCTCCGCTCGGTGAACTCCGCGAGCCGCTGGAGCTGGCCGAGTCCGATGCGCGCCGCGATGTCGGTCATGTTGAACTTCCCGCCGACGACCTCGACATCCATCCCGTCATGGCCCGTGCGCACGACGCCCTGGAGCCGGTACTGCTCGGCGAGCGCGGCCTCCCGCTCGTCGTTGAGGACGAGGCATCCCCCCTCGGAGGTCGTGATGTTCTTGTTCGCGTGGAAGCTGAAGGAGGCGAAGTCGCCGAAGGAGCCGATGCGCCTGCCGCGCCACGTGCTCCCCATGGACTGCGCCGCGTCCTCGACCACCCTCAGGCCGCGGGCGCCCGCGACCGCGTGCAGCCGGTCGCGGTCGACCGGCAGGCCCGCGAGGTCCACGGGGATGACCGCGCGGGTGCGCGGCGTCACCGCCTTCTCCACGAGGGAGAGGTCGATGCTCCTCGTCGCCGGGTCGATGTCGACGAAGACGGGCCTCGCGCCGACCTCGAGGATGACGTTGCTCGTGGCCACCCAGGAGAGGGGCGTCGTGATCACCTCGTCGCCCGCCCTGATCCCGGCGATGCGGAGGGCGATCTCCATGGTGCAGGTGCCCGAGTTGAACGCCCGCACCGGCCTGCCGCCGAAATACTGGGAGAGCGCCGCCTCGAAGGCCTTCACCTGCGGCCCGGAGGAGAGCCATCCCGAGCGCAGGACCTCGGCCACGCCCTCGATCGTTGCCTCGTCGACCGTCGGCCGGGTGAAGGGCAGGAAGGGCTGCGCCGGCTTCGGGGCCGCGGCTGCTGCTGGGGAGGGCATTGCTGGGGGCATTCTGCGGGGCGGCAGGCAATCCTCAAGGCTGGTTGCTGAAAAGATAGGCGTGCTTTCCCCTCATGATCACGTAGTAGCGGAAACCTGGGTCCCCGAAAAGCTCGGCCGCGTCCCGGGTGCGGGCCACCGCGAAGACCCTCCCCTTCCCCCCCCACTGCCTCCTGAATTCGTCGTCGCCGATGAACCGTGCGGCCCTCTCCGCGGGGTCCAGGAACTGGAGCTCAAGCTCGTCCTGGTACTTCACCAGGCCGATGGTCGACCCCGTGTAGTACGTGAAGTCGTGGAAAAAGGCGTGGTAGGCGTAGACGCGGTCGCCGGGGCGCACCATGGCCTTCTCGACGAGGGCGACGTCCTTCGTGCTCCTCGTGTCGATCTCCGGCAGCACAAACAGGGTCGTCCCAAGGAGCACGCAGAGGACGAGGGTCATGACGATGACGGCGCCCGTGGCCGAGCCCGACCTTCCGCGGGGCACCAGCGCCCGCAGGCCGCCGACGCAGAGGACGGCCGCAAGGATGAGGGCGTAGGGCCGCAGCGCCAGCGCCGCGGCCGGGTCCCGGATGAGGCCCGGCTTGAGGACGGCGATGCAGACCGCGGCCGCGAGGAGGCCGCACAGGAACCCGAATCCCCGCAGGCCGACCTTCATCCTCGCGAAGCCGTCCGGCAGGCGCACGACCCCCGCCAGCCAGCGCCCGATGAGGACGGCAAGGGGCGGAAAGACGGGCAGTATGTAGGGGATCAGCTTCGACTGGCTCTTGCTGAAGAAGAGGAAGATGAAGGCCGCCCAGATGGCGAGGAACCACGCCTCCGAGTTCTCCTTCCTGCGCGCCCACCCGCCGGCCAGCGCCGAGCGGAGCGCCGGCCAAAGGAAGCCCGTCCACGGGAACATGCCCAGGATGAGGACCGGGATGAAGTAATAGAACGGCTGGAAGCGGCCGTGGCCCTTGTCCGAGAAGCGCTGGAAGTGCTCGTAGACCAGGTAGAAGTGCGCCCAGCCCGGGTTCCTCTGCGCCATGAGGAGGTGCCAGGGAAGGGCGATCGCGAGGAACAGGACGAGGCCCGACGCCAGGTAGAAGGGCCGCAGGCGCCGCCACTCGCCGACGAGGAGGAGCCACAGGAACATGACGGCGCCGGGGATCAGGAAGCCGATGAGGCCCTTCGTCATCGTCGCCAGCGCGGCCGCGGCATACATGCCCCAGAAGAGCAGCCTGCGCCGGCGCCCCGGCGGGTCCTGGACGGCCGCGATGAAGCAGAACAGCGCGGCCGACATGAAGACCGTCACCGCCAGGTCGAGCCCAAGGAGGTGGGCGAGGCCCGCGTAGAGGGCGAAGGTGCCCAGGACAAACCCGGACCAGAATCCCGCCGGGGGCCCGTAGAGCCTGCGCGCCGCCGCGCAGGCGCAGAGGATCCCCAGGACCGCGAGCAACGCGGGCGCCGAGCGGACGGACCACTCGCTCCTGCCGAGCGTCTCCTCGAGGCCGGCCACCATCCAGTACATGAGGGGCGGCTTCTCGAAGTAGGGGACGCCGTCCAGCCTCGGCGTCACCCAGTCCCCGCTCGACACCATTTCACGGGGGATCTCTGCGTAGCGGCCCTCGTCGGGGTTGACGAGCGGCGCGCTCCCCAGCCTGAAGCCGTAGAGGATCCCGAACACGACCAGGAACAGGAAAAACTCCCGGGCGAGGGAAGGCTCCTTGAGGGGCTTGGGGGGGGCCTCTTGGCTCACCCCGCACGGCCTATTGCCTGCGGGGCGGCCACGCAAGTCTGGGCGCGGGCGGGATAGGGATTGAGCCCGGCGCCGCCGCGCGCCCAAGATCGTCCCCCATGCCCGAAGCCGCGCGCAGGCCCTTCACGTTCGTCTGCGGCCAGGACGACTTCCTGGTCGAGCGGCTTGGGCGCAGGCTCTTCGGGGAGCTGTCAGCCGGCACGGACGAGTCCTTCGCGCGCGACATCGTGAGCGGGCGGGCGTCGGTGGTCGACGACGTCGAGCTGGCCGTCCGGCGCTTCACGGAGGCCGTCCAGACGATGCCGCTCTTCGGCGGGCGCCGCGTGGTCTGGCTGCGGGACGTCACCTTCCTCGCCGACTCCGTGACCGGCAGGTCCGAGACCACGCTCAACCGCGTCGAGGAGCTCCAGCGGATCCTCTCCTCCGTGAACCCGGAGGAGACGAGCGTGCTCGTCACCGCCGCGCCCGTCGACCGCCGCAGGTCGTTCGTCAAGTGGTGCGAGAAGACCGCGGCCTTCACGCTCGCGGACGGGGGCGACCCGGAGGCCGCCGCCGCCGTCGCGCTCGCCGAGGCGAAGGCGCTCGGCGTCTCCTTCGGCGAGGGCGCCCTGGAGCTCCTGCAGGTGCGCGCCGGCTCCAACACGAGGTTCCTCGCCGAGGAGGTCCGCAAGCTGGCGTCGGGCTCCGCCGGGAACGAGATCACCCGTGAGCTTGTCGCCGAGCTGACGCCGAACGTCGCCGACTCCGACTTCTTCGAGACGGCCGAGGCCTTCACAGCTGGCAGGCTCGACTGGGCCCTCGAGGCCATCAAGCGGCACTTCTTCGGGGGCGGCGAGGCGCGGGCGCTCCTCGCGGCCCTCCAGAACCGGAACCGCCTCATGATCCAGCTGCGGGCCCTCACGGACGCCGGCGAGGCCAGGGCCGGGCGCGGCGGCATCGAGGGCCTCGACCGGGCGCGGCAGTCGCGGATCGCGCCGTATGGGGAGGCCGCGTCGGAAAAGAGCTCGTTCAACATCTTCACCCAGAACGCCTGGTACCTCGGCAAGATGGCGGGGGCCGGCACCCTGCCCTCCCTCAGGAAGCTCATCGACAACCAGCGCTCCTATGTCGACGCGTTCGAGGAGGTCCTCCGCAGGCCCGCGGACGACCAGGAGGACATCATGAGGGACCTCGCCGTCCGCTGCCTCGCGCCCTAGGGCGCTTTTCCGATGGCCTTCGACCGGGAGCAGGGTTTACTCGGCGCCTTGCCGTGAACGAGCCGCCCGACCCAGCACCCTCCGAGCTCATCCCCAACGTGCTCGCGGAGCGCTACGCGACGCAGGCGATGCGGGACGTCTGGTCGCGACGCGGAAAGGTGCTCCTGGAGCGGGACTTCTGGATCGCCGTCATGAAGGCGCAGAGCGACCTGGGAGTGCCGATCCCCGCCGACGCCATCAGGGACTACGAGAAGGTGAAGGCCCGGATCGACCTGGACGCGATCGCGAGGCGCGAGCGCGTGACGCTCCACGACGTCAAGGCCCGGATCGAGGAGTTCTCGGAGCTCGCGAAGCGCCAATTCATCCACCTCGGCCTCACGAGCCGGGACCTCACCGAGAACGTCGAGCAGCTCCAGATCTTCCGCTCGCTGGCCATCGTCCGCCGGAAGGCGGCCGCCGCCCTCCTGGCCCTCGGCCGGCGCGCCGAGGAATTCAGGGACCTCATGGTGACCGGGCGCACCCACAACGTCCCGGCGCAGCCGACGACGCTGGGGAAGCGGATGTCGATGTTCGGCCAGGAGATGCTGATCGCCTTCGAGCGACTGGAGACGCTCATCGACAGGTACCCGGTGCGGGGCCTGAAGGGCGCCGTCGGCACGCAGCTGGACCAGCTGACGCTCCTCGGCGGCCGCGCCGACAAGGTGGCCAGCCTCGAGAGCCGCGTCCTCAAGCACCTCGGGATCCCCGCCTCCCTCGCCAACGTGGGCCAGGTCTACCCGCGCAGCCTCGACTTCGAGGTCGTCTCCATCCTCCATCAGGTGGGCGCCGCCGCGTCCAGCTTCGCGACCACGATGCGCCTCATGGCCGGCGCCGGCCTCCTCACGGAGGGCTTCCAGGAGGGGCAGGTCGGGTCCTCGGCGATGCCGCACAAGGCGAACTCCCGCAACTGCGAGAGGATCTGCGGGTTCTCGGTCATCCTCGGGGGCTACGTCACGATGGCCGGCGCGCTCGCGGGCGACCAGTGGAACGAGGGCGACGTGTCCTGCTCCGTGGTCCGCCGCGTCGCGCTGCCCGACGCCTTCTTCGCCATCGACGGCTGCCTCGAGACCCTCCTGACCGTGGTCAGCCAGATGGAGGCCTTCCCCTCGGCCATCGCGCAGGAGAACGAGCGCAACCTTCCGTTCCTCGCGACGACGACGATCCTCATGGAGTCCGTGAAGCGCGGCGCAGGCCGCGAGACGGCCCACGAGGCGATAAAGGAGCATTCCCTCGCGGCGGTGAAGGCCATGCGCGCCGGAACGCCCGGGGCGGACCTGCTCGACCGGCTTGCCGGCGACCGCAGGATCGGGCTCGGCAAGAAGGCGCTCCAGTCGATCCTTGCGGAGAGCGCGCGCTACGTCGGCGCGGCGCCGGACCAGGTCGACGCGTTCGTCGCCGAGGTCAGGCCCATCGCCAGGCGGGTCAAGGGCGCGTCGGAATACCGCCCCGAAAAGCTGCTGTAGGGGGCCCGCGGCGAACTTTTAAATTGCGCACCCCCGCGCGATGGGCTTTCTTGGACCCTCACTGTCCAAACTAATCCCCTCTCACTTTCACAATGGCTGAACTCGTAGGAAACGTCCTGATTGGTCAATCCGGTGGCCCAACTTCGGTCATCAACGCGAGTCTCGCAGGCATCGTTGCCGAGGCGCTCAACCACGAGGCGATCGAGGAGATCTACGGGGGCCTGAACGGCGTCCTCGGCATCCTCCAGGAGGAGATCGTCGACCTCGCGGCCGAGTCCCAGCAGCAGATCCGGGCCCTCCGCCACACGCCCGGCGCGGCCCTGGGAACCTGCCGCTACAAGCTGAAGAAGCAGCAGGACTTCGAGCGGGTGCTCGAGGTCTTCAAGGCCCACAACATCAGGTACTTCTTCTACCTCGGCGGCAACGACTCCCAGGACACGGCCGACAAGATCTCGAAGCTCGCCCAGCAGCAGGGCTACGAGCTGCGCGTGATCGGCGTCCCGAAGACGATCGACAACGACCTGACGGGAACGGACCACTGCCCGGGCTACGGAAGCGTCATCAAGTATCTCTCGATGACGATCCGCGAGATCGCCTGCGACAACGAGGCGATGGGCCAGGGCGACCTGGTGTCGATCGTCGAGGTCATGGGCCGCAGCGCCGGCTGGATCGCGGCCGGCACCGCCCTGGCAAAGCGCCGGGACCATCCCCACGATCCCCCGCACCTCATCCTCCTGCCCGAGGTCCCCTTCAACCAGGACAAGGTCCTGGAGGACATCCGCCGGGTCCTGAAGCGCGAGCGCTTCTGCCTCGTGGTCGTCGCCGAGGGCCTCGTCGACGCCGACGGCAACTACCTTGCGGCCGACTCGGCGACGGACGCCTTCGGCCATGCCAAGCTGGGCGGGGCCGGTGAGGCCCTGGCCGAGATCGTCGAGCACGGCGTCCCCGGGGCCAAGGTCCGCGTCGCGCGGCCCGGCCTCATCCAGCGCGCCGCAGCCCATGCCGCCTCGAAGACCGACTCCGACGAGGCGTTCCTCGCCGGCCAGGCCGCGGTTCGCGCCGCCATCGCCGGCGAGACGGACAAGATGGTGACGCTCGTCCGCGGCGAGACGGAGCACTACACCGTCGAGACGGGCCTCGCGCCCCTCGGCGAGATCGCCAACGGCATAAAGAAGCTTCCCCGCGAATGGATCAACGAGGACCTCGTCAGCATGAACTTCCAGTTCCTGCGCTACGCGCAGCCTCTCATCCAGGGCGAGGTCACGCTTCCCCACGACACCGGCGTGCCGACCTATGCGCGGCTCGACAAGGTGAGGGTCGACAAGTCCCTGCCGGCCTACGAGGTCTGATCGGCGCGGCGAGCCTCGACGAAGGGCTCCTCGCGCAGGTCGGGGGCCCGCCTGCCCGCCAGGAGGAGCCACCACACCCTCGCGTTCGCCGCCACGATGACGGCGACGAGAACGAGGAAGGCCGCCGTGACGCCGGCGTCCACGCGGGCGTTGAAGGCCTGCCGCGGGGTGGCTGCGGACGCCGCGGCGCTTAGGAACCCGAGCCTCGGGTCCGCGCTGAAGATCTTCATCCAGCCCGCCGACATCGTCACGCACAGCAGCCAGCAGAGCGGCAGGAGGGTCACCCAGAGGTGCCTCGCCTTCCCCATCTTTATGAGGACCGTCGTCCCCAGGGCCAGCGCCAGGACTGCGAGCAGCTGGTTCGCCACCCCGAAGATGGGCCAGAGCGAGTTGATGCCGCCCAGCGGGTCGATGACGCCCTGGTAGAGGAACCATCCCCAGGCAGCCACGAACACGGCCGTGGCGCCGACGTTCCCGACGGGCGAGCGCGTGTCGGCGAGGGGCCTCCACGCGAGGCCCAGGAGGTCCTGGACGAGGAACCGGCCGACGCGGGTGCCCGCGTCGATCGTCGTCAGTATGAAGAGCGCCTCGAACATGATCGCGAAGTGGTACCAGACGGCGAGGGCCGCGTGGCTGTGGAGGACGCCGGAAAGCATCTGCGCCATGCCAAGGGCGAACGTCGGCGCGCCGCCCGCCCGGCCGACCATCGTCTTCTCCCCGACCCCCGCGGCCAGCGAGGCCATGTCCGCCGCCGTGACGGGGAAGCCGAGCGCCGTGACCTTGGCCGTCACGGCCGCGGCCGCGCCCTTCATGTTGATCGCGAAATACTCGCCGGGGGCCATCGCGCACGCGGAAATGACGGCCATGACGCCGACGCACATCTCGGTCAGCATGGCGCCGTACGCGATCACGCGGATGTCGCCCTCGCCGGACAGCAGCTTCGGCGTCGTGCCGGAGGACACGATGGCGTGGAAGCCCGAGATCGCCGAGCAGGCGATCGTGATGAAGCAGAAGGGGAAAACGGGGCCCGCGAATACGGGCCCGGTGCCGTCGATGAAGCGGGTCATCGCCGGCATGCGCAGGTGCGGCCCGAGGATCACGATCGCGACGCCGAGCGCCGCGATGGTGCCGACCTTCATGAAGGTGCTGAGGTAGTCCCTGGGCGCCAGGAGCAGCCAGACAGGGACCACCGACGCGGCAAACCCGTACCCCATGACCCACCAGGCGAGCGTCGTCCCCCTCATCGTGAGGAGGGCCTCGAGGCGCGTGCCCGCGATGAACTGGCCGCCCCACACCGCGGCGAGGAGCCCGGCGATGCCAAGCGCGGTCACGACGGCGAGCCGGCCGCGGTCGTGCCCGCGCACCCGGAGCGCGATCCCCATCGCGACGGCGATGGGCATCGTCGCTGCGATCGTGAACACGCCCCAGGGCGACTCGGCCAGCGCGTTGACGACGACGAGCGCCAGCACGGCGAGCAGGATCACCGTGATCGCCGTGATGCTGACGAGGGCGGCCAGGCCCGCGAACGGGCCCACCTCGTCGCGGACCATCTGGCCGAGGGACTTGCCGCGGCGGCGCACCGAGCAGAAGAGGATGACGCTGTCATGCACCGCGCCCCCGAAGACGGCGCCGATGAGGATCCAGAGGAGCCCGGGAAGGTACCCGAACTGCGCCGCCAGCACCGGGCCGACAAGGGGCCCGGGGCCCGCGATGGCCGCGAAGTGGTGGCCGAAGACGACCCACCGGTTCGTCCTCACGAAGTCCTTCCCGTCGGAGTGCGTCTCGGCCGGCGTGGCGCGCAGCTCGTCGACCGCCAGGACCTCGGCCATCAGCCACGCCGAGTGGAAGCGGTAGGCCAGCGCGAACGTGCAGGCCGCGGCCACGACCATCCAGAGGGCGCTCAGCTGCTCGCCCCTCGCGAGCGCAAGGACGGCGATGCTGCCCGCGCCCGCGATGGCGACCGCGGCCCAGCCCGCCGCGCGGAGGGGGGTCAATGCTGCGCGGGTCGCCGTCCGGGGCATGGCGGGCGAGACTTTCCGAAAAACCCGGGCCCGGCAAGAGCGTCGGCGCCGTAACGCTGCGGTTACGGTTGTGGGTTTGCAAAGGCATGGCCCCGCCCGCCATTGTGTCGGGTCCAGCGCAATGAGTGCCGCCATCGACCCCCCCCCCGAAAGGCCGGCTGAACGCCGGGTCGGGCCGGCAAGTGCGGTCTTCCCGCTCCTAGCCTGGGCCGCGCTCATCGTGCTCATAAAGATGGTGCCGCCCGACGGCCGGGAGCACGGGCACCCCTGGCAGTTCCTCGGGCGGTACCACATCGTCCTGCTTCACGTCCCGCTGGTCCTCCTGGTCCTCGTCCCCGTCCTCGACATCGCCGCGAGGAGCCCAAGGCGGCGCAGCCTGGGCGACGCGGCGGGCGCCCTGCTCTGCCTCGCGGCGCTCTTCTGCTTTGTCACCGCGTTTGACGGCTGGCTCCTGGCCTGGAGCGGCGGCTACCGCGGCGACGACGTGACGCGGCATATGTGGGCCGGAGCACTCCTCACGGGCGCGTGCACGCTCGCCTGGCTCGCGCGCCGCGGCGCCCTGCCCCGGGCGGCGTACCCGCCCCTCATCGCGGTCGCCGTGGGCCTGGTCTTCTGGGCGGGGCACACGGGCGGCTCGCTCAGCCACGGGGAGGGCTTCCTCACCGAGCGCATGCCGGCGCGTGTCCGCGCGCTCCTCGGGATGCGTCCCGTCCCGCAGGCGCCGGCCCAGGGGAAGGCGCTGCCGGCGGCGGCCGTGAAGGCGGGGCCGGCGAGCGTCAACCCCGCCAACGCCGCCTACTACGCCGTCCATGTCGCCCCGCTGTTCGAGCGCAGCTGCGTCTCCTGCCACAGGCCCCAGAAGCACAAGGGCGGCCTCCAGCTGGACACGTTCGCGCACCTTATGCGCGGCGGCGAGGACGGCGCCGTCATCGTGCCGGGCAACCCGAAGGCGAGCGAGCTCCTGCGGCGGGTGCAGCTGCCGGCCAGCGACGACGACTCCATGCCCAGCGACGGGGACAAGCCGTTCTCGCCCGACGAGATCCACATGGTGGACCTCTGGATCGCGGCGGGGGCAAGGAGCGGATGAATCCCCCCGGAATAGCCGCCGGCGCCCGCCCTCTTACGTCCATGGGAATGAAGAAGCTCTCCCAGGCCCTCCTCCTCGCCGCCGCGGCCCTTGCGCTCGCGGCCCCGCGGCTGCCCGGCCAGGTGAGCGCCTCCCTGGTCTCGGAGGCCTCGTCGGTCCAGCCGGGCACGCCGTTCACGGTGGCCATCCGGCTCGACCAGAAGGCGGGTTGGCACACGTACTGGGTCAACCCGGGCACGGGGCTCCCGACCACCGTCAAATGGGACCTGCCCCCCGGGTGGAAGGCCGGCGAGATCGAATGGCCGGCGCCGGCGCTCCTCACGGATACGAGGGGCAACGTGATCGGCAACGGCTACGAGGGGGACCTCCTGCTCCCCGTCACGCTCACGCCCCCCGCGGACCTGAAGTCGGGCGCCGACGCCAGGCTTTCCGCGGCGGTGGACTGGCTCATGTGCCAGGACGAGTGCGTCCCCGGCAACTCCAAGGTCTCCCTCACGCTGGCCGTGTCCTCGTCGGCGCCCGCCGCCGACCCGGTGTGGGGCCCCCGGATCCGGTCCGTCGTCTCGCAGCTTCCAGCCGAGGACCTGGGCTGGGAGGCCTCGGCCATGCGGGAGGGGCCAAGCGTGGTGCTTACGGTGAGGCCCGCCTCCCCCTCGGGCCCCGCGGGCCCGTCGGCCGACGGCCTGCATTTCTTCTCCGAGGACGGCACCATCGCCTCCGACGTGGCCCAGAAGGCCGTCGGGGACGCCGAGGGCGGATTCACGCTCACGCTTCCCGTCTCCCCGGACGGCCCGAAGGACGCGACCCGCCTCGTCGGCGTCCTCGTCTCAAGGCAGGGCTGGAGGCCCGGCGGCACGCTGCCCGGCCTCCGGATCGACGCCGCCTTCGGCGAGAAGCCCGCCGCGGCAGCCCCGATCCCGCCGGTGACGGGCGGGTTCCTCGGCACGCTCGCCTTCGCCTTCATCGGCGGCCTCATCCTCAACCTGATGCCCTGCGTCTTCCCCGTCCTCGGGATCAAGATCCTCGGCTTCGTGAACCAGGCGGGATCCGACCGCCGCAAGGTCACGCTCCACGGCCTCGTCTTCACCTCGGGCGTCGTCCTCTCGTTCTGGGTGCTGGCCGGCATCCTCGCCGTGCTCCGGGCCGGCGGCAGCCAGCTCGGCTGGGGGTTCCAGCTGCAGTCGCCGGCGTTCGTGTTCGGCCTGGCGGCGGCGATGCTCGCCTTCGCGCTCAACATGAGCGGCGTCTTCGAGTTCGGCCTGACGGCGACGGCGGTCGGCTCCCAGCTCCAGTCGCGCACGGGGATGGTCGGCTCCTTCTTCACCGGGGCCCTGGCCACCGTCGCGGCGACGCCGTGCGCGGCGCCGTTCCTTGCCCCCGCGCTCGGCGCGGCCCTCGCCCTCTCGACCGCGCAGTCGTTCACGATCTTCACGGTCATCGCCATCGGCCTGTCGACGCCCTACCTCGTGCTCTCCCTCTTCCCCGGCGCCGTCAAGGTCCTGCCCCGGCCGGGCGCATGGATGGAGACCTTCAAGCAGGCGATGGCATTCCCGCTCTACGCCACGGTGGCCTACCTCGTCTGGGTCCTCGCCGGGCAGCTCCAGGAAACGGGCATGCTTTCCGCGCTGTTCGGGCTCGTGCTGATCGCGATGGCCGTGTGGGTGTACGGCCGCTGGAACGCGCCCGGGGCGTCGGCCGGGCGGGCGCGCTTCGGCCAGGTGGCCTGCGCCGTGCTCCTGGCGGCGGGCGCGTGGACGGGGTGGCCCCAGGCGCCAAGGAAGGGGGACCTGACCTGGCAGCCCTGGAGCCCCGACGCGGTGCAGAAGCTCCGCTCGGAGGACCGCATCGTCTACGTCGACTTCACCGCGCGCTGGTGCGCGACCTGCCAGGCCAACAAGAAGATCGTCTTCAGCTCGGGCGACGTCCTGAGGCTTTTCCGGGACAAGAAGATCGCCACGCTGCGGGCCGACTGGACGAACAGGGATCCCCAGATCACGGCCGAGCTCGCGAAGTACCACCGCGCGGCGGTGCCCTTTGACGTCGTCTGGGAGCCCGGGCGCACGGAGCCCGTCATCCTCCCCGAGATCCTCACCCCGTCGGTCGTCCTGGACGCGATCCCGAGGTGAGGGGCCGGGCGCCTGGGAGCGTTTCCCCTGGGCAATCGAATAGCCGCCCGGGCTTTTAACGCTCGCCTGCCTCGGCCTTGGGCGCCAATTCATCCCCACGGATGGTCGTCACCGGCGGCAGAGCAGGAAGTCCCCTGGTCCTGGTCTCGGTCGCCGCGCTGCTTGCGCTCTATGCCCTGTTCCTGAGCCTCAACGTCGAGGCTGTCGCGGGCGGCGCCGATTCCTCGGGCTATCTGAACCATGCGCGCGTCCTTGCCGGCTGGCACGTGCGCGTGGCCACGAGGCGGATCTCCGCGCTGCCTGCGGACCGGGTCCCGGACTACCTGTATGCCCCACTGGGCTTCAGACCGGTGGATGACCGCCCGGAGCAGGTTGTCCCCATTTATCCGCCGGGCTTTCCCTTGCTTGTCATCCTCGCCCGCTTGCTCGTGGGCTGGGGGTACGCCGCGAAGGCCGTGCTTGTGCTTCATGCCGTAGCCGGGGTGGTCCTCGCCTATCTCCTCGGGCGCGGCTTCGGGCTGCAGAAAGGGTGGGCGGCCGCCGGGGCCGTGGTCCTGGCGGCAAGCCCCCTGTACCTCCTCATCTCGTTGCAACCCCTGTCGGACCTCCCGGCGCTGGTCTGGACGAGCGCGGCCGTGTTCTGCGGCCTGAACGCCCCGAAGAAGGATGGGTGGGCCATCGCCTCGGGCCTTGCCTTTGGCATTTCCGTCCTGATCAGGCCGAATTGCATCATAACGATCCTCGGCCTGGCCGTCCTCATGGGGACCTCGTGGAGGCGCTGGCTTTCCTTCGCGCTGGGCGGCCTTCCCTCGGCCGCCTTCTTCCTTCTCTACAGCTACGCGGTCTACGGAAATCCCTTGGCCACCGGATACGGAAACGCGGCGGGGATGTTCCGTGCGGAGGCGGTTCCCGGGACCCTTGTCTATTTTGCCCATTGGCTGCCCCTGGTCTTCACCCCGGCCATCTGCGTTTTCCCCCTGCTCGTCCTGCCCGGCATGGCCCCGGCGCGCTCGGCGTGGGGACTGGCGGTGTGCGTGGGGACCTATCTCGCCTTCTATGCGGCCTACGTCGTGCAAGGCCGCTGGACGTGGCCGGACCTGCGGTTTCTCCTGCCCATCTCGCCTGCCCTCATTGTCGGAAGTCTTCTCGTGTGGCAGGCAATCGGCGCGCGCGCAGGCCGGGGCATGGCCGGGTTGCGGCGCCGGGCGCCCTTGGCGGGAGCCTGGGCCGCCGGGCTGGCGCTGCTGCTGGCCGGCGCCGTCCAGTTCCAGCAGGACAAGAAGCTTCACGTGCTTGCCCTTGTCCGGGGAGAGCCGACCTACGAGCTCGCGTGCCGCTGGATAAATCAGAACCTGCCGCCCAACTGCGCCTTGGCGTGCATGCAGTTCTCGGGGGCGGCCTACTATTACACGTCGATGGTCGTTTTGCGCTACGACGAGCTTAATCCCTCGAACTACCGGGCTGTCTTTGCCGCCGCCGACGCCGAGGGCCGCCCGGTGTATGCGGTCCTGTTCAATTGGGAGGAAAAGGAGGCCCTGTCCCAGCGCATGCCGTGCGGATGGCTGAAGGTTAGGGAGATCCGTGATGCGACGATCTGGCGGCGGACGGGTGGCGCCGGGCGATTGGAGGACTAGCGTTGCCCCACATCGCAGGGGCCCGTTCCAGGAAGGATGTGGCGATCGAAGGGCAACTGTCGTACGTGAAATAGCCTGCCCAGCCTGCCCAACCTCGCAAATCGTCAAAAACCACCTGTCCAGCCTGCGGCGCATTCCTGGAATCCGGACGCCCCCGGCCTGCGTACAACCTCCCAGAGGATCCACCCAATGAACACCCTGCGCGTCGCCTCCGCCCTGCTGCTCGCGGCCCTGCCCCTTGGGCAGCTCGCGCGGGCGGAGCCTGCCCCCGCGGCGGGCGGCAAGCTGACGGTCGTCATCGTCGAGTCGCTTGACGAGCGCCCGGGCCGGCTCGCGAGGTTCGACCGGGACGCGGCCATCTTCACGGAGGTCTTCTCGCGCAGGAAGTGGCCCGTCGAGGTGAGTGTCGAGCGGTTCGCGGCGAACATTCCCGATGACGTGACGCAGCTGCGGGTGTTCCCGAAGGGGATCTATTCGGAGACGCCCGGGGACCTCGTCTACCACGGGTGGATGGTCCTCTACGAGAATGGCCGGAAGCACGACTTCGGCATGATCACCTACCGATACTACCCCCGGGCCTCGGAGGACGAGGATGACACGCTCGACCGGGTGGTGCGCGGCGCCGCCGAGGAGGTGGCGCCCAAGATCGAGAAGGTCCTCTTCCCCAAGGGCGCGCGGCACGCGGGGGGTCGCGGGGGACCGTGACCGTGCAGGGCACGCGGGACACCTCGGAGGAGGCCGACCTCCTCATGAAGGCGGGCACGGGCGACACCGAGGCGTTCCGAAGGCTCTATTCGCTCATGGCCAGGCCGCTCTTCTCCATGTCCGTCAGGATCCTCGGCAACGAGTCCGACGCCGAGGACGCGGTGCAGGAGTCCTTCGTTAAGATATGGACGCATGCGGGAGCCTACGACCCCAGGCGGTCGCTGCCCTTCACGTGGGCCGCTACCATCGTCCGGCGCACGAGCATCGACAGCCTGAGGCGGCGCGGGGCCCGCGCCGCCGCCCCCGGCGCCGACGACCCGGGGCTCGAGGTCGCCGTCGATGAGACGGTGCGGGCAAGCGCCGAGGGCCACGAGGCCGAGGAACAGGCGCGGCGCCGCCTGCGGCTGGCCCCCGACGGCCCGAGGCGCGCCCTCGAGCTCGCCCTCTTCTCGGGTCTCACCCACTCGGAAATCTCCGGGAAGCTGAAGGTGCCCCCCGGGACCGTGAAGACGTGGATCCGCCGCGGGCTCGCCGACCTTAAGGAGGCCTTGCATGAATGACATGAGCGATGACCTGAGGGACAGGGCGGCCCTTTACGTCCTGGGCCAGCTGCCGCCCGACGAGCGACTCGGCTTCGAGTCGGCCATGGACGCCGACCGGGAGCTGGCGGCCTACACGCGCAGCCTCGACGAGGCGTATGCCCAGAGGATCCGCGCCCTCCCCCAGCTTGGGCCGCCAGCGCGCCTCCTCGGCCGGATCGAGTCCCAAATCGGGCGCGGCGCCGCGGCGCCTGTCCCGCAGGCGCGCCCCGGGGGGGCACGCACGCTCTGGTGGCTGTCCGCCGCGGCGGCCGCTGCCCTCGCGCTTGGCGGCGCCTTCTATGCGGGCCGCCGGACGGCGCGGCCGCGCCTGCCGCTCGCGGTCCTCGTCCGGCTGGCGCCGGACAGCGGGACCGCGACCACCGTCCAGCTCCACGACCCCGTAGGCGATGACAACGGGCGCTTCGTCGAGCTGGCGGGGATGGCCGAGGCCCTGTGGCAGAAGCCCCACGAGGATTACGCGCTGTACGACCCGACGACACGGCAGGGCTTTGTCGGCATCCGCAGGCTTCCGCCGGGGCCCGCCCGGACGCGCTACTCGCTCTGGCTGCTGGACGGCGCGAGCGGGAGGATCCGCTTCGCCGGGGAGATCCCGGGAGACGCCACGAAGGGCGGCCTGTTCGCCTTCTCGGTCGATTCGGGGGCGGTGACCGACGCCGCCGACGTCCGGTTCTTCGTCACAGCCGACGGCCCCGGCGCGGCCCTCAATCCCGACACCGGAAGGGTCGTACTCGGACAACGGCATTCCTAGGGACCGTCCCCGCGCCCCCATGAAAACGTTTGCGTCGATGAGGGCGCTCGGCCATCCCTGCCTTCCCGCAATGGAAGCACACCCGAAATTCCCGCAGATGCGCCACGGATCGTGGCCCCGCGCGTTCGGCATCCGTCGCGTGGTCGCGGGCGTCGCCTACCTCGACGCCTAACAAGGCAAGCAGCCGTCGAACCCCGACCCAATCGAGAATTCCCGACCCTGCTTGCCGAACGGCAAGCAGGGTTTTTTCTTTCATGGACGAAACCCAAACACTCTACAGGAACCTGCGGGCGCTTCCGCCGACCGCGTGGATCCTGTTCGGCGGGACGTTCCTCAACAAGTTCGGAACCTTCGTCGTCCCGTTCCTCGCCCTCTACCTGACAAGCCGGGGCTTCACGTTCGCCCAGGCCGGCATCGCCATCGGGGCCTACGGCGTCGGGAACGTCTTCGCCACGATCATCGGCGGCCACCTCGCCGACCACATAGGGCGCAGGAAGACGATCATCCTGTCGATGTTCTCGGGCGCCGCGACCATGATGATGCTCTCGCAGGCAGCCAGCTACCCCTCGATCCTCGCCGCCTCCGCCCTCTGCGGGCTCGCCGGCGAGTTCTACCGGCCAGCGAGCAGCGCGCTCCTCGCCGACCTGGTTCCCGCGGCGAACCGCGTCACGGCCTACTCCGCCTATCGGATGGCCATCAACGCCGGCTTCGCCTTCGGGCCCGCGACCGCGGGATTCCTCGCCGGCCGCGGCTACTTCTGGCTCTTCGCCGGGGACGCGGCCACCTCCGCGCTATTCGGCCTCGTGGCTATCTTTGCGCTGCCCGAGGTGCCGCATCCCCCCGAGAACCGCGGCTCCTGGCTGGAAGCGTCCCGCACGCTCCTCGCCGACCGCAGGCTCCTGCGCGTCCTCCTGGCCGCGCTCGGCATAGCCCTCGTCTTCTTCCAGATGAACTGCACGTTCGGGCTCGCCGTGACGGGAGCCGGCCTGTCGCTCAGGGAGTACGGCCTGCTCCTCTCGATGAACGGGGCGATGGTGGTCCTCATCGAGCTGCCGCTCACGACCATCACCACGCGCCACCCGCCGCTGTCCGTCATTGCGCTCGGCTACCTCGTGATCGGGATCGGGTTCGCCCTCACCGCGTTCGCCAGCACGCTCGCCGCCTTCGCGGCCTGCATCGCCATCTTCACGTTTGGGGAGATGGCGGCCATGCCCGTGACCTCCGCCTACGTCGCCGGCCTGTCACCCCGCCACATGCGCGGCAGGTACATGGGCGCGTATGGCCTCACGTGGACGGTGGCGCAGGTCGTGGGGCCCGGGCTCGGCATGGCCCTCTTCTCCCGCAGCGCCCCGGTCTACTGGGCCGCGTGCGGCGCGATCGGCATCGCGTCCGCCGCGCTCGCGGCCCGGGCCAGCGCCATCAGCGCGGCCCCCGAGGCCGCCCCCTCGGCCGCCGGGAAATGAATCCCCCTAGCGGGGCGGCCGGGGCTCGTTCCCGTCCGGGAACGGGGGCATGTCGGGAAGCGCGAAGGCCAGGTAGAAGCAGACCAGGGCCGACCCGACCGAGATGACGGCGAGCGTGTACGCCAGGTTCCTGCCATGCCAGAGGGACACGAACCAGTTCTGCACCTCCGTCGCGAAGACATCCGAATTCCCGCCGATGTACTGCATCTGGCCCTGGACGGCCTTGGTGTTGTAGGCGTCGGCGGCAAGCGCGTCGGCGAGGTCGTCCGTCACCGCGGTGCGGTAGACCCAGCATGAGCCGACCGCCCCCAGGATGAGGATGGCGTAGCCGATGACGTAGAGGCGCACCTGCGCCCGCGTCAGCGGCGCCCGCTGCCCCTTTGCTGGATCGGCATTGCTCATGCGACGCCGAGCCTAGACGGCCCCCCCCGCGATCACACGAGCGAAAACCGCCGCGTCGACGTTGCCGCCGGTGAGGATGACGCCGGCCCGGCGCCCCCGCAGGCCCTCCCTCTCGGCCAGCAGGGCGGCCAGCGCGACGCCTGCCGCGCCCTCCGCCACGTTATGCGTGTCCTCAAAGTAGGCGCGCATCGCGCCCTCGGCATCGTCGTCCGTGACGCGGACGAAGCGCCCGGCGCCCGCAAGGATGAACCCCAGCGCCGCGGGGTCCGGCGTCGACGTCGCGACGCCGTCGGCGATCCTCGTCCCGGCGGGGTGGACGACGACCCTCCCGGCCTCGAACGAGAGCGCGTGGGCCGGCGCGCCGGCTGACCCCGCCCCGATCAAGCTCGTCTCCAGGCCGAGCGCGTCGCGCGCGGCGGCGAGCGCGCATATCCCCGAGCCCATTCCGACGGGCACGTACACCCGGTCGAGGGGCGGGCATGCCCTGAGGAAATCGAGCATCGACACCGCGATGCCCCTCGCGAGGTCGGGATGGAAGGGCGGGAGCAGACGCAGCCCGCGCTCGGCGGCGACCTCCCCGGCCCTGACGAGGGCGGCCTGGAAGTCGTCCCCGTGCTCGATGAGCTCGGCCCCGAGGGAGCGCATGGCCCTGTTCTTCTCGGGGCTGTTCCCCCTGGGCACAACGATCACGGCCTGCACGCCGACCCTGCCGGCGGCGAACGCCACGGCCTGCCCGTAGTTGCCCCGGGTCGCCGCGACCACCCCGCGCACGGATGGCTCACGCTCGGCCAAGAGGCGCACGAGGTTGAGCGCCCCCCGGATCTTGAAGGAGCCGATCGCGGTGTGGTTCTCGTGCTTCACCCACACCTCGCAGCCCGCCCGGGCGTTGAGGAGCGGCCAGCTGAACTGCGGCGTCGGCGGCACGACCGCCTCGATCGCCCGGCGCACGGACTCGATCTCCCCCAGCGTGGCCAGGGCCGGGACGGGAGCGCGGCGGCCCTGGGAAACCATACGGCGAGCCTATGCCGCGGGGCCCGCCGCTGCCGAGGGAAAACCGGGCCGGGCGCCCGCCGCGCTACTCGACGGACTTCTCGAGGTCCAGGGCCATCGAGAGATGGTGCTGGAGGGTGGGCAGCGTCTTCTGGGCCCACGCGGCAATGTCCGCGTCTTTGCTCTCGCTTGCCTTCTCGAAGAGCTTAACCGCCTCCTTGTGGTCGGAGACCATCTCCTTGATGTACCTGCGGTCGACGTCGTCCGTCTTCTTGGCCCAGTCGTCGCCGACGGTGGTGTCGGGCTCGGGGAGCTTGACGCCCTTGCTGGCCGCGAGCGTGGCGAGTTCCGCCGCCACGGCCGTGTGGTCCGTCACCATTGTCTGGGCGAACTGCTTGAACTGCGGGCTCGTCAGGTGATCCATGACGGCCTGGGAGACCTGGATCTCCTTGTTGCCCGCCTTGGCCGCCTTCTTCAGGAACGCGACATCGTGGTGTGAGAGGTTGCTCTCGTTCGCCGCCGGCTGGTCGGGCGTCAGCGTGGGTGTCGGCGTCACCTGCGCGCAGAGGGTCGCGCACAGGAGGCCTGCCCCCACCGCGGCGGCCAGGCGGGATGACCTGAAATATATTGGGCTCATAGTGGAAGCATTGTCGCCCGCCCGTTGGAAAGGTTCCTGCTGCCCTTGACGAACATGCTAGCATGGGAACCGTAAGCCATGTTTACGGGACTCAAACGCAGGCCCTCGGCCCTCACGCGCGCAATGGCGTCGCTGGGGATCCTCCTTGTGCTTGCCCTTGCGGTCCTTGCCTCGAGCCCGGACCTGCACGAGAGGCTGCATTCGCACCCCGCCGCGGCCCACCAGCTCCCGGCGCCCGGCCACGGCGCCAATGCCGGCGACGACGGCTGCGTCGTCACGCTCTTCGCCCAGGGCATCGTGGCCGCCCTGATGTTCTTCCTCGTGGTCTTCTCGGGCGACGTCGTTCGCCCGGATGTGCTCCCGGCCCCGGCGATGATACCGCCCGGGGCCCCGCCCTACCTGCGCCTGCCCACGCAGGCCCCGCCCCGCACCTGACGCCACGGAGTCCCGCGCCCCACGGGCGCAGGGCCCCCCATTGAGCTGCGGAGCCGGCTGTCCACGGAGACGGCGGCTGCGCGGCCCCCCAAGGCGAGCCGGGACGCAATGCGCCCGGACAGGAAGGCACAGCAAGCACACCATGAATCTTCGAAGAAACCTCATCATCCTCATCACACTGTCGGCGGCGGGACCGGGCCTGGCCCAGGACGCCTCCGCCCCCGCCGTTCCCCAGCAGGCCGAGCAGAGCAAGGCCACCGAGCTCGAGCCGTTCGTCGTCAGCGACCAGCTCGACCAGACCCGCGGGTTCATCCTGCCCAACCTGGGCGCGACCTCGTTCGCGATCGACTCCCAGCAGATCCTGAACATCCCGCAGGGCGACGACGCCCCGTTCAGCCAGGTCCTCCTCCGCGCCCCCGGCGTGGCGGAGGACTCCGCCGTCAACGGCGACCTCCACGTCCGCGGCGAGCACGGGAACCTGCAGTACCGCATCGACGACATCCTCCTTCCCGAGGGCATCTCCGGGTTCGGCCTCGAGCTCGACCCGCGCTTCGTCCAGAGCATGCAGCTCATCACGGGCTCCCTGCCCGCCCAGTATGGCTTCCGCACCGCGGGGGTCGTCGACATCCAGACAAAGACCGGCTTCGACCAGGGAGGCGAAACCTCGTTCTACGGCGGGAGCTTCGACACCCTCCGGACGAGCGCGGAATTCGGCAGCTCGAGCGGCAACCTGACGTACTTCGCGGACATGAGCTATGGACACAACGAGCTCGGCATCGAGAACCCGACTCCGGGCGCCGACGCGGTCCACGACGCGACGGATGAGTACAAGAGCTTCGCGTACCTCTCCTGGATCCTGGACAAGGCAAGCCGCATCACGTTCATGGGCGGGGCGTCCTACAGCACCTACCAGGTCCCTGACACCCCGGGCCTGCCTGCCGGCAGGGCGCCCGACGGGCAGCAGTGGCTCCCCGGCCCGTTCAGCTCGTCCGACCTCGACGAGAACCAGCTCGAGCAGAACTATTTCGGCACCGCCACCTACCAGCACTCCTCCGGCGACCTCAACTACCAGGTCTCCGCGATCGCCCGCGAGAGCCAGGTGCACTTCATGCCCGACCCCTACGGGGACCTCTACTTCAACGGCGTTGCGAGCGACGTCGACCGCACCCTGTATTCCGGGGGCCTCCAGGGCGACGGCAGCTATGCGATAGGGGAATCCCACACGATCCGGGCGGGGTTCATGGTCCTCGACGAGTCCGTCGACGCGGCGTCGGCGACAAGCGTCTTCCCCGTCGACACCGACGGTAACCCCACGAGCGCCGTCCCCCAGTCCATCGCGTCCGACTCGGCGATCCACGCGGTCTTCGCCGGCTCCTACATCCAGGATGAGTGGAAGATCGCGCCCGCCCTCACCCTGAACATGGGCGCCCGCCTCGACGAGTTCGACTCGTCCTTCGACAAGGAGGGCCAGCTGAGCCCGCGCGTGAACGCGATACTGCAGGCCACCCCGTCGACGACCCTCCACGCCGGGTATTCAAGGTACTTCACGCCGCCGCCGGCCGAGAACGTCCCCGCGTCGACCGTCCAGCTCTTCAGCGGGACGTCGAACGCCTCGCCGGTCACGCAGGACGACCCCGTGCGGTCCGAGCGCGCGGACTACCTCGACGCCGGCGTCACGCAGAAGGTCGGGACCGGCCTCCAGCTGGGCCTCGACGCCTACTACAAGAAGTCGGCGAACCAGCTCGACGACGGCCTCTTCGGGCAGTCGCTCATCCTTTCCGCGTTCAACTACGCGAAGGGCGAGGTCTACGGCCTCGAGCTTTCCGGCTCGTATTCATCGGGCGGATTCACGACCTACCTGAACCTCGCCCACTCGGTGGCCAAGGGCGAGGACTGGGACTCCTCGCAGTTCCTCTTCGACGCCGCGGACCTGGCGTACGTGCGCAACCACTGGATATTCCTGGACCATGACCAGGCGCTCTCGGCCTCGTACGGCGCGGACTACGCCTGGAAGCGGCACAGCGGCGACCGACGCGTCTATTTCGACCTCATCTACGGGACGGGACTGCGGACCGACGTCACCGGCGCCGACGGCACCACCGTCCCCAACGGCGGCACGGTCCCCGCCTACTACTCGGCGAGCATCGGCGCGGAGCAGGACTTCAGGGTGGCCCGGCACAGGGAGTGGAAGCTCCGGGTCGACGTCGTCAACGTCACCGACCAGATCTACGAGCTGCGGAACGGCTCCGGCGTCGGCGTCAACGCCGCGCAATACGGCATGCGCAGGGGATTCTTCGGGACGGTGTCCTACGGGTTCTGATCAGTCCCTGGCGAACTCGAGGAGGGGGCCCATGTCCCCGCCGTCCGCAAGCCTGACGGCCTCCTCATAGTGCCGGCGCGGGTCGGCCGCCGTCCGCCCCCAGCCGAGCGGGGCCTCACCCAGCGAGGCCACGAGGACGTCCGCGAGCAGCCGGGCATGCCGGTGGCTGCCGACCGACCACGGGCGTATCGTCGCCATCCGGTGATGCAGGCGCACGGCCGCCGCATGCACGGGATACGTCGAGTACCGGATCCATCCCTCGGCGTCGTCGAGGATGATCCGCATCCCCTCGGGGATCCGCGCGGGCTCCCACCCGTCGCGGGCGTCCCCGGCCCTGTAGCGGCCGGCGCCCCTCCACAGGCTGCCAAACATCCGGCGGTGCAGGCCCTGGCAGAAGGCCTCCGAGAGGATCGAGCCGCCGGCGAGGACGGCCGGGCGCATCGCCCAGGCCCTGGCGGCGCGGATTCCCAAGGCCTCGACCTCGAGCAGCTGCGCGCGCGTGGAAAGGCTGGGAAGCAGGCGCGCCCGCTCCTCTGCAGTGATCTGCGCGCCCGTCTCCAGGTGCTCCCGCATCCTCACTCGCCGCCAAGGCGCATGGAATGATCCGCCGCGGACTGGTGGGCCGACTCGGGGTCGTGGGCCCTCGCGAGGCCCCCGAAGGACGACGCCACCGGGGCGCGCGGGACGAGGAAATAGACGAGTTCGCAGTCCATCCCGGCGGCTGCGCGCCGCAGCGACGAGAGGCTGATGGCCCCCGACTCCTCGGCCGCCTCGAACTGCGCGAGGGACTGCCTCCTCACGCCGACCTTCGCGGCCACCTGCGCCTGCGTGAGGCCGACCGCCTCGCGGACAGCCCTCAGCCATCCCTTCGCCGGCGCGGCGGCGGACAGCACGGCCGCCTGGAGCGCGTCGTTCCGGCGTTCCAGGTCCTCCAACAGGATTTTTCGGATTTCCGGAGTAATGCCATTCTAATACTGCATATTTTCTATGTATGCAATTTAAAATGTGCCTTTAAATGATAAATGCAGCCTATAGATTACTTTCTGGGTCTACCGGCGCTGATCGCTTGAGAACGAGGATATTGGCTCCCGTGATGAGCGAGCCGCCGATGAGGAGCGGCCATCCGAGGCGCTCATTCGGGTACCCGATCGCCACCCATGCGGATATCATTCCCGGCAGGACGAGCGCGAAGACGGAGGCAAACAGGGGCTCCACGCAATAGATGAGGCCGGCCTCGGTCGCCGTGATCCGCGGCTGCCAGCGGTTCATGAGCGAGAAGGCGGCGATCGTGCAGGCGACGGCCAGCACGAGCGTCAGCACGACCCATGGGCCGGAATGCCAGGGAACGGCGATGTCCGCCATCCTCGGGGCCGTGAAGGCGAGCATGGCGGCGAAGCAGGCGGAGACGACGCAGAACGCGCCGACCGTGACGACCCCCATCCGGTTTCCCGCGTAGCAGGGCCTCTCGACCCAGAGGATCTGACCCATGAAGCAGACCGACGAGAGGAGCGTCTCGGACTCCCCGCGCCCCATGGTGAAGGTCCTCGGGTCAAACCGCCCGAGGACCGCGACGCCGATGAGCACCATCGCGCACCCGGTCCAGACCGCCCGCCCGGGGTTCCTGCGGTGGCGCACGGCGAGCCAGAGCGGGATCAGGATCGCCGAGAACTGCGTCAGGAACGCCGACGTGGAGGCGGCCGTGAACTGGAGGCCGTCCGTCTGGAACGTGGTGCCCACCGCCGCGAAGAGGCCGATCCCGAGGGCCTGCATGCGCTCGGGGCGGCTCGAGCGCAGGAGGCCGCGCCACACGAAGGGCGCCATGAGGAGCGCGGCCAGGGTGAACCTCGGCCCCAGCGCCTGCGCCGCCTGGAACCATGTCCCCGAGCCCGGCAGCATCAGCGCGTTCAGCCGGGTGATGGACTTGATGATAGGGAAGCTGAGGCCCCACAGGAGGTTCGCGAGGATGAGCATCTCGATCGCCCGTCGCCTCGTGGTTACTGGCTGGGTCATGTCTGGCGTGCCGGCATCGCGGCCGCGAGCGTGGACGCGGGCCGCCCCCCCGCCAAGAGCAACGCGCCAAAATTCACATGCGGGCGGACGAGACGACTGGACAAGCGGCCGGCCTGCGGACAGTCCAGAACAGACCCCAACCATGGCGAGATCGTCCGGCGACAAGAAGATGTCGAGGAAGGCCTACGAGGCGCGCCTTCCCGAGGTCCGCGCGGCCCTCGTGCGGATGCAGGTCGAGCTCAAGTCGGCCAAGTTCCCGGTCCTGGTGGTGATCGGGGGCGTTGAGGCCTCGGGCAAGGGCGAGGTGGTCAACATCCTGAACGGCTGGCTCGACCCGCGCGGCTTCGAGGTCTTCGCGTTCCACGAGCCCACGGATGAGGAGAGGGACAGGCCGCCCATGTGGAGGTACTGGCGCACGCTGCCGCCCAGCGGCAGGATGGCGATCTACGCCGGGGGGTGGCACGCCGACGCCCTGCACGAGGATCCCCGGAGCGCCCGGGAAATGACCCAGTTCGACGCGACGCTGCGCAGGCTCGCCCTCTTCGAGGGCCAGCTCGCGGCCGGGGGCGCCCTCATGATCAAGATCTGGCTCAACCTCTCCAAGGCGGCCCAGCGGGCCCGGCTGCGGGAGCTCGAGTCGGACCCCCGCACCGCCTGGCGCGTGACGCCCGAGGACTGGAAGAGCCAGCGCGACTACGACCGCCTGGCTAGGCTCTCGGAGCGGATGAGGAGCGCGACCCACCAGCCGGGGGCGCCCTGGTACGTGGTGAGCTCGGAGGACCCGCGGACGAGGAACCTCGCGGTGGCGGACATCATCCTCTCCCGCTTCAAGGTCCACCTGCGCGCCCAGAAGCGGTCGCCGCCGCCGCCGCGGCGCGCAAAGCGGGTCGCGCCCCTCAGGCCCGCGGGCCTGCGCCGCCTGCTCTCCCTGCCGCTGGACTTCAAGCTCTCCCAGCCCGCCTACGAGAAGAAGCGGGACAAGTGGCTCGGCCGCCTCAACAAGGTCGTCCGCGCCGCCGGGCAGGAGCGCCGGTCCATCGTCTGGGTCTTCGAGGGGTGGGACGCCGCGGGCAAGGGCGGGGCGATCCGCAGGCTGACGGACGCCATCGACGCGCGCGACTTCAGGGTGATCCCGGTGGCGAAGCCCACCGACGAGGAGAAGGCCCACCACTACCTCTGGCGGTTCTGGCGCACCCTGCCGAGGGCCGGGATGATCACGATCTACGACCGCTCGTGGTACGGGCGCGTCCTCGTCGAGCGGCTCGAGGGGTTCGCGTCCGAGCCCGAGTGGCGCCGCGCCTACAGGGAGCTGAACGAGTTCGAGCGCGAGCTGGCGGAGCACGGCGTCATCATCCTCAAGTTCTGGCTGCACATCAGCAGGGAGGTGCAGCTCGAGCGCTTCCGCGACCGCGAGAAGACGCCGTACAAGAGCCACAAGATGGGCGCCGAGGACTGGCGGAACCGGCGCAAGTGGCCCTCCTACGAGATCGCGGTCGGAGACATGCTCGCCCTGACGACCTCGAAGTTCGCGCCTTGGCACCTCGTGGCGGCGAACAACAAGCGGCACGCGCGCCTCGAGATCCTGAGGACGTCCTGCCGGCAGATCGAGGCCGCCCTCAAGCAGGGCTGACGCCCGCCGGGCCAAAAAAAAGGCGCCGCGGATCGCTCCGCGGCGCCCAAATTCCTAGAAATACGTCCTTACGAGACGTGGCCCGAGACGAGCTTCGTCATCTCGAACATGCTGACCTTGGACCTGCCGTTGAACACGCTCTTCAGCGTCGCATCGGCATTGATCATCTTCCTGTCCTTCTTGTCCTGGAGGCCGTTCTTCTTGATGTAGTCCCAGAGCTTCTTTGTGAGCTCGGTCCTGGGAAGGGGCTTCGAGCCGACGACAGCGGAGAGGTGGCTGTCGGGCGTTACCGGTTTCATGAACGCTGCGTTCGGTTTACGGGCGGGTTTTTTGGCCATATTGAGTTTTGGTTTTACGTTCCTTTTGTCCTAAAGCAACAGCGTTCTAGAGGGAAAGGAGGGTGATTTCCGAGATAAATCGTTGGACTTCCCGAGGGGGATTCACCGCCGGTCGTCAACCTGTACGAATTGCCGGTACAGGGCCGCGTAATGGCCGCCCAATGCGAGCAGCTCGGGATGGGTCCCCCTTTCGATGATCCGGCCCTTGTCGAGGACCAGGACGAGGTCCGCGCCGCGTATCGTGCTGAGCCGGTGGGCGACGACGAAGCTCGTCCTTCCGCGCAGCAGGGTGGCCAGCGCGCCCTGCAGGCGCGACTCGGTCAGGGCGTCGATGGAGCTCGTCGCCTCGTCAAGGACCACGATCCGGGGGTCCGCGAGCATCGCGCGTATGAAGCAGACCAGCTGCCTCTGGCCGAGGGAGAGGCCGGCCCCCCGCTCGCCGACCTGGGTCGCGAGCCCCGCGTCGAGCTCGTCCACCATGGCGAGGCACCCCAGCCGGTCGGCGGCGCGGCGCACGTCCTCCTCGGTCGACTCCGGCCTGCCGAGGCGGATGTTGTCGAGGACGGAGCCGCTGAAGAGGAAGTTCTGCTGCTGCACCATGCCCATCTGCCTGTGGAGCGAGCGGCTCGTGATGCCCCGGATCTCGCGGCCGTCCACGAGGACCTCGCCCTTCGTCGGCAGGTAGAACTTCGAGACGAGGTTGATGATGGAGCTCTTGCCGCTGCCGGTGTGCCCCACGAGGGCGACCGTCTGGCCGGGCTCGGCCGTGAAGCTGACGCCGTGGAGAACGAGCCGGGAGGGGTCGTAGCCGAAGGAGACGTCCCGGAGCTCGACCCGGGCGCCGCGGCGCGGCCCGCCGTCGCCGCCGGCCCTCGGGTCGGCGAGGGGCTGCGCCCCAGGGTCGTCCTCCCAGTCCGGCTCGGTGTCGAGGAGCCTGAAGATCCTCTCCGCCCCGGCCATGGCGAGGAGGCCCTGGTTGTACTGGTTGCCGATGACGGTGATCGGCGAGAAGAAGATGTTCGCCATCAGGAAGAACATGATCAGGTCGTCGGCCCCCAGCGTCCCGTGGAACACCCTCCAGCCGCCCACGACGAGCAGCGTGGCGACGAAGAACTGGCTGTTCAGCTCGAGGATCGGCGCCAGGACGGCGGACGTGCGCGCGAGGGCCACGTTGTACTTCGAGTGGTCCGACAGGAGGCTTCTGAAGAGGCCCGCGTTCGTGTCCTGCCGCACGAACCCCTGCGTCACGCGGATCCCGTTCACCGACTCGGCGAGCGTGGCGGTGACGCGGCTGAAGCTCTCCTGGGATGCCCGCGTCAGCCGGCTGAACTTCATCCGGAAGTGGTTGTTGACGAGCCAGAGCGCGGGCGCCATGGCCGCGATGACGAGGAACAGCTTCCAGTCGTAGCTCGCCAGGACGACCGCCGAGAAGACCATCTGCCCGAACTGGATGGCGCTCACGAAGCCCACGTCCTGGATGCCGACGCGCACCGCCTCGACGTCGCTCGTCACGCGGCTGAGGATGCGCCCGAGCTTCACCCGGTGGAAGAAGCTCATCGGCTGGCGCTGGGTCCGCAGGAAGATGTCCTCCCGGAGCCCGTTCACGACGGTCTCGCCGATCTCCAGGGCGTAACGCTGGCGGAAGTGGAACATGGAGTCCGTGATGACGGCGAGGACGGCGAAGGCCACGGTGCCCACGAGCACCCCGTGCATGTCGCCCATGGCGATCGGCCCCTTGATGACGCGGGCCGTGATCCAGACGAGGGCCGGCAGCTGGGCCGAGCGGATCGTCGTCAGGACGTACATGATGACGAGCTTGCGGCGGATCGGGGCGGCGTAGCCGAGGATCCTGCTGATGAGCCGCCAGTCGAGCGGCTTGAACTGCTCCTCGTCGTCGTCCTCGTCGCGGACGCGGTGGACGAGGAGCATCGGGCCCCGCGGGTGGTCCTGGTCGCTCATGGGGCGCCCCCCTCGCCCGCCGCCTGGAGCTCGCGGCTGTCCACGAGCTGCAGGTTGGCGACGTGCAGGTAGGGCCCCTGCACGCGGATCAGCTCCGCATGCGAGCCCCTCTGGACGATCCTGCCGTTCTCAAGGACGATGATCACGTCGGCCCTGCGGAGGGTGCTCAGGCGGTGGGCGACGATGAACGTCGTCCGCCCGGCGATCGCCCGGTCGAGCGCGTCGAAGATCTCGCGCTCGGTCTCGCTGTCGATCGCGGCCGTCGGGTCGTCGAGCAGCAGGATGGCCGGCTCCAGGAGGACCGCGCGGGCGATCGCGAGCCTCTGGCGCTGGCCGCCCGAGAGGCTGTTGCCGCTCTCGCCGAGCACCGTCTCGTAGCCCTTCGGGAGCGCCGTGATGAACTCGTGCGCCGCCGCGATCCGCGCCGCCCTCTCCACCTGGGCCTGCGTCGCGCCCGGGTGCCCGAAGGCGATGTTCGCCGCGACGGTGTTCGAGAAGAGGAAGCTCTCCTGGAAGACGGTCCCGATGTTGCGGCGCAGGTCGTCCAGGTGCAGGCGCCGCACGTCGATCCCGTCGATGAGGATCCTGCCCTTCGAGACGTCGTAGAACCTCGGTATGAGGCTCATGAGGACGCTCTTCCCGGCCCCCGTGGCCCCGAGTATGGCGACGCATTCCCCCGGCTTCACCTCCAGGCTGATGTCGTGGAGCACGGGCTCCAGCCTGCCGTAGTCGAAGGAGACCCCCTCGAAGCGGACGGCGCCCTCGAAGCGGGGGCGGCGGATGGCGTCCCGCGGGGTCCTCACGTCGACCGGGGCGTCGAGGATCTCGAACACGCGGCGGGCCCCGATGAGGGACTGCTGCACCGAGTTGACGACCGTCGCCACGTTGTTCACCTGGCCCGCGAACTGGTCGAGGAGCCCCGCGAAGACGACGAGGCCGGCGCCGAGCGGCAGCCTGTCGTGGGCGACGAGCCAGCCGCCGTAGCCGAGGAGGACGATCGTGTTGATCCGGGTCAGGAACCCCGCGGTCGGGGAGAAGAGGCTGACCCACCAGAAGATGTTGTACTGCTGCGTGAGGACCTCCCCGTTGAGGCGCGTGAAGCGCGCCCGGTTCTCGTCCTGCCTGCCGAAGCCCTTGACCACGGCGGCGCCCTGGATGCTCTCGGCCAGGAACTGCACCATACGCTCGACGAGCCTGCGGTTCTCGGCGTACTCGGGCTGTATCTTCCGCGAGAAGCCCGCGGCCATGATCCACAGGACGGGGGAGGTCGCGAGGCAGGCCACCGTCAGGCCCGGGGACAGGCTTGCCATGTAGATCGCGTAGACGGTCAGCGAGATGACCATGATCACGCTCTGGATCAGGACCTGGTCGACGAACATCCGCACCGACTGCACGTCCCCGGTCACCCTCGTGATGATGGACCCCGTCGTGTTGGCGTCGAAGAACCGGAAGGAGAGCCGCTGCAGCTTGTCGTAGATCTCGCCCCGCAGGTCGACGACGAGGTGCTGCTGGACGAGGATGTTGACCCGAACCGCGTAGACGTAGTTGAGGACCGCCCGGCACGACGAGAGCAGGAGGATGCTGCCGCCGAGGATGGCGAGCACCGCCATGGGGTGCAGGCCCGGCGGCAGGCTCATATGCAGGAAGCGCACGGGCCCCACCGGGGGATGGCCGGCGCCCGCATGCGCGACCACCTGCCGGATGTAGTCGATGCCGATGCCCGTGAAGCTGAGGCCGAAGAGCCCCATGGTCAGGAGGACCAGCTGGATGCCGAGCACCTGAACGCAGCGCATGCGGTAGCGCCAGGCCAGCGCGAACAGGCGGCGGATGAGCTCCGAGTTGGAGGGCCCGGGGCCCTCGCTTTCGGGTGAGCTTCCCATTTGGGCCGAGGCTACCCCGCCATGCCCGGCCTGCACGAGATTTCCGACAAGGCCCTAGCGGTTGGGCATCTGGGGCCGGGGCAGCCCCTGCTGGGCCGCCTGGAGCGCCTTCTCGCGCTCAAGCCGCCTGCGGCGGACCTCCTGCGCCACCTGGTCCAGGCGCCTCTGCTCGTCGGCCGCCGACGCGCCCACGAACGCCCCGGGCGCCGCGCCCTGCAGGGGGCCCATGGCGCCCGCGGGGCCCGAGGAGGCCACCTTTGCCACCTTGAGGGTGAGGCTGATCGTGCGGCCCTCGTAGTCGACGCGCACCGTCTCCTTCGCCGGGTCGGCAGACTTGACGACGAAGGCGTGCCCCGGCTCGTTGAGGCCGATCCACTCGTCCTTCTTCTTCGCCGTCTCGTAGATGCAGTAGGCGTACCCGCCCGCGGTCGGCATGATCCCGCGGAGCTCGATCGGCCCCGAGGGCCCCCCCTCCGCCGCCGACTCGGCTGCCGCGCCGGCCGGGAGGAACGGCGACCTTGCCGCCAGCTCGGCCGGGGCGCGGCACGCCGCGAGCGCCGCCATGAGGGCGGCGAGGCGCAAGATCGGGGTGCCGGTGGCCATGGTCCTGGCCAACTACAACCAGCCCGGGCGGCTGGTCAAGCGGCGCAGCGGGACCGCGGCCGGAACACCATGCCCCCAAGGCAGATGGCGATGAGGGGCGCGCGGCCCCGGGCTGCGACGCCTTGTCCCCCTTTCCGGGCTACGGCCCGGCGGCGGGCCGCGGCGCGGCGCCGCCCGGGTCCCGGGGCTCCATCCGGATGACCGGGTCGGGGTAGTTGAGCGTCACGCCCCTTGCGGCGAGGATGCCCAGGATCGCGAAGTTAACGCGCTCACGAAGCGCCATGTGCGCCTCCCAGTCGGGATCGAGGGTGAAGTAGAGGATCTGCACGCGGAGCGACGCGTCCGTGAAGTCCGAGAGGCTCACGACCACCTGCCCCTGGTGCACGCCGGGATCGGCGTGGAGCATGGAGCGGATGTCGGCAAGGGCCTGCCTCACCCCCGCCTGCGGGCTGTCGTAGGTCACGCCGAGGACGGTGTCGACCCGGCGCTGCGGCATCCGCGTGTAGTTCGTGATCACCTCGGAGGCGACCGTCTTGTTCGGGATCACGATCTGCGTGCGCTGCGCGGTCCGCAGGCGGGTCGAGCGCAGGCCGATCTCCTCCACGGTGCCCTCGTTGCCCGCGATCCTCACGAATTCGCCGATGTAGAACGGCTGGTCCATGATGACGACGAACGAGCCGAAGAGGTTCGCGATGGTGTCCTGGGCGGCGAGGGCGAAGGCGAGGCCGCCGATGCCCAGGCCCGTGAGGAAGGTCTTCACCTCGAACCCCAGGCTCTCGAGGACGACGAGGACGCTGAAGACGATGAAGAACGCCCCGAGCGTCCGCTTGATAAGGGGGATGAACGCCGCGACCTGGGGCCTGCGCGCCCGCGCGCCGGCCGCAAGGCGGTCGATCACGGCCCCGAGGACGTTCGCGATCCCCCAGAGGATCACCGCGGCGAGGGCGCCCTGCTCCCCGAGGCGGATGGACCTAGGCACGGCCTCCCAGAGCGGCACCACCGTGAGGGCCGCGACGACGCCGCAGAGGACGACGAACGTCGCTGCCGGCGCCTCCAGTGACGGCAGGACCAGGTCGCGGCCGGCCATCTGGGCCAGGCGGCGCATCCGCCTGAAGAAAATGCCGAGCGCGAACCGCCCGATGAGGTAGGCCACGGCCACGATGGCCACCGCGGCGAACCAGTGCGCCGTCGACCGCTCCATGGCGCCGGGTAAGTACCTCGACTGGAGCGAGTCCACGAGCCTCATGATGAAGCCCGGCGGCTCAACGGGAACCTCGAGGGGGAGCGGGGCGGCCATGCGAGGACATTGCCAAACCCGCAGCCGGCCTCAACGTCAAGCTGCGCCGAAAAGGATGAAGCCCGACCGCCAGAATCCCCAGAAGGCCCCGGCGGCCCGGGGCGACATGGCCACCGTCGCGGCCTGCGCGGGGATGGGCCTGGCGTTCGGGGCGCTCGTCCTCGCCTTCCGCGGGCCCGGCCAGGCGCAGCAGTACTACTCGGCCTACCTGATCGAGCTCGGCCTCAGCGTGGACAACCTGTTCGTCTTCACGCTCGTGTTCGAGCGCTTCCGGGTGCCGGACGCCCGCCGCAGCCGGCTCCTCTTCGCCGGCGTCGCCGGGGCGGCGGTCATGAGGACGGCCCTCCTCCTCGCCGGGGTCGGCGCGGTGCGCCGGTTCGCCTGGCTGGTACCGGTCCTCGGGGCCGTCATCCTCGCCACCGGGGCGCGCCTCCTCTTCTCCGGGCGCGGGCGCACCGGCCTCGGGCCCGTGGCGCGGCTCGCCTCGCGGGTCGCCCCCGCTGGGCTCGCGGCCCTCGTGGCCGTCGAGGCCGCCGACCTCGTCTTCGCCCTCGACTCCATCCCGGCGGTCCTTGCCGTGACCCGCGACCCGTTCGTCGCCGTCTCCTCGAACCTCTTCGCCCTCCTCGGCCTGCGCTCGCTCTACGCCCTGGTCGGGCGGGCCATGCGCCGCCTGCGGCACCTGAACCTCGGCATCGCGGCCATCCTCGCGTTCGTCGGGCTGAAGATGCTGGCGGAGCCCTGGCTGCCGGTGCCGCCGGGCGCATCGCTCGCCGTCATCGCCGCGATCCTCGTCGCCGCGGTGGCCGCGTCGCTTGCGCCGCGCCGCCGCTAGGCACGGGAAGGGCCGGGGCCCGCAGGGGACCCTGGCCCTTCGCGCCGGCCTGGACCCGGTCAGCCGACCGCGATCTTGCGCGGCTTGGCGGACTCGGCCTTCGGCAGGCTCAGCCTGAGCAGGCCGTCCCTCAGCTCGGCGCCGATCTTGCCGGCATCGACCGAGCCGTCGTGGACGAACGCCAGCTCGAACGGGCTGTCGCCGGTCTCCCGGTAGACGACGTTCTGCCCCTGGGGGACGGCCGCGGCCCGCTTGCCGCGGATCGTGAGCTGGCCGCCCTCGTCGGTGATCTCGAGGCCCTCGCGGGAGACCCCGGGAAGGCTCACCGTCAGCAGGAACGCGTCGTCCGTCTCGGTGACCTCATGGCGGGGCCGGCTGGCGGCCGGCGGCTCGTCATGGCCGTTTCTTGTGGGAAGGAGTGAGTTGATGAATGACATGGTGGTTCGTTTCCTTTCTGCGGGTCAGCTGACCTGCACCGTCACCTTGCGCGGCTTGGACTCCTCCCTGCGGGGAAGCGTCACCGTCAGGATGCCGTTCTCGTAGGCGGCCGAGACCTTGTCGGACTGGACGTCATCCGGCAGGCTGACCAGCCGGCTGAAGTCCACCGTGTCCTCCGTCTCGCCCCTATTGTCCTTGCGGGTCGCCTTGATGGAGAGCGAGCCGTCGACGATCTCGACGCCGATGGCGTCGCGCGCCACGCCGGGCAGCTCGGCCCTGACGTAGGTGTTGTCCTTGTCCTGGGAGAGGTCGACCGGGAACTGCCCGCGGCCGGTCCCGGCAAAGGCCGAGAGCGCGGTCCCGAACAGGTAGCCGATCTCATCCTCGATGCCGGCGCCCAGGCGGCCGCCGACACGGGCGGGCGCAAAGGTCCTGGCACTGGGTTGGGTGAATTGAATGTATCTCATGGTGCCACCCCTGTTGCAGGCGGGGTGCCGGTTGAGGCCGGTGCCCAAGCGCCTCCAGGGCAGCGGCTTGTGTCCGCCCCCATTGCGGGGCCTGCGCATTTATTGCCCACGCCTGTGACGGCGTGGAGCCAATCCTTCCCACCGCGGCAGGCTGGCGTTCGGGCCGCCGCGGGACTATAGGCAGGGCCCATGAGCCTCACACGTTTCTCGGTCCCCCCGCTCCACCGGGTCACCCGGTCGCTGGCGGCGGTCGCCATGGGCCGCGAGGAGCCGGACCTCGTGATCACCGGGGCCCGCGTCCTGTCGACGTACACGGAGCGCATGCGGCCGGAGCAGGAGGTCTGGATCAAGTCGGGGCGGATCGCCGCCGTCAGGCCCGCGGGCACCTCAAGGCTGCGGGGCCGTCGCCGCCACGACGCCAAGGGCGCCATCGTGGCCCCCGGGCTCGTCGACCCCCACATCCACATAGAGAGCTCCATGATGACGGCCTGCGCCTACGCGGAGGCCGCGCTCATGAACGGCACGACGACCATCTTCTGCGACAGCCATGAGATCGGGAACGTCTGCGACGTGAGGGGGATCGAGTGGATGCTCGAGGACGCGCGGCGCGCCCCCCTGTCCGTCTTCCTCACCGTCCCCAGCACCGTGCCGGCGACGAGCGCACGGCTGGAGACCGCCGGCGGCGACCTTACGGCGGCGAAGATAGGGCGCATCTTCGAGCGCTGGCCCGAGGCCGTTGCGCTCGGCGAGAAGATGGACTTCGTCCAGGTGGCGGCGGGCGACCGCCGCAGCCATGCCATCCTCGCCGAGGCGCTGCGCCGGGGCCGCCCCGTGTCCGGCCACATCTACGGCCGCGAGTTCGTGGCGGCTGGCGCCGCGTCGGGCGTCACCGACACCCACGAGGCGATCGACCGCGCCATCTCGGACGACTTCCTGGAGAACGGCGTGTGGGTGTTCCTGCGCGGCGGCAACCCGGGGACCCCGTGGAACTCGCTGCCGCAGGCCATAAGGGCCGTGACCGAGCTCGGCGCCAACCCGAAGCGCGTCTGCGTCTGCACCGACGACCGCGACGCCGACGACCTCTTCCACTTCGGGATGGACTGGGTCGTGCGCTCCGCCGCGAGGGCGGGGCTTTCGCGCGGGTGCGCGTGGAGCCTGGGCTCGCTCCACCCCGCCACGCGGTTCGCCATGGACGGCGAGATCGGCGGCCTCGGGCCCGGCAGGCGCGCGGACGTCGTCCTCCTCGACGACTCCCTGAGGCCCCGGTCCACCTGGTACGGCGGCGAGCTCGTCGTCCGCGGCGGGCGCGCGACCCCCGCCCTGGAGCGCGCGCTCCGGCGGCGGTACCGGTATCCGCGCCAGGCCTACGCGACCATGCGGCTCCCGCGGGTCGCGCCCCGCCTCACCCCGCCCCTTCCCCGGGGCCGCACCCGGGCCAACGTCATCAGGGTCGAGGCCCCCGGCATCGTCCTGAAGCGCGGCAGCGCCCTCCTGGAGCCGCGCGCGAAGGGCGGCTGGCCCGCGCTCCTGGGGCGCCACGGGCTCTGCTTCGTCACCGTGCTTGAGCGCCACGGCAAGTCGGGCGCCGTCGCGCACGGCCTCCTCGGCGACTTCGGGCTCAGGGAGGGGGCGGTCGCGAGCTCCGTCGGCCACGACGCCCACAACGTGATCGTCGCCGGAAGGGACGAGGATTCCATGGCGCTGGCCCTTGCCGAGATCCGGCGGACCCGCGGCGGGGTCTGCGTCGTCCGCCGCGGCCGCGTGGCGGCGAGCGTCGCCCTGCCCATCGCCGGCCTCATGTCGGACAAGCGGGCCCCGCAGGTGGCCCGGGAAACCGCGGCCCTCAAGGCCGCCTGGAAGGGCGCCGGCTGCAGGCTCCCCTACATGGGGTTCAACCTCATCCCCCTCGCCGTCATCCCCGAGATACGCATCACGGACAAGGGCCTGGTCACGGTGCCCGGGATGGAGGTCCTGCCGCTCTTCGGGAAGGCCTGAGCGGCCCAGGTTCCCGGCCCCGCAAGGGCGGATCCAAGCCGCTGCCTTCGGCTGCAGGGGGATAAGACATTGATGGCTATTGCCCGCCGCGGCCCCGCCGGCATCTGCTTTCATCACCCGATGAGTTCCGACTTCGACAACCCGCCCGACCGCCGCGGCACCGACTCCCAGAAATGGCAGAAGTACCAGGGCCGCGACGTGCTGCCGATGTGGGTCGCCGACATGGACTTCAGGTCCCCCCCGGCCATCATCGAGGCCATCCGCCGCCGCGCGGAGCACGGGATCTTCGGGTATTCGCGGCCCGTCAGGTCCGCGGTCGAGACCGTCGTCCGCGCGATGCACGAGCGGTACGGCTGGACGATCGACCCGGCCTGGCTCGTCTGGCTGCCCGGGCTCGTCTGCGGTCTCAACGTGGCCATCAAGGCGCTGGCCTCCGAGGGCGACGAGGTCATCAGCCTGACCCCCGTCTATCCCCCCTTCTCGCTGGCGCCGAAGGGCCAGGGCCGCGTGACGAGGAACGTCCCCCTGGCGCTCAACGCCTCCGCCGGGCGCTGGGAGATCGACTGGGACGCCATGGAGGCCGCCGTCAACCCGCGGACCAAGGTCCTCATCATCTGCCACCCGCACAACCCGGTAGCGCGGGTCTGGACGCACGAGGAAATCGCCCGCACGGCCGAGTTCTGCAGCCGCCATGGCCTCACGCTCCTCTCGGACGAGATCCACTGCGACCTCCTCCTTGAGCCCGGCGCGAGGCATGAGCCGGCCGCGGTGGCCGCGCCCGCGCACTCCGGGCGCATCGCCACCTTCATGGCCCCGAGCAAGACCTACAACGTGCCCGGCCTCGGGGCCTCGCTCGCCATCATCCCCGACCAGGAGATGCGGTCGCGCTTCGCCAGGGCCGCCATGGGGATCGTCGCCGAGGTGAACGTGTTCGGGTACGAGGCCTGCGAGGCCGCCTACGGCGCCTCGGAGCCGTGGCGCCAGGAGCTCCTCGCCTACCTCCGCGGGAACCGGGACTTCCTCCTGGACTTCGTGGGGCGCGAGCTCCCCGGCGTCCGCATCGAGGCGCCCATCCAGGCGACCTACCTGGCCTGGATGAACGTCTCCGCCCTCGGCCTGCAGAACCCGGCCAGGGTCTTCGAGGAGGCGGGCGTCGGCCTCAGCGACGGCGCGCCCTTCGGGGCGAGGCCGGGGACCCATGTCCGCCTCAATTTCGGGTGCCCCAGGTCCACGCTCGTGGAGGGCCTCTCGAGGATGCGGGCCGCGGTCCGCGCGCGCTAGGGGCCCCGGGGCCACTTGCCGGTTGCGGGACCTGGCACCCGCGGGCACCCTGCGGCAGACGTCCATGCAGATCGGCGCCACAGACGTGCCCTCGAGGCTCTTCCTCTCCCCCCTCGCGGGCTACACGAACCTGCCCATGCGGATGACGATCCGCGAGCTGGGCGGCCTCGGCTGGGCCACGACGGACCTCGTGAACGCGCGCTCCCTCATCGAGCGCAACCCGACGGCGATGAAGCTCGTCGAGACCTGCGCCGAGGACCGCCCCCTCGCCATCCAGCTCTTCGGCAGCGAGCCGGCGGAGATGCGCGAGGCCGCGGTCATCTGCGAGGGGCTCGGCGTCCAGGGGGTCGACATCAACATGGGCTGCCCGGTGCGGAAGGTGACCCGCATCGGCGGCGGCTCGGCCATGATGTCCGAGCTGGGAAGGACTTGCGCGCTCGTCGGCGGCATGATCCGCGCCGTCCGGATTCCCGTGACGGCGAAGATGCGCCTCGGCTGGGACTCGGATAACATCACGGCCCCCGACCTTGCGCGCGCGCTGGAGGACACCGGCGTCGCCGCCGTCTTCATCCACGGGCGCACGCGCGCCCAGGGGTTCTCGGGGGGCGTGAGCCTGCCCGGCATCCGCGCGGTCGCGGAGGCCGTCTCGTCGATACCGGTCATCGGCAACGGGGACGTGACGACGCCCGCCGCGGCGGCGGAGATGATCGCCTTCACGGGCTGCGACGGGGTCAGCATCGGGCGCGGGGCGTTCTACGACCCGTGGATCTTCCGCAGGACGGACCACTTCCTGCGGACCGGGGAGCTCCTGCCCGAGCCCGGATTCGGGGAGCGCATCCGCGTCCTCCGCACCCACTTCGAGCGCTACTGCGAGTTCTACGGCGAGGAGCGCGGCGCCAGGCAGTTCCGGAGGGTCGCCCCGTGGTACGCGCGGCGCTTCGGCCCCGCGAGGCCCTTCAAGCAGCGGGTGCTCACGATCACCTCGAGGGCCGACTTCGAGGCGGTCATCGCCGAGTACCTGTCGTGGCGCGCCGGATTCTGCGACGAGGCCGGCGAGCTGCTCCCGAAGTACCAGCCGGCCCCGTTGCGGGAGTCGCCCCGGGAGGCCGAAGTGTTTGGCCGCGAGTCGATCCCGGTCCCGCGGGGACCCGTCGAGACCTGGTGAGGGCCCCCGCGCCCTAGTAGTTCTTCGAGACCTCGGCCCCGGTGGCGTCCCTGAAGTAGATCACCTTCCTGTAGGCGTCGATCCTCTCGAATTCGATGGCGAGCGTGCTGTCGATGATCTGTCCCTCGCGGACGATGGTGCCGTTGACGAGCGCCTTCGACGGGTGCCCCTGGAAGACGCCGCCGATCTCGGCGCCGGCGACGAACGTGCGGAACGCGGCGCTCGCGGCGGGTGCCGCCTCGACCTGCGTGTTGTTCACCTTGACGTCGGAAGTGATGTTGGTGTTCGCCATCACGGCCACCGGGGTCATCGAGGCGGGGGTCGGCGTCGGGGTCGGCATAGCAGCCGCCTCCGCATCCGCCTTCTCCTTGGCCGCCTTCGCCGCCGCCAGCTTGGCGGCCGCCGCGGCCTTTTCCGCGGCGAGCGCCCTGGCTGCGTCGGGGTTCACCTTGGGGATGACCGGCCGGACGATGACGACAGGCGGCGGGGGCGGGTGGAAAATCTTCCAGAAATACAGGGCCGCGATGGCGAGAAGGACGACCGAGACGGCGATGCCCCCCTTTGCGATGGGGCTGAGCGCCGACCGCTTGCGCAGGGCCGCGGCGATCTTGGCTCCCTTTGGCGGCTTGCCCGGCACGACCGGGGGCTTTCCGCCCTTGGGCGCCTCGGCGGCAACCTTGAGGTTCAGCCCCTGCTTTGGCGGCGGCGCGGCCGCGGCCGGCTTCGCGGGCCCGGGCGCCAGGGAAAGCTTGGGAACGGCGCCCGGCGCCGGCGGCTCGGCCGCCTGGGCGCCCGGGGAGGGCGGCGGCGGCGCCGAAAGGATGGACACCGGCGGCATGGACGTCCCCGCGTGAACCGGCGGAGGAGGCGGCGGCGCCAGCCCGGGCGCCGGTTCCGGCGTGCCGTGCACGGCCCCGGGCTCCGGCGGGGGCGCAAATCCCCCGGCCTGGGCGCCCGCCGGCTCCGGCGGCAGGGCGAAGGGTTCGGGCGGGGCCGCCATGCCCGGCTCGGGCGGCGGCGCGAATGCGGGCGGCGTCGCGTGGGCGGCGGGAGGCGGCGGGGCCGCAACCGGCGGGGGGGGATTCTTCGGACGTAGCTTAAACTTGGGGGCATCGTCCGCCGGGGGAGCCGGGTCGGGCGCCGGTGGCGGAGCCGCGGAGGCAACCTTGGGCGGCTCGTCCGGAGGACCGAGCTTGGGCTTGAGCCGCAGCCTTGCCCCGCCTTCCGCAGGGGCCTCCGGGGGGGCGGCGGGAGGCGGTGGAGGAGCCGCGGCAGGCGGCGGCGCCGCCCCCGCCGGGGCGCGGGGCTTAAGCCGGAGCGGTTGCGGCTCGTCGCTCATCGGGAGCAATGCAAACAATTTAAGTGATAAAACACGAAACCAAAAAGATTCACTGGCGGTCCCACGCGCCCGCAACCAAACTGCCCCAACTGCCGATGAAACGCCTCTTGCCCCTTTTCCTCGCCGGAGTGCTCATAGCCTGCGCGGGCTGCCATATGTTCTCGAAGAAGAAGAAGAAGCCCCCGGTCCCAAAGCCGAGCAAGCACCTGGCTGCCGACGTCGAGAAGGAGTTCATGCAGCGCTGGATAGACAAGCGGACGGGCGACCTTGCGGCCCAGGGAATGACCCAGGACGCGGCCCGGGCGCAGGCTGTCGCCGAATACAAGAAGCAGTACTCCTACACGGAGACCGCCAACCAGGCGAAGTGATCAGGAGCTCTTGATCCCCAGGATCTCGAGCTTGAACACCAAGGTGGCGTCGCCGGGGATGAGGGGTGCCCGTCCGCGCCTTCCGTAGGCCAGTTCGGGGGGGATGATCACGGTCCACCTGTCCCCCGGGCGCATCATCTGCAGGATCTGGTCCCAGCCCTCGATCACGTCGCCCCGGTCGACCCTGAAGGTCAGGGGGTGGATCTTGTCCTGGTTGCGGTCGAAGACCCTGCCGTGCAGCAGCGTGCCGATGTAGTTCACCATCACCAGATCGCCCGGCTGGAGGAGGGGACCCTTGCCCGTGTGCTCGACCACGTACCGGATCCCGGTGTTGGACTTCCTGGCGTTGGGCCAGTGCTGCTCGACATAGTCAACGTCGTCGGGGGGCAGCTTCTCGCGCTGGGCATGCAGCATGATCGGGGCGGCAAAGAGGACGACCGAGGCTGCGATCAGACGGAACGGGGTCATGGTAAACGAGGCTGCAAAGGGAGGCCCCTTCGTCAAGGCCACGAGCCGGCCTCGGGATGGGCGGCGATGAGCGCAAGGGCCCGCCCGAGCAGGGTCTTGCCCGGCTCGATCCTGTGCCAGGGGGACGCGCCCGAGGGATGGGGCAAGGGAATGCAGTCGATTTGGCGCCCCGCGCCCTCGACCCTGAAGCTCCGGCCCACGACCTCCAATAGCGGCCGTTCACCGAGGAAGCGGCCGATGGCCAGCTTGCCGACGGGGATGACGAGGGTCGTCTTCAGGAGCGCCATCTCGCGGTCGAGCCAGCGCGAGCAGGTCGCGATCTCAACGGGCGAGGGGACGCGGTCGCCGCCCTTCGGGTTCTTGCCCGGGAAGCAGCGGCACATCGCCGCAAAATAGATCCTGTCCCGTGTCTGGTCCTCGCTCCAGCCGAGGCCGCCCTGGAACCACTTGAAGAGCGTCTTTCCCGCCGTCCAGGCGAACGGCCTGCCGAGGATGGGCTCCTTGTCGCCGGGAGCCTGTCCGACGAGCATGATCCGGCTGGCCACGGCGCGGCCCACCACCACGGGCTTGTGCATGGCCGGGCAGCGCCTGCAGCGCCGGAGCGCCGCCAGGTGCGCGATGAGGGCGTCGTTTGCCATCAAGAAAAAGGGGATGGAGCCCATGACAGGCTCCATCCCCTGAAATTAAATCGCACCAGGCGATTTGGGATTAGTAACGGCGCTCGCCGCGGTCGCTGCGACCGCCGCCGCCGCCACCGCCGCCGAAGCCGCGACCACCGCCGCCGCCGCCGCCGCCGAAACCGCGGCCGCCTCCTCCACCGCCGCCGCCGCCGAAGCCGCCACCCGGGCGATCTTCCTTGGGACGGGCCTCGTTGACCGTCAGCTGACGGCCACCGAATTCAACGCCGTTGATCTTCTCCGCGGCGACCTTGGCCTCCTCCGGAGTGCTCATGGTGACGAATGCGAAACCGCGGGGGCGGCCCGTCATCTTGTCCATGGCGACGTAAACGTCGGACACGGAGCCGAACTGGCCGAAGTGCGAGCGGAGCTCGTCTTCGGTCGTTTTGAACGAGAGGTTTCCAACGTAGAGTTTGGAATTGCTCATGATGTGATGTTCGTAGAGCCACCGTCCGCTGCCAGTCCGTTCCCACTGTCGGGTTTCGAAATCATCACTTAAGCAACTTTGCTCAGCCAACGACTCACCAGAAGCTGTCATCAAAACGCTATCTCTAACGAGGCGCACAAGGACGCAGAGGGCAGGCCTTAACGCAAGTACAATCGGCGCCCCCCTAATCAGCCCTTCAAATGGGCCAAATGGGTGCGCATCCAGGTGCCCAGAAAGGCCTTCTCGTAGCGGAGCTGGTCCTGGTTGTCGATTACGGCCGCAAGTTGGAAATCCAGGTCCGTGATGTTCTCGCTTCCCTGCCGGACCGCCTGCCCGGCCGGGCCGGTCACCGCCCAGGTGAACTTGAACCGCGGCGGATAGATGTCCTTCACCACCCGGATGTTGTCCCATTGGGCTCCATGCCAGGGCTCGAATTCCCCGGCCAAGTCAATGTCGGTGAAGGTGATCGCCAAATGGTAGCTCGGCGGCAGGAGGCGGTCGCCCAGATGGACGACATAGTCGTTGATCTGGCCGAGGATCGCCTTCTCGCCCCGGTCCGTCGGGTTGTACATGTCCTTCACATCCGTGAACTTCTCCGGGTGGTCGAACGTCACGGTGGTCCGGGGGGGCTCCGCCGCCCGGGCCGCAGCAGGGGCCACCGGACCCGTCGCAAGCAGCGCGAGGGCGGTGGCGAAGAGGGCCGTTTTCATAGGAGGAAGCGGTTGGAACCGCTGGGAAAATACTAACCCAAAAGGGTTTCAAAGCCAGCGCAGCTCTCCGACGATTCCGTTACCCTATGGGTGCCCCCCTCTTTGATTGGCTTTCCTCCCGCGCCGCCGGGGTGCTCCTCCATCCCACTTCCTTTCCCGGGCACCAGGGGGTGGGCACGTTCGACCGCCAGGCCGAGCGATTTCTCGACTTTCTGCAGGCCGCCGGGATGCGCTACTGGCAGCTCTGCCCCCTGGGCCCCACGGGCTATGGCGATTCCCCCTACCAGTGCTTCTCGGCCTTCGCCGGCAACCCCTACCTCATCGATCTCGGGGACTTCGCCACCCGCGGCCTGCTCCGGGCCGACGAAATCGCGCCGCTGCAGAAGCTCGACGCCGAGCGGGTGGACTACGGCAGTCTCTACCGCCTGAAATGGCCCCTGCTGCGCCAGGCCTATGAACGCTACCGCGCGGCCGGCCAGCCCGCGCTCGGGGATGAAAGCTTCGCGATCTTCAAGCAGCGCCAGGCCTCCTGGCTCGAGTCCTATGCCCATTTCCAGGCGCTGAAGGAGCAGCAGGGCGGGAAGGCCTGGACCGAATGGCCAGCCCCCCTGCGGATCTACGCGCAGGCCAAGGCGGCGTCCGATCGCCGCAAGCTCGAGCCGGCGATCGACGCCCATCGGTTCTACCAGTATGCCTTCGCCATCCAGTGGCGGAAGGTGCGCGCCGCGGCCGCGCAGCGCGGCATC
>DASXEV010000027.1:0-1696 GCA_036489955.1 Opitutaceae bacterium
CGTCGCGCCCGCCTCGACCACGACCCGGCCGAGGATCTCGCAGGCGTCGTCGACGATGCCGTCGATACGCGGCTCAAGGCCCTCAAGGACCAGGCGGTTCACCTCGAGCATGTCGGCGACGTTGCCGGTGTCCTTCCAGTACCCGGTGATCGTCGTGGAGCTGACCGTGCGGCCGTGGTCCAGCAGCCACTGGATCGCCTCGGTGATCTCAAGCTCGCCCCGCCAGGACGGCTTGAGGCTGGCGACCGCCTCGTGGATGGCCGGCGTGAACAGGTAGACCCCGACCAGGGCAAGGTCGCTCTTCGGCTGCTTCGGCTTCTCAACCAGGTTCTTGACCCGGCCGGTAGTTTCGTCGAGCTCGGCGACGCCGAACGACCGGGGGTCGCTGACCCGGGTAAGCATGATCTGGGCCTCGGGCCGGTGCGCGGCGAACTCTTCCACGATCCCGGTGATACCGCCGACGATGAAGTTGTCGCCGAGGTACATCACGAAGTCGTCGTCGCCGAGGAACTCCTTGGCGATGAGGACCGCGTGCGCCAGGCCGAGAGGCGCGTCCTGCTTGATGTAGGTGACCTTGATGCCGAACTTCGAGCCGTCGCCCACGGCGGCCTCGATCGCGGGCGCGGTGTCGCCGACGATGATCCCGACGTCGGTGACCCCCGCCTCGGCGATCGCCTCGAGTCCGTAGAACAGCACCGGCTTGTTCGCCACCGGGACCAACTGCTTGGCTGAGGTATGCGTGATCGGGCGCAGGCGCGTGCCGGAGCCGCCGGATAGGACGAGCGCTTTCATGGCGGAAAAGTAACAAACCCTCTCGAAGGGGGCGGGTGATTCCCGACGTGTTCTGTGCCCGTTCACTCTACGCGTTCGAGGGGGCGCTGCCATGGTGTATCGACGAACGCCCTGCACGACGCCTCGGCGTTTGCACTCTCCCTATGAGAGTGCTAAACATGATGCTTGGCACTCTCCCCGTGAGAGTGACAACCACAACGGCGGGATCGGGCGATGAGGTACCCGCCAGACGGCAGGATAAGGACTGCCGTGTGGCGCTGCCGTCCGTCGCGGGCTTCGGCCGGTCCTAACGTAACCACGGAGGACTGGAACCAATGGCAGCGAAGATGATCGCGTTTGACGAGGACGCTCGGCGCGGCCTCGAGCGCGGCATGAACCAGCTTGCCGACGCCGTGAAGGTAACCCTCGGCCCCAAGGGCCGGAACGTGGTACTCGAGAAGAAGTGGGGAGCCCCCACGATCACCAACGATGGCGTGTCCATCGCCAAGGAGATCGAGCTCGAGGACCCGTGGGAGAAGATCGGTGCCGAGCTAGTCAAGGAAGTAGCGAAGAAGACCGACGACGTTGCCGGTGACGGCACGACGACGGCGACCGTGCTCGCCCAGGCGCTCGTGCGCGAGGGCCTGCGGAACGTCGCCGCCGGCGCCAACCCGATGTCGCTCAAGCGCGGCATCGAGGCGGCCGTCGAGGCCGTGAGCGAGCAGCTGTCGCAGCTCGCCAAGGACGTGGAGACCAAGGAGCAGATCGCCTCCACCGCGTCCATCTCGGCCGGCGACCCGGCGATCGGCGAGATGATCGCCGAGGCCATGGACAAGGTCGGCAAGGAAGGCGTCATCACCGTCGAGGAGAGCAACACCTTCGGCCTTGAGCTTGAGCTCACCGAGGGCATGCGCTTCGACAAGGG
>DASXEV010000034.1:0-44066 GCA_036489955.1 Opitutaceae bacterium
CCCGGCCAAATCCTCCTCAACAGATTCCACCCTCCACGGCGTCGGCAGCTTCAGCAGCCTCCGGTAATGTTCGTTCACGGATTCTTCCATCCACCCCAACTAACCCGCCCGCTCCTCGCCCACAACAAAACGTGAAGAACCGGATTTCAGCGAAATCCTCCGGCTCGCGGGGCTCAGGCATGTTTGCTGAAATGCAAGATACGCGAGTGCGAGGCCCGCGGGACAGCTGAATTCTCCCGTTGTACTTGCTCAGGCGTGGCTACTCCAAATTTGATTCGTGCGGCATCCCAAACGCGACAGTCCCCTTTGTACGCAGCAATACTCTCGGCCGTTATAACGGCCGGGAAGACGGGCTTTGGAGTGAGGTACTCGGGATTAGTCATTGAGACTTAGACTGTTTGATGTGTTACCCAAAACCCCAATCTAGTCAATTTTTGACGAATGAGTGGGTCTTCAGGCAGGTTTCGCTCGGCCCTTACATGTTAGGAGGTTGTCGATGCCTTGGAAGGTCATCGAGGTGTTCATTTCTAGAAAGAATGTAGTAACCGTCGAAATAGAATGACGGCTCCGGCCAGCACAAAGCAGATCCACCCCAAGCCGCTCAGAATCGCCGCGAACCAAAGGCGCATGGTTCCCGCAAAACGTACTACTACCTCATGGGTTCCTGGGGGAACGCGAACGGTGACGAGGTGATCCGCTGACTCGCCAACGTTGGCCGCCTGTCCATCAACAGTCGCCCGATATCCCGGGATTGAGGCCCTGAATGTCTCCAGGGTCCCTCCCGTTTTCGTCGTCACGCTTGCGCGGAGGGGCATGAACGACTCGAGACGGATCGGCATTCTCGAGGGATCCAATTTCGATATGTGGAGCCGGGCGAATAAGCCGCCGTCGTGGGCCAAGGTGTTCGCCGGCTCCGTAGACATGGAGAGCTCGTAGTGCTCCGGAGCCGAACCGGAGTTCCAAAGCGAAAGCACACTCGTATGTTTGCCCCCAACTCCAAAGGACTGCCCGAACCCCGAGTCCGGCAGGTGATATTCGCGGTAGGAGTTTTCCGCCTTAAGGATCAGGAACCCGCTGTAGTTTTTCGAGCTGTTGAATTCGAAGCGCAGAAGCAGGTGTTCGCCCGGCTCGACTGTGACCTTGGGCTCCATGGCGAACCATGTCGAAGTGCCCGGGAGAGGATGGGTCGTGAGCCAGATGGTCCTGCTTCCTTGCGCCTCCATGGCTTCGGCATCCTGAATGGGCCCGATCACGACCTGGCCCGAGGAATCGAGAATGCGGATTTCCAATGCGGGATCGGTTTTCCCGTTCGAGAAATACGCGGGGATGGGGAGAAGAAGATAGGCATAGGCATCGAGCGCCGCATTCTCGACACGCAGGGCCTTTTCAGTGGCCCAGGGAGTTGCTTCAACGGAGCGTGAATGCCGGATGAAGGGAGCGCACTGGAGCGCGTTCCACGCGACAAATGCGCAAAGAAGGACCCCTGTCGCCAGGCGCAGGCGCGGATTCTCGCCCGGAGCGGTGGCAAGCCAAACCACCCCAGCGATGGCCGTGACGCTCGCAATCACGGGCGCCAGGCGGAGGCCGAGCGGAATCCCGCACATGGCCGCGAGGTCGACGGGGAAGGTGCCGACCAGAAAATCGCTCACGAGCGGCACGCGGAAAAAACAGACCACAAGCCCCGCCGCGGCTGCAAAGAACAGCTTTGCCCCGGCTGGCCGCGGCCCAATGAGCGAGAGGACGGAGGCCAAAAATATCGCGATTAGGCCAAATCCCGGCTGGAAGATCTGGGACCCGTCCATCGGCGTTTTCAGCGGCCGGAGCCATCCCATGATGTCCTTTGTGTTTTCGCCCAGGGTGGCGAGGGCCACGGAGAACATTTGGTCATGCCCCACACATGCGCCCGCAATCGCGGCACCCCCGAGCATCGAGAGGAACATGAGGAGGACGGCATGCCGCTCCAGCCTGTTCGCGCCGAGCTTCCGGCAGCCGGCCACGCAGCAGGCCCAAAGAAATGCGGTCGCCCCAATCCAACAGAGCCAGGGGATACTCGTCAGTCCGACGGTCAAGGCGCCCAAGGCTGCGCATGCGATCCACCCCGGAGACCTCGGGCGCAGGCCAATGCGGCCGATCGAGGCAAGGAACAGGGCGAGTCCGGCGACCTGCGCGACCTGTGCCCCCATGGGATGTATCTGGGGCCTTGGCGGGAGCTCGCCCATGGACACAAAGTAGAATGCCCCGAGCACTGCGAAAGCCCCCGCTCCCGCGGCGAGGTTCCGCCATGGCCCAAGGCCCCGGACCATCACGAGGCCGCCCTGAATGAAGAGCGTCACCAGGGTCGAGATGAAGGCTATCGGGGGATGGCACATCCAGATGAGCGCGAGGCCCGCGCCGAGGGGAACATAGCCGCGGCCGTCCTTCCCGAGCGCTGTGCGGGTGTTTCCGTAAAGGACGAGGGGCATGGCCGCGAAGGCCATGTAGGACATGTACGCCTCCGAGCGGAGCACCGTGGAGAGCCAAGCGGGCGTCCCGAGATAGAGGAGTGCGATCCCGGTGGCGGCCCAACGCCGGTTCGGGATGAACTGCACGGCCGCCGCATAGAAGCCCACCGCGCCCGCGGCGGCGCTCGTCACGACGGTCAGGTGCTGGAGCGCAAAGGGATTTAGGCTCCTCAGGGTGAGAAGGTCCCAGACCCTTCCCACCATCATGTACACGGGCGCCGAGCGGAACAGGTGGACCGAGCCGTTCCACGCAAACTCCCCTTGTCCCACCGTCACCAGGAACTGCCCCTGCCGCACCTGCTCGATATAGTCGGCAAGCATGTACCCGTACCAGCGCCCGTCCACGCCTCCGATCAGGTTACCCGTCAGGTACGGTGCCATGATGGCCACCGCCGCCGCGACCAGCAGCGACACACGGGCCAGCTCTGGGAGCGAGGTGCGCCACCGGGGATGCGCCGCACGCGGGCAGCGGCGCTCGTCAACGGTCATTTGAACCGCCTTCCGCGTCCGCAACGACGGTCAGGAATTTCCCAAGCGGGCAATGGTGCGAGGAAAGCACGGTGCCTGAAAACGTCGGGCCCGTTGTCGAGCCCCCGATGGTGTTCTCCCCGACGGTGATCTGCGAATCCGACGCCTCGTAGGCGGTCCAGGGCGCATCAAGGACCCTCTTGCCGTCCAGGTAGACCTCGATCGTGGAGAGAAGGTGGGTGCGCAGGGCCGGCGGCGTGGAGTCCCAGTCCGGGCTGTCGGCAGCCGGGAGGAAGACGGCACTCGAAACGATCAGGGTGTGGGTGACGCCCACCTGGAGCGGAGTGGCCGGGCCTACATTCGAGCCGACGCCCCAGTGGTCCACGCCGAACTGGATCTGGCCCCCGGGAAGGTAGCTGACGAAGATCGTGTCGCCCCTGCCCGTCTTGCCCGAGACAACAAGCGGTTCCGAGGTGTTGGGCAGCATCTGTACAAAGCGCAAAGAGACCTCGAGCGGCCCCTTGCCGGGCAATTTTTCCGACCCGTGAGGGGAGTCGATGTGTTCTGCCGCAAGGCTTCCCGAGAACGACTCGTTCGCCGTGCCGAATCTGGGATTGTAGCCGAACACATTTTGATAGGGGTGGCTTGGGTGGGTGATCCGGTCGGTGGCGATCAGCCAGTGGCCGTCGAACTTGAGCCTCAGGCCCAGGTGGGGGGAGGGCACCGTCCCCTCCGGCGCCTCCAGGCTTCCGAGGCCCACGTCAAGCGTGTGCCCGACGGAAGGATCGTACTCCACCACGCCCGTTTCAATGCTGCCGCCCTGGGACGAGTCATGCCCGAACCGAATCGTGGTCGGGCCAAGGTACGTCACATATATCATGTCGGCCGCGTTTTGGAAGCCCGTCTCAACGAGGGGCTCGTTGTGTACATTTTCGAATTTGGGAAACCTGAGGCGGAGCCTCACCGGGCCGGACCAGCCTGTTGTCCGGATCTCGGACTCCGGGGGGATGGGGAGCCGGGCTGTGCCATAGAGCCTGCCACGAAAGGGCACGTATCCCGTCGCGTCCGGCGGCACCGAGCAGTACCGAATGCTCCTCTGGTCCGAGGGATAGAAGTTCGACACGGCGTGAAGGACGATCCTTCCGTCCACTTTTGCGGTGACGCGCGTCAGCAACGCATCCACCACATTATTGTCCCAGTGCCGGAAAAACGGATGGATGCGTGGCGGATAAAGCGAACCGAGGTCGACCTCGACCTGATGGTGTTCGCCCGGCTTGTAGGCGATGGCATCACCATAGATCGCGCTGTTGCCAACATGGACGAAGCCGAGGCGCAGATGCGTGGGGTCAATACCTTCCGCAAAGAGGATATCGTCACCGGCGCCGGTCGTGAGAATCGGCGTCCGCGCTCCCGCCGGGAGCTCTGCGAATGAGAGTTCGAGCTCGCTTGGGCCCTCCGGCCGGCCCGCAAGCGACTGCAATTCGACCGTGGGCCTGTTGAATGCGATCTCCATCGCCTGCCTGTGGGCCGCCACGGGCGCGCGACCGAGCGCGAGGAAAAGCAGCTTTGAAACCGAAACCGCGGCGGCGCAGGCAAGGACAAGGGAACAGAGTGTGCGGGCGGCCCTTGGCCACCTCGGGGATGCGTCGAAGTACGCGATTGCCGTGAATAGCGCGGCCAATAGCAGCTCCGGCAGGAAGTCCGCATTGTAGCGTGCGAGGCCGATGGGAAGGATGCTGAGGGCGAAAAGGTGAATCAACCCGGCCGCCATCGTGCACAGTGCGATGCAAACCCAGCGTGGGTCCGCCCTGAGGCGCTTCTCGAGCAGGCTCGCCGGAAGGAGTGCGGCCAGGGCGCTGACCGGGCACCAGGCGAGGAAGCCCACAAAGACTCCGACCGGAATGAAGAACGGGAAATAGACGGTGTAGAACGTGCCGCTCAGCGCGTACCTATGAAGATTGGGGAGAATCATGCCCGGATTCCACATCCGGATGAAGCGCTCGTCGCGGCCGCTGAACTGGTACCGCAGTCCGAACTCCGAGACCGATCCGAAGCGCGCATAGTTGTACCATGCCAGGCCCGCCCCGATGACTGCCGCCGGAATGATGGCGGCGGCCAGCAAGGCGAGGACCCGCCGCCTCTGCCAATTGCCCGGCCCGCGGGTGAGAAGGTAGGCCAGCGGAACGCAGATGAGCGGAAGCCCAAGGACATAGTGGGGGCGCCCGGCCACGCACATCCCCCACGCAAGGCTGGCTGCCGCCATGAACCACGCGGACGTCGACTCCCTGCGGGCCGCCAACGCCCTCTCGATGGCCACCAGGGCCGTCATCAGGCAGGCGAACGCGCAGAGGATGGGTACGGTGTAGAACGAGGTCGTCTGGCACTCGACGAACGCGTAGCTGGCGTATCCCCAGACGATGACCCCGAGGGACTGCCATCCTGCCCCGGGCCTGTTCTCCTGGAGTTCCACCATTCGCCGAAGCAGCCAGAGCCCGGCCAGGAAGCCCACGAGTGCGAACACTGCCGCCGCAGAGCCCTGGCGTGCAAATCGCCCCGTCAAGAGCCTCACGGGCGCATAATAAAGCACGACCGGCGCGACCCCGAAGTAGATGTAGTAGTGGCCGTGGAAATAAGTCGCATCGTCCAGATAGGGGATGCCCTGGTAGTTGAGCCACGGGTTGGCCAGCTTCGCCAGGCGGGGGTCCGGCTCGATCTTGAGGTTGAGCTGGCCCGAGAGGAGGGCATCGGTGAGGTACCCATAATAGCCGTCCGGCTGCCTCGATGGGCGATACCCTCCCGTTTCGGAGAAGACCCAGGCGTAGCCGGCCAAAACCATGCAGAGGGCCGCGACAATGGACCTTCTTCCCAGCTTGGACATGGGTTCGTGGGTGCTGCGCATCAATTCGTTATACTTGAATGAATTGGCGGCGATTGGCCCGGGCGAGCATTTTTGCCTTGCCGCCGTCGCCAGCTTGGGGCGGCCAGCGCCGATGAATGTTCGGCCTCGCCGATTCCCCGCCCGGGGCACTGCGGCCGGAGCAAGGCGGGAGGCGCAGGAAACTCAGCGGGGTGAAATCACGGCGCCGGCTCCGCGCGGGTGAAGGTTTCGACCTCGATGTCCCGATAGGAGACCTTCGTGTTTGCCCTGCCGTGAATCTGCAGCGCAAACCGGCCGTGGAGGGGGATAGCCTTGTCCGTTTCCATATAGTCCACGGTCTTCAGGCCATTGAGCCAGATTTCGATGTGCGGTCCGACAGCACGTATCCGGTAGTCGTTCCATGCCCCCGGCTTGAGCGCCATTTCACGCACATTGGCAGGGGCCGTCGCCAGGTTCGAATTTCTCCGGCTTTCGTCGTAGAGATTTCCGTCCGTGCCGGCACCGAGGTCGGCCTGGAAGCCGGAGACCTCATAGGAGGCCGGCACGCGCTGCGACCAGAACTGGACGCCGCCGTTCACGAATCCGCCGGTTCCCTCAACCTTGTACTGGAGCCGAAGCTCGAAGTCGCCGAAGTCCGCGGTGGTTGCCAGGAACTCGTTGTACGGCTGCCTCCGGTCCAGGGCGCCCGCGACAATTGCGCCGTCCTCAACGCGCCAGTTGGCAAGGTTGCCTTCCCACCCGTCGAGGGTCCGTCCGTCGAAAAGGGGCCGGGCCGACTCGCCGCCGACCGTGGATATTGAGCCGATCGGCGCCGTCGCCGGCTTGATCGCCTGGATTTCCATCCGCGTCAGCTCGGGGTCGAAGATGTCGATGGCCCAGAGGTGTTCCCCATTCACGGTCGGCAGGTGCCTGCTCAGCGTCGCGATGCCCCCGCGGTGCAGCTGCCGGTAGGCTGCATTTATGTCGCTGACCTGAAAATCCACGTGGTCAAACGCGCCGGCCGCCCACTTGTTCAGTGGCGGATCGAAGAATATCAGCTCGATCATGTCCCCCTTTGGCCCGGGGATCCAGAATTTCACCAGGGCCGTCTTTCCGCCCTTCGCCTTGAGGTTGACCGCCTCGGCGAAGCCCAGCTTTTCCTCGTAGAAGGCCGTCGTCGCCGCGGCCAGCGCCGACGGCACAGCGAAGCCGAAATGCTGCAGGTGATCGCTGAACGCGGGGGTCCCGGGAGCGCCTGGCGCGGCCCTGGACGCCTGCGGCTCAGCCACCCGGATGACGTTTCCCGCCGGGTCGGCCAGCTGAAGGATTCGAGTCTGCGGATCCGGGTGGATCCACGATGCCGCGACGCCGCGGGCGCGCAGGCCAGCTGCGACCCGGTCGAGGTCGGCGGCCTCCAGGGTCACGTACTGGAGCCGCCGCGTCCAGTTGGCCCGCGGCACCTTCCTAAACTCGATCCATTGGCTCGTCCCAATCTGGAATCGGATGTCGTCCCGGCCCATCGGCTCCTCCCTCAGGCCGGCGCCATGTCCGTAGAATCTTTCGAGCGGGGCGAAGTCTGCCGTCAGGAAGGTGACTCCGGAGAGCCCGGATATCGGGATGGGGGGCGCCTGGTCCGGAACGCCGGCGGCGGAGGCGGAGTGCGCCGGGAGCAGAAGCAGGAGCGGCACTGCCAGGATGGAGATTCTGAGCGGGAATTTTAGACCCATAGGAGTCCATCCTACGAACGCACCGCGCCGTGGCAACATGGGCATTGCAGCCGCCGGACCGATAAGCCACTAAGGACACCCTGGACCGCGTGACTCAAAATCCGGATCACAGCGACGCGGGGTCTGGGGCAGCCGGGGGCGATGGGCCCCGCAGGGGCGCCGCCGGCATTTGGACCCTATTGGCGCTTTCAGGGCTCATCGCGGCAATCGGCCTTCTTGCGTCGACGCTCGGGCGAGCGAAAAGCCAGGTCCGCGCAGTCGCGGCCGGCTCGTTTCATGAGGTCCCCGGCAGGACGGCCCTCGCCTGGGCGACGGATGGCGGGCGGGTTTCCGGCGCGGGCTCGCTTCGCGTTGGGCCCTTCCCGTCCCCCTATGCGCTCGATTTCTGGGTGGCGGGCTCTCCCGGTGCGCCGGGCAATGACGTCCACTTCGAGATCGATGGGCTCAACATTCGCCTTCCCGTCGACCTTGGCGGCCCGGGCCACGCGCCCCGCAAAGTGCATGTCGAGTTTCCCCTCGGATGGCGCGGCTGGGGGGCCGTCCTCGTGGCCTCGTGCCGGTCCGATGGGCCGGGAAGCGGGTTTGAGATTTCAAACTTCCGCCCTTCGGGGCCTTCCGACGGCCCGTTTCAGGCGGCTCTCTCGTGGGTTGCCGTCCTGATCCTCTACGGCCTCGGCGTGGTCGTGATTTCGGATGGGTTGGGCCGGAGCCGCCTTCCGGCCTGCTGGGCGCCCCTCGCGGCCGTCGGTATCCTTGCGGCGGCCGGTTACATCGCCTTCTGGGTGTATTTTCTGTCACCCTCGGCCGGGAAGGCGCTCTCCTGGCTTTGCCTTGCGCTCCTCGCCTGGGGATGGCTCTCCAGGAAACGGGGTGGCACCTTTCCCAAGGAGTACGGCGGTCCGTTGGTCCTTGTCGCCCTGAGCGGCGCCTTCCTTCTCGGCATCCTCTATCTTTTCCATTCGCAGATGGCGTACTACCAGCTGGCTGCGGAGAGGTTCATCAGCGGGCAGCCCGGCGACGACCGCCTGACGTTTGATTTCGCCAACCTGCTTTATCACGGGCTGCACCCCAAGGAGCTGGGTGCCGGCTGGCTCTCAAGCGACCGGCCGCCCCTGCAGGAGGGCTGGCAGCTGCTCGCATGGCCCATCTCCGGGGCCTTGGGATTGTCTGACATCGCCTCAAGCGGCGCATCCGCGCTGTTCTTCCAACTCGCATGGATCTTCGCCCTATACGGGCTGCTGAGGACAATCGGGCTGTCGCCCCGGCGCGCCCTCGCCTGGACTGCGGCAGCGGTGCCCCTGGGGTTCTTCGTCATGAATTCCCTCTATACGTGGCCCAAGCTCTCGGCGGGCGCGTTTGCATGCGGCGCCTTTGGAATCTCGATCATGGGGGCGCAACGGCCGCCGGCGAGGTGGGTTGCCGCCGCCGGGCTTTTCGCGGCCCTTGCGTGCCTTTCGCACGGCGGCGCTGCGTTTTCGCTGCTTGGGGCGGCCCCCTGGGTGGCGTGGATGGCCATGAAGGGACAGGCCCGGGCGTGGGCCCTGGCTGCAGCCGTCTTCATTCTCATGGTTGGCCCATGGATCGCCTACCAGAAGCTGTTTGCGCCTCCCGGGGACCGGCTCCTCAAGTGGCACCTGGCGGGACATACCGAGATCGACGGAAGAACCCTGGCTGAGGACCTGGCCGACGCCTACGGGCGGCTTTCGCCCTCGGAGATCGCGGCTCGGAAGCTCGGCAACCTGGGCTTCCAGTTCGGGGGCGATTGGCGGGCCGCGGTCGGGTCGCCAGGCTCGGCCGAGGATCGCCGCGCCGATGAGGCCCACCGGTTTGTACGCTCCCTTGAATGGTTCGGCCTCGGCGCCCTGGTTGCCCTCATGTTTTCCTTTCTGCCTGGGTGCCGGAGGCGCCTGGCGGCCCTGGGTCCGGGGTTTCGGCGCCTGTCCGCATGGACCTTGGCGACGATTCTCGTCTGGTGCGGCCTCCTCTACGCGTGGCCCATCCTTCCGCACGGCTCGTATGCCATGGTCATAGCCGCCGTGGCCCTGTGCGCCGCCGTCATGGAAGCGGCTGATGCCCGGATCCTTGCCTTCATCGCCCTCGCCGAGGTGACGATGTGCGCGACCACATGGATGCCGTCCCGGGATTCGGCCGCGGGGGCGGTCTCGGGATGGGCGCTGGCTGTCATCGTGGCCTCGCTCCTTGCCGGCCTGGGGCTTGCATGGCCGGGCCGGCGGACAAGGGCACCTGGGGCCTGAAGAGAATTGCGCGCAGACGGCATTCCGGGGACCCTCTAGCCATGTACGAGAGGATCGGGGAGAAACTCCTGCCTTGGCCGCTGTTCCTGAGGCGGATGGCCCTGACCTTCCTGGCGACGGTCCTCATGGTCTCCATCGCCCTCCTCGCCGGCGCCCTCGGCTACCATTACATCGCGCGCCTGGGATGGGTGGATTCCGTCCTCAATGCGTCGATGATCCTCACGGGGATGGGGCCGGTCGACCCGATGAAGGACACGCCGTCGAAGCTTTTCGCCTCGGGGTACGCCCTGTTTAGCGGCGTCGTGTTCCTGTCGGCCGCCGGCATCGTGCTTTCGCCCATATTCCACCGGATCATCCACGCATTCCACATGGACGAGGACGACGTATGAAGAAGGTGAATATGCGGGAGGTGAAGGAGGAGCCATGGGCATCGCCCAAGGGCAAGTTCGCATCGGCGGACCGCTGCATCTCGGTGGCGCTCGGCCGCGAGGCGGATTCAACCGACATGGCGAAACGGCATCCCTTCGACGTGGAGGTCTGCAGGATCCCCGCGGGCAAGGCGGCCTGCCCCTTCCACTCCCATAGCGCGCAGTGGGAGTTCTACCATGTGATTTCCGGCAGGGGTTCCGTCCGGCACTCGGAGGGGGTCACGCCCATCTCGGAGGGCGACGCCTTCATCTTCGGGCCGGGAGAGGCGCACCAACTCGCGAGTGCGCCAGACTCGGAGCTCACCGTCTACATCGTGGCCGACAATCCCCTCGGGGAAACCTGCCACTATCCGGACAGCGGCAAGTGGCTTGTGCGGTCCCCCCAACGGGGCCTGATCCGTTCCGCACCCCTCGATTACCTGGACGGCGAGGAGTGACCCTGCGCGGTGTCGGTTCCCTTTACGGGTCCATACAAAAGCCATTCATGGGCAGGCGGATGCCAATGACGTTGTTAAGTGGCGGAGATGCGCGCCCTGACAATTGGCGGCGGACGGATCGTTGCGCGATTGACACAAAATTGACGCGCCACTTCGCTGCCACGCAGAAGGGATAGCCCGCTTGGTGTCTCCCTGCGCCGGATCCCTGCGGCGCACGAAATACATCCCCTAAGTGCCTCCCGCAATCGTCACAGCTCCGCTTGCCGCCGTCCTTGGCTTTGGCGTCGTCGGAATGGCGGCCTTCTTCGGGAGGCGCGGGAGGAACGGCGCGAGCGGGCCCATGGAGCCCGAGGAGCCGACGGCCGACGGATCAAAGCTCGAGAACTACCAGCTGATCCTGGACACGCTGGACCGCTCTAATGTCCTGCTCTGGTGGGCGAGGGTCTGGAAGGAGGAGGGGACGTACAAGTGGAAGATCCGCACGCCCCCGCAGCTCAGCGTGAACCCCATCTACCGGCTCGCGTCGCTGGTGGAGAAGGGGTGGCTCTGGAAGGACGACCAGTCGCCCGACCACGTGCGGATGGAACAGACTGCGATCCGGGCGCTCAACGAGGGCGCGGGCAGCTACCAGCAGGAATTCCGGATCATCGGAACCGACGGGGTCCACTGGCTGAGCGAGGAGGTCATCATCAGGCCCGCGGGGGCCGAGGAATGGAACCTCGCGGGCGTCGTGATCGACGTCACGAAGAAGCACGAGGCGGAGGAGGCGCAGAAGTCGACGGAGAACCAGCTGACGCAGATCCTGCGGGGCGCCGATTGCCTCCTTTGGCAGGCAATCGTCACCGGAGACCCTGACGTCCAGCTCCACTGGCAAATGTACATTCCGCCTTCGGTCCTGTTCCAGCGGATCTTCGGCGAGAACAGCGCCCCTGAGTCGGACCGGCTCTGGACCGAGCCGATGATCCCCGAGTGGAAGGCGATCCAGCGGACCTCGCGGGACGCGCTCAAGGGCGACAAGCCCGACTACGTGCATGAGTACCACGTGATAAGCCACGGCAACATGTTCCTGCTCCACGAGCACGTGAAGGTGACGAGGCTCGGGCCCAACCGCTGGAACCTTGTCGGCGTGAGCGTCGACAACACCGCGCGGCGCGAGGCCGAGGTTGCGCTCGCCGCGGAAAAGGAGCGGCTGGCCGTCACGCTGGGAAGCATGAGCGAGGGCGTCATCACGATCGACTCGCACGCGAGGGTGCTCTTCATAAACCGGGCCGCGGCCGAGATGCTCCAGTGGAGCCCGTCGGAGGCCGTGGGCCGCGAGGTGACGGCCATCTGCTCGCTGAAGGGCGCCGTGAGCGGGCGCGACACGGATCTCCCCATAAAGGACGTGCTTGAGGTGGGGGCCCATGCCGAGTTGCCGGCCCAAACGCTTATTCGCGGCCGGTCGGGCCGCATGCGCCTCGTGGAGGGCCGCCTGGTTCCCGTAGCCAACGTGTCCAGCAAGAGGGTCGGGGCGGTGCTCGTCCTACGGGACATCACCGAGAGGCAGAGGATGGAGGAGAAGCTGCAGAACGCGGCCAAGATGGAGTCGATCGGCATCCTTGCGGGCGGCATCGCGCACGACTTCAACAACATCCTGACGGCGGTCCTCAGCAACCTGACGCTGCTGCAGCTCGACATGGGCAAGATGCCCGAGCAGGCCGCGCTCCTTGACGAGGCCGTCCTCGCGACGAAGCGGGCGGGCGAACTGACGCTCCAGCTGCTCACCTTCTCGAAGGGCGGCGACCCGGTGAGGAGCGCCGTGCACCTCCAGGAGGTCATCAAGGAGTCGGCGACCTTCGCCCACCGCGGTTCCTCTGTGAAGGGCGAGTTCGATCTGCCGGAGAACCTGTGGGCGGCGAACGTCGACAAGGCCCAGATCAGCCAGGTGATCCAGAACCTCGTCATCAACGCGACCCAGGCCATGAGGGACGGCGGCACGATCAGGATCTCGGCCACCAACGAGACGGTGCCCGCCGGGATGCACTCCGTGCTCGCGGAGGGCGACTACATCTGCGTCGCGGTCACCGACACCGGCGCCGGCATCGCGCCCGAGCACCTTGGGAAGATATTCGACCCGTACTTCACGACCAAGCTCCAGGGCCACGGGCTGGGACTCGCCACCGTGTTCTCCGTCATCAAGAGGCACCTGGGGCACATCGAGGTGAGCTCGGTGCCGGGAAAGGGCACCACGTTCACCTTCTGGCTGCCGGCCGCCAGGGAGACCCAGAGCGAGGCGACGGTCTCGACGACCTTCCCGCCCATCGGCAGGAGCGGGCGGATCCTCTTCATGGACGACGAGGTGCCGATCCTGAAGATGGCCGAGCGGCTCATGAAGCGGATGAACCTCGATTTCGAATCCGTCGCGGACGGCCGCGCGGCCATCGACCGCTACAAGGCGGCGAAGGAACAGGGGACGCCGTTCGACCTCATTGTCATGGACCTGACGATCCCCGGCGGAATGGGCGGCCGGGAGGCCATCTCGCTCCTTCGCGCCTATGACCCCAAGGTGCGGGCGATCGTCTCAAGCGGATATTCCAGCGATCTTGCGATGGCCGACTTCCGCAAGCACGGATTCCGCGGGATGGTCGCGAAGCCCTACGACGTCTCGGAACTGGCCTCGGTCATCCGGGCCGTCCTCGCCGAGCCGGACTGAGGCTCAGACCGTCCCGCGCTTCGCTTCGAGCTTCGCGCGGAGTTCCGTCATGCGGGTGGGTGTCAGGGGAAACCGCGCCAGCGCGATGACGGCAAGAATGAGGCCGCCGACGGGAATCGCCGAGAACAGGAAGCGAAGCATGAACATCGCATGCGGGGTCTGGTTGGCGCCAAGCGCCGATTTGAAGCCGATCCAGTCGAGAATCACGAACGAGAGGCCGGCGCCGACCGCCATGCCGAACTTCATGATCCAGGAGTTGCTCGCGGCGAACGCGCCCTCGCGCCGCCTTCCGCCCTCAAGCTCGTCGTAGTCTACGATGTCGGCGGTCATCGAGTCCTTGAGCATCCAGAAGCCCGCGCTCGTGAACGAGATCAGGCCCGTGGCAAAGAGCTGCAGCCAGACGATTGACGGGGTGTAGAACCACCAGCAGCCGATGAAGACGGCCATCGCAATCACCATGACGACCATGAGGCAGGCACGTTTGCCGACTTCCCGTGAGATGTAGGTGAACACCGGTATTCCGATCAGCCCGAATCCGGATCCGCACAGGCCCATCCAGAAATTCCAGTAGCTGCCAACCGAGACGTTCCCCTTGCAGACGTAATAGATCGTGTCCGTGTAGCCCAGCGTCGACACAAGGCTGAGGCCCAGGCTGTACGCGAGGCACATGACGACCTGCACGCGGAAGGGCTGGCATCCAAGGGTCTGCCATATCGCCTCCTTGATCGATATCTTCTGCTGGCGGCTCGAGACGACCTTGTCGTAGTAGCGCTCCTTTACGGTGAGGGCGCATATGAGTCCGGCGGCCATCATGATGAGGCCCGCGATCGCGCAGAAGACCTGGGAGCCGAGGAGGAGGTTGGGCTGGGCGCCCGCGGGAGAAGTCGACCATGCGGCGGTGGTGGTGAAGAGCGCCTTCAGGCGCTCGGCGAGGTTGAACCGGGTTGCGCCCACCCAGACCGACATGCTGACAAACTGGCCGCAGAAGAAGAGGCCGAGTTCCGGCACCTTCTGCACGACGTTCTTTATCGCGAAGACCAGTGTCCGCTCGTTGTAATCCGGCGTGAGCTCGTAGCCCAGGCTCGCGTAGGGCATGTTGAAGCAGCTGACCATCGGCAGGTAGAGCGCCGAGGACGCGAGCATGAAGAAAAAATAGGTCGGAACGCTGTGCCCCAGCAGGTGCACGGCGCCCCAGCCGGGACGCACGGCGACAGCGAGGGGCAGGCCGAGCCCGGCGATGATGGCGCCGACGAGCATGAAGGGGCGGCGGCGGCCCATGCGCGTCCGCGTGTTGTCCGAAAGCCATCCAAAGAGCGGGTCAGACATCCCGTCGAAAAGGCGATTCAGGATGATCACGATCCCGACGTAGGTTGGTCGCACGCCGAGGTAGGTCATGAAGACCAGGTAGGCGAAGGTCGGGTAGAGCCAGTGGCCCCACATGTCGATGAAGCAGCCCATGCCATACCCGAATTTCTGTCCGAGCCCGACTTGGTCGCCCTTTACGGCATTGGGGTATTTGGCAGACGGTGCGGCAGGGGTATCCATTCGTGGCGGGGGTTGCCGGCCTTTGAGTTGGGCGGCGTTCCCCCCAGCGTCAATGCTTCGAATCGGGACATCGCCCCGAAATCCCGTTTCGCACTGCAGCGAAGGCGGCGGGCTTTGCCTGCAGCCCCAATTCGTGCCGGTCTGGGCGCCCGCGCAGGAATTTCCGCCGGGCAGTCACCTGTCGGGCCGGGGCTCGAAATCCCCGCCGGTCAGTGGAAAAGCAGGTTGGCGGGGATGACCCCGTACCTGCTCGTCCCGTCGGGCATGAGCAGGTACGGCGATCCCTTGCCGGGCACGAACTTGAGGGCGACCATCTGCAGGTTGAACTTCTGCCGGGCCTCGACGAGCTTGCTGGCGTAGCCGGGGAAGAGCGCCTCAAGGCGGCGCCTGAGCTGCTTCGTGTTGTGTGTCAGGAGGGGGTCGCCCAGCTCGTCGATGTGGCTGAACACCGCCGAGAACTGCTGGGTGGGCGTCCCCGGGGCCGACAGGATGGCGGCGATGACATCGATTGAGTCCTGCGCCTCCTGCGGCTGTGCGTAGATGAACAGCTTCGGCCCCCCTGCCGTTCCAAACTGCGGGCTGTGCAGGGAGCGGTTGAGCAGCTCGAGGCAGTGACCGCACTGGAGGCTGACGACAAGGACGGGGGACTGCCTCGCGTCGATCGGTCCCAGCCACTGGAAGGCTGCAAGGTCGATGCTTGCCGGCAGCGCCGCCCTCGCGGCGGGCGCCGGGGCGGCCGCGGGAGCCTCGGCCCCGCCAAATCCCGCGCCTGACGGGGAGTTCAACTCGGCCTCCGATGAGGCCCTTGTTGCAACAAAGACCGGCAGGACGAGGGCCAGGATGACGGCCGGCAGCCAAGGGTGCGCCCTGCCGCGCAGGGGAACCGTGAAGGCGGCCGCGACCGCCGCCACGGCATGGAGCGTGCAGAAGGGGCAGAAGCCCCTGAGCACAAAGAACTGGATTCCCATGAGGGCGATTCCCCCAAGGGCGAGGGCGAGCACGCCGGCCAGCCTGGTGGCGCTCGCCCGGGGGCCGGAGCCCGGAAGCGACAGGAGGACCCAAAGAGGGAGGGCGTAGACGGGCAGGGGCACCCCGAGGAGGGAGCCGTAGCTGCTGTTGATCACGGCCCCGCACCCCGAGAGGGGGCACGGCAGGTCGATCAGCTTCAGCGCCGCCAGGTAGACGCAGCAGAGCATCCCGACACCCGCAAGGGCCGTCGTCACTACGGAGTTGCGCTGGGAAAGGGCGGCCACGGCTTTGCACCGGATGATTGGGATTGCGGCCCCTTGGGCAAGAACAAGTCCGGCGCGGCCCTGTCATTGGCTTGCGAATACAATTCCCCCGGTATGGATTGTCTTGAGTCGGCAGGAAAAGGCACAAGCGTCCCTTCGGGTGACGACTAGTGCAGTTCGCTCAGGTCCGCGCGAGGGGCGGGGCGCCGATTGGAGAATCCCGGCCCTGGGCGCGGCCATCGTCGCCGCTGTCGCGGCGGCCTATTCCGACACGTTCAAGGGGCCAATGGTGTTCGACGACATCCCGTCGATCATCCAGAACCCGTCGATCCGCAGCCTGTGGACGGCGCTTGAGCCGGTGGGCAGGTCGACCGTGAGCGGGCGGCCGGTCGTCAATGCCACCCTTTCGCTCAACTATGCCGCGGGTGGCCTCCACGTCGCGGGCTACCATGCCGCCAACCTGGCGGTCCACATCCTGGCCGTGCTGGCACTTTTCGGGATACTGCGAAGGACGCTGGCCCGCATCGGTTGGCGCAACGCGCCCGCCGCGGCATTCTGCGCCAGCCTTCTCTGGGGGCTCCATCCGCTGCTGACGGAGTCGGTCACCTACATCGTGCAGAGGGCGGAGTCGCTCATGGGGCTCTTCTATCTCCTGACCCTCTATTGCTTCATCCGCGGCGACGAGGCCGGGGGCAGCCCCCGCCGGGCATGGCTGTTGCTCTCCGTGGCGGCGTGCCTGCTCGGGATGGGATCGAAGGAGGTGATGGTTTCGGCTCCCCTCATCGTCCTCCTCTACGACCGGACATTCGCGGCCGGGTCGTTCCGGGGCGCCCTGCGGAGCCGGCCGGCCTATTACGCGGCCCTGGGGTCGACGTGGGCAGCCCTTCTCATCCTTGTCGGCACCACCCATGGGCGCGGCGGGACGGCAGGATTCGGCCGCGGGATCGTGTGGTGGCAGTACGGCCTTACCCAGCTCCAGGCGATCTGCCACTACCTTCGCCTCAGCATCTGGCCCCGTCCGCTGGTCTTCGACTACGGCGGCGACGTCGCCGGCCCGTCGCTTCCGCTCCTTTTCTACGGCATTGTCGTGGCGGCCCTCCTCGGGCTCACGGCCTGGGCGATCGTCCGCAGGCCCGCGCTTGGTTTTCTCGGCGCCTGGTTCTTCGCGATCCTTGCCCCGAGCTCGAGCGTCATTCCAGTGGTGACCGAGACCATGGCGGAACACCGGATGTACCTTCCCCTGGCGGCGGTCGCCGCGGCCGTGATGGCGCTGGCGACGAGATGGGCCGGACGGGCGGCCATTCCCGCCGCGTGCGTCGCGGCGGCGGTACTCGGCGTCTCCACTTGGCAGCGCAACCTCGCGTACGGGAGCAACGAGGCGCTCTGGTTCGACACCGCGGGGAAGGTTCCCGGGAACGAACGCGCGCTCAACAACCTCGGGAACGAGCTTGCGAAGTCAACGGGGCGACGCGGGGAGGCCATCGCCCTGTTCAACAGGGCCATACGGTTGCAGCCCGGATACGGGGATGCGCACTACAACCTGGGGCTTGCGCTGGAGAAGATGCCGGGCGGCGAGCCGCGGGCCCTCGCCGAGTTCGAGGAGGCGGTCCGCCTCGAGCCCGACTCTGTGGAGGCGCGCAACAACTACGGGCACGCGCTCGCCGTCGCCGGAAGAAACGCGGAGGCGATCGACCAGCTGAAGGAGGCCCTTCGCCTCGATCCCGGGCATTACGCGTCCCACTACGGCCTCGGCAACGTCTACAGCAGCATGGGCAGGTGGCGGGACGCCGCCGCGCAATACGAGGAGGCCCTCAGGCTTTTCCCTGACGACGCCGAGGCCCGGTTCAACCTCGGGAACACCTACAGGGCGATGGGCAGGGCCCCGGACGCGCTCGCCCAGTATGACGCTGCCCTTCGGCTGCGGCCGGGTTATGCCGAGGCCCACTACAACCTCGCGAACCTGCTGGTCGCCGCCGGCCGTCCGAAGGAGGCCACGGTTCACTTCACGGAGGCGATCCGCCTCAGGCCGGATTTTGTCGACGCCCACGTCAATCTCGGCGCGGAGCTCGAGAGGGAGGGCAAGCTGGACGACGCGATCCGCGAGTTGAAGCGGGCGTCGGCCCTGCAGCCCGGCGCCGAGGACATTCGCCTGATGCTTGGGAGCGCGCAGCTGAAGGCGGGCCTTGCGAATGAGGCCGCGGGGCAGTTTGCGGCCGCCGTCGACGCGGCGCCGGCAGACCCGTCGGCCCACATGGACCTTGCAGCTGCGCTCCTGCGCGTCCCGGGGCGTTCCTCCGACGCGGCAGCGCAGCTGAGGGAGGTGCTTCGCCTCCAGCCGGGCAACGCGCGCGCGGCGCGGCTCCTTGCGGAGATCGGGGGCGCGCCATGACGACTGCGCCGACGGTCCGCGGGTCCACCGCGGACCCGCACACCGCGGGGCCAGGGGGCGCCCTCCGGGCCTGGGCACTTGCCGCGGTCATCGTCGCTGCCGTTGCCCTCGCCTATGGCCGCACGCTCCACGCGCCCACGCACTTTGACGACGACGCCTCCCTTTCCGGGAACCCTACGATCCGGAGCCTTGCCGGCGCGCTCCTGCCGCCCCCGACACCCACGGTCGGCGGTCGGCCGATCCTCAACCTCTCCTTCGCTGTCAGCCACGCGTTGAGCGGCGACGGGGTATGGGGCTATCATCTGCTGAACATCGCGGTCCACGCGTTGGCGGCCCTCGCCCTTTTCGGGATCGCGAGGCGGACGCTGGCCGGACGGGCCAAATGGGGGACGTCCGCCGCCTTTCTCATCGCGCTCTTGTGGGCCGTGCACCCGCTCCAGACGGAATCGGTCACCTACATTGTCCAGCGGGCCGAGTCCCTGATGGGACTCTTCTTTCTCCTTTCCCTCTACTTCTTCATCCGGGGGGCGGCGTCCGGCCGTCACCCAGGGCCGTGGCTGGCCCTTTCCGTGGCAAGCTGCCTCTTGGGAATGGGGACGAAGGAGGTGATGGTCGGCGCGCCGATCGTCATCCTGATCTACGACGCCGTCTTCCTGTCCGCCTCGCTGCCTGATGCGGTCCGGAAACGGAGAATCTACTATCTGTGCCTCGCGGCGACGTGGGCCGTCCTCCCGTACCTTGTCTTCTCGACCCACGGGCGCGGAGGGACCGCGGGCTTCTCGAGCGGGATCTCCTGGTGGCGGTATCTCCTTGCGCAGGTTCCCGCGCTCACTCGCTACATTCGGCTCTCATTGTGGCCCCATTCCCTCGTCTTTGACTACGGGACGGCGCTCGCACCCCTGTCATGGTCCCTTGTTCCCGAGGGGATGCTGCTGGTTGCGCTGCTGGCGGCCTCGATTTGGGCCGTGATGCGCAGGCGCCCGGCGGGGTTCCTGGGCGCGACGTTTTTCATCATCCTCGCGCCCAGCTCCAGCATCGTCCCCGTGGCGTCAGAGCCCATGGCCGAGCACAGGATGTACCTGCCCCTCGCCGCCGTCGCAGCGCTCGTGGTCGTGGCCGCGCTGAAGTGGCTCGGCCGGCCTGGCATCGTGGCGCTTGGCGCGGCGGCGCTTGCGCTCGGCTGGGCGACCTTCGAGCGCAACCAGCTTTACCTCTCGGACATCTACCTCTGGCAGGACACCGCCGACAAGGTGCCGGGCAGCTACCGCGCCCACAACAACCTCGGAATCGCGCTTGCAGCCGCGGACCGTTCATCGGAAGCAATTGCGCAGTATGAGGACGTGTTGCGGATCGACCCCAGCCTTGCTGAGGCCCATTCCAACCTCGCAAACGAGCTCTCCAAGACGCCAGCCGGCGCACGGGAGGCCGAGTCGCAGTACCTGGAGGCGATTCGCTTGAAGCCGGACTACGAGCCCGCGCGCAAGGGATACGCAAGCCTCCTCGAGTCCGGCGGCCGGACCGCCGAGGCCCTGGCTGAAGCCAATGATGCGGTCCGGCTTCGCCCTGGCGACGCGGACGCCCACATCGTGCTGGCGCTCGCCCTTGCGGCCGGCGGGAATCTCGATGGCGCGGTGTCGCAGGGTGCGATGGCGGTCGCGATGAACCCGGCAAGCGCCAAGGCGCACGATAATTTCGGCAGGATTTTGACCGGGGTCCCCGGGCGCATCCAGGATGCCATCTCGGAATGCGAGACGGCCGTCCGCCTCGCGCCGAAGAGCGCCGAGGCGCACAACAACCTGGGGAGCGCCCTCGGGCGGGCGGGGGGCAGGCTGTCTGATGCGATAGGCGAGTACAGGTCTGCACTCGCCCTTGAGCCCGGCCTTGCGCAGGCGCACTGTAACCTGGGCCTCGCCCTGGACGCCGAGGGGCGATCGGCAGAGGCGGCGAGGGAACTGGAGCAGGCCGTCCGGATTTCTCCAGGGCTGGCCGAGGCCCATAATGGGTTGGGCAACGTGCTTCTGAAGGGGGAGGGGACCCCGGCGGCCGCCATCGCCCAGTACCGGGAGGCGATACGGATCAGCCCGGATTACGCGGCCGCCCACAGCAACCTTGCCAGCGCGCTGATCCAGGACGGAAGGCTGGCCGACGGGGTCGGCGAATTCGAGGAGGCCGTCCGGCTGGAACCGGGCCAGCCCGCGTTCCACCTGAACCTGGCGTATGCGCTCCTGAGGTCGGGCAGCACGTCCCAGGCAGAAAGACAATTGAGGGAGGTGCTCCGCATTCAGCCGGGCAACGCGCAGGCGTCCAGGCTCCTCGCGGGGATCGAGGGCAGCCCGTGACGCCGGTGGGCCACGCCAAGCTGACCCCCACGGGCGCGCCCAGGACGGCGCAGGGCGCCCCATGGACCCGCCGGGCCTTGGTCCTGATTCTCATCGCAGCCGTGGCCCTCGTCTACTGCCGCACGCTCCACGCGCCCACGCACTACGACGATGACAGCTCCCTGTCCGACAATCCGAGCATACGAGCGCTTGGCACTGCATTTTCCCCGCCTCCAACGGTCACCGTGGGCGGGCGCCCGATACTCAACCTTTCCCTTGCGGCGAGCTATGCGCTGAGCGGAGACAGGGTGTGGGGCTACCATGTAGTGAACATCGCCATCCATGCGCTCGCGGTTCTGGCGCTGTTTGGCATCGCGAGGCGCACGCTGGAGAAACGCACCCCCTGGGCGCCGCAAGCGGCGTTCATGATAGCCCTCCTCTGGGGCGTGCATCCGCTGCAGACGGAGTCGGTGACCTACATCATCCAGCGGGCGGAGTCGTTGATGGGGCTCTTCCTCCTGCTGGCCCTCTATTGCTTCATCCGTGGCACGGATGCGGCCACGCGGCCCGTGGCGTGGCTAGGCCTTTCCGTCGCGAGCTGCCTGTTGGGAATGGGCACGAAGGAGGTCATGGTCTGCGCGCCGGTTGTCATCCTGCTCTACGACATCGTCTTCATTTCGGGGTCATTTCCCGCGGCGGTCTGGCGACGGAAGGCCTACTATTCGTGCCTCGGGGCAACATGGGTCGTACTTCCGTTCCTTGTGCTTTCGACACACGGCCGGGGCGGGACTGCCGGCTTTTCGAGCGGCATTTCCTCCTGGCGCTACCTCATGGTGCAGGTTTCCGCCGTCACCCACTACCTTCGCCTTTCGGTTTGGCCGCATCCGCTTGTCTTCGACTACGGTCCCGCGGTTGCGCCTGCCTCGTGGGCGCTTGTCCCCAAGGCGCTATTCCTCCTGGTTCTGGCTGTGGCCTCGGTGTGGGCGGTCATCCGGCGGCGACCGGCCGGGTTTCTCGGCGCGGCTTTCTTTGTCGCCCTTGCGCCCAGTTCCAGCTTTGTCCCCGTCGCGTCCGAGCTGATGGCGGAGCACAGGATGTATCTGCCTTTGGCGGCCGTTGCGGGGCTCGTTGTGGTGGCGGCATTCCGTTGGCTTGGCCGGGCTGCGCCATTTGTCCTTCTGGCGTCAGCGATCGCCCTCGGATGGGCCGCATTTGAGCGGAACGAGCTTTACCTGAGTGACCTCGCCTTGTGGCAGGACACCGTCGCCAAGGAGCCCGGAAATCCTCGGGCCCACAACGACCTCGGGATCGCGCTGCTGGGAGTCTCTGGCGGCATGGCGCAGGCGCAGGCCGAGTTTCGCGAGGCGCTGAGGCTCGAGCCCGGGCTCGTCGAGGCCGAAGGCAACCTTGGCAGCGCCCTCAACGCGCAGGGCCGGACGGAAGAGGCTGTCGCGACCCTGAGGGACGCGGTGCACAGGGACGCCGGCTACGCGCCGGCGCACAATAACCTGGGCCTCGCGCTTTCTAGGACGCCAGGGGGCCTAAGCGAGGCGATGGCCGAGTACAGGCGGGCCATCGAGATCAATCCCGACTACGGGGCTGCCCGGAACAACCTTGGCGCGGCGTTGGCGCAGATGCCGGCCGGGCTCGACGAGGCGATCGGTCAATTCAGGGAGTCCATCCGGGCGAAACCCTCCTATACCCCGGCGTATTTCAACCTCGGCAACGCGCTGATGGCTAAGGGAGACACAGCCGCTGCGGCCGCCGCATTCAGGCAGGCCGCCCGCCTGCAGCCCCAGTCGCCGCAGTGCCACCTTGCCCTCGGCGCGGCCCTCATGCGGATTCCGGGCGCGGATGCCGAGGCCGCGGCGGAGCTGAGGGAGACCCTGCGGCTCCAGCCCGGCAACGTCGCGGCGACAAGCCTCCTCGGCCAGCTTGGCCAGGGCGGCCCATAAAACGCCCTGCAGGAGCCGAACCTGCTGGTGGCCGGGCCGCCAATCTGCAATAGCTCGCCGAATCCGCATCCGGATGCCCACCAGCACTCCTTCAGGATCGACGCTGTTCCCCAAGCCGAAGCCGTGGCAGCTTTCCGCCGCGCTGGTGATCGCGACCTTCGCCGCCTATATCGGGGTGTGGCGCGCGGGATTCATCTGGGACGACAATTTCCACGTCACCCGCACCGCGCTTCGCTCCCTGCACGGGCTGTGGCGCACGTGGTTTGAATTCGGCGCAACGGAGCAATACTATCCGGTCCTCCACAGCGCGTTCTGGGTCGAGCACGCGATCTGGGGCGACTCCGCGGCCTGCTACCATGTGCTCAACGTCGGGCTACACGCCGCTGCTGCGCTGATTCTACAGAGGATATTGAAGGTCCTTGGCGCGCCCGGCTCGTGGCTCGCGGCATTCGCCTTCGCGCTTCATCCGGTCTGCGCGGAGTCGGTCGCGTGGATCTCGGAGCAGAAGAACACGCTGTCCACAGTGTTTTACCTGGCGGCGGCCCTTCAGTTCCTCCGCTTCGAGGGTGACCGCAAGCCGGCAAGGTACGCCGCAGCGTTCGCGCTCTTCGTCCTGGCGATCCTCAGCAAGAGCGTCACGGTGACCCTTCCCGCCGCCCTTCTCGTTGCCATCTGGTGGAAGCGCGGGAGCCTCCGATGGAGGCGCGATGTCCTGCTTCTTTTGCCCTGGCTCGCGGTTGCGGCGGCGGACGCCTCCGTGACGGCTTGGGTCGAGCGGACGTTTGTGGGAGCCAAGGGCTCCGCATTTGGCCTCACCCTTGTGCAGAAGGTGCTCCTCTGCGGGCATGCCATGTGGTTCTACGCCGCCAAGGTGGTGTGGCCGTCGCCCCTCGTCTTCATCTATCCGCGGTGGACAATCGATGCCCACGCCTGGTCGCAGTGGCTCTTTCCTGCAGGGGCCGTGGCCGCGTTGATTGTCCTGCTTGCGCTGCGCTGGCGCTCCAGGGGGCCGCTGGCCGTCGCGCTTATCTTTGTGGGAACGCTGTCGCCGGCGCTCGGATTTGTGAACGTGTACCCGTTCATCTATTCCTATGTGGCCGACCACTTCCAATACCTTGCGGCGGCTTTCCTTATTTCCGGAATCTGCGCCGGCGCCGCCACGCTGGCCGACAGGATTGGCGGCTCGGCAAACACAGCCCTCACCTGCATCTCGGCACTGGCGCTTCTTGTGCTGGGACTGGCGACGTCCCGACAGGTGGCCAAGTACGAATCCGACGAGACGCTCTGGCGGACGACGATCGCGCAAAATCAAGGGACCTGGATGGCGCACGAGAATCTTGGCAATGACCTGATGCAGGACGGCGACGGGGACGGCGCGATTCAGGAATTTAGGAGCGCCATCGGGCTCCGGCCGGACGACGTTGACCTTGAAAACGACCTGGCGATTGCGCTCATGCGCGCCGGCAAGACCGAGGAGGCGGCCGCGGAGTTCAGAAGAGTGCTCGCGGCCCAGCCTGGCGACACGGAGGCCCACAACAACCTAGGAAACCTTTACGCCCAGCTCGGCAATATCGATGCTGCGATCGCCGAATACCGGCAGGCGGAAAGGGCCGACACGGGGGACATCGGCCCGCACTACAATCTCGCGAACCTCCTCATGCAGGCGGGGCGGGTGGACGAGGCGGTCTCCGAATATCGCGCGGCCCTGCGGGTCAACCCCCACGATCCTGATTCCCATTACAACCTCGGCCTTGCCCTGGCGCGAAAGGGTGACGACGCCGCCGCCGTGGAGCAATTCAGGGGGGCCGTCGACGCCGACCCGTCGTACGAGGGGGCCCACCTGAACCTTGGCGCCATCCTCCTCAAGCGCTCGAAGCCGGAGGAGGCCATCGCCGAATTTGAGAAGGCCGTCGGCCTCAAGCCTGACGATGACGACGCGCGATTTGACCTGGGAACCGCCCTTTTCTCCGTCGGGCAAATAGACAAGGCGATCACCCAGTTCAGGGCCGTTGTTGAGGCACGTCCTGACGATCGCCAGGCGCATCAGGCTCTTGGTGCGGCGCTCCTTAAGAAGGGTCTCGTGGATGAGGCGGATTCCGAGTTCCAAAAGGCCACGCAGCGCTAGCGTTGCCTGCCGGCTGCCGCCGCCAACTCTTCGGAAAGTCGGGTGCTTTCCTCGGCAATGAAATTGCTTGTCGATGGGAGGTTCCAGCGGGTATCACTCGCGGCTCGTTTTTTGAGGCAAGATAGCTCAGTTGGTAGAGCAGAGGACTGAAAATCCTTGTGTCCCCGGTTCGATTCCGGGTCTTGCCACCACTTTCCTAAGAACGGCGGCGGTCTGGTTCGGAAATCGGACTAAGCGTTCTACGTTCGCTACATTTAATCCATCCTGAGGGAATTCGGACATGAGAATCTCCCGGCTGGCCGCTTTTCTCGTCGGACTTGGATCGATATTGGGAACGCCGGAACGTGCGTCATCCGCTCAGCCGTCGCCCCAAGGAGGGGCGGCTATTCCCGTCGTCATGGCGGGCGATCGGGTCCGTGTGGAAGCCTGGATCGAGGCCGGGCGACTGAATGAGCGCTACCTTGCCAAGGAAAACGACCAATGGATCCCGATTGCCACGGATGCAGCCGACGGCCCAGGCGGACCGGTGGTCCTGTCAGCAGGGGACGGTTCCCCGAGGAAGGTTTCGCCCTTGGGTGTGCGGCTTGGGGATGGGCAGCTCGTCGAGGAATTCGCGGCGGAAGGGCTCCATGTTGAGCGCACGCTTCGCCTCTGCCCAGGGAAACAGTGGCTCCATGTAACCACGCGGATGGAAGCGGGTGGAGCGACCAGCCTTCACGCCTTCACCGACAGGTTCGCGTTCCTTCACAGGCCCGACTGGAGCTATGCTCCCTCGGTCGGCGGGTTTGTCCCGGACGTGCAATACAAGGCCCCCGTCATCCTCGTGCAGTCGGCCCGTGCGGCATTTGGCATCGTTCCGGACCTGGGAGTCCTGGATGCCGCCGTGTTGAAGCGGTGCAATCACGCCCTGGATCTCGACGTTTCCAAAGTTCCCTTTCTTTCCGTGGGATTCGTGCCTGCGCGCATGGCGTATCATTCGGTTTACGAGGCCGATCCCGGCCGTGCCTGGACGGCGGACAAGCCGATCGTCAACGCCTACTATCTCTTCGTCACGGCCTCCGCGGAGCCAAGCGAAGCCTACCGGGAAGTCGTGCGCATGCACTGGACGGCCTTTGGCCGCCCCCTGCAGCTTTCTGCCGCCATTCAGCAACGGGGCACGGCGACACCAAAGGGCGCCTATTCATGGCTGGAGCGCATCCACCCGATCGACAACTGGGTCGAGGACGACAGCCGCCTGCAGGGACTTGCCCTCTGGGACGCCTGGCGGGCCGAGGTGTGGGGCAGGCAAACGCCGCAGCGGTGGCTTGTCGTGCCTTTGGCCGGCGGCCAGCCGGGCGGCGGCGTGGAGACGCTGCGGTGGGGTCCGGGGCCTTCCGTCTACCTGTCCGCTTGGTTTAACACGCTCAGGACCTCTTTCGGCATGGCGCTCTATGCGCGGCGAACCCACCAGGAGGACCTGCTTTTGCGCGCGCGCCAGACCGTGGAGCTTGCGCTCAAGGCCCCGGGGCCCCACGGCGCGTTCAAATGCGTCGCCGTACCCGGCGCCGATGGCCGTTCCGTTCTCTGGGCCGCCGGTGATGGCAACGGCGGCGGACTTGAGAGGGGTTACCTGGGCTATGACATGAGCTGGACCGCCTATTGGCTCCTGCGGTGGCGGGGTGCGGAACTTCCCGGGAGCGGCGACATCCTGGGACGGTGCCGGAGCCTCGCGCGGTTTTTCTGCGAGAGGCAGCTGAAGGACGGCATGTTGCCGACTCGGTTTGCCGAGGACGGCTCGGTGATCGGGGACCAGTCCCGGATCGTGAAGGCCGAGACCGGACCCGTGGCCCTTTTCCTCCTCGAGCTCTATTCCCAGGACAGGGACCCAAGGTGGCTGGGCGCGGCGGAGCGCGGGCTGGCGTTCCTTGCGGCCGACGTGGTCCCGAACCGGCAGTGGTATGATTTTGAGGCATTCTGGAGCTGCAGCCCGAGGATGCCGCACCTCGACGTGCGCACGGGGCAATGGCCGGCCAACGACCTGGCGCTTGGGCAGTCCGTGGCCGCCTTTCTCGAGGCCTATCGCGTGACCGGCGGCCGGGGTTATCTCGACCAGGGCGAGCGTCTCGTCGACTACCTGCTTCTTTACCAGCAGTGCTGGACAAACCCGCTCATCGACAACGTGGGCGGTCCGGCGACCCTCCTTGGCGGGTTCACAACCCAGAATTCGGACGCGGAATGGTCCGACGCCCGCCAGAGCCAGGTCGGGAACATCCTGGTGGATTACTACCGGGCGACGGGAAACGTCGAATATCTCGAGCGGGGCGTCGCCGCTCTCCGGGCGCAGTTCCCGGTCTCGCCTTGCGAGAACTTTGCGCACTCGGGATATTCGTCCAAGACCGGCGTCAGCAGCTTCCACTGGGGCACCGGGAGCGGGATGGCCGGCGTAGAGATAGACGAGGATTACCTCCGCGACGCCGTCGTCGACGTCGCCACAGGGCAGGCGGTCGGCGTCAACGGGCTGGATGTGGGAGAATGCAGTGTCGCCGGGGGGCAGGTGCGCCTGCGCTTTTCAAGCCCGTTCGCGTGGAAGCGACTGCCCGTGTTCGTCTTTCACCGCTGCGACCCGAAACGCGAGTACCGCATCTTTGCGAATGGCGCGGAAGTCGGCACCTATTCTGGGGAAGACCTTGGGAAGGGGATCAAAATCCCCCTGGGGGCGGAAAAGCGCGCGGGCCAATGAGGCGCCGGCGAAGGTGATGCGTGGTCAGAGCGCTCTCTCCGGGTCGGTGATCCCCAGGGATTTCAGGACGGTGAGGTCGTTCCCGATTTCGCGGTAGAGCCCGTTGATCTCCTCGAGCTCGTTCTGGGACAGCTTCTTCTTCGGCACCGTCGGGTCGACGTAGAAGAAGTTGAGCTGTGAGTTGTAGGCGACCTCGTCCAGCTTGAAGGCGATTCCCGGCTTAAGGGGGGATGTCCCATAGTCGTGGTCCTGGTAGTGCGAGGTGTCCTGCGTGGTCCGGACATCCGCATTTTCGAAGTCGGGGGGCGGGGGCCTCCCGCCATACCATCCGTTGTAGGTCCCGATCGACATTGCGCCGTCGACGGGCAGCTGGGTCACGGGCTGGTTGACAATCTCGCGGACCCTCGCGACGGCCTCCCTCAGGTCCTGGGCGAGCTTGATGACCCGCTCGGTCTTCACCTGGCCCGGGGTGGGTGCGGGCACCGCTGTGGCCTCGCGCGCCGGCGACCGCGTCGCCGGCGCCACCTTCCTGAAGGAGGTGACGACGCCGTTCTTAAGTTTCACGACTGTCCCTGCATACTGCAGGATGGTGATGTCCCCCGCGACCACCCGGCCCGCGGGCTTGCCGAGCTCGGCAAGGAGGTCCTTGTAGCTCTCGCCGACCTGGACGGCGGCAAGGCGGGGGACCGCGATTGCCACCGCGAGCGCCGCTTTCCATGCCGTCGCGGTTGTCACGAGGCACCCATTCTGCGTTCGCGCGCCGTCAAGTCGATGCGCATCCCCCCGATTCATCGGGGCCTGCAGAACACAGTAACAGCTCGGTTACCTTCGGGTTCCGCGGGGCCGCCGTCCTGTCTATGGGCCCAGGATTCAACGACGGGAGGAAATATAAAGTGAAATGCAGGATACAACATGAACAACCATCGTGGAATACTGGCCGCGGCCGCCCTCCTGGGCGCGCTCGGAACCGCCCCTAGGGGCCTCTGCGATCCGTCTACCTACACGCAGACGAACCTCATCTCGGATATTCCGGGCGAGGCTGAGACGACGGATTCGAACCTCGTTAACCCGTGGGGCCTGTCCTACAGCCCGACGGGGCCATTCTGGATCTCGGACAACGGCACCGGCCTCTCGAGCGTTGTCACGGGGACCGGGACCGTCGACTCGCTCGTCGTCACCGTCCCTCCGCCCGCGGGGGGCACGTCGCCCTCGGCTCCCACCGGCAACGTGTTCAACGGCACGATGGGCTTCGACCTCAACGGCACGCCCGCGGCCTTCATCTTCGACACGGAGGATGGGACGATCTCGGCCTGGAACAGCGGCACCACGGCGACCCTGGAAGTCGACAATTCGGCCAGCGGCGCCGTGTACAAGGGACTGGCGCTCGCGAACAACCTGCTTTACGCGACGAACTTCAACGCCGGGACGATCAACGTCTTCAACGGGAGCTTCGGCGCGGCCACCCTCGCCGGCTCGTTCTCCGACCCGAACATGCCGGCAGGCTACGCACCCTTCAATATCGCCGAGATCAACGGCGTCCTCTTCGTCACCTATGCGAAGCAGGACGCCGCGAAGCACGACGATGTCGCGGGCCTCGGGAACGGGTTCATCGACGAGTACACCCTGAGCGGGACGTTCATCTCGCGGTTTGCCTCGAACGGGCAGCTCGACTCGCCCTGGGGGCTGACGGTGGCTCCCTCGGACTTCGGGACCTACTCGGGCGACCTGCTTGTCGGCAACTTCGGGGACGGCGAAATCAACGCCTTCGACATGAACGGCGACTTCGTCGGCACCCTCGACGGCGGCAATGGCTCCCCGATCGTGATCCCGGGGCTCTGGGGCCTCGATTTCGGTAACGGGGGATCGGCCGGCCCAGCCGACTCGCTGTTCTTCTCCGCGGGGATCCCGGGAGGCGGCATGGTTGAGGACCACGGCCTGTTCGGCGACCTCACGGTCCCCGATTCGGGCACGACAGCGACCCTCCTCGCAGCCGGCCTTTTCGCCCTCGTGCCTATCGGCGCCCTCCGGCGCAGGGCGCGGCTCGCCTGAGGTTCCCTGATCCGGTCTGGGTATTGGCGCCGGCGGCCCCGTATCGGCCGCCGGCGCCTTGCGCTGCCCGCGCCAGGGGCGGCCACCGAAAGGATAGACAATTTGCGCGGCAGGCTTCATCCAAGGCGGTTCCATAGGCCGCCGATGCCCGCGCCAGCCAACGCCCCCCAGCTCACCGACTATATCCGGAGGATCGAGGACGATCTCCGTTCCAACATCCTGCCGTTCTGGGCGACGAGGGTGGTGGACCCGGCGACCGGCGGATTCGTGGGCTCGGTCTCGAATGACCTTTCGGTCGACCGCGGCGCCGAGAGGGGCGCCCTGCTGACATCCCGGATACTCTGGACGTTCTCTGCGGCCTACCAGCGCTACGGCGATGCCGGCCACCTCAGGGTCGCCGAGCACGCCTACGGCGACCTGATGGGCCATTTCAAGGATGCCCGCAACGGCGGCTTCTGGTGGTCGGTGTCCGGGGAAGGGAAGGTGCTCCGGGACCGCAAGCAGATCTACGGCCAGGCCTTCGCGGTCTACGCCCTGTCGGAGTACCACGCCGCGACGGGCCTCAGGGAGCCCCTCGACGAGGCCGTCGCCACCTACCGGCTCATCGAGCGGCACGCGTTGGCGCCCCACGGCGGATACCTGGAGGCCTTCGGCGCGGCATGGGAGCCGATCGATGACATGCGCCTCAGCGAGGTGGACCTCAACGAGCCCAAGTCCCAGAACACGCACCTTCACGTCATGGAAGCCTACACGAGGCTGCTCTCGTTGTGGCCGGACGCTGGGCTCAAGGCCCGCCTGGGGGACATCGTCGGGATCATGCTGGGGAGGATCGTCGATCCGGCCACCGCACATCTGTGGCTCTTCTTTGCCGAGGACTGGACGCCCAGGAGCGACCGGGTCTCCTACGGCCATGACATTGAGGCGGCATGGCTGCTCACCTGGGCGGCGGATGTCCTTGGCGACCCCGCGCTCACCCGCGCCACCCGCGCGCTGGCGCTGCGCATCGCGGACGTCACGCTTGCGGAGGGGGTGGACTCGGACGGCGGCGTCTACAACCAGGGCTCCCCGGCGGGACTGACGGACACCAACAAGGAGTGGTGGCCCCAGGCCGAGGCCGTCGTCGGCTTCCTGAACGCCCATGCGATCGCGGGCGGCAGCCGGTATCTCGGGGCGGCCCTGCGTACCTGGGACTTCATCGAGGCGAGGCTCATCGATCGCTCGAACGGCGAGTGGTTCAGGGGCGTCGACCGCGGGGGCAGGCTGCTTCAGGGAGAGCTCAAGGTGAGCTTCTGGAAGTGCCCCTATCACAACGGCAGGACCGCCCTCGAGGCCACGCGCCGCCTTTCCTTGATCCTCCATCCGGAATCCTCCCCGCAACCATGAGAAAGAAGCCCGCCAAGTCGCCCAAGTCCGCCGCAGCGACGGCCAAGGCGCCCGCCGCATGGGCGGCGCGCCTGCGCAAGCTGCGCGCAAGCCACGAGAAGTTCCTCTCCCGCAGGAACCCCGTGAATCCGGAATGGGACAACGGCGTGTTCGAGCGCTTCGTCCATCCCACGATTACCTACAGGCATGCGCCGATCGAGTGGCGCTACGACCTGAACCCGAAGACCAACCCCTACCTGATGGAGAGGCTCGGCGTGAACGCGACGCTCAACCCGGGGGCCTTCCTCTGGAAGGGGAAGGTGCACATGGTGGTCCGGTTCGAGGGCTACGACCGCAAGAGCATCTTCGCCATCGCCGAGAGCCCGAACGGCATCGACAACTGGCGGTTCTGGGACGAGCCGGTGGACCTCCCCGAGACCAAGCCCGAGACGAACGTCTACGACATGCGGGTCACCTTCCACCAGGACGGCTGGATCTACGGCGTCTTCTGCGCGGAGGCCAGGGACCCGGCGGCAAAGGCGGGCGACCTGTCGAGCGCGGTCGCCGTGGCCGGCATGGTGCGGACACGGGATTTCCGCAAGTGGGAGAGGCTGCCGAACCTGAGGACCCCCGCCTCCCAGCAGAGGAACGTGGTGCTCCACCCGGAATTCGTCGGCGGGCGCTATGGGTTCTACACGCGGCCCATGGACGGGTTCATCGACGTGGGCTCGGGGGGCGGCATCGGCTGGACCCTCTGCGACGACATCACGACGGGGGTCACGGGCCCCGAGGAGATCATAGACACCCGCGCCTATCACACCATCAAGGAGGTGAAGAACGGGCAGGGCCCGGCGCCGATCCGCACCTCCGAGGGCTGGATCCACATCGCCCATGGCGTGCGCGCCTGCGCCGCCGGGCTGCGCTATGTCCTCTACATGTTCATGACCTCGCTCGATGACCCCTCCCGGGTGATAGCAAGGCCCGGCGGCCATTTCCTCGCGCCCTACGGGGACGAGGGCTTCGGCGACGTCTCGAACGTGACCTTCACGAACGGGTGGGTCGAGCTGGGGGACAAGGAGGGCACCGTCCTCATCTACTACGGCGGGTCCGACACCCGCTGCTACGTGGCCCGGACGACCGTCGGCCGGCTCCTCGACTGGTGCAAGAACACGCCCGAGGACGCCCTGACAACGCGCCGGGCCGTGGAGCAGAGGCTTGCCCTCATCCGCGCGAACCGCCGGCTCCTCGGTTAGGCCGCAGGTCCGGGGCCGCGGGCCGGCAGGGGCGGGGCGCCTGCGGCCTGCGGCAGCTCTATCCTCCTCACGGGCCCCACGAGGAGGGCGTACGACAGCACGCCGAGCGTCGTGATCCCGAAGACGAGGAGAAGCGCGGGGGCGAAGCCGCCTTCCTTGACCACGAAGCCGATGAGGAGCGGGACGAGGATTCCCGCCAGGTTGCCGAAGAAATTGAAGATGCCGCCGGTCAGGCCCATCAGCTCCCTGGGGGCTATCAGCGACACGAGTACCCAGGTGATCGACGCGAATCCGTTGCCGAAGAACGACAGGGCCATGAAGAAGACGATCCACGGCGTGCTGGAGACATAGTTGGCCGCGATGATGCTGGTCGAGCACAGCAGGCCGGCGATGATCGGCGCCTTGCGCGCCGCCGACCCGGACACGCCGAGGCGCGGAAGGAGGTCCGAGAGCAGCCCGCTGGCGTTGACCCCGAGGAACGCTGCGAGGAAGGGCAGGGACGAGGAATACCCCGTGCGGGCCAGGTCGATGTGCCGGTACCGCTCGAGGTACGTGGGAAACCACGTGAGGAAGAACCACGGGACGGCGTTGAGCGCGAACTGCCCGAGGTAGATCCCCCACAGGCTCCTGTGCGTGAGGACGACCCGCAGGTCGGCCGCCGTCGGCCGGCGGTAGGAGCCGGAGGCGTGCGCCCCCTCCGACCAGGCGCCTCCCTGCAGGAGGTGCTCCCGCTCGTGCTCGCCCAGGCCCGCGTGGGCCCACGGGTCGCGATAGGCGAGGAGCCAGATGCCCGCCCATGCGATGCCGATGGCGCCCGTCATGAAGAACACGGCATGCCATCCGAGGCGGCGCTGGGCGAGGACAAGGACCGGCGTCAGGAAGGCGAGGCCGATGTACTGGGCGGACGTGTAGAGGCCGATGACGCGTCCCCTTTCCGCCTCCGGGAACCAGCGGGTGACGAGGAGGTTGCACGTCGGGAACGACGGCGCCTCGAACAGGCCGAGGAGGAGCCGGCAGGCGAGGAGCGCGAGGAAGGTGGAGCACAGGCCTTGGGCGAGCGTGGCCAGCGACCAGAGCGCGCAGATCGAGGCGTAAAGCCCCCGGGGCCCGAACCGGTCGACCAGCCACCCGCCCGGGACCTGGAAGAACGCGTAGGTCCACGCGAAACCGGAGAAGATGATGCCCAGGTGCACGGGGTCCAGGGACAGGTCCCGCGAGAGGCCGAGCGCCGCGACGGACAGGTTGCTGCGGTCAAGGTAGTTGATCGCCACCGTGACGAAGAGGAGCAGCGCGACCCCGTGCCGCGCGCGGGTGGTCCTTGTCCCCATGCCTCAGGGCGCCCCGTCGGCGCGCCGCGGCAGGGCGACCGCAGCCCGCGTGCGCGATGACTCGTAAAGCGCGCAGAAGAGCTCGACCGTCCTCAGGCCGTCCTCGCCCGTGACCGCCGGCGGCCTGCCCGCGATCGCCGCGCCAAGGAAGTCCTGGACCTGGAGGCGGTGGTACCGCTCGATGGGATCCTCCGCCCCGAACACCCGGGCGTCCTCCTCCTTCCATTGGCCGAGGAGATGGGCCTCTCCCGGAATCGTCCAGATGTCGTTGAATGGCGCGTCGAGGATCGCGCTCCGCCCCGCGATGAACATGGCGCCGCCGTCGGTCTGCACGCCCACCGAGGCGCCATTGCGCCCGTGCACGGACACCCGCGCGTTGATCGCGGGGTTCTGGCTGTTGCTGACCACGATGGAGCCCAGCCCGCCGTTTCGGAACCGGACCGAGGCCACGGCGGTGTCCTCGACCTCGATGTAGGGGTGGTTGAGGTTCGCCCAGTGGCCGCACACCTCCTCGGCCTCCCCCATGTACCACAGCAGGAGGTCGAGCTGGTGCGGGGCCTGGTTGACCAGAACCCCGCCGCCCTCCTGGGCCCATTTGCCCCGCCAGGCGTCGGAGCGGTAGTAGGCCTCGTCCCTCCATCCGAACATGACCGCGGTCCCAAGGGCCGGCTTGCCGAGGCGCCCCTCGTCGAGCGCCCGGCGGATCCGCTGGCACGGCGGGTAGAAGCGCCGCTGCGACACGGTCCCCAGCGTGGCGCCTCCCGCCTGCGCCGCGGCGATCATGGCCCCGCAGTCGGCGACGGTGGCAGCCAGGGGCTTCTCCACGAGCGCATGGACGCCCGCCCGCAGCGCCGGGACGGCGCATGGCGCATGCTCGGGATGGGGCGTGCACACGAGTATCGCCTCGACCCCAGCCGCCCCGATCATGGAAGGGACGTCGTCGAACGCCCGCACCCCGAACCGCGCCGCAAGCTCCTCCCTACGTGCCGAGGGCCGGCTGCATACGGCCACGAATTCCGACTCGGGAAGGCGGGCGAGCGCGCGGGCGTGCACGTGCGCGATCTTGCCCGCGCCGACAACGGCCGTCCGCAGCCTGCCCCTGGACGTGGCTGGTGTGGGCATCGTCCGCGCCCTAGGGTTTCAGGAGGACCTTGGTGAGGCCCTTTTCGCGGGCGTGCAGGCGCCCGAACCAAGCGGCCCCGTCGGCGAGCGGGGCCACGGCGCTCACGAGGGCGCTGACGTCGACGGCGCCGGAGGCGATGAGTTCAAGGCTCCTCGGGTACTCGCCTGAGGACGCGCAGGAGCCGGCCAGGGTCAGCTGGCGGGTCACCACCGACTGCAGGGGAAGGTCGACGGAGGCGGCGAGGTTGCCGACAAGGACGACGTGCCCGCCCTTGCGGACCGAGTCGATCGCCGTCCCGAGGGTGTCCGACCTGCCGACCACCTCGAAGGACAGGTCCGCGCCGCGGCCGCCGGTCAGTTCGATCACGGCCGCAGCCGGCGGGCGCGACGAGGGGTCGATCGTCGCCGCCGCCCCGAATTTCCGCGCCAGCTCGAGGCGGCCACCATCGATGTCGACCGCGATGACCTTCCGGCAGCCGGAGGCCCTCAGCACCTGGATGACGAGGAGCCCGACCATTCCCGCCCCGACGACGAGCGCCGAGGATTCGGCGACCGCCGGGGCGCGGGACACCGCGTGGACGGCGACGGCGAGGGTCTCGGCCATCGAGGCCTGCTCAAAGGTGACCGCGTCGGGTATCCTGTGGAGGATCCTTTCCGGGACGGCGACGTACTCCGCGAAGGCCCCGTCCCGGCGGTATTCCGCGCACGAGACGCCGAGCACGCGCCGCTGCTCGCAGAGGTTGACCTCGCCCCTGTGGCAGTGCCAGCAGTCCCCGCAGAAGACCGTCGAGTCCAGGGCGACCCGGTCGCCGCGCTTCCAGCTCCCGGCGGAAGGCCCCGTTGCCACGACCTCCCCGGCGGCCTCGTGGCCCATGATGAGCGGGGGGCGGCGCCTGCCGGTCGAGCCGTCCATGCCGTGGGCGTCGCTCCCGCAGATCCCGCACGCCCTCACCCGGACAAGGACCTCCCCGCGCCCGGGGACCGGGTCGGGCACGTCGGCGACCACAAGGCGGCCGTACTCCTCGAGGACGAGGGCCTTCACTGGCGGCAGGCGGCTGGCGCCTGCTCCTGGGGTCGCGCGGTGTGGGTCATTCGAGCCAAATCCGCTCGATTTGTACGCCGTGGACCGACGTGTAGTCGACCTCCGAAAGTCCGGGGCCCAGCGACACCAGCACGCTCTCGGCGTGCGCCAGGTCGAGGGGGATGTCCGCCTTCACGTCCGACCAGTAGGGGATGAAGACGGGGTAGCCGCGGGGAATGTTGGGCGAGCGGACCCTGTGGAGGGAGCCGACCGGGATGGAATACCGCCCGAAGGCCGGCCCGACCCTCACCGTGGCGCCGTAGGCGATCCCGTCGGAGGTGACGAGGGCGAGCTGGACGGGAGTCTCGCCGCCGGTGGCGGACCGGCCGTAGAGCACGAGGCTCCCTTTCGCGCGCAGGTCGCCGCTGCGCCAGGCGGCGCGGTTCGCGAAGTACGAGCGGAACGACTCGTCGTGCTCGGCCTCGCCCAGCGTGGCCGACACGAAATTGAGGGCGGTCGAGCCCGGCTCGCCCGAGGGGACCAGGCTGTAGCGGCGCTGCCGGTCCTGGTAGGTGATCTGCTCCGTGTCGGCCGCGGCGGAAAAGAGGAGGATGGGCGCGCCCGCGGGCACCATGCGGCACTGCCACGGGCTCCCGTAGAAGTCCCAGTCCCCGGGCGAGCCCTGGAACCGCGGCGGAAAGGTTTCGGCGCCCTTGGGGCCCTGGACGACGATGAAATAGCGCAGGGTGCCCGGGAAAAGGTCCGCCCCGGGGATGACCGCCCTGAAGCGCAGCCCGGAGGCGGACATCGGTATCTCCAGCGCCGCGGCGCTCTCGGGGGCCCCGGGTCCCAGGATGATCCCGCCTCCCGGCTGCTTCCTCGGGTCGCTCGGTGGGACGGGCTGCGCGTGTTCGGCGTTCCGCGGCGCATAGACGACGAGGGTCGCACGGGTGACCGGCCCGGGCGCCACGATCGTGGCCTCGATGGGAAGGTCCGTCCCCGCGGTCGCCTCGACGGAAGGCGAATGCAGCACGTAGACCTGGTCCACCGACGCCGGGGGCGCCACGAACTCCTTCAACCGGATGTGTCCCAGACTGTCCTCGCGGCCCACGGCCGCCCGGGTGCCCGCGCGGACGAGGAGGTAGGCGCCGGGGCTGACGACGAACCGCCCGTCCCGGGCAACGGCGGCCCGCGCATTGCCGTCGTTGAGTCCCGCGACCGAGTAGCCGGGGCCGAGGTCCGGCAGGCGGATCGTTATCGGCCACGCGTCCCAGGCTATCCGGCAGACCTGCCTCTTCGGGCTCGCCTTGGCGAACGGGTCGCCCGTCCACACGGCGTCCGGCATCACCTCGAGGCGCCACACGCCGGGCTGCACCCGGTCGAGGAAGTAGGCGCCCGCGCCGGGATAGTCGACGACGGGCGAGCTGCCATACCCGGCGACCTGCTCCAGCGCGGCGGGGGAGGGCGGCGCGTCCGGGGTGTCGTTCGTGTAGAAGAACTTCTCCCTCGTCGCCAGCTCGGCGAGGTCCCGCTCATAGCTGATCCGGACGCCCTCAAACTGCGTGTCCTCGGGATACGGGCCGTAGCTCCGGAAACGCGGGACCCGCCTGAAGGCCTCGGCCGCGACCTTCATGCTGAGGGCCTTCTGCGGGCTGTAGGCCAGGTTGAGGTAGTGGGTCTGGTATTCGATGTTGTAGGGCGCGAGGTAGAGCGGGTCGTAGGCGAACTGCGTCGCGAACTGCATGCCCGCGGTCCGGAAACTCCGGGCCATGGCGGGATAGATGTACGATCGGCCGATGTCGGCCGAGTCGAACTCGTAGACGATCCTCGCCTTCCCCTGGAATTTCGGGTCGCCGGCGAACGGGATGGGGTACCGGTCGACGTACGGCAGGAAGTTCCCGAACTGCTCGTGGCCGGCCATAAGGCACGACGGGTACCATTGGAACGTGCCCCCCTGCGCCCTCGAGTCCAGGTACGCCTGCACCACGGGCATCCCATGGCTCATGTTGTAGAAGACCGGCTTCTCGCAGCCCGCGCCGCGGATGGCCGCCACCATGGCGTTGATGTACTCGAGGGTGGGGCCGTACTCGAAGTGCCCCGGCTCGTTGCAGACCTCGAAGCCGATCAGCGCGTCGTCGTCCTTCAGCGCCCTGCCGGTCACGCTGTTCACATGGCTCACGAACTGGGAGAGATAGCGCTCCTGGAGCGGCCACGAGGACCTGTCCTCCAGGCAGCCCTTCTTCCCGTACCTTGAGGAGAAGCCCTCCTCGGCGGGGACACGGGTCTCCGGGTATCCCGCGTCCCCGAAGAGGAGCGGCGTGAGGATGATCTTGAACCCCCGTTCCTCGAGGCGGGCGATCAGGTAGTCGAGCGCCGCCAGGTGCTCATTGTTGAGGACGTTTCCCCGCGCGTCGCTGATCTGCTGGTCCCAGACATGCACCCGATAGGCGTCCAGGCCCATGCGCGAGAGGTGGTAGACGTCGGCGTCGATCGCCTTCGTGATCGGGATCCCCAGCCGCGCGTGCGCCCTGAACGAGAAGGCGAAGGGGGCCGTGTAGTTGACCCCGAACTGGACGATCTCCTGCCCGGAGGCCGTCCAGCGCAGCACGCCGTGGTCATCCACGTAGGCACTCGCCGCCGCCCGCCCGTCACGCGGCGCGGCCAGGGCGAGGGCGGCGCATGTGAGCGCAATCGTGGGGAGGATCTTCACAGTGTGCCCGGCGCCCATGTGGGGCGCGAACGGTTGCCGGCGCCGTGCGGGGGCCAAGCGCACACCCGTCCGCAGGCCCAGTCAATCTGTTTAATTTATTGCGTTACTGTTGCGTATCCCGCAGGTTGCGGCGCCCGTCCAACCCCTCCACGTGCACGCCGAGGAAACCTTCATGCCGTCTGCCGCCCAGCACCTTTCCCTCGTCCTGCCGCGCAATGCCGCGCTCCTTGCGGCCGCGCTTTTCATGGCCGGCATCGCGGGCGCGCAGGTTCCCGCCGGGCAGGCCCGCGATGTGCGCTCGCGGGAGCTGTTCGACGACGGCTGGCTGTTCCACAAGGGGACCCGGCGTCGGCCGGCCGGCAGCTGTCCTATGCCGTGCTCCGGCCGTGGGTCATGGCCACGGGCAATGAGCTCCTCGATCCGGGCCATCCCAAGCCGGTCCGTCCCGCCGGCAACCCCGGGGCGTCCGTCGAGTGGACCCAGCCCTCCGCCGACGACTCGGGCTGGCGAAAGCTCGACCTGCCGCAGGACTGGGGCGTCGAAGGGGGATTCAGGCAGGAGCTCCCCGGGGAGACCGGAAAACTGGAATGGTGGGGCGTCGGCTGGTACCGGAAGCATTTCAAGATGTCCGGCGCGGACGCGGCGGGCCGCGTGTACCTGGATGTGGACGGCGCCATGTCCTACTCCGAGGTGTGGATGAACGGCAGCTATGTCGGCGGGTGGCCCTACGGCTACGCCTCCTGGCGCGTCGACCTGACGCCCTACCTCAGGCCGGGAGAGGACAACGTCGTGGTCATCCGCCTCGACAACCCGCCCGACTCCTCGAGGTGGTACCCGGGGGGCGGCATCTTCCGCAACGTCTGGCTCGTGAAGACCTCGCCGGTCCACGTTGCCCACTGGGGCACCTACGTCACGACGCCGAGGATCACCCCGGACGCCGCATCGGTGTACGTCGAGGCGACGATCGAGAATGACACGGCGGCGGCGGCCCCCGTCCAGGTTTCGACGAGCGTCTATGAGCTCGACGCCTCCGGCGCCCGCGCCGCGGATGCGGTGTGCTCGGCGCCGGCTACCCCCGCGGCCACGGCATCCGCGGGCGGGGAGGTCCTCCTCTCGCAGAGCCTGACCGTCCCCAGGCCCCGCCTGTGGGGCCTCAGGCACCCGAACCGGTACGTGGCCGTGACGACCGTCACCAGCGCGGGCTCGGTCGTCGACCGCTACGAGACGCCCTTCGGGATCCGCACGGTCGAGTTCTCGGCGGACAGGGGGTTCCTGCTGAACGGCGAGCACGTGCGGGTCCAGGGCGTCTGCGACCACCACGACCTCGGGGCGCTGGGATCGGCGCTCAACACGCGCGCCCTCGAGCGCCAGCTCCAGATCCTCCGCGACATGGGATGCAACGCCATCCGCACGAGCCACAACCCGCCCGCGCCGGAGCTCGTCGAGCTCTGCGACCGCATGGGGCTCGTCGTCATGGACGAGACCTTCGACTGCTGGGAGACCGCGAAGAGGCCCAACGACTACCACCTGCTTTTCGACGACTGGCACGAGAAGGACGTCCGGGCGCTCGTCAGGCGCGACCGGAACCACCCGAGCGTCGTCCTCTGGAGCATAGGCAACGAGATCCCCGAGCAGATGGAGCCCGAGGGCTGGCGCCTGGCGATGCACCTGTCCGCCATCGTCCACGAGGAGGACAGGTCGCGCCCGACCGTCTCGGCGTGCAACAAGATCGAGTCCGGGTACAACGGCTTCCAGGTTGCCCTGGACGTGCTGGGCTACAACTACAAGCCCCGCGCCTACATCCCTTTCCACGAGGCCAACCCCCAGGTCCCCGTCCTTGGAAGCGAGACCTCCTCGACGGTGAGCTCCCGCGGCGAGTATTTCTTTCCAGTCGGCAACGACAAGGCGACCGGGCGCGCCGATTTCCAGGTCAGCAGCTACGACCTCTACGCCCCGCCCTGGGCCAACACCCCGGACGACGAGTTCCGCGGCCTGGACGCCGCCCCGTTTGCCGCCGGCGAATTCGTGTGGACGGGCTTCGACTACCTCGGCGAGCCCACCCCCTACAACGCGGACGGCAATTTCCTCATGGATTTCACGGACCCGGCGGAAAGGAAGGCGATGCAGGCGCTGCTGGCGCGCAACTCCAGGATCTTGGTGCCCTCGCGGAGCTCCTATTTCGGCATCATCGACCTGGCCGGCTTCCCGAAGGACCGCTACTACATCTACCAGGCGAGGTGGCGGCCCGACCTGCCGATGGCGCACATCCTGCCGCACTGGAACTGGCCCGAGAGGGTGGGCAAGGTGACCCCGGTGCATGTCTACACCTCGGGCGACGAGGCCGAGCTCTTCCTGAACGGCGTCTCGCTGGGAAGGAAGCGGAAGGGGCCGGGCGAGTACCGCCTGCGGTGGGACGACGTGGTCTACCACCCCGGCGAGCTCAGGGTGACGGCCTACCGCGGCGGCCGCAAATGGGCCGAGGACATCGTCCGCACGACCGGCGCGCCGTCGCAGGTCGTCCTGAAGGCCGACCGCCGCGCGGTCCGCCCCGACGGCCGCGACCTCTGCTTCGTGACCGCGGCCGTCGCCGACAGGGACGGCCTCACGGTTCCTCGCTCCCACAACCGCATCAGCTTCAGCGTCGACGGCCCCGGTGAGATCGTGGCGACGGACAACGGCGACGCCACCTGCCTCGAGCCCTTCTCGGAACACGACCGGGCCGCCTTCAACGGCCTTGCGCTCGCCATCATCCGCACGGAGAGGGGCAAGCGCGGACCCATCACGCTGCACGCCAGCTCGGCCGGCCTCGGCGAGACCGCGGTCACGATTGATTCCGGGGGCGGCTCCGAAGCGGAGTCCCCGCCCTGAGCACGGGGGGCAGCCGAGGGATGCGCCCGCCAAAGGTCGTCGCCCGCGCTCTCTCCGCCTGCATGGGCGCGCTCGTCTCGGCGGGCTTCCTTGCGGGCGCCGGCTGCGCGGTCCTCGTGACGGGCGGCGCCATCCCTGCGGGGAGGGGCCTTTTTCGCGGGCGTCCCTTTTGCCGCGCCCCCGGTCGGCTGGCCCGTGACGAGCCGTCCGGCGGCGCCGGTTGACTCGCACCGGGCAGCGCCAAAGGATCCGCGCCCCAGCACGGCCAGCCGACCGAATCCATGCCCGCGTCCATCAGCGTCCGAAACCTGACCAGGAGCTACGGCGCCGTCCTGGCCCTCCGCGGTGTCAGCCTCGAGGTCGCGCCCGGCGAGGTGGTCGGGCTCCTTGGCCCGAACGGCGCGGGAAAGACGACGGCCATCGAGTGCATTCTCGGCCTGCGCGCGCCGGACGGCGGAACCGTCCTCCTGGACGGCGTCGACGTGCTGGCCAGGCCCTCCGAGGCGAGGAGCCGCTGCGGGGCGCAGCTCCAGGGGGCGGCCCTGCAGGACAAGCTGAGCCCGCGCCGGGCCCTGGCATTCTTCTCGGGCTTCTACCGTGACGCGCTGCCTGTGCCGGCGCTCCTCTCGCAATTCGGCCTCGAGCAGAAGGCCGACGCCCCGTTCCAGTCGCTTTCCGCCGGGCAGCGCCAGCGCCTCGCCCTGGCCCTGGCGTTCGTGAACAACCCGCGCGTTGTGCTGCTCGACGAGCCTACGGCGGGGCTCGACCCCAAGTCCCGGCGTGAGATCCACGGGCTCGTCGCCGGGATGCGCGGGTCGGGCCGCGCCGTCCTCATGAGCACGCACGACCTCGACGAGGCGGCGCGGCTTTGCGACAGGGTCGCAATCCTGGATGAGGGGCGGATTGTCGCCGAGGCGCGGCCGGCTGACCTTGCGCGGGCCTCGTCGGCGCATGCCGCGGTCCGGGTCCGTGCGAGCGTCCCCCTCGACCCATCCGCCTTGGGAAGTCTCGCCGGCGTGACCGCTGCGGCGCGGGACGGCGAGGCTTGGCTCGTCTCTACCTCCCAGCCGGGGCTCACCGTCCAGGGCCTTGCCGCCCATGTCGCGGCCTCGGGGGGCGAGCTGGTGGAGCTGGCGATCGTCCAGCCCTCGCTCGAGGACGCGTTCCTTTCGCTTACCGGGCGCGGGGACAAGGGCGGCGGAAGGAGGGCGCCCCCATGAACACGCGGTCCATCGGCGCGGCGGCGAGGCAGGCGCTCCTCAGCCTCGAGCTCAACGTGCGGAGCACCCAGGCGCTCGTCTACGGGTACGCCGTGCCCGTCCTGTTCCTCGTGGGGTTCGGCAGCGTCTTCAGGTCGGAGTCTCCGGCCCTCCTGGGGGAGATGGGCCAGATCCTCACGATCACGATCCTCGGCGGGGCCTGCTTCGGGCTCCCGACGATGCTTGTGGCCGAGCGCCAGCAGGGCGTCTGGCGGCGTTACCGGCTGCTGCCCGTGCCGACGGCCGTCCTGCTGTCCGGGGTCATGGCGGCGCGCGTGGCCATCGTGGTGTCGGCGGCCGTGATCCAGGTCGGGCTCGCACACGTGGCGTACGGTACGCCGTTCCCGGAGCACGCGTGGCTGGAGCTCGCCGCCGTGGTCCTGGTCACCTGCTCGTTCATGGGCCTAGGGCTCCTCATCACTGCCTTTGCCGCCGACGTGCCCGCGGTCCAGGCCGCCGGCCAGTGCATCTTCCTGCCGATGATCCTCGTCGGCGGCGTGGGCATACCGCTTGTCGCCCTTCCCAGGTGGGCCCAGGTGGCCTCGGGCTTCATGCCCGGGCGGTATGCCGTCGACCTGCTGCAGCGGGCCTATGCGGCGCCGGAGGGCCTTTCCCGCGCCGGGTTCAGCGCGGTAGCGGTCGCGGTGATCGGGATCGCTGCGGCGGCCGTGGCGCTTGGCCTCCTCTCCTGGGAGAGCCCGAGGCGCCTGGCCCCGGCCGCATGGGGGTGGCTTTCCGCCGCGTTCGCCGCCTGGGTCGTCGTCGGCGGCGCGGCGGCCTGGTCCGGGCGGCTCGTCGTGACTCCCGGCGCCCTCGGGGACTTCGAGAGGATTTCCGGGCCGGAGATCGCTGCCATCAGATTCGACAACCTCCCCGGGGATTCCGAGTTCGTGAGCCGCCTTTCCCGTCCGCTCGCCGGCGGCGGCGACGGCCGCACGAGGCAGCTGGCGCTTGATGTCGCCGAGTGGTCCCCGGGCAGGACAGGGGACGCCGTGCAGGACGCCCGGAATCTCCTGTGCATCGCAGCCATTGCGGACGTCAGCAGGGACCAGCACGAGGGCCAGGCGGCGAGGGTCGTCTTTGACCGGCTGCGCGACACCCAAAGCAGCCCCCGCCTGCAGAAGATACTGGCCCGGATCATCCTCGACCCGGACGGGGGGACCGTCGTCACCTCGGCGCCGGAACTGGGCCTCGAGGGCAGGTTCAGCGAGAAGATCGTCCGCCAGCGGGTGGACCTCTATGCCCGCAAGCTCCTGGGCCGCCTCCGGGGGCGGATTCCCGACTGACGGCTAGAGCGTTTTAAAGAAAACTGTAGCCATTATTAAGTAATCGGCTACAATCGGGGGGATGAAAACGCTCTCCCTTGATTTGCGGGAAAGGATCCTGACGGCCTACGACAACGAGCAGGGCAGCCGCGAGGAGATCGGGAGGCGCTTCCGGGTGTCG
>DASXEV010000036.1:0-123477 GCA_036489955.1 Opitutaceae bacterium
CCCGGCCAAATCCTCCTCAACAGATTCCACCCTCCACGGCGTCGGCAGCTTCAGCAGCCTCCGGTAATGTTCGTTCACGGATTCTTCCATCCACCCCAACTAACCCGCCCGCTCCTCGCCCACAACAAAACGTGAAGAACCCTTTATCTTTGCTAGAACTTTGAAGTTGCAGGACCCGGCAAATTGCCGTATGGTGTTTCCATGACCGCTTTAGCTGTAAAGTCTGCTCGTTCCCGTGCTCCCTCCACCGCCCGGCTGGAGGCGAGGATTCCCCGCGATTTCAAGAAGACCTTGGAACAGGCTGCCGCCGTGACGGGACATCCAACAGTCACAAGTTTTGTTCTCTTCGCCCTACAAGCCAGCGCACGCAAGGTCATCGAGGATCACCAACTGGCCAAACTTTCCGCCGAGGAATCCACAAATTTCGTTAGGGCTCTGCTTGCGCCTACTGCACCGAATGCGGCGTTGCAGGGTGCTTTTAAGCGTTATCGTGAGGCCAGGGCCTGATGGCCTATCGTTTTGAAACACTGACGAAGCAACACAACCGGGCCGGGTTTCGTTGCGCCAGCGCGCCGCTCAACACCTACCTTCAGCAGATTGCCCGGAAAGACGCCGAGCGCCATGTGGCCGCGGCGTTCGTGATGGTGGACGATGCCGCTCCGGCCACCATCGTCGGCTACTACACGCTTTCGGCCTTTGCGGTGGAGGTGACAGAACTTCCGGAGGCCATGCAAAAGAAGCTGCCCCGGTATCCACGATTGCCGGCGACCCTGCTCGGGCGTCTGGCTCGCGATGAGCGTTTTCCTGGCACCGGGTCGCTGCTTTTGATGGATGCACTGGCCAGGGCACACGAGAAGGCAGCGGATATAGCGTCGCTCGCCGTGGTCGCGGACGCAAAGGACGAAGCTGCTCTGACGTTCTATCGGAAGTTTGGATTTGCCCAACTGGGCAGCGATCCGAACCGAGTTTTTCTGCCGATGGGCACACTTGAGGAACTCCTCAAGAACCAAAAATAAAGAGCAGGTCGAACCCAAAGCGGAGGTCGACCAAGAATGCGCAAAACCTGCGCAAAACGAATCCTCTATGCGAAATGGCTGCCCAAGAAGGGGGCCGATACAAAATATTGCGAATGGCGATGCTCTTCGAAAAAGGGCGAATCCGATCTCACGACCGCCGAGTTATTCCAGGCCAAGAGGGATCAATAAGGGTGAGCAGGCCAGCCCCAATGGAGGTCGTGTGGAGGGTCCGAAGCTGGGCTGAAGAGTTGAAGACTGGGGAAATACGATCGCGTGCGGAAATAGCTAGGAGGGAATATATTACGGCTGCTAGGGTCTCACAACTCTGGCCTCTGGCGGCGTTGAATAATGAGCAAGTCGAACATGTTCAAAATTCGAACAGGCCAGGAACGACTAGCATACGAACACTGATCCAAATCGCTCGGAATCTTGCTTCCAAAAAGAAGATTCGGGGGACCTTACAAGCGTCGCAAGGTAACTAAATGGAAGCGTATGGCAGGGTGAACGAGCCGCGCAGTAGGCATGAGCATTTAGCTTCTTTTGGTTATCTTCCTCGGGCAAAACGTGGGAATCGTTTTCAGTCGAAGCAAATCAGCCGCTCGAGCGCTGCGCCACCCACTTCCGGAGCTGGTCTAGACGCTGGGTAATCGCAAAATGAAAGCCGGCGTTTCCACGAGGAAGGCTACCCTGCACGGCTTGGGCCTCTGCGTCGTCGCCTTCGAAGGCCGTGATTTCCTTGCGGAAGCGTGCCGTTATTTCCGCGTCGCGTTCGGTGTGGGCCAGCAGTTTTGCGCATTCCAGCTCAAGATCGGCACGGTAGAGTCTCCCGGAGATCCCGCAGGGCGAGTCGGCTGCGGCCTTCTGGAAGACGCCCCAGAGTTCCGTATCAAGCCCCTGCCATTCGAAGGCTGAAAGGTTTGCCACGAGCGCCTGCTGATCTCTGTAGGTCACGATCGCGCCGCCCATCTTGATTGAAGGTGCGTTGTCCGAAAAAAGGCTCCGAAGAATGCCTTTCGCCTGAACCTGCTCGTTGCCATAAGGGTTCTGGCGGGTCGCAAGGTCTTGCAGGGCCAGTCTAAGGCCCGCCCGATATTTCGGGCCATGCTCTGCGAGGAACTTCGATAGAATCCTCGCTTGATCGCTGGTTGGCGCCGGGAAAAGGTCGTCTACGAGAAAGCCGTAAATTCCCGCGTCATCGTAGACATCGCGGTCCAGTAGGCGCCCTACCGTCGCGCATCCCTGCACTGGATAATAAAAAAGAAGGGGCTCAATCGCACCCTCCGCCGCCAACTGTCGGCGGTGTTCGTCCTTGGTAAGGCCTGACCAATCAGCCCTTGCAGCTTGCGCGAGGGACGGCCGATGGACGGGCGAATTGACGACCAGGCAGAGGGTGGGCTGGTAGCGCACGGCCAGGAGATTTCGACCGACTATCTGACCAATGGCCACATAGCAGAGGTCGCCGACCTTGAGCGTGTATGTCGAGAATCCGTCGTCACTAAATGAGGTGCCAAACGGTCGGTCGACGCCGGATGGGGCCTGCCCGCGGTTTCTAGGATCATACTCGGACCCGAACCATTTACCCATGAACCCCTGTCCGACGACGAGCTTCGTAGGCCTCGAGTCGGAAAGGTGCTCCAGAAGGTCTGGCAGCGCTTCGACGCCGCGAGAGACCAACGCCGCCATAATGGGGGAGACCGAGGGGGCTCTCGAACCGAGGATCCCGCCTCCGAACCTCGCGGGCACGTCCAGCGGTATGAAACCGGAAACCAAGGCGGTCGCGTGCGTGCCTACACCTTGGTTCGATTCGTCCTGAAGCCGGCCGATCAATTCCGTGGTGCTGAGCCCGGCGAGAGAGGGGTCCAAGGTTACCGTCTTCGCATGGAAGTCCCTGGGCGAAGCTTCTGAATCCTGTTCAACCGCTGTGCACCCTAGGCTCGAAAAGATCACTGCGGCAGCGACAGCTCCACGTATAACGGTGATAAGCTGCGCCCGCTTGCTCCCGGCAACTCTTTGAAGGCAAGTGGAGATGCCTTTGATCGGTTCGGTCACCGGAGAGAGGATTGCATCCTTGGCGCGCATGAGACGTGGGGGTTTAGTGCAGTATCGGGTCGCACGGGATGCGGTCGACACCCTGTTTGCCTTAAATATACGCAATCGGGCTCCCTGCGGATTCATTGCTTAAAATTGACGTGTATGCATCGTCCACGGTGACCATCTAAATTCTGTGATTCTAGAGCTGATCTGTCGATCAGCGCCGCGAGCGTGTGCTTCAGGTGACTCTCAGGCAAAGTAATCAGAGTCACATGGCCGGATGCAGTTTGTTGAACCACCCTTATGCTGGGGGTTGCTACACAGGCATCTGTTGCCAAAGGTTGGGAAAGCCCATCTCCACTGCGACCGCGACTGACTGCGCCGATACAAGGACCCGAATGCGCTGGCCCCAATCGTTCGCAGGTTCTATCACTTTTGTTTACCCCAAGTTGCTATTCGATACAAAAAATACACCGCTCACAGTCCAAGGTGATTCTGTAAGCCGCTGTCTTATAATGATTAAAAATTAACGCCCATTTTTCGTATTTCAATACTGAAATGGCTGCCCGGGCTGGGATCGAACCGAAGGGCTTCTTTTGGCACAATGACTGACGTGATGAAGTCAGGGGCGGGGCAGGCTTAGGCGAATTCCCGGGGTGAATTGTCCGGGACACGGCTTTCCACATCGGCATCTTGGGTCAAATTGCGGCATCGGATGCCCAATTCAAAATCGAGGTCTCGTTGGGCCCGGAATCATTTCTGCCTCACAAGGAGAAGCGCCCAGTCCAGGCTGTCCGGCGCCTTGGGAGATGTCCACGTTGGGCCACTGGCTGGCGGCAGTTGGATCGTCTCGCCCGTCGAGGCCCCGAACCAATGTGCGGAATACGTCCCGGGTTCGAGGCGAAGGGTGACCGCGCCTCCCTTGGGCAGGTATGCCGCATATACCTCCCCGGGGTCCGCCAGGCAGTAGGCGCCATCGCTCGCGAGCTCGTCGTGGGGATTGGCCCGCCACCAATCGAAGCTCGTGAAGAAGTCGACGATGTGCCCGAAGCCGAGGAACATGGTCATCGTGTCGTCCCCCCTCCCGTTCAGCCATCCGCCTCCCGTGTCTGGCAGGATGTTCGTGCCGCGCCGGGCACTTTCCCCCGCCGTCTGGTAGCCTCCGGCCATATAGATGTCCCAGGCCGTCCGTCGGAGTGTGTCGGCGGAGTCCGAACCTGGGCCGGGAGCCCACAGCGGGTAATGGTCCTCGTAGCCGTACTCCTCATTCGTCTGCGGGATGATGCGGCCGGTTTTCTCCTGGAGCGCACGCTCCTTCAGGATGAAGGCGTGCTGTGAGCGGTTCCAATCTTGGAACGAGGTAAAGCCGAACCAGGGCGACGTCCTGTCCTGGTGGACGATGTCCACGGGATGACTGGTTGCGAGGTGTCGATAGGGATCGATCTGCTCGAGCCAAGAACCCGTATCGTGAACCCATTGGTCATCCCGGTACCGCTCCATATCGTCGCCAAGGTCCCATGTGATGTTCGAGAAGGCGCCAAGGCGGTCGACTGCATAACGGATGTACCTGCGCTCGTCGTCGCTTCCCGCTGCGGGGTGAACCTTGTTGTCATTCATGTCGAGGACGAGCGACACGGTCATATCCCGGTCGCGTGCGAACCTAAGCGCGTGCTCGATCCTTCGCCAGTACTTGAGACAAAACCGGCTATAGTCGAAGCCCGGGTGGAACATGTCTTCCGCGTTATCGGCCGGCCACGGGGTGGGATACGTCGAGAAGCTCCCGCCGTTCATAACGGGCTCGCCAAAAAAGATGTTCTCCCGGCCCGCGATCGTGACCCGCAAGCGGTTCACCTTCAGCCTGTGCAGCCGGTCGATCGAGTACCGGATAATCCGCTCGTCATTCCAGTTGAACAGGAAATAAGCCGTCGTCCCGTTGAAGAAGTAGTGCTCGCCCGTCCCTTCCCAGATGAAGTGCCAGGGATAGGCCGGATCGACGCGCAAGGGGCCCTTGCGCTGGCCGCCGGCGACGCTGAAGGTCCCAGAGGCGGTGGCCTTGAACGACCCCTGCATAAAGGTGATCGCATAAGTGTACTCTCCCGGAGTCGCCGGCATGAAGCGGATTCGGTAGGTGCTCCCGTCCTCCGCGTCACAGAATCCCTCGACCTCTGATCGCGCGTCTCCACCGGTTCTGGCAAAAGATCCCGTAACGGCCACATCCGTGAACGGGTTCTTGGCGTCGGGATGCTCCACGACGGCGGTGATTTCTACAAAGTCGTAGGCCTCGGTAGCGTCAGGGACTTGGGAAAAAGTAACCGAATGCGGCGCAGCCTTAATAGTTGAAGCGGCAATAAATGTCAGCAGGGCGACGGCTGCCACTGCGTGACACCGCGAAGCTTTCTGCGATACAAGCAATGCCTCCTCGCGCGCTTTGCAGATTAGGAAATGCACCATAGGGCCTGAACTTTAGTCCGAGGGAACGAGTTGCGGGGATCGTATGCCCATCGCATCGATATTTGTCGACGGTGGTGGGCAGTGAGACAACCCGAACATGGATTGTGCCCAGGAGCGATATTCAATTCTAAGAGCCTAGAAATGGCTGCCCGGGCTGGGATCGAACTAAGTTCGCCGAGTATTGTGCCATGGGCTATTATCCATCTATCAATCACTAGGGGAAGTCAAATGAAGTGGGGGGATGATCAAAACCAGCGCTTCGAGCGGCGAACTATTCACCGATTATGCACCGCAAAGACCGGCAGAGCATTCTCGTGGCTTAGTCAGTGCGCGATGAATGTCGGACTTGACATAGATCGTATCTGACATATTCTCGCCGTGTGTCTCAATCTGACAAGCCGCTCGTGTGGATGGACGGCGAAATCAAGAGCCCTCCGTTCTCAGGGGTGGCCCGGATTGAGGCAGGCATGTTGCTACGGCGACTGCAGCAGGGCGAGAACCTCGGCCTGCCGCATTCCCGTCCTATGCCTGACATAGGGTCCCGTTGTCACGAGCTTCGCGTACGTGATGAAGGCAAGAACTGGCGAGTTTTCTATCACCTCGCACCAGATGCGGTGGTGCTACTCGAGATACACAACAAAACTACCCAGAAAACTCCACAGATTGTTTTAGAGACCTGTAAACGACGCTTAAAGAAATACCAATCCATACCATGAAAAGCGAAAAGAAGAACCGCCTCGAGGCCGCCGGATACAGGGTGGGATCGGCCGATGATTTCCTCGGCCTAACGCGCGAAGAGAGCTCCTTGGTTACACTTCGACTGTCCTTGGCCGAGGAGGTACGCCGCCGCCGCGTGCTGCTGCACTATTCTCAAACAGAACTCGCGCGCCGTATCGGATCTAGTCAATCGAGGATCGCCAAGCTAGAGGCCGCAGAATCCGACGTGTCTTTGGACCTGCTTTTTCGGGCGCTATTTGCCACCGGAGCAAAGATGCGCGACGTGGGCAAAGTTGTGACCGCAGCTTGATTTGGACTGCCCGGATAACTCATAAACTCAACCCTCTACGGTCCCTGTCCCCACTTCATGGTGGAGAGCCAATTCGTTTCGCGCTCTTCTTAAATGGCTGCCCGAAACGATGCGGAGGGCGAACCATCGACCTAATCACGGTGATGCAATTTCCGACGAGGAGGTCTAGGAGCGAGCCAAGGATCTGTTATCCATTCAGTCGGGAAAGTAATGCAGAAACCATAGATCACAAAAGAGATACAATATCTCATATCCATACTCGAGCGACTAGATGGGCGGCCGAGTTGAAGTCGGGGAAAGTCTCAACCCTAACCGCAATTGCGGAGAGGGAAGGGCTTTCGGTGGCAAGAGTCAGCCAATTGCTGCCGATATCGAAATTGGCCGCCGCGCAGGTGTCCGAATTCCTATGCTGCGCGAAGCGTCCAAGCGTACGGTCCCTGCTCAATCTATGTAAGGGGGAAGTTGAGCTGAAGAAGATTACTCCCGATTTCTTGCAATCAGGCAGTACGGAAGCGGATCCAGATTGGCGAAAAGAAGGTCATGCACAGTAACTAGATGGGCGTGCTAAAGGACTTCGCAAATGCACAGAAGCCCAAACAAGCTGTATAGCTCTCTTTCTCGGTTACTTGCTAGAATGCAATCGACAAATGGAGCGGATTAGGAACGAGCATATTCTTTGCTTTGTAGTAGCTGCGATATAGGCGGTTGCCCTGAGTCGACCGTCACTCATCATGTCTATGCGGGAGGTTCTCCGGCCGCCGCTTCGCCGCAGGCCGGCTCTTTGGCAGTCCGCCGATTCAGCAAGGCAAGGTCGCTCTCCACCCGGTTGGGCGTCTGCCCTCGGACAATTTTCCGGTGGGCCGATCAGGGAATGATCACCCGCCACAAGATCAACGCCCGAGTCGTGCTGTTCGACGACGCCGAGGTCATTGCATTCATCGACTCGGCCCGGGTTGCCTGATTGAGGACCGCGGAGCTTACCTCATTGCGAGAGACACACACCTTTTCCCACGACTGCGTCGCAAGGCTATCGGGTCGCCGGGCCGCTTCATTCGGTTCGAGGGGCTCCAAACCACTCCGCAGCGAAGCCCTCCAACTCCCCACTCGGCCTGGAAAGGTCAACTTCGACAGCCAGAACATCGCAACCATCGTCCCTTGGCTCGCCGGGCCCGGTTCCGATGCACACGACGCGATGCAATTTCATCCTGTGCGCGAGCACCTGCCCAAGGCTGATCATCAATGGATGCCGCCCTTTGCGCGGCCCGGGCGCTGCCAAAACGAGATAACCTTCTTCGTGATCTTTGAATTTAAGGCCGCCGAAGCTCGGGGAGCCATCGCGGCTTCGCTCGATACGGATAAAAAGCTCCCGTGCAAGTTTACCTCGTTCCTCGCGATTTAACTGCGCGAAATATGGGATGCAGCGCTGGTACGCTTCCATGGAGCCGGGGGCTTCAGTGAGACCAGGATACCCTGCGACCTGTGGATCGAGGGCGAGCGTTTTCCCGCTACCGGCGTGCAGTTCGTGAATCAGCCAGTCGATCAGATAACTCGGCTTCTCGGCCTCCTCAAGCTGTGCGACCGACTGCTGATGCCGGTGCATGAGACCGTCGATGTCTAAGAGTGTCTTATTTTCGAGAGCCGCAACCATCCGGGCGCGCTCAAATGTGGCGAGCGTCCAAACATCAAGAGGGTTCGCCAAGGTGGGTATGATGTTGAGTTCGTGCAGAGCCGCCCGTGTTTCCAGGTAGAGGAGAAAATCCGGAAGGGTATCGAGCATCCGCAGAAGCGCCGTAAATTCGCTGAGAGAGAAAATGTGTATTGGAATCGGGGTCTCGGAATGGCACGTCTTCGTGCATCGCAAATCGAATTCCGGCCTCTTCCCATCGGGTTTGAGAACAGCGTAAACGACGATGAGAAATAGGCGCTTGGGCTCTCCGCGCTTGAAATTCAGGGGCAGGCCGCGCTCGTTCAATAGGGGACCGAACGCAGGATCGCGCCATGCTTCCATGAGCGCGCGGAACTGATCTAAGGCTCTCCCGAGCATGCGGGTAAATCTGGCGAGTTCGACTTCAGGGAGATCCGCATCGATACCCTCGGGGAGAATCCGCGTTTTGACCTGCAAGGCGATCAACGTGTTGCCAAAAACCGTTAAGACATCGGCAGCCTCCTTTTCCTGACCTGCCGTTTTCCGATATTTTGGACTCCGTGCGACAAAATCGGGAAAGAAACTATTCGAACAAAGCGTCGCCACAGCGTCCTCTACCGCTATCCCGAGTTCATTCGATGCAAGTCCCGAGGCCATCTCCAATAATTCGATGAGATGGTTAGGTGGGAGCCAATGCGAATCGGATCTTTGTAACGGGAGAGACTTGACTCAGCCTAGTTAACAAATAAGGTAACTTACGCTTGAAACAGCGCCACAAGTTTCGCACTGTCGAGTTTTACCGGACTGCCGATGGCACGAAGCCGGTCGCCGAATGGCTCAACGAGCTTGACGATGATCGGGCGAAAGCCGTGGCGATAGGCGTAAGGTTCTTTGAAGAATATCCCAATGCCGTCGTGCCCAAGAAGTTGTTCGAGAAAGTAACCGACCACATTTGGGAAATCAAAACCCACTACGGCAAAGAGCAGTTCCGGCTTCTTTCTTTCATTGAGAACAATTCGGTCATCATCGCCGCCCATGGTTTCGCGAAGAAATCGATGGAGTTAAAGAAGCAGGATTTGGAACTGGCTGAGGAGCGGCGCAAAGACTACCTGCACCGTAAGACGCAAAAACCTAAGCCCACGGGATAGGGGCTTACCATTTTATCCGAAACGAAACGAAACGATCCGAACCCGAAACGACATGAGCGACATCGAAAAATTCATCAGCGAGCGCAAGGCCCGCAGCCCGCGAGCTTGGGCGAACTTTGAAGACAAATACCGCAGATTTGCCATTGGAATGCTGCTGGCCGAGCACCGCGAAAAGTCCGGCCTCACTCTCTCGCAGTTTGCGAAGCGCGTAAAAATGCAGAAGACCGCACTTTCCCGCCTCGAAAATCATGGGGAAGACGTGCGCCTTTCAACCATCACGCGCTACGTCGAGGCTACCGGCCGCTCCCTTGAACTAAAGATCACGCCCAACAGCAAACGCCATTCACCCGGCCGTAAGCTCTCCGCATTGATTGAGCTAGTCAGCACCTAACTCGGCAACATGACGATTCCAGCATCGAAAAAGTGGCCAAGAAGTGGCCAAGCACTTTTTTTAAGGGAATCTCGGAAATCGCATAAGCCATTGATTTAAAATGGCTGCCCGGGCTGGGATCGAACCAGATTTATCGATTTTCTTGTCATGGCTTAGTCCTTGTCCATGAAACGCTACTGAAAGTCAAGTTAGGTGCCGCTCGACAGAAAACAGCCTTTCGAGGGGCAAATTATGCGCCACTTATGCGCCGCCCCGGCCGAGTTAGGCATTAGCGCCCTTGTAAAACAGCGTAGTCTTTCAGTTCGACTATGCCGCGAGGCACCATAAGCAGTAGAATTAGATGCGTGGATCACCAGTCGTCCTCGATTTGTTCTGCGGCGCCGGCGGTCTCACCCTTGGCGCCTACCGCGCCGGCTTTGAGGTTGCTGCTGGATTCGACCGCGATGCTAACGCGATTGCGATACACCGTGCGAATTTCCCTTCGTGTAAGGTAAAATCAGTCGATATCGGAACCATAGGTTCAAAAAATTTACTGAGAAAGGCCGAACGTAAAGGTGTTGACGGAATAATTGGAGGGCCACCATGCCAAGGATTTAGTGTCATCGGAAAACGTGATACTCAGGATCCCAGAAACGATCTCTTCACGCAATTTTTTAAGCATGTAGAGCAAATCGAGCCACAATTTTTCGTCGCGGAAAATGTCCCTGGAATCTTGAGCGACGGTGCCCGGCACTTGGTCAAACGCGGACTGGATCGTGTTGCGGGTGAGTACCACGTACTTCCACCAATGGTAGTCAACGCGGCTGATTACGGAGTTCCAACCGATCGCAAGCGCGTGTTTTTCATCGGGTTTCGACACAAAGTGGATCCGCAACAATTCGTGTCGGCCTTGAACAACGCCAAATCTAAAGAGCCCGTTCGGGTCCGACATGCACTTTCGGGAATTGGGTCACCTGATAAATGTGAGGCATCTAGCGATCGCACGGTTTGGGGCGAGGTAAATTGGAGGAGCAAGCCTGACGAATTTGCCGAAAGGCTATTTGATCGAATACCAGAGACCGTGGGCGATGCATTCTCGGTCGAGATGTTGCACCGCCGCAATCTGGCCTCCGGATTCCAGCCAACAATTCACACGGTAGCAGTTCGGAGGCGCTTCCAAGCGGTTGCTCACGGGAAAGTCGATCGAGTGTCCCGAGCAATCAAACTTGACCCTGCCGCCTTGTGTCCCGTCTTACGTGCGGGCACTGGGCCTGAACATGGATCGTTTACGGCATTGCGTCCGATCCACTCATGGGAGCCTCGTGTTATCTTGCCGCGTGAGGCCGCTCGCCTACAGGGCTTTCCTGACTGGTTTTTGCTTCACAACACAATTTGGCATTCGCTCCGGCATATTGGAAACAGCGTGAGTCCAATAGTTGCTGAGAAAGTGCTGCGAGTGGTCCGGAGCTTCCTTTAGCCGTCAATCGAGTTCTAATCATGCCAAAGACATACGGTAAGATCGATGCAAGTCCTACAAAGGACTTTTTTGTCTCGATGTTGACACGGGACATCACGCTTGAGGATGCGATCCTGGACCTACTCGACAACTGTGTAGATGGAATTTTGAGAAATGATCTAACAGTGAATGGAGATACGCCATATAAGAATCGATATTCTCACATCACCATTTCAGCCGACCATTTTTCGATCACCGACAATTGCGGCGGAATTCCCTGGGCTCAGAAGAATTATGCTTTTCGAATGGGACGCCCTCCGGAAGTCGAGAAATCGGGTCTGCCGACTGTTGGTGTCTACGGTATTGGCATGAAACGGGCCATATTCAAAATGGGAAGGGAATGTTCCATTCAGACACGAAATGGCAGTGACGCCTACGACGTTGAGATCGATCAAGAATGGTTGGCTAACGAAGGAACCTGGGAATTAACAGCCGAGCCAAGCAAAGTCAGGCCGAAGGAAGAGGGGACGACTATCGTAATCGGAAGGCTTCTCAAACCAGTAAGGGAGGAATTTGGAAAGCGTCTTGAAGAATTCCGTAAACGGCTGGAGACAGCGATTGATACACACTACTCCGCAATCATTGAAAAAGGACTCGAAGTTACGATTAACAAGGTTCCCGTACGAGGGCATCCAGTTCAGCTTGCATTCGCGCAAGCATCCAAGTCTAGCGTGCGGCCATATTTATTTACGACCGAATTCGATGACGTAAAAGTGTTCCTTGCCGTAGGATTCACTCGACCAATTCCTGACGAAGATGAACAGCGCGACGACACGGAGAACCCAAAATATAGGTCCGATAGAGCCGGATGGACTGTCATTTGTAATGATCGTGTCGTCTTGTATTGTGACAAGTCGGAACGCACTGGGTGGGGCATCAGCGGCGTACCAAGGTACCATCCGCAATTTATCGCCATCTCGGGTGTCGTTGAATTCGTGAGCAACGATGCGAGTAAGCTGCCGACGGTTACAACAAAGCGCGGATTGGATATGGGCTCAATTCTGTATCTTCACGTTCGGGAACGAATGATTGAGGGAATGAAGATGTTCACCGACTACACGTATTCATGGAAAAAAGAACTCGATTCTGCAAAAGCACAGATTAAAGCCGCCCCTCTTCGAAATCTTGCTCAACTCAAGGCATATTCAAAAGAACACTTGGGCGAATTTTCAAAATCGAAACGCACCATCGGAGGAGCAATTCTCCAGCCTAGTTTGCCCAAGCCCAAACGCGAGGCAGGGGTAACGCGCCGAATTTCATTTTCTCGACCGATCGATGAAATTGCTTTCGTAGCAAAGTTTCTATTCGGAGAGGAGGTTGAAAAAGACCCTTCCGAGGTCGGTGAGAAGTGTTTCGACAACACATTTAAGCGAGCAAAGCAGAAATGAAATCGCTGCCATACCACCTTAGGACAAATAAGGCCGTCGACCGTTACATGCTTGTTGAGGTGCTTAAGCGTGTTGTCCCTGAGTATTCAGGCCCGACAAAATATCGCTATGTCGGAATGGGTGGGGCCTTTCTCGAGGATCTTAAGGTTATTGAGCAATATTTCCCCGATATGCCTCTGATATCGATCGAAGAGGAACCTGAAATATTAAAACGCCAGGAATTTCACCGATTCAAGCGCGACTTGGATCTAAGCTGCCAGACTGACAAAGACTTTGTTGCCCACATGCCCGATGAATCTCTGGTCGCTCTCTGGTTTGATTATTTCGGGTGCGAACCTAGGAATTTTGAACATTTTGGCTCCGCTGTCCGGAAGGCGGCGGCAGGGAGTGTTCTTCGCATATCCCTAAGCGCTGGGTTTCGAACCGAGGAAGTCTTCAGGACTAAATTCGGTGAAAATTTCGCCCAGATTCTCCCCGCGAATTGGGAATCGTACTTCGAAAATGAGGATACATATTTGGTCATGCTGCAAAAGATGGTCGAGCTGGTTACCTTGCCTCCACCGATGGCTGGATTTGGCTTTCATGTAATAAATTCTTCTACCTATCGTGATGGAGCCCGGATGCTCACCATCACAGGAATAAAGTGCCTTGATGGGGAGTGGCCGAAAATTAGGCGTCTTTTCTCAGGATGGCCATTTCGCACAAAGAGCTGGGATCAACGTCCATTCAAGATTAACGTGCCAGATCTTAGCTTCCAAGAGAGGATGCGCCTTGCAGCTGTCCTTCCAACAACGAGTAAAACGCCGGGGAAGCGCCTTCACCGGCGACTTGGCTATTCGATCGCAAATAGCGACAAAGCGACGGCCGATGATTTAGAAAATTATGCCGCATTTTCGCGCTATTTTCCGGTCTTCGCCCGGTTGGCTATGTAGTTATTCAATTGTAGTCTCAATAGCTGGCGATGATTTACGAAGACCTTGCAGCGCATCTGCAAAAGGTTTCGAGATTATATCCGCAGGTTGTTGCGGGACGTCCCTTATCTGCCCCGGAAACCCGCACCGGAGTGGAGGCAGAATTATTCGCCGAAATGTCAGGAGCCCGCGGAGCACTCCGAAATGCAGCCTTCGAACTTGGGCGCAGACGGCCAATTGCTGTTTTTACGGGCGAACCAAAAGGCTCATGGGCTCATGTGTATTACGTCAGCTTCCACGACCCGATCAACTCAACGCGACCAACTGAGGGGTTTTATCCAGTTTTCCTTCTTTCGGTTGATCAGAAAATTTGTTGGGTATCCGTCCTACTTGCAGCTGGCAGCGTTGGAATCACGGCGAGAGGCGGATGGAGCAATGAGCGTGGCAGGCGGTTACGCACGCGGGCTGATTTTCTCTCGTCCGAATTGCAATTGAGAAACGGCTGGAGGCGGGGGCCGATCGAGTTGGGTGCCAAATTAACGTGGCTACACGAAGAGCGAGGAAAGCTTCACGGTGCCGGCAGAGCGTATGAATGCGGGTCGATTATCTCGAAATGCTTCGACCCTGGTGATCCTCCGGTCAATTTAGAGGCGTGGCTCAATGAAGCATTTAGCTATTTCGACGAGATATTTGAGAGAGAGGCTCTCTATCTCGCCACATCGCTTCCTCGAGAAGAAGTGCCATCAAGAGTTGATCAAGCTGCTGCCGCTATAACGGGACGTTTGGCTGAGGAGAGGTTTTTGAGCTGGGTGATTGAAAACCATCCGGAGTGGGGAACCCCTCGCGATATGACGGATAGGGTGGGTCTAGGGTTCGATTTTGAATTTCACGAGTCGGGCATTCGTGTAGAGGTAAAGGGAAGTCGTGGAAAACTTGAGGATATCAGGCTGACTGAGCGCGAGTGGGAGGTGGCCCAGTCTATTGGCAAAGATTATGTACTATGCCTGGTAACTTCACTAGATAGCCCTTCGGGTTACGACGTTGCAATACTTGCGGATCCATTCAGTCTTCTGAAGGAGGCCGTATTGCTCCAGACGCGACTCCAGATAACCTACACGGTTTCACGGCTGGAGTTGGTTAAGGCACTTGCTGGGTCACGCTAATGTGCGTCCGATGTTTCGTTCCCAGAAGGATGCTGCTTTGCGAATGATTCGGTCGCGAGGATTTCCATAGGGAGGCGTGAAAATTTAAAGAATTTCCAGGACCTTAGATAGCTTTTCGGGCTGGCGCGTACTACACTCCCAGATTGTTACGACTCGCCATTTTAGCTTCCGAAGAGCCATCGAGGATCGGCGGTCTCTTTGTTTGTTTGCTGCAAACTTTGCGACCCAGAAGGCGACATTGGTTTTTGGTATTGATCGCCCGTGACGGCAGCGATGGCGGTGCCAAAAGCAACCGTGTACAAAAATGGCGATTTTGCGCGACGGAATTACAATGTCTGGTCGCCCCGGAAGGCTCTTAAAATGAAGACGGTACCGAAAGCCCAGAGCCCTAAGGCGAGCCCGAACAATAAGTTCGGGGTTCGTATTTTTTGATCGAATTCTCGACATGCATCGTGATCGCTGCGCGGGTGTCATCACGTCTGCCATGACTCTTAAGATAAGGAAGCTCCAGTGACCGGATGCGCAACAAAAGACCGGCCGCCTTCGAATCTAGCCTTGAAGCGAGAATTTAGAAATCATCCGACTGCCTGGCGTTGAATGTTTCGTATAAAACCTTCGACGGTGAGGAGATCGATCCCGCTGTCTTTTACGTTGTACTCCTTGTGAAGTTCTTGGGGTACAACGAGCGATACGCTTGCCTTATGCATCTGACGTAATTGATTGACCGAAATTCCCGGCTGAAGTGTCAAGATATGACGCCGTGGCACATCGGTCGCCTCTTCTAGGACCTGTCGCCAGCGGTCTCGGCAAGTGGTTTTCAAAGCAAGCACGGTGACTTTCTCTCTTGGGAAATTGGGATCCTGATAGGCTTCGAGGCTGGGCATTATAAAATCTGGCCGGCTGTTGTCTTTTAGAACCGGCTGGGCACTGAAACTCACTGAGTGATCTCGCAGAATGGTCTCAAAATGATTCTGGAACGACAACCCAGCCCGCCCTTTGCGCCGCTGAAGGATAGTCTGAGCCACTCCGAGAAAGTCGTCGATATCACGAAAGGCTTGGGTGACGGCTGAACTACACAGCTTGCGCTCCAGCATCCTGAAAAGTCGGTACTCGGCATTGACGCTCGTCATCAACCGTTTGTCGGGCCTAACATTCCTAAAACCGCGAATGCAGTCATCGAGAGCTCGGAGCGTCTCGTCGGAAAGTAGGCGAGAGGTCGGAAATCCGCTGAAAGCCGCAGTTGATTCCCTGAAATGACGCTCCAAGCATTCATTCTCAGTTTCCTCTTTCTGCTCTTCACCCCGCCGGTAGATTGCGACGGTTTCCAAGATTTCGACGCCTAAGCCCGTCTGAATGGTTTCTATGTCTTCGTCAGTATCGACAACGTACGCATGATATTCCGAAAACGAGACGGGGACGATTACAAGAAGGCTGCCTACATTTTCCTGGTCCAGAAAAGGGAAGTCTTTTCCGAACCTTGTGAGGCGATATTCGCGCCGCGTGCCTCCTCCGTACCACGTGACTATTGAATTTGTCTCGCGACCGTTCGACCAAACAACCTTAACCTCGGTTTTTGTGACCTTTCCCTTGGTCGGAGGCATAGTGGTAAAAACCTCCCAGGAATGCCGAGGCAGGTAAAATCCGCATTGATGCCCACCAGTGTCACCAACGTCGTTTCTAGAAATGAACTTCAGAATCGCTTTACCGGTATTAAGAGCATCACGAAGCGCCTGCTCGGCTATTGGCGATTGCATCACGCCGACAAGGCCTCTGGCACCCTAAAAAGGCACCCGCGATTTCGGAGGTGCCACGCGAATACTTCAACAATCTGCTTTGCCACCGCCTCAGACACGAGGGGCACCACTGCGTTGCCAAACTGCTTGTACGCCTGCGTGTCCGAGACAACAATTGGCAGTTCGTCTGGGAATCCCATCAGCCGAGCTGCCTCGCGCGGCGATAGACGGCGCGGATTTTTTCGCGCCTGCGGAATCAGGATTTCAGAACCATCTTTGTAATATCTGGCGCTCAGTGTTCGGGAGATCTTCTCCGGAGGTGTTAGTCCGAAGCCAAATCCGTTGCCCTTTTCGCGATGCTTATCTGCATATGCCTGTAAATAGCGCCAGAGGTGATCTGAAAGCGTGTATTTGGGGTCAGGGCTCGGATCCAGGATATCCTTGAGGGTATGTTTGTCCTCCGGTAGCTCGGGAAATTGGAATGGCGGATTCTCCCCAAAAACCCTCGGATCAAAACATACTATGAAGATCCGTTCGCGGTGTTGGGGGACAAAATGCTTGGCATCGATAACCTTGTGGAAAACCTTGTAACCCAGATCCTGCAGGTTCGCGTGAATGACCTTCCATGTCTTTCCGCCGTCGTGCGAAAGCAGGTTCTTGACATTTTCTAGTAGCAGTACCGGCGGCCGTTTGATCTCTGCAATCGTGACAACGTGGAAAAACAATGTACCTTGGGCGGCATCTTTGAATCCATGCGCCCGTCCTAGGCTGATTTTCTTTGAGACCCCGGCGATTGAGAAAGGCTGACAGGGAAATCCCGCTGCTAGCACATCGTGATCGGGGATCGATTCCGGTGCGATCTTTGTGATGTCACCATGAGGATCGTCCCCGTACCACGCCTTGTAGGTTTTCTGAGAGTATCTGTCCCATTCTGACGTGAATACGCAGGTGCCTCCTGCACGCTGGAGCCCAAGCCGGAGACCGCCGATTCCCGCAAAAAGGTCGACGAATCGGAAGGGTATCGCAGTGGGGCGCGTAGGCGTAGATGTGGCCTGTTGCGCGGCGAAATCGAATAGTGTCGGCTCCGGCTGCCGTGCTGCTGCTGCGTCCTTAAGGACAGTGAGCAACAACTCGTTCTTAGAGACGCGGCGACTCGCTTTCTCGGATTCAATCCATTGCCCCACTTCGGGAGAGATTCCTCTGATGAGCAGGTTGGAGGGCATACTGGGAAAAAGTGATATCAATCGATATCACTTTTTCCCAGCGTCAACCCTAAACTCGAAGATTCGAGAAAATCCTAGGTACGTGGAAGCTCTGTTTTGACTGTAGGAGCATAAGCCTTTGCTGCTTATTCTCCTCTATCCGAGGCCTCCTATTAACTAACGCCGAGTCCGAAAACGTTATGCGGGCTTGAACGCCTTAAATTCACTAGGGAGTAGCGCAAGGATGGCGGTGGCGTCTACGGACATCAGATCGTAAGTCCGCCCCAGCTGCTGTACTAGGTCACTGAAACGGCGAAGGGTGCCCGGCTTCCGAGCGTTTGGCGCGGCCCCTCGCTTAGGCGCATTTCGATCTTCATCCCAATAGAGGAGATACAATGCCTCAGCGATTCCCCTGTTGGAACTTATCTGGTATCTCGAGGCTGTCTGTTCTTCCCAATCGGTCAGGCTCGAAGGAGCTCCATGAATCAGCACCCGGCTGTAGGAGCCTAACCGCAGGTATAGATCGATTGGGCCGAAAATTCGATGGCGGTAGCGCCGTTTGTAGTCCGCACTGAAAGAATAGCGGGCCTGCTCCCGCAGCTCTCTGTGCCCAGCGGGGACCAAAGGACAGAGTGAATCGAAATAGAATGCGGCAAGCCAATCCCAAAGGCCTGGCCATCGGTCGCCAGGAAGGCGCGCCTCGCGGACTGACGCGATAACAGGTGCGAGTCGTTCTGCCATTTCGAATTTACTCGCGAACAATTGTTGATCGACTGACAGCGCAGTAGGCGCACGGCAGGAAAAATCTGGATTTGTGAGTAGGCCAGCCGGCAAAGCCAGCGTGGAATCGAGTCTCAATTCATCGAGCCATTGATTCCAACGGGTGCGACCCTCCACGGTGAAGTACCTCAGTTCAGACATTGGACGCCTCCGCTTCCCTTTTAAATGTTACAAACGTCTCTGCGGCATGCTGCTGCAAGCAGAACGCCTCGACAGCTTCGGTGATCCAATCTTCCACGTCGCTCATAAATAATTCTTCTCCGGCATCGCCGTCGTTGGTAGGCGCTCTGCGTCCGGTCAACGCGGCCGCGAATGTGAGCCAGTCATGATCCTCCTCGACCGATTCCGTCTCCGGTCCGAGCAGAAGATGTGTAAGGATCTGACGGATTACCGCTGGATAGACTAGGGCTATGAAATCGGCATCGCGGGCCATGACCGTGATGTCATGCGGTTCGCGGATCGCAGAATTGAGTTGAAGGAAAAATTTATTCGAATCGATCCGCAGGTTCCATACCCGCGGTCCAAGGTCGACAGTCTCTACAGGCAAAATGCTGCGACGTCCACCTTCTACCTCATCCGGAGCTAGAGGACTGACCGCATCCGCCCACGCGAGGACTCGCTTGTCTATGGAACGATCAACGACACGAATGCGGAACAAGGGCTTAAGTCCGGGAGGAAAATCAGTTAGTCGCGTGTCTTCAGGATGTTCGCGGTGGGCGACAGTTCCAAAAGAGAAGCGCATCACTGCGGGTCCGATGTACGCTTCAACAAAAACAGCACCGGAGGGATCGAGGAGCCTGTCTAATTCAAGATCAAACTCGCCCTTGAATTGCAGCGGTCCGTTCCCGCTATCCACCCATGCGAGGCGGACGTTCTGGTGCGGAATTTTCAGACGGTCGGTATAGTTGAATCGGCGGATCATGATTTACTGTTATTTTTGAAGCTCAGGTAACTGCGAGCGGTGCATCTCCCGGCAACGCTGCGTGCAAAGGCTTTACGTCGACGATGAGATCGCGGTGCGCGTCAAATCCCACAGCCGTAAACTCGAAATCGGGTGTTTCCACCGCGAGCATGAGTCGATTCGGCTCTGCTGAGGTTACGGCTAAGCCCTCCATTTCGATTTTAATGCCGTTTGGTCTGGAGAGGTCAAAATCTGCGGGATGATGCAGCTTAAAGGGATTTCCTCGGAGAACGTCATACGCGGCGCGCACCTGTATCCCCTCGGGCGGCGTTGTCGCCTTTGGATGTCGACGAAGGCGAAAGCCATCGGGGATTTTCGTGCATTCCACGAAATAATTCTGCGCGACAATGGGTGGAATCGGTGGATCAGGGTCGTCACCAGGCTTCGGCTTAGGACCCGGCGTCTTAAGGGGCCCCGCCTCGGGAACACTGAAAAGAAATTTGAGAAGATCCTTGTCGATTCCCTCCGGCTTGCGCGAAAGCAGTGCGCACAGGTGCTGGGCAGAGCGCTGAATGTAAAGTAAGATGCTTGGCCCATTTACATATCTTCCACGGAAGTGTTTTCCGCTTCGTTCCCACCGAGTATGTGCTGGGTTTTCTGCGTCTCCTAGGAGAGTCCCGAGTGCGTTGTCCTCAGCCTTAACAATTGCACACACGCCTGGTTCGCGGAGAAATCGCTGTCCGGCTATCGTCAGCCCATCGCGAAGGAACGTCTCTGTTGCCTGCTCCCCGCCATCACTGCGCTGGATATATACTTCAAAGGAAGCCATTTCATCGGCACCGCCGCCAGTCTTGGTAACCCGGACGGGAATATCGAACCCGACTAATCTTCCGGCGTGATATGCTTCGCGAGCCGTCGCGATGGCCTCTTCCGAAGGGAAGCGGCCTTCAGAGTCGTCCCATTTCGGTGCGGATCCTGCCGGACAGGGTGTGAGCGAATAGAATGTCGGCGAGGCAATGTCGAACATGTGAACTTCTCTCGCGAATACTAGCTTTCTGAGCAGCTGATGTCCCTCGAGAGTTGACTCGTTCACTGTTTTGCGGATCACGCTCTCGAGCGTGTCGCTCGAAAGGACCACTTCCTCGCCTGTCGCGTCAAGCGTAACCCTTACCACAAGCCTGTCTTCCAGTATGACCCAAAACCAATGTTCGATCAGAGACCGCACGAGGTTGTCCATCGTGATGTCGTCTTCTGGCCATGGGATAACGACCGACAGGCCAGGTTCGGTAGGTTTACGCTGAATGCGGAAATCGGCGACGAAAGAGTCGAGCTCGACGGCATCGGTTTCAGGAGTTGCGAAGAAGGTATGAGTTTTGTCATCAAATCGCCCGAAATAGCCTTCGGAGTCGTGCTGTGCGCCATCGAGGTGATGCACGGCAAGAACCGACCGCCCAATGAGATGCCGCTGCATATCACTTTGCCTGATTGAGTAGGCAAAGATGCTGCGGACCTGCGAGGTAGCCGGATAGACGATCTTACCGAGTCCCCAGCGGCCTCGATCACCGCCTTTCTTGCCCGATCTACCAACGTTGCGTATGAACCAGAAGAAATCGTTTCGCGGCCGCGTCGATCCAGCATCGGGATCCTGAAATCGAAGTGGGTCACCTTCCAGCCCGGTCGTCTCAAAATCTTCGATCACAAGCCACTTTAAGGAGCGGGTGAGCGACGGAGCCGCACCAAGCTCCTCCGCAACCTGAGGCGATGCGAGATGAGACGCCAGTCCGGCAAACCAGCGTCCACGGGTTGCGGCATCTACTGGACCGCATAGCCGGTAGCGAACTTCCACGCGCGGTTTGTTGCGCGCCCGAGCGTCAAGCCGGTTCTGGATATCTTCGCGCGCGAGAGCATCCACCGTCGAATGCAGAGCGTCGTTGTGGAAGAACTCAAGGTGAGACGCGTTCTGTAACGTGTCATCCGGTGTAAGTTTTTTGAAACGCCATTCCATGGTCATTAAGGAGGTGAGGATTTCGATTTTCGAGCGCGGCGATTCTGGGCGAGGAATCAGAGGATTCCATGCGTCTTGAGATACGCGCCGACTTGAAGGACGGCATCGGCGAGATCCTTGAATCGATCCACCGAAAGGGCGATTCCCTGTTTTCCATGCTTCCACTCTTCTCCATCGCGGTAGAACACGCGCAGGTTGATGATCTGGCGGCCGTGAAATGTGTCGACGGATACGCGCACCTCCTCTTTGGAGTTCTTTTCAAAACGCGCTAAGACGTTGCCGTCTGTTGATTCGATTGAGAGACTCATGTTCAGTTTTTTCCGACTAGTGCCTTGAGCTCGTCCATCACCTCGTTTGCGCCCTTGAGAGAACGGACCTCTGCGGGTGTAAGGGACAATCCGAGCTTGAGCTTCAGGAACGATGAAGTATCTGCCCTGGACTGCCGACGATTGATGACGTCAGCCCCAGACATCGCGACACCCTGCCACTCCGAGTTGGTTCGGCGCCAGTCAATGTCCTTGAGTTTCGTGAGCCTCGAGGCCCAGTCTTCTGGATGGGCGGAAATCAGCGAACGACCCATCCCGCCGAGCGCCCAGAGGACTACGGCGTGGCTGTTAATGAATTCCTGTCGCAACTCAAGGGGCTTCAACGCGCCGGACTCAACCCGGCCCCATTCAGATAGGTTCGAAGCGACCGACTCCCAGAACGCAAGCGCTTCGGCTAGTTTTACGTCGTAGTCCTCTGCGTTTACGACATCGAGCAGGGCGAGCGTGCCGTCGTAAATCGCGCTAAGCGTGAAAAGCTTCGCGGAGCGGAGAGGAAGTGAAATCCGGTCCTTGTCCACGAATTTCCGAAAGACAGGAATTTTTTCGGATACCGCTAGGGCGATCTGGCTCATGAGGTCGCGGTGGTTGTACAGAATATCAAGCGACTTCGACGTCTTTCGCGCAGTGCGATTCAGATCGGAGAACATCTGCTGCACGCGATCCAGATCCTCCCAGGGGAACAGCACTACAGAAATGCTTTCCTGCCCGAGCGCGGGATTTTCCTTCAGGGCCTCCTCAATCGCGGCACGGCGGTGCTGACCGTCGTTGATTACGAGGTCAGCTTCGAACGGCATCTGCAATTGGCCGATTTCAGAGTTTCCGGCAACAGGCGTGAATGTTGGTTCACAGTTGTAAGACACCGTGAGTGCCGAGAACAGGTAGCCGTCCTCATTCTCGAGGATATATCGGGTGATCTCAGGAATCCGGCTCTTCTGGATGACCCGCTGAGCACGTTGCTCAGGCGGCAATTCCGCCCAGTCCCGAAATTTGAACAGCTTCGGGATGAGCGCGAGTTTCATAACAGTTACATAGTATTCGCGCTTGCCCATTCGCCCCTGCATTGCGGGGAACGACAGGGTCATAGCGGTGGGTGAAGGGGAAGGAATTGAGTTCATGGCTGGATAAACGTTTATCGGGGATTAAAAGTCAACGTTTATTTTCAAAATAACGACGTACAGAACGTCGATCTTATTGAAGTTGAACGTCATTCGGTGCTTTTCCGCAAACACTTCGCGTACGGGCAATCCGATTTCGCCGCCTACAATAGAGAATCCGGTTCGCCAAATCGGATCCGGTGAAAACGCCCCCATAATTGTCCACCTATGTGCAACCTTCCATTCGGCTACGGAATTCAAGCCATCGATGAGGTACTAACTTCTGGCCTTCGAGCCAAAGGGATAAAAACCGAATTAGTGTTTCCAAACGACGAAGGCCATTTGGGAGACTACGCGAATGTTCAGCGCGAGCACATCGGACATTTCTACACATGTTCATTGTGCAACGCCCCGCTCGTTGTCCGCAGGGACCCTCGTTACAGATACGGGGTGGCCCGAAAGTCGCGCGCCGTTGTTAAAAGTCCCTGTACCCGCTGCTCAGGGAGCTATCCAAAGGCGCTTATCAAATTCGACGGCAGTCCAGCGAGCACGCTTTTTGCCGAATTGGAAAACTCATCGCGACTTAATTCCAAACTACGTTTGAGGCTCAAGAGATCGGCCGGATTCATAAGGTACCTTTGTCGACCAGGTGTGGGCAAAAATGGTTTAGCGCCACGGTCTCGTGCGCAGGAGTCAACCCTCTTAGGGTTTCTTATGGATCTTACAGAAGCAGCGTTGCTAAATCTGCATTACCCGGGGCGCCTCTACGTCAAAGATTTCGACGAGATCACTCCATACTTAAGAAAATATACTCGAAATCTAAAGGCGACCTATACTTCTAGAAATCTCTTGGAGAAGTTGGTATTTCCTACTCCTGGAGAAGATTTCAAGGATCATACCGCAGGATCAATGGCCATCCTCAGTCCGGAACCAAATTTGCGCGGAGCGTCAATTGTCATAGGTCGCTTTCTCTCGGTCAGCCACCCAGACCGCTCTGGAGACCGAAGCCTTTCTTTAGCGGACACAGGCGATTCAAAACTCCTTGTCGGCAGCGTTCACTGGGAATGTCTTTGCACTTCATTCGGCGCGCCGAAGATACCAGATGCTGGTCATACGCAGGAGTCGCTTGTTATCGCTTATGTGAAACGCGAAAACGCGGAAATGCGTGTCGCTGACATCGCGTGGATGACATCTAACAGGAATGGCATTTTGACTCTGAGCGATTATGAGCATCGAACCGCGGAGGCCTTAATCCTCCTGGGCTATAAGTTTTTCAAGCCGCAGAACCTCCACTTTCGGTTTGGCACCGAGGCGATGCTTGTAGATTTCATTGTCCACTCAGCGACTGGCCCCTTCGTGCTGGAGGAAGATCCGCACAATTCGTTCTTTGAATTGAGGAAGCTCCATCGCAATTCGCGTTTCGAGAAAGAAAATGTTTCATTTCTTTCTCATGACGGCGCCCGGTATCCCGATCTTCGTTACTCTTTACCTTCGGGAGTTGGGCCTTGGTCGCCGGTGGAAGAATGATTTGATCGCACCATCACCCTGTTTGAGCTGCGCCACCGCGTTTTTGGAGAAAGAGGCGTTCGGGCTTGCTCCGATTGCTGAGCAGTGTGTTTTCGACAGATTAATGGACTCCGGGGAATTGCAGCGAGAGAGGTCGGCGCTCAGAGAAGCGATTCATGCAGCACAATCATCAGTTTGGGTGAGGGCGGCCGGCCCTGTTTTGCGGGTTACTGAAACCTCCGATTTGTTGAAGGGTCTACGATCGTCACTCGATCTACGGTGTTTGCTTGAGCAGCCGGGATTCGGGCCCGATGGGCCAAAGGGCTATGATTCCGATTTGGACCCTTTTCCAGGGATGGATGTCTTTTCGGTCCAAGAGGCCTTTCCCGATCCTGATGCAGCTTCGTCTTTCGACTGGGCGTATCGCTGGATTCCGGGGATCGCTCAGGGCATTAGTATCATTGTAGATGCCAAGCGAGAATACCTTCTTCGTGCGGAGGGAAGAACATTTTTTCTTGCCCACAACCGAGTGTATTCAACGGCTCTTCGTAAGGAATTTGAGATCGCTTGGCTAGGTGCAATTCAGGTTGGTCCGATTTATGAGGAGTGTGACGACATTCAAGACGATGCAGAGACCGCTCCTGAAGGAACCGTAATAACGGCCTCACAATGGAAGAGGATTTTAGACGAGCTTCACCGTAATCCTGACGAACTCCTTAGAATGAGTCCACGCCGCTTGGAAGAGCTGGTCGCCGAGCTATTTGCTAAGGACGGATTCGAAGTGAAATTGACCCCATATTCTAAAGATGGAGGCATCGATATTTATGCAGCGAGATCCGGCCTTGTGAAGGAACTTTATCTTGTGCAGTGCAAACAATCGGCGAAGCGCCGCCGAGTGAGTATCGACGTCGTCCGCAGCCTTTACGGGGTTGTTAACCGAGACGGCGCCACGGCCGGCTTAATTGTTACTACGTCCCATTTAACACGTGGGGCCCGGAGCGAATGCGAGCAGCTTAAACATCGAATGGGATTTCGGGAGTACGAGGATTTGGTGGGATGGATCCGACGCATTGTGCGGAAATAGTGCCTGTCCTTAGGTCAGTATTGGCCAGGCTCTATCCGCTACTAAAATCGAGTTGCGACTACGAGGACGGCTCTTGATTGCAATGCAACATCATGCGATATGACGCCGTGAAAGTTAGTATGGATCAATGGTATCAGAACCTACAGTTCTAGTTGTTGGTGCGGGCGGGAGCGCGCCTTACGGATATCCTTCTGGTTCAGCTCTGGTTGACGAAATCGTCAACGGCCTGAGTGGCACAGGCGCGCCGCTCTTTGTGCTACTAAAGCGTCCGGGTTTCAATTTTTCCGATGCCGATCTAAGCGGATTTCGAGATTCGTTGTTCCAATCGCGGCGCTATTCAATCGACCTCTTCCTGGAAAAGCATCCGGAATATATGGAAGTGGGGAAGGCAGCGATCGCGGGAGCCCTAATCCCGCGCGAACAGAATCAGGTTCGGTCCAGCGATCCGACGCTTGATTGGTACCGATACCTCTTCGACCGCTTGGCCCGGAATAGGAATCTAAATCTTAAGGAACGGCTTACGATTCTCACATTCAACTATGACCGGAGTCTCGATCATTATCTCTACCAAGCCTTCATGCATGCTTACAAACTCACGTCGGCAGAGACTTATTCTATTTTTGATGAGCTAGTGATTCTTCACCTGCACGGTTCGCTTTGCACGTTGCCTTGGCAGACCAAGCCGCCGAACGACATTCCACGGCCATACGGTGAGAACGCGCCAGGAAACAGCGCGCGCCAGTCAGCCCAGGGAATTAGGATCATACATGAGTTGGATCCCGATGATTCGACATTCCAAAAAGCGCACGCTGCACTTGCTACCGCGAGGAGAGTCCTATTTCTGGGATTTGGTTACGAGCCGACCAACGTTCACCGGTTACTCGGAAAGGACAATTGGCTGGAGGCGGCGCCTCTGGTGAATGTTCACGGTACAGGCTACGGCCTCACACAATCCGAGGCTTCGGATGTCAAGTTGATGTTCAAGAACCGATTACAAATATCCGGATCCAAGGACGACTGCCTCAGTCTCCTGCGGAACAGCACGGCCCTGCTCTCATAAAACTATTTCGAGGGGACATCCTGAGAAATCACAGACGTTCGGCAGGACTTTGGGAATGATAGTGGCAGGGACTAGTCGAAGAGATCTCCAACTTTCACTTCGAGGGCTTTTGCCAAGATCGTAAGCTCTAAATCGGTGACCTCGCGTTCACCCATTTCAACTTTGGCGACGATTACGCGTCCGATTCGCCATCCCAGGCGTTGGCAGCTTCCAGCAAGCTCTTCCTGGGTCATCTTGCGGTTCATGCGCATAGACCGAACCCGTTCTCCGACAGTGTTGCGAGATTTCCCGACTCTGTAGGTCAACCGGGGATGCGCTCCGGCAGGCTTTCCAGGCTTCGGGGGTAATTGTCGTTTTGAGGCCATGTGCGACGTATCGCACAGGCTACCAATGGCTCCCTCTGAAAAGGTTCTATCAATAGAACTTGATGGTGCGCCTCTAATGCTCCAAATGCTTCCATTCTGATCTTTGGTCTTACTGGGTTCGCCGCGGCTCTACACCGCTTTCGGCCGGAATCAACAGCGACTGAAAGCCTGCTGAAACCTCACTCCATTCTTGAAATTATGACATCGATCCATCGTGGTGCGATTGCCTGGCCAGCCATTTTATTGGCAACCAGCGCCGGGTTTGGGGCGGTTGCGATTCCTCCAAAGCTTCCTGTCTCCGATGTTATTGTTGGGCAGCTCACATACTCGCAGACCTACACTTTCACGAACCTCGCCGGGGAGGGTGGCACCAAGGGGAAGGCTGACGGTACCGGCACTGCGGCCTCGTTTTACGGACCCAATGGGGTGGCCGTGGACAGCGCGGGAACGATCTATGTTTCCGATGTCACCTATGGCCTCATCCGAAAGATTACGCCAGCCGGTGTCGTGACCACGCTCGCACTCAAGTTCAGTGGCCAGAATCCCATCGTCTCCCTGGGCGGACTCTGCGTTGATGGCAGAGGGAATATCTTTGTCGCCGACGTTCTCGCCAACGTCATTTACAAGATCACGCCGGATGGCACCTTTTCGACGTTCGCCGGGTCCGGTTCGGCGGGAAGCGCCGACGGCACTGGCACTGCTGCGACGTTCTACCAGCCTGGGGCGCTGGCTGTTGATGCCAACGGGACTATCTACCTTGCAGACTCGGCAAACAATACGATCCGAAAGATTACGGCGGAGGGGCTTGTTTCGACCTTTGCCGGAACGGCTGGGGTTCGAGGGGGTGCTGACGGGACAGGCGCAGCAGCCCAATTCAGCAACCCAGGCGGCATAGCTGTTGACGGCAATGGGTTTGTCTACGTTTCAGACACCGAGAACAACACGATCCGGAAGATCACGCCGCAGGGTGTGGTTTCGACGCTGGCAGGAACGGCCAGGGTTACCGAGGGCGCCCAAGATGGCACTGGGCCGGCTGCCCAGTTTGCCGCTCCTGAGGGGCTCGCAATCGACCCGAGCGGGAATGTCATCGTCTCCGATACCGCGAGCCAGTTGGTACGCCGGGTGACCCCGGCGGGTGTTGTCACGACGTGCGCCGGGCAGCCTGTGACCCCCGGAAACACGGACGGGGCGGGAGCCGCCGCTGAATTCGACGACCCGTCTGGCCTCGCTATCGATTCCTCGGGCAATATCTACGTCGCCAACTATGGGGCCGAGACGATCCGCAAGGGCGTTTATTCGCCCCCGCCAGCCCCTGTCACGGTCTCTATTTCCGGTTCCATCCCGTCCTATACGGTGCCGAATGGTTCTGCGCCGATCACTCTGACGACGGTCACAACGGGCAATCCCACCAACTATCAGTGGTACCTCAACGGGGCGGCGATTGCCGGCTCGACCGGCTACCAGTTGGTTGTTTACCCGACTGCCGCGAACCAGGGCGACTACACGGTCACTGTTTCGAGCCCTACGGGTGGGTCGGCGTCCTCTGACGCTGGCTCACTGACCGTTAGCACGGACGCGTGGATCATCAACCTTTCGGCGCGGGCCTATTCGGAGAGCGGGTCAGGCGGCGCAAACCAGCTCATCGCCGGGTTTGTGACCACGGGACCGAACCAAAAGAGTGTGCTCATTCGCGGCGACGGCCCGGCTCTCGGCGCTTTCAACATTTCCGACTATTTGGCTGACCCGCAGCTCACGCTGGTTTCAGGCTCAACGACCGTGGCTTCGACGAATTCGTGGAGCACGTCTCTCGATGCAGCCTTCGCCGAGGTCGGAGCCTTTGCACTGACCCCGGGTTCGCACGATACCGCGCTTATTGAGACGCTTTCCCCGGGACCGTACACGGCGCAGATCATCTCCCAGACCAGCAACAACGGAGTTGCCCTCGCGGAAATCTACGACGCCGACGATCTGGCCCCCACGGACCGCCTCGTTAATATCTCGGCCCGCGCGTTCGTCGGTACGGGAGCGAACATCCTGATCGGAGGGTTCGTGATTTCCGGCAGCACCCCCCAGACCGTCATTATTCGTGGCGACGGTCCGGCATTGGCTGGGTTTGGCCTCTCCGGTGCTCTTTCGGGTGCAACCCTCACCCTGTCTAACAACGCAGGGGCGACTATCTCGATGAACAGCGGGTGGGGGACCGCGCCGACGGTCGGTAGCGCGGCGGTGAACGGGATTGTTATTCAACCCCTTACGGCTGCCCTGTCAGCCAAAGTCGGAGCCTTTACCCTTACGGCTGGGTCTGCCGACGGGGCTATCGTGGCAACGCTTCCCCCCGGCAACTACACGGCGCAGGTTTCCGGGACCGCCGGAACGACTGGTGTCGCGCTTGTTGAGATTTACGAGCTGCGGTGAATCGCCAAGAATCAGACCGGATGCGAAGCCATTCCCACCGTAGTAAGATGAAGCCCTTGCAGATCGCCAGGCTCCTTCATCTGGCCGTTAATGGGAAGGCCAGCCTGCGGGACCGCGCCTGGGCCATAGATACCTTGATCGAAGCCAAGGAGAACATCGGCCATGACGACCTCGCCAAGGCCGTGAAAAGCCTCACCAGCAAGGACAGTCGCCTAAAGGCTAGGCTTACTGCGTGCCTGAACAAATTAGCCGATTCGGCACCGCCGCGACCGCGCGACCAGCTTAAGGGTGGATATGACAACCCGAGCGTTCACCGATGACGAAGTCCGCCTCCTGGACGCGATACTCCTTGGGCACCGCCGATATCGGGACAGGGCATTTCTTTGGGTCAGTCTCGGCACCGGCTTCCGGGTTTCGGAAACCCTAGGCCTGGACTGGTCCCAGGTCATCACTCCCGCCGGTGAGATCTCCCGCTCCGTAACCATCGAGCGGGCCCATCTGAAAGGCGGAGCCGGGTTAAGGCGGAAGGCAGTCCGGTCAAGGAGGGTGCCGTTGAACGAACGGGTGCGGGCTGCCATTGCGGACTATCTGGTGAGCCTTCAGGCCGTCCCCCAAGGCCCTGTCTTCAGGTCGCGTGTGGGCAATGGTAAGCCGATCACTCGCATGCAGGCTTTTCGGCTCGTGAAGGGACTGGCACATGAGGCAGGGCTCGATGCCGAGAGGGTGGGATGCCATTCGGCGAGGAAGACGTTCGCCTCTCAAATTTATCGGGCGGCAAAATATGATCTTTTGAAGGCCCAAAGAATCCTGGGGCATTCGTCGCCGCTCGTGACTGCCCGGTACCTCGATACGGACCGGGACGAATTGGATACCCTGGTGCTCGGCCTGGGCCAGGCCACCGTGCAAGTGGTCGCGACCGGAATGGCGCTGACGGGAACCTCGGATCGAACGGCCGAAGGTTACGTTACTCACAGTCTGTAGCACTCGGGATTAGCACCCCCCCTGGGGGATACCGCCATCTTGTTTTATGGAGCACTACATCACGATACCAGCCGCAGCCAGACAGCTTCTTGAAAGCGCCTTGTCAGTTGAAATCGAGCGCTTAGCTGAAGCGATTTGGGAGCTCAGAAGGGTAGACCGGCAACTCTTCGAGGCAGGGATGGGGGCTTTCGGGGACGAAGCAGCTTTCGCGCTGTGGCTGGTCCGGCGGGAGCCCGACCTGCGCGACCGGACGCCGCTGGCGGTGATTGCCGAACCGGGGGGCCGGGAGGAGGTATTCGAGCTCTTGAAGGCCTTGGAAGGCGAGGGGGTGTTCTGATGCAGGCTCGAACTATAAGGCCCCCGTAGGGGCCTCTGTGGGTCAAGAAGTGGCCTTCGGCGAGTCGGCCCCGGCCGTTGGCGCCCCTTCGGCGAGACAGGCCGGCGTTTCAGCAGGGTGGGCGAATCCATTCGGTCTCCTGGTCAAAGCGGACCGCGAGCCCATTTGGCTTATCCCCCAGGGGGGCGCCAATTGAGCCCGCGGACGCTGATCCTCAGAGGGTGAGACTTTTTAGGTGCTCCAGCTTGGCTTTTGTGGCGGCGTAGTTGTCCACGACCGCCCTGCCGGACCCCAGCTTGCTGAGATGGGGTTCAAGCCGAGGCATGACCACGGCAACCAGGTCTGGGTCCGAAAGCACGAATTTGCCTACGAGGTGGTGGCCCCGAGCCATTGTTCTTTCGCATTGGCTGGCTTCTGCGGCGATCATTTCGCGGACGCGGGCTAATTTTTGCTCAACCGTGGCGGGTAGGCGCTCCGGATTCGGTTTCGTGCCCATGGGAAGGGGCAGTTGCGGTGACGGTGTCGGTATGGTTTTCATGCGCCAAGAAGTTTGGAGGTCGTTGGCGCTCCCTCCGGGCATGAATTTCGAGAAGGGCTCGGAGCGTGACGAGGGCAATGCGGGTTTGGGTGTTGGGGCCAATTGCGTGGATAGGCCCAAGCGGGGGGTGCTGGCCGGAGTCGGGAGGAAAGGCTGGAGGCAGCGGAGCGCATTTACGCAACAGGGCCTTTTATGCCACGGAGCTGCCAACCTGGCCCCCACAATGTCAGCAATGAAACCATCACCTCTCCGCCGTCTCACGATCAATGTCACCAAGGTTTGCAGGCACCGCCGCAAATCCTTCCCGCGCGAGGTCGCCTACATCTTGCGATCAAAGGCCGTGAACGTCCGCACCGGACGGCGGTATAATTTCCAGCGCAGGGGCAGCGTAGAGGACTCCGGGATGGTCGGGTGGGCAGGCACGCTCGACGAACTCATGGAGTCCGCGGTGCTGTCAGAGTCGGAGCTGAGAAAGAAGGTTGTCGAAGGCCGCATGGTCGTGGTGGCGCTCCCCCATGAGCTAGACAGGGGCGAGCGTTTGGCGCTTGTGAGGAAATGTGCCGAATACCTCGTGCGTAGCTTCAACGTGGCCGTCGTCTTTGCCGTCCACCCTCCGCCGGCGAAGGGCGATCCGCGGAACTGGCATGCGCACCTCCTTTTCACCTCTCGCAAGGTCATTTCAGGAGCCAGCCTTGGCCCGAAGACGCGGGAACTCGATGACCTGAAGACCGGTGGCAAGTATATCGAGGCTTTCCGCGCCTGGTGGTGCGCCGCGATGAACCAAGCGCTGAGGCATGCGGGGTTTGCCGGCGACATCGAGCACAAGAGCTATGTCCGGCTTGGAGAGAAGGCAAAGCCTGGCCGGCATAGAGGCGAGCGTTGGACGGCAGCCGAGCGCCGGCGTAGAGCTCGCTCTGTTACTGAACCCGAGGATCCCTCGCCCAAGCCTGGGGCCATTGAGACGGCCTCAGCCGTAGCAGCAGAACAGACTCCAAAACCCGTAGAGCCTCACGGCCAGATGCCTGGCGTCGATGCCCCATTGGACCAGTCCGTAACGGTTACGGGACCATCCAAAGCCACAGTGCAGTCCGAATTGGCTCTTGTTGGCCCGACGATGCCTTCCGACCCGGCCAATGCCGAAATCCCCCCGCCCGAGATTCTAGTTCGGCCACAACTGCCCACACCAATCAAGCCCAAGCAAACCCTGGATCCAGCTCATTGAGGAGTTGGGTGGCGCAAACCCGCCCGCTTGAAATTCGGCGTTTTCAGCCGATTGCGACCGCCAGGGCCCCTTGGAAATGCCGGTGCCATCTTGTGTCTATGCCGTCCATTTCGTTTCCCCACCACCACCTTAATACCGGTCAAGTCACGATGATAAACCGGGCCCATGAAACCCGGGACAAGGACGAGCTGGATCGAGCCGTAGTGGCCTCACACAAGACGCGGGACGTGATCGTGGTAGGCAGCGGCCGTTTCGAACTGTTTTCCGATCTAACAACGGCGAACCCCGATGGAACGGCATACTTCTTTGTGGCTTCGGGGACCCCCCTGGGGGATGGAGGATGCATCCCCGCCGGCGAAACGCTCTACCACGGGGTTGCTGCAAGCCAGGTGGCCACGTCTCCGCTTCCCTGGAGGCACCTGTTCAAGCGTTACCTCTCGGCCGTCTCGGCCTGCACGGCGATACTGGCGCGCTGGGACGCGCCGGGGTCGATGCCGTTTGGCACTCCCTGGGTCTGCGGGTTTTCGACCGCAAAGGCGGCGATTCTAACAGCAGAGGAGGAGGCTCAGCTCTTCAGGCTGGTTCACCAACTCGGTCTCAATGTTCTGGAGCGTTGCGAGAGGGGGGCGGCGGAGGCGGCACGTGAAGGCAATTCCCCTCAAATCGACGCCGAATTGTATCCCGAATTGGAAGGCCTGGCCGGCTAAGAACCCGATTTTCGGGACCCATACTTATAGGGAGGCATACATTACCGATGCGCATTTTACACGTAACCGATTTCCATGGCTCGGACCCTCTGTTTGATTGGCTCTCTCAGGCAAGCAAAGGGTTCGACCTGGTCGCCTTTAGCGGCGACCTCCTGGATTTGAACCAACACCGCCCTGTGGGGGGCCAGATAGACCGGGTGCTGGCGCATTTGAAACGAATCTTGGTTCCGACCGCCATTGTGTCTGGGAACCACGATAGCGTGGCTGGACGCGGTTCTCAGCTGGAGCTGGCCCAATGGCTCAAGGAGGCCAAGCGCGAGGGTGTTTGGATCGACGGGGACGCCTTTGAGCTGGGCGGTCAGAGTTTCAGGTGCATTCCTTGGAACAGAGCGTTGCCGGATGCGTTGCCGGGCGAGATATGGCTCATTCATGCGCCTCCAGATGAGGCGGCGACCGGGATCTCCCGAGGCGGGGCGGGATGGGGCAGTTTTGATTTCGGAGAACTCTGCCGATCCAAGAAGGGCCCCAGGTTGGCTCTGTCAGGACACGTCCATGATCCGCAGTCATGGCGGGCAAAGGTCGGCGCCACTTGGTCACTGAATCCAGGCCGCACGGATGATTCCGCTACCCCGAATCATATCGTGATCGACCTTTCCCGCGGCGTGGTCGCCCGGAACCAAGCATCGGACGACACGGATTTCCTGAAACTTTAACCACCAACAAAACGAAAGATTCCCATGTTCGATAAAAATAAAATCCTCACGATTGGCCGAATTGGTCTGATCTCACTTATCCTGAACGCAGCCACTATCGCCGCATTGGCTTGGCCCTTCGAGCATCTATGGAATGCGGCGCTCGCGCCGGTCATTAGTCTGCCCCCCATAAGTTATCTGCGGGCTCTCGAACTCGGCCTCCTCTGGAGGGTGCTGAAGGGAATTGGTGACGGAACGAATCTTGGCGTCACGTTCCGCGATTAGCAGCCGCCCGCTCCGCAGAATTCTCACCTTCGATAGATATGAAACCTCACGGGCGATTCCCTGGAAAGATTCATCGAAGTGGGCTGCCGAAATTCATCGGGGACCTCCATGCCGACCTGCGATTCCTCGTATCCAGAGATCTTCCTCACGTGCTCACCGCTCCGATCCGTAGCAATTTTTCAGATGATGCGAGGTACCACGCGGCTATCGGGGAGCTGAGGCGGCTGCGCAAGTTCGCGATTGTCCGCGAAGCCGTCATCAAACACGAGATTCGCGAATCTCTCGGACCTCGCTTCTGGAGCCTTAAGTACGTTTGCAGTCCGATCCTGATTTTTTTCGGAATCGCGATTGCCTTGCAGTGGCTCCGCTGCTTGCTGGCCAATCCCCGCATCGCGGACTGGTTCAGCGCGACCTATTGGTACTATGCGATCCGGTAAGGATGGTTCTAACCGCAGCCCACCGTGAATCTGAAATCAGACCGTCAAATCTCGGGCCAATACGTCGGCATTCATGGGCAGTCACCACTGCTTCGCAGTTCAGATGGCCACATATTGATCCCGGCTAGCATCTTGTTCGCTGGCCTTGGCCGCGGCGTAGATTTCTCGGATCAGGATTTAGACGTTATCTACGCCGAACTCATTTGCTGCCGGACAGTCTGGCGCATTCGTTTCTATGGGAAACTCGTCGGAATCCTCACGTTCCTCACTTGGACATTCTGGCTCTTGCCCTGCGCAGCTGCCCATCATTGGCCATTCGCCTAAGCAGGGATGGCGGAATTCGGTTGTCAGCCATGTACGATCATTTTCAACGGGAAACAACGGGTGAAAATGATTGCGAGCTTCGTTGATGCCTCCCTATCGGCTCTTTACTAGTCGTATTCGATGATCATCTTTCAGTCGTGAAGTTACGACGGCCAGTCGAATCGAAGGTGAAGCGGTCTATTGGAAAGAGGGCGACTCTCTTGTCTCTCATTGATGCGTCTCGGCTCAAAAGATTCACGGGCGTAGCGGCGAACCTCGCGGCTTTGCGAAAAATGCATGGAGCGCAAAAGGATCCGCGCCTCGCTGAGAATGTGCGGATTTGGCTGCTTGCCTGCCGGGCGGTAGGTGGGCCGGAAGGAGCGAGTTCGTGGCTGACACGCCCTCAATTGGGCCTTTCAGGCTGTATCCCCGTTGAAGCAGTAAGGTCCAAATCTGGAGCTCGGAGAGTGGAGACACTTCTTCATCGCATTGACCGAGGCATCCTCGCCTAAGGGTGCTTTCAGGTTGCTCGGGAGGTTGTCGCGATTATCCGGGCAACCTCTAATTTGTGGCACTGAGATTCGTTTGGGACTTTGAGAGCAATTGAATTCGCCATTAGGCCGCTTCTGAAGTGCTGCTGAGCTTCAAGCCGGCCGGTAGAATAGAGTAGAACGCTTCGGCTTCTTCACGGGACATCTCCGCAAGGTAGTGATCGTTAGCTATGATGCTTCCGTTACCATGGCGTTTCGTTGCGGCCAAGAGGCCGTGAAGGACCGTACAGGCCGTAACTGAAGTGTGGCGCAGACCGTCGTGCGGTATTTCGAATCTGCGACGGATTTCCGCGTACTCGGTGCGGCGCCCAGGGCGGACGGAGTCGGAGGATAGAGGATACAACCTCAGCCAGGCTTTCACATTGTCCGGATAAGGGACGAACCGGTCACGGCCATCTTTCGCAACGTCAGCACTAATAAAGAGCCTATCGCCACGATGATAAGTTTCTATGCCATCCTTATCGATGGCGTCTGCCAGCTTGGTCATTTCTCCTTCGGGTCTAACTCCAAGCAGGAGCGTTGTTACGAAGAACGTTACCAAATGGGGCTTCTCACTCTCAATATAGGCCATCAATTCGCAGCAGCATGCAATTGAAAGGCGCTTGGGAGGTCCCGGGAGCGTGTGGCGTTTGCGGAATCGATCCACCTCTTCAACGGGACCATTTCCGGAAACCCAGCCACGGGGCTGCGCAGCGAACCAGGCAAATATCGCTCCTAGGGTGTCCCTGTAGGTGTTCCAGCTCTTCTTCCCGCAATCGAGCGATTTGAGCCAGCTGGTGATCTGCTCACTTGTGATGTCGCCGATCAATGTTCCCGATTTCAGTCGGCCGGAGAAACGTCGGGCCGTCGATTCGTAGTTCCAATAATGCCGCTCTGAAATGTAAGGCTTCTTCGCGGCGAGGAATTGGCCGTATCCATCCTCGAATGAGATCTCTATCCGTTTGGTGGGTGGGTTTTTCATAAGATTTCTAATTGCATCGGACAGGGTGAAGCCGGTCCCCTTCAGCATTCCGAAGCAGGATTCGGCCTCTTCTAGTTGTTCCTTGGTCAGGCGTGTCAGCTTTGGGCGCGTGGCCGCCGCATTTCCCATCTTCTCGGCATCCCAAGCCGTCTGCTGAGCCAAGGCATCTTCGTGGTCTCTAAACTGCCTCTTTCTCTGTTCCTTGTTGATCGTGATGGTGACCCGCCAGCTCGCGCTCCCCGAGCGGTTTCGGATCTCATGAATCTTGGCAAAATTTCTGACAGCTGCGGCCACATCGTCATTGTGGGGCTCCACTCCGTGACCAGCCGTCACTCCACCTTGGGTCGGGCGCGGCGCATAACTTGGGTATGCGCCGGTGGGCTGGTCAGTCGTTTTGTCGAGCTCGCCTTCCGGCTTAACACCCTGCGGCGCAATTCGTTTCGCGCTCTTCTTAAATGGCTGCCCGGGCTGGGATCGAACCAGCGACCAAGTGATTAACAGTCACCTGCTCTGCCACTGAGCTACCGGGCAATTTCTACCGTGGGTACCCACGTGCGGAAAGGGTCCTAGTACGGCCAGCCCGGCTTGCCGGGCAAGAACAAACCGCCTGCAAACTACCTCGCCTGCAGGAATCTGACGCAGAGCGCCTGCGGCACTCCGATCGATCCTGTCAGGCGCAATTTTCCTGAATTCCTATCGATGCGGTAAATGGTCGCCGTGCCGCCTTCCAGATTTGCGCAGACCAGCCAATTGCCCGACGGGTCGATCGAGTAATTGCGCGGCACCTTCACGCCGTCATGCATTCGTTGGACAAACGAGAGCCGCCCCGTGGCCACATCGAAGGCGAGCACGACGAGGCTGTCATCCCCCCGGTTTGAGCCGTACACATACCTGCCGTCCTTTGAAACGACCACCTCGGCCGCCCGGTTCTCACCCTTGAAGTCGGACCGCAGGATGGAGATCGTCTGGTAGGGGGTGAGCGTCCCTTTTTCGCCGTCCCAGTTCATTGCTGTGATTGTGCCGACGATCTCGTTGATCACGAAGGCGTGACGGCCGTCGGGATGGAACGCCAGGTGCCTCGGACCGGAGCCTGGATCGATCCGGGTCACCGAGGGGTGGGGCAGGAGCTTCGCCCTCGCGGGATCCAGGCGGTAGACGGTGAGCGTGTCCATCCCGAGGTCCGCGACGATCGCGAACCGGTCGGACGGATCGACATTTATTGAGTGGGGATGGGCCGACTCCTGCCGCGCCAGGTTCGGCCCCGAGCCGCTGTGGTACACATCGCAGGTGCGCGGCCCGACCGTGTGGTCCGGACGGATCGGAAAGACTTCCACGTAATGGCCGTCGTAATTGGCCGTGAGGACGCACCGGCCCGAGGGATCTACGCTGATATGGCACGCCTCGGATCCTTGGGACACCTGCTCCCCGACGTTCGCCAGGGCGCCCGTGGCGGGGTCGGCGGAATAGGTTTCTATCGCCTCCCTCGGCTGGCGTCCGGGTCCCGGCACCTCGGAAAGCCCGTAGAGGAATTTGTGGTCGGGCGAGAAGGCCATGAACACGGAGTCCGACTTTTCCGTCACCCGGACGGCCGGCGAGAGCTCGCCCGTCGCCTCGTCCAGGCTGGAGCGGTAGATGCCGCGCTTGGGGCCGGTCTCCTGGGTCCCGAAGTAGACCCAGCAGGCGGGATCGGAGGCGAACACGGGCGCGGAGGCGGCGAGAGCGAGGAGGAGTGGGGCGACTACTTTGGCGGGGCGCATGGGAAATGATGACGGTTGAGCCTGCCCCTCCATGGGGCGAGTCATTTTCCAAAGCCGCTTGCCCACCCTCCGCAAGCGGGAGCTCGTCCCCCTCCATGGGCAAGTTACGGAGATCGTGACATTTACGAACGATTCCCGCAAGCCCCGCATCCGTTCAGTGCGTGCGATTAAGTTTTGATTGATCTCCGGGGGGGCGAAGCCTTCTAATCACTCCTTTCAATTACGCCTGACCCTGATTTCCGGGGCGCCAGGGGGAACGAAACCATGAAGACTCCGCTCTCTCTCAAAGTCGCCACGCGCGCCCAGACGGGCCGCAGCTCATCCCGCCGCCTTCGCAAGGCGAACCGCATTCCCGCCATCCTCTACGGGAAGCATTCGGACCCGGAGAAGCTCTCCATCGAGGTCCCGGAATTCACGAAGCTGCTGAAGTCCGTCGCCGGCCGCTCCCTCCTGATCGAGCTCAGCCGCGAGGACAAGCCGGACAAGGCGCTTTCCTTCCTCCAGGAGATCCAGCGCGACCCGATCACGGACCGCTACCTCCACGTTGACCTCCACGAGGTCAAGTCCGACGAGAAATTCGAGATCAGGGTCCCCGTCCGCGTCGTCGGCGAGTCCTTCGGCGTGAAGAACCAGAGCGGCGTCCTCGAGATCGCCTCCCACGTCCTGCGCATCCGCTGCCTTCCCTCCGACCTGCCCGAGGCCATTGAGGTGGACGTGACGAGCCTCAACGTCGGCCAGACGATCAAGGTGGGCGAGGTTAAGCCCGTCCAGGGAGTCACCTTCCTTGACGAAAAGGGCCAGCCCGTCGTCGCCTGTGTCGAGCCGGTCGCCGAGATCGTCCAGGAGGTCGCCGCCGCCGCCGTCCCCGCCGAGGGGGCAGCCGCAGCAGCACCCGCCGATGGCACCGCAGCGCCCGCCGCTCCGGGCGCCGCCGCCCCCGCGGGCGACGCCAAGGCGCCAGCCGCCGGCGAAAAGAAGGGCGCAGCGCCCGCCGCCGGCGCGAAGCCGGGCGCCCCTGCCGGCGCCGCGAAGGCCGCGGCTGCAAAGCCCGGCGCGCCCGCCAAGAAGTAGCCTCCATTTCCGCGGCGGAAGTCCGCCGCCCGTTCTTTGAGTCATGTCCATTTCGCTCGTCGCAGGCCTGGGCAACCCGGGCCGCGAGTACGAGGGCTCGCGCCACAACCTGGGATGGCTCGTCGTCGACGCCTATGCGTCGAAGCACGGGCTCTCCTGGAGGGCAGCCCCTGAGTTTGACGCCATGGTGGCGCGCCGGGACGCGGGTCCCGGCTCCGTCCTCTGGCTCATGAAGCCGCTCACGTTCATGAACGAGAGCGGCCGCTCGGTGGGCGCCATGGCGAGGTACCACCGGGTCCCGGCGGACTCGGTGGCTGCGGCCTACGACGACCTCACGATCGACCTAGGGCTCGTCAAGGTCTCGGTTTCCGGGAGCGACGCCGGCCACAACGGGGTCGCAAGCCTCATCGAGCACCTCGGCCAGGGGTTCTCCAGGTACCGGCTCGGCGTCGGGCCCAGGCAGCCCCCGGAGATGGACATGAAGGATTTCGTGCTAGCCCGCTTCACACCCGACCAACTCAACATCATCAAACAAAAGTCAGAATTCTACGTCCAAGGCCTGGAACTGCTCCTTGCGAGCGGTCCCGACCGGGCGATGAACCAGCTAAACAGAAGGGACACAAAATGAAACAGACCAAGAGGAACTACCGCGCGACGTTCATCCTCGACAACCGCGGCAAGCAGGAGACGGTCGAGCAGATCGTGGACGGCGTTAAGAAGGAGATTGCCGCCGTCGAGGGCGACGTGACGAATGTCGAGAACCTCGGCCGCCGCGACTTCATCCGCGTGACGGACCGCAGGCTGACGGGCGCCTCATACGTCCAGGTGAGGTTCTCGGCGCCCCCGGAGGGCCCCGCGCAGCTTCGCGAGCGCCTCCGGCTGAACGGGAGCGTCTACCGCACCTTCGTCCAGGAAGTCTGACCCGCCATGGCAAACTTCAACAAGGTCTACCTGATGGGCAACCTGACGCGCGATCCCGAGATGCGCGTCACGCCCAAGGGGACCGCCATCTGCCAGTTCGGTCTGGCCATCAGCCGCCAGTGGAAGGATGAGAGCGGCCAGACGCGCGAGGAGACCGCCTTTGTCGACATCGAGGCCTGGGGAAAGCAGGGAGAGGTGATCGCGAAGTACTGCACGAAGGGCAGGCCACTTTTCGTGGAGGGCCGCCTGAAGTTCGACCAGTGGGAGGACAAGACCTCCGGCCAGAAGCGCAGCAAGCTGAAGGTCGTCCTGGAGAATTTCCAGTTCATCGGCGGGCGCGGTGACGGGGCCCAGGGCGCAGCCGGCGCAGGCGCGGCTTCGGGCGAGGCGGAGACAGGCGCGCCCGGCGGCGGCTACAGCGCCCCGACAAAGGCGCCCGCGCCGCCCAAGGACACGGTCGACGAGGACGTCCCGTTCTGATCGCCGCCCCATCGGAAATGTGAGCTTTCAGGGCCTTCCCGACGGGAAGGCCCTTTTTACAGGTCCGAAAGTGCGGTGATCGTGCGGTCCTGGCCCCAGTCGGGGTTTAGGAAACCACGAAAGGCGGCGGAGTTCCGCCCGGGTCTGCCTGCACGCCTTCACGGATAGGGCCCCGCAGGGCCATTTTGCCGCGAAGCCGAACCCGTTCGCCGCTAGGCAACGGGCCGGTAGGTGTTCATGAGCACGCCCGAGGAGGTGGTTTTCGTTCCCACGAGGGCGAGCTTGCGCGTCTCGGCGCCCTCCGGGAAGAAGCGCCGGCCCCGCCCAAGCAGGACCGGGTAGACCAGCAGCAGGACCTCGTCGACGAGCCCCTCGGCCAGAAGCACCGACGCCAGGGACGCGCTTCCCAGGACGACCAGGTCGGGGCCGTCCTTTGACCTCATCTCGCGGACGCCCGTCACGACGTCGGGGCCCAGGCCCCTGGCGGGACCCCATCCGAGGCTGCCCGGCCTGTGGGTCGCGACATATTTCGTCGCCGCGTTGATGGCGTTCGCTATCGGGATGTTCCCGGCCTTCGGCCAGAAGCCGGCGAAGAGTTCGTAGGTGAGGCGGCCAAGCAGGAGGTCGAAGCTGCTGCCGTGCGCCTCGAGGACGGCCTGTCTCCCGTCGGGGGTCCGGTACGGCACCGTCCAGCCGCCATTCGCATAGTCGTCGCCGCCTTCACCGGGCGTGGCGGCCGGCTGGAAGACGCCATCCAGCGAGACGTGCACGATGATCCTGATCTTCCTCATCCTGGGTTCCCAGCCGGTGACGGGGCGGGATGCGCGCCGGGCCGCATCACGTGATGGCGCTGATGCCCCCCATCTTGATGGCCTGCTTCACGAGGCCCATCGCGGCCTTGAGGTCAAGGTCCTCGAGCTTCTTGAAGTTGATGCAGCTGCGGCCGGTCTTCACCTTCCCGAGCTTCGCGGCATTGCGCTCGGCGAGGTACCCGTCCTTGTCGCTGGCGCAGATATGGAGGCTGTACTGGCTTTTGCCGGGCACCAGGCCGATGAGGAACCAGTCGCCCTCGCGGCCGCTGGCGGACCTGTAGCGGTACTTCCCGTAGCCGATCAACGGCGAGGGCCCCATGCCCCACATGACGGTCGGAGCAAGCTTCGGTGCGGCCTTTCGGATCGCCTTGTGCAGGGCCGTCACCGTGCCGCGGCGGTCGTCGGGGAGGGCGGCGAGATATTCCGCGAGGGTGGGGAGCTTCTTTGGCATCCGGCGAGGCTGTGCGGCCGATGCCCGGCCATCAAACAAGAACAGGTGGGCCCAGGGGCCGCGGAATCAGGAACCCGCCCGGTCGTAGTCCTGCCAGCCCCCGCCGAGGGACTCGTACAGCGAGATGAGGCTGCCGGAGATCGCCTTGTCGCTCCGCGCGAGCTGGTCCTCGGCGCCGTAGAGCGAGCGCTCCGCGTCGAGCACCCGCAGGAAGTCCGTGAGGCCGGCGCCGTACAGGCGGTTGGCGAGTCCCAGCGACTTCCGGCTCGAGGCCACGGCGTCCTCCAGGGACTGGCGGCGCACCTGCTCATTGGCATAGGAGACGAGGCCGTTCTCCACCTCCTCGAAGGCCGTGAGGACCGTCTTCTCGTAGCTGCCCAGCGCCTCCTCCTGCCGGGCGTTCTGCACCCGGATGCTGGCGCGGACGCGGCCGGCGTCGAATATCTTCCACTGCACGGACGGCCCGATCGACCAGAAGCTGCTGGGGCTGGAGAACCAGTCGCCGGCGCTGACGCCCTGGTACCCCGCCACACCCGTCAGGTAGAACTTGGGGAAGAGGTCCGAGGTGGCGACGCCGATGTCGGCGGTGGCCGCCGCAAGCCGGCGCTCGGCGCGGAGGACATCGGGGCGGCGCAGCAGGAGGTCCGACGGCAGGCCCACCGGGACTACCGCGGGGGCAGCCGGGATGGGGGCCCGCGCCGAGAGCTCGGCAAGGAGCGCGCCCGGCTCCTCGCCGAGGAGGACGCCCAGCCGGTGCATCGAGGCCTGCAGGGACTCCTCGAGGGCGGGCACCTCCGCCTGCGTCTGAGCGAGGAGGGTGGAGGACTCCTCGACGTCTAGGTCCGTGGCGAGGCCGTGGGAGAAGCGGTCGCGGGCAATCGCGACGCCCTGGCGCTGCGCCCCAATGTTCTCGTCCGCGATCGCAAGCCGGCGCTGGTACCCCCGTACGTCGACGTAGTCGCGGGCCACGTCCCCCAGGAGGACCATCAGCGTCGCGCGCCTGTCATCCTCGGAGGCCCCGACCCTCGCCTGGGCGGCCTCGACCTCGCGGCGGCGGCCGCCGAAGACGTCGACCTCCCAGGAGGCGTCGACGCCCGCCTGGTAGACCGGGTTGTCGAACGGCACGCTCGGCGGAAGGGGCACTGAGCCAAGGACCGGCTGGTGATGGCTCGCCTGCTGGCGGCTGCCGGCGCCGGAGGCGTCGGCCGAGGGCGCAAGGGCGGCGGAGGCGACGCCGTACTCGGCGCGCGCCTCCCGGACCCGGGCCTGGGCTATCCGCAGGTCCAGGTTCGAGCGCACAGCCCGGTCGACCAGCGAGTCGAGCTCCGGGTCGTTGAAGGTGCGCCACCAGCCCGTCAAGTCGGCCGGCCTGGGGGCCTCGCCGCCGGCAAGCGCCTCATTCCAGCGGGCCGGGGCGGCGGCTGCGGGCTGGTGGTAGTCGGGGCCGACGGCGCAGCCGGCGGCGGCCGCGAGGAGTGCGGCAGAGATGAGGAGAACCGGGGTTTTCATGGGTGTGATTTCCTTAGTGGACCGCGATCGGGCCGTGGGCCTGTGATTTCTTGAAGAGGAGCGCGCTCGCGATGCAGAGGACGCACATGAGGGCGAACCAGCGGAAGCTGCTGAGGAAGGCGAGGAGCTCGGACTGGCCGAGGAGGGCCCGGTACAGTACGCCGAGCGCCTTCTGCGGCGCCGAGGACTGGCCGGCCGCCGCGAGGGCGGAGGCGGCGGACTGGAGGCCCGAGCGGCTGGCCGCGTCGTATGGCGTCAGGCGGGCGGCCAGGACGACCTGGTGGGCCTGCGAGCTCCGCGCCACGAAGGTCGTGATGAGCGAGATGCCGACGCTGCCGCCGACGTTGCGCATCAGGTTGAAGATGCCGCTCGCGTTGCCGATCTGCTCCTGCCGGAAGGCGCCCAGGGCGAGCGTGTTCAGCGGGACGAACATGAAGGCGATCGAGACGCCGCTGAAGAACAGGGGCCAGAACAGGAGGCCGAACGTCAGGTCCAGCGAGAGCCGGGACAGCGCGAACGAGGCAGCCCCGAAGGCGAGGAAGCCGCCGGCCACGAGGTAGCGGCCCTGCACCCGGCTCACCAGGGCGCCGGCGAGCGGCATCGCGATCAGGGCGCCGAGGCCGCGGGGGATCATGGCGACGCCGCTTTGGAGCGACGTGTAGCCCATGAGGCCCTGCAGGAAGAGGGGGATGGCGGCCGTCATCCCGTAGAGGGTGACGCCGGCGCAGAACATGAGGAGAAGCCCGAGGCTGAAGTTGTAGGTCTTCATGACCCGCAGGTCGACGAAGGGCCGCGGCGTCATGAGCACGCGCCCGACGAAGGCGACGAGGCCCAGGACCGCCAGCACCGCCATGGTGACGATGAACGGCGACGAGAACCAGTCGTCCTCCTGCCCCTTGTCGAGCAGCACCTCCTGGCAGCCGAGCCAGAGTGACATGAACCCGAAGCCGATGGCGTCCAGCCTGCCCGGGCGGGCGTTGCGGATCCAGTGCGGGTCCCTGATGAGTTTCCTCATGAGCGTCATCGCGATGATTCCCACGGGGATGTTGATGAAGAAGATCCAGCGCCAGCTGTAGTTGTCCGTGATCCACCCCCCGACGACGGGCCCGATGATGGGCGCGGCCACGACGCCGAGGCCGTAGATCCCCATCGCTTGGCCGTGCTTTTCCTTGGGGAAGCTCTCGAGGAGGATCGCCTGTGCGATCGGCTGGAGCGCCCCGCCGCCCGCGCCCTGCACGATCCGCATGGCGAGCAGCATGGGGAGGCTGGTCGCCACGCCGCAGAGGAACGAGGAAACCGTGAAGATCCCGACGCAGGCGATCAGGAAGCGCTTGCGCCCGAACTTCTGGCCGAACCAGGCCGTGCTCGGGATGACGATCGCGTTCGAGATGAGGTAGGTGGTGAGCACCCACGTCGACTCGTCGGTCGAAACCGACAGGCTGCCCGCGATGTGGGAGAGGGACACGTTCGCGATCGACGTGTCGAGCACCTCCATGAAGGTCGCAAGCATGACGGCGAGCGCGATCCACCACGGGTTGACCGTGGGCATCGCCTCGGGAGGCGTCGCGGCGGGGGAGGAGTCGGCGTTCATGGCGCGAAGGGGTCCGCGGGCTGCGGGTCAATCAGCGCACCCGGACCTCGGGCACGACCGACATGCCGGGACCGAGGACCACCGCCGCCTCGGGGTCGTCGAGGGCGATCTTGACGGGCACCCGCTGGACCACCTTCACGTAGTTTCCGGAGGCGTTCTCGGGGGGAAAGAGGGAGAACCGGGCGCCAGCGCCCGCCTGGATGCTGTCGACGTGCCCGGTGAGCCTCAGGTCCGGGTAGGCGTCCACCCTGATGGCCACCGGCTGCCCGGGGCGCATGTGCTCCAGCTGCGTTTCCTTGAAGTTTGCGACGATCCAGACCTGGCGGGGCACGAGCGCCAGCTGCGGCTGGCCGACCTGCACGTAGTCCCCGGGCTGGACGCCGCGGTGGGTCACGAACCCGGCGACCGGCGCCACGACGCGCGTGTAGGAAAGGTCGAGCGCCGCCTGGCTGGCGGCGGCCTGGCTCCGCTGCACCTCGGCGCGGGCGGTCCGGATGTCCGCCTGGTCGAGGCCCAGCCGGGCCTCCACGGCCCTCTCCTTGTTGAGGGCCACGGCCACCTCCGCGGCGGAGGAGCGCGCCTGCGTGTCGGCCAGGTCGACCTGGCTGGCCGAGACGGCCAGGCTTCCGACTTCGCGGAAGCGTTGGAAGTCGGCCTCGGCCCGCTTCGCCTGCGCGTCCGCTGCCGCGACGCCCGCCTTCTCCTCGTCCACCTTCGCGCGGTCGACGGATTCCTGGGCGACCGCCTGGTCGACCCGGCCCTGGGCCGCGGCGAGCCCGGCACGGGCCTGATCGAGCCTTGTCTCGTAATCGCCCGGGTCTATCTCGAAGAGCACGGCGCCCTGGCGCACGGCCTCGTTGTCTGAAACGGGAACCTGGAGCACCCGCCCCGCAACCTGCGACGCTATCGGCGTCACATCGGCCTCGATGAACGCGTCGTCGGTCGACTCGAAAGGGGCGACGAAACGCCAATAATAGCCGCCCAGCGCGGCGCCTGCGACAACGGCCGCCGCCGCAATGAGGAGACTGCGCCTGCGGGCAGGCCTCGTGGCGCCGGGCGCCGGGGCCGCGGCGTTTTTCGCCGCGCGGTCCGCGGACGGGCCGGGCGTTGCCGTCAGGGCGGCGACGCTGGGGATGTCAGTAAGGTCTTGGACGGCATTCATGTGGAAAGGGTGATTAATCGGTTCGCGTGCATGATTGCTTGGAACATGCCAACCCATTATTAAATTTTAATAACATAATAATGAATGAGTTATGATATTTTAGGTCTTTAAAATTTTTGTTCTAAATTTCGAACGTACTAAATATCGTACTTAATTTGGTTGAAAATTCGTTCCCCGATTCCAGCCTTTGGCGATGGAAGCCGATGCCGAGGACCGCTTCGACCCCGAGCTGGCGATCAACCTGCTCCTCGAGATTGCGCTAAAGCCCTCGCTTGAGGAGATCGTGGAAACGCTGAAGCGCTTCCTCCTCACGAGGCCCGGCATCGCCCGTATCCGGATCTGGCTTACGGACAAGTCGGATAATTGCCTCCACACCATGGCTGACGGGGTGGTCAGGGCGCCCGGCATCGAGGAAAGCCCCGAGGCCAGCGACCCGAGGACGGATCCTTTCCTGCGGATACCGCTCGGCGCGGGCGTGGCCGGCAAGATCGCCCAGACGGGCAGGCAGATCGTCCTGAGGGACCTGGACCGCGACCCGGGGGAGCTGTCGCACGTCGGCTGGCTGAAGTCCGAGCGCATCCGCGGCTTCAACGGCGTCCCCATCATGTTCAAGGGCGAGATCCTCGGCGTCATCGCTGTGTTCAGCCGGCACAACGTCCCCGAGGGGGCCGCGGCATGGGGCCGGATCTTCGCCGACCATGTCGCCGGCGCGATCGCGCACGCGCGGGCATTTGAGGAGATACAGCGGCTGAAGCAGCAGCTGGAGCAGCAGAACGCCTACCTGCAGGAGGAGGTCGTCGAGGCGAAGGCCTTCGGGGCGCTCGTTGGCCAGAGCGCCGCCCTGCAGCAGGTCGTCTCGCAGATCGACATGGTGGCGCCCACCGATGCCTCGGTCCTCATCACGGGCGAGACCGGCACCGGCAAGGAACTGGTGGCCCACGAGATTCACCAGCGAAGCTCCCGCCGGGGCCGTCCCCTCATCCGCGTCAACTGCGCCTCGATCCCGAAGGAGCTGTTCGAGAGCGAATTCTTCGGCCACGTGAGGGGCGCCTTCACCGGCGCCATCAAGGACCGCGCGGGGCGCTTCGAGTCGGCCGACGGCGGCACGCTCTTTCTGGACGAGATAGGCGAGGTGCCGCTCGACCTCCAGGCGAAGCTGCTTCGCGTCCTCCAGGAGAAGCGCTACGAGCGCGTCGGCGAGGACCGCACGCGGCGGGCGGACGTGCGCATCGTCGGCGCCACGAACCGCGACCTGAAGAAAGAGGCGGCCGCGGGCCGCTTCCGCGAGGACCTCTATTACCGGCTGAGCGTCTTCCCGATCCAGGTTGCCCCGCTGCGCGACCGAAAGGAGGACATCCCGCTTCTCGCGAAGCATTTCATCGACCTGTCCGTCCGCGAACTCCGCAGTCCCAAGCCGCGCCTCACCCGGGCGGGCGTTGCGAAGCTCCAGAACTACGACTGGCCCGGCAACATCAGGGAGCTTCGCAACGTGATCGACCGTGCCGTCATCCTTGCGCGGGGAGGAGCCCTGGACTTCGACCTGCCCGTTGGCGACGCGGCGCCTCGCGCGGCTTCCCTTCGTCCCCAGCCGCCGGCGGACGGCGACAGTCCCGGATTCCTCACCGAGTCGGAGATGCTCCGCCGCGAACGGGACAACCTGCTGGCCGTCCTCGAGAAGAGCGCATGGAAGATCAAGGGCGAGAACGGTGCGGCAGAGCTCCTGGGCATCAAGCCTACGACGCTCATCTCACGGATAAAGAAGCTTGGCCTGAAGCGCTCCTAGAGGGCGTGGCATTGGTGGTACGAGTCTTCGTTCGACCGGGATACGATAAATCGTATATGCGATTTATCGTACCCTGTCGCCACGCCATCATGGATTCATTATATTGTGGCTGATAACGCATTAACCATGGGTCCCTGGATGGCACGGCGTGTGCAAAGCCTAGGGTATGATCGCCTTTCTTATTTGCATCACCGGCCTCGTGATCCTGACGGCCTGGGACAGTTCGGCCTCCTGACGCCCCCGGGACCCCCACGCCATGCAATTCCTAACGCTTTCACGCCGCCTCGCGAAGCTCTGCTGCGAGGTGGATTTCCAGCGCCGCCTTGAAGCCGAAGCGGGCCTGGTGCGCGACCTTCGCCAGGCGGGGATCATCAGGCAAATCTGGCACCGCGGCGACGCTCCCGGGGAATGCGCGCTCATCGAGGCCCAGAACGAGGAGGCGGCCCGCGCCGTGATGGAGATGTCGCCTCTCATCAGGTCCGGCCTCTTCGAAATCGACTCGATCGTTCCGCTGAGGTCCTACGACGCCCCCGGCGGGTAGGACGCAGGAGCGGCGCGGCTTGCGGTCGTCGTCCCGCTCAAATGGAATCGGGCGAACGGACCCCTTGGATGCCTGCGCTTGACTCGAAATACGATTCGGAGGTTCCAGGTTCGAGGGATACCCCTTCGATCGCCTTGGCTGGATCTCGACGTTCGCGGCACCCAATTGGAGCGGGGCTGTCGCTAGCGGACGCCTGAAAATATGCGGCCCGTCATTCAATCCCGGATGCCCGGTAGCCCCGATGCCGTGGTCATCGGCGGCGGCGTGGCGGGACTCTCGGCGGCGCTCGAGCTGTCACGGGGAGGCTCCTCGGTCGTCCTCCTCGAGGCCCGCGGCCGCCTCGGTGGGCGGATCCTGACGACCCGTCCCGAGGGATGGCCCGGCCCCGTTGAACTCGGCGCGGAATTCGTCCACGTCGGCAACGCGGCGCTCTGGCGGGCGCTCGGTGCGGCGCGCATCCGCGCCCGCAGGCTGGGGGAGCAGCACTGGACGCTCCGGGACGGCGAGCTCCGGCGGATCCGGGGCCTTGACCGGAAGGTCGGCGCCGTCACCCGCCTCATCAAACCCAGGCTGGCGGGGGACCTTTCCTTTGCGGAATATTTCCGGCGCCATCCGCCGGCCGTCTCCGGGGCGGAGTGGGCCCTCGCCAGGAATTTTGTCGAGGGCTTCGAGGCCGCGCCCCTGGGGATGGCGAGCGCGAGGGCGCTCGCCGGGGAGAGCCTCGACCGGGCGCACCAGTATGTCCTTCCGAGGGGCTACGACAGGCTTGTCGCCCACCTCGCTGCCGAGTGCCTGCGGCGTGGGGTCCAGATTGAGACGGGCTCCGTCGTCCGTGCGGTCTCCTGGGGCGCCGGCAAGGCCGCTGTCACCTACCGGGCCCGCCGCGGCGCACAAAGGCGCGTCGCCGCGAGGGCCGTCGTGGTCGCCCTGCCGCTCGGCGTCCTAAAGAGCCGGGGCGCCATCCGCTTCACGCCGGCGCTTTCGGGGAAAAGGGACTGCCTGCGCCGGATGCAGGTGGGTTCCGTCTTCCGGATCGCCGTCCGGTTCAGGAAGGCGAAATGGTCCGCCCTTTTGCCGAGGAAGCTGCGGGGCCCCAAGGGTCCGGGCTTCATCCACGCCGGCGGGGCCGTCCCGGTGTGGTGGGGCCATTCACGGGACCCGCTCCTGGTGGGCTGGGCCGGTGGGCCGGCGGCGAGGGCCCTACTGCGGCTGGCGCCGGGCGCCCGCAGGAGGCGGGCCCTGGCCTCGCTGGCCGGGGCCCTCGGGTGCGGACCAGGCAAACTTCGCGCCTCGGTCGCCGAGTGTGCGGCCTGGGACTGGACGGCCGACCCCTTCAGCCGGGGCGCGTACAGCTATGCCGCCAAGGGCGCGGACGGCCTATCGAGGGTTCTCGCGCGCCCGATCTCGGCCACGCTCTTCTTTGCCGGCGAGGCGACAGCCGACGGCGCGGACATGGGCACCGTCCACGGCGCCCTGGCAAGCGGCCTGCGGGCGGGAGCGGAGGCCTCGGGGGCGCTGCGGCGCCGGCGGCGGCAGCCCTAGCGAACGGCGAGTTGCAGCCTCCTCCGGCGCAAGGGGATGTGGTTCCCGGCCTGTGGGCCTCCTTTGGGGCGATTGGCCGTAATTTCGGAATGACAGCGCGCGCGGCGGCGCGATGATGCGCCAGACCCCGCCTTCAGGGGAAAAACCAAGTTGACACTGCCTCCGCGCTGCGGGATTTAGATCGGTTTCCGCAGACGAATCCATCCAGCAATTTTCCCAACATGGCCCACAGCGAGATTCTCCTTATCAAGCCCGTCGAGGGCCTCGGCGGCGAGGGTGACCAGGTCAAGGTCCGCGCCGGCTACGCACGCAATTTCCTGCTTCCGCGCAACGACGCGGTGCCGCTCACGAAGGCGAACCGCAAGCAGGTCGAGGCGCTGAAGAAGCGCCGGGCCGAGCGCGAGGCGACGGAGCTGAACGGGGCCCAGGAGCTCGGCCGCAAGCTCGAGAAGGCGAGCCTCGCCTTTGCGGTCACCACGGGTGACGGCGGAAAGATGTTCGGCTCGATCACCGCCCAGGACCTCCACGACAAGCTCGCGGCCTCGGGGCTCACCATCGAGCGCAAGCGCATCCACCTGCACACGCCGGTGAAGACCCTCGGCAAGCACACCGTGAACGTGAAGCTCCACCCGGATGTCACCGTCGAGCTCGCGTTCGACGTCGTCTCCGAGAACCCGATCGTCCCCACCGTCGAGGAGCAGCCGGCCGAGGAGAAGAAGTTTCGCAGGGGCGAGCCCAGGAAATAGCTCGCGCCCTAAACCTGACCGCCGCCGTCGGCCCCCCCAGCGGGACCCGCGCCGACTGAACGAATGGCCGAAGAGCGAGCGAGCACCCAGCAGCGCCAGGCGGCCCCGGCCGCCGTCCGCGGGATGCCGCACAGCGTCGAGGCTGAGGAGTACCTCCTGTCATGCTGCCTGATCGACGGGGCCGATGTCGTCGCCCGCTGCCTTGAGGCGCGGATCTCGCCCGCCTCCTTCTACGTCTCGGCCCACGGGGTCATCTTCGAGCGCCTCCAGGACCTCTACTCGCGCCAAGTGCCGATCGATGTCGCCGTGCTGGCCGAGGAGCTGAAGACGGCGCGCCAGCTTGAGTCCGTCGGCGGCTACGCGTTCCTGACGCGGGTCAGCGGCAGCATCCCCACGACTGCGCAGGCGGGCTATTTCATAGAGCGGGTGAGGGAGCAGCACCTGCTGCGCGAGATCATCCGCACGACGACGGGCGCCGCGGAGGAGTGCTTCAACTTCACCGGGGGGATCGACGAGTTCGTGGACCAGGTCGAGGCGCGGATCTTCGCCGTCACCCAGAGCCGCGTGAACGAGGGCGCCAAGCCCATGAAGGAGCCCACGCGCGAGGCGATGAACATCATCAACCTGATGATGATGAAGAAGGGGGAGATGACCGGCGTCCCCTCGGGGTTCAAGGAGCTGGACTCGCTGACCTTCGGCTTCCAGCGCCAGGAAATGATCGTCCTGGCCGCCCGACCCTCGATGGGCAAGACGTCATTCGCCCTCAATATCGCGGAGGCGGCCGTTTTCCCTAGGAGGGGCGACGCCTTCGGCACCCTCATCTTTTCCCTGGAGATGAGCGCGTCCCAGCTCGCCCTGCGCATGCTCTGCTCGCGCGCGAAGGTGAACATGAAGCTCCTGCGGGACGGCCTCCTCTCAAAGAACGGCGACGAGCTTCAGAACCTGAGCGCCACGGCCGACGAATTCAGCAAGGCCCCGCTCTACATCGACGATTCCAGCAGCTTGTCCATCATGCAGTTGCGCGCGAAGGCGCGCCGGGTCCACTCCCGCCACAAGCTGGGGCTCGTCATCGTCGATTACCTCCAGCTGATGAGCCCCGTGGATCCGAAGGTGCCCCGCGAGCAGCAGGTCGCCGAGGCTTCCCGCGGCCTTAAGTCGCTTGCGAAGGAACTTGATGTTCCGGTTCTTGTATTAAGTCAGCTGAACCGATCGTCCGAGAAGGAGAACCGTGCTCCCAAGCTCGCCGATCTCAGAGAATCCGGCTCGATTGAACAAGATGCAGATGTTGTACTTATGCTTGCCCGCCCCAAAGACGCTGACGAAAAATTCCAGGTTGCAGCAGATTCCGCCGAGTTAATCGTTGCCAAGCAGCGAAACGGGCCGGTAGGAGATCTGCGACTGACTTTCCTAAGAGACATAACCCGTTTTGAAAATTACACCCAGTAACCCTGTGATTCGCAGGGTCATACGAGTCGTTTTTGCAATCGGGTTGCTCGGCGTTGTCGCGGCGGGGGCCCTGCGGGCGCAGGATTCCGTCCCGGCGCCCGACGCGGGCCCCCCCCAGCCGGCCTACAAGGTCGGCACGATCACGATCAAGTTCGTCGGCACGGCGAGCGTGAACGAGCAGCTTGTCCGCGCGAACATGCAGGTGCGCGAGGGCGGCGACCTCGACGAGACGATGCTCGATCGCGACATCCGCGCCCTCTACAAGACCGGCCTCTTCGAATTCATCGAGATCAAGCGCCAGCAGGTGGACGCCCGGACCTTCAACCTGACGATCGAGGTGACGCCGAAGTACCGGATCCTCGCGATCAAGTATGTCGGCAACAAGCAGATCAAGACCCACAGGCTGGAGCACGAGGTCAAGTCGGCGCCCAACACGGCCCTCGACGAGCGGCAGGTGAAGGAGGACGCGGAGAAGCTGAAGGAGTTCTACCAGGACAAGGGGTTCAACCAGGTCTCCGTCAGCTACACGATCCAGCGGGACCGCGCCACGGGCCTGGGGACCGTCACCTTCAGGATTCGCGAGGGCGCCAAGGTGAAGATCCTCGCCGTCAACTTCACCGGGAACGCCCACCTGCGGAAGAAGGCCCTCCGCAAGGAAATGACGACAAAGAAGTACTGGATGTTCTCGTGGCTGACGGACACCGGGCGCTACAAGGACGACGACTTCCAGGACGACCTCGACAAGCTCCGCGACTACTACCGCGAGCACGGCTTCCTGGACGTGGACATCCCCGAGGAGAAGATCGTCTTCAGCTACCCGAAGAAGGACGGCCTCGTGATCACGATCGCGGTGACCGAGGGCCGCCAGTACAAGATCGGCACGGTCACGATCACGGGAAACAAGCTCCACTCGACCGAGATCCTGAAGCGCGTCGCGTCCCTCTACGCCAAGCAGGGTGAGGTATTCGCCCCCTCGAAGATCGACAAGGCCGCGGAGCGCCTCGAGGACTACTACGGGAAGGACGGCTACCTTGAGACGCGCGTCCACGTGACCCGCCGCCCGAACCTCCAGACGAACAACATCGACGTCGAGTTCGCGGTCGACGAGAGCGAGAAGTTCAACGTCGAGTCGATCCAGATCGACGGCAACACGAAGACCAAGAGCGTCGTCATCCTGCGCGAGCTGATCCTGGGCCCCGGCGACATCTTCAACACGGTCAGCATGAAGATCAGCAAGAACCGTCTCGAGAACACGCGTTTCTTCGACGACGTCGACATCACCCCCCAGGACACGAACATCCCCGGCCGCAAGGACATGAGGATCTCGGTCAAGGAGGGCCGCACGGGCACCTTCACCTTCGGCGCGGGCTACAGCACCCTGGAGCGCGCGACGGTCTTCGCCCAGATCCAGCAGACCAACTTCGACCTCTTCAATCGCCGCTCCTTCTTCCAGGGCGACGGCGAGAAGTTCAGCATCAAGATATCGATCGGCGAGCTCTCCAACGAGGCCGTCATCAGCTTCGAGGAGCCCTACCTGTTCGAGAAGCAGCTGGCCCTCGGCTTCAGCATCTTCCGCGAGCAGTCGGACTACGTCTCGACGTACTACCAGGAGCTCTCCCAGGGCTTCAACGTCGACCTGCGCAAGCACCTGTACGGCCTCTTCAACGGCACGCTCACCTACCAGTTCGAGGACATCGACATCTACGACCTGAACCCGTCCGCATCGGCGATCATCGCGGACTCCTCGGGCGTCCACCAGGTGTCCCAGGTCTCCTACGAGATCATCCGCGACACGCGCGACAAGCTGGTCTCGCCGACCTCCGGGAACCGCATCGACTTCATCTCGACCGTGGCCGGCGGCCCCCTCGGCGGCACCGACAGCTTCTACGGCTTTGAATTCAAGGGCTCGCAGAACTTCAAGGTGTTCGACACCCAGGAGCAGGTGCTGGAGCTCGTCGCCTACACGGGCGTCCGTGACAACTACAACGGGTTCCCGACGCTGCCGTACTACGACGCCTTCTACCTCGGCGGCCCGAACACCCTGCGCGGCTTCGATTACCAGGAGGTGAGCCCGCGCGACCAGTACGGCGAGCCCATCGGCGGCAAGACCTACGGCATGTTCACGGCGGAGTACTCGGTCGAGATCGTCGACCCCATCCGGTTCGCCATGTTCTACGACGTGGGCTTCGTCAACGCCCCGGCCTACGACTGGAACCCCTCCAACTACAACGACGACTTCGGCTTCGGCCTCCGGCTGCAGGTCGCCGGCTCGCCCCTGTCGCTCGACTACGGCATACCCATCAAGGGCGACCACTACAACCGGCAGGGCGGCCAGTTCAATTTTTCGTTTGGCACCCGCTTCTAAATTTGATTCGGTCTTCCCCTTACTCCCGTCGCCACCCACTCATGAAGAAATACCTCCTGTCACTGGCCACCGTACTGGCTTTCTCGGCCACGTCGCTGACCTCCCACGCCCAGACCCAGCAGAAGATAATGGTCGTGGACCTCACGAAGATCTTCGAGAACCACTGGAAGACGAAGGAGCAGCAGGCCAAGCTGCAGACCGACGCCCAGAAGGCCCAGGAGCAGCTCGCCCAGATCACGAAGGACGGCAACTCCCTCGTGGCCGAGTTCAAGGAGCTCGACGAGCAGTCCAAGAACCCGACGGCCACCACGGAGGCCCAGGGCAAGGCCAAGGCCGACGCCCAGAAGAAGTACGAGGAGATCCAGCAGAAGCACAACGAGGAGCAGCAGTTCGTCCAGACGACCCGCCAGACCCTCGCCCAGCGTTACCAGACCTTCAAGACCCTGATGCTCGAGGACATCTCGAAGACGGCGACCGACATCTCCAAGCAGCACGGGGCGACCGTCCTCCTCGACAAGTCCGGCGTCACCGGCCTCGGCGTCTCCGCCGTCGTCTATGCCGACCCGTCCCTTGACATCACCGACGAGGTGATGGCCGAGGTGAACAAGGACGCGCCCGCCGCGACGCCCGCGCCCACCTCCGCCGCGGCCGCGACGCCTGCGTCCGAGGCCCCGCCAAAGATCACCGTGCCCGGCATCGAGCCGAGCAAGTGACCCCGGGGCTCAGCCCTTGACTCTCGACCCCGCTTGCCAGCCGCAGGCGGGGTTCCTTTTTTAGCAGACATGCAGGTCTCGTTCACACTGCCCGAGGTCGCCGAGATCACCCGCCCGGCGAGGACGCTCGGCTCGACCACCGACACGGTCCGCGGGATCGCAGCCCTGGGCTCCGCGCTGCCGGGCGACATCTCGTTCCTGGGGAACATGAAGTACAAGGCCTCCGTGGCCGCGAGCCGCGCCTCGGTCGTCCTCCTGCCGGGCGACTACGAGGGCACCCCCGGCCCCAACCAGGCCTACCTCTTCGTCGACAACGCCTCGGCCGCGCTGGGGAGGCTCTGCTCGCGGATCGAGCAGTCCCTCTGGCCCAGGCCGGGGCCGGGCGTGCACCCGTCGGCCGTAATCGGCGCCGGGGCGACGGTGCCCCCGAGCGCCACCGTGGGCCCGCACTGCGTCGTCGAGGCCGGGGCCCGGGTCGGCGAGCGCGCCCACCTGCAGGCGGGCGTCTTCGTGGGTCAGGGCGCCCGCATTGGGGACGACACCTGGCTCATGGCGGGCGCCACGGTCTGCGCGGGCTGCGAGCTCGGCCGGCGCGTGCGCCTGCACCCGGGCGCCGTCATCGGCGCCGACGGGTTCGGCTACGAGCTTGTGGGCGGCCGGCACGAGAAGCTCCCCCAGGTCGGCTCCGTCACCCTTGGGGACGACGTCGAGGTCGGCGCCAACTCCACGATCGACCGGGCCCGCTTCGGCATGACCGAGGTGGGCGAGGGGACGAAAATCGACAACCTGGTCCAGGTCGGGCACAACGTCGTCATCGGCCGGCACTGCATCATTTGCGCCCTGGTGGGCATCGCGGGCAGCACGACGCTCGGCGACTACGTGGTCGTGGGCGGCCAGGCGGGCATCGCCGGCCACATCACGATCGGCAGCGGCGTCCAGATCGCGGCAAAGTCGGGGATCAAGGACGACATCGCGCCGAGGACCTCGGTGTGGGGCTCGCCCGCGCAGCCCATCCTCCTCGAGCAGAAGATATCGATCCTGCGCAACCGCCTCCCCGAGCTCTTCCGCAGGGTCGACGCCCTGGAGAAGCGCGCCGGGAAGGGCTAGCCTAGATCTCGCCCAGGCGGATGCACGCGGCCTGGCGCGCCGGGCCCGCCGGCACAAGGGGCGGGACCGCCTCGCTGCACCGGGCGACCGCGTAGGGGCAGCGGGGATGGAAGGCGCAGCCCGCGGGCGGGTTGATGGGCGAGGGGGGGTCGCCCGCCAGGACGATCCGGTGCCGCGCGCGCTCGGCCGCCGGGTCGGCGACGGGGATGGCGCTCACGAGGGCGCGGGTGTAGGGGTGGCGGGGATGGTCGATCACCTCGGCCGCCGGCCCCAGCTCGACGATCTTGCCCAGGTACATGACGGCCACGCGGTCGGAGATGTGCCGGACGACCGAGAGGTCGTGCGCGATGAAGACGAGGGCGAGGTTCATCCTGCGGCACAGGTCCGCGAGGAGGTTCAGGATCTGGGCCTGGATCGACACGTCGAGGGCCGAGACGGGCTCGTCCGCCACGACGATCTTCGGGCGCAGGGCCAGGGCGCGGGCGATCGCGATCCTCTGGCGCTGGCCGCCCGAGAATTCATGGGGGTACTTCTGGGCGAAGCGCGGGGCGAGGCCGACGAGGGCCATGAGCTCGGCGACCTTCTTCGGGGCCTCGGCCGCGGAGCAGACGCCGTGGACGAGGAGCGGCTCGGAGAGGGTCGACTGGACCGTCATGCGCGGGTTCAGCGAGGCGTAGGGGTCCTGGAAGATCATCTGCAGGTCCCGGCGGGCGGCCAGCATCTGGGCCGGCGTCGCCTTGCCGAGGTCCCTGCCGTTCAGCTCGACGGAGCCCCCCGTGAGCGGCACGAGCTGCAGGATCGTCCGGGCGAGGGTCGACTTGCCGCACCCGGACTCGCCGACGAGCCCGACCACCTCGCCCTCCCGGACGGTGAGGGAGACGCCGTCGACGGCCCTGACGGCACCGACCTGGCGCCTCAGGAGGAACCCCGAGTGGAGGGGGAAGTGGGTCTTCACGTCCCTGAGTTCTAGGATGGGTCCGTCCATGGCCGCGGTCAGTCCCTGCCTATCTCGCCGTCGTGGGCGCGGACGCAGGCGTGCAGGTGCCCCGGGCCGGCGGGAGCCAGCTCGGGGCGGCCCTGGATGCACTTCGGGGCCGCGTATTCGCAGCGCTCGGCGAACGCGCAGCCGGGGAGGGGCTTCGAGACGTCGGGCGGGAGCCCCGGGATCGTGAAGAGCTCCCGCCCCTTCGGCTGCAGCCCGGGGATCGAGCGCTGCAGCCCGCGGGTGTAGGGGTGGAGCGGCCTCGCGAAGAGCTCGGCCGTCGAGGCCGCCTCCATGACGCGGCCGGCGTACATCACCTGGACCCTGTCGCAGAGGCCCGCCACGACCCCGAGGTCGTGCGTCACGAAGATGACGGCCATCCCGAGCTCCTTCTGCAGGCGCCGGATGAGGTCGAGGATCTGCGCCTGGACCGTGACGTCGAGGGCCGTCGTCGGCTCGTCCGCGATCAGCAGCTCCGGGCGCGTCACGAGCGCCATGGCGATCATCACCCTCTGGCGCATGCCGCCCGAGAACTCGTGGGGATAGAAGCGGATGCGCCGCGCGGCGTCGTTTATCCCCACGGCCTCCATCATCTCCAGGGCGCGTCGCAGGGCCTCCCTGCGGGTCGCCAGGCCGTGCACGATGAGCGGCTCCGTCACCTGCTCGGAGATGCGCAGGAACGGGTTCAGCGAGGTCATCGGGTCCTGGAAGATCATCGAGATCCGCTTGCCGCGGATGCTCCTGGCCTGGGCGGGCGTGCACCGCAGCAGGTCCACGCCGTCGAACATCGCCGAGCCGGACTCGATCCGCCCGGGGGGCTGCGGGATGAGGCCCATGATGGAGTAGCACGTGACGGACTTGCCCGAGCCCGACTCGCCCACGATCCCGAGCGTCTGCCCGCGGTCGACGCTGAAGCTCACCCCGTCCACCGCCCTGTAGGTCCCGTTCCTGGTGTGGAAGTGGGTCCGCAGGTCGGTGACTTCAAGGAGCGGCATCGGCTGCCGCCAAGCATTCCGCAGGGTCGGCCCTAAGGCAAGTCCCTCACGGCCGCCGCGACGGAGCCTGCACCCAGGAGCGCCAGGTCGCCGCCGCCGGTCGGCGGGCAGCCGGGCGGCTGGAGGATGCGGTGGGGGGCCGCGAAGGCGGGCCCCGTCCTCACCGGGTTGGTGGGACCGAAGAGGGCGACGAGGGGGACGCCGAGGGCGTTCGCCAGGTGCATGCCCCCCGTGTCGTTGGTGACCAGCAGCCGGCATTCCCGCAGCCGGCGCGCGAAGGCGCCGAGGTCCGTGCGGCCCGCAAGGTCCTCGGCCCGCGGCCCCAGGCCCTCGGCGATCGCCCGCGTGGTCGGCGCGTCGCCCTGGGTCCCGAAGAGGACGAGGCGCTCGCCGGGCAGGGCTGCCGCGAGCTCGCGCCAGCGGGCCACGGGCCAGCGCTTGGCGGGCTCGTTCTCCGAGCCGGCTATGATGCCGATGGGGCCGCCCGCCGCGGCGGGCGACGCGAACGGCGAGAGGTCGAGCGGGGCCTCGAGCCCGAAGTGCCTCATGAAAAGCTCCCAGAGCTCGACCTGGTGGTGGCGCGCCTCGTCGAAGCCCGCGGGTACCCTGAAGGCATGGGTGAGGAGGGGCCTCGCCCGGCCGCCGCGGGCGATGCCGAAGCGCTGCGGGCAGCCCGCGGCCCACGCCTCCAGGTCGCCGCGCGCCGAGTTGGTGAAGAGGATCCAGACGTCGGGGTAGTGGGCGCGGTACCTGGCGAACGCGGGGAGGTAGCCGGCGCCCCTCGGCGGGAGCGGCCGCACGGCGTCCGCCACCCCGAGGGACTCCAGGAAGGGGCAGAACGCCGGCCGCGCGAGGAGCGTCAGCTCGGCGTCGGGCCGGGACGCGCGCACGGCGCGCAGGAACGGGAGCGCCATGACGGCGTCTCCCAGCCAGTTGGGCATCCGGATCCATACCCGCGTCCTTCGCGGCAGGGCCGCCAGGCCGCGAGCGCCGAGGTCCCTCTCCAGGACGCTGCGCCGGGCCGAGAGCCTCAGCCTTGCGGCGGGCATGTCCTGGTTCCGCCACCGGTCGTGCGCCCATAGCCAGGAGCGGCAGAAGACCTCGTCCCGCATCGCCCGCTCGAACCAGAGGTTGAGGGCGACGGTGGCCCCGGCGGCCGTGCCGTCGTAGTCCAGGCGCTCCGTCTCGAAGGTGACGCGCCAGAAGGCGGTGCGCCGGGGAAAGAACACCCAGAGCTCCGCCCCGAACTTCTCGGCAAGGATGCCCGGCAGCTCGGTCGTCGAGCAGACGCGCCCGAGGACGAGGGAGAGGGCCCCCCGCGTGCCGGCGTTCTGGTCGAAGAGGATGCCGACGGAGCCGCCGCCGCGCAGGAACGCCATGGCCTCGACGAAGCCCTCCCGGCGGGAGAGGAGCCGCATGCCATGCCGCTCCCGCGACTCCTTCACCATCCTGTCCACGGCCGCGTTGTCGAGCGGCCGGTAGATGATCGCGAACTTCTGGGCCTGCTTGGCCAGGCCCGTGAACCAGCTCTGCGTCTCCCAGAGGGCCAGGTGCGGGACGCCGAACACGGCGGCCCTGGGCCTCGACGCGTGGTCCCGGCCCATCTCCTCGGTGGCGGGGCTGACGGACGCGATCCGGCGCAGGCGGGCCTGGGAGAAATGGGGCGAGGCGACGGAGAGGAGGGCCGTCTCCACGAGCGCCCTCGAGCTGTCGCGGGCGACGCCCCTGCGCCAGGACCGGGGCCTGTCGGGGAAGGCGTGGTGCAGGTTCGAGCGGAGCACCCGGCTGCGCCGGGGCGCGAGCCAGAGCATAGCCTCACCCGCGGCGGCGGATCCCAGGCGAAGCAGGGGTTCCGGCGTGGCGGCGACAAGCCGGCCTAGGACGTTCAGGGCGAAGGGGATCAAGACTTGGGTCCGATCATGGGATTTGACGTTTGATCTTGGCGACAAAAAGCCATGGAACCTTGGGCCCCTGCGTCAATGACCGAACTCCTTGTCATCAAGCCCTCTTCCCTCGGCGACATCGTCCAGGGGCTGCAGGTCGCCACCTCGCTGAAGGCGCAGAGGCACGACCTGCGGATCTCGTGGATCGTGCGCGAGATGTTCGCGCCCATCGTGCGGGCCTGCGAGGCCGTCGACCACACCTATGTCTTCGAGCGCGCGGCCGGCGCGAAGGGGTTCATGCGGCTCATGCGCCTCGTGCGCCAGACGAAATTCGACTACGTCTTCGACATGCAGGGCCTGCTGCGGACGGGCCTCATGGCCAAGCGCGCCAGGGCCGTGCACAAGGTCGGCAGGAGCGACGCGCGCGAGTGGTCCGGGATCTTCTACGACATCAAGGTGCCGCTCCCGCCGGAGGGGCGGCGCAGCCACGCGCTCGACATCCTGCTGCAGTTCTGCCCGGTGCTGGGCGCCAAGCCCGAGCTGCGGGGCACGCTCCGCTTCCGCGAGGTCGACAGCCTGAGCCTGCGGTTCGCGGACGGGAAGGGGGGCGCGAGGCCCATCCTCATGTTCCCGGACAGCCGCCGCGACGACAAGAAGTGGGGCGGCTTCAAGCAGCTGACGGAGATGCTCCTCAGGGAGGACAAGTCGAGGAAGGTCGTCTGGGCCGGCAACAACTTCGTCCCCGACCGCGGCGCCTTCCCGCCCGCGCAGTTCATGAACCTCACGGGCAACACGAGCCTGGTCTCGCTCCCCGCGCTCGTGCGCAAGGCGGAGTGGGTCATCAGCAACGACAGCGGCCCGATGCACCTGGCGGCGGCGCTCGGGGTGCGCGTGTTCGCGGTCTTCGGCCCCACGGACCCGAGGCTCTACGGGCCGTACCCGATCGGCGGCCCGGGCAACCACGTCATCCAGGCGCCGGTGGGCGACCTCCGGCTCCTCTCGGTGCGCGAGGTCTACAACCGCTTCCAGCGCATAAGGGGCCGTTGACGCGGCGCGCCCCGCGACCCCAACCTACAGACACCGCCATGCTCGATCCCAAACTCGTCCGCGAATCCCCGGAGCTCGTCCGCGCGGCGATCGCGAGGAAGCACCTCGCCGTCGACCTGGACGCGGTCGTCGCCGCCGACGCGGCGTGGCGCGCCCTGCTCCAGGAGACCGAGCAGCTGAGGGAGACCCAGAAGGCGGCGAACGCGGCGATGTCCTCCCTCCCCAAGGGCTCCCCGGAGTTCACGGCGAAGCTCGCGGAGATGAAGTCGGTCTCCGCGGCGATCAAGGAGCGCGACGCCGCGCTGAAGCAGGCCGAGGAGAGGTCGCGCGTGGCGATGCTGGAGCTCCCCAACCTGCCGCACCCGAGCGTGCCCGAGGGCAGGACCGCCGCGGAGAACGTCGTGCATTCGGCGCACGGCGAGCCGTCGTCCGTCGGCGCCCACGCGAGGGCCCACTGGGACATTCCGGGGTTCGGCGCGCTCTTCGACTTCGAGCGCGGCGCCAAGGTGACGGGCGCCGGGTTCCCGTTCTTCATCGGCGACGGCGCCCGCCTCGTGCGCGCCCTCGTCAACTTCTTCCTCGAGGAGGACAGGGGGGCCGGGTACACCGAGGTGTCGCCGCCCATCCTCGTCAACGCCGCGAGCGCGACCGCGACCGGGCAGCTCCCCGACAAGGAGGGCCAGATGTACGAGACGACGCCCGACCGCCTCTTCGCCGTCCCGACGGCGGAGGTCCCCCTCACCAACTTCTTCCGCGACGAGATCCTCGACGAGTCGGCGCTGCCCGTGATGCGCTGCGCGTACACGCCTTGCTTCAGGCGCGAGGCCGGCAGCTACGGCAAGGACGTCCGCGGCCTCAACCGCGTGCACCAGTTCGACAAGGTCGAGCTGCTGAAGTGGGTCCACCCGTCGGCCAGCTACGACGAGCTGGAGAAGCTGCGCGGCGACGCGGAGGCGCTCCTGCGCAAGCTCGAGCTGCCCTACCGGGTGCTCCTCATGTGCGGCGGCGACCTCGGCTTCTCGCAGGCGAAGAAATACGACCTGGAGGTTTGGGCCGCGGGCCAGAAGCGCTGGCTCGAGGTGTCGAGCTGCTCGAACTTCGAGGCGTTCCAGGCGCGGCGGGCCAAGATCCGGTTCCGATCCCGCGAGACGGGCAAGCCCGAGCTCGTCCACACCCTGAACGGCTCCGCCCTCGCGGTGCCGCGGGTCGTCGCGGCCATCCTCGAGAACAACCTTGAGGCCGACGGAAGGGTCCGGATCCCCCCGGCCCTCGTCCCGTACTTCGGCAGCTCGCACCTCGCCTTCCGGTGAGGGCCGCCGGCCCCTGAGGCATGAAGGGCGGGGACCGGCGAGACTGCGAGGCTGCCGCGGCGCGGGCCGCCTCGCTCCTGCCGCGGGAGCGGCTCCACCCGGCCGTCGTCGCGTGGGCGGACTCGCGCCCGCGGCGCGAGGCCTGGTCGGTCGCCCTCTCCGGCGGGTCGGACTCCGTGGGGCTCCTCGTCCTCCTCTGGGCCCACTGGCCCCGGCGCAGGGAGCGGCTGGTCGCCCTTCACTTCAACCATCGCCTCCGGGGCGCCGAGTCGGCCGCCGACGCGCGCTTCTGCGCCCGCCTCTGCGGGGCGCTCGGCATCAGGCTCGTGCGGGGGGCGTGGAAGGGGCGCCGGTCCGCGGCCCCCGAGGCCGAGGCCAGGGCGGCCCGCTTCGCCTTCTTCGGGGAGGCGATGGGGGCGTCCCGCTCAAGGGTCCTCTGGCTCGGCCACCAGAAGGACGACATCGCGGAGAGCATGCTGATGCGCCTGGCGCGCGGGAGCGGCACGGGCGGGCTCTCCGCGCCGCGCCCGCTCCACGAGCTGCGCGGGGGCCGCGCCCGCGCCCGCATCCACGCGAGGCCCCTCCTCACCCTCAAGCGCTCCGAGATCGCCGGGGCCCTGCGGAAGGCCGGGGTCGAATGGAGGGAGGACCCGAGCAACGCCAGCCGTGCCAATTTCAGGGGCAGGGTGCGGCGCTCCGTCATCGGCCCCTGGGCGCGGTCCTCCGGCCGCGACGCCGTCTCGGGCGCCGCCCTGTCGCGGGAGCTCCTTGAGGAGGATGACGCGGCCCTCGAGGCGTGGGCCGGCGAGCTGGGCGCCCTGGGCAGGGACGGGAGCCTAGCCCTGGGGCCCCTGTCGGGCCGCCCCCGGGCGGTGGCCCGCCGGGTCCTGCGCCGGTGGCTGGCGGCCGAGCCCCGGGCCGGGGAATTGTCGAGGCAGGCATTCGAGGCCCTGCTGGCGGCCGCCCTGCGCGGGACCCCGGCAAGGCACAGCCTTGGAAACCATGGTTTTGCGGTGATCCGCAGGGGCGTCCTGCGGTTCAAATTGATGCGTAATCCCCCGACCTTCCATTGACTTGTAACGCAGGAACCTCATCGTAGTTAAAGAGTCATACCGCTAATGCCAGACCCTGAGACCAAGAAACCGCGTCGACAGCTGAAGAACCTGCCCCCGGACCGCTTTCAGCCCAAGGTCCTCGTGTTCTGGGTGGCTCTGGTCGTGGCGGTCATCGCCCTCCTGTCCTGGTCGCCCGGCATGAACGTGGCGCCCGCCAACCTGACGATCTACGAGGTGGTGGGGAAGGCCGAGTCCAACGAGGTGAAGCAGGCGATCATCCAGCCGGAGACGAATGTCGGCACGGACTGGGTCATCATCACGGGGGACCTGAACACGGCCAACCTGACGAACGAGAGGGGCCTGAAGACCGCGAGCTTCCGGGCCGCCGGGCGCCTGACCGACTCCAACCTCGAGCGCCTCCAGAAGACCAACAAGTTCCAGGAGCGCACCGGGACCGGGCTCCTCAGCCAGCTGGCGATCAGCGTCCTGCCGGTCCTCATCATCATCGGCTTCCTCTATTTCCTCTTCAGCCGCCAGCTGCGGCAGGCGGGGCGGGGCGCCCTCAATTTCGGAAAGAGCAGGGCCAAGCTCCTTACCCGTGACCGGGAGAAGGTCACCTTTGGCGACGTCGCGGGCTGCGACGAGGCCAAGGAGGAGGTGTCCGAGGTCGTCGAGTTCCTGAAGGACCCGAAGAAATTCACGAAGATGGGCGGCAGGATCCCGAAGGGCATCCTCATGGTGGGGCCCCCGGGAACGGGCAAGACCCTCCTCGCGAAGGCGGTCGCAGGCGAGGCCGACGTGCCCTTCTTCAGCATCTCCGGCTCCGACTTCGTCGAGATGTTCGTCGGCGTCGGCGCATCGCGCGTCCGCGACATGTTCGAGCAGGGCAGGAAGAGCGCGCCCTGCCTCATCTTCATCGACGAGATCGACGCCGTCGGCCGCCAGCGCGGCGCGGGCCTGGGCGGCGGCAACGACGAGCGCGAGCAGACCCTCAACTCGCTCCTCGTCGAGATGGACGGCTTCGACACGACCGAGGGCGTCATCATCATCGCCGCGACGAACAGGCCGGACGTTCTCGACAGCGCCCTCCTGCGCCCGGGCCGGTTCGACAGGCAGATCTACGTCGACCTGCCCGACATGATCGGCCGCGAGCAGATCCTGCGGGTCCACGCCCGCAAGCTCAGCCTCGCGGAGAACGTCGACCTCGGCGTCATCGCGCGGGGCACGCCGGGCCTCTCCGGCGCGGAGCTCGCCAACCTCCTCAACGAGGCGGCCCTCCTCGCCGCCCGCCGCAACCGCAAGAAGATCGACGCGGCGGACGTTGAGGACGCGCGCGAGAAGGTCCAGTTCGGGCGCGAGCGCCGGCGCCTCATGGACGAGGACGAGAAGAAGCTCACGGCCTACCACGAGGCGGGGCACGCCCTTATCCAGGGAACGCTGGATGACGGCCACATGCCGGTCCACAAGGTGACCATCATCCCGCGCGGGCGCAGCCTCGGCAGCACGATGTTCATCCCGAAGAAGGACGTGCTCACGCACGCCATGAAGCGCATGCTGAACCAGATCTGCATGGGCCTCGGCGGCCGCGTGGCGGAGGAGCTCGTCCTCAGCGACATCTCGAGCGGCGCCGCGGGCGACATCGTCCAGATCACGGCGATCGCCCGGCACATGGTCTGCGACTGGGGCATGAGCCCGCTGGGGCCGGTGTCCTACGGCGGCAACCACGACACCGTCTTCCTTGGCCGCGACATCACGAGGACCGAGAACATCTCCGAGGAGACCGCCCGGCGCATCGACGAGGAGATCCAGCGCATCATCAACGAGCAGTACGAGCGGGCCAAGGCCATCATCGGCGAGCACCGCGCCGCGCTCGACAAGATCTCCGAGGCCCTCCTCGAGTTCGAGACGATCGAGGGCAGGCACGTCCTGGAGATCCTTGAGTTTGGCGAGATCCGCTCCCCGGTGGCAGCCGCGCTGGTGGGCAAGGTCCCGGACAAGCCGGAGGAGAAGAAGCCCGCCGACAAGCCGGCGACGGAGGGCCTGGGCGCCGGCCCTGCCCCCGCGCCCAATCCCGCGTAAACGGGACGACCCCGACGCGCCTGCGGCCCAACCCCGCCCCCCAGGGCCGGCGGGCGGCGCAGGACACCGCCATTTCCCCAATACCCGCATGAAGATCTGCTGCATCGGCGCCGGCTACGTCGGCGGACCCACCATGGCGATGATAGCGATGAAGGCGCCCGACATAGAGGTGCGCGTCGTCGACATGAACGCCGCAAGGATCGGCGCCTGGAGCTCCGACACGCTCCCCATCTACGAGCCGGGACTCGACGAGGTGGTGCGCAAGTCACGGGGCAGGAACCTGCACTTCTCGACCGACGTCCGCGGGGCGATCATCGCCGCCGACATCGTCTTCGTGGCGGTCAACACGCCGACGAAGAGCTACGGCGTCGGCGCGGGCCGGGCAGCGGACCTCCGCTACATCGAGTCCGTCGCGCGCACGATCGCCGAGTGCGCCAACGGCCCGAAGATTATCGTGGAGAAGTCCACGATCCCCGTGAAGACCGCCGAGACCATCAAGGACATCCTCGCGGCGAACGGGCGCGGCATAAAGTTCCAGGTCCTCTCGAACCCGGAGTTCCTGGCGGAGGGAACGGCCGTCGCCGACCTTCTGAACCCGGACCGGGTGCTGATCGGCGGGGAGCGTACCCCCGAGGGCGCCGAGGCTGTGGCAAAGCTGGCCGACGTCTACGCCAGGTGGGTGCCGCGCGACCGCATCATCACGACGAACCTCTGGTCCTCCGAGCTCTCGAAGCTGGTCGCCAACGCGTTCCTCGCGCAGCGGATCTCATCGATCAACTCCATCTCGGCGCTGTGCGAGGCCACGGGGGCCGACGTCGACGAGGTCGCCAACGCCATAGGCAAGGATTCGCGCATTGGGCCCAAGTTCCTCAAGGCCTCGGTCGGCTTCGGCGGCTCCTGCTTCCAGAAGGACATCCTCAACCTCGTCTACCTCTGCGAGCATTTCGGCCTGCCGGAGGTCGCCTCCTACTGGGAGGGCGTCGTCAAGATGAACGAATGGCAGAAGCACCGGTTCACGACGAGGATCGTGCGCGCCCTCTACAATTCGGTGGCGGACAAGCGCATCGCGGTCCTCGGCTTCGCGTTCAAGAAGGACACGAACGACACGCGCGAGTCGCCGGCCATCTGCGTCTGCCGCGACCTGATCGCGGAGCAGGCGCGGGTGACCGTGTACGACCCCAAGGTCCCGGCCGCCGAGATCCGCGGGGACATACTCGGCAAGGACGCGTCGAACCCGCTCCTCACGGTCGCGAAGAGCGCCTACGAGGCGGCGGAGGGGGCGCACGCGCTTGCCGTCGTCACCGAGTGGGACGAGTTCAGGAGCCTGGACTACGCCCGGATCTACGGGGCCATGTCGAAGCCGGCATTCGTCTTCGACGGCCGCAACATCCTGGACCTCGCGAGGCTGAAGGAGATCGGCTTCCGGGTGGCCGGGATCGGCAAGTAGCGCTGGCCTACGTCCCGAGCGCCGTCCGGTAGATCCGGGGGACGCGCTTGGTCACCGAGCAGAGGGTCTCCCAGGGGATGGTGTCGGCCCAACGGCTGAACTCGGCGATGGAGATCTCGTCGCGGCCCTGGCGGCCGACGATGACCGCCTCCTCGCCGCTGCCGACGCCGGTCACGTCGGTCACGTCCACGATCGTCTGGTCCATCGTCACCCTTCCCAGGACCGGGCATCGCCGGCCGCGGATGAGGACGCTCGCGCGGTTGCTGACGGAGCGCGGTATGCCGTCGCCGTACCCGGCGCAGAGGATGGCCACCGTGGATTCGCGGGCGAGCGTCCGCGTCCTGCCGTAGCTGACGGTCGTCCCGGCCGGGAGGCGCTTAACGATCCCGACCCGCGTCTTGAAGCTGAACACGGGCTCGGTCCTCACTTGGGCCAGCATCGAGCCGGGGTGGGGAAGGATCCCGAACTGCAGCAGGCCGACGCGGACGGCATTGAACGGGCTCGAGCCGGGCATCGTCTCGAGGCCCGCGCTGTTGTCGGCGTGCACGAGCACGTCGCCCCCGGCGGCGGTCAGCGTGCTTGCCTGGAGGGCGCCAAGGAAGCGCCTGCGCTGCTCCTCGGTGAAGGCCTTGTCGTCGTCCGGGCTCGCGAAATGCGTCGAAATGCCCGCAAGGCGGAGGTTCGGCGAGGAGGTGATCTGGCGGGCGAGGGCGGGAGTGTCCTCGTGCCACACCCCGAGCCGCCCCATCCCGGTGTCGACCTTCAGGTGGACGGCGATCTTGCGGCGGGCGGCCGCGCCCGCCCGCTCCATGCGAGACACCTCGTCCGGCGTCGAGACCGTGACGGCGAGGTCGTACTCGGCCGCGTACCTGTCCTCGTCGGGAAGGAGCGGGCTCATGAGGAGGATTGGCCACCCGGGGCCCAATTCGCGCAGCTGTGAGGCCTCGGTGATGTTCGCCACGCCGAACAGGTCGGCGCCGGAATGCATGAGCCTGCCGGCGACCTGCTGGAGCCCGTGGCCGTAGGCGTCGGCCTTCACGACGGCGACGTAGCGGATGCCCGCGGGAAGCGCGCCGCGGATGAGCTTCAGGTTGCGCTCGAGCGCCGCCAGGTCGATTTCGGCCCAGCACCTAAGCGGGCGCAGCGAGGTGTGGGAGATCATGGGGCTCTGTGGATGCGCGGCGTCCACCTGGCGTACTCGGGCTCGCGGTGGAGAAAGGCGTCGGGCGCGTCCGTCTGGCGGAAGATGTCGGCCGCCGCCGCGGCGGGTTTCGCAAGGACGGCGGCGACGTCGTAGGGCATGGACTTCGTGCCCGGCGGCAGGGGATCCCAGCTCCTGAAGCCCTCCGGCGAGACAAGGGCGCCCGAGAGGTCCGCGGGCGCGGCGAGCGCGAGCGGCATGCCGCGCACGGCGCGGTGCCAGAGGCCCCGGCGCGCGTCCGCGATGACGGCGGCGCCCTCCGGGGCGGCCTCCGCGGCCAGGGCGAGCGAGCGGTACCCGAATATCGGCCGCGGGCTCATCACGCTCCAGATCCGGAGGGCCATGGCGGCCGTGCGCACGCCGAGGATCGACCCCGGCCCCTCGCAGAAGATGAACGCGGCCGCGGAATTCACGTCGAAGCCGAGGTCGTCCAGGCAGTCGAAGATGCCGGTGCCGGCCTCCGCGGCGCGCGATGCCCAGCGCGGCGCGCGGCCGGCCGCAAGGACGCCAGCCTGTATCCTAGCTGAAGCTGCGTCGATGAGCAGGAGCGGGGAGTGGCTCTCCAGGAGTTGGCCGAGGCTGGGCATCTGACGAGCCTCGAACAGAAGCGCCCGGGCCTGCGCGCGGCAAGCCCCGCGTGGCCGCCTCCCCAATCCGGCATTGACCCGAAAGCGTCCCGACCTACGCTCGACAATTCCCACTTTCGCAGCCAGCCCATCCGCAGCCCACCGTGAACGTACAGCTCAGCACCGTCACCGATACCCGCAAGAACATCGTCGTCAGCCTCGACAAGGAGGAGGTCGACGCCCAGCACCTGGAGGTGGTCGGCGAATATGTGCGCCAGGCTCGGCTGCCCGGCTTCCGGCCTGGGAAGGCTCCTGAGTCATTGGTTGTCAAGAGGTTCGCAAAGGAGATTTCCGAGCAGTTCAAGCAGAAGGTGGTCACGAAGGCCTACCGCGACGCGCTCGAGAAGGAGAAGCTCGACATCCTGAACGTCGTCGGGGTGGAGGAGGGGAAGATCGAGCCCGGTAGCGCGGTCTCGATCACCGTGACCGTCGACGTGCGGCCCGATTTCAAGCTTCCCGAGTACGCCGGGCTGCCGACCCAGGTCGCCCCCGCGGACCCCACCGACCCCGAAATTGACAGTGTCATACAGGGCCTGCGGTCCGACGCCGCGGACTTCAAGCCGTCGGAAAGCCCGGCGAAGAAGGGCGACTACGTGAAGCTCTCCTACGAGGGCTCGGTCGACGGGCGGAAGATTTCGGAGGTCGCCGGTGACAAGCAGCTCTATGCGAGCGTGCCCCAGACATGGGAGGAGGTGCAGGGTGCGAACGAGGGAGTCATTCCCGGGCTCGGCAAGAACCTTGCGGGCCTGAGCGCCGGCGAGAAGAAGGACGTTCCCGTTCAGTTCCCCGCCGAATTCCCGGCGTTGCCCGCCCTCGCCGGCAAGGCCGCCGTGTACTCCGTACAGGTCCTCGAGATCCGGGGGCGCGTCCTGCCCGAGCTCGACGCCGCGTTCTTCAAGGCGAACCACGCCGACGACCTGGAGGGCCTGAAGGGCCAGGTGCGGTCGAGCCTGAAGCTCCAGAAGGAGGCGCGCAACAGGGCGGCGCAGAGGGGGCAGGTGACCCAGGCCCTAGCCGACCGCGTGCAGTTAGAGCCGCCATCGAGCCTTGTCGAGGCCGAGACACAGTCGGTCCTCAGGAACTTCCTCTCCGAGCAGATGAGGCGCGGCGTCGCGCCCGAGCAATTCGAGAAGGACAAGAAGGAGCTCTTCGAGCAGGCGCGGAAGGCCGCGGTCGCGCGCGTGAAGGTGCAGCTCATCCTCGCCAAGGTCGCGGAGGCCGAGAAGATCACCGTCACCGATCGCGACATCGACCTGTACATCCGCAACGAGGCCGCCCGGTCGAACCAGAGGCCGGACAAGGTTGCGAAGGAGCTGGCCAGGGACCGCGAGGCCCTGCGCTCCGTGCAGCAGTCCATAATTTACGACAAGTCGGTTGATTTCCTGGTATCCAAGGCTACGGTTACGGTCGGTCCTCCGTGAGCTACTACGTACCAATGGTCCTCGAGAACACCGGCCGCGCGGAGCGGTCGATGGACATCTATTCGAGGCTCCTGAAGGACAGGATCATCTTCATCGGGACGCCTATCGACGACATGGTCGCGAACCTTGTCATAGCGCAGCTGCTGTTCCTGCAGATGGAGGACGCGAAGAAGGACATCCACCTCTACATCAATTCGCCGGGCGGCGTCGTCACGGGCGGGATGGCGATCTACGACACGATGAATTTCCTCCAGTGCGACATCCAGACCTTCTGCGTCGGCATGGCCGCCAGCATGAGCACCGTCCTCCTTGCGGCCGGGACGAAGGGAAAGCGCTTTGCCCTGCCGAACAGCAGGGTGATGATCCACCAGCCCTCGGGCGGCGCCGGCGGCCAGGCCGCCGACATCGCGATCGCCGCCAAGGAGATCCTGCGCTGGCGCAGGACCCTGAGCGAGGTCCTCGCCAAGCACACGGGCAAGAGCCAGGACCAGGTGGACAAGGATTCGGACCGCGACTATTACATGAGCGCCCTCGAGGCCAAGGATTACGGCATCGTTGACCACGTCGTGACGTCGACGCGGGATGCCGAGAATCTCGTGGTCAAGACGGCTGCCTGATCGTCCGCCGGGGCGTAGTTTCCGCCCTCGACAGGCGCTGCACCGGAACCACACTCACCGCCCATGGCAAAGTCATCCCGAATGACTCTTTGCTCGTTCTGCGGAAAATCGCAGGCCGAGGTCAAGAAGATCATCGCCGGACCCGGGGTGTACATCTGCGACTCCTGCGTCAACGTCTGCAAGACGATCATCGACCGCGAGGTGAAGCAGCCGGCCATCGAGGTGAAGCCCGCCTTCCGGATGATCAAGCCCTCGGGGATCAAGAAGGTCCTCGACGACTACGTGATCGGCCAGGAGCACGCGAAGAAGGTCCTGTCGGTCGCGGTCTACAACCACTACAAGCGGCTCAATTTCGAGGCCGGCCAGTCCCCAAGGGACCCCGCCGCCGTGGCCCCGGAGTTCAGCGACGTCGAGGTCGAGAAGAGCAACATCCTTCTGGTGGGCCCTACGGGGTCCGGGAAGACGCTCCTGGCGCGCACGCTTGCACGGATCCTCGACGTGCCATTCGCCATCTCGGACGCGACGACGCTCACCGAGGCCGGCTATGTGGGCGAGGACGTCGAGAACGTCGTCCTCAGGCTCCTGCAGAACGCGAACTATGACGTGAAGCGGGCGGAGTGCGGGATCATCTACATCGACGAGATAGACAAGATCCGGCGCACGACGGAGAACGTCTCGATCACCCGCGACGTCTCCGGGGAGGGCGTCCAGCAGGCGCTCCTCAAGATCCTGGAGGGCACGGTGTGCAACGTCCCGCCCCAGGGCGGCCGCAAGCACCCGAACCAGGAGTACATTCAGGTCAACACGTCCAACATCCTCTTCATCTGCGGCGGCGCCTTCGTGGGCCTCGACCAGATCGTCAAGAAGCGCCTCGGCCACCGTTCGATCGGCTTCCACCAGAATTCCGAGGACCGGGAGATCGCGCCGGAGGACATGATGCGCAAGATCGCACCCGAGGACATGGTGCGCTTCGGCATGATACCGGAGTTCGTGGGCCGCCTTCCCGTCGTGACCGTCCTCGACCAGCTCAATGTCGCGGACCTCGAGAAGATCCTCCTCCGCACCAAGAACGCCATGGTGAAGCAGTACTCGAAGCTGTTCGCCATGGAGGGGGTGAGGCTGCGCTTCACCTCGGACGCCGTTAAGGCGGTGGCGTTGAAGGCCATCGAGCTGAAGACCGGCGCCAGGGCCCTCAGGGCGATCCTCGAGGCCGTGATGCTCGACATCATGTACGACCTTCCGCAGCGGGACGACGTGGCCGAGGTCATCATCGACGCAGCCGCCGTCGCGGGAAAGCGCCGGCCGACCGTCAGGCGCGCCGCGAAGTCCGCGCAGGCTGAGAACGCGGCCTAGGGGCTTCCTACCAGCTCCGGTAGGCGCCCTTTGTGACGCCGCGCGCGAACTCGACGAAGAGCTTCACGCAGCGCTCGACGTCCTCAAGGTCCACGAGCTCGCTCGGCGTGTGCATGTAGCGGAGGGGGATGCTCACGACCGCCGTCGCCACCCCGCCGCGCGAGATCTGGACTGCGCGCGCGTCCGTGCCGGTGGGCCTCGGGTCCGCCTCTACCTGGTAGGGGATCTTGGCGCGCTTCGCCGCCTTCACCAAGTCGGCGAAGACCCTCGGGTTTATGTTGGGTCCCCTGCAGAGGATGGGGCCCGCGCCGAGCCTCGTCTCGCCGTACTTGCGGTTGTCGCAGTCGGGGTGGTCGGTGGCGTGGCCGACGTCGACGACGAGGGCCACCTGGGGTTCGACCGAGAATGCGGACCCGGTTGCGCCGCGCGTGCCGATCTCCTCCTGGCTGGTGGCGACCGCGACCACCCTGGCGGCCGGCTTCTTCGGCGAGCGAGAGAGGCGGATCAGCGTCTCGCCCACCACGTAGGCGCCGACCTTGTTGTCGAATGCGCGGGCGGTGCCGATGGTGCCGTGCACGATCTCGAACTCGTGGTCGTACGTGGCGGCGTCGCCGATCGCGACGCGCCCAAGGGCCTCCTTCTTCGAGCGCGCGCCGATGTCGATCCATATCTCGTGGATTTCCGGGACCTTCTTCCGGTCGGCCTCGTCCATCAGGTGAATCGCGCGCTTGCCGGTGACGCCCTTCACCGGCCCGCTGGCCGTCTGGATGATGACCCTCCGGCCGGAGATGACCGTGCGGTCATGGCCGCCGATCGTGTCGAAATACAGGAACCCGTCCTTGTTGACGTAGGTGATGAGGAGGCCGAGCTCGTCGAGGTGCCCCGCAAGCATGAGCGTGGGGTCGCCCGAGGGGTTCAGGGTCGCGATCCTGTTGCCCAGGGCGTCGCCGTGGAAGGAGTCGGCTGCGGGCCTCACGTGCTTCTCGAAGACGGCCTGCGCCTCGGCCTCGTAGCCGGACGGCGAGCGCGCGTGAAGGAGGTCGGTCAGGAATCGGGGGGGAGTCAGGTCGGCCATGTCGTCGTTGGGAGCCACCCATTCTCGCTCCAAACCCCTTGGTCCGCAACGGGGAAAAAGGCCTTGGCGGCGGGCGGATGAACTGAGATTTTGCGTGGCTCAATGATCATCTACCCGGCCATCGACATCAGGGCAGGTCGGTGCGTGCGCCTGACGCAGGGAAGGGCCGACGCGCAGACCGTGTACGCCGACGACCCGGCGCTCGTGGCTGAGAAATTCAAGGCGGCGGGAGCCTCATGGGTGCACGTCGTGGACCTGGACGGGGCGTTTTCGGGCGAGCCGCGCAACTCGGCCGCGATCGGGCGCATCGCAGCCACGGGGCTGTCGGTCCAGCTTGGCGGGGGCCTCAGGGACATGGCCTCGGCCGAGCAGGCGCTGCTGGCCGGCGCCACCCGCATCGTCATCGGCACGCGCGCGGCGGAGAGCGAGGACTTCGTGGCCGAGCTGGTCCGGCGTTTCGGCGAGAGGATAGCGGTTGGAATCGACGCGAAGGACGGCAAGGTCGCGGTGCGGGGCTGGGTCGACACGACCGGCACTGGGGCGCTCGAGATGGCGCGGCGGATGGATGCCATCGGCGTCTCGACGATCATCCACACGGACGTTGGCACGGACGGAATGCTGACCGGCCCCAACTTCGCGGCCCAGGAGGCTATCCTGTGCGCCGTGAAGGCCCGCGTGGTCGCAAGCGGGGGAGTCGGCCGCGCCGACGAGATCACCCGGTTCTCGCAGATTGGCGCCAAGCACCCGAACCTTGACGGGGTGATCGTGGGGAAAGCCCTCTACGAGGGGCGTGTCAGCCTCCCGGAGATCCTTAGCCTAGCGGGCGAAACCAATAGTCGGCGCCAATGAGCGACGTGCTGTCGGGGGGAGCCCCGACCGCCTCCCGGGAATAGCCCAGCGGGTCCAGGACGGCGAGGACGCCCCTCGCCTCGGCGTCACTGTGGAGGGCCACAATCAGCTGCGGCCGCGCGCGGGAGAGGGTGCGGGCCATGCCGCGCAGGGCGCGGTGGCCGTGGCCCTCGACGTCGACCTTGATGAACTGGGGCGCCCGGAGGCGCCCGGCCTCAACCTCGTCGTCCAGGCGCACGGTCCGGATCCCAAGGCCCTTCCCGGCGGCCGCGGCGTCCTCCCCGTCATAGAGCAGGTGGGCGCTTGTCGTGCCCTTGTCCCCGTTGTTCAAGAGCTGCGAGCGGCCTACCTCGTCCGATACGGCGCATTCATGGGCCTTGAGCCAGCTGAGGCCGTTCATGCGGGCGTGGCGCTGCAGCCGGCCGAAGCTTCCTGGGTTGGGCTCGAAGGCAGCCACCTCGCCGGTGGGACCGGTGCGCAGGGCGAGGGCCACGCTGTAGAGGCCGAAATGCGCGCCGAGGTCCCAGCAGGCCCAGCCGCTGATGTCGCCCAGCGACTCGACCGCGGCCTGCATGGCGGGCTCATGGGTCCCCTTCCAGTAGGATGTCCAGGGGAACAGGGTCCACCGCGCGCCCCTTGCGGCCCCGGCCCGGACCCGGACAGGCAACTGGCCCAGCGTCGCCCCGGCAAAGTCGCGCATGCCATTGGGAATCCTCATGGAAGCCTGTCAGCGATCTCCTCCAGCGGGTAGGTCACGATCTCGGAGAGGGTGGGGTGGTACCACGGCGCCCTCAGCATGTCCCCCACCGTCGCGCCGAGGGTAAGGGGGCCCGTGAAGCTGTGGATGAGCTCGCCCGCATCCTTGCCCACGATCTCCGCCCCGAGAATCCGGCCCCTCTTCGGCTCGGCGAACACCCTCACATAGCCCCGCGTCGCGTTCATGAGGATCGACTTTCCATGGTCGTCGAAGGGATAGCTGGCCGACAGGTGGGGCGTTCCCGATTCCTTCAACTCGCTCCCTGAGCGGCCGATGGAGGCCACCTGCGGGTCCGTGAAGACCACGCTGAGGAGCGGGGTTGCGCTTACGGGCCTCAGGCCCTTCACGCGGCCCGCGTGCCGCGCCGCGAGCTCCCCCTGCTGTATGGCGACGTGGACGATCTCGTGGGGGCCGCAGCAGTCGCCGGCGGCATAGATATGGGGCGCAGTGGTCTGCTGCCACCTGTTGGTGGCGATCCGGCCGCGGTCCAAGACCTTGACGCCCGCCGCGTCCAGCCCGAGGCCCTGCACGTCGGGCTCCCTGCCCATCGCGTTTATGAGGTGCGTGGCGCTGCGGCGCCTCGTCCGGCCCCCGTGCAGGAATTCCACGGTGACCTGCCCCCTGGCGGCACTTACCTTACGGATATCGGTTTTCGTGAGCACCTCTATGCCCTCGGCCTCGAAGGCGCGCTGCACGACCCCCGCCGCCTCGGCGGAATGCCCGCGGAGCAGCGCGGCGCTGCGCTGGATGACGCAGACCCTTGTCCCCATCCGGGCGAGGAACTGGCCAAGCTCGCAGCCGACGATGCCGCCGCCAAGCACGACGACGCTCTTCGGCAGGGTGTCCAGGTCGAGAACCTCGTCGCTTGTCCAGGCCCGTGCGGAAGAGAGCCCGGGAATGGGGGGGGTGCTCACCCTCGAGCCCGTGGCGATGAGGAAGAACCTCGCCCTGATCCTCCGGCCGTTGTCGAGGACGACCGTCCTCGGGTCGATGAACCGCGCATTGCTGCGGTGGAGCGCGAATTTCCCGCGCTCCAGCTGGCGGATCCTGTGCCAAGCGAAGTCGTCGATGATCCGCCTCTTCCTCGACTGCACCTTGCGCATGTCGGCGCCGGCGCCCCTGACGCGCAGGCCGAACGAGGCCGCGGAGTGGGCGAGATGGAGCACCTCCGCCGCGTAGATGAGCGTCTTCGATGGCATGCATCCCCGCAGGATGCACAGGCCGCTCAGTTTTTTTGCGCCGTCGATGACGGCCACCCTTTTCCCAAGCGAGGCGGCGACCCTGGCGGCGTTGAACCCCGCGGAGCCGCCACCCAATACGGCGAAGTCGTAGTCGAACGCCACGCTCAATGGCCCTTGCGCAGTATCATAACGTGGAGCGTCTTCAAAACAATCGAGGCGTCTAGCATGAATGAAAAATTCCGGATGTAATAGAGATCGTATTCGAGTTTTCGCAAGGTGTCCTCGATTCCGGTCCCGTAGCGGTAGTTCACCTGCGCGAGCCCGGTGATCCCCGGCTTCACGAGGTGCCTGAAATGGTAGGAGGGGATCTGCTTCTCGTAGTCGTCGACCAGCCTGTCCCACTCGGCCCTGGGCCCGATCAGGCTCATGTCGCCGACGAGGACGTTCCAGAGCTGTGGAAGCTCGTCCAGCCTGCCCGCGCGCAGGAGCCGCCCCATGCGGGTTATCCGCGAATCTCCCTGCCTCGTGTAGGGGTCGCCCGGCGAGGCTGCGGCCCGCATCGTGCGCAGCTTGTGGAGGGCGAAGGGGCGCTTGTGCCGGCCTATCCGGGTCTGGACGAAGAAGACGGGGCCGCCATCGTCGAGCTTTATCGCGGCGGCCGCCAGGGCCACGGGAATCGCCGCCAGGACCAGGCCAACCGAGGCGAAGACGATGTCCGAGAACCTCTTGATCCGCTCGAAGACCGGCTCGCGCGCGATCTGGAACCCCTCCTGAAACAGCCAGATGGAATTGATCCGGTAGAGCGGGATCTTTTCCCAGTACGCCTGGTGGAAGAGCTCCAGGGTGTAGGTGGGTACCCCGGAGAAGTACAGCTGCACGAGCTTCATCGGCGTGTCCGGGGTGAATTCACGCGCCGATTCCCGCAGGATCACGGCCTCGACCTGCACCTCGCCCCTCGCGATCGAGTCGAGGACGGCCTCAAGGGCCTGGGAACCCGCCGCCGTGTCGGCGTGCACGAGCGGGTTGAGCGTTCCCATCCGCTGGCATTCGGCTTTGAAGGACGAGAAGTCCGCCGCGGTCCCCACGAACACGAGGTTGAGCTCCCCGCGGGAGGTGGCGGACCTGGCGTAAAGGTACCTGCGATACGCGAGCGTGACGCCCCCGAGGATGAAGAAGCCCAGGATGAGCGATCCGCGGCTCGACTGGAGCTCGAAGCCGGGGGGGATGAACGCAAAGGCCAGGAATATCGTGGCCACGGCGGCCGTCATCGAGGCGATCAGGTGCAGGCTCGCATAGTCGAGGCTCAGCATGTCCGTCCGGGCCCCGTACCCGCTTATGAGGTGGATGGAGACGACGAACACGGCCGCGGGGGCGGCCACCGGCCAGAGGAAGATTTCCGAGGCCGTGCCGCGGAGCCAGAACAGGAGGTTGAAAAGCACGGCGATCGACGCCAGGTCCATCGCAAGGAGCAGTATCGCGGACCTCCTGTTTCGATTGATGGTCATCTCGACGCTCTTTTTGTTTGTTCGGCTATCTCGTTCGAGACAAAGCCCTCATAGCGCGAGAGGAGCAGGCAGTATCGGAGCCCAGGCCGCCCGTCGAGGAACCCCAACCGGAACAGGTACTGGTATATAAACCTCATGAGCGGGCGCAAGGGGAGTCTGAAGCTCAGCCGCTTCAGGGCGCGCCTGCGCGCAATCTTGCTTGCCGAGAAGACCTCCGAGAGTGGGGCCGGCCGGCTCCCCGCCTTCAGCAGCTCCTCCGCCTCGTCGCGCGCATACCTGCGGTGCTTCTTGATCCACGCGTCGACGCCATAGACCGACATGTCATGTATGTAGCTCGCGCGGAGGGTGCCCAGGCGCATGGCAGGGCTTTCGCGCTGGCCATGCCCGACCTGGATGAACTCGAACCCGGGCGCCCTCACGAGACGGGCCTGGTAGGCGGGGAAGTCCGTGCAGTGGCGGACCCAGCGCCCCTCGAAGTACATCATCGGGGCGACGCGGTAGCCGTCGAGGTTTGCAGAGCCCGCCACGCTCCGGCATTCGGCATCCAGCTCCGGGGTCATCCGTTCGTCGGCGTCCAGGTGAAACACCCAGGGATGCCTGAATGGGACGTTCATTTGCGCGTGATTCCGCTGGCCCGCGAAGTTGTCGAACGCGCGGACAAAGACCCGTGCCCCTGCGGATTTCGCGATGCCTGCGGTCCTGTCGGAGGAGCCGGAATCCAGCACGACTATGTCGTCGCAGGAGCCCACCGACGACAGGCATGCCGGAAGGGCGGCTTCCTCGTTGAGGGTCAGTATGACAACGGAGTACATGGCTACGCCCTGTCGGAGGACTCGAGGGGTGCCGCGTACTGGACAGCGCAGAAGAGGCAGAGCCACCATCCGAGCACGACGGCGACGTTGCCGAACGGGAATTCTATCCAGGCGTACGCGGCGACGAGAGTGCAGCCCAGCATCAGGAAGGTGACGATCAGGGAGCGGCTCTTTCCGAAAAGCTGGAAAATGGGCAGCATCGCCGCGATGCCGATGAGCGACGTGCCGGCGAATCCAACCTCGGAGAGCGACTGGAGCCAGTCCGAGTGGGCGTCGTGGTAGACGACGGGAATCTTGTCACCGTGGGGCTCCTGGGTGTTGTACAACTGGAAGACGCTGGGGTAGCTGCCCATCCCCCAGCCGAAGAGCGGGCGAGCCTTGGCCATGCGCCATGTGTCGTGATAGAGGACCGAGCGGGCGCCGAGCCCTCCCTGCTCCCATGCGGCCGCGACCTGCTCCCGCGTCTTCACGAGCCGCCCGCTGATCGTGTCCCTGCCCAGGGTCCATGCCCCCCAGGCCGAGAGGAATGCGAGGACCGCCAGCGCAATGCAGGCGGCCCCCCCGCTTATGCCGCTTGCGCGGGCTCCCGCCACGATTGGCCTGATGCCCTTTGCGAGCCCCACCGCGAGGACGATTCCAACGAGAACGGTGCAGGCCCGGGCCCCGCTCAAGGGGACCGTGATGGCCATCGCCATGGTGGCAACAAAGCCCATCGGGGCGGGGCCCCTGAAGAGCCCGCCTGCGCCCTCACGCAGGCAATAGCGCAGGGTCAGGCCAACGCATGTGGAGACCGTGAGGACCATGAAGGCGCCCCAGTGGTTGTCGTAGACGAAGGAGGCGAAGAAGTAGTCCTGGGGGGACTTGATCGCCCCAAAGTAGATCCCCGTGGAATTGACCAGCTTTTGGACGGTCCCGAAGGCAGCCAGAAGCAGGCCGTTGCCGGCGATGCAGCTGAGAATGAGGCGGAGTGTCGTCCGGCGCCGGATGGCGAGGGCGATGTTGAGGCACGAGAAGTATATGCCGTCAAAGAGCCACAGGGCCCGGATTGCGATATCCGGCCTTGCCGCGCTCGGCTGCCACCACGGTATGGCAACGGGCAGCAAATAGGAGTCGGCGCCAAATTTAAGGACCCTGAACCCAGGCTTCAGGCAGGAGGCCATGACCAGGATGTTCAGCGCAAGGATGGGCCACGACCATGAGATGGCGCGCGAGCGCGAGGACCTGCCGCCACGCACGACGAGCCATGCGGTGGTCAGGACCCCCAGGGAGCCCCAGATGGAGATCGGGGTCCGCACCCAGTCGGCGTTCCCCCCGAAGGCCCAGGAAACGCCGCACAGGAAGACGATGGCGTCCGCTGCGACGACGGATTCGGCGATTCCGGGGCGTCCGTAGTCCCGTTTTTCGCTCACCTGATTGATCTGGCCGTCCGGCTGCGAAGCGAGGCGTAGAAATCCATCAGCAGGCGCGCCGACCTATCCCAGGAGAATCGCTCGAGGACCCATTTCTTGGCCACGGAGCCCCGCTGCCGCAGGCCGGCGCTCCCCTCGAGGACGGCCGCGTTCAGGGCGCTGCCGAAATCGGTCCAGGGAACGCACCAGCCGGCGCCCGCATCGTTGACCCCGTGCCAGGGGGTCGTGTCCGTGACAAGCACGGGAACCCCGCTTGCCATGGCTTCCGCGATCGAGAGTCCGAAATTCTCCCCATGCGACGGCAGCAGGAAAAGCGAGGCGATAGCGTATGGCGGGGGGATGTCGATGCCGTTGAAGACGAGGATCCTGCCCGTGTAGCCGGCGCGCAGGGCGTAGGTCTCAAGCATGCGGACGGTATAATCCTCCGGTATCCCGACGATGAGCAGGAGCCAGTCGTCCGGGCCCTTTTCAAACCAGAGGTCCATGAGCTCGATAAGCCGCTTCTTCCTGTGCAGCCTGGAGTAGAATAATGCGATGGGCCTGTCTGCCTGCGGGCCGAGGACATTCCTCCAGTAGGTTGCCGACTGTGTCAGGTCCGCCTCTGTGGGCTCGGCGACGCCGTTGGGTGCGACGCAGACGGGCTGGTTGAATCCCAGCGCCCTGAGAGATCCCTCCTCCTCGGCGCTGGTCGCATGCCACCCGTCAACCGACTCGAACGCCCCGGGATGGATGAACCTCCTGGCGAACGCCTTCCTCCTCACATGGTGGTGCCAAGCCCAGGGATCCATCATTCCCCTGGGCGACACGACAAGCGATGCGCCGGTGCGCCTGGCGGCCACGTGCGAATAATGCAGAGTGCGAAGCCAGATCGAGTGGTGATGTACGATATCAGCCTGAACATTCTGGAGCGCCCTCCTCAGGCCGGCAGAGACGCACAACGAGCCCGGACGCCCCCTCTCAAAGGCCGATATTGCAAGCGGGCCATCGGAGCGGGCCCATCCACCCGCGGGTTCGGTCGTAAGAAGCGAGACATCCTCGCCGCTTGCCGCCAGGGCGGACGATAATCCCAGCACTGACTTGCTTGGACCTCCGTATCGGACCTCGAGGCTCGGTACAACTTGGACTATTTTCATTCGGTTGGCGGAATCCTCTCCTTCACGGGCCTGCAGGGGTTGCCTGCGCAGACCATGCGGCCGGGGAGATCCTTGACGACCACCGACCTGGCGCCAACCACGCAGAGTTCGCCAATCGTGACGCCGGGCCCGACGAACACGTCAGCGCCCAGCCACGCATTCTCTCCAATGACTATGGGCCTCGTGATCAGCGGCATGCTCCATTTTGCATAGTCGTGGGTCCCGGAGCAAAGGTGGCAGCCCTGGCTCACGTTTGCTCCGCGACGCAGGCTGATTGTCCCCAGGTTATAGACGTTCACCCTGGGGCCGATCATGGAGTGCGGCGCCAGGTGCAGGTTCGAGGGGTGCATGATCGTGGCCGACGGAAAGACCACCACCTTGCCGGGCTGCGGGATCTGCGCCCCGAAAAGCCTGAGAAGGAGCGCGCGGTAGTGATGGCATGGCTTCGGGCTCCACCGGAAGAGCGTGGACTGTACGAGCGACCAAAACAGGCGTTTGGCTATCGCCCACCGGGAGTAGGACGAGCGGGTGTTTTGTCCCAGGAACGGATCTTCCCCAGCCATGGGTGACTTATGCCTGATTGCGGCGTCTTTCACCCGCCAAAACGGCGAAGTCCGCCAACATTTTTGAGGCGACTTCCGGGTAATCGTACGCCCTTGCAGCCTCCTGTCCGTTGTGCGCCAGCCCATCGCGGGCGTGGCGGTCGACGAGGAGGCTTTCCAGTGCTCGTGCGAGGAGGGCGGCCGGGTCGTCGCCTTTGTGGTCGAATACGAGGCCCGTCTGCTTGTCCTTCACAAGGTCGCGGAAGCAATCAAGGGCGGACACGACAACCGCGCATTCGGCGGCCATGGCCTCCGCCACGGCGACGCCAAAGGTTTCCCCACGCTCGGAGACGCTGGGATAGCAGAATATGTCCAGGCTGCGGTAGGTGGCGGCAAGCTCCTGCATGCCGAACACGGGGTCCATCCAGCTCACGCTGCTTCCGAGGGGCGCCGCAGATTCCTTGAGTCCGGCCAGCCAAGCCTCGCCGCCTCCCCCCTGCTGGACGGAGGACGGGCCGGTCATCACGAGCCTCCATGGCGGCAGGCCGCTCCTTTCCGAGAGCAAGACGGCTGCCCTCACCAGGAGCGCGAGGCCCTTCTCCGGGTGAAGCCGGCCAACAAATCCGATGGAGACCACCTTCGGGTCCCGCGCCGCTCCCCGGGCCAGGATTCCCCATTCGATGGGATAGCCGACCACCCGCGTCCTTGATGCGACGGATTGTGGAGCAATGGCCGGCAAGACCGAGGAGCTGGGCACGTATACGCGGGAGACCCTCTGGTAAAGGAGCGTCTGCCCCTTGGGCATGCGCCCGATCAGGACCACCACTTTTCCGGCCGACCTTCGGACCCAACCGAGCCACACGGGGAGGGAGATTGTATTGCAAATCACGATATCCGAGGCCGGCAGCTTGGCCGTGACTCGGAGCCCCCAGAGCAGGTCAAGGAGCAGGTTCGCCGCCAGGCTTCGCCTATGCCCGAATCCCTCGATCCGTATGTGCCGCAGCGAGCCCGCCTGCTCCAGGTCCGGAAGGCCGGGCCATCGCCGCGAAACCAGCGTCACCTCATGCCCTTCCCTGGCGAAGTGGTTGGCGAGGCCATGCCAGGACCTTTCGGTCGCGCCGCCTGCAAGCGGAGGAACCGGAAGGAAAAACCCGGTGACGATCGTTATCCGCATGTTTCGTGCAGCTTACCGGCCGCTTCGCCGGAGAGGGCGCGTTCCAGTCCGTTCGCTGCCTCGGCATAGCCATAGTGCGAGATCCTTTCCCTGGCCGCGGATTTTATCCGCTCGCGCTGGTCCCCATTCGACAGGGCGTCCAGGGCTGACCCGAGCGAGTTTGCGAGCGCCCCATTCTTGTCGGGGTCGAATACCCAACCGGTCTCGCCGTCGGCCACAAGGTCCCGCTGGCACCCCACAAGGTCGCTTACGAGGCACGGTATCCCCATGTGCATGGCTTCGTTTACGGCCAATCCCCACGTCTCGTAATGGCCCTTGGAGGGCAGGACGAACAGTTCCGAGGCCAGATACCTGGACGGCATCTCGCTTTGGTTGGCGAAAGGCAGGACAAGCACCCGGCAGCCGGCTGGGGATTCCGCAGCCGCGCGGCGAAGCGCCTCCTCCTCCGTTCCCGACCCGACAAATATGAGGACCCAACCCGGCCGCGGTGCCGTGCAGTATGCGCGCAGGAGCTCGAGCGGCTGCTTGGCCGGCAGGAATTTTCCAGCAAAGAGAACGACCCGCTCGGCAGGCGCCACACCGATCTCTATCCTCCATCGCTCTGCGGCCACCCGCACGCCGGCCCCAGCAGGATCAAACTGCGAGGCGTTGACCGAGTGCGGCGCGAAATAGAGGCGGCCGTCGGGAACGCCGAGGTATTTGAAATACTCCCGGTTGGCGTTACCGACGAAGAGCATGGCGTCGAATGCTGAATAGAGCCTCGTCAGGACGAACCGCTTGACGGGCGGCATGCCGCCGCGCCCCAGGAGGTGCGAATCTCCCCTGAAGATCAGCCTTATGCCCCTTCGCTTCGCCCAAATGATCGAGCGTATATGGCTCACCGAGTTGTACCCGAAGACGAGGAGGGAGTCGGGCTCCCAGGCCGCAAGCTGGGCCGCCAGCGTGGGGTTCCTGAACCCAAAGAAGCTTCCTGCGCCCGGGCGCCTGGAAAGGTTCGGGACGAACTCCGAATCGTATCCCGACAGCAGGTCGACATCCCATGTGAAGGTCGCCGAGAAACCCGGGTCCATTTTTTGGGATACGCCTGAATCCCAAAGATAGAAGACCTTCAGCCTGATCTCTGTATTTGCCGCGAGCCACCTGAACCAGGGGCTGTAATACTGGATTGGATGCGATAGGACGATGGCAAGCCTGGCCGGGGCCTTTTGTTGGCCGGTCAACGCGCGGGCCATTTATGCAGTGGATTGCATGGGATGCTTGAACCGCTGCTGTTCAGGTGGCCCGATATTCTAGCAGAAACTCGTCCCTTTCGAGAAACATCGACACGAATCCCTCGGGCAGGACCGCAACGGGCGCGGGCGGGAGGGGGCTCGCCTGCGACACATAGCTGGCGACCGCCCGGTTCTTCGCGCACCGAAACGCGCTTGCGCGCGTCCTCCACACGGCCGGGCAGGAGAACGCGGGGGAAATCAGGCGGCCCGGGCTCCACAGTGCCCACACGGGAAATTCGAGGATCCGGCAGGGATGCGCCGACTTTGTGACCGCCCGGGCGACGAGGACGAAGGCGGCTTCATGGTCCGAACTGCCGTCGCGCCTGTACGGCAGGAGGATTGTGCACGGGCGGAGATCGGTGATGGCGGACGCAAGAATGCCGACCGAAGCTGCGTCGCCAGCGGATACCAGGGCGGGAAGCCTCCCGTCGGGCAATTGTGCAAAACGAATCCGGGCGGGGCCTATTCCAAGGAGGGCTGTCGCGGCGAGCGCCTCGGCCCTGCGGCGGACGGCCAGCGCCCTCGGGTCAATCTCCGGGTAGGCGGCGTGCGAATGCTCGCCGTCAGTCAGGAAGAGGACGGAGACACTGTGGCCTGCCCCGGCCAGCGAGGCGATCGTCGCCCCGCAACCTAGCGACTCGTCATCGGGGTGGGGCGCCACGACCAGGACCTGGCCCAGGCTCGCCGCATCGATGGGGCGGCTCCTCAGGCGGAGGAAGGCGCAGATTGAATTTGCGGCGATCACCCTGACGCGCCGCTGCCCGCTTCGGGTCCCTGCGTAGCCAAGCGTGAGAATGTTCGCCAGCCTCGTGAGCGTTGAGCTCATTTTCGATGCGTCCGGTTATTCCTCGGGAGGCGTCCGGGTTGCGTTCCTTGAGCGGCGCACGAAGGGCAGGCACGCGCCGAATATGATCATCATCGACTGGAATGTGGACGTCACCAGCACGCTCGCCACCATCTCGAAGGAGTTCATCAGGCTCACGGTGGCGCTTAGGGACAGGAATCCCTCCAGCGACACCACAAGCTTCCGGGAGGTGAAATTTTCAATCCAGGCAAAGAACGCCCCCAAGAAGCACCCAATGGCGATCGAGCCAAGGTACGGGCCGAAGTTTCCATAAGCCTCCGGAAGCAGCCCCCAGGCGATGTATGTGGTGAACGTGGAAGCGAAGTCCTGCCGTCCAAAATGGACATTCAGGAGGATCTGCCCCTCGTGGGTCCTTGGCTTGTTTGGCCAGATTATCCTGGGGATCAGAAGGGGCGGGATGATCGAGTAGGTCTGTCCCTCAAGAGGGGAGATGTGGTTGGTCTCCTCCGCGTCGATGACGAAGAGCAGGTTTTGGAGGTTATCAACCCGGTCGAGGAGCGTCTGGTGCTTGTGGGGGGTTTGTTCACCAAAGTCGGCGCCCTTTTGCGGGGACGAGTGGTTTTCGACCATCGCGTCAAAGCTGACCCCTACCCACTCAGCGAAGACCGAGGGGAGCTGGGCCGCGCCAAACTGGGTCCCGGGCGAGTCCTCGGACTCCCAATACCGGGTCCTCATCGTGGTCTTCCCCAGGTTCAGGAAGGAGAGCGCGAGGAGGGCCATGGTGAGGTAGCGCCATGGGGGCTTGCTGCTGCTCCAAAAGAGGCCGATCGCGACCATGATGATGTTGGCCACGGCCGACGAGAGGATGAAATCCTCGGACGCGATCATCCCGTTTGCGATGAAGAGGGCCCAGAAGATGCACCGCTCGGTGATGTTGGCCTCCTTGCTTCCGATCACCAACGCCACCAGGAAGAATCCGCAGGCGCCCGCTACGGAGAGGAAGGCAAAGATTATGGGGTCCGATCCGCTGGGGAGCATGGCGAACACCCCGCCCAGGGCATTGATCCCGTAGAGAATCTGGAAGGCGGTGACTGAGCCAATGATCGTGAATCCTACCTTGGACCAGCCCTTGACCCCCGATCTGTTGAATTCGTGGAGCGTGTGGGAAACGGGGGGTGAGGGCCGAAGCAACTGCATTCCGATCGACCAGGCGCCGCTCATGGCGAGTCCAAAGATCATGACCTCGATGCCGGCCTGGAGAACGAACGCCTGCGGATAGTCCATGATCACGTCATGGCTGGCAACGATCGGGATCCCATAGATGATGAGGGCCTGTATGGACATCATCGGCATGAGCGGAAGGCCGATGGCCGAGCTGCTCCATACCACCAGGGTGATCCAGGTTCCGACACTCATGGCTGCAAACGCCTCCGTGCCTGGCCGGCCAGTGAACCCAAGGAATGCCGTTTCAGCCACGAGGACGATGGCGATGGGAAGAAGCAGCCGCTTCGTCATTTTCCTGACCCTCTGGGTCAGTTCGCCAAACTCCGTGTAGCGATCGAGCTGTCCCGTGCTTCGAGCGGCGCTCATACCCTGGCTGTATGGCCGCGGGCGCCCATGCTGGCATACAGCTCCAGGTACTGGGCGGCGCAGATCGGCCTGGAAAAGCGAGCCTCGGCAGAAGCCCTGCAGGCGGACCTCTGGATCCTGCCCAGTTGGCCCACGGCCGCGGTGCCGTCCTCGGCACCGGTGACAAAGAACCCGGTCACGCCCGGATCGACGATCTCGGGCGCAGCTCCCCGCGCGCACGTGATGACCGGCGTGCCGGCGGCCAGCGCCTCTGCGAACACGATTCCAAACGGCTCATCCCACCGTATTGGGACGAGAAGGGCGGCGGCCTGGCCCAGGAGGACATTTTTCTGCGAGTCGTTCACCTCGCCGACATATTCAATGCGGTCCTTCCCGATATTCGGCAGGATTGCGTTCTCGAAATAGTCCCTCTCGGGGCCCGAGGCCGACTTGTTCCCCGCCAGCACCAGCCGCCGGCCCGACGCCTTCGCGATCTCGATGGCGAGGTCAGCCCCCTTGATCGACTCGATCCGGCTTAGAAAGAGGAGCGGCGCGTCCGCCGGGACCGACGGTTCGAACCGGATCTTGTCCGTCTCGACGAAATTTGGGACCGGGGTCCATTCGCCCCCGTGGGCCCTGCCCATCCGCGCGATGAACTCGCTGCAACCGGTGAAACGCATCGACCTGCCGCCCAGGCGGGCGGCCCACCTGATCTGGGGCCCCCCGACATGCCTCTGGTAGGACATGACCTTCGGAACGGAGCCCGGAACCAGGGGATAGAGGTAGGCGAGCCTGGAGAAGCTGTGGACGACATCCGGGCGGAATTTTCTCACGGCCGAGAACAACGCCGCCGTGTTCCTCAAGGCGGAGTCGCCCCGCCACGGGAAAAAGCTGTCGACCGCGCAGGTCGACTTGGGGTGGGCCGCGAGGCCGACGGCATGGCCCAGATGCCGGTATTCCCTCGCGAGGGCGTCGACGATGCGCTCTATGCCGCCGTATCCCGACGGAGGGACCGGAATTGCAGGGTCTGCTGTGAGGAGGATCCTCACGGCCTCGACGCCTCTACATAGAGGGAATACGGGGCATGCTCGCGCCTGTCGATGGCCAGCGCGGGGTCGGATGATTTCCCGAACTCCTGCCGCCGGATGTCCTTGAATCCCGCCAGACCGAGCGCCCAGGCCAGGGTCTCGAAATCGTAGGCGAAGTGGTGCTCGCCGCCCTGGTGGAAAACATGGTTGAGCAGCATCATGGGGGTCGGCATGTCCGCAGGCAGCTTCTCGAATCCCAGGCAGGCCCACTCTGCGGGGTCGTTGCTGAGGTACGCCTCGACGAACCGTTTGCCGTCCGGAACGATGATGCGCAGCATTCCGCCGCTCTGGAGGACCCGGAGGAATTCGGAGAGCACCCGCGGCAGGTCATGCTTGAGGTTGATGTGCTCGATGATGTGCTCGGCGAAGATGCGTGCGACGCTGCCGTCGGCCAACGGCAGGCGCTTCCTGATGTCGCACGAGAAGGTCTGGTCCAACGGATGGGCGACGGCGTCCGTGTTCAGCCAGCCGGGCAGTCCGCGTCCGCCGCTCCCCACGTTGAGGTTCAGGCCGGTCTGCCGCCCGAGCGCCCTGATCTTCGCCCGATAAGTTGGGCTCAGGCTGCTGCGAAGTCGGCAGAGCGACGCGTTTGTCTCGAATCGCAGCTCCGTGAGCAGCTCCTCGTTGATCGGCAGTCTTGCCGCAACCCAGCGGCCGACTCGCTGCTTGAGCGTCATATTTGCGGTTGGGCCCGTTGGCCGAAGGGCCACGCGCGCCTGGGAATTTGGGCGTTGTGGCCGGGTCCCGTCAATTTGGCCTCAGCGACCATTGCCATTCGAAGTCTCCGTTGCCGATGACCTGGAGGGGCGGCATTTGGGGGTGGAAGCGGGGCGAGACGAAGTCAAACTCGACGACGTCGAGCTTCTGGTCGTAGTCCATCGCCGCGTCCCCGAGGTAGACCGATAGCCTGTAGGTGTCGCTGTGCAGCGGGACGCTGCCAATCTTGGCGATGACCGTCCCCGACCGGCTTGGGGGCGGCCGCCAGTCTGCGCCGGCCATCCGTCCATTGCTCCCGGAGAGCGGGTGGCCGAACTTCGACGATATGGTGATCCCGACGATCGGGGGTATCAGCGGAAACGGGGAATCGAACCCCACCTCCACCTCAATCCTGCCCTCGGACAGCGCCTGGGGGTTGACGTTCACCAGGGTTATGTGCGGCTTGGGTGTCTTCGGCTTCTCGAACTCGGCCTGCTTGTTTCCGGTCCGCAGGTACTCGGCCAGGCACTCGTTGATGGGGCCCTGTCCGGCGACCCGCCCCTGGCTGAGCCAGAGGCCGGTGTCGCAGATGCTCTGGAGCGCCGCGCCATTGTGGCTGACGAAAAGCACCGTCCTGCCGTCCTGGTGGGTCACCTCGCTCACCTTGTTCAGGCACTTCTTCTGGAACTGGGCATCCCCAACGGCCAGCACCTCGTCCACGATGAGTATCTCCGGCTCAAGGTGCGCCGCTATCGCGAACGCCAGCCTCACGTACATCCCGCTGGAGTAGTGCTTCACGGCGGTGTCCAGGAACCGCTCAATCTCGGAGAACGCGACGATCTCGTCGAACTTCCGGACGATCTCGGCCCTGTTCATGCCGAGTATCGCCCCGTTCAGGTAGATGTTTTCCCGACCACTGAGCTCCGGATGGAACCCCGTCCCCACCTCGAGAAGGCTCGCGACGCGTCCGGACATCCGAACGCTCCCGGCGCTCGGCTCGGTGATCCTCGAGAGGATCTTCAGCAGGGTCGACTTGCCCGCGCCGTTTCGGCCGACGATGCCCAGGACCTGCCCCCGCCTCACCTCGAAAGACACGTCACGCAACGCCCAGAATTCCTCGGCCACCTGGCCTGCACCGCCGCCCGGCCGCAGCCTCCTGGCGAGCGAGCGGGCGCCGCGCGCCAGGCGGTCCCCCATCGTGTCATTCAGCACCTTGTGGCCGAGAGTGTACCTCTTCGAGAGGCCCTGCGCTGTGATGACGGGTCGTTCGGACATTCGGCCTCGCTCAGATTATGTCTGCGAACGTCTTCTCCATCCTGCGAAAATACATGAGGCCGGTGACCGTGACGATGGTCGAGATGACCAGGGATGTCAGGAGGCCGTGCCCGTCGAAGGGCTGCCCGTCGCTGAGGAGCGCCCACCTGAACGCGTCGATCACGCCGGTGATCGGGTTGAACTCCAGCAGGTGTCGCCACGAGGGAACCACGCTCGTGCTGAACCCGATCGGCGAGATGAACACGCCGACCTGGATCGCGAACGGCACGATGTAGCGGAAGTCCCTGTACTTCACGGTCAGGGCCGTGAACCAGATCCCGGCCCCGAACGCCAGCAGGAGCGCGGAGGCGATGAAGATCGGGATCAGGGCCCAGTGCCACGAGGGGATGCGTCCGAACCAGACGGAAACGCAGAGGTAAAGGCCAAGGACGACCATGAAGTCGAGGAGGGCCACGCCTAGGGAGGACAGCGGTATCACCAGCCTCGGGAAATAGACCTTCGAAATCAGGTTTGCGTTTGATATCAGGCTGGCGCTCGAGCCCGTGAGCGCCGCCGAGAAGAGCTGCCAGGGCAGGAGGCCCGCCAGCACGAGCAGCGGGTAGGGGACGCCGCCCGCGGACATGCCCGCGAGCTTCCCGAACACGAAGGTGAAGATGATGGTCGTGACTATGGGCTGGATCAGCGCCCAGCCGACCCCAAGCACCGTCTGCTTGTAGCGGACCTTGATGTCCCTGAGCGTCAGGAAGACGAAGAGGTCCCGGTAGAGCCACAGGTCGCGCCAGTAGTGCGAGTCGCCTCGGTTTGCCTCTATGACCAGGTCCTCGCGCGCGGGGGGCGCATCTGGCAGGCCTGCGCTCTCAGGGTGGCCGCTCATTCCAGAAGGAGTGAGGCCAGTCGCCCTTTGAACCGCAAATATGAAAACTCGGCGGCCCTATCCAGTATTGCCTTGATGTCCCATTTGCGGCGCAGCCCCGCGATGAGGGCGGTCGAGATGGCATGGACGTCCCCATACTCGATGAGCTCGCCGGTCCCGGGGGTGATCACCTCCGGCACGCCCCCTGAGCGGGCGCCCAGGCAGGGCCGGCCGTGGGCCATCGCCTCAAGGTAGACGAGGCCAAAGCCCTCCTTGCGGCTTGGCAGAGCGAAAATCCTGCATGAGTCGAGGTCCTCATTCAGCTCCTGGTCGCTCCGGAATCCCGTGAACTGGACGGCTTTCCCGATCTTCAGCTTCGCCACCTGTGCCTGGAGCCGGACAAGGCCGTCCCCGCGCCCGACAATCCTCAGCCGGGCCTCCGGGATCGCCTCGAGCACTTCCGGTATCGCGGCGATGAGGTGGTTGATCCCCTTGTAGCCGTCGGCGATGCTCAGCCTCGAGATGGACAGGATGATGGGCGCCGTTTCGGAGGCGGGCCGTACGACCTTTGGCGCAAGGTGGGGATCGAGGGCGTTGGGCAGGACGACCGCGCGGCCCTCGGGGAGCGGGCAGTGCCCGAGAAGCTGCTGCCTCGTGTAGTCGCTGACGCAGAAGATCCGGCGGGCGCCCTTGAGCGCACGGCGTTCAAGCAGTGTGAAGGGCCTCCAGACCTCGATCCCGTGCGCGACCAGGTAGTACTCCATCCGGGAATTCAGCTTCGAGGCGGCCCAGGCGACGGGGAGCTGGGCGACATGGCCGCAGACCACGCGGTCCACCTGCCGGCCCATCCTCAGCGTCGTGGTGATGAAGTCCCTCTTGCTGCGGCCGCACACCCGCCAGTCGGCGAGCCTGCTGGTCGAGTATTTCCTCAGCTCTGTCGAGTCGACGAGGCTGTCGTTCAGGGCGACGAGGTGCACCCTCGATTCGGTCCCGGCCGTTTCGCAGAGCGCCTTGAGATACAGGCGCAGGATCCTCGCAATGCCGCCATCCGTCGCGAATATCTCGGGCGCCAGTAGGAGAGCGTCGGACTTCGGATGCACTGCGGGTTCAGCGACTCCGTGACCTGTCGTTTAGGAATTCAATCAGCACCGCGACGCTCCACACTCGGGACCAGTCGCGATCGTCGCTTCCCTTGCTGAAGTTGGTCCAAAGCGCCTGCGCGGGCCCCGGCGAGATGAAGCGGCTGCCGCTGATCCTCGCCGGCGAGAAGGTGTGCTCGAGGAATGGGCGTAGCTCCTTCCGCATCCAGATCGCAAACGGGAACGTGAAGCCCTTCTTCCGGCGCTTGAGGAGCCCCGGGGGCAGGATGTCCGCCGTCGCGTCGATCAGCGAGCGCTTGGGCCTCTTGGGGTCGCTCTTGAACTTGGACGGCTGGCGCCAAAGCCATTCGATCAGGTTCCGGTCGATGAAGGGGACTCGAAGCTCCAGCGAATGCCTCATGCTCATGACATCGCTGTCTCGGAGTAGCACGTCGGCCATATAGGTATTTAGTTCCCAAGCGCTTACAAGCTTGAAAAGGTCGGTCCCCTCGATGCTCGACCTGAGCGATTCGAGCCTGGGGTGAAAGGGGGTTGAGTTACGGGCCACGGCGGCGACGTCGGGCGAAACCAGCCTCAGGAGGCTGGAGTGGGGTATGACTCTTCGCTGAAGCGCGCCAAGCTCATGCGCGTCCCGAGCAAATGCGATGATGTCGGCAAGTTTCCTCGATCGCGTGCCCCCCGACTCCAGGAGCCGCGTGGCGATCCTCCGCAGCGGCGCCGGGAGGGCGCGCCAGGCCGGCAGCCTCCTGGCGAGGGCTGGGATGGCATGGAAGGACGGATAGCCTCCGAAAAGCTCGTCCCCGCCCAGGCCGGACAGCGCCACCTTGACGCCTCCCTGCTGCGCGGTCTGGCTGGCGTAGTACGTGTTGATCCCGTCGCCGGTCGGCTGGTCGCAGGCCGCAAGGAACTTGTCCAGGTTCCGGGCCACCTCCTCGCCCGTGAGAATCCTCGTGTGGTGCATGGCACCGAAGAACTTGGCTGTCGCCTCGGCGTCATCCGCCTCGGAGTAGTTCGTTTCCTCGAACCCGATCGAGAATGTCTTCAGGGAACTGCCGGTGGCGCGGGACATGAGCCCGGCGACAACGGCCGAGTCGAGGCCGCCGGACAGGAAGGCGCCGACGGGCACGTCCGCGAGCACGTGCGCCCGGATCGAGTCCTCAAGCTTCTCCCGGAGCCCGTGGATGAATTCCTCGCGCGTGGTCGCCTCGCTGCCCGGGCCTGCAAGCTCGCCCAGGGACCAGTGGACCTCCACCGCAAGCTTCCCTTCCGCGTAGGTCAGGCTTTCGCCCGGCTGGAGGCAGAAGATGCCCTTGTAGATGGTCCGCGGGGCCGGGACGGCGAACCAGCCGAGATAATCCACGACCGACGCGGGGTCGAACTCCGCCTGCGCTGCGCCGGAGGCCAGCAGGGCGGAGATCTCCGATGCGAAGAGGAGGCGCGCCCCGGCCCTGGTGTAATAGAACGGCTTGATGCCGAGGGGGTCCCTGGCGGCGAACAGGCTCTGCTCCTTGGAATCCCAGAGCGCGAACGAGAACATCCCGCGGAGCCTGCGGACGCCCGGCCTGCCCCAGATGGCAAGGGCCGCAAGCAGGACCTCCGTGTCGCACCTTGTCCGGAAGACCCATCCCTCGGACTCGAGCAGCGGCTGGAGCTCGTGGAAGTTGTAGATGGCCCCGTTGAACACCAGGTGGAAGCGGCCGTCCGGGGATACCATCGGCTGGTGGCCGTTCACCGGGTCGAAAATCGCAAGCCGCCGCATCCCTATCGTCGCCGGGCCCTGCGAGGCCATCCCGGCATCGTCGGGACCCCGGTGCGTCATCGACGTGCACATCGCGAGGACGGCCTCCTCGCGCTGCCCGGCAGACGCCTCCGGGTCGATGAATCCCGCTATGCCGCACATTTTTTGCCGTGTGGGTCTCTCATGCCGCAATGGCGCGGGCGATTTCCCGGGACGATTCGGCCGAGACGAGCTTCTCGACTACCACGAGCGCAAAATCCAGGGCGGTCCCGGCGCCGCGCGACGTGATCACCCTTCCGTCCACGACCGTGCGCTCGCCCAGCTCCGCCGCGGGAAGCTCCCCATGGACGGAGAAGTGGGCGGTGTGCCTGCGTCCCTCGAGGACGCCCGCGTCCTTGAGGACCGTTGGCCCGGCGCAGATCGCCGCGACCCACGAGCCCGCGGCGGCGTGGCGGGCCACCAGCTCGCGCACACGGGAATCCGCCCGCAGCAGGGGCACCGCGGGGCCGCCCGGGACGATGATGCAGGTGAACACCCCGCCGGCGACCGCCGCAACGGTGCTGTCGGCGTGGAGTATGAGGCCGTTCTTGCCCGTGACATGCGGGCCGGCGCCGAGGGCCGCCGTCGTGACCCTTATCCCCGCGCGCCTGAGGATATCAATGGGGACGACCGCCTCGATTTCCTCGAATCCGTCCGCCAGCAGGATGAGCGCAGTTTGGGGCATGTGTGGTCGTTGATCTGGCCGGGGGAGGGCCCCTCCAAGATTCTACAAAAACGCCTCGTTATTTTTCAAGGGTAGGACACATTCCGACCCATGCCCGGAGTAGGCAAGCTTCTCAAGACCGCCCAGAAAATGCAGCGCTCGATCGAGGCGCTCCAGACCCAGCTCGAGTCGCGCGAGATCGACGTGGCCGCCGGCGGCGGCGCCGTGAAGATCAAGATCAACGCGGCGGGAAAATTCCTCTCGATGAGCCTGGACCCGGAATTCCTGAAGGAGGATCCGAAGCTTGTGTCCGACACGGTGCTCCTCGCCGTCCAGGACGCCAGCAAGCAGGCGAAGGAACTGAACGAGAGCGAGATGCAGAAGGTCACGTCGGCTTTCCAGATGCCCGGCATCCTCTGACGGCGTGATTGCTGCCTTTGAAAGGCTTCAGCAATCGCTGAAAAAGCTTCCCGGCGTCGGGTTCAGGTCCTCCGAGCGAATCGCGCTCCACCTCCTCCTCGGCAAGCCGGAGCAGCTCGAGTCCCTCGTGGCTGCGCTCACCGGGGCCGCCGCCGCCGTGCGCCGCTGCTCGAGGTGCGGGAACATGAGCGAGGGGGAGCTGTGCGACGTCTGCTCGGATTCCAGGCGGGACCCGCACGTCGTCTGCGTCGTCGAGAACGTCCCCGACCTCGTGGCCATCGAGAGGAGCGGCGTCTGGAGGGGCCTGTACCATGTCCTTCACGGCAAGCTTTCCCCGATGCACGGCGTGGGCCCGGCCGACCTCAACATGGCCGGCCTTTTCTCGCGGGTGGCGGCGGGGGAGGTGACCGAGCTTGTCCTCGCCCTATCCAATGACGTCGAGGGCGAGGCCACCTGCCATTACCTCCAGCAGCAGATGGCTGGCAACCAGGGCGTCCGGGTGACCCGGATCGGGTTCGGCCTTCCGAGCGGCGGAGGCGTCCTTTACGCCGACTCGGTCACCCTGAGGAGCGCGCTGGAAAGCCGGCGCAACTTCACCTGACCGGGCAGGGGGCCTTCCTGGCTGGAGGCAGCCGGGCGGCTCCGGGCGCTCCTAGTGGCTGGCGGCGCCTGTCTTTGGAGCAGCCGGGGGATCCCCGCCTTGTCCGCCCGCGGGTTTGCGGCGAACCGCCCGTCCGACCGACTCGACAAACGGGATGCTTTCCACCTCCCAACAGTAGCGGTTGAAGGCGAGCGACAGCGCGCGCCGCCGCGCCGCCGCGAGGGCGGCCGGGTCCGACATCAGCCGGTCGAGGGCGGACGCGGTCCCTGCTGGGTCCGAAAGGCTGGCCAGGAGGGCAGCCTCACCAAAGTCGGCTGAAAGCGCGCGCTGCGCGTCCGTGTCCGACATCAGCTGCGGGATGCCTGCGAGGAGGTAGGTGAACACCTTGTTCGTCAGGCAAAGGTTCCTGTTGGGCGGGTGGCGGCCCTCGGTCGACAGCCCGATGTCGGCCGCCGAGGCCAGCCTCGCCATCTCGTCCGGCGCCGCCGGGGGAAGGAAGACCACCGGCCGCTTCAGGCCCAGTCCCGACGCAAGCTGCTGCAGGCGCCCCGCGTAGCCGGCCGCGGGGAATCCACGCAGGTGAAGTTCCACCGGCGTGCGCATCCTGGCGAGGGCGGCGACGGATTCCTCAAGGCCGCGGCCCGGGCCGATCGTCTGCGAGAACCAGTACGCGACGGCGGGCCGCGATTCCGAGACCGGGGCGCCCGCGGCCAGGGCCGCCGGCGCCAGCGCGCGCGGAAAGACATTCAGGATCGTGAGCGGCGAGACCCCGTAGCGCTCGGCATAGGCGCGGCTGATCATCGGCGACGACGCGGTCAGGTGGACGCATCCGCGCAGGAATCCCGACTGGATCGCCGCCACGGAGCCCCGCTCGGCCGCATCCGAGAGCACGGCGTCGTTCTCGGTGTCGTGAAAATCCTCGGCGTCGAATCCGAAGGCCGACCCTGTGCGCGCGGCGGCGGCGGCCGCCGCCGCCAGGCCGGGCACGCAGTGGCCGATATAGAGGTCCGCGCGCAGGTGCGCCGCCGCCCGGGCGAGCCTCCCGGCCATGGGATTCAGGGCCCTTGCCGCAATGGCCGGCGTGCGCAGGCGGCTGTTTGCCGCGAGGGACCTCCACAGCCGCCGCCCTAGCCCGCGCCGGAGCCTGCCGGCGCCCAGGGAGTCGACGCGGGTGCATTCCCAGCGTGCCGCCGAGAGCACGGCTTGGTCGAGGGCATCCGCACCGGGGAAATTCCTGCCGGCCACGACATGCACCCTGTAGCCGGCTCCCTGCAGCGCGTCCGCCTCCTTCACGAGCCTCGGCGTCGACGACACGTGGCCCGGGGTGACCAGGCACACGAGGGGAGGGGCGCTCATGACGCGCCGGCGAAGAGGCCGGCCTCGCGGAGGGTGTCTGAGAGGAGCCGCCTGTAGTCGGACCACTGCCACTTGGCCGCCGTTTCCAGCGCCGGCTCCCGCATCTGCTCGAGGCGGGGCATGTTGGACAGGCACCACTCGATCGCCGCCCGTATGGCGCCGGGATCGCCGGCCTTTATGAGGAGGCCATTGGCCCTGTCGCTCAGGAAGTCGGCGACGCCGGCCGCGTCGGTGGTGATGACCGGGAGCCCGCAGGACCAGGCCTCGGTCGCGACCATTCCCCAGCCGTCGCAAAGCGTCGGGAAGATGAGGGCGTCGCCCTTCAGGTACTCCCCCATGAGCTCCGGCCTCGGGATGGACCCGCAGATCTCGACGCCCTCCGGGAGCGGGCGCAGGACGCGCTCGGGCAGCGCGATGGATCCAAACACCTTGAGGGTGGCCGACCTTCCGAGCTGGCCGTCCCTCCACGCGCTCAGGAGGTGATGGGCCCCTTTCCTTATCCCGAACGTGCCGGCCCAGACGAAAGTCGGCTTGCCGCCGCGGCTCCGGCCCGCGAGCGCCTGCTCACGCGGGAGCGGCGGAGGCGCGCCGATGGGGACCAGACGCACCTTTCCCACGTCGAGGCCCAGGGACGCGAAGCTGTCCCTCGTGTACCGGGAGGCCGCCAGGACTACGTCGGCCGCATTCCATTCCGCCATGCGCCTTGCGATGCGCCGGTGCTCCCTTTCGGCGGTGTAGGCGTGGTACGGCGTCTTCATCTCGGGAAAGCGCTCGAGCTCCGCATCGATGATCCGCTTCGAGTGCCGTGACTCCGGGGCGGGCATCTCGTACGCGACCCGGATGCCGAGCTGTTTCGCCCTCTGGAAGGTGCCCAGCGAGCTGTGCTCGTAGCCATAGACGCCGGTGAGGCCCTCACGGAGTCCCCGCGAGACGGCCCTGTCGAAGCCGATCTCGGCGCGCTCCCAGACAAAGTCGGTCAGGCGGCCGTCCGTGTCGACCGAGCCCGCCGCGAGCCGGAGGAGTTCCCCCCACGGGTGCGACCGGACCTTGGCGAGGGGCACCTCGGTGACGGCGCGCCTCCTGAACTGCCTGGCGAGGTCGCGCCGCGCGAGCCGGCCCGCCGCCGTGAACGCCCGCTGCCGCAGGCTCGCCGGGTCGTCGACCACCGTCGTCTCGAACCTAGCCAGCTGGCCGGCCTCGAGCAGCGAGCGCGCGGCCTGCTGGTCGGGAGGCGCCACGCTGGTGTGAAAGATTACGACAGGCACGGATGGAGGGGTTGCTTTCGGCCGCGCCAGCGTCCTGCACCGCCGCGGCCGTTCATCCTCTGAAGCGTGTTGACGAAAAGCGGCATTTTGGCGAACTGATACGAAGCAAGTGGGACCACCTCACTCCGGCACCAACCCCGGGCCTCGCGAGAAGCGCCCGAAGAACTCGTGGAACCTCCTGGCATCCCTCGCCGGGCTCGCCGCGCTCCCGCTTTCCACGGAGCTGTGCCTGTATTTCCGCAATGAGGAAGGCCTAGAGCATTTTTGGCCGATCGGCCAATGCGAATGCGCCGTCCCGCTGCTTCCCCCGGGCGCCGCTTTCCCGCGGGCCCGGGCGAGCACGGGCTCGACTCCCGCGGCCGCCCTGCGATTGCTGGACCAGCCCGGCCGCCGATGAATCCACCCAAAGACCAGCCGGCCGGCGGCCCCCGCATCTCGGCCGTGATCCCGGCGCACAACCCCGACGCCGGGCGCCTCGGGAAGACCCTGGCGGCGCTGAAGGAGCAGGAACTGCCGGCTTCGGACTTCGAGGTCATCGTGGTCGACAACGCGTCGAGCTCGTTTCCTTCTGCGGCATTCTTTGCTGATTGCGCCCCCAAGGGCACGGCCGTGGTCCTTGAGAAGACGCTGGGCCTGACTGCGGCGAGGATCGCCGGGTTCGCCGCGTCGCGGGGGGACGTCGTGGTGCTCGTCGACGACGACAACGTGCTCGCCTCGGACTATCTCGCGCAGGCCCTCGCCATCGCGCGCGACTTCCCGTTCCTTGGGTCATGGAGCGGAAATGTCGAACTCGTGTTTGACCCCGGGGCCGTGCCGCCGCCGCTTCTGTGGAGGGACTTCCTCACGGAGCGCAGGTGCGAGAAGGCGGTGTGGTCGAACGATCCCTCCCACCACGACTCGACGCCCTGGGGCGCGGGCATGTGCATCCGGCGCCCGGTGGCCGACGGGTACGCGGAGCGCTGCGCCCTCGAGTCCTCGAGGCTGAGGCTGGACCTCAGCGGCAGCCAGCTTGTCTACGGCGGGGACACCGACATCGCCTATTTCGGCTGCTCGATGGGACTCGGCAAGGGGGTCTTTCCGCAGCTCAGGGTCCGGCACCTCATTCCCCGCGAGCGCTGCGAGAGGAGCTACCTGCTGCGTGTGGCGGAGGGGAGGGCCTATTCCGAGGTCCTGCACCACTGGGTGCTGCGGGGCGCCGTCCCCACGGAGCCCGCGGATGCCGCTTCGCGCGTCCGCCGGCTGGTCCGGACAGCCCTCATGGATGGAAACATGCGCGCCACCGAGCGCGCGCGCTCCGCGGGGCGCAGGCGCGCGATGCGCGAACTCTCCCCATGAACCCGCCGCGCGTCTATTTCTTCGCTGGCCCGGAGCTCCACAACCTGCAGGACGACATCATCATCCTGGCCGAGGGCCTGAAGGCGCTCGGCATCCCCTATTATTCCAGCGCGGACTACTGGCTCCAGAGCGAGCGCGAGGGGGACTACCTCATCCGGAAGACGCCGGACGTGCACCCCGACGACTGCGACATCGTCGTCTTTTCCTACACCTGGTTCAACTGGGTGCTCCTCGGGGAGCCCAGGCCCCTTCGCCGCGATTTCCCGGAGGGGATCTTCAAGAAGGGCCGGCGGTACAGGACGGTGTACATGGACATCAACGATGGCATGCGCACCGTGTCATGGGAGCCCGAGTTCAGGAATTTCGACGTCATCCTGCGCGCGAAGTACAACGAGAGGACGTGGAACCCGGGGAACCTGCGCCCGTGGGTGATGGGGCTCTCGAACCGGATGCTAAAGATGACCGCCGGCTCTCTTCCGTTCGGGGAGCGCAAGCGGACGGTCCTCGTCAACTTCGGGGCGTCGCACCCCTTCCCGCACGGCGCCAGGGTCCGCTCGCACAAGAAATTCGACCCCGTGGTCTCGAGGATACTGGAGATCGACGCGTCGCGCGACGACCTGTCGGTCGCCCCGGGCGACGCCTACGACCGGGTGATGTGGGAGCAGACCAACCACCGCCACTCCCGCTCCTACTACGAGCGCCTCGGGAGCAGCCAGGCGGTCTCCTGCTTCTGCGGCGAGCTGATACCCCCCATGCCCTGGCACGACCCGAACAGCCTCCTCCTCGGCGGCAACCGGGCCAAGCTGAGGCGGGGGTTCTATCAGGCGCTCGGCCTGCTCGACCCGCGCCACGAGCGCATCGTGCAGTGGGACAGCTGGCGCTTCTGGGAGTCGATGGCGGCCGGCTGCTCGGTGTTCCACCTGGACCTCGCCCTCTACGGCGCCCGCCTGCCGGAAATGCCCGTGAACGGCGTGCACTACTGGGGCGTCGACCTGGAGGATCCCTCGCCCACCATCGACCGCATCGCCGGCGACCCGGATTCCCTCCGCCGGGTGGCGCTGGCCGGCCGGGAGTGGGCGATGACCCACTACTCGCCGGCCGCGATGGCGCGGCGCTTCCTCGAGGAGCTCGAGCACCCGCTGCCGGAAACGCCGGGCTCGGCATGAGCGGGCGTCCCGTGGCCGGTGAACAAGGCTGAACCATGAACCTGCTCCGCCGCGTCATCCGGAAGGCCGCGGACCTCCGCGCCTTTCCGAGGCTCGCGTGGCGGGGCGCCGACCGGAAGGGCCTCTGGGCCCTCAGCCTCGTGCAGAACCGGATCCCGGGCGCCTGGCTCGCCGCCGGGCTGATGACGGGGGGAACCCGCGTCGTCACCCCCGCGCTGACGCTCAGCCGCGGGCAGAGGGTCCGCGTGGACCTTGCCGTGCCGGGCCAGCGCGACGTGTTCATCGAGCTGTTCATGGAGCAGATCTACGACCTGTCGTGCGTGCCGTTCGCTCCCTCGCTCGTCGCCGACTGCGGCGCCTATTGCGGGTACTTCTCCACCATGGCGGCGGGGCGCTTCCTCGGGGCGAGGATCGTGTGCTTCGAGGCGAACCCCGTCCAGGTCGCCGTGGTCAGGAAGCAGCTGGACCTGCTGGAGGGCAGGGTCGAGCTCATGGCTGCGGCGGCCTATGTCCGGGCGGGCACGATCACCTTCGCCGGCTCGGGGACGGGCGGCGGCGTGGTGGACGGGGGCGCGGCGCAGGGCTCCGTCGAGGTGCCCTGTGTCGACCTGGCCGCATGGCTCTCCGGCGCCGCGCCCGAGAGCCTGGTCCTCAAGATGGACGTCGAGGGCGCCGAGGATGTCCTGCTCCCCAGGGTCCTGCCGGCGCTGCCGCGCCGCTGCGTGCTCTTCCTGGAGACGCATCATCCCGACGGCGCCTGCGAGGCGCTGCTCGCCCCGTACCGGGCCGCAGGCTTCAGCGTGCGGGAGGTGAGGCGCCGGGCGGCCACGGGCCACAACTTCGACTACGCCGAGTGGGTGCTGGCGCGATACCCATGACCGGGCCGGCGAACCTTCTGATCATCTCCGACGAGGGTCCGCAGACTGGCACGGCGGGCGCCCTGCTCCTGCACCGGCTGCTATCGGGCTATCCGCCGGAAAGGTTGCGGGTGCTTGCGGACGACGTGCCCACGGTCGGCCGCCCGCTCCCGGGGGTGCAGTACCGGCGCATCTCGCCGCCCTGGCGCCGGTTCGAGCGGTCGCGCTACAACCGGCTGATGCGCAGCCTGCGGGCGTTCAACCTGGTGCCGCATGTCGCGGACAGGGAGTTCGGCAGGCTTCTCGAGGGGTTCCGGCCGGACATCGTGCTCTGCGTCATGCAGCACAAGGCCTACTACGAGGAGGCCCACCGCTTCGCCCGGTCGCGCGGCCTGCCCCTCGTCGTGGTCGTGCATGACATCAACGAGGAATTTGAGCCCGTCCTGCCGTGGGCCGCCGCCGCCTCGAGGCGCAGGGACGCGGAATTCTACGGGTTTGCCGCCCTTCGCCTCTGCATCAGCCCCGAGATGGAGGCCTTCTGCGAGAAGGCCTACGGCGCGCGGGGAACGGTGCTCTATCCGAACCGGGCCGAGGACCTTGCCCCGCGTGCGCCCGAGGAGAGCCGCGCCCTGCGGGGCCCGCCGGCCCTCACGCTGGGCTTTGCGGGCAACCTCAATTACGGCTACGGCGAAGGCATCCTCCAGATGCTCCCCGCCGTCAGGGCCGCCGGGGCGAGGGTCATCATCTACGGCCGGGAGCCGAACGGGGCCGCGGCGCCGCTCAGGGATGCGACGGACTGCTGCGAATTCCGGGGCTTTGCCGAGCGGGGTGAGCAGTGGACCAGCTTCAAGCGCGAATGCGACGCGGTCTGGCAGCCATATCCCAACCCGGCGGGAACCATGGAGCGCCTTTACCGCTACCACTTCCCGAGCAAGCTGCCCGAGTACCTCGCGCTCGGCATGCCGCTGATCGTCACGGGCCCGGACTATGCGACGGGCCTGGCCTGGGCCCGCAGGAACCTCGGCCCGGACCTCTGCGCGTCCTCCGCCGCGGAGCTGGGCGCGGTCCTGGCCGGCCTCGCCTCAAGCGGCGAGAAGCGCGTGGCGCTCGCCCGGCTCTGCCACGAAGCGGGCGAGCGTGACTTCAACCCGGCCCACATCGTCAAGACGTTCCGCGGCCTGCTCGCGGGCCTCGCACCGGCCGCCGCGTGATTGGTGCGGGTGCGGGGAATCGAACCCCGATTTCAAGCTTGGGAAGCTCACGTGATAGCCGTTATACTACACCCGCTACTGGAGGGTCAGCTTCTCGCCGCGGTGATGCTCGGTCAAGCCCCCAGAGTTTGACCGCCCCGGGCTCGCCGGGAGGCGGCGCCCGCCCCGCGGGCTATCGATAGCTCAGCTTGTGGCCCCAGCGCACGACCGGGCCCTCGAACCACCTCCACGACACCCAGGCCGCGCCCCACGTCGCGGCGAAGGCCACGAGCGCGACGGCCGCGCCATAGGCCGAGTCCAGGACGAAGTCCGGCTTCGCAAGCACCCAGAACACCGCGACCGAGATCGTGGCGTGCCACAGGTACATGAAATAAGAGTAGCGGCCCACGCTCGAGAGCCATGCCGAGCCGAGCAGCCTTGAAAGGCCGGCGGGGCGGACCTCGAACACCACGAGGACGACGAGCGCGTAGAAGGCCGCCAGGAACCCGTAGCCGGCGACCGCGAGGACGGGCGAGCCGTCCGTGGGCATAAGGGCGTCCAGGCCCAGGAAGAGGACGGCCCCGGCCGCCATGCACGCCTTCCAGTTCCTGCCCAGCCAGGACCTGAACGGCGCGCCCCTCGCGCTGCGGACGACCCAGGCGGCGAGTATGCCGAGCGCGAGGGTGTCCATCCGGAACGGGGTGTCGACGATGAGGATGAACTGGTGCCTCGACGGCAGGAACATGACGGCGAGGACCCGGAAGAGCTCGGCAGCCAGCGCTATCCCCGCGGCCAGCCACGGTATCCGCTCCGGACGGACGGCCCTGATCACCCAGGGCGCGCTCAGGTAGAACTGCTCCTCGACGGCGAGCGACCAGGTGAGCGACAGGGAGATCCAGTCCCACGACTGTGCGAGGCCGACCGCGACATTCGAGAGGAAGAGCGCGTAGACCCAGCCCGGCAGGATGCTGTAGGCGCCCGGCAGGTGCGGGATGAGCACGAACCAGATGAGGGCCAGGGTGACATAGTACAGCGGCAGTATCCTCGTCGCCCGCCGCGCATAGAAGACGCGCGTCAGGTTGGGGGAGTCCCGGTTGTCGATCAGTATGCCGCCGATGAGGAACCCGGAGAGGACAAAGAAGAGGTCGACCCCGGACCAGGTCAGGTTCGTCCCGGCGCGAAGCCACCCAAGCAGGTGGCGGTGCCCAAGCGGCAGCTTTGGGATGATGACATGATACCAAAACACCATCGTGATCGCGATGCCCCTCAGCCCGTCGAGGGGTGCGAAGCGACCGGCAGTGCGTGGCTGGTGGGTGGGCGGCTCCTGCACGTCTGGACCCCGGCCAGTGTTGGAGCCGGCGGTGGGCGGCGCCAGCCTTTATGCGGGCGGCATGTGAACAACTCCCGCTTGATGGCCGGCGGTATGGACATGTCTATTTATGGGAGTTATGAAATCCATTATTCTCGCAGCGGCCTTCCAGGCAACGGATGTCCTGGGCTGGCTTTTCACGCTGGGCCTCGCCGGCTCAGTCTGGCAGGGCATAAAGCACGCCCAGCGGGCCTACAGGGCCCAGGAAAAGCAGGACAAGCTGGAGGAGGCCGCCTGGGCGATCGGCATCCCGGCGATTTCCGCCGGAGTGTACTGGTTCTCCATCCGCATCGGGATCATCAACCCCGTCTGGACGCTGGGAAGCCTCCCCGCGTGGTGAGGCGCGCCCATGAGCCACGAGGAGCCGCCCCTTCCCTATAGCCCGAGCAACACCGGCCGGTCCGCCCGCGTGGGCTACCTCGGGTTCGAGGGCGTCAGCTTCAACGACCTCTGGCCCCTGTTCCTGGGGATCGCCGCCAGCACGCTGCTCGCGCTCAGGTTCTTCGTCGCCGGCACCGGCGGCGGATGGCTCGCCAGCACGGCGATCGCCGCCGCGCCGGCCGCGCTGGGATTCGCCTACCTGAGGTGCGTCGTCGTCGGCAGGCCGCCGCATTTCAAGGGCGACCTGCTGGAAACCGCCCTCTGCGTCCGCATCGGCCTGCGCGCGCGCCCATGCCTGTCGTTGCCGGTCCCGATGATCTACGTCGCCGCCTGCTCGGCGTGCGGGCCGGGCAGGGCGGCCGACGCCCGTCCTCCCCTCGGGCGGAGCGGGCCCTGATCCGTGGCGCGGGGCTTTCCAGCGGGCTGGTTCGAGCGGGACATGATCCTCTGGGGCGAGGCCATGGACGCCCGCGCCTGCCTCTCGCGGGGGGCGCGGGTGGAGGTTCCGGACCTGAGGATAGCGGACAACCGCGCGGTCCTGGACCTGCGGAGCCAGAACAACCACCTCCTCGCGTCCCTCGGGCAGTCGGCCGCCCTCCAGGTCCAGTGGACGGTCGAGGACGACTACGAGGCCGACCTGGGTGCGTACGGCGCGCGCAAGGCGTCCGCGGCGGGCTGGTGCCGGCGCACCTGCGCCGTGAGGACGTCCTACTACGGGCAGCGTGTCCTCGAGGGCAGCCTGAGGCGCGAACGGGTGAACGTGTACCTGGGAAGGCGTTGCGAGGGGCTGGGCCGGCGCGACGTCCGCACGGAATCCGCATGCCAGGCCTACCTCGGGCAGGCGCGGGCCGCGATCGAGTCCCAGATCCGCATGCTGGCGATGACCCACCCGCTCGGGCGCTGGGAGCTGATGGACAACTCGGCGCATGCGGCCCACCTGCGCAGGTTCCTGAACCCGAGCCTCGGCCGCGTGCACGGGACCCACGGCCTGCCGGACCCGGAACCCGACTGCGGCCGCTCCGTGCGGGCCAACTGCCTGCGAAGCGACATCGACGCCTTCGTTGCCGGGCCGGCCGGGGAACGGACCAACCTCCTTTATTTTGACGGCAGCTACCACGCGATCTTCGTCATGCGGGAGCTGCCGCGCGGGACGCGCCCCGGCATGCTCACCCCGATCCTCGACGCGGTGGGACGCGGCGCCGCGGTGACCGCCGGGATCCGGCCGCTCCCCGTGGGCCGGGAGATCGAGCGGCTGCGCCGCGAGATCGACGAGCTGAGCGCCTTCCTCGCGGACAGGCGGTCGGCCGGTGTGGAGAACGACATCCGCCTCAGGCGGAGCCGCATAGACTCGCTCCTCTCCGCTGTGACGATCCCGTTCAACATGCTCTTCGTCGTCCGCGTCTGGGCGCAGACGCAGGAGGCGATCGCCGCCAAGTCGCTCGCCATGCGCTCCGCCCTGCAGGGGATCGACGGGGCGGAGTTCATGCAGGTCAACAACGCCGCGCAGGCGCGGCACCTCTTCTACGAGACCATCCCTGGCTACCTCGGCAGCGGCTACAGGGGCTGGGACATCTATGTCGAGAACCACAACCTCGCCGACCTCATGCCGCTGTCGTCGACGTTCACGGGGCACCTCGGGGAGGCGCAGGCGCTCTACGACAGCCCCGGTGGCGGCCTGGTCGGCGTGCGCCTCGTGACGGGGAACGGCACGCCGCAGCACACGATATGCGTGGGCGTCAACGGCTCGGGAAAGTCGGCCTTCATGATGGACCTCATGAGCCAGACCGACTGCGAGTGGTCCTACCGGTTCTTCCAGGAGGAGGGCCTTGCGTTTGTGACGCAGGCCCAGCTGTGCGGGATGAGGAGCCTCGTCCTGCGGGAGTCGGGCGAGGCGACGCTCAACCCGTTCGACACGCTCGGGCTCCCCCTCACCTCGGCCGCGGTCTCCAGGGTCGTCCGGACCTGCATGAAGCTCGTCGGGCTCTCGAGGGACGAGGACAGGAACCGGAGGCGGGAGGGCCTCATCGGCGAGTACGTGCGCAGCCTCTACGAGGACTTTTCAGAGGACGCAAAGAACGCGGACGAGGCGCGCTGGTTCGCGCTCTCGAGGCGGGCCCTCGCCGCGAACCGCCTCCGCGCCGGGGACGACGACTTCCTGGACGGCTGGCTCCGGCTCGCCGAACTGGAGCGGGCAAGCCCCGGCGAGGCGGCCGAGCGGATCGCCGGGCCCTCCGAGGACGACGTCCTCAGGCGCTCGATCGACCCCGAGGGGCGGCGGCAGGCCGAGTCGGTCCTCTTCGCCACGCTTGGGGCCGCCGAGTACCCGAGGTTCGCGGCCCTGGTCGCCATGGTCCGGCACGGGCGCCTGCCCGGGCACTCAAGCGCCGCCGCGGCGGCCGAGCTGGACTTCCTGGCCGCCGAGATGGGAAAGGGCCTGCGGGCCGGGGGGCTCGTCGGGGGGTTCATCGACGGCCCGACGAACGTCGACATCCGAGGCGCCGGCGTGCACCTCGACACGAGCCGCCTCCCGGAGGGGACGCTGAAGGAGCTCGCGGGCTTCGTCGTGTTCGACCACGTGCGCCAGCACGTCATCACGCTGCCGCGAAGCGCGCCGAAGGTCATGCTCCTCGACGAGCTCCGGCGCATCCTCCTGATCCCCGGCGCCCGCGAGTTCGTGAAGGAGCTCCTCGCCCAGATGCGGAAATACCGGTGCGTCTTCATCGGCGCCTTCCAGGAGGCGTCGCAGATCGACGACATAGACCCCGCCCTCACCGACCTCCTGCTCGGCCAGTGCAAGCAGTTCTTCCTGATGAGGCAGAACAACGCGGACCAGGTCCGCCGGATCGCCCGGGTGATCGGGCTGCCCGCCGCGGCCGAGCGAGCCGTCCTCAGGCATCCCCTCGTGGAGCACCAGGCGGGGCCGCGCAAGGCGTCCTTCTTCACGTTCTTCTCAGGGGAGGGCGAGGCCTCCCTCTGCGGGACAGTGCGGGTCGAGGTCGACCCCGCCATGCTCTACGTTGCCGAGTCATCCGGGGCGGTGTTCGACCGCAGGGCGAAGGCGCTGGAGGGATATCCCTCGGTGCTTGAGGGGGTCCTGTGCGAGTCGGGAGTGAGGCCGCGGTGAAGGCGTCCATCGTCATCGGGGGCCTCCTCCTCGCGGGCTGCGCCTGCCGGCCGCCGAGCCGCAGCGATGCCTCCGAGGCCTACGCGCGCGGCGAGGCCGACGCCGTGAAGCGCCTCTATTGGGCCAAGCAGGCCCTCGAGGCGCCCGGCGTCGCCGGGCCCGCCGGGCGGGTCAGGTACTACACGTGGACCGACGGGGGCGAGGCCGCCGACGGCCGCAGGCTGGCGCCCGTCAGGGTCGCGGTCCCCGTGTTCATTCCCGATCCCGCGCCCGCGGACGGCGGCCGATGAGCCGGATCCCGCCAGGGGCCCTCGCCGCAGCCTGCCTCGCCCTCTTGGCGCTGCCGGCCCGCGCATTCCTGGGGGTCGCGGACACGTCCTTCGTGACGGTGATCGCCAACCCCGCCGAGGCCGCCAACTGGGCTGAGCAAATCCAGCGGCTGTCCGACCAGCTTGCCGCCGCCCGGAACGCGCTCCAGGTGGTCACCGACCTGCGGGCGTATGCGGGCGATCCCGCGGCGGCCGCGCGCGCCTCCGAAGCCCTCCAGGAGGTTGCCGGGGCGCTTTCGGGGCTTACCTCGGGACCACAGACGGCCGCCGACCTGGAGAGGGCCTGGACTCAGCTGGGCGCCGCGGAGCGATCCGCGCAGGCCGCCCTCCTCCTGGCGCGGGCGGGACAGGCGCCGACCCTCGACGTGTTCGGCCAGCAGCAGCCCCGCGACATGGCCGCGTTCGGCGGCCTCGCAAGGGATTCCGCGGTGACCGGCGCCCTGCGCTCGCAGGTCTCGGCCGAGCAGGCCGCCCGGGCGACGATCGGCGCAAAGATGGAGGCGGCATGGGCCGGCTTCAGGGCCGCGGCCACCGAGTCCTCGAAGCAGGCCGCGCTCACGGAGATCAGCGAGCTCCAGGCGGAGGACCAGGTCCTCGGCGCCCGCAGGCAGGCGCTCGTCGACGACCTGGGCCTCTCCGACAGGCAGGCGGCCCGCGAGGACGCTGCCCGCTCGAGGTCGACCGACCAGCAGCTCCTCGCGGAGTCGGCCCTCCTTGGGGCCGACCTGGCCTCGCGCGCGTCGGGCGCAGAGGCGCAGCGGGTGGCCACCCTCGGGCGGCAGGCGCCGCAGCCCGGGCCGCGCGACTACTCGGGGATGCAGCTGTGGTCCACGGCCGACGCCCTTGGCCAGCCATGACCCCGCTCGCCGCCCTGGCCCCCTCCTCGGACCTTCTCCAGGTCTTCAGCTCCTACGACGGCAGCGTCGTCTTCCGGGGCCTCACCGAGGGCTACGGCGGGCAGCCGTCGGTGCTGGGCAGGATCGGGTGGATATTCACCGCCGTCGGCGCCCTGGTCACGCTGTGGGGGTTTGTCCTCCGCATGCAGCGCGCCGGGCCCGATGCCCGACTTGGCGAGGTCGCGAAGACCTGGATCGTCATCGCATTCATCCTCGGGGGGCCGCTCCTCATGCGGGGGATGATGGAGGCGGCGGACGGCCTCTACGCGTCGTCGCCGGGAGGGCCCGGGAAGCTGACGACGGCGTGCGTGAAGGCGGCATACGCCATGCCGGAGCTCAACCGCCTGTTCGACGTGCTGCGCGCCGGGGGCCCGCCGCCGGCGGATGCCGGCCCGGCGACACGCCCGTCGCTCGTCAACAGCGCGAACGACGGGAGCGTGATGGGCTACCTGGAGGCTTTTGGCTCCGCGGTCTGGGACACCGGGGCCGGGTACGCGCGGGATGCGGCCAGGTCGTGGGGCTCGATCGTGCAGGTGGCGTCGGTGGCCGCTGGCCTGGGCTCGGCGATGCTGAAGTGCCTCCTCATCGCCGCCACCGTTGCCCCGCTCTACCTCCTCTTCCTCGCGGCCGGCGCGATCGTCTGGTTCATGGACCAGCTCCGCTACTTCCTGGCGGTCTCGGGCGCCATGATGCTCCCCATGTTCGTCGGCATGTACTCCCTTCCCGAGGGCCATCCCAGCAGGCAGACGGCGCACGCCTATGCGATGCACATGGTCTCGCTGGCGCTGTGGCCGGTGGCATGGGCAGTGGGGCACACGGGCACCATATCCCTCTACAACGCCTTGGTCTCCCTGATCGCGGGCACGAGCCGGGTGCCGGACCTGGCGGCCCTAATGGAGTGGAGCAGCATCACGGCCGGGGCGCCGTCGGAGGCCCAGCTGGAGGCCGTGGAGACCGCGCTCGGCAACTGGTTCATGGGAAACGTGACCGGGCTCCTCTCCATCCTCGTCGGCGGGGCCGGCTTCGTCATCTGGGTGGCGGCCGTCTCGGTAATGGGCCCGGTCTTCCTGCACAGGATGCTGACGACGGGCGCGGGGTTCATGGGACAGGCCGCCGCGACGACGGCAAGGCAGTCGCTCTCCATCGGCAGGATAGCCGTCGGCGCGGTCCAGGCGGCGGCGGTCGGGGGCCTCGGCACCGCCGCCGGGGGCGCCTCGGTAGCCGGCGAGCGCCTCAGCGGCGGTCCCGCGGGCGATGTCTGGCCTCCCACCTTTCCCGGCGCGCCCGGGCCGTCGCCGGCTGCCGCGTCGATGGCGGATGCATCCCGGGGGGTCGAGGATTCGGGTGGAAAGGAGCGGCGGGGCGTGTGAAGGTGGCCCCATGCCGCTACCCAGGATTGTCATGTCCGCGTCGCAGGGCGCGGAGCGCATCCTGGACAGGATACTCTGCGCGGTCGGCGCCGTCGCCTTCTCGCAGGCGCCCGAGTTCATGCAGCAGTACCTCCAGAGGCTCGAGGGCCACCTGGACGAGGCGCGCCTCACCCTCGCGGGGTATTCCGACGCCGCGGCAAAGTCGGGCATGACGGTGGCGCAGCTGGCTGCGGCCGCCGCAAGCAACCCGGACCCCAGGATCGCGGGCCTGGGCCAGGTCGTCCGGGGCGCCTCCGTGCGGGTGGACACGCTGGCCGCGGCCGACTCGGCCATCCGGGGCGCCTCGGTGTGGACGAGGCCGTTTGTCTTCGCCTCGCACGTGGATTTCTCGATCGCGAGGGCGACGATGTCCATCTACCGGCCCGCAGTCCCGACGACGGAAGAGGGCCTGATCTATGCCGCGGCGGGCATCGTCGTCATCCTGGCCGTCTACCATTTCGCAATACGGAGGCCCATCGTCCTGCTTGCCACGCGGGCGCGAAGGGCCCGGCCGGCGGCGGCCTAGCCTCGCCAAATCCGTCGACACGGGGGGGTGCGCCGACCTTAATCTCGCGGCTGCATGCCCGACACCCTCCAGGTCAACCTAGGCGAGCGCTCCTACCCCATACTTTTCGCGGAGGACCTCGCGCCGGAGGTCCGCGCGCAGGTGGCCGAGCTCGACGGCGCCTCGAGGAGGATCGCCGTCATCACCGACCGCAATGTCGCGGACATCCAGGCCTCGACGCTGCGCAGCTTCTTCGGAAGCGCCCCCCGGCTGGTCGTCCCGTCTGGGGAGGAGTCGAAGTCGCTGGCCGAGTTCGGCCGCGCCCTCGATTTTCTCGCGTCGGAGGGGCTCGACCGTTCGGGCGCGGTGTTCGCGGTGGGCGGGGGCGTAGTGGGGGACCTTGCCGGGTTCGCGGCGGCCTCCTACCTGCGCGGCGTGGACTACTTCCAGGTGCCGACCACCCTCCTGTCGATGGTCGACAGCTCGGTCGGCGGGAAGACCGGCGTCAACCTGAAGGCCGGCAAGAACCTGGCGGGCGCGTTCCACCAGCCGCGCAGGGTGTTCATTTCGACGGGATTCCTTAAGCTCCTTCCCGCAAAGGAGTTCTCGGCCGGCATGGCGGAGGTGATCAAGACCGCGCTCCTCGGCGACCGGCTCCTCTTCGAGGACCTTGAGCGGTCGTCGCTTACGGCCTCGGACATGAGGCTCGCCTGGGTGGTTCGCGTCTGCTGCGGAATCAAGGCGGCGCTCGTCGAGGCCGACGAGCAGGAAAGGGCCGACGTCGGCGGCCGCGCCCTCCTGAACCTCGGCCACACCTTCGGGCATGCCATCGAGCAGGTGACCGGATACGGCGCCTACCTTCACGGCGAGGCGGTCGCCATCGGCCTCTGCGCGGCCGCCGAGCTGTCCGTCCGCCTGGGAATGCTCTCGCCGGCGGACGTCCTGCGCATCGGGGCGATCGTGGTCCGGCACGGGCTTCCGGTCCGGCTTCGCAGCCCTCTGGCCACCGGGTCCCTCATGGCGGCCATGGCCCGGGACAAGAAGGCCCGGGCCGGCGCCCTGCGGTTTGTGGTGCTGGAGTCCATCGGCAAGGCGGTAGTCAGGGGCGACGTGCCGACCCCCGACGTGGAGGCAGCCTGGCGCGCCGTCGGATGCACCTAGGCCCCCGGGAGAAATTTCGTGTGTTCCGGGACGGCCGGGGCTAGGAAAGGGCGCAATGTCTGCCACCGACGAGGGCATTGTCCGCGAATACTTCGAGCAGAACGGGTTCTTCGTGCGGCAGGTCCGCAAGTACCAGGTCCAGGCCAGGCGCAAGACCGGCGACGAGGAGATCGACCTGCTGGTCCACAACCCCGCCTGGACAAAGGCGGCCCGCAAGCCCGACTTCTTGCTCTTCTCCAGCGAGCTCCAGTTCGTCCACCAGGCGGTCGTCGCCGTGAAGCCCTGGCACTCGGGCGTCTTCACGCCGGCGACCCTCAAGGGCTCCCCGGAGATATTCGGGTTCCTTGAGCAGAACGTGCTGAAGCGCGCGGCCGGCCTATTCCCGGCGGAGGGCGAGGGGAGCGGCAGCGGCGTCACGAAGATCCTCGTCCTGCCGGCGCTGCCGACGGCCGAGCCCTTCAGGAGCCAGAGCGTCGCCATGCTGAAGGAGCGAGGCGTCGACGCCATCATCTCGTTCCGGTCCATGCTGCTCGACCTGATCGAGAAGATCGACGCCAACCGCAGCTACGAGAACAGCGACACGCTCCAGGTCATCCGCCTGCTCAAGAACTACGACCTGCTGAAGGACGCGCAGCTCGACCTGCTCTCCGACCGGATGCAGTCGGCGAGGCGGGCGAAGAGCGCCCAGGGCGCCCCCGCGGGGCGCTGAGCCCGCGTACATCTTACTCGCCCTCTGCGACCGCGAATGGAAGTATCCGCGCGATGAATTCAAAGATCCATCCCTCCGCCATCGTCGAGGCCGGTGCGCGCCTGGGCGAGGGGTGCACCATTCATCCCGGCGCCATAGTCAGGGCGGGCGCGGAGCTGGGCGACCGCGTGAGCGTCCACCCCTACGCGGTGGTGGGGGGGGATCCCCAGGTCCTGAAGTTCGACCCGGCCATCCCGACAGGGACGAGGATCGGGCCCGGCACCATCATCCGCGAATACGTCACCGTGAACCGGTCGACGGAGAAGGGGGGCTTCACCGTCGTCGGGGCGAACTGCCTCCTCATGGCCTGCAGCCACGTGGCCCACGACACCGTGGTCGGGGACAATGTCGTCCTCGCCAACAATGCCCTCCTCGCCGGCCACATCGTCGTGGGCAACCACGTGGTCCTCGGCGGCGGCGCCGCCGTCCACCAGTTTTGCAGGATCGGGGAGGGCGCCATGGTGGGGGGCCTCAGCCGGATCACCCAGGACCTCCCGCCGTTTGTCATGGCCTCCGAGAGGGACGAGGTGTCTGGGCTCAACCTTGTCGGGCTGAAGAGGCGGGGGGTCGGCCGCGAGGCCATCCAGGAGCTGAAGGAGGCCTTCCGCCAGGTGTACTCGACCGCGGGCAACATCCGGGAGGTGGCGGCCGGGGCCCTGAAGTCGGGCGCCTACAGGTCGCCCGAGGCCACGCGGTTCCTGGAATTTGTCATGTCGGGCACCCGGGGGATCGCCCGCGCGCGCAGGAAGTCCCTGCCGGCACCCGAGTCGGGCGAATGACGGCGGCCCGCGAAGGACGGCGCGGCCTGCGGTTGCCTTGAAGCCGCGCCTCGCGATCACCTGCGGGGATCCCTCCGGAATCGGCCCGGAGGTCGTCGCCGCCTGGCTCTCGGCCGGGGGCGACGCCGGCCAGACCATCATCGGTCCCAGCGCCTGGCTGGACACCCTTCCCGGCGGCGGACCCCGTGTCGGGGTCGGCGTGCCCGGATTCACGGCGGAGCCCGGCCGGCCCACCGGCGAGGGCGCCCTCGTTGCCTGGGCGGCCCTTGAGCGCGCCGCCGAGCTCTGCGCGCGGGGCGAATGCGACGGCGCCGTGACGGGCCCGGTCAGCAAGGAAGGGATGGCCGCGATCGGCTGGGGGTTTCCCGGGCAGACGGAGTTCTTCGCGGCCCGCTGGAAGGGCGAGCCCACCATGGCGTTCTGCGGCGGGCGCCTGCGCGTCGCCCTCGTCACCTGGCATATCCCCCTCAGGGACGTGCCGGGGAGCGTCACGGAGGCCGGCCTCTCGAGGACGGTCCGCGCCGCCGACGAGCTCGCGCGCTCCGACGGGATCGCCGCGCCGCGGATCGGCGTCTGCGGCCTCAATCCCCATGCCGGCGAGGGCGGGCTCCTGGGCACCGAGGAGCGGGACCTCATCGACCCCGTCCTTGACCGCCTGAGGCGCGGCTATCCTGGGCTGTCCCGCTGCCAGCCCGCGGACACGCTCTTCGCGAGGCAGCTGAAGGGCGAATTCGACGTCCTCGTCGCCCTCTACCATGACCAGGCCCTGGCGCCCCTGAAGGCGGTCGACTTCGAGGAGGCGGTGAACGCGACCCTGGGCCTCGCGCACGTGCGGACGAGCCCCGACCATGGCACGGCCTTCGGCATAGCGGGAAGGTCGATGGCCAGCCCGCGCAGCTTCTCCAACGCCGTCATCGCGGCGGAGCGCTTGATTCGCGCTCGGCAGTGACGATAGTTTCCCCCGATTGAGCGATCCATCGACATCCACGCCCACTGAGGCCCCCGCCACCCGCGAGGGAACCGAGGCCCTCGTCCGCCTGACGCCCGCGGCAGGCGAGAAGGTGGTCACGTTGGCCGCGCGCGAGGGGCAGGGGGACTTCCTGCGGATCGCCATCACCGGCGGCGGGTGCAACGGCCTCTCCTACAAGCTCCGCTTCGCGCGGGAGCCCCGCCGCGGCGACATCCTGGTGCGCACGGCCGGCGTGCCCGTCGTGGTGGATCCGAGGACGGCCCTCTACCTGAAGGGCACCCAGGTCGACTACTCCAGCAAGCTCATCGCGGGGGGGTTCAAGTTCACGAACCCGAACGCAAAGGCCAGCTGCTCCTGCGGCGAGAGCTTTTCGGTTTAAGTGTTGAATTCGATGCGAATTCAGGCGAGGTTAGCGGCTTGCGTATGATGCTGCGTATTAATTGATGGCCCTACCGATTCCCTCGGCCGCCCCAGGCGGCAACCGTCCCGGCGGGCAATACCAGCGCGGCAAAAGCAACGATCCGTTCGCCAACATCAGGCGCAACCACCGGATTAAGGTACCCCAGGTGAGGGTCATCTCGCCGGAGGGCCGGCAGCTGGGCATCATGGACACGCCCAAGGCGGTGAACCTCGCCCTGGAGAACGGCCTGGAGCTCGTCGAGGTGGCGCCCAACGCCACCCCGCCCGTCTGCCGGATCATGGACTTCGGAAAGTACGTGTACGAGGAGTCGAAGAAGACGTCCCACTCGAAGTCGACGGCAAGCAAGATCAAGGAGATCGAGTTCACGGCGCGCATCGCGCCCAACGACTTCAACACGAAGCTGCGCCACGCGGAGGAATTCCTCGACCACGGCAACAAGGTGAAGCTTCGCCTCAAGTTCCGCGGCAGGGAGATGGCCCACACCGAGCTGGGATTCGAGGTGATGAAGAGGGCCGTCATCGACCTGGCGGGGATGGGCCATCCCGATGCCGACCCGAAGCTTATCGGCAGGAACATCCACGTGATGCTGACCCCCCTTCCCGCGAACAAGCGCAAGGCGAAGTTCCACATCTCGGGCGAGGATACGGCAGCGGTCGACGCCGCGAGTCCCGTCCAGCGGGCGGCGCAGGCCTGAGGCCGCGCCCATGCGCCTGGCGGCCATAGGCCTGCTCATCCCGCTCGGGCTGCTTGCCGCGCCGCCCGACGAGGGCCTTCCCTCCATTCGCAACGGGGGCGTGGAGTACGTGAGCCTGTCGGAGGGCGCCCAGCGGCTAGGGCTCAAGCTTGAGCGGTCGGTGCCCAGCTCGGCCGCCATGATGAAGGACGGCGACAGGCCCGTCGCCCGGTTTTCGAGCGGCAGCAGGGACGCGGACATCCACGGGATGCGCCTATTCCTCGGGGACGCCGTGATCGAGCGCGGCTCCAGGTTCTACATGAGCCGGATCGACTTTGACGACCGCCTCGTGCCGCGGCTGCGCCCGGACCTCTGCGGGCCGCCGCCCCGGGTGCCCCATGTCGTCGCCATCGACGCCGGCCACGGGGGAGTGGACCATGGGACGGAAAACCACTCCTACCGCTCGATGGAGAAGACCTACACGCTCGACGTGGCGCAGCGCCTGAAGCGCCTCCTGGAGGCCGCCGGGTTCCGGGTGGTGATGACGAGGGAGGGCGATGTCACCGTCGACAAGGAGCGCCGCTCGGAGATCGCGAACCTCGGCGGGGCGGACGTCTTCATCAGCATCCACTTCAACTCGCTCTACCCGAACACGAGGACGACGGGCGTCGAGACCCTCTCCTTCCCGCCGCGCACCCAGCGCTCGACCGATTCCCACAGCCCGGGAAAGCTGAACGACTCGGAGCAGTCCGCGTCCCCGGAGAACCGGTTCGACCCATGGGACGCCTTCCTCGCCGGCTACATGCACCGCGCTCTCCTCGCCGCGATGAAGACCGGGGACCGGGGCGAGAAGCTGGAGCACCTGGGCGTGCTCCGCGGCCTCAACTGCCCGGGCGTGCTGCTCGAGTCGGCGTTTCTCTCGAGCGACACCGAGGCCCAGCGCCTGGCCACGCCTGAGTTCCGGGACCGCATTGCCGAGGCCATGCTGGACGGGATCCGCCAGTACGACGCCGCGGTGAGGGCGCTCCAGCCCCCGTCGGTGACGGGCCCGGGGCCCTCCGCGCCCACCCGCCTGCCGCCGACCCGCCCGTCCCAAGGACGATGAGCCAGGGCATCCGGGTCGACGCGCAGCACGCGCGGCGCTTCCTGCTGCGCGCGCATTTCCTCGACCGGAAGGCGCCGGACATCGGGACCGTGGTCGAGCACCACGGCTACGTCCAGATCGACCCCATCAACGTGAGCGGCAGGATGCACGACCACATCCTGCGCAACCGCGTCGAGGGCTATGCCGAGGAGGGCCTGATGGGGCACGTGCACGGCGGCCAGGCCCCCCGCCGCCCGGCGGGGCGGACGGTCTTCGAGCACCATCTTCCGGGAAAGGACATCCTCGTCGCCTTCCCGCTGTCGGCGTGGCCTCACCTCCTTGCCTCGATGCGCGGGCGGTCGGGCTATGCCAGCGCGTGGTCCGGCCGCCTGACCCCGAGGGAGAAGGAGTTTGCCGCGGTGATCATGGAGCGATTTGCGTCGGGGGGCGGGCTGGGCCCCGAGGCGTTCGACGACGACAGGCGGGGCAGGAGGACATGGGGCGCCGCGACGCTCGCCAAGGCCACGCTCCAGAAGCTCTTTTTCCACGGCCGGCTCCTCATATCGGGCCGCCAGGGAAACCGGCGCCTCTACGACTTGCCGGAGCGCGTGCTTCCGCCGGCCATCCTCGCGGCAGGGGAGCCCGGCGCGCGGGAGACGGCGCGCTGGCTGGCGCTGACCCGCCTGCGCCAGCACCGTCTGGTGGCGCTGCGCCGCTCGGAGGTTGACACCCTCGGGGACGCGGCCTGCGAGGTGCGCGTCGAGGGCTGCCCCCTCCTGCACTGCCTCGCGGAGGACCTTCCCCTCTTCGATGCCCCGCCCCCGGGGGCGCAGGGCGAGGCGCTCCTCCTGGCGCCGCTCGACCCCATGATCTACGACCGGCGGGTCACGCAGGCCCTCTGGGGGTTCGACTACTGCTGGGAGGTCTATGTGCCCGCCCAGAAGCGCAAGCGCGGCTATTATGCGCTGCCCGTCCTCGCGGGGACCGAGCTCGTGGGGCACGTGGACCTCAAGGCCGACCGGGCCAGGGGACGGCTCCAGGTCGTCTCAAGGCGCGTCGCGCGGGGACAAAAAACCGGGCCAGCCGTCCAGCGGCTGGCCCGGTTCCTGGGCCTCAAGGCCCGGTAAATCAGAACGCGCCGGCAGCGACCTGGCCCTCGCCCCTCGCGGGCTCGAACCACTCCGACGGGTCGCTCTCTCGCGTGAATTCGGGGCACTCCTCGGCAAGCTTGTTGCGCAGCCTCTCCCTCGCGCGGGCGATCCGGCTCTTGACCGTGCCCACGTTGATGCGCAGTTCCGCCGCGATCTCCTCGTAGGACTGGTCGAGCACGCTCCTCATCGTCAGGATCCGGCGGTGGGACGGCTCAAGCTTGTCCATGCACACCTCAACGGCCCCGACGAACTCGTTCCTGGAACTCTCCTGCGCCGGGTCGGGATCCGTGGCGGAAAGCAGGTCCGAGAAGGTCGAGTCGCCCTCGTCGCCGAGCGCCGCGTCAAGCGAGAGGGTCGCATGCCGGCGGCGGCGGAAAAAGTACCAGTAGCGGTTCCGCGCGAGGTTGACCGCGATGCGGTGCAGCCAGGTGGCCACGGAGGAGTCGCCGCGGAAGCGGGAGAGGCCCCGGTGCGCCCTCACGAAGGTGTCCTGCGTAATCTCCTCGGCGTCCGCATGGTTGCGGAGCAGGGCCATGGCCGCCGCGAATATGCGGGTCTTGTGGCGCTGCATGATCTCGCCGAAAGCGGATTCGTCCCCGGCATTGAACCGACGAACGAGGTCGGCATCGTACACAGCTTCAGTGTTCATACCTCCCTTCCTTACCTAGGTTTGTGCCATAAACAGCCGTCCGGGCGTAAGATAAATCTGGGCAGATACTTACGGGGCTATTCACAAAATTGGGCGCCAGCCGAGACCCCGAAAAACGTGCATTTTGCCGCAAATTGCAGGGCCCGCCTCGCAAATGGCAAAGGCTGCCCCGGCCGGCACGCTTTACGTCATCGCCCTGCCGCGGGTCTTGATGCTCGACTGGAATGGGAGAGACGATGAGCGCAATGCCGAGCAAGCCGCACGCAGGGGGCCCCGGGCGGGCCCGCCGCTGAACCATGGCGCCCGCGGCCATCGTCCATCTCGACGCCGACGCGTTCTTCGTGGCCTGCGAGCAGGCCCGCGACCCCTCGCTTGTCGGCAAGAAGTGCGCCGTCGGCGGCCGCGAGCGCGGCATCATCTCCTCGGCGAGCTACGAGGCGCGCGCCTGCGGCGTTTACACGCCGATGCCGACCGCCCAGGCGCTCCGGGTGTGCCCGGGGCTCGTCATGATCCGCCACACCCCCGGGCTCTACGGCGAGGTGTCGCAGAGGATGTTCGACATCTGCGAGAGCGTGACGCCGCTCGTGCAGCGCAATTCCATCGACGAGGGCTACATGGACCTCGGCCCGTGTGGTCACCGCTCGCAGGGCGAGGTCGAGGCGGCCGTGCGCAGCCTGCAGGCGCGGATCCTCGCCCAGCTGAAGATCACGGTCTCGATGGGGATCGCGTCCAACAAGATGGTCGCCCAGATCGCGTCTAAGCTGAGGAAGCCCCGGGGATTCGTGGTGGTGGAGCCCGGGGGCGAGGCCGCGTTCCTCGAGCCCCTTCCCCTCGGGCGGCTGCCCGGCATCGGGGCCAAGACCGAGGCGGCCCTTGTGGCGAAGGGCCTCGCGGTCGTGGGCGACCTGTTCCGGCGCTCCGAGGGGGAGCTGGCCGCGGCCTTCGGGCGCGACTGGCGGCGCATGCTCGCCATCGGCCGCGGCGAGGACGAAAGCCCGGTCGAGACCTCGCACGACGAGGCGAAGAGCTACTCGAAGCAGGAGACCTTCGGCGTGGACACCGGCGACTTCCAGTCGGTGACCCAGGTGGCGAAGGGGATGATCGACGAGCTGATGCCGCTGGTCAGGGCCGATGGGGCGAGGGTGAGGACGATGACCGTGAGGGTCAGGTATCCAGATCTTAGTTACGAGTCATGCGGGCAGAGCATCGACACGCCCACGGACCTTGAGGGCCCGTTCTACGGCCTAGCGGAGCCCCTGCTCCGGGGCGCCTGGGGGCGGCGGCGGCCCGTCCGCCTGGTGAGCGTCCGCCTCTCCGGGGTGGACTCCGGGCCGTCGCAGATGGAGATGTTCGGCGAGCAGGACGAGAGGCGCCGCCGCCTGGCGGGCGCCATCGACAGGCTAAACAGGGGAGGGCGCGAGTCCGTCGTCGTCCACGGCCACCGGCTCAGGCCCGGAGAAAACGGTAACAAAAAACAGGATACTGGCCCCCGCGGGAGGCCCTAGGCCCGTGACAAAATGGCCCCATTGGGGCGCCCAAGGGGGCGGGAGCGGGGTGTCCGTGGAAATTCACTCCGGGGCCGAAATCGTAACAATTTAAATGCATAAAACCTATTGACGGCGCCCATGCGAGGATCAATAGGTTGTGGCCGCCGTCACCAGGGACCACATCCTGTAGTGGTCAACAACCCGTAAATAAGTTCCAGCAACTTTTAGTCGCCTAGGGCTTATTTCGCGTTGGAGAAGGCCGTACCTACCCCGCATTCCGTCAAAATTCGTCGTCTTCACCATGCACAAGACTTTTCAGGTTGGAACCAAGACCTTCACCCTTGACCAGGCGAAGGCCGAGGCCGCGTTTGCAGCCAAGAAGGTCATCAACGGCCGGGCGACCATGACGTTCAACCTTCTCCCGCTGAAGTACCAGTGGGCCTACGACCTCTACCGGACGATGAAGGCCAACCATTGGGAGCCCGAGGACATCCCGATGGGCAAGGACATCGAGCAGTGGCGCGACGAGAGGACCGTGTCCGACGTCGAGCGCTGGATCATCAGGATGGGAATCGGCTACTTCTCGGCGGCAGAGGGCATCGTCGGGGACAACATCCAGCACGTTGTCCGCGAGCTGGTGACGGCGCCGGAGCTCAAGCTCGTGCTCGGCCGCCACGCCCACGAGGAGAACATCCACGCCGACTCGCTCCTCTACATGATCGCCTCCCTCGGCATCAACCCTCACGAGTGCGAGGCGATGTTCGAGGATGTGCCGACCATCGTCCGCAAGAACGAGTTCGTCACGCGCATCTCCCGCGAGCTGCGCCGCGACATCGACCTCACGAAGCCGGAGAACAAGAAGCTGCTTGCGTCCAACATCTTCGTGTTCGGCCAGTGCATGGAGGGCACCCAGTTCTACGGGCTGTTCGGCATGATCCTTTCCCTCTACAGGCAGAACAAGTTCCCGGGCATCGGGCAGATGTTCCGCTACACGCTGCGCGACGAGTCCAACCACATCGAGGTCTTCAGGAACCTGTTCATGGACCTCGTCGAGGAGAACCGGGAAATCTGGACCCCCGAGTACAAGGAGGAGCTGCGCGGGCTGATGAAGGAGGCCGTCTCGCTCGAGAAGGACTTCATCCGCGACTGCCTTCCCGTCAACGCCGTGGGCCTGAGGCTGGAGGATTTTCATTCCTACATCGATTACATCGCCGATCGCCGCCTCGAAGGCTGCGGCCTGGCGCCGCTCACGGGCGGCATCAAGAATCCATTGCCCTGGCTCGCCGAGATGATGGACATCGCGAAGGAGCAGAACTTCTTCGAGGGCCGGGTCACCGAATACCAGAAAGCTTCCTCATTGACTGTCGCCTCGGACGACGAGCTCTGAAAAAGAGCCGTACGAACCGAGCCAAATAGCGCCGACCGTCCCTCCCCCTCAGAGGCCCCCGATCCGCCCCATGGGCGCACGGGATTCGCATCGGCCCGCCCCAAATTTAGCTATTGCAACTCTATTATAACTAGGAACCTAGCACGATGAACAACATTCCCCTGGCCCGTGACCTTGCCCTCAAGCGGACGGTCCACGCCCCGGTAGACCAGAAGCCCATTTACGCCTGGCGAGATGTCGTCAGCCACTCCGAGATCTCGCTGCCGTCCGTTGTCCTCATCTGCCCGCACGGCGAGGAGCGCTTCGACATGACCGAGGTCGCCGACACGCTCGGCAAGGCCTTCACGAACGTGTGCATTTCCCAGGGGGAAAAGGACATATTCAACGACAAGAACCGCGCCTGGGTCGCGCAGATCTGCAAGGAGCTCGCCGGGAACCTGAACGAGCTTGCGCGAAAGCAGAACCCCCTGCGCCTGACGCTGAACGGCCTCTACGAGCTGATCGAGAAGACGCTGGTCGACAACAACGCGTACATGGTGGCGAAGAGCCTCCTCCTCAACCGGTCGCGGAAGCTGTCGGTGAGCCGGGAGACGGCGGCCCAGAGCTCGGTCCGCGTCATCCGCAGGAACGGCCAGATCGTGCCGTGGAACGACCACAAGGTGGAGATCGCGGTCAGGAAGACGTTCCTTTCGCTTGCCCGCGACTCGGCGCCCGCCGTCGCGATCGCGAAGGCCGTCTCGGAGCGGGTCCACGCGTCCCACCAGGCGTTTGTCCGGATCGAGGAGGTGCAGGACATCGTCCAGGAGGAGCTGATGGCCGCCAAGCATTTCAAGGTCGCGGAGGCCTACATCCTTTTCCGGGCCGAGCGCGCGGTCGCGCGCGACCAGGGCACGGACGTCACCGAGACCGTTCCCGGGCCCGAGTCCGTGGGGCAGGGGACGCTGGTCGTCGTCAAGAAGGCGAACGGGGACACGAGCCTGTGGGAGGGCGCCGACCTCAAGAAGCGGATCGAGTTCGCGATGACGGGCCTCGACCTCTGCATGAGCCCCGAGGAGATAGAGTTCGAGCTCAGGAGGGCGGTCTACGACCAGATCTCGCAGAAGGACCTCGACTCGACGATCATCCTCAACTCGAAGACGCTGATCGAGAGGGACGCGGACTTTGCGAAGTTTGCCGGGCGGATCCAGCTGACCTACATCTACGAGGAGGTCCTCGGATGGGACATCCTGAAGGACGGCGTCGCCAAGCTGAAGGAGAGCCACCAGAAGGCCTTCCGGAAGTACATCGAGCACGGGATCGCCATCAAGCGGCTCAACCCGAGGCTCCTCGAATACGACGTGGCCCGCATCGCGGCGGCGCTCGACCCGTCCTCCGACCTGGAATTCGACTTCCTCGGGGTCCAGACGCTCTATGACCGCTACCTCATAGTGGACAAGGTCTCCAGGCCCTCAAGGCGGCTGGAGACGCCGCAGTTCTTCTGGATGCGCGTCGCGATGGGCCTCTTCCTTGACGAGAAGGGCGACAGGGAGTCGAAGGCCTCCGCGCTCTACGACCTCTACAAGACCCGGCGCTTCTGCTCGTCCACGCCGACGCTCTTCAACAGCGGCACGCTCCACTCGCAGCTCTCGAGCTGCTACCTGTACTTTGTCGACGACTCGATCGAGGGCATCTTCCAGAGGGGCATCGCCGAGAACGCCTACCTTTCAAAGTGGGCGGGCGGCCTTGGCGGCTCGTGGACGGCGGTGCGCGGAACCGGCGCCTACATCGGCGGGACGAACGGCGAGTCCCAGGGCGTCATCCCCTTCCTGAAGCTGCACAATGACCAGCTTGTTGCGGTGAACCAGGGCGGGAAGCGGCGGGGCTCGGGCTGCGCCTACCTGGAGACCTGGCACAACGACATCTTCGAGTTCCTGGAGCTCAGGAAGAACACCGGGGACGACCGCCGCCGCACGCACGACATGAACACGGCGAACTGGATCCCCGACCTGTTCATGAAGCGGATGGAGGCCCGCGGCACCTGGACGCTGTTCCGCAGCAACGAGACGCCCGACCTCCACGAGGCCTACGGGAGGAAGTTCGAGGAGCTCTACCTCAAGTACGAGCAGCTCTCCGACGAGGGCAAGGTGCACGGGCACAAGATCGAGGCGCTCGACCTCTGGAAGAAGATGCTCTCGATGATCTTCGAGACGGGGCACCCGTGGATCACGTTCAAGGACGCGTGCAACGTGCGCTCCCCGCAGGACCACGTGGGGGTGATCCACTCGTCGAACCTCTGCACGGAGATCACGCTCAACACGTCGAAGGACGAGACGGCGGTCTGCAACCTGGGCTCCGTCATCCTGGAGACCCACCTGATGCCCGACGGCGCGCTGGACCACCGGCGGCTGCGCGACACGATCCGCATGGCCGTCCGCGCGCTCGACAACGTCATCGACATCAACTTCTACCCGACGGATGCGGCGAAGGTCTCCAACATGCGCCACCGGCCGATCGGACTGGGCGTCATGGGCCTGGCGAACACCCTTTTCATGAAGGGCATCGCGTTCGCCTCCCCTGAGGCCGTCGAGTTCAACGACGAGGCCATGGAGGCGATCGCCTACTACGCCTACGAGGCGAGCTCGGACCTGGCCGGTGAGCGGGGCTCCTACTCGAGCTACAAGGGCTCGAAATGGGACCGCGGGCTCCTTCCGCACGACACGGTCGACCTCCTTGAGAGCGAGCGCGGGATCCCGGTCAAGGTCCCCCGCGGGGGAAAGATGGACTGGACGCCGATCCGGGCCAAGGTCGCCTCGCAGGGGATGCGCAACAGCAACGTCCTGGCGATCGCGCCGACCGCGACGATCTCGAACATCACGAACACGTCGCCCTGCATCGAGCCGACCTACAAGAACCTCTTCGTCAAATCGAACCTCTCAGGCGAGTTCATCGTCCTCAATCCCTTCCTCGTGAAGGACCTCAAGGCGCGAGGCCTGTGGGACCAGGACATGATCGACAACCTGAAGTATTTCGACGGCGAGCTGAAGGACATCGACCGCGTTCCCGAGGATCTGAAGCAGAAGTACCTC
>DASXEV010000035.1:0-177107 GCA_036489955.1 Opitutaceae bacterium
AAGATCCAGGCGATCAAGGCCGACGCCCGTGGCTTCCGCCGCTTCGCCAACTACCGGGCCCGCATCCTCTTCTTCTGCGGAAAACTCGACCTCATGCCTCATCCCCCGTCAAACGCTACCCACAGCGTTCCGTGAAGAACCATATAAGGCCTTGGCCCGTTTAGAATGGTAGTGACTCATCAGGAGCTCGCAGCCCGCATCAGCGCCTCCAAGTAGCTGTAACCCCAGATTGAGTCTGGGAGAAGCACGTGGTCCTCGGTCCATTCATTCCACGCGGAGACATAGATCACTTTCGTCTTGTCGTCCGCGACGAAATGCCTTGCGGCGCGCACGAGGCGCTCGAATTGGTCCGGGCTGCGACCAACCGCCATGTGCGAGCCCGTGCCGAAGCGCGGCGAGTCGTCAAAGCCAACGGGGCAATCCGGGAACGTTTGCACGTTGCAGAGCCTCTTTTGCGACTCCCACGTATCGATGCTCTTGGCGGCGCCCTGCCCGTATGTCCCTGCCGTCCCGGGGCCACCCTGGTATGTCCAGGCGAAGGTGTGGTAGATGGTGGCGCTGTCGATGCCGAGCTCCCGCAGCCTGTTCTCTACCCCACCGTGGCCGTTGTTCGATTGGATGTGCAGCTCGCCCAGCCCCGCCTTCCTGACCGCGGCGCGCATCTCCTCCAGCGCGCGCTTGGTCCCATCCTCGCCGAGGTACTGAATGACCTTCCCAAGGTCGAAGATCCCGAACACTAGGGCGCCGTCTATGCGCCAGTAGTTCGGCTGGTGGAAGTAATGATCGATGTAGTAGCGGGTGACCCGCCTGAAGTCCTCAAGGCTGTGGGTCTGAGGAAGCAGGACCGCGGCCTCGCCGGGGCTCTTGGCCGGATAGACGTTCTTCCAATCGTGGTTCGCCCACATTATCGCGAACTTCAGCCTCGCCCGGTTATGCGCGTTCAGGAAGCCCTTCTCCAGTTGCTCATGATAGAACTGCACCCCGTCGTGCCAGTACCAGTCGATCATCCACGCGGTGAGTCCGTGCCCCGCGGCGGCATCGATCTCGCGCGCCGCCCACTCGGGGTTCGATTCGTCAAAATAGCCCCAGAGGGGATACTTGGGAAAAAGGTGCCCCGGGAAAAGCGCCCTTGAATCCTTAAGGGTCTCGAATTCGGTCCAGCCCTTCCCAAACAAGCCCTCCATGTAGGGACTCGGGTGCCAGCTAGGGAAGTTGTACGCCACGACCTCTACATCGGCGGGAGCGCGCAGCGCCTTCACTCCGAGCCTGCGTAGCATGGCCTCCTCGGAGAAATAGCTCCCAAGCATTGCGGGTTGGAGCATTACCTCGCCGTCGCGGTCGTACGGCGCCCCTGAGAGGTTTGGCTTTATGGTCTGCGCGGATAGCCCGGGACGAATGGCCCCCAGGACCCCTGCGGAGCCCAATGCGCCGAGGAAGGCACGTCTATTCATAATGCGGTTTGGCGCAGATCTTGTGTGAGAAGCGCGGGCCTTAGGGATACCGGGCATGGCCCTATTGCACAACGAGGAAGTGAACCCAACGAGCCAACCCATGCATCGCCTAGGCAAATAATTTCTCCCGGTCCGATCCGGGCCCGGGCAACAATCTGCGTCCGGCCAGGTGCCTCTATTATTGCGTTTCCCAGATAATGTTATCCCCGCACATGCGGAAGATGTCTAAGTGGCGAATCCCATTCGGTTTTTACGGCAGTATAGCTGGCCTTCTCAGCTACCGCGGCCCTAGGGTGATGCCCCTTTTGGTCATCGCCCACATGAACTCGTTCTCTCCGGTCTCCAGGTGCCGCGGAATCGCCACCGCTCACTTCCCAATCAAGGCGAAGTGATCCGCGTCATTCCGGACGTCGGGCATCGAGCACCCGGAGAGGTCGATCGCCCCGGAGGCACCCGCCGAGATCCACAGGTCGTGATGGGGCGAGCCGTTGAGACCTGGGCGGGCTACGCTCACCTTCTCTAACCTCGCATCCGACAAGACGCCTTCGCCCCGGGCTGCGCCCGGGGCGACCACAGTGATCCCGCTCGAGATGCTGTCCTTGACCCGCACCCCACTGAGGGTCAGCCCCGCGATGCTCCGGCGGTCCATGCAGATCTGGATCGAGCCCCGCCAGGCCCAGTCGTGGTCGTAGCCCCCGCACCGCACGAGGTCGCAGTCCCGGATCTCGGTGGTGCCCGAGAAATTGTTGTCGACCCCTCCCGGCCCGTCCGAGGTCGGGAAGGTCGTGCTGACCAGGATGCCGCAGCCGGTCCCGATGTCGGTGAAGAGGCAGTCCTCGACCCGGTTGCTGGCGCCGCCGTAGACCGCGGCGCCGTTCGCGAGGAATGGCAGCTGGCCGGTGCAGTGGCGGATCACGTTGTGCCCCGACTTCGGGCCTTCCGACGAGAAGCCCTGGTCCGATGCTGCGGGCCAGATGGCGAAGCAGTCGTCCCCCGTCCCGCGGGCCGCGCAGTCCTCGATGACCGTACCCCGGGTGCCAACGCAGAGGTTGATGCCGTCGGCGACCGTGTCGCGGAGACGGCAGCCCTCGATCCGGAGGTCCACGCCGTTGTAGATCCAGATCCCCACCTTGGTGTGCTCGATCCAGAGGTTGGAGATCGTCGTGTCGGCGCAGCGGGCCCCGATCACGCCGTCGTTCGGCTCCGAGTCGTTCCGGTAGGCCAGCCGGCCTATGATCGCGAAGTCGGCGAGGCGGATCCTGCTGCCGTTCAGCTTGAAGCGGACCCGGCGCGCAGGGTCGCCATACAGCGCAGGGTCGCCCACGAATGTCGTGTGCCAGGGGCCCGCCCCCTGGATGGCCACGTTCGAGGGGACGAGGATCTCGCCCGTGATCCGGTAGTCGCCCGCCGGGACCCAGACGGGCCGACCCTCGGCCCGGGCCGCTTCGATGCAAGTCCGCAGTGCGCCCGTGGCGTCGGACCGGCCGCTCGGGTCCGCCCCAAAGTCGAGGATGCTGAGCGCCCGCCGGGGGGCGGGCAGCGGGGCCGGGGCGTTCTCAAGGTCGATCAGGTCGACCGCGCACCAGGCGGCGCCCGCCCCGGTCCACCTCAGCCGGATCCGGTCGCCCGCCGCGATGGCTAGGCCCTTGGCGCGGGCCTCGTCGAAGAAGTTGCGGGGTTTGCCGTCGGATGGGCGGTTCGTGAACGGGTAGCGACCGTAGAGCCAGGCGTACCTGGAGGTGAGTTCGAGGGTCCGGACCCGCGTCCCGTTGACCAGCAGGTCCATGGCCGAGTCGATGCCTCCCCCCTGCCCCGAGTCCGGCAGGCTGTAACGCACGACTAGGGCGTTCGCGCCGCCCGCCGCCGTGAACTCGATCCACTGGCCCGCGGCCCCGAGGCGGACGCACTGCTGGCCCGTCGATTCCGTCTCGATCGTGTTCGGCTCGTAGCCCGGGCCCAGCCGGGCCCCGGTCGTCGCCATGGACCGGGCCTCGTAGGTCGTCCATGGGACGTCCGCCCCGGTCGACGCCCTCGCGCAGAAGGGCGCCGCGACGGCGGCAACGAGCGCAAACCGGAGGAGGGCGCGGGGCCAGGGCGAGCTCCCGCGCAGGGCCGGCTTCACGGCCGGGCCTTCCGGTAGCGGACCGTCACCGGCTTGCCCGGGCGGCACCGCACGAGACGGCCCCCCACGAGCATGGGATGCGCGCGGGCGTTCGTTCCCGCGGGCTCCACGGTCACCGATGTCCTCGTGATCTTCATCCGGAAACGGTCCCCCTTGTAGGCGAGCCGGAACTCCAGGCTCTTCCATTTCTTGCAGAGGCGGGGGTTGATGGCCACCCGATTCTCGTCCGCCTCGACCCCCCCGAAGCCAAGCACGGCCGTCATCCACGCGCCGCCGTTCGCCGCCGGGTGCGAGCCGCCCATGAAGACGCTGCCCACGTAGACCTTGTACTTGGCCTCGAGATCGATCTTCGCCGTCTTCAGGAAGTACCTATAGGCAAAATCGAGGTTGCCGAACTCGGCCGCGACCATGGCGTAGGCGCAGGCGCTCAGGCTCGAGCCGTGCTCGGTCCTCGGCTCGTAGTAGTTCCAGTTCGCCTTCTTGATTGCCGTGGGGAACCTGCTCCTGAACAGGTTGAGCATCATAACCACGTCGGCCTGTTTGATGATCTTCGTCGGCACCGCCAGCCCCTGGCCCCCGCCCAGGTACTCGTTGGGATGCGCCATGCCGGCCCTGAGGCCCTCTACGGTCGACTCCCGGAGCCGGTGGTAGCCGTCGAACTGCTCGATGACGCCCGTCTTGGGGTCGGGCTTGGGGACGAAGAGCCTGCGCGCGGCGTCCTCGAAGCTCGGGAGCTCGCCCCCGATGCCCAGCTTCCGGAGCAGGCCCTCCAGGCGCCCGCGGTGCTTCTTCCTCAGGTGGCCCACGACCGCGTCCGCAATCAGGAAGGTCTCCCGTGCCACCATGTTGGTGAACGCGTTGTTGTTGACCCGCTCGTGGTACTCGTCGGGGCCGGTCACGTCCAGGAGCTCGTACCGCCGCTCGTCCGTCTTGTAGTACGCAAAGGAGTAGTAGAACCTGGCGCACTCCAGGATCACCTCGGCGCCGCCCTCGAGCAGGAGCGAGTCGTCGCCGGTCAGGCGAAAGTACTCCCACATCGCAATCGCGACGTCGCCGCTGATGTGCACCTGCTTGTCGCGGAAGAACGTACGCAGCTCGCGCCCGGTGAGGGGATCGCCGATATTGAAGTACGTGCAGGCGTCGTCGCCCGTGTCCTGGCTCTCCCAGGCGTAGAACGCGCCGCGGTAGCCCAGGCCCTCCGTCCTCGCCTTCCGCCGGGCCCCGTCCAGGGTCCTTATCCTGTAGCGGACCAGCTCGACCGCCGTCTCCGGGAGCGTGTGCAGGAAGAAGGGGAGCATGAACATCTCCGTGTCCCAGAAGACCGCCCCCTTGTAGCACTGGCCGGAAAGGGCGCGCGCCGGGATCGAGTTCGAGCTGCCGCGGACCGGCGCGACCATGAGGAGCTGCAGGGTGCTGTAACGCAGCGCGAGCTGCGCCTCGTCGTCGCCCTCGATGCGGACGTCGCAGAGTCCCCAGCGCCTCGCCCACTCGGCGGTGTGCCTCGCGAGGCACGCCTCGTAGCCGTCGGCCCGGGCCCGCAGGACGGCATCGACCGCGGCATCGGCAGGGGTCGTCCTGACCGCGTCGTTGTCCGTGAACACGGCGAAGTACTTGCGGAAGGTGTAGGCGCGCCCCGGCTCCGCGCGGAAGTCGACCACCCGGAGGCTCCGGTTCCCCCCGGCCTCAACGACCGACTCGCCGAAGTCCAGGTCGATCGCCTCGGCCACGGCGACCCGCTTCGACGCCTCACCCGTCACCCCCTCGACCAGCAGGACGGAGTCCCGCCTCCCGGATGCGAGCCGGACGAGGTGCGGCCCGTTCAGGTCCCAGATGTTGGCGTCGATGCCGGTGCGCAGCGTGACCCTCGCCGCCCGGCTGCAGGTGACGCTGAACCGGATGACGCCGAGGTTCGGCGCGTCTGAGCTCAAGAAGCGCTCGGAGCGGACAGTGAGCAGGGCGCCCCGGTGCCTGAACTCCGTCTCCCGCTCGAACACCGCGTTCGCGAGGCGGAGGGTCTGCCGGTGCCCCGTCACCCGGTCGCCCAGCGCGCTCAGCTCCCGGCCCCCGAGCGCGACGCTCGTGTAGCCGCCATTTGGCGCGTTCACGGGCTCGCGCCAGGCGCTCCCGACCTTGTCGAAGATGCCGGCAAGCGTGACGCCCACGCACTGCTCGGCGCCGAACTCGTCGAGGGTCCCGCGGTAGCCCATGTAGCCGTTGGCTACCTGGTATACGCTTCCCCGGCGCATGATGCTTTCCTTGCCGCCGCCGAGCTCGGTGGTTTCTATCGACCAGAGGTCCTTCATTGTTCTTGAGCCATTGTCGTCCCGTCCCTGACCCGGAGCATGAGCAGCGCGGCCGCGATCATGGAGACGCCCCCAAGGACGATCGCGTCGATTGCCCGCCCGTGGAATACCGTGCGGACCAGCAGGCCCAGGATCGCGGCGGCAAGGATTTGCGGGATGACGATGAAGAAGTTGAACATGCCCATGTAGACGCCCATCTTCCGGTAGGGCACGACGCTGCTCAGGATCGCATAGGGCAGCGTCAGGAGGCTCGCCCAGGCCACCCCGAGTGCGGCCATCGGGACTATGAGCAGGCCGGGGTCCCTGAAGAACCGCATCGAGCATAGGCCCACGCCTCCCACGACGAGGCAGACGATGTGGGTCGGGACCCGGCCGGCGCGCCGGGCGACTGGCGGCAGGAGGAAGGCCACGATGGCGGCGACGCCGTTGTAGACGGCCATCAGCACGCCGACCCAATTGGCGCCGGCATTGTAGGCCTCGCTCCTCGGGTCGCTGCTTCCGTAGTGGAAGCTCGTCACTGCGGCCGTGGAGTAGATGAAGAACGCGAAGAGGGCGAACCAGGTGAACACCTGGGCGAGCGCAAGCTGCCGCATCGCCGCCGGCATGGTGCCCAGGTCGTGGACGAGCTCCACGAGGCCCCGGTTCCGGCCCGCGGCGCTTCGCGCTGCGGCGACGATCTGCAGGACGCCGTAGAGTGCGGCGCCAAGGGAGAGGATGTACAGGGGCTTGTCCCACCGGAAGCACCCGATTATCGCGCTTGCACCCAGGCCGCCGGCAACAAGGAGCGCGCCCGCCCGGCGATACCGGGGGCCATCGAGCGTGACCCCTCCCCCGCCCTCCCCGGCGCCGACCTCGCCATCATGGAAAGCGGCCTGCTCCGCGGGCGAGTACTCCCTCACCGAGACGATGGTCCAGAGGACCGCGAGGAGATAGACAACACCGCCAACGTAGAAGGACCACTTGACCGATGGGGGCACGCTTCCCTCCGGCGCCGTGTTCGCGATATGGAACACGTTCGTGAGCAGGTAAGGCATGAGGGATCCAACGACCGAGCTGACCCCGATGAAAAAGGTCTGCACCGCGAACCCGATCGTCCGCTGCTCGTCGGGCAGCATGTCGCCGACGAAGGCCCGCATCGGCTCCATCGTCACGTTGATCGACGCGTCCATGATCCACAGCATGCCCGCCGCGCACCAGAGGGCCGGCGAGTTGGGCATCACCAGGAGCGCGAGCGACGCCAGGATGGCACCGGCCAGGAAGTAGGGCTTCCGCCGGCCCAGCCTGTTCCAGGTCTTGTCGCTCATGTAGCCGATGATGGGCTGGACGACCAGGCCCGACACGGGCCCGGCGATCCAGAGGATCGGGATCTCGTCCACCTTCGCCCCGAGGGTCTCAAAGATCCGGCTTACGTTTGCATTCTGGAGGGCGAAGCCGAACTGGATGCCCACGTAGCCGAAGCTCATGTTCCAAAGCCGCCAGAAGGTTAGCAGGGGTTTTTTGCGCATTAGAGGCCCATTTTCGGGTGAGTCGCTCACCCTGTGATGGTGCGCCTGTCCTGAGCCAGCTGGCTCAGGTGCTCAAGGCTGGTCTCCGAAAGGTCCCGGACGACGAGGCCGGCGCCGCTTGCGCGGAGCTCGTCCGCGTTGCCCTTGCGTGCGATCCCGACCACGAGGGCAAAGCCTCCCCTGACCCCCGCCAGGACGCCGGGCACGGCGTCCTCCACGACAATCGACCGGTCGTTGCGGGCGCCGATGTCAAGGGCGGCCGCCGTGAAGATGTCGGGGTCCGGCTTGCCCCTGAGCCCCCGCCTCGCCGATTCAGCCCCGTCGACAACGGCCCGGAACAGCGCCGCTAGCCCGGTCCGGCCCAGGATCTCGGAGGCATTGTAGCTCGAGGTCGCGAGCGCGGTCCGGACCGAGCGCCGACCCATCTCGCGGATCATCTCCACCGAGGAGTCGAATGTCCGCACGCCATCGCGCTCGATTATCCGCCTGAAGATCGCGTTCTTGCTGTTTCCGAGGCCGCAGACCGACTCGAAGCCAGGCGGATCGGAGGGATCGCCCCGGGGCAGGCGGATCCCGCGCGACGCCAGGAAACTCTCGACGCCGTCGTAGCGGGGCCGTCCGTCCACGTAGGCAAGGTAGTCGCGCCCGATGTCGAATTCCTCATGGGGCCCGTGCTCGGTCTTCGACCGGGCCTCCAGGAAGGCATCAAACATCTGCTTCCATGCCCTCGCGTGGACGCCGGCCGTGTCGGTGACGACGCCGTCCATGTCGAAGATCGCCGCGTCGAAGTGCAGCCCGGATTGGCCGCCTAGCTGCGCAGGTCCGCGCACGGGGATCGCCGGATAGCGGCCCCCCACTTCCTGCACATACTGGTCATTCGATGGGTCCAATCAATTGGTAGGAGATAACGTTGTTGAATAGAGAAGGTGCGCGGCAGGCCGTACTTTGTGAGAGCCTTGCCGCGCACCTTATTTGTCCCCTGTCCGGCGCCATCCCCCCGGATGGCACCTATCTCGGAATAGGAACGTGCCTGCAGCCTATCCGGGAATGTCTGAAGCTCTGTGTGTGAGTGAACGTAAGGGGTGCGTGCGGGATCTGCAGTTGAAGGGAATGCCGCGCCTGGCTTCCTGTAAGCCGGGCGCGGCTTTCGGCTGTGTGTTCAGAAGCTGAACACGTTCCTGACCGTCCACTTCTCCGTCGGCCCGATGCGATAGAACGCAGGCTGCGCCACGCCGTCTATCGGCGCCTGGTAGCTGACCGGGATCAGGTAATTTCCCCTGCCGACGTTCTCGACGTTGAGCTGGATGTCCCAGTTGACCTTGCCCGTGAGCTTGTGGTGGTAGCCAACCCACAGGTCGAAGTAGGTCTCGCCAGGGCCCATTTCCGGCTTGGAGAGGTCGGGGAGGTACGGGGGAGGAAGCGTGGGGTCGCCACTCGGGGGATAGCCGAGGATCTCGGGGCCCGTGTAGCGCACGCCACCACCAACGTTGACACCCTTGAGGAAGCCGCGGTCGAAGTCGTAGTTCGTCGTCACATTGAAGCGCCACTTGGCGAGCTGCGAGGCCGCAACGCCCTGCTGCTGCTGGAGCTCGGCCCAGGCGCCGCCCACCGCAGGGAGGCCATTGTAGGCGATGTAGTAGGCTTGGGCGACGTCGGGAACGCTCGGGGCGACGTCCTGGCCCCAGAACCACTGCTGGTAGCCGCCCGCGCCTTTGACATAGGCCGACGTCTCCGACATGAACTTGATCAGGGCCGGATCGCCGACCTGCGTGACGACCGCATTTGTCTCCGTGGCATTGAGCGTGACGCGCCACTGCTTGGTCGGGTTGGCGTCGAGCTCGAATTCCCAGCCCTCGGACTGGGAGTTTTCGGTGATCGCGAAGTTCTGCTCGCCCGGGAGGCCCTTCAGCTGCGCCGTCAGGTCATTTCCGGCCTGCAGCGTGGCTAGGCTGCCCATGCCCCAGGCCTTGAAGAAGTTGGGGAAATCAGCGTTGAGCTGGTTCTCCCACGCCCTCGTGGCATCGGTCGAGGACACCTGAAGGTCCTCCATCGCCTGGGTGTGGTAGCCAGCGGCATCGAAGTAATAGCCCGCGCCGTTGGATCCGTTGGAAACTCCATTAATTCCACTGGCTGCGCCAGCCGTGCCGCCATCTGGGCCGATGCCCGGATTGGCGTCGGCTTGGCTCGGGTCCGACTGGGGTAATGCGCCGTTCTGGTTGTTCCGGTAATAGAAGACGTTGCCGTAGTAGGCGGTGTTGCCGACGAAGTTGGCCAATTCCGCGGCGAAGGCACTCCCGTCAGGGTTCGAGCCGTCCGTGATGTTGGTCACGTAGCGATTGACCTTCAGGGCGAACATGCCGTTGCGCGACTCTATCATGATGCCACGCTCGATGGTCCTGCCCGCCGGGGCAGCGATGGGATCCCCGTTGATGTCGACGCGGCTTGAGTCCGGCTCGAAGTTGCTCGACGTGCTGTAGGACAGGCTGACATCGAAGGGAAGCTTGCTGGCGAATCCCTTTATGCCGGGGAGCTCCCCGAGGTGAGCCACAAGGCTGTAGGAGTGGGACTGGCCTTCCACGCGCCCCTGTGGGGTCCTCGAAAACCCGACATTGTTGAAGTTAAGGCTCTGCAGGTCGTTCGGGTCGCCGAGAGTGGCGGAGTCCGCCCAGCTCGTGTTAATGTCCTTGCGCCAGCCATAGATGCCAACCAGCGCGTCATCCAGCCACTTGCCCTCGTAGACCAGCGCCTGGGAGGTCGTCACCGACCGCGTGATGCTGTCGGAAGTCGCCAGGAGGTCGCGGTTGACGGAAGGGTCGGATTCGGAGTTGGTGACCGACAAGGTCTGCTCGCCCGCCCAGCCGTTGTAGTACGCGGGATTGGTTGGGCTCAGCGCCGAGTTCGCCGGGTTCGGGGTGAAATCGAAGAAATTGATCGGCTGGTTCCCGATCGTCGGGTTGCCGGTGACCCTCGGGATATTGGCGCCCGAGAGCGACTTGCCCACCAGCGAGGGCCCCAGATAGATGACCTCTTGCGGGTTTACAGATTCAAAGTTGCCGCCCGCTTCAGCCCCACCGTCGAGGGTCGAGGCGAGAGCGGTGTTCGTGCCGAGATAGCCGTACTGCTGCCAGTTCATCGAGCTTGTGGTCTGCTTCGCCTGATCCGCCAAGCCGGTCAGCGTCTGGACCCCGAGGAGCCTCTCCCACCACAGATTGCCGTCCTTGTGGAAGTCATGTGTGACAAAGGCCGTGGCGCGGGCATCCTCGCGATCACTGGTGTAGTCGAAATTGGTCGGGTTGTCGTCGTTGAGTACATACGGGCGGCCGTAGTTCGGATTCGCGCTGGCGTTCGCAAGCGACGTTCCGTCGTTGTTGGTCGACATGACGTCAATGTACAGCGGGACGGCGTTGCCGAAGGGGTTGATCTCGCCGTCCTCATAGTGCTGCTTGTAGTAATCAAGGGAGAAGCCAGCCTGGTCGTTCAGGAAGGTCTGCGTGAGGTTCGCCGTCGCCGACCAGAACCGCTGCCATTCCGACTTCATGCTGCCGTCGATCAGGTTCTTGTAGAAATTGAACACCGAGGGATTGGTCAGCGAGGTATCCGTGAAGAGGCCGGCGTTGGCGTAAGGCAGCCCCGCATAGATCGGTTCCGACCCTGCGCCGTTTATATTAAGCCAGGAGCCGGGAAACGCGCCGTATGGGAAAACGAGGCCAGAACCCGAGACGAGGGTACCCGTCTGGGGAAGGGATGAGAAGCGGTACGTGCCGGCGGGACCCACCGTTGTACCGTTCTGGAAGGCCTCCAGCGGAAAGCTGGAATTGCCGAGCTGGCTGTTTGTGAACCACGGATCGGTGTTTGAGTTTCCGGCGCGGCCTGCACCTGCATAACCGTTGGCTGCGGTGGCGACATAGCCAGCCGGGAGGCCGGTTTCCCACGAATTCAAGCCGTTCAATCCTGCCTGATAGGCGCCGGCATCGGCGGGATTGAAAAATGGGGTGATGTGGTCCGTCGGAGGAAGGGCGCGAGGATTGTCGGAGTCGACCTGGCCGGACTCGAAGTTCGCCTTGATGATGGTCCTGTTCCCGTTCTTGTTCAGCATCGCGGGCTCGACGCGGAGGGCGCCGGATATGCGCTGGTCATCCGAATAGGCCGGCTGCTGCTCATATTTCTCGTCGTCGTGCAGGACATCGAGACGGAAGGCAACCTGGCCGGGCACGATCACCTGGTTGAGGTCCAGGCTCTCGCGGGCGGTGCCCCAGCTGCCAAAGCGCAGGTCCAGGTTTCCAAAATTGGTGAACTCGGCGCCCCGACTGCCGGCATTGATGATGCCCGCGGGACTGCCTTCACCGAAGAGGATCGCATTGGGTCCCCGCGAGATATCGATGCGGTCGATATTATATGAATCCCATGGGATGTCTGAGAGAAAGAAATCGTGCGCATTGTCGGCAGCGGCGAGACCACGGATGCGTGTGTCCTCGCTCGGCTTGATGGTGTCCTCGGTGAGGACCGCGCTGCTGGTGCCGGGCCCGGGGCTGGCATAGTTGCCAAACACCCCACCCACCTCGGCGCCCCCGATGCGCTGGAGCAGCGAGGTGTTGTCGGTCGCCCCGGTGTCCAGGAGGAGCTGCGAAGTGACCACGGTCACGGATCCGCCGATGTCACGCAAATCAGTGCTGAGCCGGTTGCCGGCCAGCGTGGTCTCCGCGTTATAGCTGTTTGATTCGCTGGTGGCCTCGACTTCAAACGGGGACAGCATGACAACATCATCTTCCGATGCAGCCGATGCGTTCGGGGTGACCGGCGCGTTGGCGGGCTGGGCAGGCTGGGCGGGACTCGGGGCTGTTTGGGCCTGGATACTCGCGCAGGCGGATATCGCGGCGACCAATAGGGCCACAAGCCGTGAATGCCTTGGTGTGTGCTTCATAATTTTGGTTGGTAGTCTAGGGGCTGTGCTTCGCCTGGGCCGGAATCTCCGGTCAGGCGACGGGGTGAACGGGGTCGTTTGCGGGGTAGAGCAATCGGCAGGATGAACCTGATCATCCAGATCTGCCAAAAGCCGGGCGCCCATTCGATTCCACTCCTATGCAAACGTTGCGGTATTGCGGTTGCGAGCGAATCAACTGCGGTGATTCTCGCTGCGATTCGCCTCGGCTAGAATCGCCGATCATGCGACGGGAGATCAATCCCGGTGGGATGTCCCTAGCATCAGGGGCCAATTCAATTTCAATCAGTTGCAGACCGCTGCCTGGTCACGACTGCGAGAGAACAAGCGACGACGATCCGGCAGGAAAAGGATGCTGCGTTATCCTCCCCAATGGCCAGCGAACCCGGATTTGGCGCGGCGGGTTTGAATCCGAATAGCCAAAAAAACAGGCCGGGGTGGATTGGCTGTAGTAGCCGGAACCGGCGTACACTTCGCTGTACCTCGTCGCGCCGTCGGTCAGCTCGACTGTGATCCTTGCACCCACCCCTGTGGGATTGCCGGCTGGCCCATGGAGAGTGATGCTCACCGAATTGCGGCCGGCAACGCCGTTGTTCCGAAAGGCAATCGCATCGTCGTTATTTCTCGAGACCAGAAAGTCGGGCCAGCCGTCGTGATCGAGATCGAGGATGACGAGCGCCTTTGCGTCATGCGGCACCACCAGGCCGCTCTCGGCGGGAGACACCGCGGTGAAGTGGCCACGGCCATCACCGCGAAGCATCTGGCTGAGCCCGCCGTCGAAACGGCCGACTGCAGGAATCGGTGCGAACGAATTTTGCACCGCGTAGATGCTGGCGTTCCCGTCGCCATAAAAGTCCCCGGCGACAATTCCCTGCAGCGGGGCGATCTGGGCAATGCGCGGAAGCGGCTCAAAACGGTAGGTTCCATCGCTCTGACTGAGGAAAACGCCGCTGCGCAGCTCCGTGGCCGCGAAGCGCTGGGCTTTCGCGATCTTATCCTCGCCAAAAATTTCACCCACGGTGGCCCGCGCATAATCGTTGTTGCGGGGGAAACGCTTCAAAATGAACGGGAAATCGGCGGCAAGGTCGCGGCGCGCCCGCCAGGGATAAACGCGGTCACCTTCGTAATAAGCCTCGACCAGCTCCGCGGAGCCATCGCCGTTGAAGTCGCCCGAGTAAATGAGGGCCGGATGCCGCGCATCCGCGTGGTACTGCGTATTCAAGCCCAAGTTGCCCACGACGTAGTCGGGTCGGCCGTCGCCATTGAAGTCCGCCGACGCGATCGACGTCCACCAGCCCGTGCCCGCCGCGGCAAAACCCGCCCTGTCCGTCCAGTCCTCGAAGCCCTTTCCCTGGTTATTGTGGAAATATTTCACCTGGCCCCACTCCAGGGCCAGCAGCAGGTCTGGCCATCCGTCCCCGTCCACGTCGCTCCAGAGGGCCGATGTGACCATGCCGACCTCACGCAGACCAGGAGCCAGGGTGTCGGTGACATCTTCGAACTTGCCGCCGTGGTTCTTCAGGAGGGCGCTTTGCGGGGGGAATGGGTACTGCCCGGAGCTGATTCGGCCGCCAATAAACACGTCCAGCAACCCGTCCCGGTCGAAATCCGCGGCCGCAACCGCACCCGCATTGATCGACAGCGCCGGCAACGCGTCCCCGCCGGCGGCCCGCAGGCCGCCCCGGCCATCGCCAAGGTAGAGACGCGGCTGGTACTCCGACATTCCAGCCGGGAGTGAATTTCCTCCCATGGTGACGAGGACATCGTCGTTGCCATCGCAATTCGCATCGAAAACCAGGATGGGCCCATTATCGACCGGATTGGCGGCAACCCCCGCTAGGGGAGCCACCGCGAAGCTTGCCCCGCCGACGCGGCGGGCGATTTTCGGCACGTCCTGCGTGGTGCCTCCAATCACAATCGACTCCCCTTCTCCCCCGGCCAGCTTCCCCACCGCCAGTGCCGGCCCGCGGCGATTGAAGCGAAACGGCACCAAGTGCTGCAGCCCCGCTTCGTCAACCGTCTCCTCCCGCGCGCGCACCGCAAGGCCCAGGCCATGGCTCACCTCCTGAAATGACGTGCGGGGCGGTATAGCCTCCGCAGGCATGGGCGCGACGTGTCCGGCAGGTTCGGCAATAAGATAGCGCTGATCTACCGCCACGTTTTTCCAGGCCTGCACGCGGCCACTGGGCCAGGTCACAACCAGGCGATTGATGACCGTGTCCTCTCCGAGGCCGAACTGGAGCATGGGTTCGCTGCTGGAGAGGTAGCCCCGTGCCAGGCCCAGCGTTGAAACCTGCACTCCCAGCGCGCTTTCGATTCGAACGGTCGTCCCGACGCCAAAGCGGTTCGACGCCGTCCCGCGGAGATCGAAAATCACCCTGTGCCCCGTCAGGCAGTCGTTCCTTAGCACGGTGACGCTGCCGTGGTAATTGCTATATACGATATCGAGGTCCCCATCCCCATCCAGGTCACCGTAGGCGGCGCCAAAGCTCACTCCCCTTTGGTCAAGACCCCAGTCCGCGCTGACGTCCTCAAACTGGAGGTTTCCAAGATTGCGCATTGCAATGTGTTTTTCCTCCCGGATCGGGCTCTCGGTCATGACCCGAATGGACTCGGCCATGTTTTCGGCGCTCATCTGGCGCTTCACGACGTCAACGTTAGGATCGTACGGAAATCCATTGGTGACGTGCAGGTCGAGCCGGCCGTCATTGTCCAAATCCACCAAGCGGACCGACCAGGTCCAATCGGTGGCTGCGACTCCCGCAAGGAATGCGGCCTCCTGAAAATAGCCCGTGCCCGTGTTGATCAGCAGCGCGTTTCGAGGAAACTTCGCGACCGTTGCGGTGCCGTCCGGCCGCTCGGCGAGGCGCGCCCTAGCATCGGCCATCATGCGCTGGTCCTTCTCGTGTGTGGCCGAGGCCATGTCAGCGACTATGAAATCGATCAGCCCGTCGTTGTTCACGTCACCAAAATCGGATCCCATCGAAGAGAAGGACGTGTGCGGCAAAACCCTTCCGGAGATGTCGGTAAAAGTCCCATCCTGGTTGTTATGGTAAAGGGAGTCCGGCACGCCGTAGTCGTAGGCAACGTAAAGGTCCGGCCACCCGTCGTTGTCGTAGTCCCACCAGGTCGCTGAATGACTGCGGGTATGCAGGGCGATCCCCGCCTTGTCGGTGACGTTCAGGAACGTCCCGTCGCCCTGGTTATGAAACATGTACCCTCTCCGCCCGCCAGTGCCGCTTTCGTTGGCCAGCATGTTCGTGGCGATATACACATCGAGACGCCCATCGCGGTCGTAATCGCTGAATGCCGCCATCACCGAGGAATCGACCACGTCCAGGCCGTAGGCATGGGCCATCTCCTTGAAGGTGCCGTCGCCCTGGTTAATGTAGAGCAGGTTCGGGGCATTGTAGCGACATACGTAGATATCCAGGAGGCCGTCGTTATTCACGTCGGCAAAGGTGGCGCCAAACTTCCAGATCTTCGCCGCGTCGCCCTTGTCCCCGACGCCGGCCTTCTCCGTCACATCCTCGAACCTGAAGTCGCCGAGATTGCGGAAGAGGCGGCATGACTCTGTTTTGCTGACCACAAAAATGTCCGGCCTTCCGTCGTTGTCGTAATCCCCGATGGCCACGCCCGTCCCGATGGAGCCGCCATTGTATTGCTGGAACAGTGCGCCCTTCATCTGTGGATCAGCATACCGGTTTTCCGTGCGCACGCCGGTGGCTTCGGGCGGAAGCAGCGTGAACATGGTCTTTCCTGGCTGGCCGGAAGGTGGCATCAACTTGCGCCCCGACAAAGGAAGCGTTTCAAACGAAACCGGCTTGGCCTGGGAATTTTCCTGGCCCGCGGCCCGGAGCAATCCGCGCAGGCTTAAGCCCACGGCGGCGGCAGAGGACCGCACGATCATTTCCCGACGATTCATAGCTCTTTCGGCTTCATGTCATTCCCCTCGCTATTGCAATCGAACACGCAAGGCCGGTGGTACAAGGCTGAGCGCGAGGGCATATTCCGCCGGCGGCATGGCCACCTCCAGTCCGCGAGACAATACCAGCAGCCGGTAAACGGACCCCGGCGACAGCGAACGGATGCGGTCGTCGTCGCTGCCGTTGACACACAATGTCAGCTCTTTCTTGGCGAGCACGATGGCTTTGGCCCGGGCCAAAACCACCGCGAGGTCGACCCGCCGGTTCCATGAGACCAGGGGCTGCACCCTCAGTGCGAGGCGTGACTGCAGCACTCTCAGGTCCCTGGCCAACTCAGCATCATCATGGACTGCGGCCGCCACTTGGGCACGGGCGACCCAGGCGCCGAAATCGGTGGAGAACCGGGTCAGCCCATCAGCCGCAGCCTGCGCCTGGCCTAAATCCCCGATTTCCGCGAAATAGAGCGCAATATTGCCGAGAGCGGTGGCGTCATCCTGTTCATCGACCACCTCTAGGACCGTTACGGTCTGGTCCTCGAAACCCGGGATGGACGGCACCGGGTAAGCCAAGGGACGCAGCCAGTGCGGAAGAGTCGCGAGTTTTAGCTTACCTAAGAAAGTTCCCTCGATTTGACCGCCCGAGGCGCGGACAAAGTCATTGAAGAAGGTGTCCCACGACAGAAGGACGATGTGCGTAATTTGGCGGTGATTCACCGTCGCCTTCGCCTCCTGGAGATTCGGGGCGCTCATGATGCGAACGGCGGCCCGTAGGCCGTCCTTGTTTTCATCACTCACCGAGCCGAGGCCGCGGAAAGCCCCATAATAGCAAAGGGCGGTGGAGGCGCCGGGGGGCGAAAGCACGATCACGGTCCCCGGGGCGGAATGCCGGTTGATCCATCCCGCAAGATCCCGCAGGATTAGGTCCTGAAGCTCGGTTCGGCTCAGGGCTTCTCCTTGGCTTGGCCTGTCCCAACCCAGCACGTAAATCGACCCCGGGACGAGCAGAACGACGACGACGCCAATCCAGACGAAGCGTGCCCTGGAGCCAATTGCCTCGGAGCAAATCCCTGGCGCCACTGCGACCAGGGTTACCAGCAGCATTGCATCGAGCGTTTGCCACCATACGAGCTTCGCACAGGCAAAAAATAGTGCCACCATCGCCGGTCCCAGCGTGATCGCGACGGCCGACCGGGTCGGCTTGGCGATACGGGGATTCCCGAGCACCCAGATAGCAGGGATCAGCACGCCCAACGGCACCAGTGTCAGCCATAGCCAAACCGAAGGTCCCTGGGCATCCATCCACGCCGCCAGGCTTGGCGCCACGATCGCGCTGCGGAGGCGAGTGAGGTGCGATCCCATGCTGTCGAGGACGAATAGGTCGGCGCCGTTGCGAACCAGGAGCAGGACGGGCACGTCAAGTACGGCCACGGCGTACAATGCTACGAGGGCCAGATTCTTGGGCGACCGGGAGAAAGCCCGGTTTTGAAGCCAAGCGCTTGCCTGGGCCAGCAGCTCTCCCGCGCCGAGCCATGCCACGCCATGGATCGGGTGAACATAGGACAGGTCGCAATTCCAGAGTTCGGATAGCGGGTATTCGATCAGAGAGGCCAGGATCGTGGTGGCGGCCCCCGCGCAGGCCCAAGCCCGCCAGGGAAGACCAGGCATCGGGCCGCCTGCGGGTGTATTGCTGCGCCGGAAAAGGAGGGCGACGAGGAGACCGCCTCCTGCAATTCCCCACAGGACCGGAAGTTGCACGGGAACCTTGACCCACATTCCCAACCCGCCCGCGACGCCCGAAAGAATGAACCATCGTCGTCTGGCTTTCCCCTTCTCGGGGTCTGCCGCGGCAGCGATGGAAAGAAACAGCACGCTCGCCATCGCGAGGGCCTGCGCGAGGCCTCGGTCATCGGGCGCGCCCGGCCAAAACCCCGTAACAAAGGGGAAAAGGGAGACGAGGCCAACGGATACGAGAGAAGCGGAAAGCGAACCGAAACACTTCGCAGCGAGGAACGTCGCCCCCAAGACGACGATTCCACACAAAAGCGGATCTGCCAGAAGAGCCGCCTTTTCCACAAGTGTCGAGGTGGGTGCCCCGGTGGCTATATGCTCACACCAGGCGAGGAAGCCCAGCCACCACCGATAAGGTGAGGGCGCAAGGACGGTCCGGCCCATCGGCGCATTTTCATAGTCGATGTGGCGCACCCTGGCCTCCCCGCGATTCAGCATGCGCTCGGTTTGTGCGAGCCATTGGTAGCTCGCGTCGAGCTGATCGGGTATCGGCAGCGAATTGTTGGGCGTCAGTTCCGCGCCTCTTGTATTGGAGCTGGTTACGCCCCCAGCAGGGGCTCCGATTGTTGAGAGGTAATCGAGGCGATCGGTTCGCGCCGCGTTGTTCCAGATGAGAACGGCCCCGGCCCCGAGCAGGAACACAATCCAGACCGAGGAGAAATACCGTCGCGATTTCATTTGGATTGCGGTTCGCCCAAGGCAGCCACGTTTGAGGCCGCAGACAAGTCATTCCTATCGTCCCGTGCTACGCGTATATGCTTTCGCCTTGTGCAGCCAGCCAATCACGACCCACAAGGTCGTCAGCTTCCTTTGCGGTCCTCGTGGCTCGAAACAGCCAGGGTAATCTGGCGTGCGAGCAGAACCGTATGGGCAACGACCGAATGCGTGAAACCTGGCTGGCAGCGACCTGCGCTCAGGCCTGACAAAGGGCCTCGACTTCAATCGGTGGGCGCAACGTCCCGCCGTCACGCCAATGCCCGTGCACTTGAAGCGTGCGAGGGATCTGCGGAATCCCGCGCTCCCCTGCCTGCAATTTTGAGAACAACATGTCCACCGCGGCGCGGCCGATCTCATCAGAATGCTGCGTCACCCCCGACCAATCAGAATGAACGCGGGTCACGTCGAGCGATACCAGACCGAAGTCCTTCGGTATTTGCCTTCCGGTTCTGGCGAGCCACGAATCCATGACGTTGGGCTCGTTGCGGAACGTCGAGAGAGTCAGGACGCAATCTACCTTGTGCTTGTCGACCCAACTCAAGAACAGGTCGGCGCTCATCTGCGTCGGCATGAGCGCCGGAATCTGGGCAAAAGACGGCATGGTCACCGAAAGTCCCGCGTATCCAAGTGACCACCTGCCATCGGTGATCTTGTCCTGATACTTTTCAATGGCCAGGCCGATGCGGCGGTAGCCGCAGCGCGAGATCATCCTAGCGGCCATGGTCACGGCATCCGCATGGTCGCTTAAGACGCAATCGAGGCGCGGGAGAGCGATCTGGTGGCCCACCTGGACAATGGCGAAGTCATTCCACGGGAAAGAGATCGCGTGGGGTTCAGTCGGAAATGCCGCAAGCAGAGCGCCATCGATGCCACGGGCCGCGAGAATCCCGCCGAGCCGCTGACCAGTCATGCCGCTCGAGCACAGGGTGAACTCCGTAATCCCGAAGCCGAATGACTCTGCGCGTTCGCGTGCAGCCTCCCAGTTGCTCTGGAGCGTGGGAGTCGCCCGCCACTCATGGGAGTCGGCAACCGGTGTCACGAATGCGATGGTCCCCAAGTGATTCTGAGCCTCACCCTTGCGCGTCGCGCGCATAACCTGACCGACAAGAGCATTGTGCCTGTAGCCAACCGCCGTCGCCGCGGCAAAAACCCGTACCTGGGTGGAACTCGCCATTTTTGCGGATCCGCTCAGGCAGCGCGACGCAGTAGAAATCGAAACACCAGCCCTTCTAGCAACGGCTTGGAGCGTGGACGCTGTGCGGGGTTGCACAACGGTGTTCATGTCGGCCAGAGTCCTGATGCCACTAGAACCCACAGTCAAGTGATCAACAGCGGCCGTTCAGGCCCAATTCACCATTAACGACAGTGCTAGGTGGCCGCATTCTCGGCCTCCGATTGCAGGAAGCGGGCATTCCAATACAACGCATTCCCGAACCACATCCGATATCTGGGTTGAAGTCGATAAGCCTCATAGATTCCCGAGAATACAAATCCATACGGCTCTAGTGCGGAGTGGATCTTGGATAGGTGCGTATGTTGTATATCCGTCGAATCAGTGCCAAATTCTATATAGATCGCTTGCACTTTCCCCGTTGATAGAAGCTTTCGGGCTCCTTCGAGCACCGCCAGTTCGTGCCCCTCGACGTCGATCTTTAGCAAGTCGATTTGGCTTATCCCATTCCCCATAGCGAATTCATCCAAGGTCTGTGCTATCACCTTGCTGACAAAATCACCTTCTAAATTAGTCACGGCCGAAGTCTCACTGAAGTCACTAGCAATCATATTGATTGAACCAGATTGATTGCTCAGAGCTACAGGGTGAGCCTGGATATTTGCATCGTTTGCGGTTCTCCTTTTAAGCTCCTGAAACGTCAAAGGAATCGGCTCAAAGCAGTGGATTGTAGCAGTCCTGAAGAACCCCCTAAGGTAACGCGCAGTCTGGCCGACATTTGCACCTACATCGACGATGGTCGCGAAGTTCCGCCTGCCCGCATATCTTGCGACGTCGTAGGGCCAGCAACGATCGAATGGCACATAATTAATGAGCGGGAGCCATGATCGTGCCAAAAACCAATCTCGTATATTGTATGCCGTTCGGCCAACGAGAAATTTTACATTCATGGTGGGCATCAACATCTATCGGCTATTTCGTCGGATTGCGATGAAAGCGAATGGCCGTCTATGAGAATTGAGATACATGAAAATCACGCCACGTTCGTGCAGCCCCGCTTGCTATTATGCACAAGCAAGGATGAAAAACGGCGGCCAGCGGCCATTCTTTCACCGATCGTCGCAAATGTTGTGTGTTTGGCGTCCGCACGGAAAGCCAGCAAATTAGACCCCATCTAGTCATCGCGAACAGAATAGCTGGCATGTCTAATCAAAACGGCCGATTCCAGTGACCGTCATCTACCTCCCATAAACTGGCAACAGTGAGATTTCGGTGTTCCGATTCAGCGACGTTGCATCGTGGAGGCAAATTGTCGCAAAAATACGGAAAAAGTAAGGCTATTTACGGCGCGCAGCGTTGATCTTCGCTATGTCGATCTTTCCCATCTGCATCATCGCCTCAAAGGCTCCCTTTGCCTCCGTGCCACCCGCGATAATAGCCTCGGTAAGCACGCGTGGCGTGATTTGCCAGGATAAGCCCCAGCGGTCCTTACACCAGCCACAGGCGCTTTCTTCACCGCCGTTGCCAACGATCGCATTCCAGTAGCGATCAGTCTCCTCCTGGGTGTCCGTTGCGACCTGAAAAGAAAAGGCTTCGCTGTGAGAGAATGCTGGGCCGCCGTTCAGCCCCAAACACCGAATTCCAAGCACAGTGAATTCCACGGTCAGTACGTCGCCTGCTTTTCCAGAGGGATAGTCACCCGGTGCATGATGCACCGCGATCACCTCACTATCCGGAAACGTCAAAGCATAGAAACGAGCGGCCTCTAGTGCGTCCTTATTAAACCAAAGGCAGATCTGGCTATTGGGAATTGCAGAGTTCATAAATGGATCCGGCTAGCGTGAAGAGGATATCGTCGGTCTTCTTGATTAGCGCCTTCAACCAATGGACGGCCAGGGTCAATCCCGTCAAGAATTCGGATGCTCGGCCGCAGATCCTTTCAAATGAGCATATTTCGAGTTCGAATTCACAGGCTCTCGAGTGATCGGGCGTATCTTGGCTAGGGATTCCATAACGGTTTCCGCTTCGCCAGACATTCCGAGGAGATTGGAGGTGAATGGCGTAAGCCTAAGCCGTTGCAGTAGCCTTAGCTTTAAGGCCTAGGAAGGGTTTTTCGATCGCGAACCAGCTCAGCAATGAAAGAGGAAATACGATAATGAGAGCCAGGGAAAAATACGTTGTGAATCCGTATCTATTTAACCCAATAGCCGCTAGTAGCTGAAGGACCGGGAAATGCAAAACATAGGTCCCATACGACAAATCGAAAGGCAGGCTTAGCCGAAATGAATAGGCTAAGTTGATAAGAACGAACGGAAGTACAATTGGGCCGAGGAGGGCCCATCCTCCAAATTTCAAGAGCAGAATTGCCACGGCAAGCCATCCCAATGACGATCTTCTGCCAATATCAAGGCGATCACGAAAACAATAAAGAGAGGACCCGACAAGGAACGCTGCAATAAACGGTGCCCAACCAGTAAGCGTAAGCAGGGTAGGCGCAATAGCTTGAGCCTTTTCCGAGAGAATTATGGCCGCATTAAGAATTAATATGGCCGCGCATAATACTAGCCCGTTTCCACGGGAATTTCTTATCCACCCAATGACGCCGATAAACAGGACGCCGCCATAACAACAGATTTCTGGGAAAAGGCTCCATAGTGAACCATTAATTGATCCCGGATAGGGCAGGCCTCGAAGCACTTCGCCCACGTTCCATCTTGAGAGATTAACAAGGGCATTGCTTAATACAAAATGCCAAGCCGACGAGAGGACCCATGGGCCGCCATGGATATTGAGGCGCGCGATCAAAGGCGCGATTCCGAACGCGGTTACTACCAAGGCGAAATAGAACCCCGGAATAATCCGCAATAGCCTCGCCTTTACGAACTGGAGCCAGTCGTTGCGGATCGCAAAGCTCGCCGTAACAAGGAAGCCGCTGATTCCAAAGAAGCCGATGACTGCTAGATCCCCCGCGAATGTCTGCCCTTTGCAAAACCTCGAAAGACCCTCTTCGCCAAAACCGCCCAGAAGATGTGCGTGGCTGTATACGACGAGTATCGCGAGTAATAGACGAATCGAGTCAAACGCATTGTTTCTTTGGCTGCCAGGATCGCGAACACTCATGCGGGTCGGCGATCCATGGCGCTGTTGGCTCCTAATGGCTTGATCCTAATTGATCGGCCGGACATTGGAACGTATTCCGGAATAAGGAAAGAGCCCGCTACCCCCGCATGCTGGGAGATCATGGATAACCCGTACATTATGCGCCCGCTTAGGGTCCATTCGATCGTGGCAGGACATCACGTCTTCTTTCAAATCTTACTCGGCTCGAGCATGGGCGTCCGTCCCAACTTGCAAGACCCGAATGGTCCCGTCCCACGAAGCCGTGACTATGCGGGAACCGTCCGGACTAAAGGAAGCCGACAAGACTGGGCTACGCTGGCGCAGTGGCGAGATGAGCAGGCCGCCGGTCCTGGCATCCCAAATCCGCACAGTCCCGTCAAATGACGCCGTGACGATGCGTGAGCCATCCGGGCTGAAGGCCGCCGAATTGACACCCCTTTCATGCTGCAGTGGGGGCGTGAGGGGCTTTCCAGTGCTTGCATTCCAGACCCGCGCGGTCCCGTCCATGGACGCCGTGAGAATGCGCGAGCCGTCCGGGCTGAAGACTGCAGAAGCGACCCAACCATGGTGGCGCAGCGGCGGCGTCAGCGGCTGGCCGCTCCTGGCATCCCAAACACGAGCCGTCCCATCCCAGGACGCAGTGACGACGCGCGAACCTTCGGGACTAAAAGCGACTGAGTTGACCAGCCCGTCATGCTTCATCGGCGGCGTTAGCGGCCGGCCAGTCCTGGCGTCCCAAACCTGCGCGGCCAGGTCCGACGCGGTGACGATGCGCGAACCATCGGGACTGAAAGCGACCGAATTGACTATGTTCTCAAGTTTCAACGGCGACATGAGCGGCCTGCCGGTCCTGGCGTCCCAGATACGGGCCGTCTCGTCCCAAGACGCCGTTACGACACGCGAGCTGTCCGGGCTAAACGCCGCCGACCAGACGGCGCCGTCATGCGCCAGCGCCGGCGTAAGCGGCTGGCCGGTCTTGGCATCCCAGATACGCGCGGTGTTGTCGGCAGACGCCGTGACAATGCGTGAGCCGTCCGGACTGAAGGCTGCAGACCAAACGACGCCGTTATGCCTTAGCTCGGGCATGAGAGGCTGGCCTGTTCTTCCATCCCAGACGCGGGCGGTCTTGTCCCAAGACGCGGTCACGACGCGCGAGCCGTCCGGGCTGAAGGCCGCCGACCAGGCGATACCGTCATGCTTTGGCAGGACAGGGTGTGACCGGTCGGTCACGCGGTCCTCGCTGGCGAGCAAACGTGCGTGGAGTGTCTTGCCGGCAGCGCCAGCGACGCAGAAGGTAAGCCGAATGCTGGGTGAGAGCCGGTCAATCACCACTCCAGTATCGGCGGCAACCAGCTTTTGCGCAGAGTTAGCCAATTCGACGGTGATGGTCCCATTGTCGACCTGCGTCGGGTCGCTTAAGGCAACATCGATCACGGGCCCCTGGGCCTGGAGCAAAACACTGGCCATTCTGTCTACCGTGATTGCCCCCGCCGTCGAAGGCCCGTCGCACCAGAAGTTAGCCGCGGTCAGTCCAAGCGAGCCCACGCGCACAGCCTGAACTCGGTCTGAATTCTCCAGTACCTCTACTCTTGGCTTCCTGGCATAGTCAGCGACCTGCGCTGCGCTGAATCCGGGCAACAGGACATACGAATATGTTGCGCCACCTGGATTCGCCCCGTGTGAGAGCCAGAGCGTCAGGTAGTCGCGGGACACTCGCGTCGCGGTCTCGTTCCAAACGCCGGTCCGTGACTCCCGCAGTACACTTAAGTCAACCGGCGCAGGGAAAAAATACCCGATATCAGAACCTTTCGCCTGGCCCGCCAGATGCGCCCAGGTGACATCCCGCAGAGCTTCCGGCCGGCCCTGCGTCCCTGTCGTTCGGGCGCCGTCCACCGTAAATACATTGCCGCCCAATCCATGCAAAAGACGATTCTCGACGACGGTCTCTATCGGGCGAGAATCGCTGCTTCGGATATCGCTGCCGAGGCAGACAATCTCCTTGTCGAACATGAACCAGGACTTCTTCGCCCTCAGCGTGCTTCCCCACCCCCGGAGCTGCATTCCTGCCGCACCGTTCGCACCCAGCGATGCGCCGCCAACCCAGTCCGCAGCCGGGGCCTCGCTTTGGCCTGATGCGGGCCCACGGACCTGATCGACGTCGACTGTGGTGCCGGGAAGGCGACGGGGGTCGACCGTCGGCCAAAAATCGTCATCAAACTGCGTCAGGTCAGAATTGTAGAGGTAAAGCATGCCGTCCCCCGTGTGCCAGCCGTCCACGTTCTCGCCGTGGATGCTTTCGTACGCGTAAATGCGCCTCGATGACATGCTGAGCCCGGCACCGAACCCCGGGGCCAGGTGCACCACCCGATCCATACCCGCATAGACAAAGTTCCCGACGAGTTCGCCCCGAGGCTTCACGGTCGGATCGGCCATCAGCTGTTGCACGGCGCCCTTGAGCGCCAGTGGTGCCGTTTCTGAGAAGCTGAGAACGGTGTCCTCTTCTGCCCAGGACTTCAGCATCGACCGCATACGCGCGGAATAAGCCTCCGGGGCGAACTGCGAGATCACGAGGATGTCCTGCATGATGCCGTGCCCGATGACGTGCTCGGCGGCGCCCTTCCGGGATATTTCCCGGCCCTGCACCATTGCCATTATGCCGCCGCGATAGATCACAGGCTCAAGGGCGGTGAAGACCAGTCGATAGAGGTTCTCAATATTGGGGTCGGTCACCCTCCATGTTGAGCCGGAAGCACTGTCCCTGTTGGGGCCATTCAGGAGCGCGAGTACCGGCGCGATGTTGCCGAGCAAGGAGGCGCCATAGCCTCCGGTGTAGGGATGCCCGCGATGCTGGATGAATGAACCGTCGGCGTAGTAGCCGTCGCCTCGTTTGACGTAGACAAAGAGGTCGCTGAATGCGTCGCGCGCGGCGAGGAGCTTCGCGCCGTCCTTCACGAGGATACCGCGGATCGCCACAATGTGGATCTTCCACATCCGGTTGGCACCGGTGAAGGACCATGGCGTGCCACCGGGAGCTGGAGTCGTCGCGGAAGGGGTGAACCGGTCCACCGCCCGCATGTAGTTGGCCACCTGGGCAGCGCTTAGCCCATCATACATCAGGGCGGTCACGTCGACGAGTTCAGAGGGCGCACCGATCTCGAGGTGCCACCACTCGTCGTGCATCGGCGTTCGCTCGTTGTAGCGGTTGGCATACATCCAATCCAGCCCGCGCACGGTGTCGGCCTTCAGCGAGATGTTGCCCTTCAGGCTGGATCCTTGGGTCACGTAGGCCAGCGCCATGGTCTTCAGGCGCTCATAACTCGTCGTGATGTCGCCCGTGTCGGTGGGGCTCGCCAGGTCGGCCCAGAGAAATGCGCGGCCTGGGGTTTTGTCCATCGTCGACCAGTATGAATTCGCCAGGGTCCCTAGGCTGCCGATGGAGGAGGCAACTGCCGGATCCTTCATGTCCATGCGACTGCCGCCCGTGAGCATCTCCGTCCATTTTTCCCGCAGGACGTCGAATTCGTCGGCGTGACATGCCGGTGCGAAGACCGCAAGGATGAGCGCCAGGGCAACGCCGCCGCACCGAACGAAAAGGCCGGCGCCCGAGCCGACATGCGGCCTTACGGCGGCGGCAGATGCCGGTAGGCCCGGCATCGGAGGAGCTAGCCTTTGGGGAAGGGTTTCTCTGTCACGCCAGTCGAAGTAATTGATCAACATACATTCTGGGGGTCTACCCGGCTGAACCCGCAATCATATCTCGGAATCTGGGCACCTAAAGGCACGGTAGCCATCCATTCCCGCGAGGCCGTGGGGCGTCGGGTCCCTGCATTGCTGCAACAGTCTCCGCCGTGAGGCCCCCTTGAAACGGGATCTACTTTTTCGCCTGATTGTTCGGGAAGTTAACGCCCGTGCCAAAAAAACACTCGTTCTCGACTATCTTCCCATCCCTCAGCCTGAAACGTTCCGTGTTGCGAAACAATCTGCCGTCGTTCGTCCAACCATTGTAGGTGACGAAGGCGTCGTCTCCGGCAACGACAACCTTTTCCAAGTCAAATTTCTTTGTGTTAGCGGAGTTCGGCCAGCACCGCTCCTTGTACACCTTCAGGCTGATGTGATTGTCCCCTGCCGGGCTGGAAAAGGTGAAATCAGGGGCGAGAATGGACTCTAGGATATTCCAGTCCTTCTTCTCGTAGGCGGTGTAGTATTCACGAACGACCTTCTCGTTCACCGTCATGTCGTGTGACTCTTGGGCAAAACATGGAATGCAGGACAGGGCCATCCATGCAACCAGGACGTTCGCAAGGGATACGTTCTTCCGCATGTTGCCCGGAAACTCTCACTCGGGATCTCCACAGGCAAGCCCCACCTGACGGCAGGCCCCCCTAGTTGCCCCGCCTGATCTCCAAGCCGGGAAACCTGTCCGCGTCGACCAGCTTGTTCCTCACGCGAATTGGTGGCAGGGGGCGGTTTGAGGTGACGTGGATGACGGCCCTTGTCAGTTCTCCGTTTGCCCATGAAAGGTCGACAATGAATCCCCCTCGGGCGCGCAGCCCGGTCACCGACCCGGTCCCCAACTCGGCTGGAAGCGCAGGCAGCAGGCTCAGCTCCCCAAGGTGGGACTGGAGGAGCATCTCGGCCATGAACCCCGGGATGGCCGCGCTGGCATCCAGCTGGAAGTGGCAGAACCGGCCAGTGGGGTCTTTGTAGAGGTCGTCCCTCCCGGAGCTGAACTCCGCCTGCTGATAGGTGAGCAGGTTTTCGAACATCGCGTCCTTGATGAGCATTGTGAAGATGGAGTTGGCTCGTTCCGGCTCCAGGAGGCGGCCCCAGGCCCACATGCGGTCGGCCAGCGACCAATTGCCGCCCGAAGCGGGATCGTCCGAAAGGAAAAGGCCGGACTTGCGCATCTCCAGCGCTCTCCTTGCGGCCGCCGCCAGGGCAAGGTCCCGATTCGGATCGATCTGGCGACCCGGGACAACGGCGTACAGGTGGGCGATATGCCGGTGCCGGCAGAGCGGACTGTCGATATCTTCCGCCCATTCCTGCAGCTGCCCGTAGCGCCCGATCGTGAGTGGAAGCAGGGCGGCGCGCTTTTCGGCGAGCAGCTGGCGGAACTCGGCGTCAACGTTCAGGATGGACGCCGCCTCGATCGTGTTGGTGAACAGGTCCCACAGCATCTCCGCGTCCTGCGCCGGGCCCGCCATGGAGTAGATTTCAGACTGGGAGCTTGAGCTGGCACGCAGCCCCTCGGGCGTCTCATTCGCGCCATGCTCGGCAGACGTCGACGGCACCATGATCAGCCTGTCATGGTAGCGGACCAGGCTTTCCACATAGAAGAGTGCGGCCCCCTTCATAAGGGGGTAGGCCACGTCGCGCAGGTAGGCCTTGTCCTGGCTGAAGGCGAATTGCTCCCATACGTGCTGGCAGTGCCAGGCCGAGGCCATCGGGTACATCGCATAGGACAAGCCCCCGAAGGGGGCCGCCGAGCCGTAGATGTTTCCCGTGGTGTGGCTCACCCATCCATCGGCGCCGTAGCAGCGGCGGGCGACCTCGTGTCCGGCCAGGGATAGGTCCCGGATCCAGTCGATGTAGGCCTCCTGGCACTCGAGGAGCGCCGTCGGGCCGCATGACCAATAGATCTCCTGCAGGTTGATGTTGCTCTGGTAGTTCCCTGCCCAAGGGGCGGCGTCGAAGACATTCCAGACGCCCTGCAGGTTGGCCGGCAGGGTGCCCGGCCGGGACGCGCTGATGATCATGTATCGGCCAAGGTTGAAGAGGAGCACCTTGAGGCCCGGGTCGGGCGCGCCGGACTTGTAGGCCCGCAAGCGCACGTCGGTGGGGTTCCTCTCGCTGTCGGCGCTGGCTGCCACCTTCAGCGAAACGCGGTCGTACAGCGCCGTGTAGTCACGCACATGCCGCGCCCTGAGGTTCCCGTACCCCAAGGCCGCCGCCTTGCCGATGATGGTCCGGGTGGTCACATCCGGGTCCTCGCCAGTGTAATCCGGGTAGTGCAGCCGGTAATTCGTGGCGATGGACACCAAAAGGACGACCTCGCGGGCCCCGGCGATTTCCAGCCTGCCGCCGACGCATCGCACCGTCCCTCCGTCGTCCAGCGCCTTTACCCGGACGCTGAAGGGGCGATGGTTCCCGTTGATGAAGCCGCGCGCCTCAAGATCCCCGCCGTCGCCGTCCACCGAGTAATCCTTCTGCCTTATCGCCAGTGCAACGGACATCTTCAGCAATGCCGACGGGCTTGCGCGCAGTCTGACGGCGACCACACGGTCTGGATAGGAACAGAAATATTCCCGCGAGTAGCCGACCCCGCCCAGGGTGTAGCCGACCTCGCCAAGGGAATGCGCCAGGTCAAGTGACCGGCGGTACCCGGATACCGCTGCGTCCGCCCCGCCGAAATCAATCACCAGCGATCCCACGGAGGTGAAAGCCCCGAAGTTCTTGTTGGTTCCCAGAAAACGGTCGGTGGTCAGGCGGTCAGCATCCTTCGTTCGGCCCTCCTGCACGGCCCGGCGAATTTCCGGAAGGGCCATGCGGGCGTCCGGGTTCACCCCGGTGTTCGCCCAGTCACCGTTCGCGGGGGCACCGGTCCAAAACGACTTCTCCGAAAGCTCGAGCACCTCCCGGTTGACGCCGCCGTAAAAGGATGCGCCCATGTAGCCGTCGCCGAGGTGCAGGCAGTCGCTGTTCCAGTACTTCGCCGGTCGGCCGTACCATAGGAGCTCATCGGGACTTGTCGCGCCGAGGACGCCGCACGAGGTCACGATCAGGAGAATTGGAACTAGGGTTCTCGCGTGCATCCGTGCTCGGTCCAATGTAGCGGTCCTATCTTGGGGATTTTGCGCCTCGACCGCGCGGATTTAAACCAGGAGCAATGGAAATGAGCGAGCCTCCCGCCTCTGGCGCCCTGCAGGTCGCCTTGATCCGGCTCACGAGTGGACGATAGGGCCGCATGCTATGGCCGCTTGAACAGTGCAAACTCGGAAATCGCCGGACATGCCGCCGCCTCGACCACCCGGAGTCGAACCCGGCGCGTGGTGACGGGGGCGGTCGGCAAAAGGCGCTGCGCGCCGATGCTGGTTGCCGCGGCGATTTGGCGCCACCCGCCCGTGGCGCCATCCTCCGCGTCGACCGCGACCGCGCTGATGCGCTGCCCCAGCGGCAGGTATTCCCGGATACGCACAAGATCGAACGTGCGAGGCCCGGGCAGATCCAGGACGAGTTCAGCCTGGTTGACATCGTCGTCCGTCGCCCAATAGCGATCATGGCTCCCGGCAACGGCGTTGGCTGCGGCGAAACGCGGGTCGTCGCCGCGGACATTGCTGGCATGGGCAGTGGCGCCGAAGGCAAGGTCGCGGGCGAATGTCTCGTCGCGAAGGCGCTTGAAACCCCTAAGTGACTCGACATCGCGGATGGGGATTCGCCCGCTGCGGTCCGGCGCAAGATTCAGTATCAGGTCCGTGCCGCGGCCGACGGTGTTGAGGTAGATCCCGAACAGCACGGCGGGCGACTTCACAGCATTGTCCTCGGCAGGGTGGTAGAACCAGCCCGGCCGGATCGAGATGTCGGCCTCGGCAGGCATCCAGCTTGCGCCGCCACGGTCCCCAGTCTCCAGGCGACTCGCATGTCCCGGGAAGAACCCCGCCGCATTGATTGTCGCCCAGCACGGGTCACCGGCTTGGCCGCGCTCGTTTCCCACCCAGCGTGCGTCGGGTCCCCCGTCGCTGAAGATCACGGCCGCGGGCTGCAGCCGGCGAACGATCTTCCAGGTGTTCGGCCAGTCATAGTAGGTGGTGTTGTCGATGTGGCGTTTCTCCCTGGCGCCGCCGTAGTAGCCGTCGCCGCCATTCGCGCCGTCAAACCAGACTTCAAAAATGGGCCCATAGCGGGCCAGCAGCTCGGTCAGCTGGTGGCGATAGAATTCTATGTAAGAGGCGCTTCCGTAGTCGGAGCGGTTGCGGTCCCACGGGGAAAGATAGACGCCGAACTTGAGGCCCGCCCTGGCGCAGGCTGCCGAGATGTCGCGCACCACGTCGCCATGGCCGCCGCGGAACGGGCTGTGTGCAATCGTGTGGTCGGTGTAGGCGCTCGGCCAGAGGCAAAAGCCGTCGTGGTGCTTGCAGGTCAGGATTATGGCGCTGAGTCCGCCGGCTTTCGCAGCCGCGGCGATCTGGTCCGCATCGAAGTCGGTGGGGTTGAAGACGCCGGGCGACTCGTCGCCGTAGCCCCACTCGCGGTCGGTGAACGTATTCACCGTGAAGTGCACGAACGCGTAGGCCTCAAGGGAGTGCCAGGCGAGCTGACGGGCCGAGGGTACGGCGCCGTACGGCTGCGGGGCCGGGACGCCTGCAAGTCCCCCGTTCGCGGCCGCCAAAAGCGCAGACCCGGAAACCAGGAGGAGGCGGGCCAAAGGAATTCCCCTTCTTGTCGGCGTTTGGGTCAACGGGACCCTCCACTTAAATAATTGGGTGAGAGGATGCAATCGATTCGGTCAATGAAACGCCATGGAGATTAGCACCTCCGGAAAGCCGCGTGAATTGAACCCAGTTCCTGGGCTTTGACCGTTGTTCTGTTGAATCTTCGCCCAGAATTCCATTCTATCCGTTGCCCCAAGCCAAGGCTGGACCCCCTGGAGCCGGCCGCGGCACAACGAGAGGTTTGGCCCCGCGTAGGACGTGCAAAGGACCCCAACCTGGAGACCGCTGTCCCAGCCCAGCGCATTTTCCCTCTTCGGGAAGATGGGCTCACGCATCCTTGCTGTGGCGACGGCCCTCATGTCCCTGGGCTCCCCCGCAAACGCAGCCACCGATGGCCATGTCGTCGCCAGGTCGGTGAGGACGCCGGATTCGGGCGGCCAGACGATAGGTCGCGCGCGCATCGTGCGTGCCCTCACCGCAGGCGAGCTCGCCGCGCCGATGACTTTCTCGGTTACGCTCCGCATGAGGGACTTCGCAGGCCTCGAGGCCCGACTGGCCAGCGGCGAGCAGATTTCGGCGGCGGAGATGGAGGCCAGGTACCTCCCGCTCCGCACCGATTACAGCCGGGTTTCGAATTGGCTCACGGGCCAGGGTTTCAGGCCGACCCTGCGGGACCGACTGCACATGACCGTCTTCGTGAAAGGCGCGGTCTCGGGGGTCGCCAGGACGCTGGGGGTTCAATTTGCCCGCGTGGCCGTGTCCGACGGCGAGTACTCGTCGGCCATTTCCGAGCCGTCGGTCCCCGGCGACCTTGCCGGGGTTGTCCTGAGCGTGAACGGCCTCCAGCCGGAGTTTCGCCTCAGGCACGTCACGGCGAACCTTAGGCAGGCACCAGATGACCTCTTGGGCGACCAGGTCTTTGTGACGCCCGGCGACGTGATTGCCTCCTACAACTTCCCGCCGAACGCCACGGGCGCCGGCCAAGTGATAGCAATCGCCGGCCAGGCGGCAGCGCCGGACACAGACTTTTCCGCCTTCTGGTCGGAAATCGGGTCGTACCAATCCGCAAAAAACGTGGTGACTATCGATGTCGACGGCGGCCCTGGACCCGACTCCGACGCCGCATTGGAGACGGACCTCGATGTCGAATGGGCCGGCGCCATCGCCCCTGGCGCGAGCATACGCCTGTACCTTGCCCAAGACGCGTTCGACAGCCTCACGCAGATCTCCAATGACATCCCTGCCTATCCGACGATGTCGGTCATTTCGTTTAGTTTCGGCGGCACCGAGTCCATCGAAGGGACGGCCTCCATGCAGGCCCTGTCCCAGGTCACGGCTGCCTTCGCGGCTGCCGGGGTCTCATTCCTCGCTTCCAGCGGCGATGCTGGATCAAACCCGGGCGGCGATACTGGTGATTACTCGTCCACGGCACCCTTGGCCGTGTCGTATCCGGCGAGCGACCCGGACGTCACGGGCGTAGGAGGCACCACGGTCACCTACACGGGCTATTGGGTGTACGCAGGCGAAACCGTCTGGAATCAGGTATCCGACCCGACACATCCGAGCCCAAACGCCAGCGGCGGCGGGGTCAGCAGCTACTTTGCTCAGCCCTCCTGGCAAACGGGAGGCCCTGTTCTTGGAGGCCAGGCGATGCGATGCGTCCCCGATGTCGCGGCTGTCGCCGATGCCGACTACTCCCTCGTCAATGTTGGCATGCAATATCAGCCCGTAAACGGGACGAATTATGGGGTCCTCGTCTATGACGGAAGCGGAAATCCGGCCGGCAACGATGCGGTGGGCGGGACGAGCGTTGCCTGTCCCATCTGGGCTGGAATTACGGCGATCGTGAACCAAGCCCGCCTGTCGAATGGCAAGGGCCCCATCGGCCTGCTGAACCCCCACCTCTATCCACTCGTCGGGACGAACGTCTTCAATGACATCACGAGCGGCAACAATGAGGCCTACAGCGCTGGGCCGGGCTACGACCTGTGCACGGGCCTAGGCACGCCAAATGTGGCGAACCTGGTCGCGGCGCTCGCCGGCAACCCGTCGCAGAGGCTTGCGAACATCTCCACACGCGCGCTTGTGGGGACCGGCGGCAACATCCTGATCCCGGGGCTCTACATCTCTGGCACGGGCATCGAGGCGCTTCTCATCCGCGCCGACGGCCCCGCGCTGACGCAGTTTGGCGTAAGCGGGGTGCTCACAAAGCCCACGCTAAGCGTATACGACTCGTCGGGAAAGCTCGTCACCTCGAATACGGGGTGGATGACGGATCCCAATTATCTCTTTCTAGCCATGGAAGCCGCGAAGGTGGGCGCCTTCCAACTGGGCAACAGCAGCGCCGACTGTGAGATCGTGACAGGCCTCGCTCCCGGGGCCTATACCGTCCAGGTTTCCGGTGTGGCCGACACTTCCGGAGTCGCGCTGGCCGAGGTGTACGAAGTGGCGTCATACGGCACCGCCCGCCTCGCCAACATGTCGACCCGCGCGATGGTCGGGACTGGCGGCAACATCATTATTCCCGGGATCTATATTTCAGGAGCGGGCGTCGAGGAACTGCTCGTCCGGGCGGACGGCCCGGCCCTGGCCCAATTCGGTGTCTCGGGCGTCCTGGCCCGCCCGACGCTGAGCGTGTTCAACTCCGTCGGGACCATGGTCGCCTCGAACACGGGCTGGGGCACAGGGGCAGACGCGGCCCAGATACCGGCCATATCGGCCTCCGTGGGTGCATTCCCCCTTGCCGCAAACAGCGCGGACTGCGCGCTCATCGTCAAACTTGAGGCCGGCTCGTACACGATACAGGTCTCGGGCGTAGGCAACTCGACCGGGATCGCACTTGCGGAGGTCTACGAGATCACCAGCCCGTAACCTCCAAGCCTGGATCCCTCCCACCCGATGAGGGGGAGACGACCCGGATCCCCAGGCATATCCACGGATTCCTCATCCACTCGGTCGCAGCTCGACTCCCGATCCATAAAGGGACAGCCTGCACATGCCGGGGCCGAAAGCGCGGAGCGGGCGTTTCCTCTTTTCCAGTCCCAGCCCAACCAGCGAGTAACCCCCTACTATGCAGGACCAGGCAATATTTGTCGTCTTCCGCGTCGGACCGGGGCGATATTGCCTGCCGCTGGCGTCCGTGATGCGCATTGTCCATGCGGTGGAACTGGCTCCGCTCCCGGGTGCGCCGGGGCTGGTCCTCGGCGCGATGTCCATGGAAGGGCTGATCCTTCCCGTATTCGGCCTCAGGCGCCTCTTCGGATTGGAGGAGCGTCCCGTGCAGCCCTCGGACCGCTTCGTCATAGCGCGCACGCCGCGGCGCACTGTGGCCCTCGCCGTGGACGATGCTGAGGGCGTCGTGGAGCGGGCGCAATCGAGCGTAGCCGGAATTCTGGACATCGCCCCGGGTTCGAGCCAGATACGCGGCGTCCTGCCACTCGAGGACGGCCTCGTGCTCGTCCACGACCTGGAAAAGCTGCTTTCGAAGGACGATGAGGGCGCGCTCGAGGCCGCCATGGGGAAGGAGGCCGCTGGTGGCGCCTAGCCTCCTCGAGCCGGTCCTCCTGAGGGCGGCCAGCCGTTGGGTCGCCGAACACACGGGACTGGCGTTTCCGGAGGAGCGCTGGCCCGACCTGCAGCGCGGCCTGGCGGCGGCGGCGCACGACCTGGGGTTCGATGGACCGCGGGCCTGCGCGGAAGGCCTCTTGGCGCAGCCGCCGTCCCAGTCCCGCCTTGAGGCGCTTGCGCGCCACCTGACGGTGGGGGAAACGTACTTTTTCCGCGATCGGCGGGCCTTCGAGGCCCTCACCGGCACGATCCTGCCCGAAATCGCCAGGGCCAGGGGAGAAGGGCGCTCGCTCCGAATGTGGAGCGCCGGCTGCTGCACCGGGGAGGAAGCATATTCGCTGGCGATCGCCTTGCGCCAGGCTGTGCCCGACCTTGCGGACTGGCAGGTGACCCTCCTCGCGACGGACCTTAACCCCGAGTATCTCCGCAAGGCAAAGCAGGGTGAATACGGGGAATGGTCGTTCCGGGATGCGCCGGCGGGATTTAAGGAGAGCTATTTCACCGTTTGCAGCCGGGGACGCTACCGCATCCGGCCTGATATCGCGCAGATGGTCACCTTTGATCACCTGAACCTGGCGAGCGACGAGGGGCCGCCAGGCATGGACGTCATCTTCTGCCGGAACGTATTCATGTACTTTACCCCAGGGCAGGCCGCGAACGCGATCGCGAGGCTGCACCGCGCGCTGGCGGACACCGGCGTCCTCCTCGTGGGTCCGAGCGAGTCGTCGCAGGCGCTCTTTCCCCAGTTCGGCGCACGCAACTTTCCCGGAGCGACCGCATACGTGAAGCACCGGCCGGCCCGGCCCGCGACTATGGGTGCAGGATCGCCGCCGCCGCCCGGCGGCCTGTCCGAAACCCGGGGCCGCCCGGCGCCGAGGCCCGCAGCCCCACCCGCCCGTCCCGCCTACGCAGCCACCCACCCGGCCCCGGTTCCGCCGGACTTCAGAGGGCAGGCGCGCGGCTTTGCCGACCGGGGCAACCTTGCGGAGGCGCTGGCCTCCTGCGAGGACTGGCTCCGGGCCGACAAGCTGAACCCCGCCGGCCATTACCTGCGAGCCGTGGTAAGAATCGAGCAGGGCGACGACGAGGACGCCAGGCGTTCGCTGCGGCGGGCGCTCTACCTAGATCCCCAGTTCGTGATGGCCCATGTTGCGCTCGGCAACCTCGACCGCGCGGCCGGCAGGCTCGGCGCCGCGCAAAGGCACTTCGCGGCCGCGCAGCAGCTCCTGGCCCGCCGGCCCCAGGAGGAGGCCCTACCCGAGTCGGACGGCCTCACAGCGGGCCGCCTGGCGGACACCCTCACCTCTCTGGGCCTTGCGTCGGCCGCGTCATGACCGCCTCCGACTCACAGATCCTGCGCGAACGGGCCCGAGCTTTGGCGCGCCCGCCGCCGCCTCCCCGTCCCCGGGACGACCTTGAGGTGCTGGAGTTCAGCCTCGCGTCGGAGCGCTACGCCGTGGCGACCAGCCACGTCGTCGAGGCGCTTGTCCTCAAGGACCTCACCCCCCTTCCGTCCGCGCCGGCCTTTGTCGTAGGCATCATCAACGCCCGCGGCCGGATCCTGCCCGTCTACGACCTGAAGAAATTCTTCGGGCTGCCCGAGGAAGGGATCACCGACCTGCACCGGACCGTGGTCGTGCGCGGGCACGGCCTCGAGCTCGGCCTCCTCGCGGACGCCGTGACAGGGGTGCGGACCGTGGCGGCCGCCGACCTCCAGCCCGCGCTCCCCACCCTCACGGGCGTCCGCGCCGACTACCTGAAGGGCGTGGCCGCCGGCCCGCTCGTGGTCCTCGACATCGACCGAATCCTCCAGGACCCAGCGATCCTGGTGCAGCAGGAATCCGAATCTTGAACATCAACTCACCCCGGAGGGACACCCCATGAAATGGACCGTAGGAATGAAAATTGGCGCCGGCTTCGCGCTGGCACTCGCCTTCCTGGCCGCGATCGGAACGGTCGCCTACAGGAGCATAGGCAAATTGACGGAAACGGCCGGCTGGGTCGACCATACCCAGCAGGTCCTGATCGAGACCGAGGCGGTCCGCTACACCATGACGAACGCCGAGACCGGCCAGCGGGGCTACATCCTCACTGGTAAGGACAGCTACATCGAGCCGTACAGGGCCGCACGGGACGCCATCTCCGCCAGCCTGTCATCGCTGCGCAGCCTGACACAGGACAACCCCGAGGAGCAGCGCCAGCTGGACCTGCTCGACCCCCTGATCAACGGGCGGGACGGCAAGTTTGCGGAACTGCAGGAGGTGATCGACGCCCGGAACGACCCGTCACGGGGATTCGACGGGGCGCTGAAGATATTGATGACCGACAAGGGCAAGAACTCGATGGACGACATCCGCAAGGTCCTCGACACGATGAAGGCCACGGAAACCGCCCTCCTCAAGGTTCGCACCGACGAGGCGCAGGCAAGCGCGCGCGACGCCTCGCTCGTCATCATCTGGGGCTCCGCGGCGGCGTTCCTCATCCTGGCCGCGATCGGCTTCGTGGTCACCCGGAACATCGCGGGCCCGCTCCAGGAGCTGACCGGGGCGTCCCGCCGAATCGCCGAGGGCGACCTGCGCGGCGTCTCGCTGACACTGGACCGGCAGGACGAGGTGGGCCTGCTGTCGGTGTCCTTCTCCCGCATGACCGACTCCCTGAAGAGCATGGCCGAAGCCGCAGGAAGGATCGCCTCCGGCGACCTTCGGACGAGGGTCGAGCCGCAGTCGGAGCGCGACCTCCTGGGGACGGCCTTCGCCTCCATGGTGGACAACCTGAGGCGCCTCAGCATCGACGTCGCCGAGGGCGTCAACGTCCTGGGCGCCGCGGCCAATGAGATCTCGGCCTCCACGAGCCAATTCGCAGCCAGCACGGCCGAGTCGGCCACGGCGGTCAGCGAAACCTCGACGACGGTCGAGGAGGTCCGCCAGACCGCACAGATGGCCAGCCAGAAGGCACGCAGCGTGGCCGAGAGCGCACAGAAGGCCGCGCAGTTTTCCGAGGAGGGCCGCAGGTCCTCCGAGGCCGCCGTGGCAGGCACCGTCCGGATCCGCCAGCAGATGGAATCCATCGCCGCCGGCATGATGCGCCTGAACGAGCAGAGCCAGGCGATTGGGCAGATCATCGCCAGCGTGGAGGACCTGGCCGCACAGTCGAACCTGCTCGCTGTCAACGCCGCCATCGAGGCCGCAAAGGCCGGTGAGCACGGCCGCGGCTTCGCCGTCGTGGCCCAGGAGGTGAAGAGCCTGGCCGAGCAGTCGCGCCAGGCCACGACCCAGGTGAGGACGATCCTGGCCGACATCCAGAAGGCGGCGGGCTCAGCCGCCCTGGCGACCGAGCAGGGCACCAAGGCGGTGGAGGCCGGGGCGCGTCAGTCCGAGGCCGCAGGCGAGTCGGTCCAGTCCCTGGCCGCCAGCGTCTCCGAGGCCGCCCAGGCGTCCACCCAGATCGCCGCATCCAGCCAGCAGCAGCTCGCGGGCGTCGACCAGGTGGCCTCCGCCATGGAGAGCATCCGGCAGGCCACCACGCAGAACGTGGCCAGCGCCAAGCAGCTGGAGGTCTCCGCCCGCAACCTCAGCGACCTGGGCCAAAAGCTGAAGGACCTGGTGGCCCGCTACCGGATATAGGGTCTTCCAGCCACCATGGGAGCGGCCGACGACGAATTCCTGCGGACCCTGCGCGAGACCTTCAGGGTCGAGGCGGCCGAGCACCTGCAGACCCTGGCGACGGGGCTGCTGGAGCTCGAGAAGCGGCCCGGCGCGGAAGCCAGGCGCGCGCAGGTCGCCTCCGTGTTCCGCGCGGCGCACAGCCTGAAGGGTGCGGCGCGGGCCGTGGATTTCGGCCCGATCGAGGACCTCTGCCAGGCCCTGGAGGACAGGTTCGCCAGCTGGAAGCGTGACGAGCGCCCTCCCCTCCCCGCCGATCTCGACCGCGCCCACCGCGACCTCGATGCCATCGCCGCGGCCTTGGAACGCGAAAGCGTGCGCCCGGCTGCGCCGGCCGCGGCACCGGCGCCGCGCGGGTCCCCCGCCCCCGAGGAGCGGCCCCCTCCCGAACGGCCGGCCCCCTCCCATGGCGAGACGGTGCGCATCTCCCTGGACAAGCTGGAGAAGCGCCTCATCGAGGCCGAGGAAATGCTCACCGTGAAGCTCGCGGCGGGACAGCGGGCGGAGGAGCTGCGCGACCTGGCCGTCCGCTTTGCGGCGTTGAGGCGCGAATGGCCCCAGGCAGGGGGCGAACAGGCCCGCGCGCTGGAGACCCACGTGGTCACCCTGTCCCGGGCGGCCGAGCGCGACCGCCACGCGGTCGGCAAGCTTGTTGACGAGCTCTTGGAGGACTCGAAGAAGCTCCTCCTGCTGCCGTTTGCCGGCCTCGCGGCCCCCTTCCCCAAGCTGGTGCGCGACCTGTGCCGCGACCAGGGCAAGGAGGCCGATTTCGCCGTGCGCGGCGAGGAGCTTGAGATCGACAAGCGGATCCTGGAGGAGATGAAGGACCCGCTCATCCACATCCTCCGCAACTGCGTGGACCATGGCATCGAGGCCCCCGCGGAGCGGATGCGCCTCGGGAAGCCGCGCCGGGCCTCCCTCGTCCTGGCCGCAGCCTCGGTGAACGGGAGCAAGGTCGAGATCACCGTCGCGGACGACGGGGCGGGCATCGACGCCGCCCGTGTGAGGGAGGCCGCGGTCCAGCGCGGTCTGCTTTCGGCCGAGGACGCGGGGCGCCTGGGTGACCCGCAGGCGCGCGACCTCGTTTTCCAGGCCGACGTCTCCACCCGGTCGGTCGTCTCGTCGATTTCCGGCCGCGGGCTCGGCCTGGCCATTGTCCGCGAGAAGGCGGAATCCCTGGGCGGCTCGGTCTCCGTGGAAAGCGAGCCCGGCAAGGGCGCGCTTTTCAGGATCACCCTGCCCTCCACGCTGGCGACCTTTCGGGGTGTCGTCGTGGAGGCCGAGGGCCGGGTGTTCATCGTGCCGACGGCCCAGGTGGACCGGGCCATGCGCGCGGGCCCGGAAGCCATCCGGACCGTGGAGGGCCGGGATGTCGTCCCCGTGGGCGGCAAGACGGTTCCATGGGTGAGGCTGGCCGGAGTCCTGTCGCTGCCGGCCTCCGGGTCCAGGGAGGGGTCCCATGGGTCTGTCCCAGCCCTCCTGATCGGCTCCGGGAGCCAGCAGGTCGCGTTCGCGGTGGATGCCATCCTGGGGGAGCAGGAGGTGCTGGTGAAGCACCTTGCCCCTCCCCTTTTCCGGGTGCGGCACGTGGCCGGCGCCACTGTGCTGGCCTCGGGGGCGGTGGCGCCGGTCCTGAACGTGGGCGACCTCCTCAAGTCCGCCCGGGGCCTGCAGTCCGCCGCGTCGCCAAAGGCCGCGCCGCTGGCCAAGTCGATCCTGGTTGCCGAGGACTCGATCACCTCCCGGACCCTGATCAAGGGCATCCTCGAGACGGCGGGCTACCGCGTCCAGACCGCCGTGGACGGGCTGGAGGCCTTCTCTTTCCTCAAGAGCGGGACCTTCGACCTGGTCGTCTCCGACGTCGAGATGCCCCGCCTCGGGGGATTCGACCTGACGGCGAGGATCCGGGCGGACCGCAGGATCTCCGAGCTGCCGGTCATCCTCGTGACCGCCCTGGAGAAGCGCGAGGATCGCGAGCGCGGCATCGACGTCGGCGCGAGCGCCTACATCGTCAAGAGCAAGTTCGACCAGAGCGACCTGCTCGATGCCGTGAGGAGGCTTGCGTGACGCCGCGGCCTGTCGGCGTCCTGGTGGTGGACGACTCGCCTTCGAGCCGCGCCCTTTTGGTCCACGTCCTCGGCACCGACCCCGGGATATCCGTCGTAGGCAGCGTGGCCGACGGGGCCGCCGCCCAGGAATTCATCCGCGAGCACCCACCGGACCTGGTCCTCATGGACATCAACATGCCGGGCATGGACGGCTTCGAGACGACCCGCAGGGTGATGGAGACGCGGCCCCTCCCGATCGTGATCTGCAGCGCGACGACGGCTGCAGGCGAGGTGGCCGTGACGTTCCGGGCCATGGAGGCCGGAGCGCTGGCCTGCATCGCGAAGCCAGCCGCGCCGACCCATCCCGATTTTGTACGGGTCGCCGCCGAGCTGAGGCAGACCGTGAAGCTGATGGCTGAGGTGAAGGTGGTCCGGCGCCGCCCGTTGCTGCGGCGGCCGCCCATGCCCTCTCCCCCCGACGTCGCCGGGGGGGACTCCATGTTCCAGGTGGTGGCCATCGGCGCGTCGACCGGGGGACCCCTCGTCCTCCGGACCATCCTGTCGGGGCTCCCGGCATCCTTCCCGGTTCCCATCCTCATCGTGCAGCACATCGCAAACGGGTTCCTTCCGGGTCTCGCGGAATGGCTTTCACTCGGAAGCCGGGTGCCGGTGCTAATAGCCTCGCAGGGCCTGCAGCCGCTTCCCGGGCACGCCTATCTTGCGCCGGACGGCCTGCACATGGGCGTGGCCGCAAGCGGCCGGGTTGTCCTCAGCCAGGAGGAGCCGGTGAACCGCCTCAGGCCCGCCGTGTCGCACCTCTTCCGCACGGCCGCCGAGGCCTGCGGCCCGCGGGCGGTGGGAATCCTCCTGACGGGCATGGGCCGGGACGGCGCGGAGGAATTGAAGCTGATGCGCGACAGGGGCGCCCCGACGATCGCCCAGGACCGGGCCAGCTCGGTCGTCCATGGCATGCCGGGGGCCGCGATAGAGCTGGGCGGCGCGGAGTTCGTCGCCGCCGCGGACAACATTCCCGACGTGCTCACCACCTTGGTCGCACGCGGGCCACGCAGAATTATACCCCAATGAGTTCCCACATCCTGATCGCCGAAGACAGCCCCACCCAAGCCCGCCGGCTCCAGCACCTGCTGGAGGCCGCCGGCTACCGGGTGTCGCATGCCTCCGATGGCCGCGCCGCCCTGGAGCTTGCGCGGGCCACCGTCCCGGCCCTCATCATCAGCGACGTCCTCATGCCGGAGATGGATGGCTACGAGCTGTGCCGCGCCGTCAAGGCCGACCAGGCGCTGGCGTCCGTGCCCTTCATCCTCGTCACCACGCTCGTGGACCCCCAGGACGTGATACGGGGGCTGGAATGCCGGGCCGACAACCTCGTGCCAAAGCCGTACGACGACCAGTTCCTGCTGAGCCGGGTGAAGCTGACGCTCCTCAACCGGGAGGTCCGCCAGACCGACGGGACGGGAATCGAGGTGATCTTCAACAGCCAGCGCCACTACATCACGGCCGACCGGCCCCAGATCCTCAACCTCCTGCTCTCGACCTACGAGGCGGCGGTCGAGCGCAACGACAAGCTGAGCCAGACCCAGGCGAACCTGAGGCAGACCAACAGCCGACTCGAGGACGCCAACCAGGAGCTGGAGGCATTCTCCTATTCGGTCTCGCACGACCTTCGCACCCCGCTGCGGCACGTCATGGGCTTCGCCGACCTGCTGGCGAAGAACACCGCCGGGAAGCTGGATGCCAAGGGCGAGGCTTACCTGAAGACCGTGAAGAACGGCGCCGTCCAGATGGGCCGGCTGATCGAGGACCTGCTTGAATTTTCTCGCACGGGCCGGGCCGAGCTGAAGCGCACGGCGCTAAACCTCAACACCCTGCTCGACGAGGTGCTCCGGGGACTGGAGCCCGAGACCAAGGACCGCAAGATCGCCTGGAAGCGCGAGCCGATGCCGGTAGTCCGCGCCGATGCCTCCCTGATGCGCCAGGTGTTCGCCAACCTCCTCGGCAATGCGGTCAAGTACAGCCGCACCCGGCCGGAGGCCGAGATCGCCATCGGCGCCCAGGACCGTCCGGACGAGGTGGTGATATTCGTGCGGGACAACGGCGTCGGCTTCGACATGAAGTACGTGGACAAGCTCTTCGGCGTCTTCCAGCGGCTGCACGCGGCGAGCGAGTTCGAGGGGACGGGAATCGGCCTGGCGAATGTCCGCCGGATCGTGGCACGGCACGGCGGAAGAACCTGGGCCGAGGCGAAGGAGAACGAGGGGGCGACGTTCTACGTGTCCCTGCCGAAGCTCGACGCCTAGGGCCGGGGCGAACCCGGTGGCCTCAGCCTGCCGGCGGCCCCATCGCCGGGCTCCAGGCGATCCATCTAGGACGCGGAATACCCCGCCACGACCTTTTCGGCGGGCCCGTCAGCTCGGACGCGCCCGCCGTCGATCCAGATGGCCCGCTGGCAAAGCGAGGTCACGGCCCCGGCGTTATGGGTGACCAAGAGGACGGTGCGCCCCTGCTGCGTGGCCTCCTTCATCTTGTCGAAGCACTTCTTCTGGAAATCCGCGTCTCCCACGGCCAGCACCTCGTCGACAATCAGTATCTCCGGCTCCAGGTGCGCCGCGACGGAGAAGGCCAGCCGCACATACATGCCGCTCGAATACCGCTTGACGGGGGTGTCGATGAACTGGCCCACGCCGGAGAACTCCACGATCTCGTCGAACCGCCGCCGGATGTCGGAGGTCCGCATCCCCAGGATCGCACCGTTGATGAATATATTGTCGCGGCCGCTCAGGTCGGGATGGAACCCCGTCCCGATCTCGAGGAGCGCAGCCACACGGCCGCGGATCCGGACCTCGCCGCTGGTCGGTTCCGTGATCTCGCAGAGGATCTTGAGGAGGGTGCTCTTGCCCGACCCGTTGCGCCCCACGATGCCCAGCGTCTCACCGGGCCGGACGTCGAAGGAGACCTCGCGGAGCGCCCAGAACTCCGACTTGTCCGGCGGGGGGAACCCTGTCTTGACGCGCTCCCAAAGCCGCTCGACCTCGTCGTGGAGGCTCTTCACCCCGATGGACCCCAGGTGGTAGCGCTTGGAGACCCGGTCGACTTCGAGGGCGGAACTCATGGCGTGGCGCCTAGACCGTGTCAGCGAACGTCCGGCTGGCGCGCTGGAAAAGAGCGAAGCCGACGAGGAGGACCACCAGCGTCACCGTCCCGGACAGGGCGAGGTATTGCGCGGTGACCGTGCCGCGCCCGAAGAACGCGAGCCGAAAGGCCTCCACCGCCATCGTGATGGGGTTCGCCGCCGCCACCAGCCGGGGCCGGGGGCCGAGCTGAGAGAGCGGATAGATCACCGGCGTCACGAACATGGACAACTGGATGAGGAAGGGGACGATGATGTTCAGGTCCCTGTACTTGGCGGACAGAGAGGACGTCAGGAACCCGAGGCCGAGCCCGAACAGTCCCGCCTCCAGCACGATCGCCGGGAGCGCAGCCATTACCGGCCAGTCGATCTTGAGTGAAGCCATGGCCGTCCCCTCGTTTATCCGGAATATCGCGAGGACGAGGACGAAGGAGATGACCTGGAAGCCGAGCGAGGCCAGGCTCGATATCATGTTGGCCACGGGCATGATCACCCGCGGGAAGTAGACCTTGGTCATGATCGACGCCTGCTCGACAAAGATGTTGCCCGTGGCCTGCCAGGTCGTGGAGAAGTAGCTCCAGCCCAGCATGCCGCACTGATAGAAGAGAAACGCCGGCGTCCCGTCCGTCGGGGTGCCAAGCGCCCGGCTGAAAACGAAGGTGAATATCCCCGTTGTGACGAGCGGCTGGAACACGAACCAGGCCGGGCCCAGGATGGTCTGCCGGTACCGGGCCACGAGCTCGCGCCGCACGAGCAGCCAAAGCAGGTCCCGGTAGTGGAGGAGGAGGGACCAATCGACCGCGTGCCACGGGCGGCCGGGGCGTATCACCCGCGCCTCGCCGATCGCGGTCATGGGACGGAGACCCCCGGAACCAGCGGGATGGCGGTTGAGGCCCGGTGTGACATGGACGGCTCCACTCCGTGCGAGGCCACGGGGAGCGTCAAAGCGAAAGCTGGTAGGTGAGCGTCGACCGCGAGGCTCGGCGAATAGGCCATGGGCTGCCGTATGGAGATGCGGAGGGTCCGGGTGGAATAAATCAGCTCCCCCAGCGCAGTTCGGGGTGCGGCTCGCCTGGGACCGCCCCTCGGCGAGCGCTACGGAATCTGGTTCGGCCTCATGTTGGCCAGCCTCCTCGGCGGGCGTGCCCCGGGGCTCGTCCGGCGGCGCGGCCATGGCCCGATTCCGCCAGCCGGGCTGAGCCGCCGCCCTATAGCCGGGGATTGCGCACGGTGAGGACCCCGTCGTTGGTGTCAAAGGCGCCCCACGGGCCCCCGTATCTTCCGTTCGGCGCAAAGTTGAACACGATCTCCCATCCGTTGACTGCGAACAGGTCGAGGAGGACCTGGTGCGTTTCGACCCCGTGGGTTCCGATATGGATCCGCCGCACCTTGCGCCCGAGCAGGTCGATGAAGGGCGGGAAGACGATCAGTTCGGACTGCTGGATGTCGGACTCGAGGTAGTCGACGAAGTCGAGCGGCGCCAGGAGGTCGCTCAGGGTGATCGCCCCCACCAGCTTGATTTCCACCCTGGCGGCCGGGTCGGAATTGAGGGTCCGCATGAGGCCCGTGCGGTTCTCGAGGACGATCCGGCGGAGCGCGTCCTGCGCCGGCCCGCCGGCCAGCAGCTCCTCGACGTAGCGCCGCCGCTCGGCGGCCTCGTTGGTCGAGTAGCAATTCTGAGCCCCGTAGCCGGGGGCGCCCACGGGAAAGAATACGGGCGCGTTGGTGTCGCTCATCGCCAGCGGCAGGAGCCAATGCTGGCCGGGATCAATGCCGTTGTCCCGAAAGTGCTCCTTCACCCACTCGAAGCTCCCCGGCTCCGGCTCGACGACCACCAGCCGGCAGGGCATGGGATTGAGGGCCTGCAGCGCCCGGTGGCACCCCGACGCCTGGCCTCCGTAGCACCCGCCGAGCGTGACCATGACAAAGCGGCCGCTGGCCTCGCGCGCGGACTGGACCCAGTTGACGGCCTCAAACCAGACCTCGCCGTCGGAGATCACCGGCAGGCGGGCCGGGGCCGCACCGCCCGACATCGCCCTCGCCCGTCCCTGCAGGACGTCGAGGTAGCACCTGCGGGTGCGGGTCCCGAGGAAGTCCACGGCGAACCCGTCGGGTGCGCCCCCGGGCCCGGGCCGGATCCCCGCGAACACACCGGAGAATTCCTCGATCCGGTTCACCCCCCGAGGCATGGCGAGGCGGCGGGGCCGCCGCAAACTTCTTCGACCTCCGAGCGCCGGCCCGGGGAATGACGCGAGGCGCCCCTGAAACGGGTTGAGTCGCGGCTGCCCCGCTATTAACACCGGCCCGTCACCGTGACCCCACCCGTCAACGAAATGGTCCATGGCCCGGCCGGCTTCGCCTGCGTCAGCATGGAGGCGGCCGAGCTGGCTCGGCTGAGGGAATGCATCCGCGAGCAGTGGCTCTACCGGCTCCAGCTGGCGGTGCCGAGGGAGGTCCGCAGGTTCGCCGCGATCCCGATGGACCAGTACCACACGCTCGCGCACCTGGTCGACCACGCGTCCCTCTGGCCGAAGGTCAGCCGCGTCCTTCCGGCCCGGGGCGCCGAGATCGTGCGCTCCCTGTCGTTCTTCCGCCGGCTCGAGTCCGAATACGGGGACGTGCGGATCGCGGACGAGGAGGGGTTCGGCTGGCCCAACATCGTCTGGCGCCTGGTGCGGCCGAGGCAGAAGGACATCGGGCCCATCCACGCCGACGAATGGTTCTGGGAGGTGCGGCCGCAGCAGGAGCGGCTGCCGGGCTTCATCCCGGTCAAGGTCTGGTCGGCCATCCACTGCAATGGCGGCAAGAACGGCCTGCGGCTGGTGCCCGGGTCCCACCGCCAGCGCGGCAAGTACCGCTATCGGCGCGAGGACCGCAACGGGATGGTCGTCCCGGCCTACGACGGGGACGAGGACGCCCTGCCCTTCGAGGTGCCGAAGACGGACCCGGGCGACGCCATCGTCTTCAACCATTTCCTCCTCCATGGGGGCGTCTGGAACGCCGAGGAGGCCACCCGGGTGAGCGCGGAATTCACGATCTTCGTGCCGGAGAGGTTCGGGGTCGACCGGGCCGGCCCCAGCTGAGCCGGGGGCTCAGCGCCCGCGGCGGAGCCGCGGCAGGATCTCGGCGCGGGCCACGGGGCCGAAGTCGAAGGGGGCCAGGAGGAGCAGGCCCGCCAGCCGGTGCAGGGCCCGCGCCCAGCGCAGGGCCCACAGCCCCAATGAGAGCAGCCGGCCGTTCGCGCGCTCGCCCGCCTCGAGGATCCGGCGCAGGCCGTCCTCCCACCGCCTGAATTCCTGGTCGGCCTGCGCCATCGTCCGCCAGAAGTCCCACCGCCCCTGCCATCGCCGCAGCAGCCACCTCGGGAACAGCCCGGCGTGCTCGCCACGCATCAGGGCCAGGGCCGTGTCGCGGATGCGCCGCATCTCCGCTTCGTTGCTCTTGGATCGGCTTGAGTACGTATTCGGCAGCCGCATCTCCTCCGCCAGGGGCTCCGGCACGAAGCAGGCGCCGTGGGCCAGCGCAAGAACGAGGTGCATCAGCCCGTCGGCGTGATAGCCCAGCTCCTTGCGGTAGCCCCCGACCGCAATGAGCGCCCCGCGGCGGAAGATCGCGGTGTTGCCGTGCACCCAAAAGGCGGGCCGGCGCACCAAGGCCCGGCACTGCGCCGGCGCCATGTAATAGCCCTGCGGGCCCAGTCCCAGCGGGTTGTCCGCGTCCAGCTTCGTGCGGACCCCGTCCTGGTCGATCGCGTAGACCTGCGCGGAGCAGAGGCCCGCGGACGGATGGCGGGCCAGGACGGCCATCGATTTCTCAAGCATGCCCGGGAGCACCCGGTCGTCCACGGCCGGGGCGTAGAAATAGTCGCCGGTGGCCATCTCCAGCAGCTCCTCCAGGGTCGCGGTCACGCCGAGGTTGCGCTCGTGGACGATCACCCGGACAATGGGGTTGCGGCGGGCGTAGCCCCGCGCGATCTCGGCGCTGTCGTCCGTCGATGCGTCGTCGATGACGGTGATGCCCAGCGGGCGGTAGGACTGCGCCAGGAGGGCATCCAGCATTCCCGGCAGGTACCGGGCATGGTTGTAGCTCGGCACGCCGATCCAGAGCGTGGGCGCGCTCATGCCGAGTACCGGCCGTGCCGGACCATCTGCCAGAGGTCGCGCCGGAGGATCCGGCCCACGTCGAAGGGGATGAGGCAGCACAGGGCGGCAAACTGGATCGACGCCGACGCGCCCCGGACGATGAGGGTGGCGACGGCGTGGGACATGCGCCGCGAAATCGTCCCCGGCAGCACCAGCGTGCGGGCGCCCTGCAGCAGCTGCCCGGCGCAGTGGACCGTATGGGTCCGGACAGACGAGAAGTTCCAGCGCCTCTCCCACCGGCGGGAATACTCGGCGGTGAAGATCCGGCTGTGGGGCCCGCGCATGAGCCCCAGCGCCGCCTCGCGGATCTGGCGCGCCTTCCCCGCGTCGGCCATGGTGCGGTTGGCGTACGACGTCGGCATGCGGCGCCAGGACGCGAGGAGTTCCGGGATGAAGCAGGCCCCGTGGCTCATGGCCAGGGCCTGGTGCATGTAGCCGTCGCAGAAGGAGCCCAGCTCCGGCCGGTACCCGCCGAGCCCCAGGAAGGCCTTTCGCTGGAAGAAGACCGTGTTGCCGAGGAACCAGGGCATGCTCCTCCAGCAGACCGCCGCGCACTCGGCCGGCGAAAGGTAGTAGCCGCCCCGGCGGCGCCCGCCAGGCTGCTCGACCCAGCGGCCGTTCCGCCTGCCCTCCTCGTCCATCGTGTACGACTGGGCCGAGCAGAGGCCCGCCTCCGGGTGGCGCCCGATCAGGGCCATGGACTTTTCCAGGAGCCCCGGCAGGACGAGGTCGTCGGCGGCCGGGGCGAAGAAATAGTCGCCGGCCGCCATCTCGAGCAATTCCTGCAGCGTCGCGGGGGCGCCCTGGTTCTCCCGGTGGACGATGACACGCATCCAGGGATGTCGCCGGGCGTAGTCCTGCAGGAGGGGGACGCTGGAGTCTTCCGAGGCGTCGTCGACGACGATGAACTCAAGCGGCCGGTAGGACTGCGCAAGGAGGGCGTCCAGCGCGTCCGGCAGGAACCGCGCGTGGTTGTAGTTCGGCATCCCCACCGTGAGGGTCGGTGGGCTCATCCGCGGCCCGCCCCCACGGGGGCACGGGCATCCGCGGCAACGACCGCGCGAATGACGGAGGCGGTGTCATGAAATTGGATACACAGCTCCCCGGCCGCCCGGCGCGCCCCGAGGGCGGCGAACCGGGCCTGGGAGCCGCCCTCTCCCCCCGCCCCCTCTGCCGCGCGCACGAGGCCGGCTGGCGCGTTCAGCCGGCGGGCGAGCGCCGCCGCCAGGCCGGTGTAGCGGATGTCCTCCGCGTTGGAGAAATGCCAGACGCCGCGGGCGCGCCGGGCCGCCACCAGCGCGATGCCGTCCGCGGCGGCGCCCAGCTCGAGGACCGAGCAGGGAACGTTCCCGAACGCCCTGACGGGCCGGCCGGCCCCGAGGTCGCGCCGCCACGCGGCCAGCAGCGGCAGGTTCCCGTGCAGGACCTTGGTGAGGCGGATGACCGCGGACTGCGCCGTGCACCGGCGGACGGCCTCCTCGGCCTCCGCCTTCTGGCGGCCGTACTCCGTCCGCGGGCAGGCCGCGTCGTCCTCCGCCGGGTGCGGCCTGCTCCCGTCGAAGACGAGGTTGGTTGAAAGGTGGACAAGGAAGGTGCCGCCATCGGCCAGGCGCCGCGCCAGCTGGGCGGTCCGCACGACATTCACCTCCCTGGAGCCGGCAGGGTCGGCCCGGCAGGCCTCCTGCGAGGCCACGGCCGCGCAGAAAACGGCCACCGAGAACCGCCGGCCGGCCAGGAGCCCCGGGTCCAGTTCCCTCGCCAGGTCGAGCTCAACCCTCCCCGCTGCCGCAGCCCCCGCGCGGCGCGAGGTCCGCTCGACCGCAAAGCCGCGCCCCTCGAGGCACCGGCCGACAGCCCGGCCGATCGTGCTGTCGCCGCCCACGATTAGCGCGGGAAGGTCCATGGATTCCTAACGCGGGACGCAGCAGAGGGCGGCCAGGTAGTTCGCCATGTCGAACCGGCCGGTGTGGACGACCTCGTCGTTCATGGAGAAGATGAAGACGTTGGCAAAGTGCCGCTTCATCAGCTCCCGCAGCTGCGGCTCCGACATGCAGTTGACGTGGCCGGCGCGGCTCTGCTCGGAGGCGTGCGCCTGCGACTCGAGCGAGGGGGTCCCGATCAGGCAAACCCCGCCGGGGCGCAACGAGGCCCCGATGTTCCGGACAAAGCGGTCTGCGTCGGCGGCCCTGACGTGCTCGATGACGTCGATCGCGTAGGCGCCGTCGAAGGGCCCCGGCACCGGGCCGTCAAGCAGGTCATGCACCCGGCATTCGAAGGGCCAGGCCGGGTCCATCCGCCGGTTGACGTCGGCCACGAACACGGGATCGAAGTCGACCGCCGTGACGCGCCCGACCTCCTGCCGGACGACCCTCGTCCCGAACGCGTCCCCGCATCCCACCTCGAGTACGCTGTCCATCCCCCGGAGCATCTTTGCGGCAAACTTGTACCGGGCCAGCACGAAGCCCAGGCGCCGCGGGTCGTCCCTCCAGATCTGGTTGGTCATGAGGCCGAGCTCGGCCACGCGCTCGTCGGCCAGCTCCACGCACCTCTGGTACTGCGGTTCCCTGGTCTTCGCCCGCGACGGGGCTGCCTTCGCCGGTTTCATTCGAAAAAGATGAAGGAATGGTCGCCGCTGTAGCCAGTCCGCTTGAACCACCATTCCCAGGCATCCGGCCGGTGGAAGGACTCGCAGGTCAGCTGCCAGTAGAGCAGGTTCGCCTTCTCCTCCTCGTTCCGGAACGACTCGACGACGACGTACTTGTGCTTCCGGCCCACCCGCTCGATCTCGCGCAGGGCCCCGTCGAGCTCGAAGCACGGCAGGTTGTGCAGCGTGTTGAGGGAGACGACCAGGTCGAAGGAATGGTCCGGATAAGGGAGCGCGCAGGCGCTGCCCACCGTGAGCCGCGGGCGGACCTCCTCCTTCGCCTCCGCCACGGCATAGGCGGAGATGTCGAGGCCATGCACCTCGATTCCCGGGACGATCGCCGTGAAGTCGTAGAGCAGGAATGCCTTGCCGCAACCGACATCGAGGACGCGGCTGCCCGGCCCGAGGCCGTAGTGCCTCGCCATCGCCTCGGCCACCGGCCGCCACCTGCCGTCGTATCGCATTCCCCCGTAGCCGACCCGGCGGTCGCCGTCCCAGTAGTCGCGGTCGAAGCGCTTGGCGACCTTGGCCGCCTCCGCCTTGGGGTAGTCGTTGACGCGCCCAAGGTAGTCCCGGGTGGTCTTCCGATGGACCGTCGAGACAAAGTCGATCTCGGCCATGAAGCGGGGCGGGGAGCTAGAGGGTTGCGACCAGCGCAGTCAGGGCCGACCTTGCCGCGGCCAGCTGGCGCTCCCGGCGGGCCGCCGTCACCTCCGCCCCCAGGGCGAACGACCGGCGCTCGCGCCCGCCGGCGACGAATTCATTGAGCATGATGCCGCACCACTTGAGCCGATACGCTGGCAGCAGGGCGCGGCAGCGGGCAAGGAACTTCTCGCCGCCGCCCAGCGCCGCCGCGACCTCCCGCGAGAAACGCTCGAGATAGACCATCGGGACCGGCACCGAGGGCTGGCAGAAGAAATCGCAGACCATCTTGGCCGGGTCGTCCCAGCCGGCGTACTCGAAATCAAGGAAGGCGGGCGGGCCGCCGTCGCGGACCAGGCAGTTGTGGAATCCGAAATCGGAGGGGGAGATGCACCGTTCCGAAGCGCCGAGGACGGGGCCCGGCGCGCCGCCGACCGCGGCCTTGATCTGCCGCCATGCGGGCGCCATTTCCCGGTCCACGAAGGAATGGGCCTGCCGCTCCAGCTCCGTGGGGGCCGGGGCGGACTGGAGGCGCTCCAGGCGCCCCTCGATGGCCTCGAGGTGCTCGGCGGCGCTAAAGCAGGCCTCCGCCGCGGGCGGCAGCTCCGCCGCCTCCACTGAGCCGCGGGCGGCGTTGATCGCGCAGAAGAAGCCCAGGGCCGCCGCGACCTCGGCATCGCCCACCTGCCCGGGCTGCGGCCGCCGGCCCCGGATCTCCTCAAATACCCCGACCGCGGCCCCGGCGTCCCACGCCAGGTCTGCGGTTGTCCAAGCCGGCGCCGCCTTACGGGCGAAGCGGTAGAAGCGGCGCTCGGAGTCGAGGCGGTCCCGGCCGCCGCCCGGGGCGCGGTAGTACGCCTTCACGATGCAGCTGCCGCCGTCCCCGGTGTGGGCGCGGAACACCCGGTTGTTGCCGCCTGCGCCGAGGCGCTCGAGGGCGCCCGCCACGATGCGGCCCCGCGGGCGCAGGAGCGCGGCGGCGGCGGCGCGGACCCCGTCTGCATCGTCGCCGGGGACGGACCCAAGGAGGTGTGCGGCTATAGCCTGCCACGACCCGAACCGGCTGGCCCCGGGGGGCGCCCGATGGACGCCGGCGGGGTCAAAGAGGATGCGCTCGACGCCCGGCGGGAAATCCGCATCGGCCAGGAATTCCGGCAGGTCGTCGATGAAGTGGGTGCAGCCCGCCGACGCGATCCGCCGGTGCTTCGCCTGCCGGGTCGCCTCGAGGTACACCTCGGACTGGCGCCCCGGGCCGCACAGCCCGTGCGCCTCCAGCCAGCGCAGCGCGGCACCGTGCAGGTCGCAGGACTCGCCGGCGTAGGGCTGCCGGGTCCTGTGGCTGATGATCCGCACGGCGACGCCCCTCGCCCGGCATTCGCCGATGAAGTCCAGCGCGCCGGGAAAGGCCTGCGCCCCCTCCATCCGGCTCCCGTAGGCGCGCCCCTGCATCCGCGTCCAGTCCGCCTCCCGGTTCGCGGCGCGCAGGTGGTCGCGGATCGCCGTCTTGCTGGCGGGAAAGCCCGCGGGGATCAGCCCGGCCGCCGCCGCGATCTCGTGGAAGAGGGCGTCATAGGAAACGACCGTGTTGTCGAGGTCGATGCCGACGGTCATTTCGCGCCTTGCGCCAGCGCTCCGGCCAGCGACTCGGCGAGGGCAGGCGGCGTCAGCCCCATGCGCTCGTGGGCGTGTTCCTGCCCGCCGGTCTCGTGCCAGAACTCGTCCGGGGTCCCCAGCCGGGCCAGGCGGGCGCGGACGCGAGGCTGGTCGGTCATCCACTCGGCGACCGCCCCGCCGAGGCCGCCGAGGCGGCTGTGCTCCTCGACGGTCGCCACCAGAGGGAATTCCGAGAAGACCCGGCCGAGCATGGCCTCGTCGAGCGGCTTGATCGACGGGCAGCTCACGACCTCGGCCTCGATGCCCCGCCTCGCCAGCAGCCCGGCCGCCTCGAGGCACGCGGGAAGCACCACGCCGGCGGCGAGGATGCCGAGGTCCCGCCCCGGGCGCACGACCAGGGCGCGGCCCGCGCCCACGTCGGGCGGGGCGGAGTGGATGCCCGGCTCCCCCTTCTTCCCGATCCGCAGGTAGCTTGGGCCGGCGAGGCGCAGGGCCTCCCTCAGGCACGAGCGCACCTCCCAGGGATCTCCCGGGGCCAGCACGGTCATGCCGGGCAGGAGGCGCAGCATGCCCGCGTCCTCGCAGGAATGGTGGGTGCCGCCAAGCGACGCGTAGGCCAGGCCCGAGCCGGCCCCCACGATCACCACGGGCAGGTGGTGGTAGCACAGGTCGACCCGGATCTGCTCGAGGCACCGGAAGGTGCCGAAGGCGGCGATCGTGTAGCACACGGGGCGCAGGCCCGACATCGCCAGGCCCGCCGCGACCCCGACCATGTTCGCCTCGGCCACCCCGCAGTTGTAGAAGCGGCCGGGGCACCTCGCCTTGAACCCGTCGAAAAGCCGGTTGCCGATGTCGCCCGAAAGCAGGACGAGCCGGTCGTCGGCGGCCGCCAGGGCCGTCATCTCGTCGGCGAAGGCGTTCCTCATGGCGCGGCCAGTTCCCGGGCCGCCGCGGCGACCTCCTCCGCCTTGGGGACGCGGTAGTGCCAGTTGTTGTCGTCCTCCATGAAGGACACGCCGCGCCCCTTGGTGGTGTGGGCGACAAGCGCCAGCGGCCGTCCGCGGTCCTGCCGCTGCGCCGTGAGCGCGCCGGCCAGGTCCGCCAGCGAGTGCCCGTCGACCTCGCGGGCCTCCCACCCGAACGCCGCCCACTTGGCGGCCAGCGAGGGCAGCCCCATGACCTCGTCGCTGCGCCCCGTCGCCTGCCACTTGTTGTAGTCGATGACGGCCACGAGGCGGCCTAGGGCGTTGGCCGAGGCGAACAGGGCCGCCTCCCAGACCGAGCCCTCGTTGCACTCGCCGTCGCTGAGGACCACGAAGACGCGCTGGGGCCCTCCCCGGATCGCCGCCGCGAGCGCCATCCCTGCCCCGACCGGCAGGCCGTGCCCGAGGGAGCCGGTGGCCAGCTCGACCCCGGGGGCGCAGCCGGGGGCCGGCTGCTCCGCCAGCGGGCTGCCGGGCTGCGCAAACCGGTCCAGCCAGGCCTCCGGAAAAAAGCCCCGGGCCGCCAGCGCCGCATAAAGCGCCGTGGCGGCGTGGCCCTTGCTCAGGATCACCCGGTCCCGTGCCGGGTCCCGGGCGTTCGCCGGGTCGATTCGCGCGGCCCGCCAATAGATCGCCGCCAGGATGTCGATGACGGAGAGGGCCGATCCCAGGTGGGGCGTTCCCGCCTGGTGCGACATCTGGACCACCTGGTAGCGCAGGTCGCGGCAGACCGCCGGCAGGAGGGAGGGCTCCGCCCCGAAGGGAATGGCCGACGCGGGTGGCTGGTTGCCGAGATGCAGCACGGGCCCTAGGGGAAGCGGACCATGGCGTGGACGACCTCGCCGGCGCGCAGCCGGGCGATGCCGTCGTTGATCTGCTCCAGCGGCAGGCGATGGGAGACGAACCCCCGCACGTCGAAGCGGCCGTCGCGGAGCATCCGGAGGTAGCGCGGGATGTCCTCGGCCGGCCGGCTGTCGCCGCCGTGCGATCCCCGCAGGACCCTTCCAAGGTGGAGCGGGAGCGTGTTGACCGACAGCCTCTGGTCGTGGCGCATCACGCCGAGGCCGATGCAGCGGCCCTCGGCCGAGGCCAGGTGGAAGGCCCGCTCCAGCACGGCGGGATTGCCGGTGGCGTCCACGACCACGTCGGCGGGGCCGCCCAGGACCCGCCGCGCCTCGGCGGCGAAGTCGCCCGCCTCCGGCCCGATCGTGTGGGTGGCGCCGGCGGCGGCGGCCTGCCGCAGCTTGTGCCCGTGCAGGTCCACGGCGACGACCGGGTGCGCGCCGGCCAGGCGGGCCCCGAGCACCACCCCGAGCCCGATCCCGCCGCAGCCGATCACCACGACCGACTCCCCGATGCGCACCCCGGCGTCGCGGTTCACGATCCCGAAGCCGGTCGTCAGGGTGTCGGCCAGGAGGGCGCAGGTCTCGAAGTCCGTGCCCGCAGGGACCGGGGTAAGCCGGTTCTCGGAGACGACGCTGAGGCGCTGGAAGGTGGTGATGTTGCCCGCGTTCACCGCCTGCCCGCCGCGCCGGTAGACGCTGCCCGCGGCGTCGATGCCCCGGCCCGGCCTCCAGTGGGCGACCACGGTGTCGCCCGGCGCCACGTGGCGGACGCCCGGGCCGACCTCGCGCACGACCGCCCCCGCCTCGTGGCCGAGGAGGTGCGGCAGGTGGCGGTCGGGCCCCTTGGCCCCGTCGATCTCGCCGAGCTGGGAGCCGCAGATGCGCGTGGCCTGGATCTCCACCAGGACCTGCCCGGGGCCCAAAGCCGGAAGCTCCACCTCCTCCACCTCGAGAGGCTGCCCCTGCGCAACGAGGATCGCGGCAACGGTCCTCATGTCAGCCGAGGCCGGGCATCTTCTTCATCGCCTTGATATTGTAGGAGCCCTCGTCGTCGCGCAGCCGGCCGGAGCGGAACGCCCCCACGACCTCCGCGACGGCGTCGTCGACCGTGAAGCCGGGGGAGAAGCCGGAAGCCAGGAGCTTGCGCGACGAGAGCCTGTAGGACCGGGGGTCGTTGGACGGGGTGACCGCGATCTCCGCCGGGACCACCCCGGTCACCCGGCGCGCAATCGCCATGATCGACAGGTTCTCGAAGCCGGCGTTGAAGACGCCGGTGAGGCCGGCGCCCTCCCCGAGGAAATGGTGGTAGACCCGGATCATGTCGCGCAGGTGGATGTTCGGGCGGACCTGGTCGCCCCCGAAGACCGTGATCCTGCCCTTCGTCAGGGCCTGGACGGTGAGCATGTTGACCGACAGGTCGAGCCGCATCCGCGGGGAATACCCGCAGACCGTGGCCGGGCGCACGCAGACGATGCCGATGCGGTCGGCATAGCTGAGGAGGATCCGCTCGCTGACCATCTTCGTCTTGTTGTAGTCCGAGATCGGCACGAGGGACAGGTCCTCCGTCACCTCCGGCTCCTCCTTCACGCCGTAGACGCTTCCCGAGCTGGCGTAGATGAAGCGGCGGACGCCCTGCCCTATCGCGCGCTCCACCAGCTGCAGGGAGGCGAGGGCGTTCACCTCCCAGCTGAGCTTCGGGGCCAGGTCGCTGCATGGGTCGTTGGCGACGTTGGCCAGGTGCAGGACCGCCTCCACTCCGCGCAGGTCGAGCCCGGAGGCCTGGCGAACGTCCTCGCGGATCACCGTCAGGTTCGGGTGGGACGGCAGGTGGTTGCCGAACCACTGCAGGTCGACGACGGTCACGCGGTGGCCCGCCGCGAGCAGGCTCTGGGCCAGCGGGGTGCCGATGTAGCCGCAGCCGCCCGTGAGGAGGATGTTCATCGGGATTCGGCTTTCAGAAGGCCAGCATCGACGCGGCGCCCTTCAGGAAGCGGGCCTTTCGGATGGGCTCCGCGTTGCCGACGACGGTGACCGCCTGGGCGCCCGCGAGCTGGCCCATGAACGTGCACGTCTCCAGCGGCAGGCCGCGGGCGGCGGCGAGCGCGGCGACGGAGAAAAAGGCGTCGCCGGCGCCCAGGGTGTCCACGATCCGCCGCTCGAAGGGGGGGCAGGCGCAGGCCGCGCCGTCCCCGCCGCAGCCGAGGGTCTCGACCGACCCGCGCGTCAGCCACCCGTACCGGGCGCCGAGCGAGCGCCGGAGCTCGGCGGTGGCGGCGGGGAATTCGACGTGCTGCCGGCCCATCGCGAGCGTGATCTCGGTCTCGTCGAGGGAGAAAGCGTCGGCCCGGCGGTAGCGCCGGTTGAGTATGTTGAAGCCGTGGTTGTTGCTGTTGGTCTGGCAGTTGACGGCGAGGAATCGCGCCTTGTCCTGCACGTGGTCCCGCACCAGGTCGCCGAGGAGCCCGTGCCCGAAATCCAGCGCCATGACGACGTCGCTCTCCTCGATGGCGGCGGCGATCGTCCCGAGCACCTCGCGCTGCAGGTCCTCGCCGGGATGGCGGGCGTCGATGAAGTTGACCGAGAAGAGCTTCGCCAGCTCCTTGCCCTCCTCCCGCGGCTCAATGTAGCGCTGCTTGACGACGGTGGTGAACCCGGGGCTGCGGACGATCAGCTGCTCGGCGGGCGCGATGAAGGCCCCGAGGCGGGCGTCCACCCAGGGTTCCGTGCCCACGAGGCTCGCCAGCCGCACGTGGGGCGTGAACTCGCGCACGTGCCGGAAGGCCGCCAGGGCTCCCCCCGCCTGGAAATCCTCTCCGACGTAGCGCCCCGACAGGATGCGGCTCTTGGAGGTCAGCCCCTGGACCTGCACCGTGGTGTAGCGGTCGAAGATGATGTCGCCGACGATGAGGACCCGCAGGCCCGCGAAGTCATCCACGATCTGCCGGAACGCGGCCGGCGGGCTGGCCCGGGCCACCCTGCGGCAGAACTCCGTCACCGCCGGGTCGCGGGACTCGAAGTGGGCGTTCAGCAGCTTTGAGGAGCTGAAGACGACGGAGCCGACGTAACGCACCTCCCCGCCGACCCTGCGCACCGCCTCGACGTCGTCCCTGATCCGTCCGGTGACGTCGGCGTCCGGCCGGGAGTATTCCAGGCCCTTGCAGTAGACGTGCGGCCGCACGCACTCGATGGCCTCGACCGCGGCGTCGTGCGGGACCACCACCACGTAGTCGACGTCGCGCAGCGCCGAGAGCCACTTGACCCGGAGCTGGTCGTTGAAGAAGGGCCGGCCCGGCCCCTTGTTCACCTCGGACTCGGCCGTGACGGTGACGACCAGCACGTCCCCCAGCGCCCTCGCCTCCTCGAAGTGGATGATGTGGCCCGGATGGATCAGGTCGAAGGTGCCGTGGCACTGCACGATGCACCGGCCCGCGTCCCGCAGGCCCGCGAAGACGGCCGGGGCGCTCCCGAATGGCACCTGCTTTGCGGGCTGGTTCATGGCTTGTGCACGTATTCCGCCGGCTGCCCGCGGATCTCGTCAAGGTGGCGGTCGAACCAGGCGACGACGCCGGCGATGCCGTCGTCGAGGCCCGTGCGGTCGCGCCAGCCAAGCGTGCCCCGGACCTTCGAGCTGTCGAGCAGGTAGGCGGCGTCCTTTCCGGCGCGGTCCTCCCCCACCTGCACCACGGCGTCAAAGTCGGCGCCGAGCTGGCGGCAGACCGCCTCGACCAGCTGCCGGATGGAGAGCGTCCGCTCCGTGGCCAGGTGATAGCACTCGCCCGCCGGGGCCGAGCGCGCGATCCGGAGGGTGGCGTCGGCCACGTCGTCCGCATGGATGAACGAGCGCACCGACCGGCCGCCGCCCTCCAGCCGGAGCGGCCGGCAGAGCCGCACCGCGAGCACGGTCCGCGGCACGATCCGGTAGAGCTGCTGCCCCGGGCCGTAGATGTTGGCCGCGCGGGTCCAGACGACGGGGAACCGGTGCTGGGCGAGGAACGTGCGCAGGTGCAGGTCGCAGGCCGCCCGCGACGCGGCATAGGGGGTGCTCGGGTTGAACGGCGCCGTCTCGTCGATCGGGTGGTCGGTGCTGCCGTAGACCTCCGGTGTCGACACGTGCACGTACTTGCCCAGCCAGGGGCAGCGCCGCAGCCGGTCGTGGAGGCGCACGTTGGCGACGACGTTCGTCTGGTACCAGTGCTCGGGGACCTGCCAGCTCTGGGCGACCATGCCCTGCGCGGCGAAATTGACGACCATCTCGGGGCGGTGCTCCGAGAGCTCGGCCATCAGGCGGTCGAGGTCGTGGTTCAGGTCGGCGCGCACGAAGCGGAAGCGCGACCGGGGCTCGGCGGGAAGCCAGGCGTAGGGCAGGAAGCAGGGCGCGGGCTCGTCCGAGCGGCTGGCGCCGAGGACATCCATGCCCTGCAGGAGGCAGTGCCTCACGAAGCTCGCACCCGAGAACGAGTTGCTCCCGATGACGGCGATCCTCTGGCTCATCGAGCCACGGCGGCGCGGCGGGCGAGGAGCTCCTGCATCACCATGTGCCCGGCAACAAGCTGGAGGTCCTCGGCGACCTGCATGTCATTGATGGCAAAATGGATCGGGTGGTCGGCCAGGCCCAGGCACCGCCCCCCGGAAAAACCCAGGATGGCGAAGCTCACCAGGCCCAGCTCGCGCGCCGTCTCCAGCGCCCGGACGATGTTGGGGGAGTTGCCGCTGCCCGAGAAGGCGATCAGGAGGTCGCCCTCGCGGCCCATCCGGGCGATCTGCTGCGAGAAGATCTCCTCGTAGCCCGCGTCGTTGGCCAGGCAGGTGAGGACCGCGGCGTTGGCCGGGAGCGCGGTGGCGTGGAGGCCGCCCGACCCGGGCCCGCGGCCCGCCCAGATGAGGTCGTTCGCCAGGTGCATCGCGTTCGCCGCGCTGCCGCCGTTCCCGCAGAGGAGCACCTGGCGCCGGTCGCGCTCGGCCGCCTCGAGGGCGTCCGCCAGGGGGACCAGGTCGCCCCAGTCGTGGCCGCGCATGGCCTCTTCGAGGCGGGCGCAGTAGGACGTGGCGAACCCAGGGGTCATCTGGGGCGCGCTGCCGCAGCGGAAGCCTGGGGTCGGATCATCCGGTCGGCGAGCCGAGCCTAGGCCGGGGACGGTTTCAAGTCGAATCTCCCCCCAAGCCGTGGTATCCCCGGCCCCACATGAATCTCGCGATCTACGTCACGCAGATTGCGGTGGTCTTCCTGGTGCCGGCCGCCTTCGGCTGGGCCGTCCTGCGCAGGATCGTCGGCGAGATGGACCTGGCCGTCCTCCTGCCGGGCGCGGTGGTGGGGGGCCTGGTCTCCCTGGCGGCCCTGGTGAACGAGCTCCGGTTCGGGCTGGAGATGTCGACCGCCCTCTGGTCCGCCTACCAGCTGCTGGTCGCCGGGACCCTCCTCATCCTCATCGTCGGGCCCCGGGCGCGGGGGCGTGCCGGGTGGCGCGGGGGCCCGGGCCGGGCCTGGCGCATGGCGCTCGTGCTGGGCGCCGCGGCGCTGGTCGCCGTTTATTTCGGGATCCCGGCCTTCCGGTCGTACCTCGACGACGCCTGGTGGGCCCACTACCCGATCGGCATCCAGGTCCAGACGGCGGAGCGCTTCCCCCTGTCGCGCCCCTTCGCGCCGGACGTGATGCTCCTCTACCACATCGGGCCGGACATCATCGCCGCGTCGCTCGCCTTCCTTCTGCACCTTCCCATCGAGAAGGGGTTCGCCCTCCTGATCGTCGTCTTCGCCCCGGCGACATTCCTCCTCGCCTTTGGCCTCGCCCAGCGGCTGTCCCGCGGCTTCTGGCCCGGGTTCCTCGCCGCCTGCTTCGTCGTGCTGGGGGGAAACCTCCGGTTCCTGGGGCTCCTGGCGCACTGGCCGCGGGACGCGGCCCATGGCCTTGAGGCCTTCAACAGCCAGACCATCCAGGGCATGCTCCAGGCGATGTTCACGCCGTCGCACTGCGTCGGCGTGCCGCTCGTCCTCCTCAGCCTGGCGATCCTGCGGCACTTCGTGGCTCGGCCGTCCTGGGGCCTGGCGGTCCTGCTGGGCGTCCTTGTCGGCTGCATAAGCCTGGCCGCCGAGTGGTACGCCTATCCCCTCTGGGGCGCCATGGCCGCAGGGCTGGCCCTGCAGGGCTGGCGGATGCGCGCGCCCTCGAGGCCCGCCTTCCTCGGCCGCGCCGGGCTCCTCCTCCTCGTCGGGCTGGCGGTGCCCTTCTTCAACAACAGCTATGCCGCGGGACTTTTCCAGGAGTACTGGCTTCCCACGCCGAACTATGCGTCGAGCATGGCCGCCCGGCTGGAGATGGCGCGCCTGGATCGGCCGGCAGGGGTGGACGCCGGCGACAAGGCGGCGCCAGGCGCCCGGCCGCTGCCCTCCGACACGCCAATCCCCGTCCCCTCCGCGGCGGGAGCATTCATCATCCCGGTCCGGCTCAACCTCCACCACTTCGGCGAAGTCCCCTCCTGGGAGGCGGCGGGCACCGACGCGGGCACATGGATCCCCATCCTGGGGGCCAGGTTCCTGGCCGAGCTGCTTCCCATCATCGGCGTCGGCCTGCCCTTCGGGTGGTGGTGGTGGCGGCGCAGCCGCGGCGTCGTCCTCTTCGTGGCCGTGCTCCTGGCCAGCCTGTGCCTCCTGCCGCCGATTCTCCTGGACTGGGGGTTCCGCTCGGCCGACTTCCTGCGCTTCTTCACGGGCGCCGCCACGTTCGCGGCGATCCCCGCCGGCGTCCTTGCTGGAACACTCCTGGTGTCCGCCCGCCGCGGGGGGCGCTGGCTTGGCGCGGCCCTCGCGGCCTGCGGCCTTGCGAGCGCCGCGGGCCTTGGCGTCCTCGGGCTTCTACCGGGAACGGTGGACCTGGCCAGGGCGACCGGCTCGGCCGGGCTGTCCCTCTCACAGGTGGCAGACCGGCAGGACGCCATGCCCATCGCTCCGGTATCCTCCAGGGAACGCGACCAGGCGTTTCATGACCTGGCAGGGCAGCTGGACCGGTTCCTCTTCCCCCTGGCCCATGGGCGGGACCGCGCGGTCGTGATCGTCGATCCCCGCGAGCTGCCGCCCCTGACGAGGTTCCCGCAGTGGATGGAACTGGCGACGAGGAGCAGGCTATTGCTGCCCGTCGGCTGGCACTGGGGGGACTCGGTCTATGCGCGCTACTACCGCGCCGCGGACGCTACGCTGGACCCGGACGCCCTCGCCGCCCTCGGCGCAACGTGGGTCGTCGCGACCAACCTGTGGGGCTACCCGCCCCGGGGCCCCGCTGCGGAGGCGCTCCGCGACGCGGGCCGCTTTGTGCCGGCGGCGGACTTCCGCTCCGGAGCCTACGACCTGCGCCTGTACCGCGTTTCCAAAAACGGGCCGCGCAGGTGAATTGTCCCCATCACCGATTGTTCCGGTTTCGCCGCCGGCGGGCCCGCAGCGCGCGCGCGGCAGGGCGGTCAATGCCAGCGAGGCTCCTTTCGGGCCTCACGCTGCTGCTGCCCCTCTTCCTGCTGAGCCCCGCCCGGGGGGCGGCATCCGGATTCTTCCTGGAGGCCCAGATTGCCAATCCCGCGGGCGGATCCGCTGCGCTGTTTTACGACGTCGGGCAGTGGTACAACCAGCGGGACTCCTCGAGGCTGAGCGTCCCCGCTGGCCCGGACCTGCACACGTACCGGTTCGCGATCGCGCCCGCGCCCATAAGGCGGCTGCGCTTCGACCTGACCGACAAGGCGGGCCCGGTCAGGATCGGGCGGTTCCGCCTGACGGACGACAAGGGGAACGTCCTCGACGAGTTCGGCCCGGACTGCGCAGTCCCGATGCACGACATCAAGGGCTACGCCGTCTCGCACGGCGTGGCCCTGGTGACGGCGGGATCCGACAATCCCATGCTGCTGGTTGACCGGCCCCTGCAGGCAAGGACGGCTGCGGCCCTCGGGCTGCACATCATTGGGGCGCCGGGCATCATGGCCTTGTCCCTGGGCGTGGCCGCCGCGATGCTGTTCGCGGTGGCGGCCGCGCTGCAGTCGCTGCCGCGGCGGAGGCTCTCACGGATGCTCTTCCTCGGCTCGGCCCTGGTGGTCTTCGGCGCTCGCCTGGCCTGGCTCAATGCCTACAGCCGGCCCATGCCGTTCTGGGACGAGTGGGAGATGGACGGGGCCGACCTCCTCATGCCGCTTCGGGGCCACTTCCTCAACTGGGGTTCCCTGTTCGTCCCGCAGAGCGAGCACCGCACGCTGGTCAGCCGGCTGGTGGTCCTTTCCGGCAGCATACTCAACGGCGAGTGGGACCCCAGGGTCTCGATGGTTGCCGGCGCCGCGATGTATGCCGTCAGCATCGGGCTCATCTGCGCGGTGGCTGCGGGCCTGCGCCTCCGGCTCGCCATCGTCGGCACGGTCCTTGTCGCCGCCCTGGCGGCGTTCCCCGTCGATGCCCGCAACCTTTTCTGCGGCGACCAGTGCCAGATGTATGCCCTGAACATGATGGCCGTCGTCGTCCTTTGCCTCGCCGTGGCGCGTCCGTCGAAGCTGGTCGCCGCCGCCGCGGGATTGGCGTCGGCAATCTCGATCTTCACGATGGCTTCCGGCTTCGTGGCGCCGTTGCTCGCCGCCGGGATGGCCTATGCCCAGGCGGCCCGGGTCCCGCAGGACAGGCCGGCCAGGATCACCCTGGGAACCCTATTCCTGTTCGCCGGGCTCGCCGGCCTCGCGCTGTACCGGGTCGCCCCCTTCCAGGGCCCGTCGTACGCCCACTCGCTGCGCGACTTCAGCGGCGCGCTGGAGGCGCGCCTGTCCTGGCCCCTCACCCCGGGAGCCGGGCATCTCCTGCTGGTCTGGTTTCCCTGGCTCGCCTTCGTCGCCAGCCTTTTCCTGCGGAAAAGGCGCCTTGGGCCCTTGGACGGATTTCTGGCGGCACTGGGGGCCTGGGTGATCGTGAACGCGGCAGGCCTGGCGCACGGGAGGCCCATCGACCCCTTTCCTTTCGATAACAAGTACTACACGAGCATGCTGCTCGTCTCGGCCTGCGCCGTGTTGAGCCTGCTGCAGCTGTTCGAGGACAGGGCCACGGCGGCCGCGGCCGTGGCGACGGCCCTCTCCATTCCCGCCGCGTGCGCGCTGTATGCCCTGGTCGCCGCAAGCCCGGGGGTGGCCCGCAGCTACTGGGGGCAGATGTGCTCCTATGACAATGTCGTGAGGCCCTACCTGAGGACGGGGAATCGCCAGCTCCTGTATGACGTCAGCCCCGGCATCCTCCCCTATTGGAACGGCGCCGAGCTCGCCGCGCAGCTGGACTCCCCGCTGATGCAGCCCTGGCTTCCCGCCGTCCTTCGCCAGTGCCTCGCGCAGCGGCCGGGTTCCAGTATCCATGGCGAGCAATTCGCCGGGCCGGTGACCTTGGATTGCCGCACCGCGATGAAGATGGGCCCCTACCTGGCCGCCATCGGCGCCCTTCTCATTGCGGCAGCCGCATGGGGGGCCAGAAGGCGCGCATCCCCGCCGCTGGCTTCGCAGGCCGCCCCCGGGTGAGGGGGTGCCGGGCGCCGCGTTGGCGCAGGCCGGCGGCATTCAGTGATTGAACCGTTCCGGCGGCAGGAAAGAGTGCGTGGGTAGACCCCGAGTACGGCGATGACCCCACGCAAGGAGCGCTCAATCCACACCCTCCTTCGGAGCAACCTGCTCCTGGCGGCCGCGCTCGCCGGGGCCATCCTGGCCGTGTACGCGGCGGCGGTCCGTGCGCCCTTCGTCTTCGACGACATCACGGCGGTCACGGAAAACCCGAGCATCAGGTCCCTGGGCTCGGCCCTGCATCCCCTCCACCAGGCGACATCGGTGGTGGGGAGGCCCCTCGTCAACCTGTCATTGGCGCTGAATTTCGCGGTCAGCGGCACCCGGGTCTGGAGCTACCACGCGTTCAACATTCTGGTCCACATCCTCGCGGCGCTGGCGCTGTTCGCGCTGGTGTTGGCGACCCTCCGGGATTCGCGCGCGACCGCCCAATACCGGGGGGAAGCCGGGCTCCTGGCGTTCTCGGTTGCCGCCCTGTGGGCCCTCCATCCGCTGCAGACGGAGTCGGTGACCTACGTTGTGCAGCGTGCGGAATCCATGGCCGGCCTGTTCTACCTCCTGGTCCTTTGCTTCCTGGCCCGGGCCCCTCTCTCAAGGCGGCCGAACCTGTGGCTCGGCCTCTCCGTCGGCGCCTGCTTCCTCGGCGTGTGCGCGAAGGAGGTCGTGGCCACCGCCCCCCTCATGGCGATCCTCTATGACCGGGCGTTCATCGCAGGCTCATTCCGGGGCGCGTGGCGTGCAAGGTGGCGCTACTATGTGTTCCTTGGGACCTCGTGGATCCCCCTTGGCATCCTTGCAGGGACGGCAGGCTGGAACCGCGGGGGATCGGCCGGCTTCGGCTCGACCTCGATCTGGACCTATTGGCAAACGCAGCTTGAGGCCCTCTGCAGGTACCTGCAGCTCTCCATCTGGCCGTCCCCGCTCGTCTTCGACTACGGGCCCTACCAGGCGAGGGCCTCGATGGGGCTCGTCGCCTGCGGCCTCGTGCTGCTGGTGCTGGCGGGGGCCACGGCGGCATTGCTCCGGGGAAACCGGCCCGCCGGCTTCGTCGGCGCCTGGTTCTTCGTGGCCCTGTCCCCGACAAGCATTGTCCCAGTCGGGACGCAGACGATCGCGGACCACAGGATGTACCTGGCGCTCGCCGCGCCCATCGCCGCCGTTGTCCTCGGCTCCTACCGCCTTTTCGGGCGCCGCACCTTTCTCGGCGTCCTGGCGGCGGCAATCGCCCTGGCGGCTTCCTCTGCCGCGCGCGACCGCGTCTATGCGACGCCGGTGTCCCTCTGGCGCGACACGGTCGCCAAGCGCCCGGACAATGCTAGGGCCCGTGACAATTATGGCCTGGCCCTCTTCGACGAGGGCCAGACGAAGGCCGCGGTCCGGCAGTACGAGGCGAGCCTCTCAATCGAGCCGAGGGACCAGGGCACCCGCAACAACCTCGGCAACGCCTACGCGGCCATGGGCCGCGACGCCGACTCCGAAAGGCAATATGGGGCGGCCCTGGCGATTCAGCCCGATTTCGCGCCTGCGCTCTACGACCTCGCCAATCTCCTGCAGCATGAAGGCAGGACAGCCGCGGCCATAGCCGACTACCGGAGGGTGGTGCAGCTCGTGCCGGACAACCCGGCCGCGCAGCTCGACCTGGGAACGTTGCTGTCGAGGGACGCCGGCACCCTGGACGAGGCGATCGCGCACCTGACCGCCGCGGTCCGGCTTGAACCGACGGCGAATGCCCACCTGCGCCTGGGCGAGGCGCTCGCAAGCGCGGGCAGGCCCGAGCGGGCGGCGCCCGAATATGAGGCCGCGCTGGCGCTGGACGGCCGCCTGGCCTCCGCGTCGTATGACCTCGGCACGCTCCTCGCCTCGACGGGCCGCGTTTCCGAGGGGATCAACTACCTGAGGGAGTCCCTCAGGGCGGATCCCCAGTCCCCGAGGGCGCACTTCGGCCTCGGCAACGCGCTAGCCGAGCAGGGGTCCACCGCGGAGGCGTCGGCCGAATTCCACGAGGCGCTGCGGCTTGATCCCTCGTTTGCGGAAGCCCACATGAACCTTGCGATGATCCTCTGCAAGTCCGGCCGCATCCCCGAGGGCCTCGAGAACGTCGACGCGGCCATACGGTCCAGGCCGGCCTACGCCCAGGCGCACTTCCTGCGGGCGATGATCCTGCTCCAGCTGGGCCGGCGCGACGAGGTCGCGCCGGAATACGAGACCCTCCTGCGGCTCCGGAGCCCGCTCGCCGACCGGCTCGTCAGGATCGTGCAGGGCAAGGGTTGAGGGTGCGGCGCAGGCGCCATCCGCGCCTACCACGCCCGCCCGTACTGCTTGGGGGCGGCCACCTTGTCGCCCAGGGCCTTCGCGGCGTGCATGGGCCAATAGGGGTCCCGCAGCATCTCGCGGGCGAGGAGGACGACGTCGGCCCTGCCGGCAGCGATGATCTCCTCGGCCTGCTCCGGCTTCGTAATCATACCCACGGCGCCCGTCGCGACAGCGGCCTGGCGGCGTATCGCCTCGGCAAACGGCACCTGGTAGCCGGGCCCGACCGGTATCTTCGCGTCGGCCACGTTTGCTCCGCTTGAGCAGTCAATGAGGTCCGCGCCGGCCGCCTTCAGCTCCTTGGCCAGTTCGATCGACTGCGGGAGGTCCCACCCGCCGTCGACCCAGTCCGTCACCGAGAGACGCACAAACAGGGGGCTGGCCGCCGGGACCACCTCGCGCACGGCCCTGGCGACCCTGAGCGTGAGGCGCATCCGGTTCGCAAGCGAGCCGCCGTACTCGTCGGTGCGGTGATTTGATATAGGGGAAAGGAACTCGTGAAGCAGGTAGCCGTGCGCGGCGTGGACCTCGACGAGGTCGAATCCCGCCGCGGCGGCGCGGCCGGCCGCCTTTGCGAAATCCGCCACCACGGCGTCGATCTCGGCCCGGGACATCTCCCGCGGCGGGACCGACTTCGCGTCAAATGGAATGGAACTCGGACCCATGGGCTGCCAGCCGCCCGCCGTGGCGGGCACCGGTCCCGTCCCAAGCCAGGGCGCCTTCGTGGAGGCCTTCCTGCCTGCGTGGGCAAGCTGAATCCCCGACCGGGCGCCCTGCCCGCCGATGAACCGCGTGATGCGCCTCCACGAGTCGACGTGCGCGTCATTCCAGATGCCTGCATCGTCCGGCGATATGCGCCCCTCGGGGGTAATCGCCGAGGCCTCGGTCATCACGAGGCCCGCCCCCCCGACGGCGCGGCTCCCCAGGTGCACGAGGTGCCAGTCCGTCGGCATCCCGTCGGGGCTGGAATATTGGCACATCGGCGAGACGACGACGCGGTTCCGGAACTCGAGGCCCCGCAGTTTGAAGGGCGTGAAAAGCTGGCTCATGTGGTGAAAGGAAGTGGCAACGCTTTGCACTTTTGCCCCTAAAGCAAACCGGGCCCTGCACTCCCGCGCATGCGATACCGAGTTTGGGCTTTGCGTCGGATGGAGGCGGGGCCACTAATTGGGGCCGGCCCGCCGGCTGGCGTTCGCGGCCTGCGGGCAACTCCACGCGATGAATACCCATTGGCAGACGAACCGCCCGGGCGGCGCGCCGCGGCCGAACCGCGGCAGGTCCACCCTGGCCCTCCTCCTCTCGGCCTCCCTCGCGCTTGCCGCGGGACGCGCGGCAGCCGACAGCCTCAGGCTGCTTCGCGGGGGGCCCGGCGGCTCCGTGGAGCAGGCGTCGTCGGTCCATCCCCTCGACTTCGTCGTCGTCCAAGGCGCGGCCTCCGGCCGCGTCGAGGTCTACGACGCCGATGGGCGGCTCTATTTCACGGCCGACGCGGCCGCCGAGGTGCCGTTTCGCGCGGGCGGGGCCCTCGGCACGCAGTTGGTCCTTGTCCGGAGCCGCTCCGGCGACGTGGTGGGACGCTCCCAGTTCCTCCTCGACGCGGCGACGACGATCGACGACGGCGGCAAGTACCGCGACATGTTCAGGATGCTGCGCTCGGGCATGAACGCCTACGCCCCGAATGGCGTCCAGGCCTGGGAGTGGAACGGCCGGACCTACCACATGTTCGTGAACTGGGTCCTGGACAACTATCACACCGGCAAGGGAATGAGGTATTTCAGCGCCGCCATGCACGACATGGTCGACATGATGGGCGCCGCCCAGCGCGAGGACGGCATGATCTGGAGCAACCTGAACCCCGGCGACGCCGTGGCCTACTACAAGACGGCCTACGGCCCCTTCGGCTACGTGCGCAAGATCGGGGACCGCTACTTCGTCCGGCAGCCGGCGGAGAACCATCCCGAGTACTGCTACGTGAGCACGATTTACCAGGACTGGAAGGCCAACGGTGACGACCCGTGGATGAAGGCGACGCTCCCCTCGGCCATGCGCGCCCTGGACTACTGCGTCACGGACCGCGCCCGCTGGAGCGCCCGGTTCAAACTCCTGAAGCGCGTGTACACGATCGACTCGTGGGACTTCCAGGTGGACGACCAGTACACCCCGAAGATCGGGCTCACCGACACCATGCTCATCGACCCGGACAAGTCGAAGTTCGGCGTCTTCTTTGGCGACAACGTCTACTACGCCGCGTCGTGCGGCGAGCTCGCCGAGATGCTCCGGCACTCCGGGGAGCCGGGGATGGCGGAGAGGTACGAGGAACGGGGCGCCGGGATCCGCACCCGCCTCGACGCGCTTTCCTGGAACGGGAGGTTCTTCACGCATTTTATCGACGAGGACCCCACCGTGCACCGCGACCTGGGGGTGGACACGTCCACACAGGTCGCCCAGGGCAACGCGTACGCGCTCAATCGCGGCGTCACGCACAGCCAGGCCGTGGCCATCATCCACACTTACCTGGACCTCAAGGCCCACCTGCCGGTGGGATCGCCCGGGGAATGGTACTCCATCTATCCGCCGTTCCGGAAGGGATTCGGAAAGCATGACGCCATCTGGCAGTACATGAATGGCGGCGTGGGCGGCCATGTCGCCGGGGAGCTCGCGCGCGGGGCGTTCTCCAACGGCTTCGAGGCCTATGGCCGGGACATCCTCGACCGGCTGGACGCCCTGGGCCGCGCGCACGGCAACAAGATCTATTTCGCCTACACCGGTTCGATCCCGCCGCCGCCCCCCGCCCCGAATTACACGGAGGTCGACCTGGGGCCCCTGGCCAACATGGACACGTGGGACCAGGGCGGCCCGAAGGCCGAGCATTGGATGGGCATGGAAAAGAAGGGGGATGACATCCGCGGGCTGCCCGTTGGCCGGCAGACCTTCGCGGGAATCCCCTTTGAGGTGGCCGACCCCGCGAGGAACGACAGGCGCGCCGTCGTGGCGGTGTCGCACCGCGCCGGGCTCCCGGCCGCCGTCGACATCCCGGTGGGCCAGCTGGCCGGAAGCCTCTACCTCCTCCATACCTCGACAAAGCCCGTGTCCGAGGGCGTGTGCGGCGCCGTCACCTTCCTTTATGCCGACGGCACGCGGCACGTGCAGTACATCATCATGGGCAAGCAGCTCACCTATTGGTGGTTCCCCGAGTTCAAGACGCCCTCGGGCGGGGTTGCCTGGCACGGGCCGAGCCCGGTTTCGGACGACGTGGGGCTCTCGTGGTGCGCCGTCGACAATCCCTATCCCGAGAAGAAGATCAGCGCAGTCCGCCTGTCAGCGCCCGAGGACGACGGCATCTACGTCGTCGCGGGCCTGACACTCGCCGACCGCCCCCACTATGTGGCCCCGGATCCGGTGTCGTTCGGCGGACCCGACAACTGGGCGGCGGCCACCGCCATGGATGCCCTCGTCGAGGGACTCGCGGGCGTCACCGACGGGCCGCTCTCCCAGGCGCTTTCTCACCCGGTGGTCGCGCCGCGTTGGGATTCCTCGTCCGACTTTGGCGTTGCCGTCTGCGTCCGTTACCCCGCCTCGCGCGGCTACGTCGCCTACAGGCTCGAGGATGCAGGGTCCTCGCGGCAGATCAGCGAGACGCTGACCACCGGCGGATCGGGTATCGATGCCAGGATCCTCCTGCCTGCGGGCGTGTCGGCTCCAACGAAGGTGCTCCTGGACAATGCCCCCGTGGCCTATTCCACCGAGCGCGTGGAATCCTCGACCTACGTGGACATCCCGGTTCCAAGCCCGTCGGTCGCCACGGTGACGGTCCGTTACTGAGCGGACTCCCAAAGGATCGCGACACAATGGCGCAGCGGTCCTTGTCGAATTCACGCCACCTCCCCCGTCTTAGCCCAGACCATCCAATGGCGGCGTGAGTCCCGCCCCATGAATTCGATCCCAATGAAAACCGCCAAACCAACCCGGCAGCTGACGAGCGTCCAGCGCGAGAAACTCATCGAGACACTGAAGGCCAGGTTTGAGAGGAACATGAGGCGCCACGAGCACCTCGACTGGGCCAAGGTAAGGGCGAGGCTGGAGTCCGACGCCGGAAAGATTTGGTCGCTGAACGAGATGGAGGCAAGCGGGGGCGAGCCGGACGTCGTCGGGCAGGACAAGAAAACCGGCGAATTCATCTTCTTCGACTGCTCGCCGCAAAGCCCTGCCGGGCGCACGAGCCTCTGCTATGACCGCGAGGCCCTGGATTCCAGGAAGGAGCACAAGCCGAAGGGCTGCGCCACGGAAAGGGCCGCGGCCATGGGAGGCGAAATCCTGACTGAGGAGCAGTACCAGGACCTCCAGAGGCTCGGGGAATTCGACACGAAGTCTTCCACCTGGGTGAAGGCGCCCGCCGATGTGAGAAAACTGGGGGGCGCGATCTTCTGCGACCGCAGGTTCGGCCGGGTCTTCGTCTACCACAACGGAGCCGAGTCGTATTACAGCGGCCGGGGCTTCCGCTGCTGGCTCAGGGTCTGACCCGGGACGGGACAGGTCCCCGCGGGAACGGCAGGTGCCGGGCGTCCGCGGGGACGCCGCGCAGGAACGCGGCTTGACCGGGTCCTGCGGCGGTCCCGTGTCCGTCACGGCCAACCGGGCTCTTTCGGAAGCGGATGTCTGAATGGGGCGGCGCCATACGTCATAGGTTTGGAAACGCGGAAATCTGCGGCTTCCGAACCACAATACCATGAGCCCAACCACAAAACCCACCCCTCGCATGAGGAACCCCGTCGAGGTCATTCCCGAGGCGGCCCAACCCATCCAGGCGCTCTACGGCGCCGTGTTCAAGAGCGGCGTTCCGCCCAAGACGATAGCCCTCATCCACCTGCGGATAAGCCAGATAAACGGCTGCGCGCCGTGCGTTGACGGCGGGGCCAAGCACGCGAAGAAGGACGGGGAAACCGACGAGCGCCTTTTCGCGATCCCCGTTTGGCGCGAGGCTCCCTACTACACCGGCGCCGAGCGGGCCGCCCTCGAGCTTGCCGAGGCGGCCACAAGGCTCAGCGACCGACCGGACGCGGTCCCCGACCGGGTCTGGGACGCAGCCACAAGGCACTTCGACGAGTCCGGCATGGCCGGCTTGCTGCTCGCGATAGCCGTCACGAACGTGTTCAACCGTCTGAACGTGCCGACCCGGCAGGTCGCCGGCGCGCAAAAGTGGTAAACCCAAACGACCCACCACCCACCCCCATGAAATACGCGATACTCGTCCACCAGTCCCAGGAAGCCTTCGACAAGCCCATGGACACCGCCGGAATCGCGGCAGGCCGGGCGTATGGCGAGGCCCTCCAGGCAGCCGGGGTGTTTGTCGGCGGCGCCGGCCTCCAATCCCCTCGGGCCGCCACCGCGGTCTCGATGCGCGACGGAAAACGGCAGGTGCACGACGGCCCCTTCGCCGAGAGCAAGGAATACCTCGCCGGCCTTGCGGTCATCGACGTTCCCAACCTCGACGTGGCGCTCGAGTGGGCCGCCCGGCACCCGGCGGCGGCCACGGCGAGGATCGAGTTGAGGCCGCTTGTCGGCGGCTACTTCGCCACCGCCGCCAAGTAGCCGGGAAGATGAATGAGTCTGCCGCCCATGGCGCCGCCGAGGGCGTCGTGCGGGACTCGTACGGGCGGCTTGTCGCCTACCTTGCCGCGCGCACGGGGGACGTCGCCGGCGCGGAGGACGCGCTGGGCGACGCCCTTGCCGCGGCCCTACAGCGCTGGCCGGTGGACGGGGTTCCCCAGAAGCCGGAAGCGTGGCTGCTGCGCGCCGCCCGGAACCGGCTGATCGACGCGGGCCGCCACGACAAGGTGATACGGCAAACCCAGGACTTCGTGATGCAGCTGACGGAGGATTCCGGGGACACCGGCGCCCGGCAGGCACCTTTCCCCGACGAGCGGCTGAAGCTGCTCTTCGTGTGCGCGCACCCGGCAATCGACCCGTCCGTGCGCACCCCGATCATGCTCCAGGCGGTCCTTGGCCTCGACTCCGCCCGAATTGCGTCTGCATTCCTCGTGTCGCCCGCGGCCATGGGCCAGAGGCTCGTGCGGGCGAAGACCAAGATCCGGGACGCGGGCATTCCCTTTCGCGTGCCGGATCCCCCCGAGTGGGACGAGCGCGTGTCCTTCGTGCTCGACGCGATCTACTCGGCCTACACGGCCGGCTGGGACGGTGCGGCCAGGGACCTGGCCGCCGAGGCGATAAGCCTCGGGCGAACGCTCGCGGCCCTGATTCCCAGGGAGCCCGAGGCCCTCGGGCTCCTCTCCCTGATGCTCCACTGCGAGGCGCGGACCGCCGCCCGCCACTCGGCGCAGGGCGAGTTCGTTCCCCTCGACCGCCAGGATGCGGCGCTCTGGTCGCGCCCAATGATCGGGGAGGCGGAGGGGCTTCTTCGCGCCGCCGCGGGCCAAGGGCAGATGGGGCGCTTCCAGCTCGAGGCGGCGATACAGTCGCTGCATGCCCAGCGCGCGGTCACCGGCAACATAGACTGGAAGGGGATCGCCCTCATCTACGAGGGGCTCGTGCGGCTGGCACCGAGCGTCGGCGCCCAGGTCGGCCGCGCCGTGGCGCTTGCGGAGGCCGGCGACGCCGGCGGCGGCCTGGCGGCCCTCGGCGCCATTCCGCAGGACAAGGCCCGGGGCTACCAGCCGTGGTGGGCGGCGCGCGCCCACCTGCTGGAACTGCTCGGGAGGCCCCGCGAGGCCCGCGAGGCCTTCCACAGGGCGGCGGCCCTCACGGAGGACGCCGCGCTGCGGGCCCACCTGCTCGGGCGTGCAATCGCCGCAGGGTAGGCGAAACGCGGCGCGCCAGGGGAAACGGTAGCCTTGTGAAGGGAGCCAACGCGGGGCAACCTTGGGCCCTGAATGTCGGCCGCCCGCAAGCGCGTGCTCGTGTTTGTCGTCGCCTACAATGCGGAGTCGACGATCCTGGACGTACTCGCCCGCATCCCGGACCTCGAGGCCCTTGACGTCGAGGTCCTCGTCATCGACGACGCATCGGCGGACGGCACCTACGCGCTGACCGAGGAGCTGGCGAGGCTCGGCCCCTACCGCCACAGGCTCACCGTCCTCGTGAACCCCTCCAACCAGGGATACGGGGGGAACCAGAAGCTGGGATACCAGTACGCGATCTCTGGGGGATTCGACGTCGTGGTGCTGCTTCACGGTGACGGGCAGTATGCGCCGGAGCTCATCGCCGACCTGGCGACGCCGGTCGCCCTGGGGGTCGCCGACGTCGTCCACGGGTCGCGGATGCTCAAGCCCATGGGGGCCCTGCGGGGCGGCATGCCGGCCTACAAGTTCCTGGGGAACAAGCTCCTCACGTGGTACCAGAACCTGGTCCTCGGGTCGCACCTCAGCGAATTCCACACGGGGTACAAGGCCTACTCGGTGGCCGCGCTGCGGCGCATCCCGTTCCACCGCAATTCGAATGTCTTCCACTTCGACACCGAGATCATCATCCAGTGGATGAGGGCGGGAGCGCGGATCACCGAGGTCCCGATCCCGACGCACTACGGGGACGAGGTCTGCCGGGTGAACGGCCTGCGGTACGCAAGGGACGTGACCCTCGCTTCCACCGCCGCCTTCCTCATGCGGTTCGGGCTCCTCTACAGGCGCAATTTTGACGTCGGGCCGCAGGCCACGGACAACAGCCAGTACGAGTCGAAGCTCGGCTTCCCGAGCTCGCACTCCTATGCGGCCGCCGAGGTGCCGGCGGGCTCCAGGGTCCTCGACCTGGGCTGCGGCGCCGGGCACCTGGCCCGCGCCCTGCGCGCGAGGGGATGCCGCGTCGTCGGCGTCGACCGGGTGCCGCCGCCTGACCCCGGGGCCTTCGACGAATTCATACTCGCCGACCTCGGAAAGGGACCGTTGCCGAGGGCCGCAGGGGAATTCGACGTCATCCTGCTGCTGGACGTCGTCGACCACCTCGCCTCGCCCGAGCGGTTCCTCGACGAGCTCAGGGTCGCGGCCCAGGACAACCTCAACCTGAGGATCGTGATCACGGCGCCCAACATCGGCTTCATCGTCACCCGGCTGAGCCTCCTGCTTGGCCAGTTCAACTACAACCGGAGGGGCATACTCGACCTGGCGCACACCCGCCTGAGGACATTTGCGTCGTTCAGGCGCGTGCTCTCGGAGGCGGGATTCGCGGTCGAGAGCCTGCGGGGAGTACCGGCGCCGGTCCCGCTCGTCCTTGGGTCACCGTCCTGGTGCCGGGTGCTGATGGGCCTGCAGGTCGCGGGGATCCGGCTCTGGCGAAACCTCTTCAGCTTCCAGATCATCGCGGTGACGCGGCCCCTCCCCACCCTGCCGAAGCTCCTCGGGATGACCGAGGCCTACAGCCAAGGGCGGGCTGCGGCCTGCCGATGAGCGCCGGGCTGGCCGTGTCGGGCCTCGCGCTTCCGGCGATGTTCGGGGCCGACGTCATCGTGACCGGGGTCGCCGCGTGGCTACTCGTCTGCGCGCTTGGCCTGTCGGCCGAGGGCCTCCTGGAAGCCTGCCTTGCGTGGCTGCTGTCCTTCTCGGCGCTGGCGGCCGGCGCGGCGGCGGCGCTCGGGGAGCTGGGCGGCCTCTGTACTTCGGGCTTCCTCGCCTGCCATGTCGCCGCGCTCCTTTTCCTCACGGCGGCCAGGGGAAGGCGGCTCCCGGGCGACGGCGCCGCCTTCAGGCTCGCGGCGGGGCGGGCCCGCGCACTCCTCGGCGCCCCGGCACCGGAGCGTGCGGCGCTTCTCTGCCTGTGCGGCGCCCTCGTCCTCCTCGGGGTGGTCTCGTCCTGGTCGGAGCCGGCCACGGCCGACGCCCTCACCTACCACCTGCCCCGGGTCGGGCAATGGCTCGCGGACCGGCGGGTCACCCTGCTCGCGACGCAGGACGACCGCATGAACTACGTCGCGACCATCGCGGACCTCCTTTCCGCGTGGCTCCTCGGCGGAACGGCGTCGGGCTTCCTGCCTGCGGACCTAGTCCAGGAGATGGGGGGCGTCCTTGCCGTGGGCGCCACGATCGGGCTGGCGCGGGAGACGGGGATGGGCAGGACGGCGAGCCTGCTCTCGGCGGCCCTCCTGTTCGGTATGGCGAACGTGGTGGTCCAATTCGCGGCATCGCAGAACGACCTCTTCACGGGCGGCGTCTTCGCCGCCTCGTTTTTTCTCTGGGTCCGGGCGAGCCGGCGGGGCAAGGGCTCGCCGCTCGGCGGCCTCGGGGCGGGACTCGCCCTGGGGGCGAAGGGCACCGTCTTCTACCTAGCGCCGGGGGCCGCGGTCTGGACGGCCGCGGTGGCCTGCGCGGCCTCGGTGCCCTGGAGGGCCTGGAGAAGCACGCTCGCGTTCGGGATCCTCGGCGTCCTGCTCTTCGCGGGGCCGGGGTTCTACCGGAACTGGCGGGCGTACGGGAGCATCCTCGGGCCCGAAAGGTGGGTCGAAGCCCATCACCAGGGCGCGAAGTCGCCCGGTGACTACGTCCGCAAGCTCCGCTGGAACCTCACCTGCGCCCTGGCGCAGGAGTTCGACCCGCAGTCCCAGCCGCCGGGTTTAATGCGGCTCGGCGGGGCCGTGATCACGCGGCTGGAGGCCACGGTCCCCGCAAGCGACGCCTACACGCTGTATGGGATGGGCAGGCGCGAGCGCCTGGAGAACGGCCTTGTCCGGCGGTCGGAGCCTGACGCGGACTACGTCTCTTTCGGCGCCGTGACCCTCCTGCTGTTCGCCGCCGGCGCCCTGGCCGCGGGCGCGAGGCCCCGCGCGCCGGGCGGCATGCTCTGCGCCGCATGGGCCGCGGGTGCCCTCATCTTCATCGTCTTCCTCGAGTTCATGCAGCAGTGGCATCCCTACGCCTTCCGCTATTTTGTCCCGGCCGCGCCGTGGATCGCCGTGGTCTCGGGCTGGGGCATCGAGCGCCTGGGGGCGCCGCTCAGGACCGCCGTGTGGGCCCTCGTGCTCACCGCGGCGGCCTGCGTCGGGTGGCGGATCACCTTCCACACCTACCAGGCGGGATGGCTGGCCGCGACCGACCCCGACCATTCCCTGACGCACTTCGTGGCCTCGCAATGGGCGCGCTGGTCGGAGGGGCTGGAACCCGAGTCGGCGCCCTTGTCCATCTGCATGCCTGAGGACTCGGCGATCTCCGCGTTCTATCGCCAGCCGTCGGCCCGGGGCGTCTCGTTCGTTCCCGACGCCGGCGCCCAGTCCTCGACCGCGGAGGACTTCGTGAGGGCCAAGGCGGGATGGGTGATCGTCCCCGCCGCCCTCTTCATGGGACGCGAGGGACGGGTTATGGGAAGCGCCTGGCTGTTCGGCGGCGACCCCTCCAGCCGCTACAGCGTCGCGGCCTTCCGGCGGCTCGGCCCGGGCGAGGCGCCGGAGGCGATGCTCTACGGGGACGTCTCCCAGGCGGGCGCCGGCCAGGGCCGGGCACTTCACCGCGTCCGAATAAGAAGCTGGGACAGGCGCCCCGTGCTCCTCAAGTTCGATAATCCCCAGGCGGGCCCGGTCGCCTACACGCTTTTTTCGGCCAAGGGCGGCGTCCTCGGGCGCGGGAAGGTCCCGCCCGCCGGCGCGCGGACCGTGGCCGTGATCCTGCCCCCGGGAGGGATCTCGGACCTGGAGGTCGGCTTTGAACCCGTCGACCGCCGCGCCGACGACCCCTTGGTCGAGCTGCTCCCCCAGGCGGCCGTCAGCGGAGCGCGTTCCTCACCCAGTCAATAGCCTGGGTGTCCAACTCGGACCGGTTGACTGACCCGAACACCTTTTCGGCCTCGTCCTTGCGGCCGACGGAAGCCAGCGCCGCGCCGTAGGCGAATGCAACGGCCTGGGACTTCGCCCAGTCCCTCTTCACGGGTGCGATGATCTCCATCGCCTTCTCCCCCTGGCCCGCGCAGACGAGCGCGAACGCGTAGGTTGAGCGGTACAGGTCGCTTCCCGGGTCATGCCTCAGGTTGTCCTCGGCGAGCGCCAGCATCTGGGACTGGCTCCCGGCGTCCGTGAGCGACCCGAAATAGACGTAGTTGTTCGTGATCCTCCTGTCGCCCGGCCTTATCGAGTGGAGCCGGGTGAAGGCCCGGTACTCCCCGGCGGCGTCATGCTTCACCTGGTAAAGGCGCGCCAGCGAGCCGTAGGCCTGCAGGGACAGCTCCGGCCGGTCGCCCGCGGACTGCAGGAGTTCCGCAGCCTCCTGGAGGTACCCCCAGGCGACCAGGGAATCGCCGATGAAGAGCGCGTGGGTCGGGGAGATGCGGGCGTCGGCGCCCAGGCTGCGCCAGTAGGACTCGGCCTTGTCGGCGTCGGAGAGCTTGCGCGCGGCGACCATGGCGTAGGCAAGCCTGACGAACTCAAGGTTGCTCCCCCAGTCCCGCCCGTCCACGAAGTCGCGAAGGTCCGACCAGCGGCCCGACGCCCGGTAGGCCTCCGCGACGCCGATCGCTATGGGAGGCTTCCGCATGTCGTCGGGGCTCAGCGTGCCGGCCCAGCGGAGGGCCTCGCCCCCCTCGCCGATCCCATTCAGCCAGCCGATCATCTGCGCGGACTTGTCCGGATTGGCGCGGGCCCTCTCCTCGAGGGGGCCCAGCACAGCCCGGTACGCCGCGCCGTTCGAGTCCCTGAGCGCCTTGAGGCAGGTCGGCACGTCGCCCAGGGTGACGCGGGGATGCTTGCGGAGCTCCTCGGCGAGCCGCGCCATCGCCGGCTTGTCTCCGTGGGCCTCCGCATCGGCAAGGAGGGCCCGCAGCGACGGCACGCCCCAGTTCAGGTTGGCGGCCCAGGGGCCAAGGAGGGCGATGCCCTTCGCCCGGTCCGCCGCCGAGCCGGTCTGGAGGCATGCGACGCCCAGCGGGACCTCGTCGATCGCCGGGTTCTCGATCCCGGCCGACGTGTCGATCCGCAGGGCCTCGCCAAAGTGCTCCTTGGCCTCTTCGTACCTGCCGCCCTGGCGCGCGACCTCGCCGGCAACCCGCTGCGCGCGGGAGGACCCCGACATGAACGCGACATCGAGGTACTCCTCGGCCTCGCGCGCCTGGTCGGGGTCGCCGGCAAGCACGGCGGCCTCGGCCCAGGCGACCACGTAGTCTGGGTCGTACTTCGACATCTCCGAGGCCTTGCGCGCGTAGTCTATCGAGGAGGCGGAGTTGCCCTCCCTCCATGCCAGCTCCGAGGCGACCTGCCATGAGTCGGGAAGGTAGGGCTCGTTGGTCAGGGCCTCCTGAACGGCGTGGGACGCGCGGTCGAGGCGCCCCACCTCGAGCCACTGCCGGGCTATCCGGACCGCGTTCGTCCTCGACCAGCGCTCGTAGGAGTAGGCCCCGAACCCGGCCAGGATGAGGGCCGCCGGAAGCCCGAAAAGCAGGAGCTTCTTCAGCCCGGGCCTTGCGTCCAGGGTGTCGAGGAACGCCCACAGGTGCTCGCGGCTGTCGCGGGCAAGCATCCGGCGCAGGAAGCCGGTGCGCGTGGGCCTGCGGTCATCGGGATCCCCCTGCGGTTCCTCGTCCGTGTCCGCGCTCATAGGCCCTGCACCCGGAGGTTGTCGAAGAATTGCCGGACTATCGGCTCCCTCGCGACCTCGTCCCAGGCCTGGTCGCTCGTGACGCGCACGAAGAGCTGCTCCTCGGGCCTCCTCAGGCCGTAATGCAGCGACATCTTCAGGATCCTCGGGACCGAGTACGGGTCGACGAACGGCACCGCCTTGCGCCCGTAGAGGTGCCAGAACCAGACGTTGGCTTCCTGGCTGCCGTGGGTGAACCTGCGCGACTCGGCGGCGGCCAGCGTGCGTCCGCCGACCTGGAGGGGCTCCCTTCGCGCGCTGGCGACCTCCGCCTCCCAGCCCGTTCCGGGCCAGCAGGCGTCGGGCGTGTGCGCGTCGACCAGGCTGACCGGGGCCTCCCCTGGCCTCCAGTAGGCCAGGTAGAGGTTCACGTACCCGGAACCCTCCCCCTTGGGGTGGTAATAGACCCGTTCGGAGAGGTTGGTGGTCCTGAGGATGTCGCTGTATTGGTCCATACCCGGGGTGGTCTTCTCCACCCACCCGGCCGGGGCCTGGGGAAACAGGGACGCCAGGTCCACAGGCGCGGCCGCCGGCCCGCTGGAGTGGGAGCGCACGGCAAGGATGACGCCGCACGCCAGGACGCCGCCCAGCGCCCCCGCGAGCACTGTCGGGAGCACCGCGTGGGCGCCCTGCGCCGGCGGCGGCGCCTCCGCGCCGCCGGGGGGCTGCCCCTCGTGGCGCCGAAGCCAGAAGGCGAAGAGGCAGATCAGCAGCGTCGTCAGGACGATGATGGATTCCCCGGTGATGTCGTGCCAGCGGCCCTCGATGCTCGACCCGGTGCTCGCGACGAGCGTCAGCGCCAGCGACCGGATCAGGTTCATGGCGAGGCCTATCACGGGCGACAGGAGGATCACCCAGACCCGGCTCCAGGGCCGCCTCACGACCACGCCCGAGAGGAAGATCCCGGCGACGGTGCACGAGATGAGGCTGCGCACGCCACTGCAGGCGTCGCTGACCCCCACCCTGGAGCGCGCGAGCTCGATGAGGTTCCCGTCCCTGTAGGCCGCGATGCCGACCGAGCGCAGGATGTGGACCACGGCATCGGTGACGCGGCCCTCAAGGAAGAGCGAGAGCCGTGCGTAGGTCCCGGGGGGCGGCGGGGCCGCGAAGAGCCAGAGCAGGATCGCGGAGGCGGCGGCCCAGTTGAGCGGGAGAAAGCGCAGGCGGCTGTCGGCGAGCGCCAGCCATCCCGCCCCGAGCACGAGGACCAGCGAGGCGGCCATCATGAACTGCGACGTCGAGTAGTTCCACCCGAGGCCGGCGGCGTACGCGACCGCGAGGCATCCTCCCAGGATCGCCGCCAGGAGGAGGGCCAGGCCCGCGGAGAAAAGGCCCGCCCCGGGGCCCGCAAAGCGGTTCACCGGCGCCCTGCGGCACTCGAAGAACAGGATGCCCGAGAGGAGAGGCAGGAGGACGCCGTGCGACAGGTCGTCGTCGGTGCGCCAGGTCGGCCAAAGCCACGCGGAAAACGCCGCCATCGCGGCGCAGAGGCCCACGACGTCCGCGCGCGCGGACCAAGGCAGGGAGCCGAAGGTCGAGCAGTGCTGGGCCCGCTTCATGCGCCCGTGGTCCTCTCAGGCGGGACGCCCGGACGCAAGGCGCCTGTGGGGCCCGGGTTCGTCACTCAGGCCCGTACGGGCCGCGGCTTCTCCTGGCGCCGTCGCAGCAGAATCAGGCCGTAGGCCCCGAGGGAGCCCAAAACCGCGAGCCACGTGGACATCTCCGGGATGGGCTGGCCGTTGATCTCGGCGGCGGCCGTCTGGTAGACGAGGAGGCCGCTGGCGTTGAGGGCGGTGCTCGAGCTGGTCCCCGTCACGCTGTTCGTGTTGTCGACGACGATCACCAGGTAGTTGATCCCGATCTTGAACGAGGCGTTGTTCGTGCCGCCGTTCCCGGTGTAGTTCTGGAGCGTGATCTGGCTCTTGTTGCTCCAGGCGCTCGTGAGAGTGGCGGACGCCGTGCCGGTCGGGATGGAGTTACCGCTGCCGCCCGGGTTCACATACACGGCGTACTGGTCGTCCGCGGCCAGGGTCATCGTTATCTGGACATCGTTCGTGACCGTGCCGGAGCCCGTCCCGGTGATGGTGAAGGCCAGCGTGTAGATGTAGACGCCCTCGTTTCCGCCAGAGTTTCCGTTTCCTGGGAGGTAGTCGCCGCCGGCATTCTGTGTGCTGCTCGTGGAGGTGGTCGTATAGGCCCCCGGGGCAGTGATCCACTGGGCGGAGCCCGTGTTGGGCGTATAGGCTGAGCCGGAGACATTCGAGGCGCTGATCACGTAGGCGGCGCCCTCGTTCGAGGTGCTCTCGTTGGTCCCGGCATCCGTGGACGCGTAGGTGACGTTCCAGTTGGCGTCCTGGCCGCCCGCACTCTGGAGGGCGCCGGTCGAGGTGAGGCCCGTGTAGTAGAGCCCGTTGATGTCCGTGGCCAAGCCGTTGTTGCCGTACGCCCGCATCGCAGGCGCCGACGCCCCAACGGCAGCCCCGATAAGGGCGCAGGCCTGGAGGAGTTTCTTTAGGGAGAGGCTCACGTCTTTGTGCGGTAAAGTGATGATCAGTCGGCTCAAATCCTCAACGGGGGCAAATACGTAGTCGGTATAAAATATTAGATACTACAGTACAATCATTTGCACATCGCGTCCAGTCATGCGAGACGCGCGGGCGCTAGCCGGAAAGGTCCCGGTAAAAGACGGTCGTGCCGCAAGGTCCCCCGCTGGGAAAAAGCGCGTAGTCCGGGATGTCGCCGACGCGGGTCCAGCCGAGGCGCCCATAGAGGCGTGCGCCGTCGCCGCCAGTCACGGTGTCGAGGACAAGGAGCGTCTTCCCGCACTCGCGCGCGACGGTCTCCGCCGCGCGGAGCAGGTCCGCGCCGATGCCCGGCCTCCTGGCCCGCCGCGCCACCAGCATCTTGGCAACGTCCGCCCGGTGCGGCTGGTTCTCGGGCTGCCTGAGGACGAGCTGCACCGTGCCGCAAAGCCCCTGGTCGTCCTCGGCCACGATCACCGCACGGTCACCGGCGGCGGCCCCGTTCGCGACATCCCCCCAGAACCCGCGGGCGCGCTCCAGGGAAAGCGGGTGCATGAAGCTGACCGAGGCCCCGCCCTCGACGCAGTCGACGAGCAGCGCCGACAGCGCCTCGACCTCGGGGGCTCCCAGGGAATGGAGCCTGCGCAGGCGGTGGGCCCCCTGCCCCGCACTCATCGCGGAAGGCCCGTGTTCAAGGCACCAGCGCCTGGGTGACCGCGGCCCGGGCGAGCGGCTCCATGATCGCGTAGCCCGCGGCGTTCGGGTGAACGCCGTCCTGGGACAGCGAGGCGGGCAGGCCGCGACGGTCGTCGGCCATGGCGTTGTAGTAGTCCAGGTAGACGATGCCGGCCCCGGCGCTGTAGCCCGCGATCCACTGGTTCAGGGCGTAGATCTTGTCGGCGGGCTCAAGCCCCTTCCTCCACGGGAAATCGAACGCGGGCAGCACCGAGGCGAGGACCACCCTGATCCCGTGCGATCGGGCAAGCTCAACCATCGACTGGATATTCTGCTCGATCGCCTCCTGCGTCGTCCTTCCGCCGTTCTGCGCGATGTCGTTCGTGCCGGCGAGGAGCACGACCACATCGGGCCTCAGGTCGATGACGTCCTGCCTGAACCGGACCAGCATCTGCGCCGACGTCTGGCCGCTGATTCCCCGGTCAACGAAGCCGTTCGTGAAGAATGCGGGATCGGTCCACATCCAGTTCTCGGTGATCGAGTCGCCCATGAAGACGATCCTGCGCTCGCCGGAAACCCGGCCGCCCAGGCGCCGGTTGTCGTCGCTGTACCTGGAATAGTAGTCCCACTCGAGCTCCCACGGCTTCTTCGGGGCCGGGGCGGGAGCCTGGGCCTGCGGGGCCGCCTGGGGGCTGGCCTCCACCCGGGGAGGCGTTGCCGTGCCGGCCTTGGCCTGGGGCTGCGTCTGCGCGCCCGCTGTGGCGGTTAGGAGGAGTGCCGCGGCTGCATAGCGAGGATTCATGCCGCCCCATGAAGGCGCTCCGGCGCCCTGCCGCAAGGATTCCCTAAGCATGGGGATGTGCCCGGCCGGCGCACCTCACCTCGCCGGCCGGGCGGTCCCCCCTGTCGGCCGATCAGAACTCGGTCGACAATGTGACGAAGTAGTTTGTCGTCGGCAGGACGTTGAACGAGTTGCCGGAGGCGGCCACGGCCGAGAGCACCTGGACCTTCCTGTTGAGGACATTGTCCAGCTGGAGCTTGACCTTCACCGAGTGGACGTAGCTTCCCTTCCCGAGCTTGAGGGCGTAGCCCACCGCGAAGTCCATGAGCGAGAAGCCCGGGCTCTCGGACTGCAGCACGGGCACGTTCGCCCCGCCCGGCTGCCCCGTCGACGTCTGGCCGTAGAGGCCCAGGTCCGGGTTGACCAGGGCGCTCGAGTAGATGACGAAGGGCCCGACATACTTGTCCTCGAGGGAGGCGAACCATCCCGCGTGGTTGTAGACAAGGCCGAGCGCGGCGGTGGACTCCGGCACGCCCGTTCCGCCGAACGCGCCGAGCGAGGCCACGTCGAATGCCGGGACGCCCGCGTCTGTCTTGAAGACGGCGCGGTTCAGGGAGCCGTTCGCGTAAATGCTGAGGCCGGCCCCGATATAGTAGGTGCCCTCCACCTCGACGCCGCTCACCCAGGCGCCCTTGGACGGGAAGAAGAGCGTGTTGGTCGAGTCGTTGGGGTCGGTGACCGACGAGACGAGGTTGTTGATGTCGATCAGGTAGACGTCCGCGTCCGCGTTGAAGCGGTCGGTCTTGTACACCGTGCCGAGCTGGTAATTGATGGTCGTCTCCTCGGGAAGCCCGCCCGGGTTGTAGCTCGAGACGCCCTTGCTTGTATCCTTCGTGTCCTCGGGGACGTTCTCCTCGTCGGTCACGATGGGATAGGCGATGCCCTTGGCGAACTGGACGTAGGCCGACCAGTCGTCCGTGAACCGGTAGTTGGCCGAGAAGTGCGGCTCCCAGTTCGTGTACGTGTAGTTGTTGAAGTCCGGCTGCTCGGTGCCCTGGTTCACGGGCGCCTCCAGGTCGACCGAGAAGTTGGAGTCCTTGACGCCCGTCTCGATCGTCAGGTTAGGAACCGGCTTCCATATGAAGTTCACGTACGGCTGGAACGTCTTGTTGTAGACGTGCATGTACCACTGGTAGCCGGGCTGGAAGGACGACCCCTTTGAGTTGGCGGTGTCGATGTAGCCGAACGTGTAATGGTCCTGCGGGTTGGCGGCGGCGTACTCCGGGCTGTAGTCGAGAAGATAGGCGTAGCGGTCGGCCCGCACGTACTCGGCCCAGACGCCGACCTGCTCCTCGAACGAGGTGTCCTCGCCGTGGGTCAGCGCCAGGTAGTCTCCGAAGGCCCGGTAGGCGTTCACCTTGATACGGCCGCCCGGGTCGTCGTCGTTGGTTATTCCCGTCCCGGCCGCCTGCCCCTCTCCGGTGCCGGGCAGCGTGTTGTCCGAGTCGTTGACGTAGGCCGGGCCCTTGTAGGCGGTGCCGGGATATTTCGTGACCGAGGCGCCGGCCACTGGGTCGACCGAGTTCTCGTGGCTGTCGTTGTTGTAGGAGTAGGTGTACGCCTTCTCGTCGAGCCCGATGTCCCCGGCGAGCTTCGCCTTCAGGCCGATGTACTCGAAGTCGGCCTGCTTGGCCTGGAAGTTGTAGGGGTAGTAATTGTCGCTCGGGTCGAATGGGTTGGCGTCGAGGCCGTAGTCGCGCCCGAACTGGTTTATCTGCGCCTGGGTGACGGTACCCGGGTTGTTGAACCTGATATTGTTGTAGTTGCCGACGATGGTCAGCATCGCGTTCCGGCCGAGCGGCTGCAGGTACTTCAGGTAGTAGGTGTTCCTCTGCAGGTAGGAGAACGTGCGATAGCCGTCCGAGCTCATGTACTGGTAGGTCCCGACCAGGGATGCCCCGTTCGAATTGGGTATGATGCCCGAGTTGAACTCTACGTTGCCAAGGAACGTGTTCCAGCTGCCGTCGGAAAAGGTGAGGACGGTGGCCATGTCCGGTCGGGGATCCTTGGACAGGAGGCCTATGGTGCCGCCGAACGTGTTCTCCCCAATGTCGGCCGCGGTGCCCGGGCCCCGGTCGATGACCATCCCGCCGAGGACCTTCGCGGGAAAATAGCTCGTCGTGTGGTGGGTCTCCCCGTTGGCGTCGCCGAAGGGAATGCCGTCGTAGGTGACGTTGTACTGGCCGTCCGCGAACCCGCGCATGCTGAGCATCTTCGACTCGCTCAGTCCGGGGCCCTCGGTCTCGATGTTGACGATGCTCGGGGCGAGGTTCGCGATCGTCGCGTAGTCGGCGGTCGGGGCGAGCTGGTTGTTGATCGTCTGCGCGCTGATGAGCGACGTTGGCTCGAGCGCCTCGACGGGGGCCTCGGTGACCGCCTGCGTAATCGCCGAGGTGGGGGCCGAGAAGACCTCCATCTCGTCGAGCCGGACGGCTTCGTCGCCGGGGGCGGGGTCGGTTGCGGGCGCCGGGTCGGCGGCCGCGAGCCTGAGGGCGCCGGCGGCCAGGAAAACGAGCGCGCAGCGGAGGAAGGTTGCCTGACGGTTACGGTGGTGTGGCGTCACCGGGGCATCCTGCGGGCCGGCGGTTACGCGGCCGTGACGGGACAATGACATCAGCGAAAACTTCGCTCATCCCGCGAAGGGTGCGCTGCCGCCGCGGCCCCGGGATTCCGAACTTGAAGTCGCGGACAGACCGGGCTCCCCTTGTCATGCCCCCCGAGAAGCCCCCAACGCGCGCCCGCCGCGCCAGTCCCCCCGAATGAAGCTGCCCCCCATCTCCTCCCTAAAGATCGCAGCGGTCGCAATCGCCCTCTGCGCCACGGCCCGCGCGCAGGGTCCTGAGGTTCCCGACTGGGCCCTCCCCGGCTCTGCGACACACCGGCAGGTCCCGCCCCCCAAGGGATTCCACAGGGCGACGCGCACGGTTGATTCGCCGCTCGGCATTTTCCAGGGCCAGTCGGACATCGGCGGCGCCCTGGTTCCCGGGAGCGACAGCCTGGACCAGGCGGCGGGCCGATACACGATCAACTCGGCCGGATACAACATCTGGTACAACCGCGACGAATTCCGCTACCTCTGGACGAGGATGTCGGGGGACGCGTCGCTAGCCGCCACGATAACCTACCCCAATCCCCGCGGGTATTTCGACAGGAAGGTCGTGCTGGTGGTCAGGCAGGACCTGGACGACGACTCGAAGGAGGCGATGGTCGCGCTCCACGGCGGCGGCCTCATCCACCTCGCGGGGCGCCCCGCGAAGAACGAGGACCTCAAGGAGGCGTTCCGCACGAGGCCCGCGGGGCCGGACGACGCCCCGACCGTCATGCCGAGGCGGATCGGGATCGAGAAGCGGGGGGACACGTTCTCCCTGTATGTCAGCATGGACGGCGAGCCGCTCCACCGGATCGGCACCCCGCTCCACCTGCATTTCTCCGGGCCCTACTACATCGGCGTCGGGTTCTGCTCCCACAAGCCGGCGACCTCCGACACGGCGGTCGTCTCCGACATCGTCCTCGAGAACAAGGCAGGCGCCGTCAGGTAGGCCGCGCCCGCAGCCACTATGCTGAAGAACGCCTGCGCCGTCCTCATCGCCGCCGTCGCCGCCATGACCTCGTGTGCCGAGCTCGTCCCGGCCGACTCGCCTCTCGTCCGCATCGAGGGGCGCACCGCTCCCGGACAGGGCGGCCGCATCCGGATCGCCTACCCGGGCGTGACCTTCCACCTGCGCTGCACGGGGCCCGGCCTTGGGATGCTGCTCGACGCCAGCAACGCCCAGAACTTCTTCGACGTCACGGTCGACGGCGGCCAGGCCGTCCGCCTGCGGTCGGTGCCGGGGCTGTCGCGATACCCCCTCCTCCCCGCGGACGCGGGCCCGGGCGAGCACTCGGTCGAGGTCGTGCGCCGCACCGAGAGCTGGCAGGGCACCTGCGAACTGGTCGGCTTCGACACGGGGGGATCGGCCCACCTCCTGCCGCCGCCCCCGGCGCCGGCCAGGCGCCTGCTCTTCATCGGCGACTCCGTCACGTGCGGGGAGTTCGCGGACGTGCGCGGGGACGACCCGCTGAACGGAAAGACCCCTAACTTCGAGCAGAGCACCGACGCCGCGAAGTCCTACGGGTTCGTCCTCTCGAGGCGCCTCGGCGCGGACTGCAACCTGGTGAGCTACGGAGGCCGCGGCATCATCCGTGACTGGCAGGGAATCTCAGCGACCAACAACGCCCCGCAGTTCTATGAGCTGTCCCTGCCGGACGACCCGTCCGTGATCTGGAAGCCGGAGTCCTACGTCCCCGATGCCGTCGGGATCGGCCTTGGCACGAATGACTTCAGCCGCGGCATCCCGGACCAGACCCTTTTCGTCAACGCCTACGTCCAGTTCCTGAGGATCGTGAGGCGGGACGCCCCCCAGGCATGGATATTCCTGCTGGAATCCCCGATCGTTAACGACGATCCCGGCCAGCCGCCCCGGCGGTCGGTGCTGGACGCCTACTTGTCCGAGGTCGTCAAGGTGATGAACGACCCCCGAATCGCCCTGGCCCCCGTGAGCCACTACCCGGGCGTGCCGCACAACGGGCACCCGACAGGCGCCGAGCACCTCAAGATCGCCGATGAGATTGAGCCGCTGTTCCGCCGGGCGCTTGGGTGGTGACGGCCGGCCGGCGCCGCCTCAGGGCCTCCCATGCGCCCATTGAAAATACGGAGAAGAGGAGGCTGAAGTTAGCCTGGTGCCTCTCGTCGTGGGTGATGAGGACGTTGGGCGCGAGGGCGACAAGGTAGAGGACGGCCGAGACGAGCACGAGGCGCGGCGGCGACCGAAGGGCGAGAAGGACCGCGGCCAGGAGCAGGCATGTCGGCAGCCCGGACCAGGCGAGGCCGGCGAGGACGCTGGCCCGGCCCTGGGTCTGCGACTCGATGTCCGACTGCGCGCGGGCCCAGTCGCGCTCGAGGGAATCCACGCCCGAGACGCCCGCGCCCACCAGGAGGGAATGCTCCGTCTTCTCGCCCCAGGCCTGCCTCGGCCAGATGAGCTCGGGAACGCCGCTGCACACGAGGGCGAGGCGGCGGCCGACGAGGCGCGCCGCGTCGGGGGCGGCGACATGGACATGCATGACCTCGATGTTCGACGGCGACGCGCAGAGGCAGAGTGCGTTGAACAGCCGGTCGAGGCAGAAGAGAACATAGCTGCCCGGCTCCTCCTCCATGATGCGCCTGGCCTCCGTCCTGTAGGGGTCGAGGAACCGCCTCTCGCCAAGGCCCACGTAGGACGCCAGGAGCCTCGGATTGGTCGAGGGATGGCCGGCGACGATGGCCTCGGCGGTGAGGACCCCGTCCCGCGTCTCATCCTGGCTGAGGACGAGCTCGAAATACCCGTTCGACTTGGACGGGATCCACTCGCCGAACACCCGGTGGTTTCGAAGCATCCACGGCAGCGTTGCCGCCAGGATTCCCGCCGCCAACGCGGCGGCTGGCAGCGCGGCACGGACCCTCGTCCCCCCGGCCGGCCCGGCGCCGCAAGCCCATCCGGCCGCGACGACGACGGCCCCGAGCGCCAGCCCCGGATGGGTGGCCGCGAGGAGCGCGCCGGCGGCGAACACCATGCCCAGCCCCGCAGCCCCTGCCGGGATCCGCGAGGCCCTGCTCATCCCAGCGATAAAAAGCGCCGTCTCCGCGGCCGTGACCGCCCCGGTGGAGACGAGAAAGTCACTGTCCAGGATGCCGTAGGCCGCGAATGCGGCGCAAAAGACCGCCACGCCCGCGAACCCGAATCCCTCCGTGCAGAAGGCCAGGACGAGCCAAACGGCGGCCGCGGCGGCCGCCATGTTGACGGCGGCGATCACGCCGCCCTCGGTGAACCCCGTCGCCTTCGACGTCTCGATGGCTCCCGCGTAGAGGAGCGGGAACGCAGGCGGGACCCACGCCGTCGGCCCCGAGCGGACGCCAAAGGGGTTTGAGTAGCCCAGGCCGGCGGCGAGCGAATAGCCCACGTTCGCCTGCTCAAGGGGAAAGCGGGGCTCGCTGCCGAGATGCTGCCTGGCGAGTCCCCCAAGGAGGATCACGAGCGCCGTGGCGGCTGCGGCGATCGCCGCAAGCCCTCCGGACGGGAACTTCGGTGGATTCAAGGGGGGCTAGGGGTGGAGGCGGCCCAGGTCCGACGCCGCCATGAAAATCCGCGCCGCCTCCGCAACTCCGGCGGCGTCGTCCCCGTCGAAGCGGCCGGGCGTCGGGCTGTCGAGGTCGAGCACCCCGATGACGGCAGACCCTGAAACCAGCGGGACGACGACCTCGGAGCGCGACGCCGAGTCGCAGGCGATGTGCCCCGGGAAGAGGTTCACGTCGGGAACGACGAGCGTCTCGCGGCGCAGGACGGCGGACCCGCATACGCCCCGCCCCACGGCGATGCGCACGCAGGCGACCTTTCCCTGGAAGGGCCCGAGGACGAGCTCGCCGCCCTGCATGAAATAGAATCCCGCCCAGTTCAGGTCCGGAAGAAGCCCGAAGAGGAGGGCCGCGGTGTTGGCCGCGTTGGCCATGCCGCTCCGCTCGCCCTCAAGCACGGCGGCAAGCTGGCGATTGAGCTCGGCGTAGGCCTCGGGCTTCGCCAGGCCGGAGATTGATGAGGTCTCGTGCATGCCAGGGCGCCTACAGGCCGGCGTTCACGCGGCGGGCGGCGTAGGCCGAGACGACGGCCGCAGGAAGGACATGGAAACCGTTGTTCGGCGCGAACTCCTGAATGTCCTGCGTCGGCTCCAGGCGGATGCGGTACCCGTCGACCTCCGAGATCTCGAGGCAGTCGTCGATGTCGTAGAGGTCGTCCATGTGGACGGACTGGGTGCCCCGCAGGAGCTCCGCCTTGGCCCGCGACTTGACCGCCTTCTCGTCCTCCGCGACGACGAAGGCGTTGGCATGCAGCTCGGTGAACTGCCCGGGCAGGTAGGCGCCGAGATTGACGAAGAACAGCCGCCTCGTGCCCCTGGGGCCGCCCTTCTCCAGCGAAATCCTGTGCCCGTCGACGACCTGGAGGTCGATCCAGGAGTCGACGTGCATGCGTTGCGGGTCGCCAAACCACTTGTCCATGAGCGTCTCATACGTTGAGTCGAGGGTCTCCCCCACGGCGAAAACGACGTCGTGAAGCTCCGTGTTGCACCGGGGGGCGCGTCCTCCGAGATAAACCGCAAACAGCCGCTTCGGCATTCCCGACTGCTTGGGGCCAAGTGGCGCCGAGGGCAATCCCAAGGGGGCCCGGCCGGGAGATTTCGGCGGGGCTGTCCGCCGGGCCGGGATCCCGCGGCGCTGAAGCGCGGGCCGCGAACGCAACCTTGCCTGTCCGGCGTTCTTCCCATCCCCTTCGGTCATGCCTGCCGAGGCCCGACCCGAGCACCTTTTCTCCTACGGGACGCTCCAGCTCGAGTCCGTGCAGATGGGCACTTTCGGCAGGCCACTGAAGGGCTCCCCCGACGCCCTCGTGGGATTCGAGCTCCGGATGCTGGAAATCGACGACCCGAAGGTCGTCGAGCTGAGCGGGAAGCCCCGCCATCCCATCGTCGCCCACACGGGCAACCCGGGGCAGGAGGTGGCCGGCGTGGTCTTCGAGGTGACGATGGACGAGGTCCTGAAGGCCGACACCTACGAGGTGGCCGCGTACAGGCGGGTGCCGACGACGCTCCGGTCCGGCGTGCGAAGCTGGGTCTACGTCGACGCCCGGTTCGCCCCGCCGGGATCCTGAAAAGCGAACCACGGAAGGCGACATGCCCATTCGATTCGTCCTGGCGAGCATGGCGGCCGCGCTGGCCCACGGGTGCGGGGCGCAGACCCGCTCCCCCGAATATGCCCAGGTGCAGCGGTCGCTCAACACGGGCTGGAACACCTGGGACGTCTACAGCGTAGCCGAGCAGGTGCTGGCGCCGGAGGGCCTCGCCATCCGGGTCGGGCTGCGGAACCGCTCGGCCCTCGACAGGGACGCCTTCCTGCCCGACGCCCTGATAGGGCGCTTCGGCAAGGACGACGAGAAGGTGGTCCCGGGGATCCACACGTGGAACGGGAGCTACACCCAGTGCGAGATAACGTGGAGGGGCCACGCCGTGACGCTGGAAACGGCCCACGACGGCGACGATGTCGTGATGCTTGCCTCCCCCGCCCAGGCCGACGGCGAGGGTCCCCTCCTCGTCGTCTCGGCCGGCATCCTGTGGAACAGGCCGGGAAGCGTCGCCTGGCAGGGCGACCATATCGCCTACGAGGGGCCCTCGGGGGCGCGCGCCGTCTATTGGACGGGAGGCGGCCGCACGCCGCCGACGGCAGTGCCCCTCTCGGGGCCCTACTTCGCGGCCCCGCTCGGTGGGCCGATCGGGATCTGCAGCGGCAAGCCCCGTTCCCTGGCCGAGATCCGCGCCGCGCTCGGCCGGGCAAGGCCGGCCGGCACGGGCATGGCCGGCGCCATCCAGAGCGTGATCGGCTGGGACACGACCTACGAGCCCGCCGGGGACCGTGTCTTCTCGCCGGTCAGCAGGCTCTGGTCGATCCGGTGGGGGGGATTCGTGTTCTTCGACTGGGACACCTTCTTTGCGGCCTCGCTCTGCGCCGTCGGGGACCGCGACCTGGCCTACGCGAATGCGATCGAGATCCTCAATGAGGAGACTCCCGGCGGCTTCGTCCCCAACTATGCGAGGGCGGGAGGCTGGAAAAGCTTCGACCGGTCCGAGCCCCCCGTGGGCTCGATAACGGTCCTCGGCCTTTACCGGAAGTACCACGACCTCTGGCTGCTTCGCGACACGTTCGCCCCGCTCCTGCGGTGGAACCGCTGGTGGGACCAGCACCGGACGTACGATGGGTACCTGGTCCACGGGACGGACCGGGGAACGAATCCCCACGACCCCGATGACGGCTCCGTGGGCACGAAGCAGGGGGCCGTCTTCGAGTCCGGAATGGACAACAGCCCCATCTACGACCAGGCGCCTTTCGACGAGGCTTCCGGGAGGCTTCACTATGCGGACGTCGGCCTCATGGGCCTCTACGCCGCCGACTGCGGGGCCCTGGCCGAGATCGCCTCCCGGCTGGGCCGGAACAGCGAGGAGGCGGAGCTTCGCGCGCGGGCCGCGCGCATAAGGGGCCGCCTCCAGACGCTCTGGAGCGACAAGGCGGGCATCTTCCTCAACAGGGACCTCGACACCGGCGCGCCCTCGCTCCGCCTCTCTCCCGCCAACTTCTACCCGCTGCTCGCGAGGGCCGCCACCCCGGCCCAGGCCCGGCGGATGGTCCGGGAGCACCTGATGAATCCCGCCGAGTTCTGGGGCGAGTGGGTCGTTCCGTCCATCGAGAGGTCGGATCCCGCCTTCCGCGACCAGAACTACTGGCGCGGGCGCATCTGGGGGCCGATCAACTACCTGGTCTACCTCGGGCTGCGCAACTACGACGAGCCGGAGGCCCGGAGGCTCCTGGCCGAGAAATCCGCCGCGCTCTTCAACCGGGAATGGTCCAGGAACGGCCACGTCCATGAGAACTACAACGCCATGACGGGCGAGGGAGACGACGTGACCTCGAGCGACCGGTACTACCACTGGGGCGCGCTCCTTGGGCTCATCCAGCTGGATGAGGCGGGCGCCGGGCCCTGAGGGTCCAGGGGGGCTTTTGTGGTGGCCTCCTCCTCCGGGGCCGGGCAGGATCCGCAGTCCGCGAGGGACGGGAAAGGACAACGCACCCATGAAGACATGCCACATTGGGCTTGCCGCCCTCGCCCTCGCCGCGGCCGCAGCGCCCTCGCGCGCCGCCGACGCGGACTGGGTCCAGGAGAGCAACGCCGACGCCCAGATCCTCCTGAAGGCGATCGGGTCCTACAGCCCCGAGGAGGTCTCGGACGACGGCCTGTCCGAGTTCGACGACGGGGTGACCGACATGCGTCCGGGCCTGGACGAGCGGTCGCGCGCCGCCCTCCAGGGCGCCGAGGACGCGCTCGGGGCGAAGCTGGCCTCCGAGGGCGATCCCCGGGTCAGGCAGGACCTGGAGATCCTCATCCGGGCCTGCAGGAACCGGATCACGGACACGGAACTGGACCACCGGCTGCTCCTCGACTTCAACGACATCCCCCGGTCCTTCTTCGTCGCGCAGTTCTCGCTGCTCCAGAACCAGGTCTCCCCCGGGCGCCGGCCGGCGGCGCTCGTGAGGCTGCGCAAGATGACGGGGCTCGAGCCCGGCTACACGCCGATGACCGAGCTCGCAAAGGCGCTCTTCGCGGAATCGCTCAGGGGTCCCTCCCGCCTCGGCCCCTTCCGGGGCCGCGTCCAGACCTCGATCGACGACGTCCCGAGGTACGTGGCGGGGATCCGGCAGCTCTACGCGACATTCAGGATACCGGGCGCCGGGAAGGCCCTGGACGCCATGGAGGCGCAGCTTGGGGACTTCGCCCGCTGGGAGAAGCAGGAGGTGCTGCCGCACTCGAGGGAGGATTTCCGCCAGCCGCCCGAGATCTATGCAGAGGACCTCGTCGACGTGGGCCTCGGGATCACGCCGGAGGACCTGATCGCCAAGGCCCGCCTCGAATACACGGAGACCCAGGCCGAGCTGGCCTCGCTCGCGCCGCTCGTCGCCAAGGAGCGCGGCCTGCCGGACACCGACTACCGGCCGGTCGTCCGGGCGCTGAAGAAGGACCAGCTGTCGACGGCGGAGCTGGAGCCGTACTACCACCAGGTGATCGCCGCGATTGAGGCGAACATCCGCAAGGAGCACATCATCGCCCTGCCGGACCGCCCGCTCATCATGCGCCTCGCCTCGGCCGCGGAGACCGCGTCGCAGCCGGCCCCCCACTACCTGCCGCCCCAGATCATCGGCAACACCGGGCAGAGGGGGCAGTTCGTCCTGCCGCTGAACAACCCCGGGGCGTCCGCCTCCCCCGAGGACAAGTACGATGACTTCTCCTTCAGGGCTGCCGCCTGGACCCTCTCCGCCCACGAGGGGCGGCCCGGCCACGACCTGCAGTTCACGGCGATGATCGAGCGGGGCGTCTCGCTCGCCCGGAGCATCTTCGCCTTCAACAGCGTCAACGTGGAGGGCTGGGCGCTCTACTCGGAGGCGGTCTACAAGCCCTACGAGCCGATCGACGGCCAGCTGGTCGCCCTCCAGCTGCGCCTACTGCGCGCCGCGCGGGCGATCCTGGACCCGATGCTCAACCTCGGGATGATCTCCCGCCCGCGGGCCCACGACATCCTGACGAACGACGTCTGCCTCTCCGAGGCCTTCACGAAGGAGGAGCTGGACCGGTTCACCTTCAGGAACCCCGGCCAGGCCACGGCCTATTTCTACGGCTACAGCAGGATCATGGAGATGCGCGCGGAGGCCGAGATCGCCCTCGGCGACAGGTTCGACCGGTACGCCTTCAACAACTTCCTGATCAGCCAGGGGCTCCTGCCGCCCGACATCCTCCAGAAAGCCGTCGAGACCGACTTCATTCCCTCGCAGAAGTAGGCGCGCCGCGCGCCCGGCCCCGGCTCAGTGCGCGGGTCCGGGGGTCATGTCCTCCTCGTTCTGCTTGAGGAGGTCCTCGGGCCGCTTGAGGGTGTCCGGGAGGGGCGGCGGGTTGGGCACCGCATGGGCGTCCTCGGCGGGCGCCTGCGGCTCCTGGCCCTGCCCGGCGGGGTGAAGGGCCTCCTTCTCCGTCTGGCTCCACTGCGAGGTGTCCCAGCCCCCGCCCAGGTTCGTGACGAGCGAGACCGTCGCCACCACCTGCCGGAGCTGCACCTGGAGCTCGGCCAGCCGGTTGGAGAGGAAGGTGTCCTGGGCCGTGATGACGTTCACGTAGCTGTCTATGCCGTTCTGGTAGCGCGTCACCGACAGCTTCACGGAGCGTTCGGCCGCCAGCGAGGCCTTGTGGAGCTGCACGACCTCCTTCGAGAGTATCCGCAGCGTCGACAGGTTGTCCTCGGTCGACTGCAGGGCCGCGAGGACGGTCTGCCTGTAACCCGCGACCGTCGCGTCGTACTCTGCCCGCGCCTGCTCGTTCTGCCCGATGCGCAGGCCGCCGTCGAAGAGCGGCTGCAGCACGCTGGGGCCTATCGACCAGATGCGGTCAGGCCAGTCGAGGAGCTTCGACAGGCTGGTGGACTCGAAGCCCGCGTAGCCGCTGATCGTGAGCTCGGGGAAGTACGCCGCGCGCGCTACGCCAATCGCGGCGTTCGCCGCCGCGACCTGGCGCTCGGCCGCCGCGACATCCGGGCGCCGCTCCAGGAGGTCCGACTGCAGCCCCACGGGGACGACCGGCAGCGCCGGATTGAACTTGCTGAACCCGATCGAGAACTTCGAGGGCGGCACGCCGATGAGGACCGCGATCGCGTGCTCGAACTGGGAGCGCGCGACCCCGAGGTCCGTCAGCTGGGCCTCGGCGCCGTCGAGCTGCGTGTCCGCCTCGGCGACGTCCTCCTCCGAGGCGAGGCCGTTCTTGAAGAGGGTGTTCACCAGGTGGTAGCTCGCCTCGTAGTCGGCGAGCGTGGTGCCGAGTATCCGGCGCTGCTCGTCCGCAGCCCTGAGGGAGAAGTAGTCCTGCGCCAGGGCGCTCTGCGTGCTCAGGATGGCGCCCTCGACCTGGGCCGCGCTCGCCTGGGCGGTGAAGCGCTGCTCGGCCACCGTGTTGCGGATGCTGCCCCAGAGGTCGATCTCGTACGAGGCCTCGACGGGGAGCGTGTACGTCGTCTTCGGGTTCTGGCTGTTGGAGCTCGAGTTGGAGTTGCCCGACGAGGACCCCGGCGCCGAGCCGGAACCCTGCGAGCCGCCGGCGCCGGACGTCGTCACGGGGCTTCCCCCGGAAGCGCTAGTGCGCGAGCGGATGACGGACGGGTCCAGGCCCACGGCGGGGAGCAGGCTTGAGCGCGCCTCGGTGAGCACGGCGCGCGCAGCGCGGTAGTTGGCCTCGGCCTGCGCCACGGTCTGGTTCGATATGGCCACGCGGCCCTCGAGGGCGTCCAGCTCGGGGTCGCCATACGCCTCCCACCAGCGGCCACGCGGGACCGCGTCGTTGGGGGTCGCGACCCTCCAGCCCTCCGACTCGGGCGAGCCGCCGTGCGCGGCCTCCTTGAAGGCGCCAGAGGCGCCGGTCTTCGGCTTGTCGTAGTGCGGGGCGAAGTCGCAGCCGCCGAGCAGGATCAGGGACGCGATGATGGGCGCTGTGTGTCGCGGGTTCATGTGGCTGCGGTGCCGGGGTTCGGGGCCGCGGCGGGCGCCTCGTCGTCTCCGGCGAAGCCGAACCGCGCGATCCAGTTGTTGAGCCTGTCCATATAGAGGTAGACGACGGGTGTCGTGTAGAGGGTGAGCGCCTGGCTCACGATGAGCCCGCCGACGATCGCGATGCCGAGCGGGCGGCGGAGCTCGGAGCCCATGCCGGTGCCGAGCGCGAGCGGCAGGCCGCCCAGCAGCGCGGCCATGGTCGTCATCATGATGGGGCGGAACCGCAGAAGGCACGCCCGGAAGACCGATTCCTTCGGCGTCACGTGCTCCTGCCGCTCAACGGCGAGCGCGAAGTCGATCATCATGATAGCGTTCTTCTTGACGATCCCGATGAGGAGGATGACGCCGATGAGGGCCACGACGCTGAGCGAGGTCTTTGTCAGCAGAAGCGCCAGGAGGGCGCCGACGCCGGCGGACGGCAGCGTCGAGAGGATCGTGACCGGGTGGATGTAGCTCTCGTAGAGGACGCCGAGGACGACGTAGACGGCGGCGATCGCCGCCAGGATGAGGAACAGCTCGTTCGAGAGCGATGACTGGAAGGCCTGGGCCGTGCCGCTGTAGGAGCCGACGATGGTGGTCGGCATGCCGGCCTGGCGCTCGGCCCCGTCGATCAGCGCTGTGGCCTCGCTGAGCGCGACGCCCGGCGCGAGGTTGAAGGATATGGTCACCGAGGGGAACACGCCGGAGTGGTTGACCGCAAGCGGCGCCGTCTGGGCCATGAAGCTCGTGAACGCCGAGAGGGGCACCATCCCGCCGGAGGACGACGGGGCGTACACGTCGCGCAGCCCCGTCGGGTCCTGCCAGAACCTGGGCTGCACCTCCATGATGATGAAGTACTGGTTGATAGGGGTGTAGGTGGTAGCGATCTCCCGCTCGCCGAAGGCGTCGTAGAGGATGCTGTCGATGCCCTGCGGGGTTATGCCGAGGCGGGACGCCGTCGGCCTGTCGATGACCAGGTTGGCCGCCAGCCCGTTGTTCTGGGCGTCGCTGGTCACGTCGGTGAGCTGGTGGATGCCGCGCATCGTCTTCAGCATCTTCGGCCCCCACTCGTTCAGCTCCTGCAGGTTCTCGCTCTGGATCGTGTACTGGTACTGCGCGGCGCTGGAGCGGCCGCCGATCCGGACGTCCTGCACGGCCTGCAGGACGAGGGTGGCGCCGGGCACGACCGCGAGCTTGGGCCTGAGCCGGTTGATGATCTGCTCGGCCGAGGAGTTGCGCCGCTCCCCCGCGGGCTTCAGGGACACGAAGACGCGGCCCGTGTTCGTCGTCGTGCCGCCGCCGCCGCCCGAGAAGCCGATCACCGTGTCGACCCCGGGGTCCTTCTTAACGATGGCGACCAGGTCCAGGATCTTCTGCTTCATCGACTGGAACGAGGTGTCCTGGTCCGCGATGATGCTGCCGGCCAGGCGCCCCGTGTCCTGCTGGGGAAAGAAGTCCTTAGGGATGACGATGTAGAGGAATACGCTGAGGAACAGCGTCCCGATGGCCACCAGGAGCATGAAGATCGAGTGGTCGAGGACCCATCGCAGGCTCCCCTCGTACCTTGAGAGGACCCACTTGAAGCCCTTCTCGCTGGCCATGTAGAACCTGCCGTGGCCCTTCTCGGGCTTCAGCAGCCGGGAGCACATCATGGGCGTCGTCGTCAGGGACACGGCCAGCGACACCAGGATCGTGAACGAGAGCACCACCGCGAACTCCCGGAAGAGCCTCCCGACGATGCCGCCCATCATGAGGATGGGGATGAAGACGGCGACGAGGGAGATGCTCATCGACATGACCGTGGAGCCGATCTCGGCCGCCCCGGTCAGCGCCGCCTCGAAGGGGGGGACGCCCTTCTCGATGTGCCGCGTGATGTTCTCCAGCACGACGATCGCGTCATCGACCACGAACCCGGTCGAGATCGTGAGCGCCATCAGCGACAGGTTGTCGATGCTGTAGCCGAAGAGGTACATGATCCCGAGGGTCCCGATGATGGAGACGGGGACGGCGACCACGGGGATGGCCGTCGCGCGCAGCTCCCTGAGGAAGACGAAGACGACCAGCACGACGAGGAGCACCGACGTGAGGAGGGTCACCTCGACGTTGGACACCGAGGCGCGGATGGTCCGCGTCTGGTCGAGCGCGATCGTCAGGTCTATCGCGGGGTTGATGGCCGCGTGGAGCTGGGGAAGGGAGGCCTTTATGCCGTCCACGGTCGAGATGATGTTCGCGCCCGGCTGGCGGAAGACGATGATCAGGGCGGCGGGCTTGCCGTTCATGACCCCGATCGAGCGGAGCGTCTGCACCGAGTCGGAGACGTTCGCGATGTCCATGAGCCGCACGGGCGCCCCCTTGCTGTAGCTCACGATGAGCGGCCGGTAGTCGGCCGCCTTGAGGAGCTGGTCGTTGACGCCGATCATCCAGTGCCTCGTCGGGCCCGAGAAGCTTCCCTTCGCCTCGTTCGCCGTCTCCGCGCCGATGGCGGTCCTCACGTTGTCGAGGGTGAGCCCGTAGGAGTTGAGCTGCGTCGGGTTCACGTCGACGCGGACAGCCGGCGAGGAGCTCCCGCCGACGATCACCTGCCCCACCCCGGGGATCTGGGAGAGCTTCTGGGCGAGGATCGTCGAGGCGGCGTCGTAGAGCTGCGACGGGGGCAGCTTGTCGGAGGTGAGCGCGATGATCGTGATCGGCGCGTCCGCGGGGTTCACCTTGCGGTAGGTGGGGTTGTTGGGCAGGTCCGTCGGCAGGTTGCTGCGGGCGGCGTTGATGGCCGACTCAACGTCGCGCGCGGCCGCGTCGATGCTCCTGTTCAGCGAGAACTGCAGGACCACGCTCGCCTGCCCGAGCGTGCTCTGGGCCGTCATCTCGGAGACGCCGGATATCCTGCCGAACGCCCTCTCGAGCGGCGTCGCCACCGACGAGGCCATGATCTCGGGGCTGGCGCCGGGGAGCGACGCCTGCACGGAGATGGTCGGGAAGTCGACCTGCGGCAGCGGCGAGACGGGCAGGAACGGGAAGGCGACCGTCCCAGCGAGGGCGACGGCCGCCGTGAGCAGCGTCGTCGCTATCGGCCTCTTGATGAAGGGCGACGACAGGCTCATGTCCGCGGCTCGGCCGCCGGGTGGGCCGGCGCGGCGTGCGTGTCCCCGTCCCGGGCCGGGCGGCTCCCCGGCGAGAACCTGGCGGACAGCTTGTCGAAGAAGAGGTAGATGACGGGCGTCGTGTAGAGCGTCAGCAGCTGGCTGAAGATCAGGCCGCCGATGATCGCGATGCCGAGCGGCCGGCGCAGCTCGGAGCCGACGCCCTGGCCCAGTGCCAGCGGGACGGCGCCCAGCATGGCGGCCATGGTCGTCATGAGGATGGGCCTGAAGCGCAGCAGGCAGGCCTCATGGATCGCGTCGTACGGCGACTTGTGCTCCTGCCTCTCGGCCGCCAGGGCGAAGTCGATCATCATGATCGCGTTCTTCTGGACGATGCCGATCAGCAGGACGATGCCGATGATGGCCACGATCGTGAGCTCGTTCCGGCAGACGATGAGCGCGAGGATGGCGCCGACGCCCGCCGACGGGAGCGTCGAGAGGATCGTGATCGGGTGGATGTAGCTCTCGTAGAGGACCCCGAGGACGATGTAGACCGTGACGAGCGCCGCCAGGATGAGCACGGGCTCGTTCGTCAGGGAGCCGACGAAGGCCTGAGCGGTCCCCTGGAAGGAGCCCTGCATCGCGGGCGGCTGCGGGAGCTGCTTCTCCACCTTCTTGATGGCCTCCACCGCCGCGCCGAGGGAGGCCCCCGGCTGGAGGTTGAAGGAGATCGTCGTCGCCGGGAACTGGCCCATGTGGCTGACGAGGGTCGGGGCCGTGACCTGCTCCGACTTGGCGACGGTGCTGAGCGGCACCGCCCCCCCCGCGGCCGACATCAGGTAGATGTCCTTCAGGCTGGCGGGGCTCGCCTGGAACCGGGGGTCGACCTCGAGGATGACGTGGTACTGGTTCAGCTGCGTGAACACGGTCGAGACCTGCCTCTGGCCGAAGCTGTCATAGAGGCTGTCGTCGATGTTCTGTGGGGTGATCCCGAGGCGCGCGGCGGTCTGCCGGTCGAACGTGAGTGAGGTCTGCCGGCCCCCGGTCTCGAGGTCGCTCGCGACGTCCGTCAGCTCGGGGATCGTCTTCAGCTTTGCGACGAATTTACCGGCGTAGTCAGAAAGCTCCGCCGCGCTGGGGTCCTGGAGGCTGTACTGGTACTCCGTGCGGCTCACGATGTCCTCGACGGAGATGTCCTGGACGGGCTGCATGTAGAGGCTGACCCCCTCGACCTTGGCGACCGACGCCTGGAGGCGCCGGATCACCTGCGTCGCCGAAAGCCCGTGGCGCTTGGAGAGGGGCTTCAGGTTGATCTGGATCCGGCCGCTGTTGAGCGTGGTGTTCGTGCCGTCGACCCCGATGAACGAGGAAAGGTTGTCCACGGCGGGATCCTGGAGGATCACGGACACGAGCTTCTGCTGCTCGCGGCCCATCTCGGCGAACGATACGCTCTGGTCGGCCTCGGACACGGCCTGGATCTCGCCCGTGTCCTGGACGGGGAAGAAGCCCTTCGGGATGACGACGTACAGCAGCACGGTCACCCCGAGGGTCGCCACCGCGACGAACAGCGTGAGCGCCCTGTGGCCGAGGACCCAGTCGAGCGTGCGGCCGTAGAAGGCGATCGTCTGCTCGAACATGCGCTCCGAGGCCTTGTAGAAGCGCCCCTCCTGCGCCGCATCCCGGTGCTTGAGGAGCCGGGCGCACAGCATCGGCGTCAGGGTCAGGGAGACGACGGCCGATATGAGGATCGTGACGCTGAGGGTGACCGCGAACTCCCTGAAGAGCCGCCCGGTGATGTCGCCCATGAAGAGGAGCGGGATCAGCACGGCGATCAGCGACACCGTGAGCGACATGATCGTGAACCCGATCTGCTCCGCGCCCTTCAGGGCGGCCGCGAGCGGCTTCTCGCCCTGCTCCACGTAGCGGCTGATGTTCTCGATCATGACGATGGCGTCGTCCACCACGAAGCCGGTGGAGATCGTGAGCGCCATGAGCGTCAGGTTGTTCAGGCTGTAGCCGAGGGCGTACATTGCGCCGAAGGTGCCGATGAGGGACAGCGGCACGGCGATGCTGGGGATGATCGTGGCCGCGAACGTGCGCAGGAAGACGAAGATGACGGCGACGACGAGCAGGATGCACAGGCACAGCTCGAACTCCACGTCGGCCACGGACGACCTGACCGTGGTCGTGCGGTCGGTGAGGACCGAGATGTGGATGGCGGGCGGGATGGTCGCCCGGAGCTTGGGCAGGAGCGTCATGATCCGGTCCACGACGTCGATGATGTTGGCGCCCGGCTGGCGCTGGATGTTCACGATCACGGCCGGGACCTTGTTCATCCAGGCCGAGGCCTGCTCGTTCTCGACGCCGTCGACCACGCTGGCGACGGCGTTCAGCATGACGGGCGCGCCGTTGCGGTAGGCCACGACGAGCTTCCTGTAGTCGTCGCTCGTCGTGATCTGGTCGTTGGCCCCGATCTGGTAGTTCTGGTTCGGCCCGTCGAAGCTTCCCTTCGCGGAGTCGAGGCTGGCCGACGTGAGGGCCGTCCGGATGCTGTCGATGCCGATGCCGTAGGCCGCCAGCTGCGTCGGGTTGACCTGCACCCTCACGGCCGGCTTCTGCCCGCCGCTGATCGTCACCGCGCCGACGCCCGGCAGCTGGGAGATCTTCTCGGCCAGCCTCGTGTCGGTGTAGTCCTCGACCTTGGGGAGGGGGATCGAGTCGGAGGTGAGGGCCAGCGTCAGGATCGGCGCGTCGGCCGGGTTGACCTTGTTGTAGACGGGGGGCGTCGGCAGCTGCGGGGGCAGGTAGGTCTGCGCCGCGTTGATGGCCTCCTGCACGTCCTGCTCGGCGATGTCGATGTTGAGGCTGAGCGCGAACTGGAGCGTGATGACCGAGACCCCCTCCGAGCTGGTGGACAGCATCTGGTTAAGGCCCGGCACCTCGCCCAGCTGCCGCTCAAGGGGGGCGGTGACGGCCGAGGCGACGACGTCGGGGCTCGCCCCAGGGTAGAAGGTGATCACCTGCATCGTCGGGTAGTCGACCTCGGGGAGCGCCGCTATCGGCAGCTCCCTGAAGGCGATGAGGCCGACGATCAGTATCGCCGCCATCAGCAGCGACGTGGCGATCGGCCGCAGAATGAACGGGCGGGAGGGGTTCATTCGCGCGCAGGCGCCGCACCCGGCGCCGCTCCGCCCGCCTTGGAGGGCGTCTGCTGCTCGCGGGGCACCACCTTCGTGCCGGACTGAAGCTTGTCGAACCCGTCCGTGACGAGCTGCTCGCCGCTGTTCACCCCGCTCACGGCCGAGGTCTCGGACTCGGTCGCCGCGACCTTGACGTCGCGGGAGCGCACCGTGCCGTCCGGCTGGATCACGTAGACGTAGGTCTCGTCGCTGTTGCGCTGGATGGCGGCCGCCGGGACGAGGATCACGTTCGAAAGCGTCTTCACCCGGAGGCGCGCGTTCACGAACTGGTTCGGGAAGAGCTCGTTGTCCTTGTTCGGGAACTCCGCCCTCGCCCGGACGGTGCCGGTCGCCGTGTTGATCTCGTTGTCGAGCGTGAGCAGCGTGCCGTCAGCGAGCTTGTGGAGCTGGGAGCGGTCGAGCGCCTCCACCAGGAGGCTCTTGCCCGCCTTCGTCTGCTCGGCCACGGGTCCGAGGTCGTCCTCGGAGATGTTGAAGATGACGGTGATCGGCTGGAGCTGCGTGACGGTGGCCAGCGGCGTCGTCCCGTCGGCGGCGACGATGTTGCCCGGGTCGATGGACCGCAGGCCCACCCGGCCGTCGATGGGGGAGCGGATCTGCGTGTAGTCCACGTTCACCTGCGCCGCGGCCAGGTTGCCCTCGTCGAGCTGCACGACGCCCGCGTCCTGCTCGACGAGGGCCTGCTGGGTCGCCAGCTGCTGCTCCGGGACGGCGTGCTGCTCGTAGGCGTTCTGGTAGCGCACGAGGTCGAGCTTCGCGTTCTTGAGGAGCGCCTGGTCGCGCGCGAGCTGGCCCTGGGCCTGGAGGAGCGCGGCCTGGTACGGCCGGGGATCGATGATGGCCAGGAGGTCCCCCTTCTTCACCATCTGGCCCTCCTTGTAGAGGACCTGCGTCACCTCGCCGGCGACCCGGCTCGTGACCGCCGCCGTGTAGACCGGCGTGACGGTACCGATGGCGTCCAGGAAGATGTCGACGTTGCCCTCCTTGGCCACGCCCACGGAAACCGGGATCCCCGCGGACGGGCGGGCCTTCGGCTTCTTGCTGGGCAGGAGGAGATAGAGGGCGATCCCCACGGCGACCACGACGAGCAGGGCGACCACGATCGGTTTGCGATTGGCCCTGGGCGCGGCAGCCTTCTCGGGCTTGGCTGCACTGGGCCTCGGGTTGCGGGGGTCATCCTGTTTCATAAGCTGTTTAATTTCTGGTCTTTAGTGTAAAAATTGGGTCGCAATCGAACTTGGCTTTGCCCCGCCGCAAATCGCCGGTTCCAGCCGGGCAATGGCAGGCCAATCGGCTAGCGGGCAAGGGATTGGTGGATGACGCAGGCACGGGGGCAAAGTTGCGATCAGTTAAGCCTTATTGGCGCAATTGAGAAGGGGGAAAACCCGGGCCGGATCGGCTAGTCATGCGGGGGGGCCGGGCTCATGCCCGGGGGCTCTATCTGGTTGAGCGCGGCCCCCCGGTGCGCCTAGGTTCCGGCGCCCCATGTCCAAGGTATATTTCTATTACTCGGCGATGAACGCCGGCAAGAGCACCGTCCTCCTCCAGTCGAGCTACAACTACAGGGAACGGGGTATGCGCACGCTGCTGTTCATGCCGGCGCTCGACACGCGGGCCGGCGCCGGCCGCATCGAGTCCCGGATAGGCCTCGCCTCGGAGGCGATCGCGCTCGGCCAGGGCGACGACCTGCTTGCGCGGGTCGAGTCCGAGCACACCGCCCGGCCGGTCGCCTGCGTCCTCGTCGACGAGGCCCAGTTCCTCACGCCCGCGCAGGTGCGGCAGGCCACGCGGATCGCCGACACCCTGCGCATCCCCGTCCTCTGCTACGGCCTCAGGACGGATTTCCAGGGAAGGCTCTTCCCCGGCAGCGCCGGGCTCCTCGCGCTCGCGGACAACCTGATCGAGCTGAAGACGATCTGCCACTGCGGGCGGAAGGCCACCATGAACCTCCGCGTCGGCGCCGACGGGAAGGCTGTCCGCGAGGGCGCGCAGGTCGAGATCGGCGGGAACGACCGCTACGTTGCGATGTGCCGCAGGCATTTCACAGAGGCCTACGGGCCGCTCGGGTAGTCACTCGTCGCCCACCCGTCCCCGGCGGCCCTTCATCCGCGCCCTGCGCCGCTTGGAGTCCACCATGGCGGCCTTCTGGCCGCGGCTCTTCTGCCGGGAGCGGCGCCGCTCCTGCTCCGCGGCCTGCCTGGCGCCGAGCGCCCGCGACCTCGCGAGGGCCTCCAGGCGCCCGCAGAGCTCGAGCCAGGCCTCCTCCCGGTTGGCCGACTGGGAGCGGCCGGCCTGGCACCTCACCTCGATCCCCGTCGGACCATGGCGAAGCCAGACCGTCGACGAGGTCTTGTTGATCTTCTGGCCGCCCGGCCCCGAGCCCCTGACAAACCGCTCCTCGACCTCCGACGGCCGGACGCCGAGCGCGGAGAGCCTGCTGGGGATCTGGCCGGGGAGCGGCATGGGAGGGCGCCACGAGTGTATCGGGCCCGCGGGCCGCCTCCTCAAGCCAATCCCCGCCGGATTACTTGAGCGTCAGGTTGTCCTTGACGTCCTGGACGCCGGAAACCGACATCGCGTCCCTCGTCGCGGCGGCCCTCTGGTCCTCGGTGTCGACGAAGCCGCTCAGCTGGACGACGCCCTTGAAGGTCTCGACCTTGATCTCGAAGGACTTCACGGCGGAGTCCCCGAGGAGGGCCGTCTTCACCTTCGTCGTGATGGTCGTGTCGTCGACGTACTGTCCGGTGCTGTCCTTGGTGCTGGAGCCGGCGCAGCCGGTGTTGAGGCTGCCCAGCGCGAGTAGGCCCGCGAGGGCGAGGGCCGAGGCGACTGCCGGCCTGAATTGGGGCGCTTTCATTTCTTTTTTTTCCTTCTCTGTTCTTCGACCCGGAGGGGCCCCGTTGGGGGGCTTACCGCCGCGTCTGCTTGTTGTTGGATTCGTGCAAGAAATTCTGGAGCTCCTCGCGGCCCTCCACGAAGCGCAGGTCGTCGTCCGTGAGGCCGGCGTACTTCTGCTTCAGCCTGCCCTTCGCGATGTCCCAGCTGCCTTTTGCGACCTGCGCGTTCACCCGTTCCTTGAGTTCCGCACAATCGTAGCGACCGGCCGCGATTGGTTCCATAGGACGGGCGCATTTCGCCCGCTGGGCCAATTATTTAACGGACTCCGGCAGGAACCGCCCCGGCTGGGGCGAGTCGGTTGCCCACGTATGAAAACCCTACGTTATTCGGCCCGCGCCCTGATCGCATGCGGGGCGGTCGCCCTCCTTGCGGGGTGCGATTCCGAACCCGATTCTCATGTCGTGTCAGCCCCGCCTCCGCCCGCCCCGGCGGCCACGCAGACCGTCGTCACCCAGACGACGACATCGCAGCCCGTGACCCAGACGGTCACGACGCCCGCCCAGACCACCTACACCACCCAGACCCAGCCCGTAAGCACCGTCGTCGTCTCGGCCCCCCCTGCAGCGCAGAGCGAGGTCGTCACCGCCAGTCCGGGCTCGGATTACGTCTGGGTTCCCGGCCACTGGACATGGAGGAGCAGCCAGTACATCTGGATCAACGGCCAATGGCAGATCCCGCCGCGTACTGACTCGAACTGGGTTCCTCCCCACTGGGAGCCGGAGAGTGGCGGCTTCCGCTTCTACGAGGGCTACTGGAACTGAACCAGGCCCCTCGTCCAGGAGCGACAGCCGGCGGCGCGGAGTTGATCCGCGCCGTCTTTTTTTTGGGTGATTCCCCGCGCGCCGTCGCGTAGGGTGGAGCCGTGGGCGATCTCACCCGCAGGGGATTCATCAGGGCGTCCGCCGCCGCGGGCGCCGCGGCGACCGTGGGCCGGCTCGCGGCGCAGCCAGCCGCCGGCGGCCCACCGGCGGCCGCGCCCGCGCTGCCGGCCTGGACCTCGCGGCCCATGCGCTGGGCGCAGCTGACGCTCGTCGAGGACGACCCCGGGAAATTCGACCCGGGGTTCTGGATGGACTACTTCCGGCGCACGCGCTCGGACGCCGCGTGCCTGAGCGCGGGCGGCTGCGTGGCCTACTACCCGACGCGCGTCCCCTTCCACCACGCGAGCGCGTGGCTGGGCGGCCGCGACGTCTTCGGCGAGCTGGTCGAGGGCTGCCGCAGGCAGGGCATGGTCGTCATCGGCCGCACGGACCCGCACGCCACCTACGACGACGCGAAGGCCGCACACCCCGACTGGATCGCCGTCGACGCCTCGGGAAGGCCGCGCAGGCACTGGTCGTCCCCTGAAATGTGGGTCACCTGCGCCCTCGGGCCCTACAACTTCGACTTCATGACGCAGGTGATGCGCGAGGTCATGACGCGCTACAGGGTCGACGGCATCTTCATCAACCGATGGGACGGCTCGGGGATGTGCTACTGCGAGCACTGCCGGGCCAACTTCAGGGCGTACTCCGGGATGGACCTTCCTGCCTCCGAGGCGAGGAGCGAGCCGGCCCACCGCGCCTATGTCCTCTGGAGGCAGGAGCGGCTGTTCGAACTGTGGCGCACCTGGGATGCGGCGATCCGAGCCGTGAACCCCGACTCGTGCGTCATCCCCAACACGGGGGGCGGGGCGACCAGCTCCCTCGACATGCGCAGGATCGGAGAGCTTGCGCCGACGCTCATGGCGGACCGGCAGTCCAGGCGCGGCCTCATGGCGCCCTGGGCGAACGGCAAGAACGCGAAGGAGTTCCGTGCGGCCCTCGGCGACAAGCCCGTCGTCGGCATCTTCAGCGTCGGCCTCGACGAGGTCTACCGCTGGAAGGACGCCGTGCAGCACCCGGCGGAGACGAGGCTCTGGGCAGCCGACGGGATCGCCAACGGGATGCGGCCCTGGTTCACGAAGTTCGGGGGCACGGTCGAGGACAAGCGCTGGCTGGCGCCTGTCGAGGAGATCTACTCCTGGTGCGCGGGCGCCGAGCGCTACCTGAGGAACGAGCGCCCCCTGGCGCGCGTGGCCCTTGTCTATTCGCAGCAGACGGGCTGGTTCCACGAGCCGAAGGCGCCGAACGAGGTGGAGGACGCGGCGCTCGGCTGGTACCAGGCGCTCGTCGAGGGCCGCGTGCCCTTCGAGATGGTGCACGACCGGCTCCTCTCGCCCGAGCGCCTCTCCAGGTTCAGGACCCTCATCCTGCCCAACATCACCTCGCTCTCGACGGGGCAGTGCGACCAGATCAGGGCCTTCGTCGCCGCCGGCGGCAGCATCGTGGCCACCTCGGAGACGTCGCTAGAGGACGAGTGGGGCGCACGCCGGGCCGACTTCGGCCTCAGCGACCTCTTCGGCGCCCATTTTTCCGGCACCGTCGAGGGGCCGATGCACAACGCGTACCTGCGCCTCGAGCACGCCGCCTTTCCCGACCATCCCCTGCTGGCCGGCCTTCGCGACGCGCCGCGGATCATCCACGGGGTCTGGCGCGTGGGCGTGTCCCCGGCGGCCAAGGCCCCGTCCCCGCTGACGCTCATCCCCTCCTACCCCGACCTCCCGATGGAGAAGGTCTACCCGCGAACGCCCCGCACCGACATCGCCCAGGCCTACCTGAGGGAGACGCCCGGCGGCGGCCGCGTCGCCTACTTCCCCTGGGACATCGACCGGACGTTCTGGGACGTCCTCGCCGTCGACCACGGCGACCTCATGCGCAACGCGGTGTCCTGGGCGACGAACGAGGAGGCGCCCGTCAAGGTCTCGGGGCCCGGGATCCTCGACGTCACCGTGTGGAAGCAGAAGGACTCGCTCACCGTGCACCTCGTCAACCTGACGAACCCGATGATGCTGAAGGGCCCCGTCCGCGACTTCACCCCGGTCGGCGAGCAGCGCATAAGGCTGCGCATGCCGCCGGGCGCCCGCGCCCGGGCCGTGAGGCTCCTCGTCGCCGGGGCCTCCCCGGAATTCTCGCAGGACGGGGAATGGCTGGGCGTCGCCGTGCCGTCGGTGACCATCCACGAGGTGGTCGCCGTCGACGTCTGAGGCCCGTCCCCCTCGCGGAACTTCGCCGCGCCATAAGGCCCCCGTTTAACGGCCGCCGGCAGGGCGGACGGGGTTGCAAACCCCGCGGCAGCGCCATAGCGTCCGGGCCGCCACCGTCGAACGTCGCGGGGCGAAAGGACCCCACCATGAACTGCCGTATCGCCTTGTGCCTCGCCCTCTGCTGCGCGGCGTACCCCGCGAGGGGCGCCGAGGACGCGCTCAGCCTCAACGACCAGGAGTACCTCGAGATGCAGGGACTCAATGTCATGCTCGCCCATGACTTCTACCCGGAGGGCCACCAAGGGGGCGTCGGGATCATCCTGAACGGCGAGCGCGTCGCGACAAACGGCGACCTTCGCCTGGAGCCGACCCCCGGCCAGTGGCAGCCGAAGCCGGTCGTGGGGCAGCGCCAGGTCGACCGGGCCGCGCAGGAGATCAGCGTGCGGATGAGCTACCCTGACTACAGCGAGGACCACCGCGGCTTCAACCCGATCGGCTACCCGGACCTCAAGATGGCCTACGTGGTGAGGGTCCGCCCGGAGGGCCGGTCCTTCAGGATCATCGTCGACCTCGACCAGCCGCTTCCCGCCGAGTGGGTCGGGAAGGTCGGGTTCAACCTGGAGCTTTTCCCGGGCATCCTGTTCGGCAAGTCCTATGCGATCGGCGGCGCCGTCGGCTCCTTTCCCCGCCAGGTCAACGGCCCAGGCCTGGTGACCGACGGTGACTACGAGGTCGCGCCGCTCGGATCCGGACCGCGGCTCACCATCGCGCCCGAGTCCGACCGCCAGCGCATGACTATCGAGGCCGTGAAGGGCGGCGAGCTCGTCCTTCTCGACGGGCGCGCGCAGCACAACAACGGCTGGTTTGTCGTCCGCTCTCTCGTCCCCGCCGGGGCGTCGAAGGACGCCGTCGAGTGGCTGGTCTCGCCGCACGCCATCGAGGGCTGGATGTCCGATCCGGTGGTCCAGGTGTCGCAAGTGGGGTACCACCCGAGGCAGCCGAAGGTCGCGGTCATAGAGCTCGACAGGCATGAGACCCGGCTCCTTCCCGTCGCGCTGTACCGCGCGACGGACAGGGGACTCGTGAAGGTCGAGGAGAAGCCCGGGAAGGACTGGGGGCGGTTCCTGCGCTACCGGTACCTCCAGTTCGACTTCTCGGACGTCACCACCGAGGGCACCTACATCGTGGGCTACGGCGACCTGCGCTCGAACGCCTTCCAGATCAGCAGCGACGTCTACGCGAGGAACGTCTGGCAGCCGACCGTCGAGTACTTCCTGCCGGTGCAGATGGCGCACATGCGGATCAACGACCGCTACCGCGTCTGGCACGGACTGTCGCACATGGACGACGCGCTCATGGCGCCCGTGAACCACAACCATTTCGACGGCTACAAGCAGGGGCCCTCGACGCTCACGAAGTTCAAGCCGGGCGAGCACGTGCCCGGCCTCGACAGCGGGGGCTGGTATGACGCGGGCGACCACGACCTGCGCATCGAGTCCCAGGCCGACACCGTGCACGGGCTGGCCCTCGCGTGGGAGCTCTTCCGGCCGACCTTTGACGACACAACCGTCGACCAGAAGCTGCACGTCGTCGAGATCCACAAGCCGGACGGCAAGCCCGACATCCTCCAGCAGATCGAGCACGGGTGCCTGTCCATCGTCGGGGCTTACAACTCCATGGGCAGGCTCTACCGGGGCATCCAGGACGCGACGCTCCACCAGTACACTTTCCTCGGGGACGCCGCCGACATGACGGACAACCTCGTCTTCCACGACACGGACGGGACCGTCATCCCGCAGCTCGCCGAGGCGGCGACGGCCGGCAACCAAGAGGACACGACGCTCGGCAGGCTTCCGCCGCTCGGCTCGCCGGGCTCGCCGGACGACCGGTGGGTGTTCACCGAGGAGAACCCCCGCCGCGAGCTGGACGCCGCCGCCGGCCTTTCCGCGGCCTACCGCGCCCTCAAGGGGTTCAACGACCCGCTGGCGGGCGACTGCCTGCGCATCTCACAGGAGCTCTGGACGAGCGCCAAGGCGGCGCCCCTCTCGATTTCCCGCCTGGAGCCCGCCATCGAGCTCTACCTCTCGACGGGCGACCAGAAGTACGCGGACGAGGTCGTGGCCCTCGGCGACCTGACGGCCGCGCGGGTGGACCGCTACGGCTGGATGGGCGCCCGGGCCCTCGGCTTCATCAAGGATCCCGCGTACCGCTCGAAGATCCGGTCCGCGCTCACCGGCTACCGGGCCCAGGTCGATGCCATGGGGAAAAAGACCCCCTACGGGATCCCCTATGAGCCCGAGATCTGGGGGGCCGGCTGGAACGTCGAGAGGTTCGGCGTCGAGCAGTACTTCCTGCACGAGGGCGCGCCCGACATATTCCCGACCACCTACCTCCTGGGCTCGCTGGACTTCATCCTGGGCTGCCATCCGGGCTCGAACACGGCGTCCTTCGTATCCGGCGTCGGCGCCAAGTCGATGATCCCCGCCTACGGGATGAACCGGGCGGACTGGTCGTACATCCCCGGGGGCACCGTCTCGGGGACGGCCCTCATCCGGCCCGACTTCCCCGAGCTGCTGGCTTGGCCTTTCCTCTGGCAGCAGGGCGAGTACTGCCTGGGCTATGCGACCTCGGACTACGTCTTCCTCGTCCTGGCGGCGCAGCACGTCCTCGCGGAGCAGCCATGAGCCGCCTGAAACAGTCCGAGGCGAAGAGGAGGCTCCGGGCCCTGGGGGGCTGGTCGATGCGCGCCTCCGTCATCCGGCGCACGTTCGTCTTCAAGGGCTTCCCCCAGGCGATCCGGTTTGTCGGCCGCGTGGCGCGCGCCGCGCAGGCGGCCGACCATCATCCCGACATCGACATCCGCTGGAACAGGGTGACCCTCGCCCTCACGACCCATTCCGAGGGCGGGCTGACGGCCAAGGACTTCGCGATGGCGCGCCGCTGCAGCGCGCTTTTTCCTGCGGGCCCGAAGAAGAGCTGAGCGGGCTCAGCCCCTTGGGGCCCACGCAAGCCCGTCGTCGATCCGGCCGACGTCGATCAGCTTCGTGACCCGCCATGACGCCAGGTCGATCTGCGCCACGCGGGCCGCGGAGTCGCACGACACGTACGCGACCGAGCTGTCGGGGGTGACAAGGATCTCCTGCGGCGCTTTCGGGACGTCGATCGTCCGGATGACCCGCATCTTCGCGAGGTCGACGAGCGCCACCATCCGCAGGGCTGGCAGCGTCACGAGGAGGCCGCTGCCGTCGGGGATGACCGTGCTGCCAAACCCGACCCCGGGGAGCGGGATCGAACGGGTCACCGCGTTCCTGGCGGTGTCGATGACGGCCATCCGGGCCGCGGTCTGGTCGGCCGTGAAGGCCCATTTCCCGTCCACGGAGACCGATATCCTCTGGATGACGGCCGAGACGGGGATCTTGGTGACGAGGGTCCGGTGGACCATGTCCAGGACGGAGACGCTTCCGGGCCTCACGTTCGCCGTGTAGCCCCTCGTCCCGTCGGCCGTGATCGCGAGCATGTGGGATTGCTCCGCGCCGGTGGGGATGGAGCCCACGATCCTGAGGGTCGCCGGGTCGATGACCGTGATCGAGCGCTCGAGCTCGGTCGTCACGTAGAGCATGCCGTCCCTCGGGCCGAAGACCGGCTTGTGGGGCCGCACTGCGGCGCCAAAGTCGACGGTGCCGACGATCGCGCGCGACGACAGGTCGATGACGCGCATGATCCGCCCGTCGGTGCCCTTCTGCCCCACCCCAGAGTTGCCGTAGATGGGCACGTAGGCGAGGCGCCCGTCCGGGGATGCGGCAACCTCGTGCCCGGTTATCCCGTCCTCCGCGACGGCGGCCACCTGCACGCCCTGCGCGGCGTCGACGATCGACAGGGTGCGGTCGCCCTTGTTGGCGACGAGGAGGAGGCCCGGGTCCGTTGCTCCCTGGGCGGAGAGGGCCAGCAATGCGGCTGCGGCGCAGGCCAGGCGTGCGGGGTACATGGCGTGGATTATCCGTGGGCGCCGGCGGCGAAGTCAAACGCACCCTGCCATTAGGTTTGACGGCCCGCCCGCCCGGCCGCCAAGGCTTGGCGCGATGCACCCGCGCCTGCTTCTCGAGGGCCTGGCCATCGGCTTTTCCATCGCGGCGCCGGTCGGGCCGATCGGGATGCTCTGCATCCGCAGGTCGCTCCAGGACGGCATGGTCTCGGGGCTCCTCACGGGGCTGGGGGCGGCGGCCGCGGACGCGGCCTACGGGGCCGTCGCGGCCTTCGGCCTCTCGGCCGTGTCCTCGCTGCTTGTCGCGCACCGGTCCTGGATCGGCGTCGCCGGCGGGCTCTTCCTCCTATGGCTCGGCGCCAGGACGCTCCTGCGCGCCCCCTCGGGGGCGGCCGAGCCCGCCCTGCGCGAGGGCCCGGCGTGGACGTTCCTCTCGACCCTGCTCCTCACCCTCTCCAACCCGGCGACCATCCTTTCCTTCGTCGCCATCTTTGCGGGCCTGCGCCCCGGCGGCTCGGGGGAAACGGGCTCGGCTCTCCTCGTCCTCGGGGTCTTCTGCGGCTCGTGCGCGTGGTGGCTCATCCTCTCCGGCGGCGTGGCGCTCCTGCGCCGGCGCCTGGCCGGCCCCTGGATGCGCGCCGTCCAGGCGCTCTCCGGCGCAATCCTCGTCGTCTTCGGCGCCTACGCGATTTCCCATGCTTGAGGCGGGCCGGAATTACTTGCCAAGGATTGGCGCCAAATCGACACTCGCGCCTCCAGCCGACGTTTGTCGGGCGCCAGGAACAGTCCGAGCGAGAAACCGTACCCCGTATCCATGAAAGGTGACCCCCTGCGCGTGCTCAACCTCGAGGCTGACGCCGACGACCACGAGCTGGTGAAGCGCAGCGCCGGGAAGTCCGGGCTTTCGTTCACGTTCGAGCGGGCCGCGAACCGCGCGGAATTCGAGGCCGCGCTGCGCCGCGGCAACGTGGACCTCATCCTGGCCGACCACTGCGTCCCGGGCTTCGACGGGATGGCGGCCCTGGAGGCCGCGCTCGCGGCCCACCCGGCGGTCCCGTACCTCATCGTCTCCGACTCGGTGGGCGAGGACCGGGCGGCGGCGTGCCTGAGGCGCGGCGCCCGCGATTTCATCCACAAGGACCGCCTGGACCGGCTCGCCGAGGCCATCGTCGCCGCGACGGGCGGGGGGCCGCCCGCGGATGGCGCCGGGACCGAAGATCGCTTCCGCGAGATGGCGGAAAACCTGAGCGACGTGTTCTGGGTCCGCGCGGCGGAGACGGGGCGGGTCCTGTACGTGAGCCCTGCCTACGGCGCCCTCTGGGGAAGCACGCCGGACGCCCTGCTCAGCGGCCGCGAGTGCTGGCCCGGGTCCGTCATGGACGACGACCTCGAGGCCCTGGGCGACGCCCAGGCGAAGATCGAGCGCGGCGAAGCCTACGCAGTCGAGTACAGGATCAGGAGGCCCGACGACTCCGTAAGATGGATACACGAGCGCGGCGTGCCGGTGGCCGCCAAGGGGCGCGAACCGGCGAGGATGGTCGGGGTGGCGTCCGACGTGACCGACCGGAAGACCCTCGAGTCCGAGCTCATCCAGGCCCAGAAGATGGAGCTCGTCGGCAAGCTGGCCGGGGGGATCGCGCACGACTTCAACAACCTCCTGACGATCATTTCCGGGTACGTCAGCATGCTGCTCGACAAGGAGGGCATGCCCGCGGCCTCGATCGAGCCGCTGAAGCGGGTCTTCACGGCGAGCCGCCAGGCGACGGGCCTCGTGCGGCAGCTGCTCCTCTTCAGCCGGAAGCGCTCGCCCAAGCGCGAGGTCGTCGACCTCAACACGGAGGTGGAAGCCATCTCGGGCATGCTGCAGCGGCTGCTTGGCGAGCTCATCGTGGTCGAGTTCGAGCCGGCGCCGTCACCCCCGCGCGTCAGCGTCGACCTCGCGATGCTGGAGCAGGTCCTCATGAACCTTGCCGTCAACGCCAGGGACGCGATGGCGAAGGGCGGCCATCTCACGATCACGGCCAGCCTGGACCCGAAGGGCGCCCGGCCGAACGGCCAGGACCTCGCGCCGAGGGGGGACTACGCCTGCATCGCCGTCAGGGACACGGGAGGCGGCATCCCCGCGGCGATACTCCCGAGGATCTTCGAGCCTTTCTTCACGACGAAGGACGAGGGCCGGGGGACGGGCCTCGGCCTTGCGACCGCGAAGGACATCGTCAAGCGGCACGACGGATGGATCGACGTCGAGACCAGCGTGGGCGCCGGCACGACCTTCCGAATCCACCTTCCGCTCACCAAGTCGGAAGTGCCGCCCCCGAGGGAGACCCAGGCGATGCACTTCCCGAAGGGCGGCAAGGGCACCATCCTCCTCGTCGAGGACGAGACGAACGTCAGGGAATTCGCGGCGGCGGTGCTCCAGCAGGACGGCTACACCCTCCTCCAGTCAAAGTCGGGCGAGAACGCCGTCGAGGTGTGGAAATGGCACTCGGCGAGGATCGACGCCCTGGTGACGGACGTGGTCCTGCCCGGGGAGCTTTCGGGGATACAGCTGGCCGAACGCCTCCAGAGGGAGAAGCCGGCCCTGCGCGTCGTGCTCGCGACGGGCTACAGCCGCGACTCGGTCGCGCCGCAGGCGAAGGACGGGAAGAACCAGTTCGTCCTCAGCAAGCCCTACACGCCCCGCGCCCTCCTCCAGGCCGTGCGGGAGGTCCTGGCCTGAGCCGGCGGCGACGGGTAGTGTCCTGACTTCATTCCGCTTCATCCGGATGAGGGGTTAGAGTCCCCCCATTTCCGGTTTGACCCGCCACAGCGCTTTGAGATTTTGCGCTCACGCAGACAACGCGGCGGAAGTCACACCCGACTCCGCAACCGACAGCAAAGACAATAGACCATGAAAACGATAGCGCTCAGGAATGGGATGGTGATCTTCGTTGAGCAGATCGCCTTTATTCACGTCCAGCCATCTTCGTCCAAGGATGGACCTGCTACGCCCGAGATCCACGTTCACTTCTCCGCGGGCCTAACAGGAGTGAACGGTAGCCGGTCAATGAGGGCCGTCGTCCGAAAGGAAAATAGCCAGGACTTCCTAACCCAGCTCGATAAGCTGGGAGTTGATTGCTCTTACATGCGGCAATGCATGTCCGAGGTGGATAAGTCGGCCGCCTAGCCGTCTCTCAAGCCCAGATGGCCACGAAAGGTGGCTTTGCGGGTTTTAATTTGTGACCCTGCCCCGTGCCGTGCGCCGTTGACAGGCCCACCTGCCACTTGTTTACATAAGATTCACCCGCGTGCCCGGCGCAAACGGCGCCCCCCACGCCCCCCTAACACCCCGACAGTTAAGCGCCACGGATCGCCCCCCGCATGCCCCTTGCGTTGACGACCACCTCACTCGCCCTCCTAGCCGCGGCGCTCGTCGGCTGGGTCGTTGCAATCGCGCTCATGGCAAGGCGCCGGGGCCCGGCCCAGGACGCCCCGCGGGAGCCCGGAGCCGGGGGCTTCAATGACAGCTACCAGCTGCTCCTCGACACCCTTGACCGCTCGAACATCCTCCTCTGGTGGGCCCGCGTGAAGCGGGTCAACGGCAAGTATGAGTGGGAAATCCGCACGCCGCCCCAGCTGAGGGAGAACTCCATCTACAGGCTGGCTGGCGAGCGGGAGCACGGGGGCCTTTGGCGGGACGACCAGGCGCCGGACAACGAGCGCACGAAGAAATGCACCATCAAGGCCCTGGACGACGGCGTCCCGGGCTACCAGCAGGAATTCCGCGTCGTCGGCGACGACGGGACGCACTGGCTGAGCGAGGAGGTCGTCATCAAGCCCGTCGGCGCGCAGGAGTGGAGCCTCGCGGGCGTCGTCATGGAGGTGACCACCCGGCACATGGCCGAGGAGGCGCAGCGCCAGTCCCAGGAGCAGACGAAGCGGATCCTGAGGGCGGCGGACTGCCTCCTGTGGCAGGCGACCGTGACCGGTCCGCCGGACCACCAGGAATGGGACATGTTCCTGCTCCCCTCCATCCTCTACAAGCGGATCTTCGGCAGGGAGACGCTCCCGGGGCAGAAGGTGCTCTGGACCGCAGACATGATCCCGGAGTGGGAGATCATCAACAAGTCGGCGAGGAAGGCCATGATGGAGGGCAGGCACGACTATGACCAGGAGTTCCATGTCGTTGTCGACGGCCGCGAGTTCTGCGTCCACGAGAACGTGTCAATCGACCGCGTTGAGCCGGAAAAATGGATCCTGGTCGGCGTCGTGGTCGACGTGACGAAGCTGAAGGAGACCGAGCTCGAGCTGGCAAAGGCCAGGGACGCGGCGCTCGAGGCCTCGAAGATCAAGAGCGAGTTCCTGGCCAACATGAGCCACGAGATCCGGACCCCGATGAACGGGGTCATCGGCATGACGGGGCTCCTCCTCGACACCGAGATGGCGCCCATACAGAGGGAGTTCGCGGAGACGATCAGGAGCTCGGCGGACTCGCTGCTGACGATCATCAACGACATCCTGGACTTCTCGAAGATCGAGGCCGGCAAGCTCGCGTTCGAGATCCTGGATTTCGACCTGATCGAGACGGTGGAGGGCGCCCTCGACATGTTCGCCGAGAGGGCCCGCTTCAAGGGGATCGAGCTCGCGTGCGACCTGCCTGCGGACCTGCCGCGCCGCCTGAGGGGCGACCCCGGGAGGCTGCGCCAGATCATCACGAACCTGATCGGCAACGCCATCAAGTTCACCGAGAAGGGGGAGGTCGTCGTCCGGGTCGCGAGGGAGAACGAGACCGACACCCACGCCACGATAAGCTTCTCGGTCAAGGACACGGGCGTCGGCATCCCGCAGGACGTGCAGAACAGGCTCTTCCAAGCCTTCACGCAGGCCGACAACTCGACGACGCGCAAGTACGGCGGGACCGGGCTCGGCCTTGCGATATCAAGGCAGCTCGTGGAGATGATGGGCGGCGAGATCGGCGTCCGCAGCCAGCCGGGCATGGGCTCGACCTTCTACTTCAATGCGCGCCTCGAGAAGCAGACGGGGCCGGCCGAGCCGGCGCCCTCCATCTATTACCGCGACCTCTTCGACCTGCGGGTGCTCGTCGTGGACGACAACGCGACCAACCGCCAGATCCTCCGCCACCAGCTCTACGCGTGGAAGATGCAGAAGGGCAGCGCGGCAAACGGCTACGAGGCCCTCGACCTGCTGAGGACCGCGGTCGCCGACGGGAAGCCCTACGACCTGGCCCTCCTCGACATGCAGATGCCCGAGATGGACGGGATGACCCTCGCCAGGTCCATAAAGTCGGACCCCGCGATCTCGTCGACCCGGCTCATCATCCTCACCTCGATGGGCTACATGCACTCGCAGAACGAGCTGAAGGCGGCCGGCGTGGACGCCTACCTGGTGAAGCCCGTCAAGCAGTCGAGGCTCTTCGACTGCCTCGTGAACGTCCTCGGGCGTGCGGCGGCCGAGCACGTGTTCACGAAGCCGTCCGAGAGGCCCGCGCCCGAGTGTGCGCAGGCCGCGGTCTACGCCCCCGACGGAACCAGTGACATGCCCCCGGCGGTCCGGCCGGCGCGCATCCTCCTCGCGGAGGACAACATCGTGAACCAGAAGGTCGCGCTGGCGCAGCTGAAGGGCCTGGGATTCTCGGCCGACGCCGTCGCGAACGGCCACGAGGTCCTGAGCGCGCTGAAGCAGGTGCCCTACGACATCATCTTCATGGATTGCCAGATGCCCGAGATGGACGGCTACGAGGCCTCGCGCCGCATCCGCCAGGCCGAGAAGTCCGGCCCCACCCCGTGGAAGGGCCCCATCCACATCATCGCCATGACGGCGAATGCCATGACCGGCGACCGCGAGAAGTGCCTGGCGGCGGGAATGGACGACTACCTGTCAAAGCCGGTGCGCAAGACCGAGCTCAGGTCTGCGCTCGTCAAGTGGATCGTGCCGGCGAAGGTGTCCTGAGGAACCGCCAGCTTGTCCGGACTGCCGGTCCCCTGAAACCGAGATGGATTTCATCGGCAGCCGCCCCCGGACCAGGGCCCGGCCGTTGACACTCCCACCCTGCCCAATAGGCTGTGCCGCGCACTGGCGCCCCGACTCATGAGCAAATTCACCCTCCAGGTCAACGGGCGCAGCCATGACGTAGACGCGGCCCCCGACACCCCGCTTCTATGGGTGCTCAGGGACCATCTCGGGCTGGTGGGGACCAAGTTCGGCTGCGGGATCGGGCAGTGCGGCGCCTGCACCGTTCACGTCGACGGCGACCCCCGCAGGGGCTGCCTGACGCCGGTCTCCTCGGTCGGCGACTCGAAAATCACGACCATCGAGGGCCTCTCCCCCGACGGGGGACATCCCCTCCAGCTCGCGTGGTGCGAGCTCGACGTGGCCCAATGCGGCTACTGCCAGGCCGGCCAGATCATGTCCGCCGCGGCGCTCCTCGCGCGCAACCCGGCCCCGACCGACGCCGACATCGACGACGCGATGGGGGGCAACCTGTGCCGGTGCGCCACCTACTTCCGCATCAGGGCCGGCATCCACCGCGCGGCGGAGATCTCCGCGGGGATGGGGGCGAAGGCATGAGCGCTTCCAGCGAAGGCCGGCTCGACCGCAGGGCATTCCTCAGGCTCTCCGTGTTCAGCGGGGCGGGCCTTGCCCTCGGCTATTACCTCCTGCCATCCGGTCTCGCTCAGATCGCGAAGCCCGACGCCGGGAGGCCCGGGGGGCTTTTCATTCCAAACGCCTTCATCCGCATCGCGCCCGACGGCACGGTCACCGTTTTCTCGGCGCGCCCGGAGGTGGGCCAGGGGATCAAGACGTCCCTGCCAATGATCGTCGCCGAGGAGCTGGGCGCCGACTGGAAGAGCGTGAAGGTTGAGTCGGCGCCGCTTGACGCCGCTTTCGGCCCGCAGTTCGCGGGAGGGAGCCTCTCGACCCCCATGTCCTACACGTCGATGCGCAAGGTGGGCGCCGCGGCGCGCACAATGCTGATAGAGGCCGCCGCGCAGGCCTGGGGCGTGCCCGCCGGCGAATGCGTCGCCGAGGGCGGGATGGTGCGGCATATCCCCACGGGCCGGACCGTGCCGTTCGGCGACCTTGTGGCAAGGGCGGCGGCGCTGCCGGTGCCCGACGACAAGGATGTCAGGCTCAAGGACCCGAAGGATTTTGCGCTCCTTGGCAGCCGCATCGGCGGCGTCGACAACCCGCGCATCGTGACGGGGCAGCCCCTCTTCGGCATCGACCAGAGGGTTGCAGGGATGCTCTACGCCGTCTACGAGAAGGCCCCCGTCTGGGGATCCCGTGTCGTCTCGGCAAACCTGGACGAGCTGAAGGCCATGCCGGGGGTGCGCGACGCCTTCATCGTCAACCGCACCGTCCCCAGCGGCACGATCACGGGGCTCGTCCCCGGCGTCGCCATCGTCGCCGACTCGACGTGGTCGGCCTTCAGCGCGAAGGCGCGCCTCAAGGCGACATGGGAGGATGGCCCCAATGGGGGCGCCAGCTGGGCCGGCTATGAGCGCCAGGCAATCGAGATGTCGAGGGCGGCGCCCGGCTCCAAGGCGGTGCGGGAGGTCCGGCGCGACGGGGACCCCGACAAGGCCTTCGCCGGCGCGCAGACGGCGATCGAGGCCTACTACAAGTATCCCTTCCTCTCCCACACGAACCTGGAGCCCCAGAACAGCCTGGTGAGCGTGGAGGGCGACAGGGCCCGCGTGATCGTCCCGACGCAGAACCCGGACGGGGCGCGCGAGCTCGCCGCGCAGGTCCTCGGGATACCCAAGGAAAACGTGGAGGTCACGATCACCCGGATCGGCGGGGGCTTCGGCCGGCGGCTCGACAACGACCCGACCGGCGAGGCGGCCGCCATCGCCCAGCGCATGGGCGCCCCCGTGAAGGTCGTCTGGGACCGGACCGACGACCTCCAGCACGACCACTATCGCCCGGCGGGGTTTCACTACCTGAAGGGCGCTGTCGACGCAAGGGGGGCCCTTTCCGCATGGAGGGCCCACCACGTCGCCTTCGGCTTCGGGAACCTGGGCGCGGACGACTTCCCGGCGAGGTTCGTTCCCAACTTCCAGCTCCTTGCCAGCAACCTGGAGAACGGCGTTCCCCAGGGCTACTGGCGGGCGCCGGGGAGCCATGCCTACGCCTGGGTCATCTGCTCCTTCCTCGACGAGCTTGCCCACGCGGCGGGAAGGGACCCGCTGGAATTCAACCTCGCCGTGCTTGGCGACGCCAAGCTTGTCCCGGGCACGGGGCCCCGCGGCCAGCCCTACAACGCAGAGCGCATGCGCAATGTCGTCCGCCACGTCGCGGACAAGTCCGGCTGGGGCGCCCGCCTGCCCAGGGGCCGGGGGATGGGCCTGGGCTATTACTTCAGCCACCAGGGCTACATCGCGGAGGTGGCCGAGGTGACGGTGAGCCCCAAGGGGGCCCTGAGGGTCGACCGGGTCGTCGCGGCCGTGGACGTGGGCTCGCAGATCGTCAACCTGGGCGGCGCCGAGAACCAGGTCCAGGGCTCCATCATCGACGGGCTCAGCGCCGCCGTGGGCCAGGAGCTCGACATCCGGAACGGCAGCGTCGTCCAGACCAATTTCCACGAGTACCCGATGCTCCGGATCCCGGATGCGCCGCGGGACATCGAGGTGCATTTCGTGAAGACCGACTATCCGCCAACGGGCCTGGGGGAGCCCGCGCTCCCTCCGCTGGCGCCGGCTGTCTCGAACGCCGTGTTCGCCGCCTGCGGAAAGCGGATCCGCGAGCTTCCCTTCTCCAAGACCGACCTGTCCTGGTCCTGAAGGAGCATCGGCAAGCAGATGAGGGAACTCCAGGACATCCTCGCCCAGCTCTGCGCCTCGGACACGCCCACCGTGCTGGCGACGCTTGCCGAGGTCGAGGGCTCCTCCTATCGGCGCCCGGGAGCCCGGATGCTGGTGGCGGGAGGGCGGCGCACGGGCTCCATCAGCGGCGGATGCCTCGAGGAGGACCTCGTCTGCCGGGCGCGGTCCGTCGCGGCGACGGGCAAGCCGGAGCTCGTCGTCTACGACACTGCGGCCGAGAACGACATCGTCTGGGGCGTGGGACTGGGCTGCCACGGCGTGGTCCGCATCCTCCTTGAGCGCCTGCCTCCGAGGCCGGCATGGGCGTCGGCATTGGCAGAGAACATGAAGGCCGGCCGGCCCACCCACGTCGACGTCGTGTGGGGCGGCGCCCCAGGCGAGGCCGGGACCCGGCTTTCCCCGCCGGGAACGGCGGCCGGACCCGGCGTCTTTCGGCAGGCGGTGCTGCCGCCCCCCGCGCTCGCGATCTTCGGCGCCGGCGACGACGCCCAGCCGCTCTTCCGGCTGGCGCGCGAGCTTGGCTGGACGGCGACGGTGGCCGACCCGCGGCCCGCGCTGCCGACCAGAAGGCGCTTCCCGGGCGCGTTCGCGCTCGTCCTCGGGCCCTCCGAGGAGCTGGTCGCCAGGGCCGCGCCGCCGCCCGGTTCCCTCGCGGTCGTGATGACGCACCATTACCGGCACGACGTGCCGATAATCAGGACCCTGCTGCCCATGGACCTCGCCTACGTCGGTCTCCTTGGCCCAAGGAAGCGGGCCGAGAGGATCCTTGCCGACGTGGAGGCATCGGGGCTGCAGGTGACGCCCGCCATGAAAGGCCGGCTCCGCGCGCCCGTCGGCCTCGACCTCGGAGCGGACGCTCCCGAGGAAGTGGCGCTCAGCATCATCGCGGAAATGACCGCATCCCTCGCGGGGAGGGACGGCCGGCCGCTGCGCCTGCGCGAGCGGCCGATTCATGTCTGAGGGGGCGCTCGGAGCCGTCATCCTCGCCGCCGGCGGCTCGTCGCGGATGGGCTCGCCGAAGCAGCTCCTCGTCGTCGACGGGCAGCCCATGGTCGCCCGGGCGGCCGCAGCAGCCCTCGGTGCGGGTGCCCATCCGGTCGCCGTCGTCGCGGGCTCGGATGCGGATGCCGTCCTCGCCGCCGTCAGCGGCCTGCCGGTCATACCCGTCCGTAACAGCGAGTGGCCGAGCGGGCTGGCCTCTTCCGTGCGAGCCGGCCTGTCGGCCCTGCTGGCCACGGCGCCGGGGATCGGCGCCGTGCTTCTCGCCCCGTGCGACCAGCCCGGCCTCACCCCGGCCGTGGCGCTGCGCCTCGCGGCCGAGCACCGCCGCACGGGCCTCATCGCGGCGGCCAGGTACGCCGGCAGGAACGGCGCGCCCGCGGTGTTCGGGGCGCGGCACTTCCAGGCGCTCCTTGCGCTGACGGGCGACGAAGGGGCGCGTGCGCTCCTCAACGCCGACGCTTCCGGGGTCAGTCCTCTCGATATGGAGGAGCTCGCTGCAGATTTCGACTACCCGGGCGACCACGCCCGCTGGTCGCCGGGCGCGCACTGAGACGGCCCGGGAGGCGCCTATTCCTCGGAGTCGTAGATGAGGACCTTGGTCCAGCGGGCCTTGTTGCCCTCGACAAAGGCGAGGTGGACGGGATCGACCTGGTAGGCGTCGTGGGCGGCGCCGTCCCTGAACACGATCGTGAGCGCCACGTCGAACGAGCGGTCGGTCACCTCGCGCTCGGCGATGCCGGCCGGGCCGCCGACGTAGATCTTCTCAATGGAGGGGATGCGCGCGAGCTTGCCCACCTCCCCGCGGAAAAGGCGCCTCTCTTCGGGCGTCAGGGCGGGCTTCAACCAGAACAGGACGGAATGGATCAGCATGGCTGGACGCAATCAGACGAGGTTCATGGGGTCCACATCAAGCATTTGCGTCATGCCGTCCGGCCACTGGAAGGCGTCACGAAGGCCGGAGAGCTCGCCGATCACCCTTGAGACGCTGCCCACGAAATACCACACCTGCCAGCGGTACTCGTCCCGGATCTTCTCGATGGGCGCGGGAGCCGGCCCCTTCACCTCGACCCGGCTGCCCAGCTTCTCCGCCACCTGCCTCGCGAACCGGTCGGCAAAGAACTTCAGCTTGTCGGGGTTGGGCCCGCGCAGGATATGGCGGATCAGGTGCCGCTTCGGCGGGTAGCCGAAGCGCCGCCTCACCTCGAGCTCGGAGGCCGCAAACCCCTCGAAGTCCGCGTGCCTGGCGAACTGGATCGCCTCGGCGTGGGGGGCGAAGCTCTGGACGACGACCTCCCCCGCCCTGTCGCCCCTGCCGGCCCGGCCCGCGACCTGGACGAGGAGCTGGAAGGTCCTCTCGTTGGCCCGGAAGTCCGGGATGTGCATGGACAGGTCCGCGTCGACGAGCCCGACAAGCGTCACGTTCGGGAAGTCGAGGCCCTTGCCGATCATCTGCGTGCCCACCAGGACATCGACCTTGCCCTTCCTGAACTCCCCCAGGATCTCGCGGAAGCGGTTCTTGCGAACCATGGTGTCAGAGTCGATCCGCTCGACCTTCGCCTTGGGCATGATCCGGCGGACGGCCTCCTCGACGCGCTGCGTGCCGAGGCCCCGCCAGCGGATGTCGGGGGCCCCGCACTTCGGGCAGCGCGCCGGCGCGCCCCGCTGCTCACCGCAGAGGTGGCAGCGGACCGTCTCGTCGGTGCGGTGGTAGGTCATCGACACGCTGCAGTGCGGGCATTCCTCGACGTGCCCGCAGCGGCGGCACTGCATGGCCGACGAGTAGCCGCGCCTGTTGATGAAGAGGATGGACTGCTCCCGGCGCTCGAAGCGCGAGAGCAGGGCGTCGGCCATGGTCCCGGAGAGCACGGCGGCGTTCCTCTGGCGGGCCGCCTCGGCCCTCATGTCGACCAGCGTGAACGAGGGCATGCTCCGGTCGTCGACCCGCTGGGTCAGGCGGACGAGGCCGTAGCGGCCGGAGACGGCGTTGGCGTGGCTCTCAAGCGACGGGGTCGCCGACCCGAGGATGCAGTGCGCCCCGCAGAGGCTAGCCCTCATGACGGCGACGTCCCGCCCGTGGTAGCGTGGGATCTCGTCCTGCTTGTAGGCGGGCTCATGCTCCTCGTCGACGACGACGAGGCGCAGGTTGCGCACGGGCGCGAAGACGGCCGACCTGGCGCCCACGGCCACCCTCGCCTCGCCGGAGGCCAGGGCGAGCCACCCGTCCAGGCGCTCGCCCTCGCCCAGGTGGCTGTGCCACACGACGCACCGGTGGCCCGGGGCGATGGCCTCGAGCCTCGAGCGCAGCCGGGCGACGGTCTGGGGCGTCAGGGCCACCTCCGGGACGAGCAGGATGACGCCCCCCCCCGACTCGAGGACCTCCTGGATGGCCCGCAGGTAGACCTCCGTCTTCCCGGACCCGGTGACCCCGTGGAGCAGCGTGACGCCGAATCCCCCGCCGGCAAGCGAGCGGGAGATGGCCGCCACGGCCTCCGCCTGCTCGGCGTTGAGCGCGTGGGGCCTCGCGGCGACGAGCTCGCCGCGGGCCAGGTCGTCCGTGTAGGACGTGCGCTCGATCCTCTCGGCGGTCTCGCGGACCACGCCGCGCGCCGCGAGGGCCCCGAGCGAGGCCGCGGAGGCGCCCGACCGCTCGAGGATGAGCGCCTTCGGCTGCGGCCTGATCTGGCCCTCCATGAACGAGTAGAGCCTGGCCTGCGCTGGGGCGCGCCTGGCGAGCGCCTCGAGTTCCCCGGGGGGAATCCGCGCGGCCAGTTCGACGAACTTCTTCTCCCGGGCCCGCCCGCCCCGCCTCACCGCGGCCGGGATCATCGCCTCGATGACGGCGTCCATGGGGGCCGCGTAATAGCCCGCCATCCACTTCGCGAGGCTGAGGAGGTCCGCGGTCAGCGCCGGGAACGGGTGGATGACGTCGGAGACCAGCTTCATCCGCTCCGCGGGGAAATCCGAGGGCTGGCCCACGCCCCCCACCACCCCGAGCCTCAGGGCGCGCCCCACCGGCACCCGCACCAGCGAGCCCAGGGCAACCCGCGGACGGAGGGCCTCGGGCACCTTGTAGTGCAGGATCTTGTCGAAGCCGGCCATCGGGTGCACCGCGACAATCATCGCTCGAAGCCGGATTCAGCTCGCGCGCGGCGGCGCGCGCAACCCCTTTGCTCGCGGGACCGGGATCGAATTGACACCGGCGGCGCCCGATGGCGTCATGCTGGGAGTGAGCATCCCCACGGCCCGGGAAAAATTCCGGAAGTTCCTCTCGCAAAAGGGTCTCCGGGTGACGAGCCAGAGGCTGGCGATCTTCGACGCCGCCTTCGCAAGGAAGGAGCACTTCACCGCGGAGCAGCTCCTCGACTATGCCCGGGCCATCGACGACTCGGTCTCGAGGGCGACCGTCTACAGGACGCTGCCCATCCTCACAGGGAGCGCCCTGCTCCGCGAGATCGACATCGGGAGCGGCGAGAAGTTCTACATGCCCAACGTCGAGTCGGGCCCGCAGATCGCGCAGGTCGTGTGCATGGACTGCGAGCGCATCTTCGAGATCAGCGCCCCCTTCATGGAATGGTACGGCAGCACGGTCTCCTCGAAGCTCGGGCTGTCCCCGGTCTCGCAGCGCCTCCAGGTGAGCGCCAGGTGCAACACGCTGCGCGACACCGGGTCGTGCCCGCGGCGGTCGGCTTGAGCGGGGTCCACCATGCCTGACGAGACCCGCGACACCGCCTTCGACGTCGAGTTCTTTGAGTCCGTCCTGCGGCACGACACCCACTGCGTGGAGGCGATCGAGATCCTTGGCGGCCTCTACACGAAGCTGGGACGCGTGGCCGACGGGCTCAGGATGGACCGCAAGCTCGTCCGCCTCCAGCCGTCAAACCCCACCGCGCACTACAACCTCGCGTGCAGCCTCGCGCTCAGCAAGCGCAACGCCGATGCGCTCCGCTCGCTGAGGCAGGCCGTGGGCCTCGGGTACCGCGACTTCGAGTGGATGGCGCATGATCCCGACCTGCAGGGCCTCAAGGCCCACCCCGAGTTTGGGGCGCTGGTCGAGCAGCTGCGCCCCAGGCGCTGACGGGGGACGTGTTCGAGCTCAAGAAGGCCGTCTCCGCACTGCTGATGCCGCTGCCGGCGGCCCTGGTCCTCCTTGCCATCGGGGCGGCGCTCCTCCTCCTCGGCCGCCGCCAGCGGCTCGGCAGGCTCCTCGTCGCGGCCGCCGCGGCGATCCTCGTCATCTTCTCCAACAGCCTCGTAAGCACGGCGCTCCTCGGCCCCCTTGAGGCGCGGTATCCCGCGGTGCCGGAGTTCTCCGCCGGCGCCGGGCCCGGGCGCCTCGCGGGCTGCCGCTACGTCGTCGTCCTCGGGGGGGGCAACTCGGACTCCCCCGGCCTGCCGGCCTCCAGCCTCCTGTCGAGCTTCGCCCTGGGCCGCCTCGTTGAGGGATGCAGGATCCTGCGGGAACTGCCCGGTGCGCGCCTCATCGTCACGGGGCCCGGCCGGCACGGCCATCCCACCCATGCCGCGAGGCTCGCCGCCGCGGCCGAGTCCCTCGGCGTCCCAGCGTCGAGGATCGACATGATCGGCACCGCCCGGGATACGGAGGACGAGTCCCATGCGGTCGCGGCGCTCGCGCACGGGGCCCGGGTAGCCCTGGTGACGTCGGCGTGGCACATGCCGAGGGCGGCCCACCTGTTCAGGAAGGCCGGCGCCGACTTCGTGCCGTGCCCAGCGGACTTCCTCGGCCTCGAGCCCCTGTCCCCGCGCATGGCCCTCGTCTGGGGGCCAGAGTGCCTGGAAAGGAGCACGTTCGCGGTCCACGAGTGGCTGGGCCTGCTCTGGCTGCGGCTCCGGGGGGCCTAGGAGGCGGTTTTTCGTCGCCTCCCCCCCGTAACCCGACTGTAACAATCGGCGATGAACCTACTGAGGACCCTGTCCGGCAGGAATGACACCTTCTTCAACCTCCTCGAGGAGGGCGCCGACGAGGCAAAGGCGAGCGTCGAGCTCTTCTCGAAGTACCTCCGGGAGGTCTCCCAGGGCGGCAGGACCGACAACCTTGACGACTTCATCCAGGCCCGGCGCAAGGAGAAGCGGATCCGGCACCTGATGATGGAGGAGCTCAGCAAGACGTTCGTCACGCCCCTCGACCGCGAGGACCTCGAGGGCCTCTCGGTGGCCCTCTACCGCATCCCGAAGCAGGTCGAGAGGATCGTGGAGAGGCTCGCCATCTACCCGGGGAGGGTGCCCCACGAGATGTTCATCCGGCAGGCGGAGCTCATGAGCCAGGCCGCCGGGGCCCTCGCCTTCATGGTGAGGCAGCTGCGGGCGGGCGTCACGATCGAGGTGATCCGCGAGGCCAACGACCGGCTGCAGTACGCCGAGGGGGAGGCCGACAAGGTCATGCTTGAGCAGCTGAAGGTCCTCTACGGCGGCGACTACGATGCCAAGGAGTTCGTCATCCTGCAGAAGCTGTTCGAGATGGTCGAGCAGGCCGTCGACCGCTGCCGCAACGCGGGAAACATCGTCGTCCAGGTCGTCCTCAAGCATTCCTGAGGGGCGCGGATGACCCTCCTGGCGATCGTCCTGCTGGCCGCGCTCGTTTTTGCGTTCATCAACGGCTTCCACGACACCGCGAACGCGATCGCGACCGTGGTCTCGACGAAGGTGCTCACGCCGAGGCTCGCGGTCGCGTGGGCGTCGATATGGAACCTCGCGGGCTCCCTCATGGGCACGGCCGTGGCGACCACGATCGGCAAGGGCCTCGTCGACACGGGCGCGGTGAACATGCCGGTCATCCTCTGCGCGCTCGTTGCGGCGATCATCTGGGGCCTGCTCACCTGGTGGCTCGGGATCCCCTCCAGCTCCTCGCACGCGCTGGTGGGCGGCCTCTGCGGGGCGACGGTCGCGGGGGCCGGCGGGGACTGGTCGGTCCTGCGCTGGTCGACGGGCCTCTGGCCGAAGGTCGTGCTGCCGATGCTCATCTCTCCCGTGGCGGGCTTCGTGTTCGGCTTCGCATTCATGGCCCTCATGCTGGTGGCCCTGAGGGGCCTCAGGCCGAGGACGGTCTCCACGTTCTTCGGCAAGGCCCAGCTCGCGAGCGCGGGGTTCATGGGCTTCAGCCATGGCTCGAACGACGCCCAGAAGACCATGGGCGTCGTGACGCTGACCCTCTACACGGCGACGCGGCAGGGCCTCTTCGCGAGCCTGCCGGCATGGGCCGGCTTCATGCGGGTGCCGGAGTTCAACTCGGTGCCGAAGTGGATCGTGGTCGCCTGCGCGGTGGCGATGGCCGCCGGCACCGCCGGGGGCGGCATGCGGATCATCAAGACCATGGGGCAGAAGCTCGTTAAGCTGCAGCCCGTCCATGGCTTCGCGGCCGAGACGGTGGCGTCGGCCGTGATCTACGGCGCTTCGCTGTTCGGGATCCCGGTCTCCACGACGCACGTCATCTCGACCTCGATCATGGGGGTCGGCGCGACCAAGAGGCTGAGCGCCGTCAAGTGGGGCATCGTCGGCAAGATCGTCTGGGCGTGGGTCCTCACCCTTCCCGTGACGGCGGTCCTCGGCGCCCTGCTCGAGTGGGGCCTCGCCCACGCCTGACGCGGCGCTAGGCCGCGGGTACGGGCAGGGTGACGACGAACCTCGCCCCCTGGCCCGCGGCGTCCTCGATCCGGGCCTCCCCCCCGTGCGCCTGGACGACGTGCTTGACGATCGCCAGGCCGAGGCCCGTGCCGCCCTGCTCGCGGGAGCGGGCCTTGTCCACCCGGTAGAAGCGCTCGAAGATCCTCTCCCGCGCCTCGGCGGGTATGCCCGGGCCGTCGTCGGTGACCGCTATCTCGAGCATGCCTCCCCCAAGCAGGCGGCCGCCGACGGTCGCGCGCCCGCCCGGGCGCCCGTACTTGATGGCATTGTCGAGCAGGTTGGAGATCACCTGGCGGATCCTGTCGTTGTCCGCGTAGGCCACCAGGGCCCCGGGGACCTGGTTCTCGAGCGCCACGCCCCGGGCCGCGGCCCGGCCCTGCAGGTCGTCGATCGCGTCCTGCACGGTCACGCGTATGGGCAGCGGCTGGAGGTCCAGGCGCAGGCCGCCCGAGTCCAGGGTCGAGAGCAGGAGGAGGTCGTCGATGAGGAGCGCCAGGCGGTTCGCGTGCTTGTCGATGATCCCCAGGAAGCGCGACAGGGCGGCCGGGTCCTCCTTGGCCCCGTCGATGAGGGTCTCCGTCGCGCTCTTGATCAGCGAGAGTGGCGTGCGGAGCTCGTGGCTCACGTTCGCGACGAATTCCTGCCTCACGCCCTCGAGCTGGCGCAGGCGCGTCAGGTCGTGGAAGACGAGGATCGCGCCGTCGCTCGAGCCCGCCGCGTCCCGGAGCGCGAGGGCGTTCACCTGGAGGAAGCGGGGCGCGGCCATGGCGTCGAGGCGCAGCTCGTGCCCGAGCACCTCGGCCTCCCTGTCGAGGCGGGCGACGACCGCGGCCACCTCGTGGTGGCGCGTCGCCTCTAGGACCGTCTTGCCCGCGGCGCCGCCGTCGAAGCCGAAGAGGGCCCTGGCCGCGCGGTTGGCGAGGCGGATCCGGCCGGCCGAGTCGACGACGATGAGGCCCTCGACCATCCGGTCGAAGAGCGCCGCCGTGCGCTGCGCCTGCTCCCTCAGCTCCCCCTCCCTGTGCGCGCGCTGCTCGGCGAGATCCTGCAGGCCCCTCTCCTTCTCCGCCCGCCTGCGGGCTCGCTCCCTGCGCCACCCGAGCGCGAGGACGATGCAGCAGGCGGCCAGCAGCAGGAGGAGGGCTTGCATCCCCCGGGGCCTAGGGCTCGGCCGCGAACCTGTAGCCGACTCCGCGCACGGTCTCGAGGTGCTCGGCCGCGACGCCGAGCTTCTCCCTCAGCCGCCGCATGTGCGTGTCCACCGTGCGGCTGTCGATCGGGTTCTCGTAGCCCCACACGTCCTGGAGGAGGCGGTCGCGCGACTGCACGCGTCCTCGCCTGCGGGCCAGGATCTCGAGCAGCCGGAACTCGGTCGCCGTGAGCGTGATTCCCCGGTTCCCGACCTGGACGACGTGCCGCGGCACGTCGATCTGGATCTCGCCGATGCGCAGGTGCGAGCCCTGCTCGTCCCCGTTCTTCGCTCGGGTGAGGAGCTTCCGGATCCGGATGACGAGCTCCCTCGGGCTGAAGGGCTTCGTCACGTAGTCGTCGGCGCCGAGCTCGAGGCCCAGGACCCGGTCCATCTCGGCGGCCCGCGCCGTCAGCATGATGACGGGGATCGAGGCCGTGGACGGGTCCCGCCTCAGGATCTTGCAGACCTCGAGGCCGTCGACCTCCGGTAGCATGAGGTCCAGCACGATGAGGTCGGGCCTCTCGTCCCTGGCCATGGCGAGCGCGCGCGTGCCGTCCTTGGCGAAGATCGGCGAATACCCCGCCTCGCGGATCTTGAAGCCCAGGACCTCCAGGGCGTCCGGCTCGTCGTCAACTACCAGTATCTTTGTCTTCATGGAGCTTCTGCCCCGTATGCCGGATGTCGATCGCCTCGTAGAGGTAGACGACGTCCTCGGCTATGTTGGTGGCATGGTCGGCGATGCGCTCCAGGCACTTCGAGATGACCATGAGGTTGAGGCAGCGGGAAATGTTGGCGGGCCGCTCGACCATGTAGCTGGAGAGCTCGCGGTGGAGCTGGCGGTTGAGGTTATCGACTTCGAGGTCGCGGGGGATCACCGCACGGGCCCGGTCGGGCTCGCGGTTGATGAAGGCCGAGATGGCATCGCGAAGCATCTCGAGCGACATGGTCGCCATCCTGGGCAGGTCGACGTAGGGCTTGAGCTGCTGCTCGGTGTCCAGGTCGATCGCGCGGCGGGCGATGGTCACGGCGGAGTCGCCCACTCTCTCCAGGTTCTGGGAGATCTTCATCGCGGCCGTCGTCAGGCGCAGATCGGTGGCGACGGGCGCCTTCGCCAGGAGGTGGATCGCGATGTCGTCGATCTCCACCTCGAACTGGTCGATGATGTTGTCGTCCTCGACGACGGACTGCGCGAGCTGGTCGTCCCTCTCGACGAGCGCCCGCATGGCGCGGGTGAGAGCCGACTCGGCGTGGCTGGCCATGGCGAGCAGGCTTTCCTTCAGCCTGCCCATTTCCTCAGCGTAGTGGGTCATTATTGGGGTGCTCCGGCCCGGCTCATCCGAAGCGTCCCGAGACGTAGGCCTCGGTCTGCGGGTTCGAGGGATTCGTGAAGATGTTGCGGGTGTCGCCGAACTCGATGAGGCGGCCCATGTAGAAGAAGGCCGTCCTGTCGGAGGACCTCGCGGCCTGCTGCATGTTGTGGGTCACGATGACGACGGTGTACCGCTCGCGGAGCGTCTGGATGAGCTCCTCGATCTTGGCCGTGGCGAGCGGGTCGAGGGCCGAGCAGGGCTCGTCCATGAGCAGCGTCTGCGGCTGCACGGCCAGGGACCGGGCGATGCACAGGCGCTGCTGCTGCCCTCCGGACAGGCTCGTTCCCGGCCGGTGGAGGGTGTCCTTAACCTCGTCCCACAGGGCCGCCATCCTGAGGGACTCCTCGAGGCGCCCCTGGAGGACCGCCTTGTCCCTGACGCCGTTCAGGCGCAGGCCGACCAGCACGTTCTCGGCGATGGACATCGTGGGGAACGGGTTCGACTTCTGGAAGACCATGCCGACCCGGCGGCGGATGGCCACGGCCTCGACTCCCGGGCCGTACAGGTTCTCCCCGAAGTGCCGGAGGGACCCCTCCAGGCGCGTCCCCGGCGTCAGCTCGTGCATCCGGTTGAGCGCCCGCAGGAAGGTCGACTTGCCGCAGCCGGACGGCCCGATGATCGCCGTGACGCGCTTCGCAGGGATGCGTATCGTCACGTTCTGCAGGGCCTGCCGAGGGCCGTACCAGAGGCTGAAGTCCTTGATGTCGAATGCGATTTCCTCGTTTGTGACGGGCTGGGCAGCCGGCTCCGCCATCGACGGGACATCCTTGGGTTTAAGGGATTCCACAGGAGAGTCCCCTGCCGGTGCATCGGGAAGCGAGGCCATTGTGTTCAAGAAGTCCTTTTCCGGTCCCGCGAAAGTACGCGAACCGTGATGTTGAGGGCGAGGATCAATGCCATGAGGACGAGGGCCCCCGCCCAGGCCTGGCGGTGCCAGTCGTCGTAGGGCGAGATGGCGTAGGTGAAGATCTGCAGCGGGAGCGCGGCGATCGGCTCCTTCAGGCTGTGGGTCCAGAAGTTGTTGCCCAGCGCCGTGAAGAGGAGCGGCGCCGTCTCGCCGGCGATCCTTGCCATGGCGACGATGACGCCCGTGGAGATGCCCTTCAGCGCGGTGCGCACGACGATGACCGTGATGACCTTCCACCGCGCGATGCCGAGCGCCAGCGCGGCCTCCCGGTAGCTCTGCGGGACGAGGATCAGGACCTCCTCCGTGGTCCGCATGACAAGCGGCACCATCATGAGGCCGAGCGCGACGCCCCCCGCGTAGGCGGAGAACGTCTTGAAGGGGACGACCAGCATCAGGTACACGACCATGCCCCACACGATGGAGGGCACGCCGTTGAGGACATCCGCGGCAAAGCGGATCCACTCGTTCGCGCGGTCCGAGCCGTACTCGGCGAGGTAGATGCCGCCGAAGACCCCGAGCGGCACGCCGACCGCCGCCGCCATCGCGAGGAGGATGATGGTCCCGACGATCGCGTTCGCCATGCCGCCGCCGGTCTCCCCGGTGGGCTTGGGGAGCTGCGTGAAGAAATTGAGGTCCAGGGAGCTCCACCCCTGGACGACGAGGAAATAGATGACGAGGAGGAGGGGGGCGATCACGACGAGCGCGCACGCCACCAGCAGGGCGGTCACGGCGCCGCTCTTGAACTTGCGCCAGCTTGCGAAGCCCGCGGTGGGCAGGTAAGGCGACAGTTTCATGCCTCAGGTCACCTTGACCGGGCCGCCCCCGGTCATGCTCTTGAGCATGACCTGGGCTATCCCGTTGACGAGGATCGTCACCAGGAGGAGCACGAGGCCCAGCTCAAACAAGGAATTGAGGTAGAGGTCGCTCGTCGCCTCGGCGAACTCGTTGGCGATGACGCTGGCGAGCGTGTAGCCGGGGGCGAAGAGGGACGCGCTGATGGCCGGCCGGTTGCCGATCACCATGGTGACGGCCATCGTCTCCCCGAGCGCGCGGCCGAGGCCCAGCACGGCGGCCCCGAAGAGCCCCCGGCGCGCGTAGCTGAGGACGGCGATCCGCAGCGCCTCCCAGCGGGTCGCCCCGAGCGCGAAGGCGGCCTCGCGCTGCAGGTTCGGGACCGACCGGAGGATCTCGCGCGAGATCGAAGTCACGATGGGCAGGATCATGATGGCGACGATGATTCCCGCCGCGAGCATGCTGACCCCGTAGATGGGCCCCTTGAAGAGCGGCAGGAACCCCAGCGTGTGCTTGAGCCACACGAAGAGGTGGTCGCGGAGCCAGGGGATGAGGATGAAGATCCCCCAGAGCCCGAAAATCACGCTCGGGACCGCCGCCAGCATCTCGATCGCCATGATGACGGGCTGGCGGATCCACTGCGGGGCGAGCTCCGTGAGGAAGAGCGCCGTGGCGACGCCCAGGGGGACGGCGATGAGGAGCGCGATGAGGGAGGAGACGAGCGTGCCGAAGATGAAGGGAAGGGCGCCGTACTTGTCGTCGACGGGGTTCCATTCAGAGCTCGTGAGGAAGCCCGCCCCGAACTTCGCGATCGACAGGCGCGAGCCGGAATAGAGCTCCCAGCCCACGAGGACGATGAGGGCCACGATCACGAATGCCGCCGCGCAGGCCAGCCACTTGAAGGCGATGTCCGGGACGCGGGAGTCCCCCGCTGTCCCGGACGCTGAGGTGGAGGTCGCCGTGTTCATCGACGGGAAGGATGGGGCGCGTCCCGGGACGCGCCCCACGCATTGGAACCGGATCAGTACTTGATCGACTGCACCCTTTCAAGGGCGCGCTGGACGAGCGAGTCGGGGAGCGGCGCGTAGTCGAGGGACGGGGCGAGCTTCTCGCCGTCCGTGTACGCCCACTTCAGGAACTGGACGAGCTTCTCGCCCTTGGCGTGGTCCTTCTGGTCGGCATAGACGAGGAGCCAGGTGGTCCCGGCGATCGGGTAGGCCTTGTCGCCCGGGGGGTTGACCATCGAGAACCGGAAATCGTCGGGGATGCTGGCGGAGGCGAGCGCCGCAGTGACGGACTCGACGGTCGGCTTGATGTAGCTGCCGGAGGAGTTCTTCATGCTGGCGACGGGCAGCTTGTTCTCGTGGGCATAGGCGAGCTCGACGTAGCCGATCGCCCCCTCGGACTGCTTCACCTGGCCCGCCACGCCTGCGTTGCCCTTGCCCCCCAGGCCCGTCGGCCAGCTGACGGAGACGCCCTTCGAGACGGACGACTTCCAGTCGGCGCTCACGCTGCTCAGGAAGTCGGTGAAGATGAAGCTGGTGCCGCTGCCGTCCGAGCGGTGGACGACCATGATGTCCTCGCTCGGCAGCTTGACGCCGGGGTTCTGCCTGGCGATCGCGGGATCGTTCCAGTTCGTGATCTTCCCGAGGTAGATATTGGCGAGCGTCTCGCCGTCCAGGTCGAGCTGGGGATTGCCAGCAAGGTTGTAGATGATGGCCACGGCGCCCGCGACCGTCGGCAGGTGAAGCAGCTTGCGCGGGGCCCTCGCGAGGTTCTCGTCCGACATGGGGCCGTCCGAGGCGCCAAAGTCGACGGTCTCGGCCAGGATCTGCTTCTGGCCGCCGCCGGATCCGATCCCCTGGTAGTTGAACCGGACGGAGGGATCCACCTTCTGGTACTGGTCGAACCACTTGGTGTAGATCACCTGGGGGAAGGTCGCGCCGGCGCCGTTTATGAGCATCTGGGCCCTCGCCTGGGCGAGGCCTCCGAAGGCGACCGCGGCAAGGGCGGCGACCCATCTGGCTTTGATATGTGGCATGGTTGAGGAACTTAGCGTTTTGTTCATGCAGGGTTGGATCACGCCCAAGCTAACCCCGGATTGTTACGATCGGGTGACGCAGCCGTGACAGTGCCGTTAAACGCCCCCTTTTGGCCGGAGGGGGCGAAATTTTCGCACTGGCGGACGGCTCGCGTTGTAGGATAGTCCCCCGATGCCGATGGACAGCGTGACCGAGCTGACCGAGGAGGTTGCGGCCCTCGGCTCGCACATGTTCAAGGTGCGCCTGCCGTTCGCGGCTGAGCTGAAGGGCTACAACTGGGCAAAGTGCCGCGCGGACCTGGTCGCCGGGGCGACCGTGACCCTGGTCTCGATCCCGCAGGCCATAGGGTTCTCGCTCATCCTCAACCTGCCCCCCACCCCGGTCATCGAGTCGGTCGTGATCGGCGGTTTCGTCGGCTCGCTGTTCTTCTCGTCGAGGCACCACGTCTTCGGTCCCACGAGCTCCATCAGCCTCATCATCGCCGCCACCATCGCGGCCAACTCGGCCACCGGCCTGTCGCCGCTCTCGCTAGCCATATTCCTCGGGTTCCTGATCGGCGTCATCCAGCTCCTGTCCGGCCTGCTCAACTTCGGCGAGGTCACGAAGTTCATCTCCCGCTCCGTGGTCATCGCCTACAGCACGGGGATCGGCGTCCTGCTGATCGCGAGCCAGCTCCACAACCTCCTCGGCTACCAGGTCGAGGCCGGCCAGAACTTCTCCACCAACGTCCTCCAGGCGCTCTTCGACCTGGGCACCGCGCACGTCCATCCCTGGGCGATCGGGATCGGGGCGGCGACATTCGCGATCTTCTGGCTCGTCAAGCACTTCAGGCCAAGGTGGCCGGAGGCCCTCATCGGCCTGGCACTCATCGGGATCGCGGCGAAGGTCTACACGATCTACCACCCCGTTGCGCCCTTCCTCATGGTCCGCGACGAGGGCGCGCTCACGGCCATTGTCCCCGCCTTCGCCGGCTTCCCCTTCGGGCCCAGGCGGCTGCACCTCCTCTCGGAGCTCGCCGGGACTGCGATCGCCATCTCGATCCTGGGCATGCTCGAGGCCGCCTCGATCACGAAGGGCCTCGCGGCCAAGAGCGGCCAGAAGATCGAGCCCAACCAGGAGCTCATCGGCATGGGCGTCGCCAACATCGCCTGCTCGTTCTTCGGCGCCGTCCCGGGCTCGTCATCGTTTGCGCGGTCCTCGGTCAACTTCCAGAGCGGGGCGGCCACCCAGCTCTCGTCGATGATGAGCAGCGTGATCGTGCTCGCGGTCCTCGCGTACGTGACCCCCGTCTTCAACTTCATCCCGGTTGCCGCCCTGGCGGCGCACCTCATCCGCATCGGCTTCAAGATGGTCAACTGGCACCAGATCCGCATCTCGTGCGGCTCGACCCCGTCGGACCTCGTGGTCTTCGTCGTCACCCTGGGCTCGTGCCTCTTCCTGAAGCTCGACACGGCGATCTACGTGGGGATCGGCGTCTCCCTCGCCCTGTTCCTGCGCCAGACCAGCACCCCGTCGCTGGTCGAGTACGCGATCAACGAGTCCGGCACCCTGGCGGAGCTTCGCGACGCGAAGGACCGGCCCCATCCCGAGATCTCGATCATCCACGTCGAGGGCGAGCTCTTCTTCGGGGCGGCAGACCTGTTCCAGGAGCAGGTCCGCAGCCTGGCCGACAACCAGAACATCAGGGTCTTCATCCTGCGGATGAAGAACGCCCGACACCTGGACGCCTCGACGGTAATGGCCATGGAGTCGCTGCACGAGTACCTGCGCAGCACCGGCCGGCACCTGCTGATCAGCGGGAGCAACCCGGACGTGACCCGGGTCCTCCAGAACAGCGGCCTCCTCCAGAAGATCGGCAGCGAGAACATCTTCCCCGCCGAGGCGAACGCCACCGTGGCGACGCGGAACGCGCTCAAGCGCGCCAAGGAGCTCCTGCCCGGCGAGGCCGTGGAGCTCCGCGTCTTCTACGACAAGAAGAAGGCTCCGGCCTAGAAGGTCCGGACGCTGACGCGCAGGGCGACGGGCGCCGTGCCGAGGTTAAGGCCGTAGTCGGTCTGGTCGCCGTTCCAGATCCGGGTGGGCGTGAAGCGCCCGCCGTCGTATATGCCCTCCTCGACCCGGAGGAATTCCCGGTGGGCGGCCGGCGGAGCGCCGACCGGGACGAAGTCGACGCGGCACGAGCGGCCGGCCACGAGGAATGTGCCGCCGCCGAGGTCGCCGACGATCGCGCCGCCGACCGGCTCGGGATTCCCCTTCGGCTCGCGGCCGAAGCCGAACACCGGGGCCCCGAACTTGGCCACGGCCTTCCACGGCCCGAAGTCCATCTCCTGCACGTGGCTCTCCGCCGACTCGGCGACCGCCTTGAGCCGGCCCTCGAGGGCGAGCGCCGCGACCTCGCGCGCGACCGGCCCCAAGATGCGGTAGTCGATTCCCACGGCCTGGAGGGGCTCCTCCGAGCGTGGCCGCGGCGGCGAGCCCGGCTCGATCGCGCGGTCGATCCCAAACGGGGACCATCCCACCGCCCCGGCCCCGATCGCCGCGAAGAGCATGGAGCTGAAGCGCGCCGCCCCGATCGTCTCCGGGACGATGAGGGGGTTGTCCGCCTTTGAATAGAGCTCCAGGACCCGGCGGTACTTGGCCCCGCTGCCCTGGTAGATGTCGGGGGCAAGGACGTCCAGCGCGGGGGCCGCCGCCTTCCAGATGGGGAGCACGTTGTCCGTGGGGCCCCCGCTCTCATACGTGCTCGCCGCCCCGGGGCTAATGGGATCGCGCAGCGCCGCATTCGTGTACATGGGGAGGGGGTATTCCTCCTTGCCCGCCGCGGCCACTTTCCCGACGTAGCTGGCGACGGCCCAGGCGTGGAAATACTCGTCGGCATGGGCCCCGAAGGCCGCGGCCCATGAGGAGCCCTTGGCCGCGGCCGATCCCATGGCAGCGAGCACCCGGCCAGGCACCGGCTGGGCGAAAATCCGCTGCGCCTGCGGCGAGAAGTCCCTCACGCTGCCCCAGGTCCCGCTCTCGTTCTCGACCTGGACCATGATGACGGTCCGCTCCGGGTCGGCCTGCCTTAGGTGCCGCATGAGGTGGCGGAACGCGTTCCTGTCGAGGTCGAGGGCGCCGCTGCAGAAGGGCGACGGCGAATCCACCGGGACCCCGTCGGCGCCGATGACGTGCGTATAGAGGGCGGGATTCCCCTTCATCCACAGCGGCATGTAGTGGGAGCTGCCGTTCTTCCAGGTCCCGAACCACAGGAGGATCAGCCGCACGTGGCGCGCGCGGGCCTCGCGGATCATCTGGTCCACGATCGACGTGTCGAAGCTGCCCTGCTGCGGCTCAAACTGCTCCCAGTAGACCGGCGCCTCGAGCGTGTTGGCGTGCATGCCCTCGACCGCGGCCCACACGCCGGGCAGCTCGGAGGGCCACGCGCTGGAGTTCCCGCACTGGCCTCCCAGGACGAGGAAGGGGGCGCCGTCGACGAGGAGGGCGTGGCGCCCGCCCTTCTCGGCAAACCTCGGGATGGGGGCGTCGGCGCCCGAGGCCGCAGGCAGGGCCGGCAGGCCGAGGAGGGAAAGGGCGGCAAACAGGCGTGAAATGCTCATGGGAGAAGGGATGCGGCCCGCGCAAGTGCCGGGCCAACGAAGTGTTTGGATAGGCGCGGCCTTCGCAAGTGCGGCTTTTGGCTCCCGGCGGCCCGCTCAATTCTGGAGGACTTTGGCCCGGAATGGTGTTAAGCGTGATGCCGACGGCACAGTCATCCCATGAAACCTCCCTCCGATCCCCTGGACTCCCTTCTCGACCGCTGGGAGGACCCGGCAGACAAGTCGCGAAGCCTGGCCCCCGAGGTATGGCGGCGCCTCGACCGGTTCCCCGCCCGGGGCCCCCTGGGGCTCCTGACACGCCTGCTTGAGACCCTCGGAAGGCCGCCGGTCGCCGCAATGTTCGTCGCCTGCTGCGCCATACTCGGGCTCTACCTGGCCGAGGTGCGCATCAACAGGCAGCAGCGCGAGGAAAGCAGCCAACTCGCGAGGAGCTACCTCCAGCTCATCGATCCGCTCCTGAAGGCCGACGTGGGGCCGAGGCTGCCATGAACAGGGGCCTCCTCGTCCTCCTTGCCGGCCTGGCCGTGGGCGTCGGCACCCATGCCGCGTATTTCAACCTGCACCGCCCGCCTGACCCGGGCACGCTCGACGGCCAGCTCGCCTGGATGAAGTCCGAGCTCCACCTGAGCGACGCGCAGTTTGGGCGCATCCGGCAGCTGCACGAGGCCTCAAGCCCGAGGCTCAGGGCGCTCGCCTCCCAGGTCGCGCACATGCAGGCCGAGTTCGAGGCGTTCGAGCGGACGCGCAAGGCGACGGACGAGGTGGACTTCCTCCAGTTCGCGCAGTTCGTCGAGACCCGCCGCAACGTCGACCGGGAATGCATTGACTCCACGCGCGAGCTGGTGATGGCCTCCGCGAACCAGATGACGCCCGCCCAGCGCGCGCGGTACCTCGGGATCGTGGCCGCCACGAATTCGCCGCTGGGCCCCTCCTCGGCAAACTGAGCGCAGTCCCGCGCCTCGTGCCCAACGACCCGGCCACCGACCGCGCGAACCTCCTCGAGCTGAAGAGGGGCGACGCGCTGGCGCTCAACCGGCTGATAGCCCGCTGGCAGCGCCCCCTCCTGAGCTTCGCGCACCGCTACCTCCAGAACAACGCGGACGCCGAGGACGCGGTCTCCGAGACGTTCGTCAGGCTCTACCGGCGCCGGGATGAGCTGCGGGTCGACACCAATGTCTCGGCTTGGCTCTTCACGACGCTCACCAACCTCTGCCACAACCAGCACCGCTGGCGCAGGCGGCACCCCACGGTCTCGTTCTCGAGCGCGAGCGACGAGGCCGGCGAGGACCGGCCCGGGGCTCCCGATCCCGTCGCCGTGGACCTGCCGCCCGACCTGGCGGTGGAGGACGACGAGGCCGTCCAGGCCCTGAAGCAGGCGATCGACGGACTTCCGCACGAGCTGAAGACCTCGATCCTCCTCCACCACTACGAGCAGCTTTCCTATCGGGAAATCGCGTCGATCACGCGGTGCTCGGAGCGCGGAGTAGAGACCCGCCTCTACCGGGCCCGCCAGCGGCTGAAGGCCAGCCTGGCCGGCTACCTAAGCGAGGCCGGCCGGCCCTAGGCCTCAGGGCGTCCCGGACGCCGCCTGCTGCGGTGACATGGGCATGAAGTCGAAGTTCTGCTGGGCCACCACGAGGACGGGCTTCCCCTTCGAGGTCGGCGTCTCGAACTTCCACTGCGAGATGGTGCTGACGGCCAGGGCGGAGAGGGCCTGATGGGCCTCGTTGGTCTCCATGCTGACCGAGGGCATCCGCACGTCGCCGTTCTCGTCGATGTAGAAGCTGACTGCGATCCGGGTCGGCCGGTCGAGGTGGACGTGCTCGGGCCGCACGACCTTGGTCGGCGTCGGGATCCGGTCGAGCTCGCTGAGGCTGCAGGCCCGGTAGGCCATGCTGCCGGGGATGAGCTTCAAATCCAGCATCTCATTGAACGAGAGGTCGGTCATCGTCACCACGACCACCCCCTCCAGCTGGAACCGGAACGTGAAGTCCGACTTCGAGTTGCGCGGGTACCCATGGACCCGGACGGGTTCGAACTTCCACTTCTTGATGGCCGCGACCGCGGCGTCGGCGAACGCGGGATGCGAATAGGCGGTGACAAGGTAGTCGGAGATGTGGCCCTGGTCGTCGACCGCCACGGCCACGCTCGCCGTCCCGCTCTTCACCCCGAGGGGAATGAGCCGCGTGGGATACACCGCTTCCTGGGTCTGGTCGACGCCGAGGGGAGTGTAGTCGGGCACGTTGGGGAGGGCGGCGACCGCGGGGATGCTCGGAAGGAGTGCGGCGCAGATGAAGAGTAGGTTGCGGCAGTTCATGTTTTTGATTCTGACGGGAATAACACCGGGCGCACCCGCAACCCTTCACCCGTGATGGGGGGCCCTGCTATTCTGGGTTCCCATTTTCGGCACCCGGGGACAACCTGTCGAGAAGAACGCCCCACGGCGCGGCCCCCGGGGGCGCGCAGCGGCCCATCCTGAAAATGACAACCAAAGGAGCGAAACCCACCCACGCCCTGGGCAGGGCCCTCTTCGGGGCCGCCATGGCGCTAATCGGCCTCCAGCACATCTATAACGCCAACTTTGTCGCCGTCATCCTGCCGCCGGCCAGGAACACCTTTGGGCCGGAATACTTCTTTGTCTGCCTGGCCGGCATGCTCCTCTTCTTCACGGGCATCGTGCTCGCCACCGGCGCCTTCGTCCGGGCAGCCGGGCTCCTGCTCGGCTTTGCGCTCCTTGCGGCGCTTGCGGTGGGCCAGCTGCCGGGGCTTGCCGGCCCGGCGGCGGGCGTCCTCGCCTCCTGGACGAACCCCCTGAAGCTGCTTTCCCTGTCCGGGGGCGCCTTCGTTGCGGCGGCGAGCCGGGCCAGCCGGGGCAGGACCTTCGGGAGGGCTTGCCTGGGAATCATGTGCCTCGTCTTCGGCGCCGATCATTTCGTGTACGGGTCCTTCGTCGCGTCGCTGGTCCCCGGCTGGATACCCGCGCCGCATTTCTGGGCCTATTTCTGCGGTGCGGCACTCCTGGCGGCGGGCGCGACTTTCCTGACGGGGATCCTGGCGCGGGCGGCCGCGGCGCTTTTCGCCGCCATGGTGCTAACGTGGCTTGTCATCCTCCACGTCCCCCTCGCCCTTCGCTCCGCCTACGGTCCTTCCGGCGAGCAGTGGACAAACGCCTTCGAGGCCTTGGCCTTCGGGGGGATCGCCCTCATGCTGGCCGTGGCGTCCCCGGCCCAGGCAAAGGCGCAAGAATAGCCGGACCTTGCCCGAACTGCCCGACGGTCTACATGAGGCCGGGACAAAATGCAGGGGGGAAGAAGATCGGCTGCGACGCTATTCGTCCTTGAGTTCATCAAGACCCAGTTCGGCCGCCAGCCGCCGGGGATAATCCGACATATCGGCGCCATCGCGCCGGCCCAGGCGGGCCACGCTTTCCCACTGGTCCTTCATCCAAGACACGACCGCCGGTCGGAGCTTGGGATCACGCGCGGCTTCACGCGCCGATCGCCCGCCGAAAATAGGCAGCTTGGCGTCGGCCAGTCCGGCAAAGTGCTTCGCCATCGCAAACCGGAGCGCTTCCGCCCGAACTGCCGATGGAATCTCCTCTGGGGACGGGTCGTCGGCTTCGTCTTCCTCGCCCGACTCAATGCGGTCGGCAATCTGTGCGGCGGCATCGACCCGGCTCTCCCTTACGAACTCCAGGAGCGGGCCGAAGATCTCCCCCATTCGTTGCCGGGCAAAGTCGTGCTTCTGGCCGCTCATCGTCCGGACAAGCACCTCCTTTGGGCCGATCGAAATGCGACCCAGGACGCCGACGCCCAGGGACTCGTCATCGGGATGCCGGAAAGCTTCCGGCATCTGGGATTCGATCCGCTTGGATTCGCCGCGGCGTAGCCATCTGAAGGCGGTCGATTCAGGGAGATCCTCGCTCGGGTCGGAATCGCATGCCTCGAATTCCGGGCAGGCGGCGATTTGGTCGAGGACAGCCTGCGCCGGGCCGATGATTCCGTAGAATGCGCTGCAAACCTGCAGGTCCACGTTGCGCAGCATCGCTTGGCGGGCTTCTGTGCCGAGATCGGCGATCAGTTCCTTCGCATAATCGAAATCCGACGCGAGCACCGAACGCATCTGGTCCGCCGTGGGCTTGCGCTTGAGGTTCAGCACCTCGCGGGCAAACGCGCGCCATTCCTCCCGGAATGCCACGAGCAGGTCCCGCGATAGCCGCAAGCCGCCGCCGCTGAAACGCGCAAAATGCGGGTAACGCGTCACCCATGAGACCACCAGATCGAAACGCACCAGCTCCTTCGCCGCCATCCGGTCAATTAGCAGGAACGGCTTCGAGTTTGGACCTGCCCAGAGGTCGCGTACCCAAACGCTTTGGGCGTCCTCCGGCCGATCGATTTCGAGCAGCGTCGGGAAGGAGCGGCATCGGTGCTCGCTCATTACCCTTTCGTCATTGTTAAGCCCGGCCCACCCGGCCTTGCGCCACGTCTCACCCAATGTCTGCCCATCGGCCCCTCGATACCAACCGAGGTACCAATGGAGCGCCGAAGGGAACGCGATATCGTAGTCGACGCCCTCCTCCGGGCCATCGTCGCCGGAGTACGATTCCAGCATCTCTCGAAACTCCTCTGGCCCTACGCATTTCACGACCCATTCGGTCGCCTTGGGCGTCCAAGTACCGTCGAGCCGCAGCCACAGGTCGTACCCTGCCGGCCCAAACGGATTGAATGGGCAGTATGCCGGGCAGCTCAATTCGCTGTTACGCTTGCTCCCGCAATCGACCGGGCTGATGAGCCCGGCGGTGGCGGGACAAGGGCGCATGCCTTTGGGGGGTTTGACGGCCACTGCGGGACAACGATGAAGCGCGGTTTTCCGAGGACGCAAACCTGAAGCCGACTGCCAGCCTCGCTCGTTCAGGATTTCGATGAAGGCAGGACGGGCGCGTCCTTGGACTGGGTCGCAGCAAGCCGTTCGCGCGCGAGCCGGACGGCGTCATGGAGCTTTCGTTCCCTTAAACTTCCTCCGAGATCCCGGTTAAGACCCGGAATTCAGAGTGGCGGAGAGGGAGGGATTCGAACCCTTCTGCCGCCTCGAAGCTAAGTCGCTAGAAAACGCGGACTTAGTTGATGGTTAATGTTTTGGAATGGGAAAATGAGAGCACAGAAATGCATCGAGTTGAAGCCAAGAGCGAGCCTCCGGGCAACCTTGTGGCAACTTCGCTGGTTCAGGTTTTTGCCGAAGGCAAAGCTAGCGCGTCCTTGGCCTGGCTCGTGGCAAGCCGTTCGCGCGCGAGTCGGACGGCATCGTGGAGCTTCCGCTCCAGTTCTTTTTGGGGCAGGGCCTTGGCGAGATAGGATGCGACCCGGATTTGTCCCTTGTCGAGGCCGAGCAGTCGTACCGTTTCATCATTCTTTCCGGCGCAGAGGATGAGGCCGAGCGGCGAGTCCTCACCATCGGCCGACTCGTTTTCCTTGAGCCAGGCGAGATAAAGCTCCATCTGGCCTTTGTCCGCCGGGGCGAAATGGCCGAGCTTGAGGTCGATGGCCACTAGGCGCTTCAGGCGACGGTGATAAAATAGGAGGTCGAGGTAGTGATCCACGCCGCCGACCGTCATACGCTTCTGCCGCTCGACAAAGGCGAAGCCGACGCCGAGTTCCAGGATGAACGCTTCCATTTCTCGCAAGATGGCGGCTTCGAGGTCCTTTTCGGCATAGCTGTCCTTGAGCCCGAGAAAATCGAGAACATAGGGGTCGCGGAAAACCAAGTCGGGTGAAAGGCGGTCTTGATCGCGGAGAGCGGCAAGCTCCCCGCGAGCGAGCTTTTCAGGCTTTTTCGATAGGGCGGTGCGGAGGAAGAGCTGGGAATCGATCTTGGCCCGCAGCGTCCGAACGCTCCAACGTTCCAACCGGCACATCTCAGAGTAGAACTCTCGCGCAAGCGAATCGTTCACGCCGAAGAGCAGCCCGAAATGGGACCAGCCCAATTGTGCAGACAGTGTCTGCACAATCTTAAGGTCGGGAAACAGCTCGGCGAATCTGATCATGTTGAACAGGTTTCTCCGACTGAATCCGGCACCGAATTCCTCAGCCAATTGTGCCGACAGCGTCTGCACAATCTGTTCGCCATAAGCGGCCCTTTTCTCCTTCAGCACTTCCCGCCGAATCCGGTCGCCGATCTGCCAATAGAGCAGCGTCAGTCCCGAATTGACCGCTTGGGCGACCTGCGCCCGCGCTGCAAGGATGATCTCTCGCAGGTCGGCGTGGAGCATCGACGGGGTCTTGGAGAGAGCAGCAGAGGCGGCTTTTCTCTTTGGCATGGAATCATCAAGTCGATGGCATGATCTGTGTCCATGCCGCAGATGGTCGATTGGCGCTTTATAGGGTTCTGCTTGCTCTTTCCCGAAGCGAAATGAGTCCTGCAGCCACCTCGTCGCAGGCTTTCTCGCTTCCTGCCTGATTGCAGACGATCAGAACCGCAAAGTCGCGGGCCGGGGCCATCCACACGACCGCCATATTAAGCGTATTGCTTCCCGCATGCGTGAAAACCTGTCCCCCGCCCCACGCGCGGTTTGCCACGAACCATCCCAAGGCATAGCTCCCACCAAATGCTGCCGTGTGCAGGCGGCTATAACTTTCGGCCTTCAAGAGCGCATGCTTGCCTTCGGAACCGCGGAGCTGGTCGGAAATGAATTTACACCAGTCTTCGAGGGAACAATGCACGCCTCCGGCGGGAGCCATGACCAGCGGGTTATCGGACTGGTAAGAAACACCGTGGTGGGTATGGCCCCACGGCTCATTCAGATCGTTGGATGTATGGTCTGGTCGGAGCCGGAGGATTTCACCGGTGCGGAGGCAAGGCCGGATGCCGGCGAAGAGGCAAAGGGCGAAGAACGGGACGGCGCTGGAATGGTGTTCCTCGACAAAAGCCATCATTTCCTTCGCCTGCGCAGCGGTCAGGGTCGCCGCGCCGCCGCGACGGCGGCGAATCCGCCGGGGCGGGATTTTGGTGAGCGGGTTATCCGTGATCCAATCGCGTTGCAGGGCGAACTTGAGGAATGTGGAGACGATGCCGCGCCGGTTGTTGTAGGTCTTGAGCGCCGCCCGCCTGGCTTCGAAGTACCCGATGAGCCGCGTGCCGGTAAGCTCGGCGACCGTGGCCCCTGGGAAATGCTTTTGCAGCCGATCAAGATCCCGCTTCATGTGCACGAGGTAGGGCTCGGAGAGCATGTCCTGCTCCCGTTCGTGTTCTTTCATGGCGACGTATTCTGTGACAGCCTCGGTCAGCAGCTTTCGGTTCACCGGCTCACGGTAGTTCGCGAATGCGAAGTCGAGGTAGAAGGCGAGCGAATGGGGTTTGCCCGCGAGGCGTCGAAACGCCGTCTCGGCCTCGCGCAACTGCTCATCGACAAGAAACGTGGTCGCGGAGCGCAGGCCGGACGTGGCCTGCATGGCCTTCAATTCGAGGGCCGCCTTCTCGGCGGCAGCCTCTTCCTTTGTTTTGAAGTTTTTGCGGATGCGGACGCCGTGGAACCACCCGGCGACCCGCCAGGAGATCACGCCGTTGCGATTCAGGAACCGGCTGACAGCGAACGTATTTTCGTGGGACATGCTGAGGTTGCCACGTCAACTGGCAACCTAGCCTCGGTTTTTTCCTCCTCAGAGCAGGAAAATGGCGGAGAGGGAGGGATTCGAACCCCCGGTACCTTGCGGCACACCTGATTTCGAGTCAGGCGCATTCGACCACTCTGCCACCTCTCCAAATGACGCTGCTTCCGACCTTCGGAAAGGTGACCTAGATGTCGTCCGGGACGCCCTAGGTCAAGAGGGATACACCCCCAATCCAATAGGCAGGCTAAAGCTTGGACCCGCCGCTGGCCTCGAGGCGCTGCCCGGTCACCCAGCGGCTGTCCCCGCCCGCCAGAAAAGAGACGACGTCGGCGATATCCGCAGCCGTCGCGATGCGTTTGACGGCCTGCCGGCTGATCTGCTGTTCCCTGCCCTCCTTGGACCGTATCCAGCTGGCGTTCATGTCGGTGTCGATTGCCCCAGGCGCAACGGCGTTAACCGTTATGCCGCGACCGCCAAGGTCCTGGGCGAAGACCCGAGTCATCACGTCGACCGCTCCCTTGGTCGCCGAATATGCCGCGAACATGGGATTCGCGTAGCGGCTGAGGCCCGAGCTCAGAGTGATGATCCTTCCGTTGTCGCGGATCCGGCGAAGAGATCGCTGCACGAGGAAGAACACGCCCTTCACGTTCGCGTTGAACAGGGCGTCGAAGTCAGCCTCGGTCGTCTCGGCAAGCGGCTTTGAGATGAGTATGCCGGCGTTGGCGACGAGGACATCGAACCGGGGCTCTAGCCCGCCGGCTTCCAGGACGGCGTCGACCCCGGCCAGGAACGAATCGACGCCCTTCACCGTGCTGATGTCGCCCTGGACGAGTTCCGCGTTGCCCCCCAAATCCCGGATCGAGCGCACGACCTCCTCGCCCTCCTTCATGGATTTGTTGAAGTTGACGACGACAAGGAAGCCGTCCGAGGCCAGCCGCTTTGCCGCGGCCGCGCCAAGCCCCCGGCTTGCGCCGGTCACGACAGCAATCCTCTGGCCAGGGTTGGTGCTCATTGCCGAACACTTGCACGCGCCAATTCCAAAACGCAAACCACCCGCCCGCGCGCGTCAGTCATTCTCGTCGCCGGAGGCGTGCCCGCCGCCGCCGTTCGCCGGGAGGTGCTGCGGGAAAAACGCGTAATACTGCATGAGCCACCAGCTCCGCGAGGACCTGTAGAACAGGGCTGGAAAGGCAATCGCCCCGAAACCGGCGAGGACGATCGTCCAGGTGGTGCCTATCTTGCCGTAGTAGGTCAGCAGCATCACCGGGGTCAGGAAGAAGACGATGGCGACACCGTAGTTGATCGACATCGACCCGATGAAAAATCCCTCATCCCTCTCGAATCGGAGGCCGCACGCCGGGCAGGCTGAGTTGAGCTCGAACCAGCTTCCGCGGCGGAAAAGGGTCCTGCCTCCGCAGTTCGGGCAGCGGTTGCGCAGTCCCCGGGAGATCACCTGCAGCCTGGTCACCTCCATGGACCGCGCGGGGTCCGTCAGGACCCGAGTTGGTAGCGCACGAAGCGCCGGATCTGGATGTTCTCGCCGATCTTTGCGATAGTCTCGGTGAGGATCTCCTTCACGGTCTTCTCCGGCGCCTTGACGAACGACTGGTCGACAAGGCAGACGGTCGAGAAGTGCTTCTCGAGCTTGCCCTCGACGATCTTCTGGACCGCCGCCGGCGGCTTGCCGAGCACCTGGGCCGCGGCTATGTCGCGCTCCTTGGCGACCTCGCTCTCCGGCACCTGCTCGCGGGTGACATAGAGGGGGCTCGTCGCCGCAATCTGGAGGCAGAGGTCCCTCACGAACGCCTTGAACGCGTCATTGCGCGCCACGAAGTCCGTCTCGCAGTTCACCTCGATCATCACGCCCACCTTACCGCCGACATGGATGTAGCTCTCGATGAGCCCCTCCTTCGTCGTGCGGTCGGCCTTCTTCGCCGCTGAGGCGGCGCCCTTCTTCCGAAGGATCGTGATCGCCTCCTCGACGGCGCCCTTGGCCTCCTCGAGGGCCTTCTTGCAATCGAGGAGACCGGCTCCGGTCTGGATTCTCAGATCGTTTACGGCCTTTGCCGTGATCGGGTTACTCATGGATTATTCTGCCTTCACGGGAGCGCGGCGGGCGCGCACCGGCTTGCGCTTTGCTGCCTCAGCATCGGCGGCCGAAAGGTCCGTGGGAACCTCGACCTTCGAGAGGTCGACTTCGCCCTCCGCCGGGACGGCTGCCGGCTCGTCGGTCTGGGCGGATACGGCGGCCTTCGCCTCGGCGCCGCGCTGGCGCCTGCTGTCGCGCTGGGCCAGGCCAGACTGGATGGCGGCGACGATCGACTCGACGATGATCCGGATCGACTTCACGGCATCGTCATTCCCCGGGACGGGGTACGTGACGAGCGAGGGATCGGAATTGGTGTCCACCAGGGCCACCGACGGGATGCCGCACCTTGCGGCCTCGGCCACGGCGATCTTCTCGTGCCCGACGTCGACGATGAAGAGGGCAGCCGGAAGGCCGCCCATGTCCGCGATTCCGTTGAAATTGCGCTGCATGCGGCTCATCTCGCGCTTGATGGCCGACTCCTCCTTGCGTGGGAGCTTCGTTAGCTCCCCGCTCGTCTCCATCTGCTGGTACTTCTTGTACTTGGCGATGGAGCGCTTGACCGTCTCGTAGTTGGTCAGGGTGCCGCCGAGCCAGCGATCGACGGAGAAGGGCATGCCCGTGGATGCCGCGGCCTCGCGGACGATGTCCTTGGCCTGCCGCTTGGTCCCGACGAGCAGGACGTTGCCGCCCGATCCGACCGCGTTCTCGATGAAGGCGCAGGCCTTTTCGAGGGCCTCGTGGGTCTTTCCCAGGTCAATTATCGTGACCCCCTGGCGGTGGTCGTAGATGAATGGCTTGGAGCGGGGGTTCCAGCGCTTGGTCTGGTGCCCGAAGTGGACGCCTGCATCGAGCAGGTCCTTGGGGGTGATGCTAATGCTCATTTTGATCTGATGTATCTTTGCGGTACACAGGTCGGCCAAAAGGGCCGCCTTGCGATCTGTGCGGTGCTGAGGTTGATGTGGTTGTTTTTACTGACGGAAGGTCCAAAAGACCGCTATGAAGCCTGTCTGGCAAGCGTTAAGTCGGCCGATCCACCCGCCCGCGAAACGTGCCTTGCAGGCGGTCGGGTGCGGATCGGGCTACGTACTAATACACATTAACTTCTGCATCTCACGTCCCCATCATTCCGGCATGGCTTCCGCCCGCCAATTCGCCCGCTTCACGCCCGCCATGCGGCTTCCGGTCGGCCTGCGTGCAGCCAACTATTCATTTGGCTTAAATTTTGAAGCCGCACAGCTTCGCGGACCGCCCCTCAGCGGGGCGTTTCCAGCGCAAACCGAAGGTGCCCGAAACCAAACGAAAAGACCTGTCCGGCGGCTTCACCATCATGGAGGTCGCGCTCGCGGCCACCGTCCTGGCTTTCACCCTTTTTGGGATGATAGGGGTCGTGGAATCGGGATCGAAGATGCTGGATCTTTCGCGCAAGCAAACGATCGCCGGGCAGATCCTTCACGGCGAGATAGACCAGCTCAGGCTGCAGTCGTGGGCGACGATTTCAGGATACATGGTCCAGGCGGGCGGGCAGTCGCAGGCCTCGAGCAACGGCTACGCGGCTTCTTCTACCCTCACCACGTCGAACGACACGCTGCTCGCGATGTATCTGACGGTATATCCAAATTTTTCCTACACCTACACCGTAACGCGGACGGTTGCCTGCCTTAGTCCTGCGCAGTCAAATTACAACGGGTCCGGCCAATATTACTCTAGTGCGCCCCTCCTCCTTCAGGTCACGTACACGATCAGCTGGAAAGGCATCACCGGGCAGGGCTATTCCCGGACGGCGACGACGCTTGTCGGCTACAACGGGCTCAACCAGGTCTTTCAGAAATCCTAGCGGCCGTCGTGGGTCGATGGGCGGATTCACGCTCGTCGAGATCATGATGGTGACGGCGATCTCGGCGTTCGTCTTCGCGGGCGTTCTTTCAGCCTATACGTTTCTCGGCCGAAGCCTTTCCCGCCAGGTGAACGAGCAGAGTCTCGAGTCCAGGACTCGTCTGGCGCTGTACTGGCTCACGCAGGACCTGGAGTCCGCCTCTGCCATCAAGATCCAGAGCCCCGGATCGGGGACCTCGGGATACACAATGGAGCTGACACTGTCGGGGGGCACGATTGTGGATTACGCCGTGGACTGGAACTCGTCCTTCACGACCAATCCGCCGAATCCGCCCGGATGCCTTGTGCGTTCCTCGGGCGGAACGACGCTCGTCCTGCTAAGGAGCCTCACGGCGATAACCTTTAATTACTATGACATAAATGGAACCGCGATTGCGGCGCCGAGCACGTCGACGCCGCTCTCCACGCCGACTTTGGTCAACGTGGATGTAAAGCAGGTGAGCGTGAACTTCACGTCTGCGGCCGGAATATCAGCCGTCGGGAATCGATCGAGCTTTACGGTCTCGACGCCGCGCATAATCATGAAGAGCAAGGGTTTCCTGACGGACCCTACCACACCTTGAAGTCCGGCAAGACACCAATACCCAAGAGCGAGAGAGGAGCCGCCATGCTGGCAGCCCTGTGCCTCGCCGCCGTCTTTGCCATCAGCCTCACAAGCTACCTGACGATGTGCTATACCTCGCTGTCGGTGAGCACGAGGAACCTCATGTTCAACCGCGGTGCCGAGCTTGCGGAGGCAGGTGCCGAGTTCGGACTCTATGCCCTAAATTATGGCGCAAACACGGGGAGCAGCACGAGCCAATGGTCGTCGCCGACATGGACGACCAGCGGAACGACGGCGACGGCCAACCTCACGATGACATCGAGTGGACTCGTCGCCACCAGTTCCGCGACCTCGCCGCTCAACTATGGCAACGGCATGAACGGAACGGTGACGGTGACGGTCACCAACTATAATGCCACCTCCGGGTCAAATCCCGGCCCGACGGTCACCTCGCAGTCCTTGCTGACCATGCCCGGTTTTGCGGGCAGCACAAGCGATCCCCAAGTCAGCCAAAGTGTCACCTACAGTCCTTCCTCAAGCACCCTGACAGGCTCTGCACCCCTTTTCGTCAACGCCGTTGCCGGCACGTTTGGCGACGCGCCCACGATGGGGCGAGTGCGCTTCCAATCGGCCGGCACAGTCGACAGCTACAACTCCAATCCGGCCGCCACAGCCCTGGTGAGCGGACAGAGTTACTCGATCTGCACCCCGGGAAACACGAATTGGACCCTTGTGGGCGCCGCCAACAATTTAGCCGGGACGGTTTTCACGGCGAGCCGCGCGGGAACCGGGACCGGTACGGCCTACACGGCCTATACGGCCTATGCCACCCGGCACGGGATTGCTGGATCGTCGGCCAATATAGTCTCGATGGACAACGATTCGACCACGGCGACGGTCAAGCTCAACGACGCGACCGTATACGGTTATGCCGTAGGCTATGACTACCAAAGCCCGGCAACCACCAATTGGTTTTCCTATGGCACCACGGGACGAATCGTGAGCTATAGCGATTCGGCATCGACCTACATAGATTCGTCCCGGCTGATAACCGAGCCGGCCCCCTACCAACCCATCTACCTCGAGCTGCCGACGAGCGGCTACCCCTATTCCAGCGCAAGCTCAACCCTCCCGGTAACCGTCTCCACTTCCGGCAGTCCGTATTACAACACCTACTTGAACAAGGGCTCGGCCTCGCAGGGCGGAGCAACCCTCGGCGCGACAACCCAGACGAGCCCGCTTGTCTACCAAGCAGGTTACGGGATCAGCCTCGGAACCAACCAAATCGTTACGATCGAGGGCCCGGTCGTGATCATCACCTATGGCGGGATAACGACAACCGGGAACGGGGGCTTCGTCCTGGATTCCCCACAGGCCTCCCTGCAGATCTTCGTGGAATACGGCAATGTCGCAATCGGCGGGTCGACCGGGATCACCTATTCGGCGAACTACACGGCGGCCCACCCGACCCAGCTGCTTCCAAAGAAGGTTGCGATCATGGCGACAACCAACAATTGGTCCTCCGCAACGCTGTCCCAGACCTCGCCGTTTTATGGCGTCATTTATCTTCCATATATGCCAGTCACGGTGTCGATGACCGGGGCCGCGGCGCCTATCTATGGATCTATCGTGGGCTCCTCGGTGACGCTCAGCGCTTCGCCCGTCATCCACTATGACTCGGCGTTGCGCTCCCCGATGACGAGCTTTATAGCCGGGGTGCCCCTCCAGAGCGGCGCGGCGTTCGACAATTTGAGCACGCCGTTCTCATTCGGGAGCCGGGTCGCCTCCACGCAGTGACCGTGGCCGGGGCTACCCGTGCCCGGTTGACAGGGCCGTTCGGCTTACGCCTAATGCCCCGAGCATGTTCACCCGCAAGGATCGTCACGGGGTTCTCATAAACCTCACGGACCATTGCGTCCAACTTGCGAGGCTCAGCCGTCTCGACGAACGGCCCATCACCATAGACACATTCGCGGAAGTCTCGATATCCGACACGGGGTCCGTGGCGCGGTGGCTTGACGTGAACTTTGGTGACCGGACCGGAAAGTTCGTCTCGGCCTACTGCGGCTTCCATCCCTCTGAAAGGATTTTCCAGCGGGACGCGATAAACGTCCGAAGGCTTGGCGAGCGCGATTTTCTCTATAATGCCGTCGCCGAGCAGGCAAAGATAGTTTCCGCGAAGGCCTGGCACGTAGCGGCTTTGAACCCCAGCGACGGCGTGCCGCTCAATTCCGAATCCACCAGCCGGACTGCTCTTTTCATGGGTGTCCCGTGGGCCGCGGCGCGGGAGGCGCAGACCCGCCTGCGCGACTGGGGCGTAAGGCCAAGGAGGCTCGAGGTGGGAACACCGGTCCTCCTCGGCGGCCTCAACAGGTACGCAGCACTGACGGGCTATCCTCACCTGATCGCGGCCTGCGAGATCTACAGGAACCAGACCCACCTGTACCTGATCGGCAAGGACGGCGTGCATACGCCACCCCCGCTCCCACACGGCCTCCTCTCCATCGAGGAGGCGGCGATGAAGGAGCTGTCGGCGCCCGACGCCACGGCCGCACGAAAGCTCCTTGAGCAGCCGACCGACGAGCTAAAGCATCACGGCAGGAGGCTCATCAGGATGCTCTCGAGGCACCTCCGGCCGGCTGTGGACTACTTTGAGATGCAGACCGGCCAGCGGATCGGCGCGCTTTTCTGCGCCCACCTGCCGGAGCGGCTCGCGTGGCTCGAGGAGACCCTGGCGGCGGCGGTCGACCTCGAGTATTTCTCGCCCGACTACGCCCAGTGGCTGCCGGCCGTCGGCCTAGAAGCGCCCGGTCACGCCCTTCTCGGGCCGTCGTGGATCCAGCCCCTATCCCTCGTCGCCGAACTGGCACCGGCAGCCGCGGCCACCGCATAATGGGAACCCGGGACAGGCTTTTCATTTCCCCCAATTGGCACATCGACTGCCGATTGGTTGCGGAGCTGCCGGAGGACAGCGTGGTGGGCGTCAGGTTCATCACCTATGCCATATCCTTCGCCGCGGCGTTCGCCGCGGTGCTCTTCACGGGCTGGTACGCCTATTCGGACTTCAATCTCCGGCACCAAATAAGCGACTCGTCCCAGCGCCTGGAGGACGACCACTGGGATGTCGTTGAAATCAGGCGCCTGCAGCACTTCTACGAGCAGGAGAGCAAGAAGATCGAGAGCGCCTATTCCGAGATGAGAAACCCGATATTCATGTCGGGCCTGATGTCCGAGCTTGGAAAGACGCTCCCGGACAAGATGATGCTCGACCTGGTCGAGTTCGCCGACGGAAGGATCGTCATACGGGGCCGCCTTCGCGAGTCATCCGACAAGGCCAGCATCGCGATCGGAAAATATCTCGGGACTTTGCGCGACGACCCTGCAATCGGCCCGCAGTACGACACGATCAACATCACGGACCTCGATAGGTCGCAGGACAACGACCAGATGATGAACTTCACGATCACGATGGTCGTGAAAAAGCGACCCGCATGAACTCAGCCGACATCATGCAGTGGATTGCGACGCTTCGCCGGAATCCGATCAGCACGTTGTGCGGCGTGATCGTTGCCCTGTGCATCGCGGCTTGCTTCTACATCCACCGCGACAGGGCATGGCTGGAACTGGATTACAAGCAGGTCCAGCAGGACACCGACTTGGATTTTTCCTCGGTGATCTCGGGCCCTTCCGTGAAACAGGAGCGGCTGGCGGCAGTCGAGGTCTCCCACCGTATCGAGGCCAACCTGGTCAATGAGGACAACCTCGCGGAGAATCTGTGGTATTTCTACAAGATCGAGGAGCAGACAAAGGCGCACATCGCCGAGCTCCGGCCCCTAAATTCGGTCGTGACCAACTCGCGCGCCTACTATCGGCGCGTCCCGTTCTCGGTGCGCATCACCGGAAGCTATGAGCAGACGGCAGATTTCCTGTACGCCGTCGAAACAGGCCCCCGCCTGTCAAATATCACTCAGCTCAGCTACCGCCGCACGGACCCCGACGGAACCCAGGTCATACTCGACTTCACGGTCGAGCTCCTTGGAAAGCGATGAAGAACAAGCAGGTCAGGAACCTCGTTATCCTGCTCGTTCTCACCGGGCTGACCCTGGTGAGCTGGCGAATCAACCGTCTTCCCGCGCAGCGTTTGGCTGCTGCACAGCTGGCAGCGAAATCACAGGGCCAGCAGGAGAACCCGCTCCAGGCCCGCTTTAAGAAGATTAGGGGGGAGATGGACGCCCTCTACCATTACCGGAGCAAGCCGACACTGTTCGACACCGCTCCAAATCCGTTCCGGCTCCCCGCTGGCATGGGCGTCAGCGAGATACCGGTCGCTGCCGATGCACCCTCCAAATCCTCCACCCCGGCGCAGGCCGACATCCCCTTGGTGGGCCCCGCCCTACTTAGCCGAGCGATCGCCAACATCAGGTTTGGCGGCGTGGTCACCATGAACGACACGATCCAGCTCACCGTCGATGGCCAGCTCCACAAGCGGGGGGACGTTTTCACGAGCAGGCTCGGGAGGCGCCTCGTGCTCATCAGAATCAGGGAACTTACGCCATCTTTCGTCACATTGTCCCTCGACGACCCGGACGCCGGGGTCGCCGTCATGAAAGTTCGGATAAACTAGGGGGAATTCGCGTTGACAGGGGAAGGGCACGGATGCACCTTGCGCCTCCCATCGTTGCAGGGTGGAGCAGCCTGGTAGCTCGTCAGGCTCATAACCTGAAGGTCGCTGGTTCAAATCCAGCCCCTGCACCCAATTTTAAGGCCCTTGAATCGCTTCAAGGGCCTTTTTGTTGAAGGAGTTACATCAGGCCGATCCAGTTTGCTTGGAAAACGCAACGATCTGCAACAACAGGCAACTTTCGGCATCGAAACCCGTAGTTTCCCACGTAGTCATTAGGCGCCTAATGATTTTGGTCGTCCCACGAGCGATAAACCAAGCCGGATCATAACGATCGTTACTTGAGCCTGCAAATCGGATGGCCTCATACGTCCGACTACATTGTTATTATTTCCGAATGAAATCCCAAATGGGACATGAGATCCCACTCCGCGATCTTCTGTTTGAGTGGAAACCGTACGTCAGAAGTTTTTCGTTCCTCATATTAGGGGTTATTGTAATCATCACTGCAACATTGGTAACAAATGTTGTCCGATGGGGATGGGCAGGGTCTGGGTTGAAAGCAGTGATTCTATTTGAAATCGTTGCCGCAATATCTCTGATTCCCGTCATTTGGTTTTTGTACGTATCTCTTCACGAGATTTCACATTTTGTCGCGGCTCGCCTTTGCGGCCATCAAGCAATTTCAGTTTTCCTCGTTGGAGACTTGAGACGTGATTTCATCCGTCTTGGTTGTTTCCTCGGTACCGAATTCCGAATCGGTGTAGGCATCGGCGGCTATATGGACGAGAAGAAGAACATTGAGTGGTCGAAATCTGCCGTTAGATTCGTCGCTCTTGCCGGTCCTTTGCTCCCCGCATCATTTGGTGTCGTCTTGGCAGTTTTCCTTTTCGATACTTCGCAATTCCTCCACGGGAATTTCCGGCAATTGGGCTCGCTCACTGGATTCATGAAGGGGCTTTTTTCACTCTTTTCTGCGGGTTATTTCCTGGGAGACCCAATTGTCGGCATTTTCAATAGAAACTGTGATTCCCGAGTGTTCTTAAGGGGTGCTTTGGACTGATTGAGCATAGCTGTCAGACATTCCGCATTTTCCCCAATGGAGGCCCGGTAGAACCACAGTTGGCGGAAAATTATTTCTCCGATGAACCGTCCAGACCACACAGATTATGTCGCACATTTTACCAAAGGTGATGACCCGAGGGCTAACCTCGAATCAATGCTCTCAACGGGAGTCGTACGATAACTGGATTTCGCTCTCGCATTGGTGAGACTCAAATTTGAAGAGCGCCTGTGTCAGAAATTGGCAAACCGGCGCGCCTCATAATCCCTTTGCTCAAATGAAAATCCCCGAGCGAAGGTAACGTCCGGATTGTTGCGCACATTTTTTGATCGGTTAGTACGGGGGAAGGTTTCCTCCCATGAACGAAGGCACTCCCTCCGGCCCTGCGACGCCGACCTCAGACAGCTCAACCAAGCCCCTTGGTGACGTGATCGCCATCAATGAGGGCCTGATCAAGGACCACCTCGATAAAGTCGTTAGAACGACAGTGGAAGAGACATTAAACGCCCTGCTGGATGCGGAAGCAGACCAGCTTTGCGGCGCGAAGCGCTACGAGCATTCGCCGGACCGCATCGACACCCGGGCCGGCCACTACGAGCGCCAGCTCCACACGAAGGCCGGGGAGGTGACGCTGAAGATGCCGAAGCTTCGCAATCTGCCCTTTGAGACGGCGATCATCGACCGGTACCAGAGGCGCGAGATCAGCGTCGAGGAGGCCCTGGTGGAGATGTACCTAGGTGAGCCGCAACACGCGCGAGGGCTTCGCCCGGTTGCGGATTGCCAGCTGGATCTTATCCCACAGCGAATCCGTAGGGTCGCCGAAAACGTCCTTTAAAACCCGCTTGATCGCCTTCTCGATGTGATCCTCGGGGCGGTCGCCGTAGATCACGAGGTCGATGTCCTCGCTATAGCGGGCGGCAGGGGCCAAGTGCACTTTGTGCAAGAGCGTGCCACCGCGCATCGCGATCTGGCCTTTGAGGAACTTGTCATTGAAGAGCGCGGCCATTGCGAGACATAGCAGCAGGTCTTGCTCGACCTGTCGTAGGACCGGCCACGGCACGGCCTCCTGGTGGGCGAGAATATCTCGGCGAGTAAGCGGGTTCATTGGATAAATTCTCCAGAATTGTCGATGACGCGCCAACGCGGCACAGGCTCTCCGGTCAGCGCGGAGGCCGGTACAGCGAGGGGAATCGCCGGCAGCTTCGGCGGCAACAGCGCCGCTACAGTGTCGGCAAGCTTTGTCTGACCGGCGCGTTCAAGGAGGAAACCAAGCCGCTGCGTGTTCGAGATCTCGTTCTCCGCTTTCAGCTCGGTGCGGAGCGCGGATGGTTCAATACGCGCCAGCAGCGGACGCATGGTTTCCCATGCCCGGCCAATACCGCCGATTCGCGGGGCATAGCGCACTAGGTCAAACGCGGTCGCCGCCGGGGTGCTGACCTTAGTCGGCGCAAACGCGTTGGGTAGCGATTGCACCAGGGTTTTTTCGATGTGGCGCTTCACCGTGAATTGCACCTTTTGCTGGCCGACGGTCAGCGGTTTGCGCGCCCGGTCTGTCATCACCTGCGTCGTCTGGATCGACTGGGGATTCGAGCCGTGAAGCCGGGCGGCGGTTTGCAGGGCGAGATAATACGGACGACCAAGCCACTTGAAGTAGTCCCCGATCCACCATTCGACCGGGGGCGCGCCGCGTGAAAGATACTCCGGGGTAACGATCAAAAAAAAGGTATCCCGGGCGGATACCCGGACAATTTTAGGGCGCAAACGATGCAGTTGGCTACGCGCTGCAGAAACGCTCAGATCCGTTGCCTGAAGTAATTCGTCGAGGGAAAAACTGACATGGCCCGCCGCCAAGCGCTGATCGGTGTAGCGGGAGACAGCGCCTACGTGGCGTTGACGGGACGACGGAAGATGGTTCATTACGTTCGCTAAATAGTGCGTTAGACGCATCATGTAGCAAATGAAATATCCCACCTTAAGTTCCGATGCCTAGCGGGCTCCTCGATCGGTAACCATACTAGGGTAACCTCCTGCAACCTGCGCAAACCCAGCGATACCTAGATTTCGAAGTAGCCGAAGTTTCGGACGAAGTAGCGGCATAATATTTCCCAAGTTATTGATATGCATTACATTCACTGAAGCCTCATAACCTGAAGGTCGCTGGTTCAAATCCAGCCCCTGCACCCAATTTCGGCCCTGGAATCACATTCCAGGGCCTTTTTGTTGAGTGGGCCATGGCGAATCTAAGTCGCTCCCCCAATGATTCTGCGGGCATCTTTCAGCAACAGCACTAGGTGCATGGGATATCCCGGCAGTGGCTCGAAATCATAATGAAGGTAAAACGCCTTCGCCTTGTCGTCCTTGGCATGAACAAGGAGGGCGCGCACACCGATGCCCTCGGCGGCACTGAGCACTCGCAAAATGGCATCCTTAAGTAGTCCCGGGCCCAGGCCCCTGCCCTGCCAGGCATGATCCACCGCGAACCTAGCTAGGAGCACTACGGGAACGGGATGTCGCGCGACGCCCTTTTGCACGCGAGTTGGTGAGTCGGCAAATAAAACCTGCGATGCGGCAAGGCTGTAATTTCCGACCACAATTCCAGCCCCAGCACCCAATTCAAATCTGCCCATGTTTGGAACTCGGCCGTGATTGATTGAATCATTGCGTATCATCATAGAAGCCCGCTTTCTGAATTGCGCATATGGTCGCTATGATTTTGCCCCATGGAGAGGCATATTCTCGCGGCTATGCCTTCTTGCCGTGGTGGATCGGCTTTAGCCTAGTCGCGGGAGGCTTGGCCTTTGGCGTCTGGAATCGGCTCGCCTCTTGTCCGGAGGCCTTCATCGGCTGGGGAAAGCCGCGGCTGCCAAAGGCACGAGGCGCCATCGCCACCGTGCTATTCTGCACGGCGCTTGTTGTCGCCGTAGACGGCCGCGGATTCGTGCACGGGTTTTTCCGGCAGGATGATTTTTCATTTCTTGCTGTCGCGCGGAGTCCCAAGGGCCTCGGCGAACAGATGCACCTATATCACAACGATCACCTCTACCCCCTGTATCGTCTGGAAGTGTGGGCCCTGGTGCGGGTTGCTGGCGCCGCCGCAACGGTCCGCGAACTCTCTATAGTATTTAATCTCGCCAATTTTCTCTCTTGCACGGGACTCCTGATCGCCGGCTGCTGGATGTTACACGAGATTGGGGCTTCGAGAATGGTGGCTTTTTTGGCCGCGCTCATGATCTGGATGTGGCCTGGATGGGGCGAATTCACGGCGGGCTACTATACGCTCTCGGCCTATGTCCAGGTGCAGGCGCTCACCTTCTGCGCCGCGGCATCGATGCTTCGTGGATTCCGGAAGGGATCAAACGGCTGGCTTGCAAGCAGTCTTCTGCTGGTCACCGCCGCCATTGGCATGAATATTTCTGGAGCGAGCTCGTTTGCCTGCCTATTTGCAATTGCAACAGCAGTCCTTCTCGGTCGCCCGGAACGCCGCAAGAAGCTCTATCTCGTCCTCCTGGCCGCGGTCTTCGTCGCGGTGTGCGGGCTTTACCTCGGTGTCCTTAAGCACGCCTATTCTCCGCGAGAGCTTGTGCAGAATCCCACGGGCCAGCCGGCAGGCCCGGAAATGATACAGTTTGCCCTTCACCATCCCATAGCGGTGGCACGTACCGCGGTGTCGGCGCCGGGAGGTCTCATTATGAATGGGCTCACGCCCACCTTCCTCCAGATCCTATCGGACCGGGGCTCCTTGGCCCCGGCGCTGCGCAGGTCCCTCGTTCTCATGGAGCTTCTCGTCGCGATCGCCGCCGCGATTTACGTCGGTTGGCGCCTATCTCGAGTCCCGGCTCAAAAGAGATTCCTGATCGTCGCCATGGCGGCCTGCGCCGGAATCAGCCTCGCGCTCGTCGTTGTCGCGCGCACGAGCTATGCGATATCGACACCCGCGACGCTGTGGTACCCAAAATACATGCTCATGCCCGTGTGCTGGCTTTGGATGGCGATCGCCTTGTTTGCCGACAGCGCGTATTTCTCGGTGCCCGGTTATCTCAGGGCGCCCGGCGTCTTGTACGCGGGTGCCGCCCTGGGAATCTGGCTGACGGCGTCCTACGCGCTATGGGAGCGGACGCTGATACCAGGAAGCGTGGCCTATGCGCCGCGCGGCCGATGGGGAAATGTTGAAAACTCCCTGGAACGCCGAGCCCACTACGAGGCCGTGATCGGCGACCTGAAAGCCATCGCCGCGGCGGCCGGGTCGTCGACCGTGTGCCTTCCTGACCAGGCCCTTTGGCGCTCCGACTTCTATGACCAGCATAGCGTCCTCGAATGGGGCTCCGACTGGACCCCAAAAGGCGTGACGTACCTTTTCTGGGACCTGCTCGCAGCCGACCCGGGCGTGGGCATCAAAGGCCGCTGGGTTTCGGAGGCTGAAATGACTCCGCGCCTGCACGCTGCGCTGAGTAGCTGCCCATGGATTGGGCCCGGCCTGCGCAGGGCAAGCGCCCAGCGCACCCGGTAAGGATGCCGAATATTCGGAAATGACCCCACTTGCCCCTGACCGCGTCCCAAGCGTCCCCGGAATCCGTTGACGACGACGCCTCCCTCTCCGTAAGTCCAAACCTCCCCGCTCCAGCGACACCCCTGCTCCATGGCGTCTCCTTCGTCTGTCATACTCGGAATAGGCGGTTTTCTGGGGCATGATGCCAATGCGGCGCTCGTGGTGGACGGTGTCCTTGCTGCAGCCGCCCAGGAGGAAAGGTATTCGAGGAAGAAGCATGACGGCGCCTTCCCCGAGCGCGCGATCGCCGATTGTCTCGAGATTGCGCGCCTGCCGGCCGAGGCGGTGACCGACATCGTCTTCGCCGAGAAGCCGCTCCAGAGCCTCCTCTTCAACATGTCCGCACGCCCCGGAAATGCGTTCACTCGCATGCTGGGGCGCCTTGTCCCCACGCGCCTGCCGGGCCTGTACACGCGGCCCGCCCAGGCCATCGCCCCTTCCGCCCGGATCCATTTTGCATGGCATCACCTCACCCATGTCGTGGGCGCATTCGAGACGGCCCCCTTTGAGCGGGCAGCGTTCCTATGTGTCGACGGAAAGGGTGAGGACTACAGCGCCAGTATGGGCGTCATCGATGACGGCGGCGTGCAGATGATCGCCGAGCAGAGCTACGAGAACGGCCTTGGGATGTTCTACACCCTGTTGACCAACTACCTCGGATTCCTCTCCTTCGGATCCGAGTACAAGGTGATGGGGCTGGCGCCCTACGGAAAGCCCGCCTTCGTCGAGAAGCTCGGCCGGCTCTTCACGACCGATGCCATGGGCGGCTTCCGCCTGAAGGCCCCCGTCCGGTTTGATTGGCAGTCGGCCATGGCTGCGCTCCCGTGGGTGGCGGAGGCGACCGGGGTACCCGTCCGCGGCCCAAGGGACCCGCTGCTGGCGGTCCACGTGGACATCGCCGCCTCGCTGCAGCACGTCTTCGAAACCGAGGTGATCAAGATGGCGAGGTACGTGCGCGCGCAGACGGGAGAGGAGGCCCTGCTCTTCTGCGGCGGCTGCGCCCAGAACTGCGTCGCCGCCGGCAAGCTTCGGGCTGCGGCGATTTTCCCAAGGACCTTCAATTCCCCGGTGGGCGGGGACATGGGAAGCGGCCTCGGCGCCGCGCTCATCCTCAACAGGGAGCGCCGCCGGGACGGACCGCCGCTGCCGGCGAGGGTCGATCCACGGGGCTTCTACCTGGGAAGCGAGCCCGGCCCCGCGCCCGCCGCGGCCGGGCCGTGGAGGGTGCCGGTCGAGGGCGACCTCATCGACTTTGTCGCCGGCCAGCTCGCCCAGGGGAAAATCGTCGCCTGGGTCCGCGACCGCATGGAACTCGGGGCCCGGGCCCTCGGGGCGCGCTCCATCCTTGCCGACGCCCGGCGGCCGGGGATGCAGTCCCGCCTGAACCTCGCCGTGAAGTTCCGCGAGTCCTTCCGTCCCTTCGCGCCGCTCATCCTCGCGGAGGACTGCCCTGACTGGTTCGACACCAGCGAACCCAGCGACTTCATGCAGTACACGGCGAACCTCGTGCCGTCGCGGCGCTCCCTCCAACCGGACGAGTTCGGGTCGCTGCGCGAGAGGCTGGATTTTCCCCGTTGCTCCATAGGGAGCGTCATCCACGTCGACTACTCGGCACGGCTTCAGACCGTCGCAAAGGAGCACCATCCCGACATGCATCGGCTCCTCGCGCGGTTCAAGGCGCTCACCGGCGTCCCGATCCTCATCAACACGAGCTTCAACGTGTCGGGCCAGCCGATCGTCCGCACCGCGGCGGAGGGATGGGAATGCTTCCTCAACACCGACATCGACCTTCTCGTCCTCAACGAGTCCTTGTATCGCAACCCCTTCCAGCGCACCCGCGAGCAGAAGCTCGCCTGGCTGGCTCAATTCTCGGCCGCAGCGTGATGAGCCGGATTCGATCGCCGTATCAACCATGAAAATCCTCGGCCAAATTGGATCGCAAATCCTTGCCTGGATCCTGCGGCTGGCTGCCGCGCCAGCCCCGTCCGGCTGGCGCCGGAGTTCAAGGCGCTCGACCCTTCGCGGAAACTGACCCGCGGCCTTGCCCGCTGGGGACGCGTGCCCTGGATCCATCTTGAGGGGCAGGGATGGGCTCCGAAGGCCTATCCCGCTTTGGGCCTGCGCGGCTACCCTGCGTTATCCTTGGGCAGCGCGGCAGCGGTCGACCATGGGGGGAAGCCGGCCACCTTCATTCGCCTCCTGAAGATGCTGCGGCCATCCGTGGCGTAGAGCGTGTCGAATCCCCTTCCGCCCCAGCAGAGGCCCTCGACGGGACCGCAGGGCTGGGGGAGCCAAAGGATGGCCCGGACCCGTCCATTGCGGTCGCAGACCTGAACGCCGAGCGGCGTCGCCACGTACAAGCTCCCCTGAAGGTCCGTCACCAGGTCGCCGGTGGCCGGGCCTTCCTCCGGGCCCGAGGTATGCAGCCAGTAGAAGGGCTCCCGGTCCGCAAGGGATCCGTCCGGCCGGACGACATAGCTGACGACGCGGGGGAAGCCCCGCTCGGCCGCAAAGAACAGGTTGCGGTCCGGCGAATAGCTTATCCCCGCGGTTGCCCGAAGGCCGGAGTCGAGCGCCGACTTGCTGCCGTCAGTATGCACGAGCCAGAGCCTGACCCTCTCGTCGGCGTGGCGGCCGGGCTCCGCCACCACCCATCCGCCGGACGGGGCCGCGAGGATATGCCCTCCCTCTATCCCCCTTGCGAGCGTCCGGGTGCCGCCCCGCGAATCAAATGCGACGACCTCCCCCAGGCTGGGAACCGTGGCGTACAGCGTGCCGCCGGGCCCATAGGCCTCGCCTCCCACATCCGGGGCGTCAGGCGCAAGGACCGTGGTCGCCCCGTCCCCGGCGATGCGCTCGATCCGGTGGTTCTTCCGGTCAAAAAACGTAACCCGCCCTCCCTGGTCGCAGGCCAGGGCCTCAATGGAGCCGTGGGCACCGGGCACCCGCTCCCAGCCTTGGCCCGGCAGGAGTATGGCCCCCAGCATGTCGTTCCTCGACTGGCCCGCCGCCACCGGGGCCGGCCACCCCCTCCAGAGCCAGCGCAGGACGTCGGGGAAAATCACCGCCCCGGCCCGCCCATCGTGGCCGTGGACTCCCCAGGCGTGCTGCACGTCGTAGCCGGCAAAGCTCAGGGCCGACTCGACGCCCAGGTTCGCCTCGTACCAGCTCCCGAAGAGGGGATTCCAGGCATCCGTCGACCCGTCCTCGAGGAAGATCCTGATCGGCTTGGGCTCCGTCTTCCGGATGAGCGCAGGATAATCGTTTCCGCCCCTCATCGACACGAAGGTCCCGATGACGCTGTAGACGCGGCTGAAGGCGTCGGGACGCTCCCAGGCAAGCGTGAAGCTCCCGATTCCCCCGGTGCTGTCCCCGGTCACCGCCCGGTCGTTCGCCGAGCGGGACAGGCGAATCGCCTTTCCTGCGCGTGTCCTCAGGGACTCCACTCTCGGCAGGAGCTCATCCAGGACAAATCGCGGGAAATTCGAGTTCATGCTGTCGAACTCGTAGGACCGATTCCAGCGGTACGCCGCGCTGCCCTTGGCCCTCCATACGACGCCCGAGGAGATCCCCACCTCGACGATCACCGGCAGCTCGCCGGCCGCGATCAGGTTGTCGAGGACGATGGGGTCCTCCTCGCCGATGCCGTCCAGGCGGACCAGGAGGCAGGCAGGCCTCGCCGGATCATACTGCGCAGGAACGTAGACGCTGAACGGGTTCTCGGTGCCCGGATAAATGGCGGAATCCGCCAGGGTTCCCTGCAGCATCTCCCCATGCGGCACGCCGGGGTGCCGCCTTGAATCCTCGGTCAGGGGGCCGGAGAGCTCCGCTTGGATCCGTTGCACGATCGCCGGCATGGAGGACAACGGGGTCGCGGAAGTATCCGCCGCCATGATGGGGGCATTCGGGGCGAGGGCAGCGGCGAAGAGGATCCAGGAGCGCATGATAAAGGGCCTTTCTTGGGCCGCGGGAGCGGCGGGATCCCCACAGTCTGCTAGGCGACAATCCGCTGTAAACAGCGGATCCATGACCCGGAGCCAGGCATCACCGGGTCACCTCCTCGATCCAGTCAAAGTAGCGTCCGAGGCCGTCCTCGATCGCCAGCAGGATTATCTCCGGGACCTTGTAGTCGTGGATCTTCAGGACCGCCTTCTTCACCGCCGCGAAATCGGACCGCCTCGCCTTTATGACGAGCATCTGCTCCGTCTGCCGGGCAATGCGGCCCTTCCAAAGGTAGCGGCTGTCGATTGGGAACATCTGCACGCACGCGGCAAGGGCGTCGTCAAGGAGCGCCTCGGCAATGCGCTCCCCGACCTCGGCGTTGGAAACCGTTGTGGTGATGACGCAGTACTTTTTTGCCGCCTTCCTGGGCATGTCGCGCTTGTTCCCAAATCGTCCCGTGTCCGCGCGAGGGGACACAAACCAATTCTTAATCCCCCCCACGGGGCACCTCCTTGCGCCGGGCGCTACTAATGGGGATATGAAGATCCCAAGGAACAACGCAAAATGGTCGAAGGAGATGCCTCGGGACCCGATTCCCCCGAGCATCAGCGACGACGAGCCGCCGATCCGCGAGACCCTCACCCGCGACCCGAGCGAGCCCCCGAGCAACCTCGGGCGGGAGACGCCCGGCAACGCGGATGTCAGCGACGACGGCGACGAGAAGAAATCCCTGGAGCACATGGTCGAGGAGGGCGTAGAAGGCGCTCAGGACGACCAGATGCGGGCCGACCGTTCCCGCAAACGCCAGTAGGTTTTGCTGGCAATCCGCGCCGATACCGTTCATTTGAACGGTATGCCCGGCCCGGGAACATTCCGAGGACGGGGGTCGGCCCTCAACCCCCCGAACAGATTCGAGGCGCTCCACCGCGTGGCCGACCCCGACGCTTCCCCCGACGAGGGCGCCCCCCCGCGCACGCAGTTCTACTTCGACTCGACGGAAAGCATACTGGCCCGCAATGAAAGCCCCGACGTCGGGTTTGACGTGGGGATCAACTGCTACCGGGGATGCGAGCATGGCTGCGCCTACTGCTTTGCCCGGCCGTTCCACGAGTACCTCGGGTGGAGCAGCGGGATCGACTTCGAGTCGAGGATCCTTGTTAAGCTCAGGGCGGCCGAACTCCTCAGGAATGAACTCTCGAGCCCCTCCTGGAAGCCGCAGCCGATAGGGATGAGCGGCGTCACCGACTGCTACCAGCCGGCGGAGAGAAGGTTCGGCCTCACCCGCAAATGCCTCCAGGTGCTCGCGGAAACGCGCAATCCGGTCGTGATCATCACCAAGAATTTCCTGGTGACCAGGGACATCGACCTCCTGTCGGAGCTCGCCCGCTGGAACTGCGTGCGGGTGAACGTGACCGTCACGACCCTCGACTCGGACCTGGCAGGCAGGCTCGAGCCCAGGGCCTCGCGCCCGGAGCAGAGGCTGCGCGCTGTTCGCAGCCTCGCCGGCGCCGGGGTGCCGGTGAACATCCTGGTGGCCCCAGTGATTCCCGGCCTCACGGACCACGAGATTCCCGCGATCCTGGACGCCGCCGCGGGCGAGGGCGCGCGGTCGGCGGGAATGGTCCTCCTGCGGTTGCCCCACGCCGTGAAGGAGATCTTCACCACATGGCTGGACACGCACGAGCCCGGGAAGAAGGAACGCGTGCTGGGCCGCCTGAGGCAGATGAGGGGCGGAAAGCTGAATGTCTCGGAATGGGGGAAGCGGATGAAGGGGGATGGCATCCTCGCCGAGCAGATCCACAACATGTTCGACGTGGCCAGGCGAAGGGCCGGCCTCGACCAGGCCGTCGGCCCGCTGTCGACGGAGCACTTCCGGCCGCCCGGCGGCGTCCAGCTTGAGCTCGGCTACAGCGGCTGAAGGCAGCGCGCTGCGACCGCCCGCCAGTCGTCCGCGATCACCTGGGTGTGCGCCGCGCAGATTTCGCGGAGGCTGTCCCTCGTCTCGGCCGTGAATCCGGACCTGGGATACGAGCACAGGAGGGGAAACGGGTTGTCGCGCCGGAACCAGTTCCAAAGGCGCTCGAGCTCCACCGTCGCCCCGTATTGCCCGTTCTCCCAAAGTACCGCCACCATCTCGCCGAAGCCCCGAACCTTTCTGCCCGGGGCATTCACCTGCCGGAACATGTTCGTGGCGAAATTCGCGAAGCGCGACTCGTCGGGCCAGCCGCCCTTCATGAACATCGCCAGGCAATTCTCGGCGCTGAGGTCCAGGTACCTCCCCTGGCGCCGGGCGGAATGCAGGTCCAGGCCCCTGGCCGGCAGGCTCGCGTTCAGGACCTTCCGGCGTTCCGCCGTCGGTATGACAATGACGCTCTCCCCCGCCGACAAGCCAGCCTCCACGAAGTCGGCCAGCAGGCTCAGGTATCCCCCCTCGTCCCTGAAGAGATGCACGACATTCTCGCTGGGAGCCAGGTGGTCCCAGTAGGCCTCGGCCTCCGTGATGAACCTGGGTCTTGGTGTTCTTGGCGGGTTCAGAATCCAGAAACGACAGCCCGCGGCGCCCCGTGTTGCGATTGCGGCGCTGAATTGCCTAAAGGACGCCCGCCGGTAAGGTGACTGCAGCCACCTGGCGCACCGATTCAAGTGCTCAGCCATTAGCGTCTTAAAAAACTGCGACAGTCCCATGCTCTCCGGTATAAGAACTGGCAATACCGCGAGGGGCGACGCGGTCATCGTCGGGTCCGGCCCCAATGGCATGGCCGCGGCGATCGCCCTCGCGGCGGCCGGGATGCATGCGCGCGTCCTGGAGGCTTCGGAGGCCCTGGGCGGAGGCACCAGGTCGGCGCAGCTGACGCTGCCGGGCTATATCCACGACGTATGCTCGGCCGTTCATCCGATGGCTGCGGGCTCGCCCTTCTTCAAGACCCTTCCCCTTGGCGCCCACGGGCTCAGGTGGGTGCATCCCCCCGCCCCGCTCGCCCACCCGCTGGACGACGGGTCGGCCGTGATCGTCGAGCGGTCGGTTCGCGAGACGGCGCGCGGCCTGGGTCCCGACGCCCGGGCCTACGGGGCGATGTTCGCCAGCCTCTCGGGGCGCTGGGACGACCTTGCCGGCGACATACTCGGGCCGCCCGGCCTACCCGCACACCCGGGGCTTCTCGCCCGCTTCGGGATGTCGGCCCTGCGGTCCGCCTCGGCCCTTGCCCGCGGCAGGTTCAGGGGCGCGCGGGCTCAGGCCCTGTTCGCGGGCCTTGCCTCCCATTCCTTCCTGCCCCTCGAGGCGCCGGCCAGCGCCGCCTTCGGGATCGTGCTGGGCGCCCTTGCGCACGCCGTCGGCTGGCCGATCGCCGAGGGAGGGTCGCAGCGAATCGCCGATGCGCTTGCGGCCCACCTCCGGTCCCTGGGGGGAAACCTGGCAACCGGCGCCGGCGTAAGGTCCCTGGGCGACCTGCCTCCTGCGGACCTTGTGATGCTCGACGTGACGCCGAGGCAGCTGCTTTCGATGGACGGGGGCCGGGACAACCCGCTCAGGCGCCGGCTCGGGGCCTATCGTTACGGCCCCGGCGTCTTCAAGGCGGACTGGGCCCTCAGCTCGCCCGTGCCGTGGCGGGCCGCCGAGTGCCGGCGGGCGGGAACGGTCCACCTGGGCGGCACCCTGGAGCAGATCGCATCGGCCGAGTCAGAGGTGGCCGGCGGCGGCTTCCCGGCCCAGCCCTTTGTCCTCTTCGCCCAGCCGACGCTGTTCGACCCGTCGCGGGCGCCCGCAGGCCGGCACACCGCATGGGCCTACTGCCACGTCCCCAACGGATGGCAGGGCGACGCCCTGGCCGCCATCGAGGCCCAGGTCGAGAGGTTCGCCCCGGGGTTTCGGGACTGCATCCTCGCAAGGCACGTCGCCACGCCCGCCACCCTGGAGGCCATGAATGCGAACTACGTGGGGGGCGACATCTGCGGCGGCTCAAACTCCCTCTCGCAGCTGTTCACCCGCCCGGTCGTACAGGGGGTCCCGTACAGGACGGGGCTGCGCGGGGTGTACCTCTGCTCGTCGTCAACGCCCCCCGGCGGTGGCGTCCACGGCATGTGCGGATGGAACGCGGCTCAGGCGGCCCTCCGTGACCTACGGCGTGCGGCCTGAGGCCCCGCCCTCCGCGCGGCGCCGTTGGCGACCCTGAGGAGAACGTCCGCGTGGCAGGGTTCCCCCTTCGCGCACCAGCACGCCAGGTTCCTTCCGCGCAGCTCGGCGCGCGCCATCCCGGCAATCCGCCTCCCCGCAGCCGTGGCTCCCAGCCACCGCGCGTAGTCACCGACGGAGACCTTTCCGGACCGCCACTCCGAGGTTGGGAAGGGATTGCCCCATTTCGTCGGCCTGGAGACCACGACCGTGTTGGCAGGCTTTCGCCAGCCCCGCTTGCGGGATAGTGTCACCCGCCGCGGCACCTTCGGAATTCGGGATATTTTTTTCACGTGGGGAGTTGATTTCCGGCGTACGAAGCACCCCGCCGCCGCGTCATTTCGACAAGCGGGTGCCGTGTGGCCGTTAGCAAAAGCTATCCGCGCATTTGCAATTGCGCAAAGGCCGCATCGATGGAAATCGCCATCAATGCGTTGCGACTGCCCGCCGGGGCCGCCGCGGCGCCCGGCCGGAACCCCCAATTTCAGCCCTGTACTATTCACGCTCTAACGCAGCCCAACGCTGCCCACTGGAACCAATTGTCCCCTAACTCAAATGCCTGCAATATCATCACTCAAGGACCTCCTCATTGACGAACTCAAGGATCTCTACAGCGCCGAGCAGCAGCTCCTTAAGGCGCTGCCCAAGATGGCCGACGCGGCCACCAACTCAGAGCTGAAGGAGGGCTTCACGTCCCACCTCGAGCAAACCAAGGGCCACGTCCAAAGGCTGGAGGAGGCCTTCGGAAAGCTGGACACCTCCGCCAAGCCGAAGACGTGCAAGGCGATGCAGGGCCTCATCGCCGAGGGCGAGGAGGCGATCAAGCTCGACGCCGAGGACCCTATCAGGGACGCCTGCCTGATTGGGGCCGCGCAGAGGGTGGAGCACTACGAGATCGCCGCCTATGGCACCGCGCGGGCCTTCGCGAACACGATCGGCGAGGACGACGTCGCGGAGCTCCTCCAGGAGACGCTCGAGGAGGAGGCCGAGACCAACCAGAAGCTGACGACGATGTCCGCCACCGTGAACGAGGACGCGAACTCGTTGACCGAACGCGAGGAGGCCCGGGAGCCCAAGAAACCCGAGGGCAGGTCGCGGCGCTAGCCGGCGGGGGTCACGCCGCCGACCGGGGGCACACGAGGCCCAGGGCGCGGTCAAGATCGTCGGCGCTCACGGGCTTCGTGAGGTGCCCCGCGAAGCCCGCTTCCCGTGTCCTCTTGATGTCCTCGTCGCGGCCATAGCCGCTCAGGGCGATGCCGACGAGGCCGTCCACGCCCCTCAGCTCGCTCATGAGGGCGCAGGCATCCCCGTCGGGAAGGCCGAGGTCGGAGATCAGGAGGTCAAACTTCTCCGCGCCCGCGGCCGCCCTGGCGTCGGCGATGCATCCCGCCGCCGTGACGTCGTAGCTCCTGCGGATGAGGAGGGTGGTGAGGGCCGCCGACGTGGGCTGGTGGTCCTCGACAAGCAGGACGCGCCTTTTGCGGCCGTCCGCCGGCCGGGTGTCATGCCCGGTCGGCTCGTCCGGTAGCTTCCGTGCCTTTTCCGGCCCAGGCACGGCCATGTTGAGGGGAAGGCGGATCACGAAGGTCGTGCCTTGTCCCCTTCCCCCGCTCGATGCCGTAATGGAGCCCTCGTGCCGCCGGATCATGGACTGCGAAATCGCCAGGCCCAGGCCCAGCCCGCCAAAACGCCTGCTGCCGTCCTCCAGGACATGGTCGCCCTGCGCGAACGCCTTGAATATCCGCTTGAGCTCGTCGGGCGTCATCCCGATCCCGGAGTCGGTTACCTGGACCTCTAGCTCGTTGTCCACGGACCGGGTCGACACGACGACCCTTCCGTTCTCGGGCGTGAACTTTATCGCGTTGTTTATGACGTTCCAGAAGGCCTGCTCCAGCCGCACCTCGTCGCCCACCACGGTGCTTCGGGCGGCCGCAAGGTTGGCGCCCAGCTCTATCCCCTTCGCCTCGCTGTCGCCCCTCGTGATCGAGATCGCGTGGCGCAGGACGGCGTGGGCGTCGAACGGGCGCATCTCCAGGGTCAGCTTGCCGTGGGAGATCCGGGTCAGGTCGAGGAGGTCGTCGATCAGCCGTGCCTCGAGGGAGACGTTCTTCGCGATCGTCTCGAAGTCCCCGCGGACGGCCGCCGGGAGGTTCGCGTCGTTCGCCGACTCGGTGGCGAGGAGGAGCACCGGGCTGAGCGGCGTCCGCAGCTCGTGGGACAGGGCGGCAAGGAACTCGTCCTTGGCGCTCGAGGCGGCCTTCGCCTGCGCCTCGCTCGCCCTGAGGGCCGCCTCGCGCTCGCGGAGCTCCTCGTTGGCCCTCTTCAGGTCCGCGGTCCTTGCCAGGACCCGCGCCTCAAGCTCGTTGTTGGCGATCTGGAGCGCCGCCTCGGCGTCCTGCCTCTGGCGGACCTGCGCCTCGAGGGCCGCATTCGCCTCGAGGAGGAGCCGTGTCTTCCTGAAGAGGTCGACGAAGACGTCGATCTTCGACTTTAGGATCTGCGGGTTGATGGGCTTGGTGAGGTAGTCCACGGCCCCGGTCCCGTATCCCTGGAGCACGTCCTTGTCCTCCTGGTAGTAGGCCGTGAGGAAGATGATCGGTATGTGCTGCGTCTTCTTCCTCTGCTTTATGAGGCTCGCGAGCTCAAGGCCGCTGATCTTCGGCATCTGGATGTCCAGGACGATCGCCGCATACTCCCCGTCAAGGAGGTGGAGGAGTGCCTGGTCGGCCGACTGCGCCCGGACGAGCCTGAAGTCCGGCGAGCGCAGGAAGCTCTCGAGGACGTCGAGGTTCCTAGGCTCGTCGTCGACGAGGAGGATGTTGGCGACGACCCTGCCGCGGCCATCGCCCGGGGGAAGCTCCGCGTTTTCGGCGCCGCTGTTCACCGGTAGAGCCAGACGCGCAGCAGTGAGAGGAGCTCGTTCGTGTTCACCGGCTTGGCGACGTAGTCCGATGCGCCCGCCGCAAGGCACTTCTCGCGGTCGCCCTTCATCGCCTTGGCCGTCAGCGCAAGGATGGGAAGCGCCCTGAACTGCGGGTTCTTCCTGATCTCCTGCATCGTCTGGTAGCCGTCCATCTCCGGCATCATGATGTCCATGAGGACGACGCCGATCCCCTGCTCGCTCGCGATCATCTCGATGGCCTGGCGCCCGTTCGTCGCGCTAAGGACGGTCATCTCGTGGTTCTCAAGCATCGTCGTCAGCGCGAAGATGTTCCTGGCGTCGTCATCGACGACGAGGACCTTCCTGCCGCGGAGCATCTCGTTCGAGGCGTGCAGCCGGTCCAGCATCTTCTGCTTCGCCTCGGGCAGGCTGCCGACGACCCGGTGGAGGAACAGGGCCGTCTCGTCGAAGAGGCGCTCCGGGGACTGCACGTCCTTGACGAGGACCGTCTTCGCGACCGTCCGCAGGCGATCCTCCTCCTCCGCGCTCAGGTCCTTTCCGGTGAAGACGACGATGGGGATGTCCCTCAGCGTCACCTCGGCCTGGATCTTGTCCAGGAGCTCGAACCCGCTCATGTCCGGGAGCCGGAGGTCGAGGACGCAGCAGTCGTAGGTCCGGTCCAGCATGGAGTCCAGCGCCTCGGCGCCCGTCGAGGCGGTGTCGATCTCGATGTCGTCGTGGCCCAGCAGCTCGACGATGCTCTCGCGCTCGATCGCGTTGTCCTCGACGACAAGGAGCCGCTTCACGTGCGGCTCTATGAACTTCTTGATCTGGTCGAAGCACTTCTCGAGGCCCTCCATCGTCGTCGGCTTCACCGAATAGGCGAAGGCGCCGTGGGCTAGGGCATGCGAGCGCTCGGCCTCCACCGAGATGATCTGCACCGGGATGTGCCGCGTGGTGGGGCTCAGCTTCAGGTTGTTGAGGACCGTCCAGCCGAGGATGTCCGGCAGGAAGACGTCGAGCGTTATCGCGGTCGGCAGGTACTGCTTTGCCAGGTTGATGGCGGTGTTGCCGCGCGTGGCGACAATGCCCTTGAATCCCTTGCCCCGGGCCAGGCCGAGGAGGACGCGGGCGTAGTGCGGGTCGTCCTCGACAATGAGTAGGCTCTGCTCGCCCTCGGCGATGGAGTCCCGGTCGTCCTCGATCGCCTCCTCGCGCGGCGCGGGCTGCACGACCGGCATCGGGGGGGAGCCCTTCTCGCGGTGCTTCTCCTGGGGCCGGCTGACGAAGTTGATGGGGAGGAAGAGCGTGAACGTGCTTCCCTCGCCAGAGGAGCTCTGGAGCCGGATCTCGCCGCCCAGCAGCGTCGCCAGCTCGCGCGAGATGGAGAGGCCCAGGCCCGTGCCACCGTACTTGCGGCTCGTGCCTGCATCGGCCTGCTGGAACGCCTCGAATATGATCTTCTGCTTCTCGGCGGGTATCCCGATTCCCGTGTCCGATATCGAGAAGGCGACGACCTGTGGGGCCCGGCCGAGGATCGGGTGCCCGGGCGTCCATCCGTCGGCCGCCGGCCCCACCCTCACCGACACGTTGCCGTCGGCCGTGAACTTGAAGGCGTTCGACAGCAGGTTCTTCAGGACCTGCTGCAGCCGCTTCGGGTCCGTCGTTATCGTCGCCGGGAGGTCGCCGGAGAACTCGACGAAGAAGGGCAGCGACTTCGAGTCGGCGATGTGGCGGAAGTTGCGCTCCACCGAGTCGTGCAGCGATACGAAGCTGATCTCGACAGCGTCCACCGTCACCGTGCCGGACTCGATCTTCGAGAGGTCGAGGATGTCGTTGATCAGGGTCAGGAGATCCGTGCCTGCCGAATGAATGTTCTTGGCGAAGTCGATCTGCTTTCCGGACAGGTTGCCGTTGACGTTCTCCGCCAGCTGTTGCCCGAGGATGAGGATGGAGTTCAGCGGCGTGCGGAGCTCGTGCGACATGTTCGCCAGGAACTCGGACTTGTACTTGGAAGTCAGCGCCAGCTCGGCCGCCTTCTCCTCCAGCGCGCGGCGGGCTTGCTCGACCTCCTTGTTCTTGCGCTCCACCTCCGCGTTCTGGTCGGCGAGCTGCCTCGCCTTCGAGGCCAGCTCCTCGTTGGTCTGCTGAAGCTCGATCTGCCTCGTCTGAAGCTCGGTCGTGAGCTGCTGCGACTGCTGGAGCAGGTTCTCCGTGCGCATCGTCGCTTCGATGGTGTTCAGCACGACGCCGATCGATTGCGTGAGCTGGTCGAGGAACTGGAGATGCGTATTGGTGAAGGGACGGAGCGCCGCCAGCTCGATGACGGCCATCGTCTCGCCCTCGAAGAGCACGGGCAAAACGACCACGCTGGTCGGCACGGCCGAGCCGAGGCTCGACTGGATGATCGTGTATCCCGGTGGAATGTCGGTCAGAAGGATGCGCTGCTTTTCCGCCGCGGCCTGCCCGAGGAGACCGATGCCGAGAGGGATGCGAAGCGGCTGGTCCTCGCGGTGGGCATACCCCGCGAGGAGGCGCAGCATCTTCGAAGCGCCCTGATCGGCCGCCTCGGTCGGGTCGCCTTTCTCCATCTGGTAAATCGTCCCCTGCTGGGCGTCGACCAGGGGGGCGAGCTCCGAGAGGAGCATCTGGCCCACGGTGACGAGGTCGCGCTGCCCCTGGAGCATCCGCGTGAACTTGGCGAGGTTCGTCTTGAGCCAGTCCTGCTCCTGGTTGCGGTCGGTCGTGCCGCGCAGGTTGTCGATCATCGTGTTGATGTTGTCCTTGAGCTCCGCGACCTCGCCGCGCGCCTCGACCTGGATGGAGCGCGTGAGGTCCCCCTTCGTCACGGCGGTCGCGACGTCGGCGATGGCCCGCACCTGGTTGGTCAGGTTGGCCGCGAGCAAGTTCACGTTGCCGGTGAGATCCTTCCATGTCCCGGCAGCGCCCGGCACGTTCGCCTGGCCCCCGAGGCGTCCTTCGACCCCGACCTCGCGGGCGACGTTCGTCACTTGCTCCGCGAACGTCGCGAGCGTGTCCGTCATGTTGTTGATGGTGTCCGCGAGCGCCGCGACCTCTCCCTTGGCTTCCACGGTCAGCTTCTGACGAAGGTTGCCGGTGGCCACGGCAGTCACGACGCGGACGATCCCGCGCACTTGATTGGTCAGGTTCGCGGCCATGAAGTTGACCGAATCGGTGAGGTCCTTCCAGGTCCCCGCGACCCCAGGGACGTCGGCCTGGCCGCCGAGCTTGCCCTCCGTACCCACTTCGCGCGCGACGCGCGTCACTTCGGAAGCGAACGACCGTAGCTGGTCGACCATCGTGTTGATGGTGTTCTTCAGCTCGAGGATCTCTCCCTTCACGTCGACGGTGATCTTGCGGGACAGGTCACCCCGCGCGACGGCCGTCGTCACCTCCGCGATGTTGCGGACCTGGGCGGTGAGGTTCGTCCCAATCGCGTTCACCGAGTCCGTGACGTCCTTCCACGTGCCGGCGACGCCGGGGACGACCGCCTGGACGCCGAGCCGCCCCTCGGTGCCCACCTCGCGTGCGACGCGTGTCACCTCCGAGGCGAACGAGCGCAGCTGCTCGACCATCGTGTTGATGGCCTCCTTCAGCTGAAGGATCTCGCCGCGAACGTCGACGGTGATCTTGCGCGACAGGTCGCCGTTGGCGACGGCGATCGTCACGTCGGCGATGTTGCGGACCTGGTTCGTCAGGTTCGAGGCCATGGAATTGACGTTGTCCGTGAGATCCTTCCACGTCCCGGCGACTCCCGTGACCACCGCCTGGCCGCCGAGCTTGCCCTCCGTCCCCACCTCGCGCGCGACGCGGGAGACCTCCGACGCGAACGCGTTGAGCTGATCGACCATCGTGTTGAGCGTGTTCTTCAGCTCCAGGATCTCGCCCTTCACGTCGACGGTGATCTTGCGAGACAGATCGCCGCGGGCGATCGCCGTCGCGACATCGGCGACGTTCCGGACCTGCCCGGTCAGGTTCGACGCCATGGCGTTGACGTTGTCGGTGAGGTCCTTCCACGTGCCCGCGACGCCGTGCACCTGGGCCTGACCTCCGAGCTTGCCCTCGGTGCCGACCTCCCGCGCCACGCGAGACACCTCGGAGGCGAAACCGTTCAGCTGATCGACCATCGTGTTGATGGTGTCCTTCAGCTGGAGAATTTCGCCCCGGACGTCGACCGTGATCTTCTTCGAGAGGTCGCCCTTGGCGACCGCGATGGTGACGTCGGCGATGTTGCGCACCTGGTTGGTCAGGTTCGACGCCATGGAGTTGACGTTGTCGGTGAGGTCCTTCCACGTGCCCGCGACGCCGGGCACCTGGGCCTGCCCGCCCAGCTTCCCTTCGGTGCCCACCTCGCGCGCGACGCGCGACACCTCGGAGGCGAAGCCGTTCAGCTGGTCCACCATCGTGTTGATGGTGTTCTTGAGCTCGAGGATCTCGCCCTTCACGTCCACGGTGATCTTGTGGGAGAGGTCGCCGCGAGCGACGGCGGTGGTCACCTCGGCGATGTTGCGTACCTGGCCGGTCAGATTTCCCGCCATCGAGTTAACCGAATCCGTGAGGTCTTTCCACGTGCCCGCGACACCCGGCACATTCGCCTGCCCGCCCAGCCTCCCTTCCGATCCTACTTCGCGGGCGACGCGCGTAACCTCGCCGGCAAAGCGATTCAGCTGATCCACCATCGTGTTGAGCGTTTCCTTCAACTGCAGGATCTCTCCGCGCACGTCCACCGTAATTTTGCGCG
>DASXEV010000039.1:0-379843 GCA_036489955.1 Opitutaceae bacterium
GATCTCCACGGCGATCATGCGCCACGGCTGCGGCAAGCCCAGCAGCGTTCGAAAGACTCCCAGTACTCGTTGATCAGTTTCACGCTTCACACCCCCTCATTGCCAGTTCCCTCGGGGACCCACAATATTTGACGAAGAACCTTTTTTCAAGGTGCTGCCAAAAGCTGATTCTTCTCTGAATCCGATATTCGAGCCATCATTTTGTTTCCTTGATGTCTTGGAAGGAACGCCGAATTTCTTCGACACGCGTTCGGTATTGTTTCGCGTCGCCGAAATCGACAAATCTTTTGTATCGGCTATGCGCGCATTTTACGCACCCCGCATGCTTGATCGGGCACCAGTGTTGTTCGGTGCGCGCGGCAATTTCCGTGAAATAAGCCAGTATGCCGTTCACATATGCGCAATACTCGCAATTCAGTTTCTCGATCGTGTTAAGGTATGCCAGGTGATGACGATCAAAAGCTAAGTAATCGCGACGCGGCACCTTGGGTATTCCATAAACCGGAAAGCAAATTGCCTGATAGATAGTGCCTACGAGGTCGGCCAGACTGATTGGGATCACACACATCCAGATGAGCGGTGAGGTGAGAAGGACTAAGAACCGCGAATGTAATACATAACGATGGAATTGTGTGACTAAATTTTTATGCCCTACCCTTGCGGCGTCCGTAAATCGGACGGCACCGTTGTGGATGCTGTAGCAAAACTCGGCTTCTTTCGTTTTTGCTTCTTGAATCAGCTCAGCTTCCAACAGCCGAATCTGGCTCATGATTTGTTCATTTCGTTCATTCATGGGGTAAGAAAGTTGGGCGTTGGACTGATTTCAGTGGTGAACTCGTTGGTCCATTTGGCCACAAGCGAAATTAAAGTGAATGTTTTCCACCTGAGGCCCCCATGATTTGGCGGACTGGCAATTGGACCACAAAAAGGGGACTTCGACTCGCGGCGCGTGATCTTGGTCCCCGGTCAAGGCTGAGCAGCTCCGGTGCGCCTGCTGTGCCTTGCCAGCGTTAAGCGGCTACTGCCCTTCGTTGCGAATATCGGAGCGTTACGGAGGGAACTGCCGATGGATTGGCGGTTCCATTTGTAACCCCATGAGTTACAGGTCCCCTTGGACGGACACCCCCCTACCGCGATTCAAGAGCCTAGACCGCGAACTTAGGGTAGATGTCGTGGTGATAGTCGCTGGGATAACAGGGGTAACAGCGGCGTGGCTATTGCGTGAGCAAGGCGGCAGTGTGGCCCTGATTGAGCGAGGACGGTGCGCGCGCGTCGATACTGCTGCTACCACTGCCCATCTCACCGCGGTGACGGATCAGCGAATATACAATCTCATTGAGCGATTTGGCCGTGACCGAGCTCATGCAGTCTGGGATGCCGGCACTGCTGCCATCGACCGCATCTTCCATTTGGCCACAATCCAGGGGTGTGTCGTTTATCCTCAGCGATTTTCAGCCGGTGGGAGACCGTATCAATTCCGCTTCCCTGCCGGCTGACGAGCGGGCCGCTTTCGCGCGTAAAATGGGGAAGCTTCTAGCTTGGTCCCATCTTAGGGCGGCGAGTTGGAGAGGTTCGGCAGGCGTCGATGATCTCATGGCCTATGACCAACGACTGAGAAAGGCCCATGCGAAAGTCCTTCTGCATGCCGCCTCATCAGCTGGGCATGTCTATGCGCGGGCCTTTGAAAGCTTCCGCTCTTTGGTCCCCGAGGCCGCAAATTCGGAATAATTAGACCCTCCGCAGATCACTGCCATCGTGGCCTTAGGGGAAACACTCCGATGAAACTCACGGGGCAACCCGCGGAGCTTGCCGGCATCGGGGCTCCGATCAGAACAGCCATGCCAACGGACGAGTATACGGCGCTCAGCGCGGGCGCGGAAATTGCCGCCGTGCACTAAATTGCGGCCGCTGCCATTGTGAAGAATTCCCAGAATGTGGTTCCTTGCCAATTGCAAGAATACCACAAGAGCTTAAAATCCACTCTGATGCGCCGAAATGATCTGGCGCCCTCTGCATTAGGATCGTGGGAATAACTCTCTAGCGGGCTAGGTTTGCTGGAGGATCGCTTTGACCCAACGATCCTCGCGCAAACCACATTGCTTATACGCATTTGGCACCTCTCAACAATGTTTGTTAGCAAGAGATGCTCCAATTGCAGGGCAAGCTATTCGGACCGTAGTGCCACCATCGGGTCTACCTTGGTGGCACGGCGCGCAGGCAGGATACAGGCCAGCCCTGCGACTATTCCAATGCCTGTGATGACGCAAAGGAGGGTGACGGGATCATTCCATCTCACGCCGTAGAGTTGCGACGCCATCGCCCGTGTAAGGACCAGTGAAAGGACGGCGCCTACAGCCAGTCCAATTGCGACGAGGCGAAGCCCTTCGCCAAGGACGAGCATAAGGACATCTTGGCTGCGCGCACCGAGGGCGACCCTGACGCCGAATTCCCTCGTGCGCTGCGCGACGGCGTACGCCATTACTCCGTAAAGGCCCACGGTCGCCAGCAGCAGCGCTGACGCCGCGAAAACGGTGGCCATGAGGGCGGGCGAGCGCCGTGTGGAAAGGCTCTCGCTGATCTGCGTGTCCATCGTGCGAAGGTTGGTCAATGCGACGTCCGCATCGGTGAGCCGCACCGCCTTGACCAGCGAGTTCACGACGGCGTCCGGTTCCAGTACGGTCCGCGCGACAAGGTAATATTGGCGGAAATACTGGCGGCTGTAGGGCAGATAGGCGGCACCGCGGCCGGCCTTCTCAGTCAGGCCGGCTTGCTTCACCGTGCCGACGACACCGACAATCGTGTAATATTTCTGGCCGGGGCCCGGGTTGGTTCCCGGGGTGATCTCGTGACCGAGCGCACTTCCACCCGGCCAGTAGTGCCTGGCAAAGGCCTCGTCGACCACGCACGTCCATTGCTGGCTGGTTGCGTCGGACGGCCTGAGGAGCCGGCCGCTGATCAGGGGAATGCCCATCGCGGTGAAGTAATCGCCAGCGACTCCGATTACGTCATGGACAACAAAGGTCGGCTGGCCTTCCGGCACTGCGTAGCCCCGGACGGACATTACGTCCCCCCCGGCTGCCCCGACAACGGGGATACTGGTGGTGGCCCCGACGGCCGTGATCCCCGGGATGGATCCGGCCTCATCGGAAAGTCTGCCAAAGAACTTGTGGAACGATTCAAGTGAGGGGTACCCGTGCCATGTCAGGTTAAATTGTCCCGTGATCACGTGGTCAGGGCGGAACCCAGGCGCTACGGCCATTGCATTCCGGAGGCTCATCCCCAGGAGGCTTGCGCCCGCGAGGAGAACGAAGGCCATCGCGATCTGTGCCGTGATGAAGCCACGGCGCAGGCGCAGCGATGCCGCACCCGAGGTGCCTCCGCGCGACGCGGATTTTAGGGCAGACGTGGGTTCGCCGTGAAGGTTGAACCAGGCGATGGGGAGGGCGACCCCGAAACCCGCGGCCAACGCGACGCCGAATGCAACGAGGGCGAGGTTGCCGTTGAACGCCACCTCGGCGCCGAGCGGCAACCGGTCGACCCCAAGAAGGCCCAGCCAACGGATCCCAATTGCACCCAACCAGATACCGAGGATGGCTCCGCCGAATGCTAGGAGCGTCGTTTCCGAAAGGACGTCGCCGAAAATGTGGCGCCGCCCGGCCCCCAGGGCCTGTCGGATCGCGAGGTCCCGCGAACGGTTGCTAGCGCGTATGAGGAGCAGGTTGACCAGGTTGACGCACCCAATGAGAAGCAGGAAAAGGGCGGCGACCTGAAGGAGGACCAGCATGGGCCGCACAGATGCCACATAGTCCGCCTGCAGTGGGGCGACGATCGTGTGGGTACCGGCGTCCGCGACCACCTTTGCCTCCGGAAACAGGGGTGCGAGCTCGGCATCGAGCGCGTCGACCTGCGCCTGCGCCTCCTTCAGAGTTGACCCGGCGGCGATCCGGCCGATCAGCGTCTTGCCGATGCTGTGCCGTGCAGCAACGTTCCGGTCCCCCTCGTCTGTCGAAAGCGGCATGTAAACTGGCGCTTGGAAGGAGAGGAACCGGAAATGGGGCGGCAGCACGCCGACAATCCTCTTCAGGTCCCCGTCCATGCGCACTGTCCGGCCGAGGACATTGGGATCCGCATTATAGGCGGTCCGCCAGTACTCGTTGCTCAGTATCGCGATATGGTCAGTCTGGTATGTCATGTCGGCATCCGTGAACGGCCTCCCCAGGAGCAGCGGCACGCCAAGCGTACTGAAAAACTCGGGCGTCACCCGCCCCACCTTGGTGATCGAGGTGGACCCAGTCTCTCCAAGCACAGTAGTGTTCTCGTCGATCGCAGCAATCGACGAGAAGGCAGCAATCTTTCCCCTTCTCTCATAATAGTTCGTCACCGAGGCGCCCGGTGTTGCGCTCGGCAACTTGGGATAGACGTAATACATCGTGACCAGGCGATCGGCGTGCGGGAACGGAAGCGATCGGATGAGGATCGCATCGTTGACTGCAAAAATGGTTAGGTTGGCCCCGATGCAGAGCGCGAGGGTCGCAAGCGCCGTGATTGTGAAAACCGGCGATTTTGAGAGGCGCCTAGCGGCTGTCCTTAGTCCCGTGAACATGAGAAGCGGTGGTTTTGGCAGATTCGAATTCCGAGCCGTCGCGCCGATATTGCATATCACGTGCCATCAGATGGTAACGCGACAAGCCACTAAGCTCAAACGAGCTATGTAATCACTGTGAATTCCTGCGCATCCATGATCACCGAATTTGGTACGCGGAGTTCCCATAAGCGGGATCCCGTTCGCAGGGATCATCGCAGTGCAAGATGCTGACGCCTGTCCTTGTCGGAGCGTAGGGCCGATATTGGTCCCACGCCTAACGTACCCTTGGCGGACTAGCCCTTAGGCACCTTGCGATAAGAGCGGGGCGAACATCCCATCACTCGCCGGAAGCACCTCGTGAAGTAGTACGGGTCCTGGTAGCCTGCCCGCTCCCCCACCTCGCCGATCAATAGAGAAGTCGTGTCAAGAAGCCGGCACGCATGGCCGATCCGAAGCCGGATTAGAAAATCGATGGGCGAAAATCCAGTCTGCAGCCGGAAAAGGCTCGAGTAGTGCGCTATCGAGACATTGGCGGCCTTAGAAAGCTCCTCCAGACGGTGAGGACGGAGCCAATCGCACCTTAATGCACTTATCGACTGAGCCACACGCTCGGCAGCGGACCGGGGGTCGCGAACATCACGGCCCATCTGCACGACGGTGCTTAAGGAACTACGAAGCGCAGCGGCTGCGGCGACGAGGTGCCTCTCGGCAAATCCGCGCTCCAGGGCTGCAAAAACCCTATCGAGGGCAATCTCGTCGAGCCTGTCGTCCGGCAACGCAAGCACCGAGGGGTTCGCTTCGCCCCGAACCCCGAGCATTTCCTCCCATGCCTGGAGTTCGGTCCCTGTGAAGTGTGCCCAGAGGATGGTCCACGGGTCCTGGCTCCCGGACCCGTAGGCGTGGCCTTCGTTGGCCGGCATCCAGACGAAGTCGCCCGCCGAAATCTTCTGCCTGGCGCTTTTCCCCTGCACCCACCCGGACCCGTCGAGGCACAGGATGACGAGCGCCGTCGTTGCACCGCCGGGACGCTCGACGAGGTGGTTGGCCGCCTTCGGAAAATAGCCGGCGTCAGTAACCAAGATGCCCGCCAGCAGCGGATGTTGGGCCGCCTCGCGGCCGAGCGGTGCAGGAAGGACCAGCAGGTGTTGGCCCGTGAACCCGTCACGCCGCGCGGCCTTCGCCTTCATTTCATAATATCGTGCAGGTTTATTGAATGCCTGTCCATTGCCAATGGGCGCAAGGTTTCTATAAGATGGTCCAAGAGTTGCCCCCCAAGACATGGCCCATCCCGAGACCTCCCATCAAGTCCAGGTCAGGCGTGCGAATGTGGTGCTGCCCACTTATGAGCCGCACAGGCCCGACCCGAACCCCATGTTCCTGGAGAATCGGGTGTACCAGGGTTCCAGCGGGCGCGTCTATCCGCTGCCTTTTACTGATCGGATTGCGGAGAAATCCGTGCCAAGGGAGTGGGAGGCCGTCTACATTGAGAACGAATACCTGAGGGTGATGATCATCCCCGCGCTCGGTGGCCGGATCCACCGGGTTCAGGAGAAGTCGAGTGCCTTCGACTTCATCTACCACCAGCCGGTGATCAAGCCGGCCCTGGTGGGCCTCGCCGGGCCCTGGGCCAGCGGCGGCATCGAGTTCAACTGGCCGCAGCACCACCGGCCATCGACCTTCATGCCGGCCGACGTCGCGATCGAGAGGCACCCGGGCGGAGCCATGACGGTCTGGCTAAGCGAGCACGACCCGATGGCCCGGATGAAGGGGATGCACGGCGTGCGGCTCCACCCTGGCCGATCCTACCTCGAGGTCGTGGCGCGCGTCTACAACCGGACCACCGACGTGCAAACGTTCCTCTGGTGGGCGAACGTCGCCGTAGAGGCCCACGAGCAGTACCAGTCGTTCTTTCCACCCGACGCGGCCTTCGTGGCAGACCATGCCAAGCGTGCGATCAGCACATTCCCGTTCTGCGATGGGACTTACTACGGTGTGGACTATGCAGCCCGCGCGAGGGACGGCGTCCCCCCGGACGAGATGCCCAGGCAGTTCAGGCCCCTTATAGGCAAGCCCGGCGGGTCGAGGTCCTGCGGATCGCCACCCACATGTCTGCCAAACGACCTCTCGTGGTACGCCAACATCCCGGTCCCTACCTCCTACATGTGCATGGGGTCCAGGGAGGATTTCTCCGGGGGGTACGACCACCGGGCGAGGGCCGGGCTCATGCACGTGGCCGATCACCACATAAGTCCGGGGAAGAAGCAGTGGACCTGGGGCAACGCCGAGTTTGGCTATGCGTGGGACCGAAACCTTACCGATCCGGACGGCAAGGGTGTCCATCGCCCGTACATCGAGCTGATGGGTGGCGTCTTCACCGATAACCAGCCTGATTTCTCGTTTCTCCAACCGGGAGAAGCCAGGACCTGGAGCCAGTACTGGTACCCCTTCCGCAAGATCGGCCCGGCGCAGAGCGCCAACGTGAACGCCGCCCTCAGCTTCAACGTCTCAAAGGGAATCGCACGCGTGGGCATCGCGGTGACTGGAAAGTATCCCCAGATGACGATCCTCCTCGGATTGCGGGGAAGAACGATCAGCAAGTGGATCCAGGACCTCTCCCCTGAGAAGCCGCTAATCTTTGAGACGCTTGTCGACCCCTCGGCGCACCTGCATGAGTTCACCGTTCAGGTGATCTCACAGGAAGGCTCCGAACTCGTAGCTTATGCACCGGTGATGAAGCGTGAGGAGAGACCGCCGGAACCGGCAACGGAGCCACCTGCGCCCATCAAGGTGGCCTCCTGCGACGAGTTATTCCTCATAGGCCTCCATCTTGAGCAGTACCGGCACGCGACAAGGATGCCCGATGCCTACTGGCGCGAAGCGCTCAGGCGGGACCCCGGCGACGCGCGCTCCAACATGGCGCTCGGCCGCTGGCACCTCAGGCGCGGCGAATTCTCGCGGGCGGAGGATCTTCTCCGCAGGTCGATTGCGAGGCTCATTTCGAGGAATTCCAACCCCTATGACGGCGAAGCCTTCTACCAGCTCGGCCTATGTCTTCGCCGCAAGGCATGGGAGGGAGCCCTCGACCTGGGACAGATGGGTGAGGCCTACGATGCCTTCTACAAGGCGACATGGAACCAGGCATGGCAGGCTGCCAGCTTCCACGCCATGTCCGAGATCGACGTGCTCCGCGAAGCTTACCCTGCCGCGCTTGGACATCTCGAGCGGTCGCTCGCAGTCAACTCCGGAAACCTGCGCGCCAGAAACCTGAAGGTCATCGTCCTGCGCGCGTTGAAGCGCTCGGACGAGGCCGAAGCCGTCCTGAGGGAAACCCTGCAAGCCGACCCGCTTGACTGGTGGGCGCGGCACCTTGCGGGAGATCGCCTTGGATGCGATGACCAGGTGCGTCTCGACGTTGCCCTCGACTATTCGGCGGCCGGGAGGTTTCGCGAGGCGCTCTGCGTGCTGTCGCCCGAGCCCCACGAGCCGCAACCGGAAACGCCAATGCCCAGGAAAGCGCCCGCGGTCGTCCTACCGGACGCCACGCTCGGCACGGCTCCCCTCCTCCACTACACCCGTGCATGGCTGCACCGGCAGCTTGGCGAAAGGCCTTCAGAGCGCCGACATCTCCTTGCCGCGGCCAGGGCGAAATCCCGCTACTGCTTTCCGGCCAGGCTGGACGAAATCACCATCCTTAGACACGCGATCGCTGAGAACCCGAAGGACGGAAGGGCCCCGTACTACCTCGGCAACTTACTTTACGACCGCAGGCGCCACGCCGAGGCCATCGCGCTCTGGGAGGGTGCGGTGAGGCTTGAGCCAGGAAATTCTGTGGCCTGGCGCAACCTCGGCATCGGGTACTTCAACTTTCTTGGGCGGCCCCATGCTGCAGTCGCCGCGTATAAGCGCGCGTTTGCAGCGAACCAGAAGGATGCCCGCCTCCTGTTCGAGAGCGACCAACTCGACAAGCGACTCGGAGTCTCGCCCACGAGGCGCCTGAGGCGCCTGCGGCGGTTCCCCGCGCTCGTCCGGGCGAGGGACGACCTGTCTGTGGAGCTCTGCAGCCTCTGCAACCAGGCAGGAGACCACCGTGCGGCCCACCGAGTACTCTCAACCCGGAAGTTCCAGCCATGGGAAGGAGGCGAAGGGCTAGCGCTTCGCCAGCACGTTCGCGCCCAAATTGGCCTGGGAAGGGCCGCGATCCGGGCCCGGAAGCCGGAGCACGCCGTGCGGCACTTCACGGCCGCCCTCCTGGCGCCTGAGAACCTTGGCGAGGCGAATCACTTCCTCGCCGACCAGAGCGATATCTACTATTGGCTGGGACGGGCCCAGCAGTGCGCCGGCGATCCAAATGCAGCCCGGTCGAGTTGGGAAAGAGCCGCCGGCGTTGTGGGCGACTTCCAGTCGCCGAGCGTGCGCCCATTCTCCGAGTTGACCTTCTACAGAGCGGCGTCGCTGGAACACCTCGGCCGCCGGGGTGATGCGCACCGGCTGCTAAAGGGCCTGCTCGCCTTTGCGCGGCGCCTGGCAGCCCGGCCGGCGAGGATCGACTACTTTGCGACCTCATTGCCGACCATGCTTTTGTTCAACGATGACATTGGCGAGCGCCAGAAGACTACAGCGATCTTTCTTGAGGCCCAGGCCAGGCTCGGCCTTGGAATGAAGGCCGCTGCACGCAGGCTCCTCGGGCGTGTGTTGCGGCGTGATCCCTCCCACCCTTTTGCCGCGGACCTGCCGCTTCCGAGGTGAAATCCCCTTTTGAGCCGCGGTAACGAACCTCATGTTTCTGGAACCCCTGGCGCGATGAATATTCCCGGACCCGCAAGCTCACCGAGGCCCGAACAGCAGTTCAACATGGGCTACGTCTGGCTATGCTCAGTGGTCGTGGCAATGGGCGGGCTCCTCTTCGGCTGGGATTGGGTCGTCGTGGGCGGCGCAAAACCGTTTTTCGAGAGCTACTTCAACCTGAAGGATCCCGCGCTCGTGGGATGGGCGAACAGTTGTCACCTGTGCGGCTGCCTCGTTGGCGCCCTCGTTGCCGGTAGCCTCAGCGACCGATTCGGGAGAAAGCGTCTCCTTGTCGTGGCCGCGCTACTGTTTGCAGGGACATCCATTGGGAACGCCCTGGCGACGACGTTCACCATGTTCATCAGCTGGCGAATACTGGGAGGGGTCGCCATCGGCTTGGCCTCCAGCCTTTCGCCGATGTACATCTCGGAAATCGCGCCCTCGGGTAGGCGCGGCCGGCTCGTCGCCATCAACCAGCTCACCCTCGTCAGCGGCATCCTGCTTGCGCAGGTCACCAACTGGTACCTCGTCCGGGGGCTTCCCGCCGGCGCCACCGACGAGTTCATCCGTGGTTCATGGTTTGGCCAGGAAGGATGGCGCTGGATGTTCGGCCTAACGGCAGCCCCCTCGCTCCTCTTCCTCGCGGGTATGACGCTGGTCCCAGAAAGCCCGAGATGGCTCGCCAAGAGCGGCCGGGCCGCGCTGGCAAGGCAGGTCCTCTCGAGGATCGGCGGCCCGGCGTACGCGGAGGAGGCCGTCCGCGAGATCAGCGCGTCGATCGGCGCCGAGGAGGTGCAGCGGGTGCGCTACCGGGACCTCCTGGAGCCCCGGATGCGCAGGGTGCTGGTCTTGGGCTTCGTCCTGGCCGTGTTTCAGCAATGGTGCGGAATCAATGTCATCTTCAACTATGCCGAGGAGATCTTCAGGTCGGCCGGCTACGACATCTCAAGTGTGCTGAAGAACATCGCATGGACGGGCTCGGTGAACCTCGCCTTCACGTTCGTCGCCCTCGGTGCGGTCGACCGGCGGGGTCGGCGTCCCCTGATGCTGGTCGGGGCGGCCGGCCTTGCCCTCATCTATGCGGCGATCGGAGCGTGCTACTCTGGCGGCGTCGGCGGCCTTCCGCTGCTGCTCCTCGTCCTTGCCGCCATCGGTTGCTACGCGATGTCGCTCGCGCCGGTGACCTGGGTTGTATTGTCCGAGATCTTCCCTAACCGCATCCGCGGGACGGCGATGTCGGCTGCTGTGGCTGCCCTTTGGATCGCATGCTTTATCCTCACCTACACCTTCCCGATCCTGAATGCCCGCCTCGGGCCTGCTCGTACGTTCTGGATGTACGGCTGCGTATGCGCAGCGGGCTTCGTTTTCATCCTGTTGAGGCTCCCGGAGACCAAGGGAAAGTCGCTCGAGCAGCTGGAGCGCGAGCTGGTCGGCAAATAGCCCTCGGCCAGCGCGGCCGCGCTACGGGTCTGTCGTCTGTACGACGAGCTCGAACTCGGGGACGAGACGAAGCGAATGGAGCACGGCGAGCTGGCCAGAGGTCCCGAAGTCCGGGCGAAGGCGGCCCTCGATGAAGACGGGGGCATCCTTCCTCAGGGGAAGGATCTCGAGGGTAAGTGGGCCCGCCATAAGCTCGGACCGGAAGCGCTCCAGCCCGACTTGCCAGGGAATGCCGTTGAAGAAGTCGTCCTCGAGAAGACGACCCCCCGAGGTGAGGCGTGCGACGTCACCCGTATAATTGACCTCAAGGAACAGCTCATGGATGTCGCGGTAGGTGCCTGGGGACACGGCCACGCGCCACTTGGCGGCTGCGGCGAACGCGGTCTCGGGAGGCGCCTGCGCCACGCGGTTCTTCCGCCAGCTGACGGGGGGCCCAAGGCGCACCGGCTGAGCCCCGCCCGCCTCCTGTATCTGCGCCGCATCCAGGCGCGGTGCGTCCGCCGGGACCGCGGCCGAGAAGCGGGAGAGCCCCCCTGACTCCTCCTCGGTCCGGATGGGGCGGTCACCGCGCAGGCTCCCTGGGATGCCGGGATAGATCCTGAATGCGAATCTATTGCCACCGATTGACTGCAAGTACACGTGGCCTTTGTCCGCGTAAAACTGCTGGCTCGTGAAAAGCAGGCGCTCCCTACCCTCTATCACCACCTTCCAGGCCGACTCGGCTTCTTCCCTCGACAGGAGGACAATCCGTACCTCGCGGCCCGGGGCGCCAAGGACAACCGCTGGCACTGGGCCGGCCTTGAGCCCCACCACGATGGAAAGGCCGCCATCCGACTCGATCCGGCCGCCCGGGGCCGAGATGGCGTGGTCCTGTGTCTTGTCGAATGCGAACTCAGGATCGATGCCGGGTGTCTGGACGAAGAACAATGTCTCCCCTTTTGGTTCGGCGAGCCTCGTGAACAGCTGGGCGGAAGCGTACCTGAGCCGTGCATATCCCAAGTCCATGTTGAAGGGCCATATGAAGTAGGCGCCGGACGCGAGGGTCACGGGCCGGCGCGGGAACGAGAGGTCACCGCCCGGCAGCTTCACCGTGAACCGGACCCCGCTCCATGACGGCATCGGATAGTGGCGCACATGGTTGTTCACGAAGAGGAACCCATTTTCACCATTGGTGCGCACCGCGTACCGTGGCACGGAGAGATCACCGGGACCCGACGGCCGCATGAGCGGTGGGCGCGGCGCCAGCGGAGCCAAGTGGCTGCCAAAGTCCTCCATGAAGTAATTGAAGAGCTTCAGCCTCCGGAAGGATTCCCGCTCCTGGCCGAAGGTGCCGAGAGGACCCTGAAAGTCGTAGGACTTGACCGGCAGGTCGTTGGGGTAACCTGAATCCTGGGACTCCTGCAGCGTCGTGAGGATGCCGTCGGGATTGTCGCCCCCCTGGAACATGTACGAGCCGTACAGGTTGACGCCGGAGCCCAGCATGACCGGCACCATCGCCGCCACGTCGTCGGGGTCGATGACGGGCCTGCGGTGGTAGGTGTCCTGTACTGCGCCCCCCATTTCCGCCGTAAGGAAAGGAGTGTCCTCGCCGGAGAGCGGGGAGCTGGGTTCCTTGCCGTCCTTCCCTCTCCCCATCATCCCCATGCTGCCCGTGACGCGGCTGCCAAATCGGAAATTGTACACCTCACTGGGGGGCAGCTGGCGGATCGAGCCGTCCCAGGGAGCATCCATGTAGCCGCCAAAGACCGGCAACACCTCGCCCTTCGGCACCGCTGCGTTGTCCCAGCCTGTCACAATGTAGAGCGGAACGTCGAACCCGCTCCGGATGGCCAGACGTTTCAGCGCCATGATGTACTCGTCCCCGGCGCCCGGGCCACGTCCTGCATACTCGTTCTCAAGTTGAATCCCGATCACAGGTCCCCCGTCCTTCCACAGGAGGCCCTTTGCCTGGAGGCCGATCTGGGAGTAAAGTCTGGACACATAGTCCATGTAGACGGGCGTGTCCCGCCTGAGGTCGGCCTCGGGCACCTTCTTGAGGACCCAGTCAGGAAAGCCGCCGTTTCTCACCTCCCCGTGATCCCAAGGGCCGATCCTCAATTGGACGAGCATCCCGTGCTTCGCGCAGAGTTGTATGAAATGCCTGAGGTCGCGGCGGCCCGACCAGTCGAACCGGCCTTCGACCTCCTCGTGGTGGATCCAGAAGACGTACGTTGCTATGACCTGTATGCCGCCGGCCTTCATCTTGAGTATCTCCTCCTCCCACGACTGCGGAGGGACACGCGTGTAGTGAAATTCGCCCATGGTCGGTAGCCACGGCCGGCCGTTGCGCATCAGATAGCGGTTGTTGAAAGTAAGGGAGTCCCCGCTCGGCGATATGTGGGAACCCTCGGAAACGGAACTTGGGACCGGGTCCGGAACCGCCGCCGAAGCGTCCACAATAAGGGGCCCGTTCACCGCCCGGACCGCTGTCTGTGCAGACTCGGCAGCTGGAAGGCCAAGGGCAGCGGCCAGGATTACACTAAACAGGGGGCGCTTTATCGGGAACCGGCAGGTAGATTCTGGTCCTATTGGTGCCTTCATCACACAGGAACTTGGATTATCTTAACGGGTTGAGGAGGCTCTTTGCAATGGACGGTCGCAGGTATAATTTGGACGATCTTACACACGGTGCCCTGCTAGGATGGATGCGGCGATTCGATTTACGAATTCCTTGCCGTTTACAGCCAAATTTGGCGCCTTGGCGTCCTTAAAACGTTTTTCGACTTTCGATCAGGTTTCCAGTTACACCGTGAGCACGAATTCCGCCCTCGAATACAGCCTTGTCGGCGAAAACGGGCCTCTCGCCGTGGAGAAGGGCCTCGCCGAGGCAGATTGGTATCAATGCCCTGTCCCACGGGACTCGATGCGCAGGCTGCTTGCCCGCCGTGACGGCCCGGCGATCCGTGACACTTTGCTCTGGTTCACCCTGATATTCGCCAGCGGTTACGCGGGATACGTCCTTTGGGGTTCATGGTGGGCCGTTGCTCCATTCGCAGTGTACGGCGTTTTCTACGCCACCTGCTCCGACTCCCGCTGGCACGAGTCTGGACACGGCACCGCCTTCCGGACCGATTGGATGAACAACGCCCTTTATGAGGTCGCATCGTTCATGGTGATGCGCGAGTCGACCGTGTGGCGCTGGAGCCACACACGGCATCACAGCGACACGATCATCGTCGGTCGCGATCCCGAAATCGCCGTCCCGCGTCCGGCCAGCATGAAGACGATCGCTACGAGCTTCTTCAACCTCCCCGTTTATCGGAAGTATTTCCACCAAATCGTCGCCCATTCGCTCGGCAAGATGCTTCCCGAAGAGAGGACCTACATCCCTGAGAGCGAGTTTCCTAGGATCTACTTCAAGGCCCGCATTTACGTGCTTATTTACGCCGGCGTTGTCGGTCTCGCAATCACGACCCGCAGCATCCTGCCGCTGATGTACGTTGGCCTCACAAACCTCTATGGGACGTGGCTCTCTGTCGTATACGGACTAACGCAGCATGCGGGTCTGGCCGAGAACGTCCTCGATCACAGACTCAACTGCCGGACGGTCTACGTGAATCCCATCCACCGGTACCTCTACTGGAATATGAACTACCATGTAGAGCACCACATGTTCCCGCTCGTTCCCTACCACGGGCTGCCTCGCCTGCACGCTTTGGTCAAGGACGACATGCCCGCGCCATACGATGGACTGCTTGCGGCCTATCGGGAAATTATCCCCACGCTACTGCGCCAGGCTAAGGACCCCGCACACCACGTGAAGCGCACGCTTCCTGTTCCCCCCGCGCGCTCGGCCGACAGTGGAGCGCGCGCTGCAGATTCACCGCCCGATGCCGAAGGATGGATAGAGATATGTGCCGCCGCGGGCCTCGGCCCCGAAAGCGTCATTCGATTGGATCATGGAAAAAAGACCTACGCCCTCTACCGCGATGCCGAGGGCGCGCTCCATGCCACCGATGGCCTTTGCACTCACGGCAACACCCACCTCGCTGACGGTTTGGTGAAGGGAAAGCTCATCGAATGTCCCAAACACAACGGACGCTTTAACCTCGCCGACGGCTCGCCCGCCCGCCCGCCTGTCTGCCGCGGCCTAGTTACCTATCCGCTGGTGGAGCGCCGCGGCCGCCTCTATCTGAACCTAGCGCGCCCGGGCGGTGCAGGGGCCCGGCCGCAAACGACCTGTCGACTGCGCGTAGTCTCTAACCGCTCCGTCGCAACCTTCATCAAGGAGCTCGTCCTCGGGCCTATCGATCCCGCGGCGAAGATCGCTTTCATCCCTGGCGACTACCTGCAGCTCGACGTCCCCGCCTACGACGAAATTAGGTTCAGGGATTTCGACATTCCCGAGCCCTATGCCTCCGTGTGGGAGCGCCAGCACCTGTTCGACCTGGTGGCGAGCAACCCTTCCGCCGGCCGGCGCAACAACTATTCGTTCGCGAGCAATGCTGCTACCGAGCCCACCTTGCGCTTCAACATTCGCATTGCCACGCCGCCGCCAGGCCAGGATTGCCCACCCGGCGTCGGCTCGGCCTACGCATTCAGCCTCAAGCCTGGCGACCCAGTTACCGCCATCGGTCCTTTCGGGGACTTCCACCTGAAGCCCACGAAAAAAGAAGCCGTTTATGTCGGTGGCGGCTCAGGCATGGCGCCGCTTCGGGCGCATCTCTCGCACCTGTTCGACACAGAACGTACGCACCGCCGTGTAAGTTTCTGGTACGGCGCACGAGCCCGCCAGGAGATCTTCTACAATGACTATTTTGCGTCGCTCGCCCGCGAGCACCCGAATTTCTCATTCCATCTCGCGCTATCCTCGCCGCTGCCCGAGGATGAGTGGACCGGCCCCACTGGATTCATTCACGAGGTTCTGGAGGAGCAATACCTCCGCAATCACCCCAATCCCCAGGCGATCGAATACTACCTTTGCGGCCCGCCGACGATGATCAAGGCCTGCACCCGCATGCTTGCTGCCCTGGGTACGCCAGCGTCCCAGATCGCCTACGATGAATTCTAGGACTTAGGCCTCCAGCCTCTCGCGCGTGAGGGAACCGGCCTGCCCGCTTGGCCTCGGAGTCCTAAATGACCTATGGGACGTTTGCCTCATCCGCGCAACAGCCTGCCTGAATAGGTGTCTCAGATGCCGGCGGAAATGAATATCGTGAACGAAGAAACGGTTGCGGTGATCACGGGCGCATCAGGCGGCGTTGGGCGGGCCACGGCACGCCTGCTTGGCTCCAGGAGAGCCAGCGTCGGCCTACTGGCCCGAGGTCGGCGCGGGTTAGAAGCGGCGCTACGTGAAATCGAAAGTCAGGGAGGGCGGGCTATCGTGATACCGACCGATGTGAGCGACCCCGACGGAGTGGAAGCGGCAGCGGCCAAAGTGCAGCGCGCATTCGGCCCAATCACGCTTTGGATAAACAATGCGATGGTGTCGATGTACAGCCCCTTCCTCCGGATGACCCCAAAGGAATTCTGCCACATCGTGGACGTGACCTTCATGGGCTCCGTTCACGGTACAAGGGCCGCGCTCCGCCGGATGGTTCCCCGCGACCAGGGAGTTGTCATCCAGGTCGGATCGGCTCTGGCATTCCGGTCAATACCGCTTCAAAGCGCCTATTGCTCCAGCAAGCACGCCATAGAGGGATTCACCGAGTCGGTGCGCTGTGAGTTGATCCATGAAAAGAGTTCCGTACGGATCACGGTCGTCAACATGCCTGCCTTGAACACGACTCAGTTCATATGGACTCGAAACCGGATGGGCCGGGTCTGCCGGCCGGTGGGGACAATCTTTGAACCGGAGGTCGCCGCCAGGGCCATTCTCTTCGCAGCCGAGCACGAGCGGCGAGAAGTGATGGTCGGCGCTTCCACCATTAGCGCCACGCTTGGGGAGAAAATCGCCCCAGGTTTGCTAGACCGCAAACTTGCGAAGGCCGGATGGGATGGGGCTCTGTGCACGGCGAAGCTCAAGCCCGGCCGCCGCGACAATTTCTGGGCCCCAGTAAACCGGGACCTTGGAGCCCGAGGGCAATTCGGCCGCGGGGCACGCAAATCGGCCGTGCTTCTCTAGGTAGAGTGCAAAAGGGCCTGCCCTGGGTCCTCATATGGAAATGGCGTGGCGCTTTTTCTTTGAGCCGCGGCCTTGGGCGTCAGAACGTGGTGTGTGTCCGCTCAGTGAGCCGGGCACGGGAGAATTCAATTTCCATGAACACCCCTCGGGTCGTGCGCGCGATTTCACTCCTTGCTGCCGTCCTGGCTCATGCGGCCTTCGGCTCGCCTGCCGGGAGTCCCGCTACAATCGACCTGGCGGGCGAATGGAGATTCGCCAGGGATGATCAGGGCGTTGGAGTGACCGATCGATGGTATCAAGGAAGCCTCCAGGGAAGGGCGGTCCTTCCGGGGAGCCTGCCAGCGCAGGGAATCGGCGATCCCGTCACTGTAGACACGAAGTGGACCGGCCAGATTGTCGACCGTTCTTACTTCACGGACCCCGCATATGCGCCCTACCGCGTTGCCGGCAACATCAAGGTGCCCTTCTGGCTCCAGCCGACGTCATACTTTGTCGGGGCCGCGTGGTACCAGCGCGATGTGGAGATTCCGGTGGCCTGGAGGGGAACCCGTCTGTTCCTTCGGCTCGAGAGGCCCCACTGGAAAACGACAGTATGGCTGGATGGGCGCATTGCCGGGTCTCGAGATTCGCTGGCCGTCGCCCACCAGTACGAGCTTGGTGCCGCGGTGCCCGGGAAGCACACCGTCACCATCCGTGTGGATAACACCCTGATTCCGGACATTGGGGAGAATTCGCACAGCATCAGCGACCACACGCAGGGCAATTGGAACGGTATAGTCGGCTCGATCGAATTATGCTCAACACGCTCGAGCTGGGTCGACGACCTGGAGCCATTCCCAGATGCGCCGACGATGGTGGTCGAGATAAGGGGGAGGATCCGCACTTCTGCGAGTGCTCCGTTTCCATCAGTTGTCCGAATCTCCTTTGACGGTGGATTCGGAGCGGCGGCGAGGTCAGTGCCCGTGGGTGCCGGCGGCGTATTCAGGGCCAACTTCAGCTTCGGCCCGAGGGCCGCACTTTGGGACGAATTCAGTCCTGGGCTCCATTGGGTTCGAGCGGTGATCCCAGGAGGCGAGGCGCGCACGGTGTCCTTCGGCATTCGCACCCTTTCCACCGATGGACGCGACCTACTAATAAATGGCCGGCGGCTTTTCTTGCGCGGAACGCTTGAATGCGCCGCAAATCCACGCACCGGGAGTCCGCCAGTCGACCTGCCGTCATGGATGCGCTTTTTTGCGAAGATCAAATCCTACGGGCTCAACCATGTCCGTTTCCATTCCTGGTGCCCGCCGGAGGCTGCCTTCGAGGCGGCTGACTCAATGGGGGTCTATCTCCAAGTCGAAATGGCGTCGTGGCCGAATCAAAGCACGACGCTCGGGGACGGGAAACCTGTGGACGCTTGGCTTGAGGCTGAGACGTGCCGAATTCTCCGGGCTTATGGGAGCCATCCCTCGTTTGCCTTCGTCAGCGCGTGCAACGAGCCAGGTGGCGACCATGCTGCGGATTGGCTCACGGGATGGATATCAAGGCACCGAAGCGCCGATCCCCGCCACCTCTACACTTCCGGCTCAGGTTGGCCTGAGTTGCCCGTGAACGACTACAACGTGAGCGCCGACCCACGAATCCAGCACTGGGGCGAGGGCCTTGCCTCACGGATAAACCGGCTGCCTCCCGAAACGACGAGCGACTATTCGTCCATTATCAGCCGCTATCGCACGCCGGTCGTGAGCCATGAGGTGGGCCAGTGGTGCGCCTATCCCAACCTTGGGGAGATCCCGAAATATACGGGCTACCTGAAGCCGATGAATTTCGAGATCTTCCGGGCGAGCCTGGCCGCGCACCACATGCTTGGCCAGGCGCACGATTTCCTGATGGCCTCGGGGCGCCTCCAGGCACTGTGCTACAAGGAGGATATCGAGTCTGCCCTGCGAACTCCCCACATGGGCGGCTTTCAGCTCCTCGGCCTGAGCGATTTTCCCGGGCAAGGGACGGCCCCTGTTGGCGTCCTCGACGCCTTCTGGGAGGAAAAGGGCTACATTGGCCCAGCTGAATTCCGGCGCTTCTGCAGGCAGACCGTGCCGCTGGCGCTCCTTGGCCGGAGAGTCTTCACGTCCGATGAAACGATGGAGGCTGGAATTGAAGTTTCTCACTTCGGGGCCGAGCCGATCAGGAGGGCCGCCTGCGACTACAGCCTCGTCGGCGAAGACGGGCGGGTTTTTGGCTCCGGCCATCTTCCGCCCCGCGATATCCCCGTGGGAGGCCCCTGCAAGCTTGGGACGGTCGGCATACCTCTCAGCGGACTTCCCGTTCCGCACCGCTATAAGCTGGTGATCGCGATCCGTGGAACTCCCTTTGAGAACGACTGGGATATCTGGGTTTATCCGAGGCAAGGGAGCGCAGACAAGCAACCCAGCGCTCCACTTGTCGTATCCGAGTTGGACGGCGCGGCCAGCGCGAGGCTCGCAGAAGGTGGTGCTGTGGTGCTCATGATCCCGCCTGAGCGGGTTCGCCCGGACCCCGCTAGGGGCGACGTGAAGCTCGGGTTCTCCAGCATATTCTGGAACACGGCGTGGACCCATGGCCAAGCCCCCCACACGCTTGGAATCCTGTGCGACCCTAGGCACCCTGCCCTAGCCTCGTTTCCGACAGAATTCTGCAGCAACTGGCAGTGGTGGTATCCCATTTCCCATGCGGTGCCGATGATCCTCGACGGGGCGCCGGAGTCCCTTCGGCCAGTTGTCCAGGTGATCGACGATTGGTTTACGAACAGGAAGCTCGCCCTCGTCTTTGAGGCCCGAGTGGGGCGCGGGAGGCTGCTAGTTACGAGTATCGACCTGGAGTCCGGCAGCCTGGATCCCGTCCGGCGGCAGCTCCGTGCAAGTCTTCTCGCCTATGCATCTGGCCCGAAATTCAACCCAAGGGTGGCGATGACTGCAGACGCCGTGCGGGACCTTTACAGGCCATAGGTCAAGCCAGCCCGGTGTTAGGGAAAACGTCCTTGTTCTTGCAGCCACCTGCACACCACATGGCCCAACCTTAGGGCGAGTTTCCCATACAATCGCCCAGCTTAGACGCAGGGGAAAGTAGCCCCTTCTGTCCGGCTATGCCAGCCGGCTCAGATAGAGCTGCTCAACCTTCGCCCTAGCCCACGGCGTCCTGCGTAGAAAATGGAGGCTCGACTTGATGCTAGGCTCGAATTTGAAGCAGTTGATATCGACTGCATTCGCCATTTCCTTCCAGCCCACCTGCTCCACAAGGCGCGTCAGCATGAATTCCAAGGTAAGGCCATGCAGGGGGTCATTTGAGGGCACGTTGACGGATAATCGGGACCTCAGGCCGGCGTGCCCAGCTTTTGCAAGGCTGGGTCCGGGTTTTGCCGGTAGAACAGTGCCGTGTGCCCCACGGCGCCCACACATTCACAATCGGCCGCCTCGGCGATCTTAACACACAAAGGCGCCTTTTCGCCGCGGTCGACCCCGACAAAGCGGACCTTTACAAGCTCGTGGATGCCGACCTGGCGCCGGATCTCAGCGACGATGCCGGGCTTTAGGCCGTCCTTCCCCAGTTTGATCGATGCATCCAAGCGCTGGCCGAGACCCCGGAGATGCGCTTTCTGGGCGCCGGTAAGATTTGGATTTTCCACGATTAGTAGTGGGGAGGCCGCGGTTCATGCTCGTCAACGGGTTTCGCTTCGCTGGCGTCGTCGAGGCGCTTCCTCACGTCATTTGTTTCACGTTTTAGGCGGCGGACTTCGTCCCCGAGCTCGAGCATGACCTTGTCTTGCTCGGCTACATGTCTCTCCAGCCACGCAAATCGGGCCTCCAGCTCGATCGATCTCTTCGCCAAAGGTTCAATGGGGTCTGGATTCATCTTTGGTGTCCGGTCTTTGCCGACTGGGAACGTATGGCCTCGAGTTCCTCCCATCGGGCAAAGGCATCATGATGCTCCCGCTCGCAGGCCTCAAGCCGGGCCTTGGCCAGACGTGGGGCCGACTGGTCGCCCTTGTAAAAGACAGGGTCGGCCAATTTTGCGGTGAGCGCGGCCAGTTCCTGTTCCAGTGCCTCGATACGAGGCGGCAGCCCGTCCAGCTCGCGCTGCTCCTTGTTGTTAAGCTTGCGGCGCTCTGCGCCGCCGTGGGCGGTCGCGGTAGGGGTGGCCGGGGAACTATTCTTTTCCTTTGACGGGGCCGGCGGAACTCGCTGGCGGATCCAATCCGCGTATCCGCCGACATAGTCCCCGATTTGGCCGGCTCCCTCGAAGACAAGCGTGCTCGTCACGACGTTGTCCAGGAACTCGCGATCGTGGCTCACGAGGAGGAGCGTGCCCTGGTATTCGACGAGCAGGTCCTCCAGGAGATCGAGGGTCTCGGCATCGAGGTCGTTTGTCGGCTCGTCCATGACGAGAACGTTCGCCGGCTTCGTGAAAAGGCGAGCCAGCAGCAGGCGATTGCGCTCGCCGCCTGAGAGCACGCCGGCGGGCGTGCGCGCCCGGTCCGGCGCGAAGAGGAAATCCTGGAGGTAACTGATCACATTTCGTGTGCGGCCATCGATCGTTACGGTCTGGTTTCCATTGGCTATATTGTCGGCAACAGACTTCGCGTCGTCGATCTGCTCCCGGTGCTGGTCGAAATAGACGATCTCTAGGTTGGTGCCCTGAGTGATCGACCCGGAAGTCGGGGCAAGCTGGCCGAGGAGGAGCTTGATGAGGGTGGTCTTCCCCGCCCCGTTGGGCCCGATTATGCCGATCTTGTCCCCGCGAATGACGATCGTCGTCAGGTCGCGCACAAGCTGGCGGCCGTCCGGCCAGGAAAACGCCATGTCCTCAGCCTCGATCACCTTGACGCCCGATCGGTCGGCTTCGGCGAGACGGAGCTTCACGTTGCCGGTCCGCTCCCTGCGGGCGCGGCGCTCGGAGCGCATCTGCATCAGCTGGTTGATACGGCTTTGCGCGCGGGATCGCTGTGCCCTAACGCCGCGCCTGATCCAGGCCTCCTCCTGCGCGAGCTTCTTGTCGAACAGGGCCTGCTGCCGCTCCTCCGCTTCGAGAACGTCCTGTTTCCGCACAAGATAAGTGTCGTAGTCGCAGGACCAGCTGACCAGCCGGCCGCGGTCCAGCTCAACGATCCGTGTGGCCACCTTGCGAAGGAATACCCGGTCATGGGTGATGAAGAAGATCGAAAGCTTGGCCTGGAGAAGAAACTCCTCGAGCCACACGATGGACTCGATGTCGAGGTGATTGGTGGGCTCGTCGAGGATCAGCAGGTCGGGCTTGCCGGCCAGGGCCCTGGCAAGGAGCGCACGGCGCTTGAGGCCGCCGGAAAGCGTGGAAAATGGCGCCTGCGGGTCGAGCTGAAGGCTTTCCAGCAGGTTCTCGATGCGTATCTCGCGCTCCCAGTCCTCCTCATGGTGGCTGTCCTGCCGGAAACCAGTGGCGACGAGCTCGTGCACCGTTCCGTTGAGTTCATTCGGCACCTCCTGGGTCAGGAGCGAATAGTGCGTGCCGGACGGCCGGAATACATCTCCCGAATCTGGCTTCATCTCCCCCACGATGATCTTCATCAGGGTTGACTTGCCTGCGCCATTTCGTCCCACCAAGCAGAGGCGCTCACCAGGATCAATCTGGAGGTTGGCCTTCTCCAGGATAGCGGGACCACCAAAGCTGAGGCTGACGTCTAGGAGGCTAAGCAAGGCCATAAGCGGTCCAACGTGGACTGGCCGCGGGCCTTAAGCAACTTCCGGCGCGAGGGTCGGATTCCCCCGCGGAAAACCTAGGTTGAGGCGCCCGTGTCCGAAAGCCTAGCGTTCCAGGGAATCAGAGCTGGCCCCGGATTTCCCCTATCAGGAGCGTCTTCTCGCTCGGTTCAAAATTCGGCGACGACTGCACGTAGCTGCTGGCGGCGGCGGCATCCGTGGTGCCCCATTTGAGCGCAAGGTTTCTCAGGGCGTTGCCCCGCAGCTGCGGGTCCGCGATCTTTTCGGCGAGGGCCATGGCCTCGACCGGGTGGAGATTCACCAGGTCGGGCATTTCAGAGATCGCCTCGTATCCCATGTCGAAATCCGCACTGGGGCCCTGGTTGTCTATCCATGCGAGGGCCGCAGCCGGGTCCGAATTGGCCCATTGGGGCAGAGCGTTGGCCAGTTCCTGCGCGCGCAGGTCCCCCGGAGGCTGCGAGGCCGCATATTGGGCGAGCCCGATGGGGTCGGCATTCGCCCAGCCGACGGAGACGCCCCTCAGAGCCTGGGCCTTCAGGTCCGGGTCGGATATCGCGCCTGCGGCCATAAGAGCCGCCTCCGGCTGGTATTGGGCCCAATTCTGAAAAGTCGTGTTGATCTGTTCGGACTGGAGCGGGGTCTGGGGGCTCGAGGTTACGAACTGGACCGCGGCCGAGTAATCCCCCGCGTCCGACAGGGCGCCGATGAGTGCGGCCCCAAGGTCCGAGGCATGCTGGGGGTCTGCAGAAACCAGGCGTTCGCCGAGGCTAACGGCCCGGCCGGGTTGGGCCACTGCGCCCGCGAGGATTGCGCAGTCGGCGCCCAGCCGTTCATTCGACGGCAGCGCCATGGCCCAGTCAGCGGCGGCCGCGGGCGAGACCGAGGCCCACGACCGCAGGACGGCATCGCGCAGCTGCCGGCGGAGCATCCAGTTCGCCCGCGAAAGCGCCTTGCCCATCGCAGAAACGGGATCAGTGAGAGCCTCTCGCGCCAGTTCTGCGGAGAGGTCGCGCGCCCGTGAGGGATCGGAAACGGACCCGAGTGGTTTTCTCCCTGACCCGGCGATCGACACCTTTCCGGGCACGTCGCCCCCGGCCTTCCCCGCCCTCGGAGGATGCGCGCTCTCGGCGGCAACTTGCCGGGCGGGCATGGTGTGTCGGAACCCCAGGCGGCCGGCTGCGAAGCCCAGGGCGGCCGAGATGGCCGCTACGGAACCCAATATCCATACCGGCCTGCGCGATCGTACCGTGGATGGCGGGTTCATGTTCAGGACCGCGATGCCAAGGCCACGTGTTCGGACGCAGCAGGAGTGGAGCCTTTCCCTTTCCCCATCTCCTCCTTGAGCGCAGCCGCCGTTGCCTCCGCTTGCTTCACCTCAGGAGAGTCCACGGGGAAGTTCTGCCTTGTGATGGCGACAGCCTTTGCGAGGAGAGACTCAGCCTCAGGATACTTGTGCCGCACCAAGAGCGCCGAGGCGAGGCCCGTAATCCGCGGGAGGAGGTCAGCCTGGTCCTCCGTCATGAACGACTCGTCGATCTCAAGCGAACGCCGGTATGCGTCCTCGGCCTTCTCGGGCCGCCCCGACGCGAGGTAGATCGCCCCCAATTCATCGAGGGCCACGGAGGTGTCGAGTTTCGTGTCCACGGAGGGGACGATTGCAAGCGAGCGTTCCCTGATGGCAAGCGCACGGCTGGCCAGGGGCTCCGCTTGGCTGAATTTTCCCCAGGCGCGGTAGAATGCTGCCTCTGTCAGCAACTCGTGGGGCAGCCAGTCGGGCACGGCCTTCTCCGCGTGCGTGACTGCTGCGGCATACAGCGGCTCGGCTAGGTCGAAGCGCCCCATCTGCTGGTAGACGATTGCCAGGTTCCTCGACCAAATGATGACGTCGTGCTCGTTTGGCGACTTCTCTCTGGCGATTATGCCAAGGATGCGCTCGTTCAGGGCGGCGACGCGGTCAAGGTGCACCTCATAGTAATAGTAGTAATTTCCCAGGCTAGAGAGCGGGTAAATCATCTCCGCACTGTCGGGGCCGGCTTCCGCCTCGCAGCTGGCCACGGCGCCGTGAAAGCACTTTTCGGCGAGGTCGTCGCGCTTCTGCCACATGTAGATCTCGGCGCGGAGCACCTGGCTCCTGGAATAACGGGCGTCGGGCTTTTCAAAGCCGTGGGAGAGCGCCAGTGCTTGGTCGCACCTGGCGATGGCCGCGTCTAGCCTGTTCGCCTTCAGCGCCCTCGAGGAGGCGAGCATCAGGTCGTCCCATTCGTGTTCAGTCTGCGTGCCGGCCGCATGGCCATTGAGGCAGAGTGAAGCCGCGAGGAACAGTGCCGCCGCGGGGCGGCTGAAGCGTTGGGGTGCCATGGAAGCATGGAGACGGCGTCGGGGCGGCCTCAAACCTGCCCCGAGCCGTCCGCATTTGCTGCTATCAATTGATCGAGCAGCTGTTGACCGTCCATGTGCTGTTGCCAGACGTGATCTCCACGCCGTACTGGCACTGGCCTACCGTCCCGTTCGAAAGGTGCCCGTTGGTGACGAGCCACTTGAAGATGGCGGCGAGATTCGCGCTGCCTGAGCTGGTCTGGCTTGTCCTCAGGAAGGACCAAGGGCCACCCGGTTCATAGACATTGTACGTCGCGCCCCCGATGGAGACATTGGACTGGTAGAGCGTGCCCCAGGGGCCGACGTTGCTCGTCCACTTTGTCCAAACCATAACCTCGCTCGGCACCCAGCAGTCGAATGCCCAGTCGTACGCCCCGGTCCCACCGCTCGTGCTGAACGTGCCGGTGAGGCTGCTGAGCGACGTGATCGACTTGTTGATCGTTTTGCCCGCGTCCGGATAGGACTTCACTCCCCCGGTATTGGGCTGGTTGCTCACCGCCCAGAAATTCGGGGCGGATCCGCTGTTGGAATTGACGTACAGGGTTTGCGGGCCGGCGCCGCTGCCCCAGACGTCGTTGTAGATCGTGTAGCTCCCCAGGGTGATCTCGCCATACTGGGCCGAGGTCGACTCGGTGGTGGCGTGCAAGGCTAACGGTAGCGCGCCAGCGGCTAGTGCCAGCGCAAGACAATGCAGTCTCGTATTCGATTTCATTTTAGCTTCCTTCATGGTCCTGTTATCCCGATGTCGGGCCGATTATGTTTTGGGTTTACTCTGGAACGCGGGGAGAAGCCCCGTGTTCGCTCTTCGCCAGGGGGGGAATCTAAAATTTGGGTCGCGAATGGCTTAGGGGGTAACCATTTGGGCTGCGCCCAATATGGCCTAGATAAGTGGGGCCTGCATATGCGCCCGGAAACGGGCCGCCGCACGCCTCTGCATGACTGACCACGCAACTGTTCGAAGGTTCGCGGACACCTGTCCGTGTCTATAATTTCGCAGTTTTTTAGCAGAACGAAAAGGGTCCTAAATCCCGTGCGATATTTCGAACCCCATGGTTCATGGGCTTTGCCTAGCGCATAGGTGCGCCTCCTTGGCTAAAAGGCTCCATGCGTTTTGAGGAGTTGCGCGCCGTGCGCGCGCGGGCCAATCATGCATCCCGGTTCCCGTGCCTTGCCGCCGATGGACCTCCCCTCCATCACGGGGCTTGTCCCAGTCCCAAACCCCTTCGACGATTCAGCCAATGGCAACGAGCCCCATGACCAGTAGTACTATCGCATGGCTTCGGCAGAGCCTCCTTGCGCTGCTTTGCCTCTCGGCGCTTTGCGCCGGCGCCGCGGCGTCCGCTGCTCCCCTGGAGGGAACCTGGCGCCTCGACGAGCCAAAGCCGTTCGGGGTCACGCTGCACTCCTACCTTAAGTTTGAGCCGACGGCCGCAGGGCCGAAAGGCTCGGTTGTCGCCAACGGGAGCGTCGAACTGCCCTTTGTGGACGCCAAGCAGGTCGGTGCCGAGACCGTGTTCCGGGTCTCATGGGGCTGGACTTTCCGCGTTCGGCGCGACGGCGCCAACCTGAGCGTTGTCGCAAACTACGGCGGCGGCGAGGAGCCACCGGCTACGGCCGTCCCCGTCCCCGAGTCAGACTCGCAGCCCGAGCCCCGACTTCCGCTGCCCCCGGTACACGACGTGGCCGACAACGGCCTGGCGCGCACGCCCCCGATGGGCTGGAACAGCTGGAATCACTTCGCCGAGCGAGTCGATGACCGAACCGTCCGCGGTGCCGCGGACCGGATGGTGAGCTCCGGCATGGCCGCGGCGGGCTACACCTACATCAACATCGACGACACGTGGGAGGCTGGCCGCAATGCCTCCGGGGAGATCGTTCCGAATTCGAAATTCCCGGACATGGCGGCTCTTGCCGCCTATGTTCACTCGAAGGGCCTGAAACTTGGCATCTACTCTTCTCCCGGGCCCTACACCTGCGGCGGCTACGCCGGAAGCCACGGGCACGAGGATCAGGACGCCAGGACCTACGCCGTTTGGGGCATCGACTACCTGAAGTACGATTGGTGCAGCGCGGGGCGGATCTACACGCTGGACGAACTCCGTCCCGTGTATCAGCGGATGGGTGATGCCCTAGCCCACTGCGGGCGGCCGATTGTCTTCAGCCTTTGCGAATACGGGATGCACGACGTGTGGACGTGGGGACCCAAGGTCGGGGGGAACCTGTGGAGGACCACGGGCGACATCCAGGATAACTGGAAGTCCATGTCGGACATCGGATTCAACCAGGGCAGGCTCGCCCCCTATGCGGGGCCCGGCCACTGGAACGACCCGGATATGCTGGAAATCGGAAACGGCGGCATGAGCGCGACGGAGTACCGCACCCATTTCAGCCTGTGGTGCATGCTCGCCGCCCCGCTCATGGCGGGCAACGACCTTGGGCGCATGAGCGAGGACACGCGGGAGATACTCACCAATCGCGATGTCATCGCCGTCGACCAGGACAGGCTCGGGAGGGAGGCCACGCGCACGCTCAAGCTGGGAGACATCGAAGTGTGGACCCGGCCCCTGGAATCGGGGGCCGTGGCCGTCGCGATATTCAACCGAGGCCCGGCGGAAGCCCCGGCGGCATTCGATTGGGGGCAAGTCGGGATTGGCGCGAAGCCGCGCTCGGTCCGCGACCTTTGGAGGCACGCGAACGTCGAGGCAGGATCCCAGTACTCGACGACGGTGCCCGGCCACGGCGTCGTGATGCTCACGGCAGACTAGCCCATTCTGCCCAGCCTTTGCCCCTATGTCTCCCGAAGCCCCGAGGCGATCTGCGTTGAGGCATGGCAGGATCGCCGCGGGGCTGAGGCGCGGGGTCGTTGCGCTCGCCGTGCTGGCGGCCGTCTCGGTGGCCCGAAGCGACCCTGTCCGAGACGACGGTGGCATCGCTCCCGACGCCCCGCTCAGGGTCAGCAAAAGCCAGCGCTACCTGGTCGACCGCTCCGGAAAACCGTTCCTGCTCCAGGGCGACGCAGCGTGGTCGCTCATCGCCAATCTCTCGAAGGAGGACGCGGCCGCCTACCTCGCCGACCGGCGCTCGAGGGGATTCAACGCCGTGCTCGTGAACCTCATCGAGCACAAGTTTGCCGCGCACGCCCCAAAGGACCTCTATGGCGATGCGCCATTCGGGGCCGGCCCCGACTTCAGCGCGCCGAACGAGCGCTATTTTGCGCATGCCGACTGGATCATCCGGAAGGCGGCCGAGGACGGCATCACGGTGCTCCTTGCGCCCATATACCTGGGCTACACGGGGCTCGACGAGGGGTTCTACGAGGAGACCAAGGCGAACGGACCCGAGCGCTGCCTGGCGTACGGCCGTTTCCTCGGGCGGCGCTACCGTGATTTCGACAACATCATTTGGGTGCTCGGCGGTGACAGGGACCCCGGCGACGTGCGGGAGGACGTGGACATGGTCGCGTATGGCATCCGCGAGTTCGACCGGCGGCACCTGATGACGGCACACTGCCACTCCGAGTCGTCGCCGATCGAGCAATACCCGGGCAGCTGGCTCAGTGTCAGCAGCTCGTACGCCTACGAAATCGTCCACCAACGACTGACCTGGGACTACGAACGCAAGCCCGTGAAGCCGCTTTTCCTCATCGAGTCGATATATGAGGGCGAGCACAACTCGTCCGAGCTCCAGGTGCGCCGCCAGGCGTACTGGTCGGTGCTATGCGGGGAATTTGGGCATGTCATGGGCAACCTCCCCATCTGGTCGTTCAGCCCGGGCTGGCAGGCCGCCATGGGCAAGCCCGGCTCGATAGGGATGACGCGATGGGGCCGGTTGTTCCGCTCGCGGCCCTGGCAGACTCTTGTCCCGGATGACGACCACAAGGTCGTGACGGGCGGAGTCGGCGAATACTGGGGCAATGATTACCTTTCAGCGGCGACTTCGCCGGACGGGAGCCTCCTCATGGCCTACATGCCGGATGCGAGGACAGTGACAGTTGACCTGTCAAAGCTGGCGCCCGGGCCGCTGAAGGTCTGGTGGTTCAATCCCAGGGACGGCAGCTGCAGCGCGGGCGCCGGCCTCGATTCGTCGGGTCCGCGTGCCATGAACCCGCCGGGACCAGGCGATTGGGTCCTGGTCATCGACCGCGCGTCCCTCGGGCTTGCCGCGCCGGGATCCTGACGGCCTCGGTTTCCCCTGACCCCTCCTGCGCACAGGGCGGGCAGGATCCTGATAAAGCCGCCCTAGTCCGGCGCCCGAAGCCAGACCCGGTACTCCCCGCCGTTGGCACCGGCATCGGCAAAGGGAACGAGATTGATCTGCCACTTGCTGGAGTCCCAGATCGATACCCCTGTCGAGGCGAATCTCAGCGCCGGCGCATCTGACACGAGCGTGGGGGACGCAGAATGGGAGAGCCGGACTCCCCCCAGCGAATCCACCGTGGGATTCAATTCGGACTCGGCCGCGAGGATGAAGGGGCCCCAGGCCAGCGCCGCACGGCTGTAATTCATGTAGTCGCCAGCAATGACACGCCCGCTCAGGTTGTAGCTAACCTCCACCCGGTCACCGTCGGACCAACGCCGGCTCGGCAGTGTCGCCCAGCCCGCGGTGGTTACCGCGCCCTCGATGTGCAATGGGGCCGCCCAGGCGGGAACCCTGACCTTCAGGGCAAACATGGCAGGGCCCGCGGTGTGCACGGTAATCGTCGAGTGCCCCTTTCTGGGGAAATCACCCTCCTGGTCCAGCTGCACGTCAACGCTACCGACGGAGAACTTGGCGTTCGACGTCTCAAAGGTATCGACATAGAGGACAGGGCCCGACTGGAGGTAGGCGACGGTAGGCGCAAGGGCCAGCCCGCGCGGCCCGCTGGAGTGGCAGCAGGTAATCCCCTTGTCGTAATGCTTGTGGCCCTCGAGCGCCGTGTAGTAGCACCAGTCATCCCCCCTGGGATTTTGGGCTGCAGTAAGGTGATTGTAGAGGGAACGCTCGATCTCGTCGGCGTATTTGGCCTCTCCCGTCAGCCGCAGCAGCTGGATGTTGAGCTGGATCCAGGTCACCGTCACGCAGGTCTCCCCGAGGTGTGCGTCCTCCCCGTTGGGCAGCTCATGCTTGCTGCCAAAGAGCTCATGGTTGCTCGAGGTCCCCGTGACGTAGAGGCGATTGGTGACAATGTCCGACCAGGCATTGTTGACGGCCCTGAGGATGCGAGGATCTCCGGTGACGCGCTCCAGCTCGCACAGGCCCACCATGTTCGAGAGCATCTCGTAGGCCTTGCCGTTCGCCGTATGGCTCACGTCGCCCTTTTCGAGGAGGGTTCGGACGATGGCGGGCCCGCCGGGCTCGTCGTAGGCCCCGACGATGTACCTGCAGAACCCCAGATAGCGGGAGTCGCCCGTAAGGCGGTACAGCTTCACCATCGGCTCAAGGACGCTCGTCGCAGCCATGCCCTCGTGGGTGCCAGCCGCGAGGATGCTCTTCTTCGCCGGGAACGTTCGCAGGAGAAGGTCTGCCGCGCGCGCTGCAGACCGGAGGGCGGCCTTGTTGCCCGTGTACCTGTAATAGGTCATCAGGCCGATCATGCAGTACTTGTGCGACCAGACGTCCCAGTCCGCGCCTGGATAAAGGCCAAAGCGCTGGGCCGGCAGGTAGGTTCCCAGGTACCCGTCTGGCTCTTGGGCCGCAATGAGCCGGGAGGCGACGGAATCGAGTTTTTCCCGAAGCCCAGGGTCCCCCGAATATGCCCAAGCGAGGGTTGCGGCATGGAGCCACTTGCCGACGTGCTCGCCAATCCAGGGATGCGGCCCGGGCTTCTTCTCGAAGCCGGCCAGCAAGGGTTCCGTGTCGACGACGTCCAGGCGGCCGGTGATGTTGGCGTCTATCCGGGCGCCCAACCAGCCGTGTACCTGGACCTCCGAGGGCGACAACGTTTCGAGCATGTCCGGCCGCGCCGCCGGAACACTGTATTCGACGGGCTGCACGGGGGCCCCGCGTGCCACGAGGCAAGCGAGAGCTGCAGCAAGGAAAAGGGGGCGCTTCGTCATCTCTTGGAGCGCAACGGCGTGCGGCGCCCACGCCAGCGATTGCGAGCCGTTGGTATCGCCGGCGCAAGCCGTTTTCTGGGCCCGAGGAGCCCGCGAAATGTTATGCGTTGCGGATCGGCGCGACGATGCAGAGGCTTCATGAGCGCCCGCGGCGACTCCGAACGGGCGCTCCCCTCATGACGTCAAAAGCGAAGAACAAGATCGGCATCTATTATGCCTACTGGACCCGCAATTGGGACGCGGATTTCGTCCCTTTTGTGGCGAGGGTCAAGCGCCTCGGGTTTGACGTCCTCGAGGTCAACGCGGGGACCGTCGCCGAGATGCCCAGGCGTGGGCGCGACCGCTTGAAATCCGCGGCGGAGCGGGCGGGCATAGAGCTCACCTACTGCGTCGGCCTCAGGCACGAATTCGACCTTGCATCCCCCACGGCTTCCATTCGCAGGGCCGGCATTGCCTACCTAAAGAGGATTGCCGAGGCCGTGCATTACATGGGGAACAGGCAGGTCGGCGGGATAATCTACAGCTCCTGGCCCAGCCGGCTGCCGTTTGGTGAGGACAAGCGAGCGTACCGCGACCGAAGCGTCAGGAGCATGCGGGAAGCCATCAAGGCAGCCGAAGAATGCCGTGTCGTTTTCAACGCGGAGGTCGTCAACCGCTTTGAGCAGTTTCTCCTTAATACCGCAGCGGAGGGCGTGGACTACGCGAAGCGGGTCGGCAGCCCCAACTGCCGCGTGCTGCTGGACACCTTCCACCTCAACATCGAGGAGGACAGCGTCGGCGGCGCCATCGAGGCGACGGGGAAGTACCTCGGTCATTTTCACCTCGGCGAGACCAACAGGCGCTGTCCAGGGCGGGGGCGGATGCCATGGGCCGAGATATTCGGGTCGCTGCGGAAGATCGGCTACTCGGGCGCCGTGACAATGGAGCCATTCCTGATGCCCGGCGGCGAGGTGGGCCGGGACATCAGCGTCTACCGCGACCTAAAGGGGCCGGCCAACCTGGATGCCGAAGCCGCCAGGTCAGCGCGCTTCGTGAGGCGGTACTTGGAGCGCCCGTAGCGCTGAGTTTCGGCCGCCTCCCTCCCCTACGATTTGAAGGGATAGAGTGCGCGCAGCCTTGGTTCCAAAAGGAAAAGGGCGCCCCAGGTGATGACGCCCCCGATCGCCGGCCCGAGAAAGCACATCGCCAGGGGAAATCCGGCCCGGACCTGGATGCAGACTGCGCCTCCAAGGTATCCCGTGATGAGCACGGCCCCGAGCACCGTGGTCCTCGGGATCACGTAAAGCACCACGCATACAAGCAGGATGATGCCGATTTCGGCGACCTGGTCGGCTGTGAACCCCATGGGTGCGGACGCCTTTATCACCTGCGGTACCTTCGCCGCCTTCGTCGCGCCGTCGAAAATGAAAAGGATGACGGCCAGCCATTTCATGGTTTGTCCTGTCCAGAAGGCGCCCTTTGAGGGAGCCGGGGTAGCCATTTCCTGCGATGGGCCTGACATAGGTAGGGGTAGCTGGCTTTGGGTTATGGTTTCAGGAAATTCCTGAACCTCTGCGACTTTAAGCAGCCTCCGCGCGATTTTCACATGAAAAAGGGTTGCCCCCTTGTTCCCTGGCCTGTCCTTCGTGGGCCGCTTGCATATCGGCAGAATCCGGCCATCGTGGCCACTAGAGTAATTGCGGAGCAACCATGAAGACATTGTTCCTACAGGCCCCGTCGTACGACGGATTCGATGGCGGAGCGGGATCCCGCTACCAGGCGAAGCGAGAGATCCGCTCTTTCTGGTACCCGACATGGCTCGCCCAGCCTGCGGCGCTGGTTGCGGGAAGCCGGCTGCTCGATGCGCCGGTCGAGGGACTCTCAGTCGGGGCAACGCTCGATATCGGGCAGGAATACGACCTGGTCTTCATCCACACGAGCACGCCGTCGTTCCCGACCGACGCCCAGTTCGCGCGGGACCTCAAGAAGCGCAAGCCCTCGATCCTGATCGGCATGATCGGCGCGAAGGTCGCCGTCGACTCTCAGAACTCGCTGGCCGCGGCCGAGGCGATCGACTTCGTGTGCCGCGAGGAGTTCGACTTCACGTGCAAGGAGATTGCCGAAGGCCGGCCATTCGAGGGGATCCTCGGGCTGAGCTACCGCCTGCCCGACGGCTCGATCAGGCACAACGACCCGAGGCCCATTCTCGAGAACATGGACGAGCTGAAGTTCGTGGCCCCGGTCTACAAGCGCGACCTGAAGGTCGAGAACTACTTTGTAGGCTACCTCAAGCACCCCTACGTCTCCATCTACACCGGCCGCGGCTGCAAGTCGCGCTGCACCTTCTGCCTTTGGCCGCAGACCGTGGGCGGGCATCGCTACCGCACGCGTTCGGTTGCGAATGTCCTCGAGGAGGTGCGCTGGATCCGTGACAACATGCCCGCGGTCAAGGAGATCATGTTCGACGACGACACGTTCACCGACCTTGGCCCGCGTGTTGAGGAGATCGCGCGCGGTCTCGGCAAGCTCGGGGTGACCTGGTCGTGCAACGCAAAGGCAAACGTGCCCTATTCGACGCTGAAGGTCATGAAGGAAAACGGGCTGCGCCTGCTGCTCGTCGGCTACGAGTCGGGCGACGACCAGATCCTGATAAACATCAAGAAGGGGCTACTCACGAAGACCGCGCGGCGTTTCAGCGAGGACTGCCGCAAGCTGGGCATCACCATCCACGGAACCTTCATCCTCGGGCTGCCCGGCGAGACACGGGAGACGATCGAGAAGACGATCCAGTATGCCAAGGAGGTCAACCCGCTGACGATCCAGGTCTCGCTTGCGGCCCCTTATCCCGGGACTGAGCTCTACAAGGAGGCCGTCGAGAAGGGCTGGCTCGAGGAAAACAAGGCCGCGAACCTCGTCAGCACGGCGGGGGTGCAGCTTGCGTCGATCGGCTACCCGCACCTCACCCGCGCAGAGATCTACCACCAGCTGGAAAACTTCTACAAGAGATTCTATTTCCGCCCGTCGAAGATCTGGGAGATTGTGCGCGAGATGCTCATGAGCTGGGAGATGATGAAGCGCCGACTGCGGGAAGGTGCCGAGTTCTTCCGGTTCCTGCGCGCGCATGAGGCGTGACCGGATCACGCCGCGCTCGGCTAGAGGCGCATAGGAACCCGACATGAGGCGCCGGCCCCCTGCCGTCGTGGTGGCCCTCTGCACGTGACCGCGCCTACTCCCCTCGCGGACTTTGCTGGGATGGCCCACCCCATCCTTTTCGCGCTCGCTGCCGCGTCCGGCGCGGCCGCGCTGCTGGGGATCTTCTATACCATGGCCGCAATCCCGCTCGTGGGGCGCTTCTTTTCCCGCCCGTTGCCCGAGCCCGCGGGCTTTCCGCCCGTCACGGTGTTGAAGCCCCTCCACGGGGGCGAGTGGGCGCTCACCGGCAACCTTTCCAGCTTTTGCCAGCAGGATTATCCGGGCCCCGTGCAGCACCTGTTTGGCGTTAACGATGCGGAGGATGTCGCGCTCAAGTCCGTGGACGAGCTGCGGCGCCGGTATCCGGACGCGAACATTACCGTCGTCGCCGACTCCCGGCTCCACGGCCCGAACCGCAAGGTCAGCAATCTGATCAACATGATGCCGCGCGTAGAGCACGACGTGCTGGTCTTTTCCGACAGTGACGTCGGCGTCGGGCCGGCCTACCTGCGCGGCATCGTGGGCGAACTCCAGAGGCCCGGCGTGGCGCTCGTCACCTGCATCTATCGCGGGGAGCCCGACCCGGGGCTTTGGCCCCGCCTCTCGGCGATAGCGACGAACTACCAGTTCCTGCCTGGAGTGGTTGTGGGGATCGCCCTAGGGAGGGCTCGCCCGTGCTTCGGCCAGACCATCGCGATGCGCAGGGAGACCCTGCAAAAGATCGGTGGCATTGGGCAATTCGTGGGGCACCTGGCCGAGGACCATGCGATCGGCGAGGCCGTGCGGGCAACGGGCGGGGAGGTGACGGTTCCACCCTTCACCGTCTCGCATGCCTGCGCGGAGACGACCCTGGGCAAGCTCGTATCACACGAGCTGCGGTGGAGCCGAACCATCCGTGCCGTCGACGCGGCCGGGCACCTGGGCTCGGCACTGGTGCACCCCTTTGCATTCGCCATCTTGGCCGTGCTGCTCTCCTCCGGCGCCGGCTGGTCATGCGCTTTGGCAGGCGCCGCGCTTGTTTCCCGGCTCGCGTTGATGCTGCGGGTGGACCGGGTGCTGCATCACGCAAGGCGCGACCTTTATCTTCTTCCGCTCTGGGATCTGGCCGCCCTGGCAATATTTGCGGCGAGCTTCTGCTCGACGCGCGTTAAGTGGCGAGGCTTCAATTTCAGCGTCGATGGCAAAGGCATGATCTCCCCCATTCAGGAAAAGTGATGCGGCAACCCGGATTTCCTGCGGCCAAAACCCGGGCCAGCGTATTCCCGCGGCGCGCACATGGGGCGACATAGCGCCATGGACGCCCGAACAGGCACATCGCTGGGTGGCACCGCCATGAGGTACGTGGGGCGCGTCACGGCGCTTGTTGGGTTGCTTGCGACCATATGGCTCGTGTCCCGAGACCATCCAGGATCGGTCCTTGCCCTTATGCGCGCAGCCGGCGCTGGCCTTGTGCTGGCAGGCCTGGTGCACGTCCTGCCGATGCTCGCCAACGCCAAGGACTGGCAAACGCTGTTGTTCGGCCGGAATCGGCTGGGCACCGCGGCGATGCTGCACCTCGTTTGGATACGGGAGTCGATCAACAGCATGCTCGCCGTCGCGAGGATTGGCGGCGAGATCGTGTCATTCCGGCTGATGCGCCACCGCGGCGTGGAGTCGTCGGCGTCGGCCGCGAGCCTGGTCGCCGACATGCAGCTCACGCTCATAAGCCAGGTCATGTTCACGCTCATCGGCATCGGCTACCTGTTTACGAATGCGGCGTCGGGTGCCCTGAGGCTGGCCGGCAACCTAGCATGGGGTGTCGTGGCGATAACACCGGTCCTGGTGCTGTTCGCGCTCGTCCAGCATGCCAACCCCTTTGGGCGCGTCACGCGTCTGCTAAACAGGGTGACGAGCGGGAAATTGACGGCGCTCCTTGAGGGGTCGGCGCAGATTGACGAGTCGATCAAGGCAATCTGGCGCCGCCGCGGCGTCGTGCTGCGCTACCTGTTCATATGGCAGGTCCTCCAGACACTTGCGACGTCACTCGAGATATGGCTGGCGCTTTATTTCCTGGGCGCACGGGCAAGCCTCATGGAGGCGTTCGTCATCGAGTCACTGATCCAGGCCGTTAGCAGCGCCGCGTTTTTCGTGCCGGGAGGCATAGGCGTGCAGGAGGGGGCGTTCGTACTGATCGGGGGCGCCCTAGGCATCAGCCCTCAGACCAGCCTTGCCCTGGCGGGCGCCCGCCGCATTCGGGACCTGCTTATCTACGTGCCGGGACTCATTGCCTGGCAGTTCGCCGAGCCCTCCCTGAGGGCCTCCGACGGCGCGGATCCATCGGCGCATCCGGATGGCGAGCGCTCAGGCAGGAAACGCTGAAAAGCCAACGGGTCCGGGCGGCCGCGTTCCGTCAGCTGGTCCAGCGGACGCGCTCAAGGATCATCGCAAACCACGGCGTGAGTTCACCAGAGTTCTGCAGCGCAGCGAGCTGCGTCCTGTCCACCCATCGGACCGCCGAGATCTCGGAGCGATTGGGCTTCAACGGCTTGTCGTCGGAAAGCCTCGCATAAAACACATAATCGAGCTCATGTTCGAACAGACCCGAGGTGGTGCAGCGCACCGGTCCATAATATAGGCTAAAAGCAGGGACAACGGCCTGGCGGATGCGGAGCTCCTCAAACAGCCGGCGCCTGGCGGCCGTCGCATAGGGTTCCTTCGGCAGAGGATGGGTGCACACCGCGTTGCTCCAAAAACCGGGCCAGGTCGCCTTGGCTGGTGCGCGCCGGGTGATGAGCATCTTCGTTCGCGAGGCGTTCCATGCCACGATGCTGATGGCCCGGTGCGCGGTTCCCTTCCGATGGGCCTCGAATATCTCGACTGCGCTCCCCGGCCGGCCTTTGCGATCGACCATTTCTACGAGCCTCATTGGCGCGCAGCATAAGAACGCTCTTTGCAGCCTGTCGATAGCCGTTCGAACGCGGCCCACACTGGCAGCAGCCCGGCAATTACAGTGCGTAAGGCGATTTACTGTACCCATGCGGCGTCACGGCGGCCAACCGCCGGGGAGCGCGCATCCGGCGACGCGCCTCGAGCCAATATCGCTTGCCGATTAGGATCATCCAGTTAGAATCAAACGCAGTGGATTCAACAGCACGGCGAACGAGCTTTGCACGGACTCTGTCCCCGGCAGAGCCGACACCTTCCTTTACGGATTCTACCGAGCAGCACGCGCCGCGAGCGGCTGCGCACGGGATGGCCTCCCCTGCCCTGCGCCTAATGGACGTGGAGCCGAGCATCGCCCGCTCGCGGGACTACATTCTCTCCCGGCAACATACCGATGGCTATTGGAGCGGTGAACTCGAGGCCGACTCGATGCTCGAGGCCGACTACATCTTCATGCACACGCTGCTGGAAAGCGGCGAGCCCGGCCGCATGAAGCGCGCCCTCGCCGAGGTCCTGCGCTGCCAGAAGGAGGATGGAAGCTGGAGCATTTACCCTGGCGGCCCGGGCAACATCTCGCTCTCGGTCAAATGCTACCTTGCCGCAAAGCTACAGGGAATGAGCGCCACGGATCCGCGGTTGCTCAAATGCCGCTCCTGGGTCCTGGAGCACGGCGGCGTGGTTGAATGCAACACGTTCACGAAAATCTACCTTTGCTCGCTGGGGCAATACGACTACAGCGCGGTACCCGCTATACCCCCGGAAATCGTACTTTTCCCGAATTGGTTCTATTTCAACATCTACGAGATATCCTCGTGGTCGCGCGCCATACTCGTGCCGCTGGCGATCATCTACGCCAAGAAGCCGTTCAGGAAGATCCCGCCCGAACAGGGTATCGATGAGCTTTTCGTCGGGGGGAGGCAGGCAGCAAATCTTCACCAGCGGATTAACTGGAAGGTTCCCGTCTCGTGGAGGAACTTTTTCCTCGCGGTAGACAGGGCGATTCATCTGGCGGAGGCGGCGCGCGTGCATCCACTTCGAAGACTTTCACTGCGCCGGGCGGAAAAATGGATGATGGAGCGACTGGAGATGTCGGATGGGCTGGGCGCGATCTACCCGGCGATGCTAAACGCGATAATCGCGTTGCGCGCCCTCGGCTATGCGGCGGACCACCCACAGGTGCTGCGGGCCAGCGAGGAATTTGAGAAGCTTGGGATCGAGGCGCCGTCCGGCCCCGAAAGACCCGACCCCACCTTCCGCATGCAGCCGTGCACGTCGCCCGTATGGGACACCGCCCATGCGATATGCGCATTGGCGGACTCGGGCGTCCCGCGCGACGACCCGCGCCTTGTCAGGGCGGCGGACTGGCTGCTGTCGAAGGAGGTGCGGCACAAGGGCGACTGGGCGGTCAAGGCCGGCAACGCCGACCCCGGCGGCTGGTACTTCGAATTCGCCAACGAGTTCTATCCGGACACGGATGACACCGCGCAGGTCCTCCTGGCCCTGCGGCGGGTGGATTGCCCTGACGGGATGAACCAGAAGCGCGCGGTGCGGAACGCGCTGAAATGGGAGTTTGCCATGCAGTGCCGCAACGGCGGCTGGGGCAGCTTTGACAAGGACTGCACCAAGATGATCTTCGAGAACATCCCCTTTGCAGACCACAACGCGATGCTCGACCCGCCGACCGCGGACATCACCGGGCGCATCCTCGAGATGCTGGCCGCCCACGGCTATACCCGCTCCGACAAGCGCGTCTACAATGCCATTGAGTTTATCTTCTCCCAGCAGGAGCAGGACGGGAGCTGGTTTGGCCGCTGGGGCGTGAACTATGTCTATGGCACGTTCCTCGTGCTCCAGGGGCTCGATGCGGTCGGAATCAACCACGCCGAGCCACGGATCCAGCGTGCCGCAGGATGGCTGCGGAACGTGCAGAATTCAGATGGCGGCTGGGGCGAGACCTGTGGAACCTACGACGATCCCAACACCCGCGGACTGGGCCCGAGCACGCCGTCGCAGACCGCATGGGGTGTCCTCGGCCTCATTTCGGCCGGCGACGTCGAGTCGGAGTCGGTCGCAAGGGGTGTCCGCTGGCTGATGTCCCACCAGGGCGCCGAGGGGAGCTGGGACGAATCGTACGGGATCGGTCCTGGCCGGCAGTCGCAGTACACCGCAACGGGCTTTCCCAGAGTGTTTTACTTGGCTTACCATCTTTATCGACAATACTTTCCACTGCTCGCCCTGTCGAAATACAGGCGGGCCACACAAGGCGCACCCGCAAGCCGGGTTGCTGCTTACATCTAATTATGGCCATTCCAATCTCCCAGATGTGGACGGTTGCGACCTACGTCCTCAAAAAAAGGCTAACAGGCACCAAACGGTACCCGCTGGTGCTCATGCTTGAGCCGCTCTTTCGCTGCAACCTGGCGTGCGCGGGCTGCGGCAAGGTGCAGTACCCGGCGCACATACTAAAGAAGCAGCTTACTCCGGAGCAGTGCTTTGCGGCCGCAGAGGAGTGCGGCGCCCCGATGGTCTCGATCCCGGGCGGCGAACCGCTCCTGCATCCGCAGATTGTTGAGATCGTCAACGGCCTCGTTGCGCGCCGTAAGTACGTCTACCTGTGCACCAACGCTCTCCTGCTTAAGGGCCGGCTGCCGGAATTCACGCCCTCGAAGTACCTCACCTTCTCCGTCCACTTGGACGGGCAGCGCGAGCACCACGATTTCTCGGTCTGCAAGGAGGGCGGCTACGACATAGCCGTCGAGGGGATCAAGGAGGCCGTGAAGCGGGGCTTCCGTGTGACCACCAACGCGACGTTCTTCGACGGCGCCGATCCCAAGAGCGTCCGCGGCTTCTTTGACGAGGTGATGGACATGGGGGTCGAGGGCATCGTGCTTTCCCCGGGCTACAGCTACGAGAAGGCCCCTGACCAGAATCATTTCATGGGCCGGGCCCGCGCCCGCCGCCTTTTCCGTGCAATCCTGTCCAACCGCAAGCGCTCGTGGAAATTCAACATGTCCCCGCTTTTCCTCGAGTTCCTGATGGGCGACCGGCACTACGAGTGCACCCCCTGGGGCTCGCCTGCCTACAACATCTTCGGCTGGCAGCGGCCCTGTTACCTGCTCCAGGACGGCTATGCCTCCACCTTCGCTGAATTGCTGGAGACGACGAAATGGGAGACGTACGGGGCCGCCAGCGGCAATCCGAAATGCGCCAATTGCATGGTCAGCTGCGGCTATGAGCCATCCGCCGTGATGGACGGCTTCGGCTCGCTGAAGGGCATGGTCGGCATGGCGCTTGGCACCTTCAGGACGTACGCCGACAAGCGGGAGCAGGAGCTGATGGACAACCCGGCGCCGGGGACACACGGCCATGAGGCGCCCGTGCTTGAGGAGACGAAGGCATGACCGCCACCGTGCAGAAATACTCGCTCGAGCAGATCGAAGCGCTGGAGCTAGCCCCGGGAACCGACCGCGGGAAGCTGGAGGGATGGGTTCCGGACCTAGCCAGCGAGGACGATCTGCGGGCGGCGCTCGAACGGGCGTTCGACTACCGGGGCGACGTGACCCTCACGCTCAAGTCGGGGGACCGCGTCGAGGCATTCATCTTCAATCGCCAGACCGCGGCGACCCTGGCCGATTCCCATGTTCAGTATTTCACCCCGGGCGCGCCAGAGAAGCGCTCGGTGAGCTACGCCGAGATCGCGCGCATCGAGTTCACCGGAAAGGACCGGGCCGCCGGGAAGCAATGGGAGGACTGGGTTCGCAAATACAATGAGCGAAAGGCGGCCGGGGAAAAGGGCATCGCGTTGACCCCAGAGGCGCTGGACTAGGCGGCTCGTGGACGGCTTCAGCGGGCTGCCGTGAACATCTTCATTACGGGCGCCACGGGCTTTGTGGGCTGCCACGTGGCCCGGGCCCTTGCGGCACAGGGCGCGGCGTTGCGGATCCTGGTCCGAGGCACCAGCAGCGTGGCTAACCTTGAGGGGATCGCCGGGGACACCTGCAGGGGCGACCTGCTTGCCCCCGAGACCCTGAAAAGCGCGCTCGCGGGCTGCGACGCCGTGGTCCACCTTGCCGCCGACTATCGGCTTTGGGTCCGCGATCCCAAGGCCATGTACCGGGCCAACGTCGACGGCACGCGCGAGCTCCTTCGGCTCGCCCGTGAGGCGCACGTTCCAAGGTTTGTCTACACCTCCAGCGTGGCCACCATGCGGTTCCGTACCGATGGCGGCATCACAGACGAGGAGGCGGCCGTCTCGCTAGGCGACATGGTGGGGCACTACAAGAGGTCAAAATTCCTCGCCGAAAGGGAGGCCATCGCCGCAGCGCAAGCCGGCCAGCAGGTCATCATCCTCAATCCAACGACTCCTGTCGGCGCCAATGACCTCAAGCCCACGCCCACCGGCAGGATATTTGTGGACTTCCTGAACAGGAAATTCCCCGCGTATCTGGACACCGGACTCAACCTCGTGGACGTGACTGAGGTCGCCCGCGCACATGTCGGCGCGCTAACCCAGGGTGAACCCGGCCGGCGCTACATCCTTGGCGGGGAGAACATGACGCTGAAGGAGATACTCGACAGGATGGCCGCGATCACCGGAATCGCATCCCCCACCGTCAGGATCCCGTTCGGCGTTGCGGCTGCTTACGCCTTCTTCGACGAGTGGATCACTGGCCGCATCCGCGGGAAGGAGCCGCGGGCAACGCTCGACGGTGTGCGCATGGGCCGAAAGAAGATGTTCGCCTCGAGCGCGCGCGCGCAGCGCGAGCTGGGCTTTCGCGTCCTGCCTGTCGACGCCGCGATGCGCGCGGCGATTGATTGGTTCCGCGCCCGGGGCTACGCAAGAGCGGCATGACAAGAGTGGCCATCATCGCTGCGATGGCTGGCGAGCTTAAGCCGCTTGTGCGCGGCTGGAACCGGGATTCCAGGAACGGCGTTGCCACCTGGAGCCGGCGGCAGGGTGAATGCGAGTGGATCGCGGGCTGCGCGGGAGCCGGCGTGCAGGCTGCGGCGCGGGCCTTTGAGGAGATAGAGCGGTCGGGGAGGATCGACTGCGCCTATTCGGTGGGCTGGAGCGGGGCCCTTGACGGGAGGCATGCGGCCGGCCGGGCATATAATGTAACGGGCGTCATCGACGCCGGGACCGGGGAGCGAACTCCGATTGCCGGCGCGCCCGGCGAGTGCTGGCTTGTGACCAGCCCCCGTGTTGCCGGCCGCCCGGAAAAGCAGCGCCTTGCCGCCGACTATGGCGCGAGCCTCGTGGACATGGAGGCGGCCGGCGTCGCAAGCCTGGCGAGGGGCAAGGGCATCCAATTCTTCTGCGTCAAGGGTGTCAGCGACGGCATCGACGATTGGCTTCCGGATTTCAACAAATTCATATCTTCAAACGGACAATTCCAGATGGCTCGATTCATTGCATTTGCCATCCTCCGGCCATGGATATGGCCCTCACTCATTCGAATGCGCTGTAAATGCAATGACGCCGCCGAGAGCATCAGGGAGATGATGCTTCGGGAGTTGCCGGGGCGCAGTCACGAGTCTGGGCGCCTTGACTAACAAGGGGTAACGGGATATAAGGGAACCCTTGGTCCGCGAATATTACCTCATGGCCTGCAGCAAACACAGGCGGCTTGGAACTGAAAGGCGGGCCAAGCCGTGCCAATAGGCGAGAACATGGTCGCTGGAGCCTCAAAATCGGAGAACGCCGCGCTTCTCAAAGGCGGCTGGGCCGCGTTGCCGGCCGGCTATCGGATTCCGGATGTGGCTCCGACGCTCGATGAGGCGCGCGCGTACTGCAGGCGGCTGACAGGGTCTCACTACGAGAATTTCCATGTCGCCTCTTGGTTCTTGCCCAAGGCCCTGCGTCCGCATTTCCACGCGATCTATGCGTTCTGCCGCATCTCAGACGACCTGGGCGACGAGGTCGGCAATCCCCTCCAGTCCCTGGCCCTGCTTGGCGAGTGGCGCCGCGAGTTGGACGCCTGCTACGAGGGACATGCTCGGCATGCCGTGTTTGTTGCATTGCGCGAAACCATACGCGCCTGCTCGATCCCCAAGGAGCCCTTTGCCGACCTTCTGGCCGCCTTCTGCAGGGACCAGACCGTGACCCGCTATTCCTCGAGGGCGGAGCTGATGGAGTACTGCCGCTATTCCGCGGCTCCCGTGGGGCGCCTGGTGCTGTATGCCAGCGGCGAGGCCGATGAGGCGAGATTTGCGCTGTCCGACGCCACGTGCTCCGCGCTGCAGCTTGCCAACTTCTGGCAGGACATCGGCAGGGACTTTGCGATGGGCCGAATCTACCTGCCGCAGGACCAAATGAGCCGGTTTGGAGTGACCGAAAGGGACATCGCGACCCGTGATGCAACCCCGGAATTCCGCGAAATGCTTCGATCCGAGGTCCAGTTCGCGCGAAGCCTCTTTGAGAAGGGCCTGCCGCTGATCGGGATGGTCCGGCGTGACCTGGCTCTGGACCTGGAACTCTTCAGCAGCGGGGGCATGGAGATCCTGCGCGCGATCGAGCGACGGGATTTCGACGTCCTTGCCTCGAGGCCGGCCTTGTCAAAGGGCGCCAAGCTAAAGCTCGCGCTGCGTGCCGCGGCCGGAAAGGCGCTCCCCTTCTCGCGTCTAGGCCTGCGAATGAAATCTAGGAAGCCATGACACCTGACGTCGCGACTGACAAAGCGGACGTGGAGAAGGCCTATCTGGCCTGCCAGGCGATAGCCAGAAGCCGGGCGCGAAACTTCTACTATGCGTTTGTCGCCTTGCCGGCCCCGCGCCGCAACGCGATCTGCGCGATCTATGCCTTCATGCGGCGGGCTGATGACCTGGCCGACGACGACGAGAGCGCGCCGCGCGAGGAGCGCCTGCGCCGCCTGGAGGCGTGGCTGGGCGGATGGCGCGCCGCCTGCCGGGGCGGCGAAACCACGGACCCCGTCTTCATCGCCATGCGCCATGCAATGGAGCGCTTTGCCATCCCCCCTGCGCTCCTCGAGGAATTGGTGGCCGGAATCACCTTGGACCTAAAACCGACCGCGGCCGACGCGCCCGACACCTATGCGACATTCGAAGACCTCTACGGCTATTGCTACGGTGTGGCATCGGTCGTCGGCTTGGCCTGCATTCGCATATTCGGATACAAGGACAGAAATGCGGAAAAACTCGCAGAGGAGACAGGAATTGCCTTCCAGCTGACTAACATCCTCCGCGACGTGGCCGAGGACGCGGAACGCAAGCGCATCTATCTGCCGCTCGAAAACCTCAAGGCGCATGGCGTCTCGCCGGAGTCCCTGCTCAACCGCACCCCGGGAGCTCCGCCCACGCCGGCCGAGCGCAGGCTCTTCGAGGAGATCGCCCAGCGCGCGGAGTCCTATTACAAATCCGCGCGCGCGCTGGTCCCGCTGATCGACCGGGAGAGCAGGCCCGCCATGTGGGTGCTTTTCTCTATTTACCACAACCTCCTGGAGCGAATCGAACGCGCGGACTACGACGTGTTTTCGCGCAGGATCAGTGTGCCCACTGCCCAGAAACTCGGAATTCTCGCCATCGGCCAGGCCCGAATGGCCTTGGCGCGCCTCTCTGTTTGAGCCGCGTGCGGCAGTCCCCTGACAGGACAGTCACCGTCGTGGGAGGCGGTGTCGCGGGCCTGAGCGCCGCGTGCGCGCTGGCGGAGGCCGGCCTGCGCGTGGACCTCCTCGAGCGGCGCAGTTGCCTTGGTGGCAGGGCCTCGTCGCACCTTCACGCGGTGGTTGGAGAGGTCATCGACAACTGCCAGCACGTCCTCTTCGGCTGCTGCACCAACCTAAAGGGCTTCTACCGGAGAATTGGGGTGACGGACCGCATCCGCTGGACCAGCGACATGACAATGATCGAGCCGGGAGGCCGGCGCTCGCGGCTTCGTCCCTCCTTCCTGCCGCCGCCGCTGCACAGTCTCCCGAGCTTTCTCGCCGCAAGTGCGTTTTCCACGCGGGACAAGATGGCGCTCTGTCGCGCCTTCCTCCGGCTAATGCGGCCGATACCTGCCGATTCAGGCGAGACGCTCGGCGCATGGCTTGCACATGAGGGGCAAACGAAGGGCTCGCTCGATCGCTTCTGGCGGCTGGTGATTGCCAGCGCGCTGAACGCCGATGTCGACTCCATCGGCTTGCCCTACGCGGCAAAGGTGATCCGGGAGCTGTTCATGAATTCGGCCGAGGCGGGAAGCATGGGCGTCAGCACCGTGCCCCTTGGTGAACTCTACGCCCGAGCAGCGGAATTTTTGGGCCAACGGGACTCCGGCGTATCGCTGAACACGATCGTTGAGTCGGCGTCCTGGGACGCCGCGAGCTCAAAATGGGCGCTCACCACGTCCTTGGGCGTGTCAAAGTCTGACTTCCTGGTGCTGGCGCTGTCCTACGAGGCAATGGCGAAGCTGCTGCCCTTCATGCCGCCGGCAGAAGGCGTTAGGAGGATGGCTGACCAGCTGGGGCACCTTGAGCACTGGCCCATCTGCAGCGTGCACCTCTGGTTCGACCGGCAAATCACCGAGCTTGAGCATGCCGTTCTCCTGGACCGGCAGATTCACTGGATGTACAACAAGGGGCTCACCCAGCCCGGTCGCAAACACAGCGGCAGCTATCTGGAGCTGGTTGTCAGCGCCTCACGCACGTTCGCGGCGCTCTCGAACGAGCAGGCGGTCAACCTTGCGGTCGAAGAGCTGGCGGAATTCTTTCCTGCCGTTCGTTCGGCCCGGCTCGTAAAGTCCGCACGGATTAAGGAAATGCGCGCCACATTTGGCGTCCCCCCCGGGATAGATGCATCGCGGGCACCCTCGGTCTCACCTTGGCCGAACTGCTTCGTTGCCGGCGACTGGACCGCCACAGGCTGGCCCTCGACGATGGAGAGCGCCGCGAGATCCGGCCACCTGGCGGCTGAGGCCCTCTGCAAGGGCAATGGCGAGCCGAGGGCATTTCTCGATGCGGACCTGAAGCCGAAGGGCTTCATGCGCGTGGCGGCGACCCCGTCCACCGCGTAAAAAAAACGTCGAAGAGTCGCCAGTGCAGAATCCATAAAATCATTTGAATCCGTCACCTAGAGACACATCCTTGCACCATGGAAGCTGAGAATGCGCAATTTCCATTCGAGGCGGCCCTCAGCCATCTAGAGAGGGCCGGGCCTGCGGCGAAACCGGATACGACCAGGAAGTCACGTATCCTGGAGACAATCGACGGGCCGGAGGCCGTTAAGGACCTTGCTGCGGCTGACCTTACGCAGCTGGCGCAGGAGCTCCGAAGTGAAATCATTTCCGTCACAGCGGCCAACGGCGGCCATGTCGGGCCGAATCTCGGCGTCGTCGAGCTCACGATAGCCCTCCACAGGGTGTTCGATTCGAGCAAGGACCGCTTCCTCTTCGACGTCTCGCACCAGGGATATGCGCACAAGCTCCTTACGGGCCGGGGCGGCGCCTACTTTCGCAAGCTTCGCCAGACAGGAGGCGCGAGCGGGTTTCTGACCCGCGCCGAGAGCCCCCATGATGCCTTTGGCGCCGGGCACGCGGGCACGGCGCTAAGCGCGGCGCTTGGCATGGCTGTGGCGAGGGACCTGTCGGGCTCCAGCGAGCATGTTGTCGCCGTATGCGGCGACGCAGCCCTCACCTGCGGGATCACGATGGAGGCGTTGAACAACGTTACCGCCTGCACCAAGCGCCTGATCGTGGTCCTCAACGACAACAAGTGGTCGATTGCACGCAACGTGGGCGCGGTGACCCAGTGCCTGAACCGGCTCAGCACGAGCCCCACCTACAATAAGATCCACCACGACCTGGGTAAGCTCATCGCAGCGCTGCCCCACGGCCATTCCATGCGCGATTTCTGGAGCAAGTGGAAGAGGGAGACGAAGGACTTCTTTGTCGGCTCGAACCTCTTTGAGAACTTCGGGTTGCGCTACCTGGGCCCAATCGACGGCCACAATGTTGACGAACTGCTCAAGAACCTCGAGTTCGCGAAGCAGTCCGAGTGCCCCATCCTGCTCCACGTCCTCACGGACAAGGGCAACGGCCTGCCCGTTGCCAGGAACGCGCCCGAAAGGTTTCACGGGCTGGGAGCGTTTGATCCCGTGACGGGTGAGACGCGCAAGCCTGCCCCCGGCACGCCCCCGTCCTACCAGGAAGTCTTTGGCGAGGCTCTTCTCCGCTTCGCCCGGGCCGACTCGCGGATCGTGGGCGTCACGGGTGCGATGCCGTCTGGCACCGGGCTATCCGCTCTGGCGGAGGCGTTGCCGCGCCAGTTCTTCGACGTCGGGATAGCCGAGGAGCACGCGGTCCTTTTTGCCGCCGGACTCGCAACCCGGGGCATCAGGCCGGTTTGCGCCATCTATTCGACCTTTTTGCAACGGGCCTATGACCCGATCATCCACGATGTCGCGCTGCAGTCGCTCCCGGTGACCTTCTGCCTCGACCGCGCAGGGCTCTCCCCCAACGACGGCCCCACCCACCACGGCCTGTTTGATCTCGCCTACCTCCGCTGCATCCCAGGCGTCGTTGTCATGCAACCCAAGGACGAGGACGAGCTGGTGGATATGCTGCATACCAGCCTGCAGTTGCCCGGCCCGGCCTTCATCCGCTACCCGCGTGGTGCGGGAGCGGGTGTGAAGATCAAGGACGAGCCCGCAATCCTGCCCGTGGGACGCGCCGAGGTCCTGCGCGAGGGTTCAGACCTGGTCATCTGGGCCCTTGGCCCCATGCTGGCGGAGGCAAATCGTGTCGCGGCTCGGCTCGCCTCCGAGGAAGAGCTTTCGGTCGGGGTCGTTAACGCCCGCTTCGTGAAGCCTCTGGATCATGACCTCCTGCTCAGGCAGGCCGCGGTCGTCCCGCTTGTGGTGACGATGGAGGACCACGTCCTCGGGGGCGGATTCGGGAGCGCCGTCCTAGAGGCGCTTCGGCACGCGGATTCCCCGACAGCGGTCGAACGGATTGGATGGCCTGACAAATTCATCGAGCACGGCACGAATGTTGACGGCCTGCGCGCCCAGCACGGCCTCGGGCCGGATGCCATCTACAGGCGGATCCTTGAGCGCGCGCGCGGTCTCGGCATCGCCCAGATGGCGCCCCCGACCACGGGGGTGTAGGGCCCGGAGGCCATAGTCGGCGATCCGACTGGGCCGCGAAACGATTCCCCCTCTCCGGGGGCCTTGGATCGGGACGAATCGTCCTGGGGGCTAATCGTAGGCGCGCGCTGCAGCCTGCAGGTCACGCAAGGCTTCGATCGATCGTTCCATTTCGGCCGGCGCGAACCCCTTCTGGATGATCGAATTTATCGCGCTGCGCACCGCCCGCGTCTCGGTGCTCGCCAGGCTTCCCCCCTGCTTGTCGACCCAGCTTGTGTGGTCTGAGAGAAACTCCGCGAGGAAATGCGGCTGGCATTTTGCGTAAAACTCCGTGCAGAAGCGGTAGAGTTCCCGGAGCAGGGGCCCCAGATCACCCTCCGCCCATTTCGCGAGGTGGGTCAGTGCCTCCTCCGCGAGCTCTGCCGCCTCGTCCGCGTTCTTCCTGGCCGTCGCCGTCGCTATCCCGGAGCCGAGCTGGTTCCTGGATTCATTGCAGAGGGTGACACGCGCACGTATGCCAAGATTCGCGGCATAGTAGACCTGCGCCTCGTGCGATGCTGCCAGCTTCAGGGCCTGGATGGCGCACGCGCGGCACTCCACGTTTTGGCCAATCCGGTAAAGTCCCTCCGCCTCGTTGGCCCATGCGCAGGCCAGCATCAGCCTGTCGTGCACGCTAGCCGTGTCTTGTCCCACTCCGGGGACCGCTCGCGCCGATCTCAGCGCGGCCACCGCGACCCCGATATCCCCTTCCCCGTTGCCGCGAAAGAGGAGGGCAGAACCGTAGCAGAGCCTCGCCTGGACCGTCCTGCTGAGAATTTGTGGGGCATCGTTTGCGGAAACGCCGTCCAGGATCTCAACGGCCTGCTTGTCCGCGTCGATCGACATGGCGATGTCCGCCTTGTCCCCGCTGCGCCAGAGGACGCTGCCGTAGTTCATCCAGACCCCGGCCAAGTTGTAGCGATACCACGGCCCGGGTAGGTCGACCAGCGGGGTGCGCAGGTCTATCGCACGGCGGAAGGCGGGCAAGGATTCGGCACGCATCGCCGCGTCGCCCTCCATCAGCGCAATCCCCTTGTTGGTCCATGCCGAGGCCAGCTCATCGTCGGCCTCCGGCCATCCCTTGCTGCTCAGCGGCTCCAATATCGCGGCGGCAGCGTCGTATTCGGCGAGAGCCGGCACAACTCCCGCTGCCCCGGAATCCCGCAGGCGATTCGCGCCTTCGATCCGGAGCTTGGCCTCGGAGAGCCGGTCCCGGTCCTCCTGGGATCTTCCTGGCGCAGCGTCTTTCGGGGAATTCACCGTTTGGGGCGGCCATGCTGATCGGGGATCCAAGCTGAGTCAAACGGCGCGCGGGCATCGGCCCAGAGCCAGCTTGCCCGCGGGAATGGAGGGAGGGCGCTCCAGTGCCTCGCCGCTGGCTTTCCTTGGGCGCCCTTTCGCGCATGCCGAGTTCACGGGGCGACAGTGCGAGGCTTGACGGGTGCGAAACGTGTGAAAGGTTTCTGGCATGAAAGTGCGCGTGCTTGCCCTCCTGCTGCTTGCGGCAGCCCCATATTCGGCAATCGCAGCAGCCCCCGCCGCCACTGCGCAAGCGCTTTGCGATAGCCTTATTGCGAGCATGAAGCTCGGGCCGTCGGCGGGAATCGCCGCGCGTAGCGCCCTCCTCGCGCCCGTTGTCCGCCGGGCCTACGACTTGCCTCTAATGACTCGTCTTGTGATCGGCCGGCCTTGGCGCGGAATGACGCCAAAGCAGCAGGCCGACCTCGTGGATGCGTTCAGCTCCTACTGCGTTGCCGAATATGCGAGCGAGTTCACCTCCTATTCCGGCCAGAAATTCGAGGTGGACCCCCAGGCAACGACGCTCTCGAACGGTGACGCGGTCGTACACACGCGGCTGGTCACCTCAGACCCGGATCCCGTGCGGCTTGACTACCTGGTGCGCCAAAGCGGCGGCGAGTGGAGGATCATCGACGTTTACCTGAATGGCACGATCAGCCAGCTGGCGGCACGCCGGTCCGAATATTCGGCTATCCTAAGGTCCGGAGGGCCGGAGGCCCTTATCGCGGCGCTGAAGAAAAAGACGGCTGACCTCGGCGGCTAGGGGGCCAAATCGGGATCGTCGTAGAGCCCTGCCGCCTGCGGCACGGCCGTTGGGGCATTTCCCCGCAGCTCGGCGGTCCGATTTTGACGAAAAAGGCTTCGGAGCGCCGCGTAGTAATCGATCGAGGCGCTTCTCAGGGCGTCGAGGGGCTGTATGGCACGGGCCCTCTGGTCGATTCCCCCCACGATTTCCGGCGTGTAGGTGGCCGCTGCCGGAAAGCCGTTATGGTCGGTGACGTATCGGAAAGGGTCGACATAGGTCTGAAACCCGAGGCCCGCGACATCCCTCGGATTTGAGGGACCCACGACAGGAAGGACCAGGTAGGGCCCCGAGGGTACCCCCCAGGAATAGAACGTTTGGCCCAAGTCGCCGGTTTGTTTCGGGAGCCCATTTGCCTTGGCGACGTCAGCAAGGCCCACGAGGCCTATTGTCGTGTTCACGACGAAGCGGCAAAGCGTGACCCGGGCCCTGTCCCCGCGGCCCTGGAGGAGGTTGTTTGCAAACCTCGCCGGCTCCCCGAGGTTCGACACGGCGTTACGCAGGGCGTCCCTTGCGGGCCCGGGCAGGAGCCGCATGTATCCTTCCGCCACGGGACGGATCACGGCGCGGTCAATGGCTTCGTTGAACGCGAATATCTTCCTGTTCATCGGCTCGAGCGGGTCGTTGTTGGCCTTGTAGGCCGCGAGGCCCGCTGCGTCGTGGGGAGGCGACGCGCATCCTGCGGCAAGCAGGAGCGACACGGCAACGAGAAGGGGCCTCAAGCGTCTCCTTCCCCTTTCGATGCACGTGTACCCAGAAACGACGGAAGGAGGAACAGCGTGCAGATGAGGCAATAGAGCAGGCCCAGGCTGAGCAGCTTGCCCATGTCGGCGATCCCGGGCGATTTGGAGATGATCAGGCTGCCAAAGGCCGTTCCCGTCGTAAGCGCGCTGAACACGACGCCCCTTGCGGTGGGCGAGGACAGCAGCCCAGGCTCGGCTGACTTCCATCGGAGCACAAAATAGATGTCAAAGGCGACGCCGACACCGAGAAGGAGCGGAAGCATTATGATGTTGGCGAAGTTGATCGGGATTCCCGCCACGACGCTGGTTCCCAGGGTAAGCAGGCCGGCAAGAACGATGGGCGCGAGGACGGCGGCAACGCCAAAGACGCTCCGGAGTACCAGCGCCAGCAGGACCGTCACCGTGAACAGGGCAATGATCGTTGCAGTCTGGAAGGCCGCGACGACCGTCCGCCCAGATTCCCGAATCTGGAGCGGCATCCCCGTGGCCCCCGGTGCGATCCGGCCCACGGCAGCCATGAACCTTGAAAGGACGGCCTGGTCCCTTGGGTCGCCCTTCGGCGAGATCTCGACCTTGTAGCGGCCGTCTGCCGACACCCAGTCCTTTCGGACGTCGGCGGGAATGCTGCCAAGGGTCACCGGCTCGGCGCCCAGAACCCCGCGGACCTCCGCGAGCCGCTCCTCCGCGCCCGACGCAAGGTTGTCCTCAAGCGCGACGGCCGCGGCCGGCCCTCCCGCCACGGCCCGCCGAAGCGCAGCAGCGAGCTGCGAGGCGGCGGCCCCTCCCACCCTGCTGACGGCGTCCGCGCATTTCGTGGCGGCAGCCAAGACCTGGGCGGGTGTCGGCGGAGGAAGCGGCTTAGCCGCGAGCCACGCAGGCTCGAGGATCGATTTCGCATCCGAAAGTATGTCGAGCTTCTCCTGCTGGTCGCCCGGGACGAAACTTCCGAGCCAGATGGCGTGGTTAACCTCCGGCAGCTGGTTCAGCTTGGCGGCCAGGGCGGCCGCTTCGCCGGCAGAAGAAGCGAGGTCGTCCAGGGTGTAGGGAGACGTGTCCGGGTCCTTCATGAGGTCGAACAAGGTCCGGGTCGACTCGGCCCTCGGGTTCTCGAGGTTGATCGGGTCGAAATCAAACCTAAGGCCGCGAATCGCGAACAGCGAAAGGGCCGCCAAAACGCACGAAGCTGCCAGCACGGTGCGCCTGCGCCGGAGTAGCCAGCCATCGAGCGGAGCTGCGGCGCGCAGTCCCGCGGCCTCCGCGAAGCCCGGCGCACCGAGCGACGCAAGGAGCGCGGGAAGAAGCGTCAGGTTGAGAATAAGGGCGATCAGCATTCCAGCCCCGGCGATGAGGCCGAGATCTGACACCCCTCGATAGTCCGTGGGATAGAGGGAGAAGAAGGCCGCGGCCGTGGCCAGGCCCGCCACAACGAGCGGGGCGCCGATGCCGGCCGCGGCCCTCCTCACGGCGCCTGCCGGCGAATCTTCGGTGCCGAGCTTTTCCGCGGCAAAACGGACCGTGAACTGGATCCCAAAGTCGATCGCAACGCCTATGAAAAGCGGGGCAAAGGCGACGGAGATCGGGTTGAATGCCCCGACGGCGGTGACCGCGAAGCATGCGCAAAACGCCAAACCGGCGCCGAGCGTTAGGAGGATCGCAGCGACGGCACGCGCCGAGCGGACGGCGAGGGCCAGCCAAAGCACAAGCAGCAGTCCGGCCGCGGCGGCCACGGCTCCTGCCCCCTCGGAGAGGGCCGAAAACTGGTCGTCGTTGAGTGCTACGCCTCCCGTGACGCGGACCGTTACTCCCCTCTCGGGCGTCAGCTGGTCCCTTTCTGCCAGCGCGTGCAGCTTCGCTATTGCCCGCCGGCCGGGCTCGACGTCGGTATAGTCGAGCGAGGCACGGGCAAGAATGATTCGGCGCAGCTCGCGGCCCATCGGCTTGCGGTTGCTGATGAGGCTCTCCCAGGAAAGGGGTTCGTGGCGGCCTTCGGCCGCCGCATTCACCGCGGCCGTGACGGCCTTAAAGGGCCGGTCAAGCTCGGACGCGGGGATCTGGCCCCGAACCACCCCTTCCGAGAAGAGTCCCAGGGCGTCGAGCAGCCCCCTGGCGCTCGGGTCGGCGGACAGCACCCCAAGCATCGGCTGCGCGGCTATCATCGAGTCTGCGAATGACTGGACCTGGCCCTTGTCGAGGAAGAGCAGGCCATTCCGCCTAAAGAAGGCGCTTCCCTGGGGATCCCTCACGTCGCTGAAGTCCGCCGAATCGGCGGCGAGGTCGGACTCGAGGCGTTGCGCGGCATCGGTCGCCTGGTCCGGGGTCGCGGCGTCGATTACGGCGACGACCAGGTCACGGTTCTGGGGGAAGGCCCTGTCCATTTCCGCTGCGGCCCGCCGCCACGGCAGCTTGGGCGAGATAAGGCTCGAGGTGTCCGTGTTTATCGATACCCGGCGCGCGGCTATCGTGCCGGCCGCAGCAGCCAGTACGAGCATGGAGGCGGAGACGGCGATCGCATGCCTGCGGCTCGCGTCGGCCACGCGTACGATGATCGTGCCTGCGCGACTGCCCACCATGACGTCACGTTGCAATTGGCGCGGCGGCTGTCCACACGCAATTGCTTGTCACCGGACGGGCCAGGCGGGGTCTATGGACGCGCCTATGCCCATTTATGTCAGCTGGCAGGAGATAGCCCTTCGGCTGGGCCTTTCGCTGCTGGCGAGCGCCGTAATTGGATTCAACAGGGAGCGCCATGGCGAGTCGGCCGGCCTAAGGACGACGATGCTCGTCTGCATGGCTGCGGCGATCTCGATGGTGCAGGTCAACCTTCTCATGGTGACGGTCGGCAAAACGGCCGCGTCGTTCGGCATCATGGACCTTATGAGGCTTCCCCTTGGGATTCTGACCGGTGTCGGCTTCATCGGCGCCGGCGCGATCGTGAAAAAAGGCAACATTGCGGTTGGGGTCACTACCGCGGCGACGCTGTGGTTCGTCACGGTCATGGGCCTCTGCTTCGGGGGCGGCCAGCTCGGGCTTGGGCTGGCTGCGTTCGCAATCGGGGTTCTCGTCCTATGGGCGCTCAAGTGGGTCGAGCGCAACAGGCTGGTCGCCAAGCGCGGTATTCTCTGCGTCCGGATTTCGCGCGCAGGAGTCACACAGGCGGCGATCGAGCGGGAAATCAACGCCGCGGGCGCACGGGCCATTGCCTGTGCAATTGAATCGACCGGGGGCGGCGCGCATCGGGCACTCGAGTTTGTCGTGGGCTGGAATGATCTTCCAGAGTCAAGCCGCCCGCCTGCATTCGTGGGTGCCCTGGGCGCCTTGGACGAAATAGATTCGATCCGATGGGTGCCCGACCAGGCCGGGAGAGCCGCGGCGATGCGCGAGGGACTCAATTCTGGCTGACGCCCGGCTGGCAGGGACTCAGTCGGCAGCGCCCAGCGCCTCTTCCGACTGGGCAAGGAGGCTTTGGCTAATGCCATCCATGACGTTCGCGGGGACCAGAAGCCGCCAACCCTGGGGGCCCAGCCGGAAGCGGTAGAGGTTTGTGCGCGTGCCCGACGGCCCGTGGTCAACCGACATGACGACTGAGGCATCCTCACCCCATTCGCGGTCGGCCGTGATCGTGACGGACGACGCGTCCTTTGGGAAACTGCCGGCGATCATGGTTGCGACCACCTTCTCGGCCGAGCCATAGTCCTGTTGAGAGGCGGCGGGTAGCTGGGAATAGAGCCCAGCGGCCTTCGCCTGTCCGCTTTCGGAGAACCCGATGAGGCTGGCCAGCCGCTCGACATCGCCCTGCGAGGCCGCCCACAGGACACTTGTGATCGCCTCCCGCGGCGTGGCATTCCCCACGTAGGCCCATTGCTTTGCACTTAGGGAATCGTCGGCGTCTCGGCCTTCGGGGGTTTCCGACTGGGATTTCAGCTCCAGCAGCCTTGCCCCCAGGGCCTTCGCCAGCGCACGGGCCCTGGCTAGGCGCCTTACCTCCTCCGCAGTCGGCTGCTCAGCCAGGAGCCGCTCGTGGTTAGAGCGAATCGCCGCATACCTTTTGGCGGCGCTGCGAGCGGTCCCGAGCGCCTTGTCCTCGCGGTCGAGATGAAACTTCGCCGCGAGCCCCGAGCCTGCGGCGGACAGAATCGCCGCAATTGCGAGGGACCAAAGTGTCGCCGGAGTCGTCATGACTAGAACCACGTCGACGCTGCGCTGGACGGGTTCGCGGCGGCCGGCGGCGCGGTGACGGTCAAGGGCGCCGACGTGGCCGCCGATGAGTCAGTGAAAATGATAGGAACCTGCATTTTCGTCCAGGCGTCCTGGCCGCCCGCCTGCCCCGGCCTGAAGGTCCAGTTGCTGACGGCCGACACTGCTGCGTCCTCGAGCGCCGGGTTCGTTGATCGCGCGACGTTCGGGTTGTAGACACGGCCGTCGGCCCCGACCACAAAAGCAACAACGACCTCGCCGCTGACCTGGCCCGGGCTCAGGTCCGGCGGCAGGACCGGTCTCGCCTGGAATGTGGGCACGGGCAGCCTGTCGAGTGACGACAAGTCCCTAATCTCGGCCTTCTGAGCCTCGCTCAGCAAGCGATGCTGGCGCCTCTGGGCGAGCCGCGCCGCGGCCTGTGCGGCCTCCAGGTCGCTCACCTGCCGCCCCAAGATCGAGACTGAGGCCTCTTCTGCGGCTAGGCCCTGGGCGTTGGCCGAGGACTCCTCAAGCTTTCGGTTCTGCGCAGCCAGGCGTGCAGCTGCCCCGCTCGGGGGAGCCAGGCGCGCGGCCTCGCTGGAGGCTGCGCTGGCTTTGTGGGCCACCCAAGCCGTGCCCGTGGCGCCGCCCACGATCGCTGCGATGGCAATGGCAGCCGGTAATTTTGTTGAGCTCATAATGAGGGTCCAGAGCCCGGGCGCGGCAACCGCGCTCGAAGCCGCGCCTGCCGCGATGCTGGCGGCGCTGAGCCCGGGAGGGGCGGCCATGGCGACATTTGATGCCAACATGAGGCCCAGGGCCGATGCGGTGGAGGTGATGCCGTGGCCCGCAAGGCGGCCATGGAGGCGTTCCAGGGCGCGCTCGACGCGCATGCGCGCCGCGGTCTCGGTGACGCGCAGGGACCTGCCGATGTCCCCGAATTTCTGCCCGGAAAAGAACCTGAGGACGATGGCCCGCCTCTCGGCCTCGCTGAGGCTGTTGATGGCCTCGTCAAGGATCGGGCGGACGGCGTTCCAGTCCGGGGCGGTGCGAGGCGAATGAAGCCCGGCCTCGATGCCGGCCGCGCCCTCGTAGCGGCGCCTGCGCGATTCCCGTCGCCGAAGGTCAAGCGCTGCCAGGACCGCGGCCCGGTGGAGCCACGCGGGTATAGCGGGGTGACTCGCCAGCGCAGATGCCTTTCTGGCCAGGTCGGAAAAGACCATCTGCGTCACTTCCTGGGACCTGTGGTGGTCGCCCTGGAACTGCCGCTGGGCGACCGAGTACACCAGGCTGACGTGGCGCTGCACGATCTCGGTGAAGGCCGCTTGATCGCGATGTTCCGCATAGCGCCGAAGGAGGATGTCATCATCCATGTTGTCCCACTCCTATACTGCCGCCCGGGCGCAATTCGCACATCAGCCCATGAAGGACGCCCAGACGACGAGGCCTCCGAGCGCCAGGGTCGTGATGGGCAGCCCAAATTTGAGAAAGTCGGCGAATGACAGCGTGATCCCGAGTTTCCTCGCCTGCTGCGCGACGATGATGTTGGCGACGCTTGCCGTCATGACGGCGTTTCCCGCGAAGCTGTTGGCGACGGCCATCACGCTCGCGTTAGCCGCGTGCGCGAGGGGCACGATCTTGACAAGGAGCATCACCGCCGGGGCATTGTTGATGGCGACCGACAGCGCCGCCGTGAGGATCGTCTCATTGGGGTTTCGGCCTGGGTCGAACCCGACCCGCCCGAGCCAGTGCACCAGGGTCTCAGCGTAGCCGGTTTCCTGGAATACGCCGCTCACTATGAAAAGGGAGATGAAAAGCACGAGCACGGGCCAGTCGACGAGCCCGAGCAGGCGCTCGGTCCTGAACTTCGAGCTCAGGAAATGGATGCTCGCCGCGACGAGGACCGTGACCTCGCGGGGAACGGGGGTGAAGAACATGAGGATGACGACCGCGAGGACGACGATGCCTTTGCCCGCGTGATAGGCGTCGAAGGGCTCCGGCACTGCCTGAGGCTCAATGTCGGGGAGCAGGGCTGGGCAGCCGCCGCCGCGCAGTCCGAGCCTTGTGACCCAGAATGTCGAAAACAGGCCGAACGCCACGGGCGCCAGGCTCCACAGGGAATAGTTCAGGAACCCAAGGTGCGCGACCGAGCCGATCAGCATGTTCTGGGCGTTTCCTATCAGGGTGGCGGCTGCCCCGATGTTGCTCGCCGCCGCCAGCCCCACGAGGAAGGGCACTGGGTTCAGGTTCTTGCGCACAAGCGCGGACCCGACGACCGGCGTCAGCACGTAGCAGACGATGTCATTGTTGAGGACGGCCGAGAGTCCGGCCGTGGCGACGATGAGGAACGCCAGGAACGAGACGGGCTGGTCGACCCTCGAGGACACCCGTCCGGCCACCCGGTCATAGAAGCCGCAGAGGCGCAGCTGCGCGGAGATGACGAAGAATCCGAAGAGGAGCGCGATCGTCGGCCAGTTGACGAACGACGCGGCCTCCGCCGTGGATGCGTGTGCCGCCAGGCCGATGGCAATCGCCCCGAGGAGCGCGATGCCTGTACGGTTCAGCCTTAGCCCGGGGATCCTCCCGACGGCGAGCCCCGCATACGTGAGTATGAAGATGGCCAGGACGGCCTGGGGATGGTCGGTTGCGGGGTGCATCGGGTCCGCGGGCTGGAACGACCTTGCTAGGACAGTGCACCTTGCTAGGATGCCCCGATGGGCGCAGCGACAAAAATCCTGATAGGCATCGTCGTCGTGGCCGTGATAATCGGCCTCGGGCTGATCTCGAGCTACAACCACCTGGTCAACCTCCAGCAGGCGACCGACGCCGAGTGGGCCCAGGTCCAGAACGTCTACCAGCGGCGCGCCGACCTCGTCCCGAACCTCGTGAGCACGGTCTCCGGGGCGGCCAACTTCGAGAAGTCGACGATCGTCGAGGTGACCCAGGCCCGCGCCTCGGTCGGACGGGTGCAGCTCTCCATGGGCAGCGCCCCGACGGACCCGGCGCAGCTGGCCGCCTTCCAGGAGGCCCAGAATACGCTCGGGGGGGCCCTCACCCACCTGCTGGCCGTTTCGGAGCGCTACCCCACCCTCAAAGCCACCGAAAACTTCCGCGACCTCCAGGCGCAGCTCGAGGGGACGGAAAACCGGATCGCCGTCGAGCGGGAGAGGTTCAACGAGGCGACACAGGCCTACGACACCGCCATAAGGCACTTCCCCACCGTCGTCATTGCCGGCATGTTCGGCTTCCAGGCCAAGCCCTATTTCACCGCGACGCCCGGCTCGGCGGCGCCTCCGCAGGTCAAATTTGACTTTGGCGGGGCTGCTCCGGCCAAGCCGTGAGGCTCTGGACGACAGCCCTGGCCGCATTTGCCGCCGCTGCGGCCTGGGCGGGGGCGGCGGAGGTCATCCCGCGGCCCCCGCCCGAATATTTCAACGATTATGCCAGTGTGGTCAGCGCGCCGACCGCAGACGCGCTCAACAGCCGGCTGGAGCAATTTGAGAGGGCCACGTCGAACCAGATCCTGGTGGCCATCTACCCCGAGATGCAGAGCGACTCGTCCGTTGAGGATTACACGGTGCGGGTTGCGCAGTCATGGAGAGTGGGAACCAAGCTAGAGAAAAATGGCGCCGTGCTCTTCGTCTTCATCAAGTCACACAAAATGTACCTCCAGGTCGGTTATGGCCTCGAGGGGGCCATACCAGACGCGCTGGCGAAAAGGATCATCTCCGACGTGATCGCGCCCCGGTTCAGGGCGGGAGACTACGACGGGGGGATGACAAAGGGGGTCGATGCCATCCTCGCGGCGGCGAAAGGCGAATACAGGGGCACGGGATCCACCGTGGCGGAAGGCCAGAGCCGGGATGACTCATGGATGATCGCAGGCGGCCTCTTCGTCCTGTTCTTCCTCATATCAACGCTGCGAAGCCGGGCGTCGGTGTACGGCAGCCGCGGCCGGCGGGGCATCGGAGGCTATATCCCGACGATCTTCCCCGGAGGAGGTTGGGGAGGAGGCGGCGGTGGCGGTGGATTTGGCGGCGGGGGTTTCTCCGGGGGCGGAGGCAGCTTTGGCGGCGGGGGGGCCGGCGGAAGCTGGTGAAGCCATTATGGCCTCGATACCCCGCGTGAAGCATCAGGCGATCGTCGAGGCAATCGCCGCCGCCGAAAGGCGTACCGCCGCGGAGGTCCGGGTTGTCGTAGGCCGGCACCGGACCGACGACCCCTATCAGGATGCCAAGAGGTACTTCGAGAAGCTCGGCCTCGGGAAGTCTGCCCACAGGAACACCGTGCTCATCTTCGTGTCGCCCCGCTCGCGGCGATTTGCGATCATCGGCGACTCGGCCGTCCACGAGAAGTGCGGCGACGCTTTCTGGACGGAGCTCGTGGAGTCGATGGCCGGCTTTTTCCGGCGTGACGAGATCACCGATGGGATTGTCCACGGCGTGGAACGGGCCGGAGACCTCCTGGCGAGGCATTTCCCCAGGCACTGAGGCGCCCCGTGACGGATGCCGGGCTGGGGCCCGGCATCCCGGGCTTGGCTAACGATGGTGGTAGGACCGCGAACCGGGGTGGACGTACGCGCCCGCATGGCCGTGGTACCACGGGTGGCCGCCGCCCGTCACGATGACCTGGTCATCGATCCATGGATCGCCGCCATAGTACACGCCGCCGCCGCCCTCAACATAGCCGCCGGCGCAGCCGGCTAGGTAGATCGTGGGCACGGCCGCGCATATCGCCAGGAGGGCGATGGGTAGGAGTTTTGCGGGGTGTTTCATTGGGATTTCGCGGGGTTGTCATTGTCCTCCACGTACTGCACGAGCCCGATGGTGCCGCCCGTGGGGTCGGCGATGATCGCAAAGCGGCTGCCGAATTCGGCATCCTTCGGGTTGACCAGGACCTCTCCGCCGAGGCTGCTCGTCTTGTTGACCGCGGCGTCGATGTCGTTCACGCGGATCACGCCCAGCCAACTCGAGGTTGCTCCGCTCGCTTCAGCCGGAATCGGCGCGATGCCGCCCCGGTTGTTCCCGTTGCTCGCGAGGATGAAGTCGCTCTTGCGGTCGGAATGGGTCTCCGGCGAAACGTCGTAGCCTAGGGCCGTGCGGTAGAAGGTCGCCGCATCCGGGGGGTTGCTGACGTAGATTTCAAACCAGTTCCAGCTCCCTTGGGTCGTGTCCACGTCCGCAGGGTCGCCCGAGCTCGACTCAAGGAGCCCGATCGGGTTGCCCTCGTTGTCTGAGATGATCGCCTGCGTCCCGCGGTCGGGGAACTTCCGGACGGGGGCGTGCACCTTTCCGCCGTTGGCCTTCACGGCGTCGACGGTCGAGCGGATGTTCTGCACGGAGAGGTATCCGATCCAGCGGGAAGGGCTTGCTCCCTTGGCGCTGTTGGACCGCCTCACGAGCCCCGCCACCGGCGTGCCGTTGTTGGAGAAGACCGTGTAGCTCCTGCCCTTCTGGTCGATGTTCTGGCTAGTCCAGCCGAACAGGCTCGTGTAAAACTGGATTGCCTGGTCTGGCTGCGAGGTGAAGAGGTCCGCCCAGACCAGCTTCCCGGGGATGTGGGCCGAAGTGGCGGTCGCGTTGATGGGCGGAAAGGGCGCCGCTTGCATCATCGTGGCAGGAAGCGCGGCGAGCGCGGCTCCGGCCGCGAATGTCGCCATCCTGGCTAGGGTTTTCGTGTGCATATTTCGTATGTCCGCCTGTGCGGTCGAAAAATGGACACTTGTTTTCAGGCGGGGTAACCCCCAACCCGCAAAAAAGTTACGTGCCGCCGGCCCGCCGACCTAGGGGGACAGGAGCCGTCCCGCCAGCTGGGCCTCAAAGCCGTCCTTGTTGCGCCAGCCGATCGCGACCCGCGCATGCAGGGCCCCCGTCGGCGACCTGCGGGTGTAGCCGTCGTCGGTCACGTCGAACCTGATGGACTCGGTCCGCACCAGGTCCTCGGAATAGGCCAGGTACACGGCGACGCAGTCGAAGAGCGTCGTCGAGCGTGTCGCGAAGAAGTCGCAGTTCATCCAGTTCTGGCGCGGCGCAAAGATGCAGTAGCTTTGGATGAGGCTGCGCAGGAGCGGGTCCGCCGTGGCGGACCAGATCGCATGGTAGCGCTCGCCCGCCAGGCTCACGGAACCGCAGGTGTCGAGGGGGGTGAGGAGCACGTCCTTCCATGGCGCCGCGAGCACCTGCCTCAGGGCCGCCGGGGCGACCCTCACGTTCGTCTCGGCTGACGGCGCGCCCCCTCCGTAGCCGACGTCGAAGCTTCCGTACATGCCGACGAATCGGCATTTCTGGGCGATGTCGGGGGCCCTCGCGAGGGCGAGGGCCAGCGAGTGGACCGGGCCGATGGCGACGATCGTGACGGGCACCGGGGACGCGCGCACGGAGTCGATAAGCGCCTTGACGCCGTCCTTGTAGACATGGCCCGGATACTTGGAGAGGTCGTAGCCGGCGATCCACGGCGTAAGGGTCTTGGCGTTGTCGCCCATGGGCCCCGAATTGTCGCCAATCGCGATCGGGACGTCGCCATGCCCGGAGTCCTGGAGCAGCTTTGCGGCAACGACGGCGCGGTACTCCGTGTCCGCGGGATCCGTGACGACCATGCGCAGCTCGAGCTCGGGAGAGCGCAGCGCGAGCGCGATGGCCCACGAGTCGTCGATGTCGCTCCCGATGTCGGTGATCATTATGACGGGCGTGGCGGCCGCCGCGGCCGACGCAATGGATGCGAAAATCAGGGTGGCGAGGCCGGTCTTCTTCATGGGCTGAGGAGCGCGTTTATCTCCCTGCGCGTGGGGATGGAGGGCTGGGCGCCGGGGCGGGTGACGGAGATCGCGGCGGCGGCGTGGGCGAAGCGCACGGATTCGATGAGGGGCCGCCCTTCCGCGAGACGGGCGGCAAGCGCGCCGTTGAATACGTCGCCGGCGGCGGTGGTGTCCACGGCCGCGACCTTGAAGCCGGGGACCCAGGTTGACCCGGCCTGCGTGGCCACCACGGCGCCGTTGGCGCCGAGGGTCACGATCACGTTTCGGGCGCCGCGCTCTCGCAGCACGGCCGCAGCCCGCGTGGCCGACGGGGCGTCGTCGACCATGAACCCCGCAAGGACCGAGGCCTCCGTCTCGTTTGGGGTCAGGAGGGTCGTCTTCCTGATCAGGCTGTCCGGAAGGGGCTGGGCGGGAGCGGGATTGAGGATGACCTGCGCACCGGCCTTGGCGGCGATCGTGGCGGCAGCCTCGGCCGTCGCCAGCGGTATCTCGAGCTGCAGGAGGAGTACGCGCGCGGCAGCGATGAGCGGCCGGGCCGCGGCGACGTCCCTCGGGGAGAGCCGAAGGTTGGCCCCCCCCGCGACACCGATGCTGTTCTCGCCGTCCTCGCCCACGAAGATGAGGGCGACACCCGAGGGCTGCCGCCCGTCCCGTACAATGCCCGAAAGGACGATGCCCTCGCTCCTGAAGCCGTCGAGCGCGGCGTCCCCAAGCGAATCCGTCCCGAGCCTGGCGACAAGGGCCACGTGGCCGCCGGCCCTGGCGGCCGCAACGGCCTGGTTTGCGCCCTTGCCGCCCGCGGCGGTGCTGAACGCACCGCCAAGGAGCGTCTCTCCCGGGCGCGGGACCCTCGCAACGCGTAGGATCATGTCCGTGTTGGAGCTGCCGACGACGACCACGGACGGGGCCTGGCGGGCGGGCCTGCGCGTCGCGGGCGTCACGACTTGGAAAGGATGAGCAGGCCGAGGCCCGCGACGTAGAGGGCGAACATGGCGCCAAGGAGGGCCGAGGTGCCCCTCGGGGCCCCCTTGAACTCCTTCCACACAAAGACGCCCCAGAGGGCGCCCACCAGGGTGGCACCCTGCCCCAGCCCGTAGGAAAGGGCGGCGCCTGCGCGCGTGCTGGCTATGATGCTGAAGGCCATCCCGATGTTCCAGATGGCGCCCCCGAGGATCCCTACAATGTGGAGGCGGGGTGTGCCCTTCCTGAAATAGTCGCCAAACGGCACGGGCTCGCCGGTGAATGGCCGGACCATGACGATCGTGTTCCAGAGGAAGTTTGACGCCAGCAGGCCCGCGCTGAAGAGGACGACGGCCGTGTAGGGGCTCAGCTTTCCCGGCTCCAGCGTCGGTACGGCGGCCGTCACATCCACGGCGCCCATGGCCCCCGCGACGAACTTGTAGAAGTAGCCCATCAGCAGGCCGGCGGCGACGGAGAGGACGATGCCCTTGTTCGAGGTCGACTGGCTGCCCGCCTTGAGGCGGCGGTAGGCCAGGGCGTCGAGGATGATGGCGACGGCGACCAAGGCGACGCCGGCCGCCAGCATGGGCGGGTTGCCCACCCGGGTGGAGAGGTAGGTCGTGAGGACGCCAAGCACCAGGGCGAGCCCGACCCCGACGGGGAATGCCACGGCCATCCCCGCGATGTCGATGGCTGCGACCAGGAGGATGTTGGAAAGGTTGAAGATGACACCGCCCGCAAAGGCGGAGAGCAGCCATTTGCCGTCGGCCTGCGCGAGGTCGGCCAGGAACCCGCGGCCGCCGTGGCCCGTGCTGCCGAGGGTGAACGCAAGGACCAGGGAGAGAAGGAAGACCCCGATCGCGTAGTCCCAGTAGAAGAGCTGGAAGCGCCAGCCGGCGCTCGCGAGCTTCTGGGTGTTGGCCCAGGAGCCCCAGCAGAGCATGGTGACGACGCAGAGAGAGACCGCTACGGGGTACGATTGGACGATGAACATGGGGCGGCCCCGGGGCGCCCCGGGGCAAGGCACCGGGATTTGAAGCCCCAATGCCCGCGGGCTCAAGCCTGCTGTCTTCCTGGCGGCCCCGCCCTAGTCCGTGACCGTCCGGTTCATCCTGTCGACCGCGAGCTGCGAGCGCTTCCACGCGTCGCCGAACCGGCCCTTGGCCGCGTCCCAAAGGTCGGGCGTTGTCGCCTTCTTCAATTCGGTGATCCTGCTGGTCAGGAGGTCGCGCGACTCGTCGACGTCCTTCATCGCCAGGTCCCAGTCCCCGAGGTCCCTCGTCATCTTTGCGCGGTGGTCACGCAGGACGCGGATCTCGTAGTCCAGGTGCGCCGACAGCCGGTCCGCGCCCGCCTCAAAGTGGGCGCGCTGGTCGTAGTGGTCGTTCTCGATGTTGGACCAGGTGGGTGCAGCCGTCCCGTCGGAACCGGGAATGGCCACGACCTCGGGGTAGGCGCGCTGGGAAAGGCAGGCAATGCCCGCGGCCATGAAGGCAATCGCCGCTAGTGCGCGGCCGGGCAATCTTGGGGTATTCATAACCCAAAATAGTAGCCTGCGCCCCCGCCCGGTTCCTTTACCGGAGCATGGATGTCAGCCGGGCGCGCACGGTTCCCTCCCACTCCTCGCGGGTGACGCTGTACATGACCGTGTCCCCGAGGGTGCCGTCTCGCCGCAGCCTGTGCCCGCGGATGACGCCGTCCTTCTTGGCCCCAAGGCGCTCGATCGCCGCCTGGGACTTCAGGTTGTGGTTGTCCGTCCGCCAGCCGACCACCAAGCAGCCCAGCGTGTCGAAGGCATGCTCCAGCAGGCGGAGCTTGCAGGCGGTGTTGACGAATGTCCTCTGACAAGACGTTGAATACCAGGTCCATCCGATCTCGACCCGGCGGGCCGCCGGCACGATGTCGTGGTAGCTCGTTGCGCCGATGAGCTTGCCGCTCCGCGCCTCACGGACGATCCAGGGCGAGCGTGTCCCCTTGTCGCGGTCCGCCAGCGCGGCCTCGACATAGGCCAGGGTCTTGCCGGGCTCGGGGACGGAAGTGTAGTAGAGCTTCCAAAGCTCGCCGTCGGCCGCCGCGGCCTCGATTTCCGGGACGTGCGACGTCGACAGCGGCTCGAGCCTTACTCCCCTTCCCTCGAGGGTCACGGCCGGGTCCACCCGGATCGGGCCAGCGACGGTCATAGGTGCTGGAATGGCGCCTGCCGGCGGACCAGCTGTATGGGGATTCCCCAGGGATCCCGCACCATGATGAGGTGCGAGCCGTCGGGAAGCGTCTCCTCGTAGGCGAAGACGGCGCCGGCCGCCACCAGCCGGTCACGGACCGCCCTCGGGTCGTCGGCGACGAACGCGATGTGGAAGCAGAGGGGGTGCGCAGAGCGGAACTCCGTGAATGGCGCAGCGGGGTTGCTGTAGACCTCGAGGATCACCCGGCCGGTGTCGTCGGCCAGAAACGAGGTGAAGGGCGAGTCCTTACGGGAGCGCGCGACCCGCAGGCCGAGGTTCTCGACGTGCCACTTGGCGGCCGCGGCGGCATCCGGGACATTGAGGGCGAAATGCTCGAATTTCATGCTTCGTTGGGTTGGGTGATGAATTGCGCGATGGACCGGCGGACATCCGTGCCGCCGTCCTCAAGGACGTAGTGGCCCACGGAGGGCAGGAATTCAACCCTCGCGTCGGGCCAGGCCGCCTTCCAGCGACCAAGGAATTCCGCGCCAAAGCAGAAGTCCCTGCCTCCCCAGACGATTATCTTGCGGTGCCCCCCGAAGGCGCCGAGCCCCTGCGTGATGCCGTCCAGGACCGGCCGGCTCGGATGCCCGGCCTCCATGGGGATGTCGTGGACAAACCGGTGCACCGCGATGCGGCTCGACCAGTCGCGATAGGGCCAGAGGTAGCCGTCCCTCTCCTCTGGGGTGAGGCGCCTCGCCGACATCGCCATGCGGGAGGCCGGGCCTGCAAAGCCGTTGAGGCCCCTCACGATCACCTCGCCCAGGACGGGGAGCCTGCAGAGCGCGATCCGTGCAGGTATCCTCCCGGGGAAGGCGGCCGAGTTCGTGACGACAATCCGGCCCACGGCCTCCGGGTTTCCCATCACGGCCCCGAGCCCGATCGGGCCGCCCCAGTCGTGGACCACCAGGTGGATCCTCCGGAGCCCGAGGGAGGCGACCAGGGCCGCCAGGTCCCGGATCCTCCCCGCCAGCGTATATTCGTAGGACTGCGGCTTTTCTGAGAGCCCCATGCCCACGTGGTCAGGCGCGATGCAGCGGATGGAAGGCGACAATTCCCTAACGAGGTCGCGGTAATAGAACGACCAGGTCGGGTTGCCGTGGACCATGAGGACGGCCTCATGCGACCTGGGCCCCTCGTCAAGGTAGCTCATGCGCGCCCCGCCGGGCGTCGTGAACGAGGCCGGAGTGAACGGATAAAGCCCGGAGGCCCGTCCCAGGTTCACCATTCGAGGGCGAGCATCATGCAGTTGAGCCCGCTTCCTATCCCCATGAGGGCCACGCGGTCGCCATCGCGGACGACCCCGGACCCCGCGGCCTGCGCCAGCGTGGCCGGCAGGGAGACTGAGCCCATGTTTCCAAGCGTCTCGAAGGTCGAGAAGTCCTTCCGGGGCTCGACCTCGAGCGTCTGCAGGAGGAGGCGCCGGTGGGCGGCCCCCACCTGGTGGCAGATGACCCGGTCGATCAACTGCGCCGTCCAGCCTGTCGCCTGCGCGAACTCGCCCCACGTCTCCTTCGCGAGCGCCACCCCGGCCTCGAGCATCCGCTCGGAATCGGTCTGCATGGAGAGGCCGCCCGTGACGGACGTGTCGCCGCGGCAGAGCTCGCTGTGCTCCGTCGCCGCGCGGCAGACGCCCCCCAGGATCCGGCGGCTGCGCCCCCGTACGAGGTCCTTGTGGCAGACGACGGCCCCGACGGCGCCGCAGCCGATCGTGAGGTTGGCAAAGTAGGGCTTGATCGCGTTCCGGGAAAGCGAGCCGGCGAGCAGGGTGCGTATCGTCTCCTCGACGAGGGGCCGGCCGTTTTCCCCTGCCGTCACCAGGGCGGCCCGGACCTGCCCGCCGTCGATCATGGCGCACGCCACGGTGATGGCGTTCAGGAAGCCGAGGCAGGCGTTCGAGACGTCGAAGACCTGGACGGAATCGGGCAGCCCGATCTTCCGGTGCGCGAAGGACGCGGAGGCCGGCTCAAGCATGTCCCTCGAGACCGCCGAATGCATGTAGAGCCCGATGTCGCGTGGCGCGACGCCGGAACGCCCGAGCACCGCCCGCCCGGCCGCCGCGCTCGCGTCCGACGGCAGCGTGCCGGCCGGCCACACCCGGCGCTCGCGGATCCCGGTCATCAGCTCCAGGCGGCCGAACGGGAGATTCAGGCGCTCGTAGAGGGGCCGCAGGCGCTCCTCGATGGCCGCCGACGTCCAGGCCTCGTCGGGGAGCGCGACGGCGATGGACTCCAGGCAGGCGTTCGTGAATCGCATGGCGGACGCCGACTCAGCGCTCGGGCCTCATCGCCAGCCGGATGACGTCCCTGTCAAAGCCGTTCAGCCCGAGGCCCGCGTCGACCGTGATCGTGGCCCCGTTGATGCCGCTGCTCCGGGGACTGAGCAGGAAGAGCGCCGCGTTGGCGACCTCCTGGGTGTCCAGGTTCCGCTTTCGGAACGTCAGCTTTTCCGCGTAGAGGTAGCTTTCCAGGTACCCGGGAATGCCCGCGGAGGCGCTTGTCTTCAGGGGCCCGGAGCCGACCACGTTGAAGCGGACCTCGGAGTGGGCGCTGAACGACTTGGCGAGGAACCTCGCGGACGACTCCAGGGCGGCCTTGAGCGGGCCCATGTAGCCGTAGTTGTCGGGCGTGACGAGGAGGGACGAGATGCCGATCGTGACGACCGAGGCGTCCCTCGCCAGCTTGGGCGCGAAAGCCCGCGCGACCTCGACCAGGGAGAAGCTCGAGATGGCGGCGGCCTGCAGGAAGTCGCCCCTCTTCGTCTCATGGAATGAGCGGATTCCCCCCTCGTAGTTCGCGAAGGCGACCGAGTGGACGATCCCCGCAATCGGCCCCTTCGCAAGGGCGCCCGCCTCCTGCGCCGCGCGCTCGACGTCGGGCTCCCGCTCGACGTCGCAGACGATGACGCTGCGTCCCGCGAGGAGGGTCTCAAGGGACCTGCGGCGCTCGTCCGAGCGCACGCTGTAGATGACTCGCGCGCCCTCGCCCTCGAGCGAGCGGCCGACCGCCCAGGCGACGCTGCGCTTGTTGGCGACGCCAAAGACGACGACCGCCTTGCCCTCCAGGCCGAGGAAGCTCATTGCGCGGCCCCCGGCTCCTTCCATGCGACCGAGAACTCGACTGACATGATCCGGGTGTCCCCGCGCTTCATCGAGCCCGCCATGATGTGGAAGCCGCCGACGGCCTCCTTCCTGCGCACCTCGATCGTGACGGTGTCGCCGGGATAGACGGGGCTGCGGAACCTCACGTCCGAGATCTTGACGAGGAGCGGCACCCCGGCGCCGGTCCCCTGCGAGCCGAGGATGCGGTGGAGGAGGAGCGCGCCGGCCTGGAAGACGGACTCGCAGAGGAGCACCCCCGGCGTGATGGGGGCCCCGGGGTAGTGGCCCATGAAGAAATCCTCGTCGGCCCTCCACGTTCTCCTGGCGACCAGCGTGTCGCCCGCCTCCGAGACGATCTCGTCGATGAACAGGAAGGGGGGCCTATGGGGTATCCTCCTGAGGACCTCGGGGGACGCGGCGTTCATGCGGCCCTGCCCTGCTTCTGGGCGCAGACGTAGCGGTCCACCTTGTTGGCCGTGATGACCCCGTAGTTGATGGTCCCCAGCCACCCGGACATGATGATGCCGACGGACCCTGCGTGGTAAAGGCCGGGCAGGACCTCCGGGAGGTCCATCGACACCTTCAGCCCCTCGAACTTCGTGCCGAAGGAGGTGCCGCCAAAGTGGGTCGTGTAGCGCTCTATCGTCCTCGGCGTCGCGGCCTCCATCCAGTCGATCTTCGCCCTGACGCCGGGTATGAACCTCTCGAGGGCCGATATCGACTCCTCGATGAGGCGCGCCTTCTCCTCGGCGTACCCGGCCTCCGGCAGGGACGCCCAGTCCGCATACTGCCCGTTGATGGACGCGACCACGGTGTAGCGGTCGGACCCGGGCCGGGTGTCCGGGTAATAGACGGAGAAGGTGCGGCTGGTCGTCCGCAGCGCCGTCAGTTCGCCGCTGCTGAAGGCGGGGCTGGCGGAGGTGAATACGAGGTCGCCGATGTGCGGGATCGACTCGCCCTTGCGTATGCCGAGGTACACCTGGCACGAGCTCGAATTGATCCTGACCGCCTGGGCAGACGCCGCGAAGTCGGCGGGGAGGTTCTCGGCCCCCGCGAGCCTGAAGACCGTGTTCTTTATGTTGGCGTTGGAGACGACCGCCTTCGCCCGGATGGTCCTGCCTCCCTTGGCGACGATGCCGCAGGCGTATCTCCTTCCCCCCCGCTCCTCGACGAGGACCCTCTCCACGAGCACCTTCTTCCTCAGCTCGACGCCGTTCCTGCGCAGCTCGTCCGCCATCTTCCCGACAAGGACGTCCGATCCCCCGCGGAACGTGTACACCCCGGACCCCATGAAGTTGGAAAACACGATCCCGTAGGTGATGGCGGGGTCGTCAAGGGTGGAGCCGTTCGCGTAGGCGATCGGCTCCATGAGGAGCCGCACGACGTCCGGGCGGCCGGGAAAGAACCGCCCCATCATCTGCCCCGTCGTCTCGGGGTTGTTGTCGTAGAAGTTCATGCCCCGCAGGTGCTCGTAGAACCGCTCGACGAGCGCCCGGTCGACGCCGAACTGCTCGACGAGGACGCGGGTGTAGTCGTCGCGCGTGAACGTCGTCCGCACGTCCATCTCGGGGTTCACGAACCGGATGTCCCTCAGCTGGACGATCGAGTCGGCGATCTCCCGTGTCCAGTACTTGCGGCACGACTTGATCATGCCCACCGGGAAGCCGTGGAGCGAGATGTCGAAGATGTGGCCGCCCTTGCGGGTGAACCACGTCGCCAGGCCGCCAAACTGGTAGTGGTGCTCCAGGAGCAGCACGCTGTGGCCCGCCTTCGCCAGGACGTTTGCCGAGGTGAGGCCCCCCAGGCCGCTGCCGACGACGATCACGTCGTACTCGTCCGCAGCGCCTTTGAGCCAGTCGTAAGCCATTAGGGGGAGGGATCCTGAAGCAGGCTCCGGATCGTCGGCAACTGGTTTCCCGCGGCTCAGGCCCCCTCCGGGGACATCAGGATGTGCCTGTTGGCCATCGAGATGCCGCTCAGCATCGACCCGACGATCCCCAGCATCCCCTGGTCCGTCCCGCAGAGGTAGAGGTTCGACAGGCGGGTCCGGCCGTCCGGGTGCTTGTCCGGCGAGCCATAGATGGCACCGCGGAGGTGCCCGGTGAACTTCTCGACGGTGGTCGGGGTGAACATGTCCGTGGCCACGGTGGCGGCACTGAGCGCGTCGGCACGGGGAAGCGCCGGGAGGAACCGCCTGGCCGAGTCCTGGACCTCCACGAACCGCCGCGCCTTCTCGGCGGCGTAATCGCCCCCGGCGAGCGCCGCCCAGGCGTCGTAGTTCGCCAGGCAGGTGACCCGGAACACACCCTCCGGCAGGGCGCGCCCCCCGCCGTACTCGAAGTTGTTGGGGAAGCAGATGATCCCGCTCCGCAGGTCGGCCGTCGTCCCCGTGTCCCGGTACTCAAAGCGGTCGGAGTCGTTGAAGAACACGATCGTGTCGTCCCCCCAGCCGAGCTCCGCCGGCTGGCAGGACAGCACCGAGATCGTCTCCACGTACCCGAGGGTGCGCTCCGGGGGGCGCGGGGCGCCGAGGAGGGCGTCGGTCTCCGCGGCGCCGATGGACGAGATGACGTGGGACGCCGTGACCTCCTCGCCCGAGTCGAGGAGAAGCGCCGCGGCCCTCCCCTCCCTGGCGACGATCCGCTTCACGCCGCATTTCATCCGGCGCTCGCCGCCCGCCTGTCGGAACTTCTCAAGGACGACCCGCATGATGACGCGGACCCCATCGAGGGGCCTGGCGAAGCCCTCGAGGTAGAGCGCGCGGAACATGATGGCGAACTGGTCCGGGTCCATGTCGTCCTCCCTCGCGCTGCCGTAGAACATCAGGGGGCAGAGGAGCATGTCCTCAAGGAGGGGGTCGCCCACGAAGGCCCGCAGCTGCTGGCGCGCCGAGCCGCCGGCGCCGGCTCCCGCGAGAGGCGCATCGCGCACCTGGGCCGCGAGCCTCGCGAAGCCGCCGGCCTGCGCAGGGAACAGGGACGCGACCTCGGACTCAAGCACCGCGAAGTCGTTCGTGAAGCGCAGCGACCGCTCGCCGCGGGGGCCGAACGCCACCCGCGAGCCCTTCTGCGGGGAAAGGCCCAGCTCGTCGCGGTCAATCCTCAGCTGGCGCAATATCTTCCCGAGGGGCGTCCCCTTCACGCCCTTGGGCACGAAGTTCGTCAGTGCGTGCAGGCCAACGTCGTACTTGCGCCCGGCAAGGCTGTAGAAGCCGTTCAGCCCGCCGACTGCATTGTGCCTCTCAAAGACGCATACCTTCTTGCCGAAGTGCGCCAGCCTTATTCCCGCGGCAAGTCCGGAAAGGCCGGCTCCGATTATGGCTACGTCGTACTGCGACCCTGAATTCAACTCTTCGCGGCGAGCGCGTTGAACTTGGGTGTCAGGTATTCAGCGCAGCTGTCGAGGCTCGCCAGCTGCATGTAGTCCGCCTCCGGGACCTCGATGCCGTGGCGCTTGCGGAGTTCCATCACGATGTCCAGGAAGTCCATGCTATCGAGCTGGAGCTGGTCCCGCAGGCGCACGTCGGTCTTGACGTTCGAGAGGTCCTCGTCGGGCGCGATGTCCGCGATGATGTCGAGGACGACCTTCTTGCATTCTTCGTGGGTCATGTGGTGCTCAGCAGCTACAGCTATGCCACGAATCGCTTCACAATCAACGTGGAATTTATCCCGAGCATCCCGAACGAGTTGTTGAGTATCGTGTCGACGCGCCCGACCTTGACCGGGGAATTGAGGACGAGGCCCGGCATCGCGCACGCCGGGTCGAGCTTGTCGACGTTGATCGTAGGATGGACGGTCAGGTCGTCGAACGACGGTAGGTTGCCTGCCAGCTCGAGCGCCCCGGCGGCCCCCATGCAGTGGCCTATGAAGCTCTTCGTGTTGTTTATCCGGGTGTCCGGGCATCCCTTCCCGAAGACCGCGCCGATCGCCTCGCATTCCTGGATGTCCCCGAGCGGCGTGGCCGTGGCGTGGGTGTTCACGATGTGGATGTCGGACGGGCTCATGCCGGCGCTGTCCAGCGACTTCCGGACGCATTCCGCCTGGCGCGTCGGGTTGGGAAGCACGTAGTCGCTCGCGTCGCTGTTGACGCCGTAGCCCGCGATCTCGCCGTAGATCTTCGCTCCCCGCCTCAGCGCGTCCTCCAGGCGCTCGAGGGTGTAGAGGCAGCCGCCCTCGGACACGACGATCCCGTTCCTCGCCGCGTCGAATGGACGCGAGGCCTTGGACGGATCGGCGTGGCTTGCCAGCGCGCCCTGCGACTTGAACCCGGCGAAGATCCCGAAGGTGTGGATGCTCTCGCTCACGCCGCCGCAGATGGCCAGGTCGACCTCGCCGAGCCTCAGCATCTGGGACGCATGGATGAGCCCGAGGTTTCCGGCGGCGCACGCCGCGCCGATCGTGTAGGCCGGCCCCGTCGTGCCCAGGTTCAGGGACGCCTCGCCCGCCGGGTTGTTGGCGACGGTCCGCGGATTGTGGTAGTGGGACCAGTACTTCGTGTCGTAGCCGAACTTGGAGATGGCGTGGATCTCGTTCTCCGTCTCCACGTTGCCGTGCTCCGTGCAGCCGATATAGATTCCCACCCTGTCCTTCCTCGCCAGGTCCGGCCCGAGCCCGGCGTCCGCAAGTGCCTCGCGGGCGCACCAGATGCTGATGCTGCCGGCGCGGGTGCCGACCCTCACCTCCTTCTTCTTCTGGTGCCTCAGGGGGTCGTAGTGGCACACGCCCGCCAGCAGGCGCCCCATGTAGCGGACCTCGAGCCACTCGACCCCGGAGACCCCGCCCAGGAGGCTCTTGCGGAATTCAGGGAGGGAATTGCCGTTGGGGGCTGTCAGTCCGACGCCGGTAATGACTATCCTTGAGAGGTTCAAAGCGCGCGTAAGGAGGAAAGCGCTAGCCAAGTGCGCGCCGAAAGCAATAAAAGCTTCCCTCCCATGAATGTCCTTGTTGTCGGCGGTGCGGGTTACATCGGAAGCCACTGTGTTCGACAGCTTTCCGCTGCCGGGCACCGGCCGGTCGTCCTCGACAACCTGGTCTACGGTCATCGGAAGGCCGTGGGCCCGGGCGTTCCCTTCCACACGGGCGACATCGGCGACGAGCGCACCGTGCTGGGAATCCTGGATAAGGAGAAGATCGAGGTGGTCATGCACTTCGCCGCGTACTGCTACGTCGGCGAGTCGGTCACGGACCCGCTCAAGTACTACCTGAACAACTCGGCCGCCGCCCTCCATCTGCTTGCGGCGATGGAGAAGGCGGGCGTGCGGAAGTTTGTCTTCTCGTCCACCTGCGCAACGTTCGGCGTGCCCGATAGCTTGCCGATCCGCGAGACGGCGCCGCAGGTGCCGATCAACCCGTACGGACAGACGAAGCTCGACGTTGAGCGGGCGCTTTCAGCCCTGGCGCATGTCGGCAAGGTCTCCTTTGCGGCATTCCGGTATTTCAACGCCGCCGGCGCCTCGGAGGATGGGGCGATCGGCGAGGACCATGACCCCGAGACACACCTCATACCCCTCGCGGTCGATGCGGCCACGGGCAAGCGCCCGTCGCTGAGCCTCTTTGGGACCGACTACCCCACTCCCGACGGGACATGCCTGCGCGACTACGTGCACGTCGACGACCTCAGCCGCGCGCATATCGCCGTGTTCGACCGCCTGGCCGTGAAGGGCGCGGCGCACTTCTACAACCTCGGCACCGGGACCCCCTCTTCGAACCGCGAGGTGATATGCGCCGTGGAAAAGGTTACGGGGAAGAAGATAAAGGTCGTCGAGGCGCCGAGGCGGCCCGGCGACCCCCCGGCCCTTTACGCCGACAATGCAAAGGCGAAGGCGGATCTCGGGTGGAAGGTCAAGTTTCCCGACATCGAGTCGATCGTTGCGACGGCCTGGAATTGGCACAAGGGCCACCCGGACGGCTACGGCGACCGCTAGGACAGGCGCTTCTTCAGGGCCGCCTTCGTGAGGCCGAGGCGCTTCGCCGCCAGGGCCTCGTCCCCGCCCGAAAGCCTGAGGACCCGCCGGACGAGCTCCTTCTCCAGGGTCTCGAGGAGCGGCTCCTCGGGCGTCCCAAGGTGCTCGGCGACATAGTCGAGGGCCGAGTCGAGCGTCAGGGCCAACGGCGCTGCCGGCTCGCCGGCGACCCCGCGGATCTCCGGGGGGAGGTCCTTCACCAGGATAGCGTCCCCCTGGGCCACGACCGCGCTCCGGTAGACGGCGTTTTCCAGCTCACGGACATTCCCCGGCCAGCTGTGCTTGGTGAGGACAGCCATGGCCTCGGGGGAAACGCGCGAGGTCCTCGCCTTCTTCTGCTTCACGAGCGTCTGGACGCAGAAGTCGACAATCTGGGGAATGTCCTCCGCACGCTCCCTCAGCGGCGGCATCCTTATGCGGACGACGTTCAGGCGGTAGTAGAGGTCCTCCCTGAACGCCTTGGTCCTGACGATTCCCTCAAGGTCCTTGTTCGTGGCCGCGATGATCCGGACGTCGACCTTGATGGTGTCCGTCGCTCCCACGCGCTGGATTTCGCCCTGCTGCAGGACGCGCAGTATCTTCGTCTGGGTCGCCAGCGCCATGTCGCCGATCTCGTCGAGGAAGATCGTCCCGCCGTCGCACAGCTCGAATTTCCCGATCCGCTGCGCCGTCGCGCCGGTGAATGACCCCTTCTCGTGCCCGAAAAGCTCGCTCTCGATCAGGTTGTCTGGAATCGCCGCGCAGTTGACGGCGATGAACGTCTTGCCGGAGCGGTGGCTGTGCTTCCAGATCGAGCGGGCGACGAGTTCCTTTCCCGTGCCGCTTTCGCCCGTTATCATGACGGTGACGTCGCTCGCCGTCACCTGCCCTATCACCTTGAACACCTCCTGCATGACGGCTGAGGAGCCGACGATGCCCTCCTTGTAGTCCTCGGTGTTGATCGTCGGCCTGTACTCGCCGACGGCCCGGAGGTCCGCGTGAGTCTTCAGGGCATTCTCGGCAAGCGCCAGCACCCGCTCCGGGTCAAAGGGCTTCATCACATAGTCCAGCGCCCCGTACTTCATGGCCTCGATGGCGGTCTGCGCCGTGCCAAAGGCGGTCATGAGGATGACGAGCTGCTTCGGATTCGCGGACCTGATGTGCTGGAGCGCCTCGAGGCCGCTCATTCCCGTCATCCGGATATCAAGGAAGATGAGGTCGGGAAACGGGCCCTTCCTCACCAGGGCGACGCCCAGCTCGCCGCTTGCGGCCTCCGACACGGCGTAGCCGCGCGTGGTAAGTACCCGCGACAGCGAGTAACGGATCTCGGCGTCGTCGTCTATGACTAGGATGGTCGGGGACTTTGTGTTGGTATCCACTGTTGGCTCGCGAATTCGCGCAACCGGGCTTCATTAGATTGCATGTTCCGTTGGTCAATCAATCTGTTCAGCGTCCGCGGCATCAAGCTGGCGATCCACTGGACCTTCTTCGCCTTCCTCGCCTATGTTTCCTACGCTGGATGGCAGGAATCCGGGATGCACGGCCTGGTTTGGGGCGACATCATACTCGTCGCATTCTTCTTCTGCGTCGTTCTCCACGAGTTCGGCCACTCGCTGACGGCCATGAGGTTCGGCGTTGGAGTGCGCCGGATACTGCTGACGCCGATAGGCGGGATCGCCGAGCTCGACAGGATTCCCCGCAAGCCGAGCCAGGAGCTCCTCATCACGGTCATGGGCCCGGCCGTGAACTTCGTGATCGCGGGGATCCTCTATGCGATTCTCAGGCTGCGGGGGCCCGAGGTGGGTGACGATCTCTGGGCGTCCCTCGCTGACTTCGGGCAGGTACTCCTCGTCTGGAACCTGAAGATGGGCCTGTTTAACCTCATCCCCGCCTTCCCAATGGACGGAGGACGCATCCTCCGCGCATCCCTGGCATTCAAAATGCCTTATCTGCGCGCCACTTACTGGGCTGCCATGGTCGCCAAGGTGATCACGGTCATCGGCGGAATTGCCGCCATCTATTTCGACGAGGTGTTCCTCGTGGCGATCTGCGCTTTCATCTACATGGCAGGCAATGCCGAGTACCAGTATGTCCGCCGCGCCGAAATCTACAGGGAGCAATGGCGCCAGATGCATATGCGCCCGGTCGACCCCATTGACTCCAGCACAGGAACCGCCTCGGAGCCTCCTGTGCTTGGGCCGTAAGTTGCAGGGCCGCTACACCTTCCAGAAACTCCTTGCCTTCGCTGCGGAAAAGAAGATTTTTCGACCTTCACGCTATTTAATGGGCTCGTAGCTCAGTTGGAAGAGCGCCTCAATGGCATTGAGGAGGTCGTCAGTTCGAACCTGATCGGGTCCACCAATTTTTCACGGCAAATTGCGGCTCAACGCCCATTTTGCATCAGCTTCGCCGATCTCTTTCGGCCAAAGCCGGACGGTGACTTGAGAAGCACGAATTCCTTCTCGATCTCCTCAATCCGGGATGGCGGCAGTCCGGCTTTCCCCGCGAATTCGCGCCATCGGCCGAGGGCGGCCGCCACTTCGTCGATCGCCTTGCTGAAACTAGGCACGCCGAAGCGGTCGCCGACTTCAATAAGATCACCTCGAGTGATGCCGTCGAACTTTCCGTTTACGCTCATCAGATGTTCGGCCGTCCACTCCCCCTTCGGGTTGTGCGCGTGCGTGACGTCGTAGGCGGGGGCGAGACTCCATGCCCCTCCCTCCCGAAGAAGAAGGGCGTGGTTTTTGGTGTGATCGTCGCAGTTGCGCGCCATGACATTGAAGGCCATCCGGCGAAACACCTGCTCGGCAGCCTCTGGGCCCAGGCCGAGATCACGCAGCGTCAGAAACAGCTGCTCGTAGGCGTGGACGTGACGCAGCATGTAGTCGAGATGCTGCATCGCGCAAAGGGATTGCACGTGGTGCTTCACATTGCCGTCGCGGTCGAACCGCTGGGTCATGAAATGGGCGCGGCCGTTTTCCTCCAAAAGATGGCACCGCGACATGGCAACGCCGGCCGCCGTCGCCATCAGATAATAGGCGTATTCGATTCGGCCGTAGCCGCCGGAAAGCCCGAGTTCGAAATCTTTCCCCATCCCGTCGAACTTCAGGAGCCAATGGCTGAATCCCGGCGCGGTGTCGAACTGGCCGCTGCGCAGTTCGCCTGTGGCTTCGTTCCACGCCACCACCGCTTTGGCCCGAGCGCCACCGGCAGAGGTACCCACGCGGATGATGTTGGCCAAAGCGGCTTGCGCATGTTCGTCGTCCGCGATGCGCCCGTGAACCACGTTTCGGGCAGCTTCCACTAGGCGCTGCATAGCGATCGGCTCCGCGCTTTCTTTTTGGCTACCCTTGGCGGGTCGAAATTCCAAAGCCCCCATCCCGCGCTTGCCCATATAGGCGAGGCGGTCGAGTGCCGTGACCGAGCCCTTTGACACGCCCTGCTTCGCCATCCAGGCGTCAATCAAGGCGTTCCCAAACGCGTCGGGCAGAGCGTCCGAGAGCAGTCCGGGAAGCCTCTTGTACGATTCGGGAAGCCCAGGAAAGACGAAGGATGGGGGCCTCGCGTCCAAGCGCATCATCAGCGGGGCGAGTTCGATCCCACTCCTAAGCCAGGCGTCGTCATACCGGAAGACGTAGGCACCGCTCGTCGGGTCGGCCGCAACGGCACCAACGCTCTTTCCCCAAATGCGAACCTCGATGACTCGGGTGTTCATGGCGACGTTGCCTTTCGTCTGCGGCTTGCCCGTTGCGGCGGATGAGGCGAGCGCAAGAGAGCCAAGGGGTCCACCTGAGGCGCTGGCGCGATCGCGGCGATGGGATCCGTGACGTTGAGGGCCCTCAGCACCCGGAGCATGGTTTCCACCATTGAGCCTCGCCCATTCTCAAGCTTGTAGATGGATTTGACCCCGACGTTCGCCAGGGCAGCGACCTGGGATTGGCTAAGATTTCGGCGCAGGCGGAGTGCTCGGATCCGCTCCCCGAGGGCGACTTCCAATTCCTTGGGAGATTGAATTACTTCCGACATAATAAGTCATAGGAAACCTTTTATATCATAAATGCAAGATAAATGGTCGTAAATGACTGTTTAAAGAACATCTGATTAACATGTCATATAAGACTATTTAAATCGGAATCATATTTTAATAGGTCATAAAAGACCCGTTATTCTGCTGTCATCTCGTACTTCCTAAGGGTGCTTCCGGGCCAACAGATCTCATTCGTTAAATTATGCGATCCAAACGCGATCCAGAATCCATCTCCCTATGAAGAATTCGACTCTGATCGGGTCCACCAATTCGCCGGTAACGTCGGAGTTCGCTTCGATGCGACAAGCTCCGACCGTGCCGGCCACTTACGAAGAGGCTTTATCCCCGTTTCGACTGCCATTTGTGCGAGTATTTGTACCGAAGGGGGCAGGTCGAGAAAATCGACTGCCGGTAGTGGATCAACTTTTTCAACCTGACTCCTTCAGCATCGTAACACCAAGCCATCCGTAGGTGCAATTTCATCACTACGGATTGGCAGTGAGTCCCTCAGCGATGGCGAGTTTGCGTTGATTCGCATCGCAGGAGAGAAATTCAATTGCGCCCAGATGAAGGGCAGTGGCCACATGCAACAAATCGACGAAACGGTGGCCACCGCTGATCGTGTGCTTGGAGGAAATCCTTTCCGCGACGGTGAATACGTCTGCCCATTCAGCGGGTATCACCGTAAGGGCTCCGGATTCGAGATTGGATTGCAGTTTCGCCAAGGCTTCGAGACCCATCTTACGGGCATAGCCCTGCGTCCCATCACGACTGTTGCGAAAGATTTGAAAACGCACCGATTGACGGAATTCGCCCAGCAGTAATGCCGAGACATGCAGGGGCTCGGACATCCTCTGATAATGGGCAATGGCGGCAGCTGAAGTGCTCTGCGGTACATAAAGGGCACAGAGAAACGACGTATCGGGATAAGCCTTCACGACTGACTGCCCAATTCCGCCTCCTTCATTGTCTCAATCTCAAAATCGGAAAATACCTTCTGGCCCCAAACAGTTCGCAATTGAGCAGCGAAATCTACCTTGATTGGCTTTTCAGAGGTGGCGACTGCGGGAACCAAACGGGCAAAGCGCCGACCGCGCTTAATGATTTCGACGGACTCGCCATTTTCTAGCCAAGCCGAAACCCGTCGAAAATTATTGCGCAGATCAGCCACTGTTGCCGTCTTATGTTTCATGATAGATAAATCTATCATAACATATCGCGTCGTCAAGTCTAATGCCCATAATTTCAGCATCACGGACTGACCGAGAAAATGGCGATCCAAACGCGATCCAGAATGTTTCTCCACTGAAGGTTAGAATCTGATCGGGTCCACCAATTTTCAGCCGACACGCTGTGGGGCGCGCAGCCGTCTAAATGCACGACCCTTATCTTGGGGCTTTCCGACTCTTTGATCGAATTTTGGCCGATCTGCTGTTTGATGCCAGCCAAGTAGCATACCCCGATTCGTCCAACTCATGGGCCGCTAGGGCAAGAGTCTGAACCGTCGCATCGACCTCAGAGGCCGTGAAGTGATAGCCATTCAATTCGAGAAAGAGAATAGCCGTGGCAAAACCGATCCTTTTGTTGCCGTCCACAAAAGGGTGGTTTCGAACTAAGCCGAAAGCATAGGCCGCAGCCAATTCCGGCATGCCGGACGAACCGTAGGCATATTGGTTTTCTGGCCGAGTTAAGGCCGATTCCAACATTCCGTTGTCTCTAACGCCAGTCGCTCCGCCAAATTCGGACAAGAGCCGTTCGTGGAGAGCATGAACCGTCTCACGCAAAACCCAAACCGGCTTTTTCATTTCGCCAGTTCGCGCAGAGTATTCCGATATCGTTCAATGATATTCTCCGCTGCCTTCATCTGTCGTCCGAAATCAGCTTGATTGGACGCGAGCCGAAAGCCGCCATCAGGAGTCTCCGTCAGGACGAGGGTGCCCCCCTCCCGAGAGTTCAACCGGGCCAGGGCCTCTTTCGGCAAAACGACTCCGACCGAGTTTCCGATCTTGCGCAATTTGAGTTCGAGGACCATGGTTAAAGTGGGTACAGACGTAATAACACAGCGCTCTGGCGAAAGGTCAAGTTGAGATTGACGACTTGTTCGAAGGCCACAGGAGAGAGGTAACCGAGCGAGCTGTGGCGCCTCGATCGATTGTAAAAGGACACAAGATACTCAAAGATCGCGAGGATCGCCTGCATCCATTGGTGCAGTCGCATCATTACGGCTTGGCAGTGAGTCCTTCGAGCCAGTCCCTCCGACACCGGCACTCGTGCCTCGTCGGTATAATCCCGCATCATAACCTTAGTTTCTATCGGCCAGAACCTACGAGGGTGCAGCAATCGGGAAACGCGCGGGCCAGGGCTTTGTCGAACGTGGCCAACTTGCCGCCGTTGAACTTGGCGACCCCGGCCAGAAATCCGCCGGTGACCATACCATGGGTCAGGATCCTGGCCACAGCATCGGAGAACGAATCGCTGGCAAATCCAACGGTCGGTTCAGGCCAGAACGAATAACCTGGAACGGCGGCAATTTCCGTCAACTTCTGGAATGCTTCCTGGGTGGTGACGTGGTGTTCGAATGCTGGGTGTGAGCTGATGCGAACGAAACCGAGTTGCGTTACCGAACAAATGCCCCACCCCTGCTTTGATTCGAGGTCAAACCATTCATGGGCCACCCGGTGCTGCACATGGTTGGGCCACGCGAGAGCCAAGAGGGTATTAATGTCTAAAAGGTAGCCCATCATCGGTGATCGCGCTCTTGATTTCGGCGGAGGTGAACGGTCTTGCCCCAGGCGGCACCGGAAAGGTCGGGAATCCCGTATTTTGCCGTTTCGACGGCCCGCTGCTTTGCGACAGCCCCTTGAGAGCAAGTTCGGAGATCACGGCGCCAGCGGTCTTATGCTCGGCCTCGGCAATCTCCTTCGCCGCCGCGAGCACCGCGTCGTTAATTTCAAGGGTTGTCCTCATGCCCGCATCATCGCATCCGATGCTTAGATGTCAAGTGCGACCCTGGGGTTGCTGATGACCCTTACCACTCAACGGACGGATACGTAGGGAGTGTCCATTGATGCGATGCAGGGAAGACTCCAGTGAAGGTCCAACACAAGCGTCAGAGCCAGGAAACCCCGCGATCCAAACGCGATTCAAGTTATTTCTGCTCTGAAGATTAGAACCTGATCGGGTCCCTCATTTTCAAGAACGCTGCCGGAAATGATCAGAAGCGTCTTTTTGTGCCGAGCCTCGACAGGTCCCTTGAACTTTTTTGCGGCCAAACTTCGGGTCACTTCCGCTTCACCGTAACGTGCATTACGCCGGGTCCGGCGGCGTTTTCAGCGCTCTGATAGCCCAGCGTGGTCAGATCAAGTCCGACGAAGAGATTTTCCCCGCAGCCCATCAGCACCGGCGTCACAACGAGGTGCATTTCGTCAATCAGACCCTTGGACAAATATTGCCGGATCGTCGCGACGCCGCCGCCCACACGAACGTCTTTTCCGCCAGCGGCTTCACGCGCGCGCTGGAGCGCGGCGTCGACGCCGTCGGTGACAAAATGAAACGTCGTGCCGCCGGCCATGGCGAGTGGAGCGCGCGCGTGGTGCGTGAGCACAAACACGGAAGTGTGATACGGCGGCTCATCGCCCCACCATCCCTTCCATTGGTCGTCCGGCCACGCGCCGCGGATGGGGCCGAACATGTTGCGGCCGAGAATCCAGGCGCCGACGTTCTCAAATCCGCGCCGCGCGAACTCGTCGTTTATATCGGTCGTGCCGCCATTCCCGCCGTGCATCGTCTGAAACGTGCGCGTGGGAAAAAACCATTGAAACATTGCCGCGCCGCCGACGCCGAGCGGGTTGGCGAGATCCTGATTGGGACCGGCGCCATAGCCGTCGAGGGAAAGACCGAAACTTCTGACGCAGAGTTTGGACATAGGAGAAAGAATTGCAGGTTCAACTGCTCAACGAACGAAGGCGCCTTGCGCGCAAGCGGCCACGAGGGGCTCAAGTTCACGCAATAGCCGCCGACCAAGACCGGCTCTCGCCCTCTCGATATCGTGGGCCTGCCGGAGATTGAGCCGGACCCGCTCGCCGGTCCCGAAAAACCGACCGAGACGCAAGCCGGTGTCCGCAGTTATGCTACGACGGCCTTTGGCGATCTCGGGGAGTCGTGAAGCAGGAATTCCCGTACGCCGGCTTACTTGGTAGTAGGCGAGTCGATTTGGTTTGATCGAGTCTTCCGCCAAAATCTCTCCGAACGTAATATCAGTCAGATGAGGAGACTTCGTTTTCATGGTGCCTCAGGGCTGTCCGGGATGTTGAGTGACGGTATTTCATAACATAAAGCAATTCATAGCGTTGCCTACCGCAGAGGGTGTGACGCATTTTGAGTTTGGCCGTCGTGCTTGGGCCTCATTCTGCGGGCATGGCCACTCCGACTGTGTTTGCGCAAGTGGTGGGCTTGGGCCACCGCGAGATCTTCCGGCGCTGCGTTCAACGCTATCAATGCGACGCGGGGATCAAGGACTTCGGATGCCACGGCCAGTGGCTGCGATGGCGTTTACTCAGCTTACGTTTCGGGAGAGTCTGCGTGATCTGGAGTCGTCGCTGAGTTCGCGCTCCGAGTTGCTTTATCAAATGGGGTTTCGAAGCCATGTGCGATGCAGCACTCTTGCCGACGCCAACGAGTGTCGCGACTGGCGCTTCTATGCGGATTGGGCCCAGAGCTTGATTCGTCGCGCGCGCAGGCTCTACGCCACGGAGCCGTTCGCCCTGGAACTCGAGCAGACCGTTTACGCGCTCGACGCCACGGTGATCGATTTGTGCCTGAGCCTCTTTCCCTGGGCTCACTTTCGATCGACCAAGTCTGCGATCAAACTGCATACGCTTCTGGATCTGCGAGGCTCCATTTCGACGTTTCTCGCTCTGACAGAGGGCGCCGTACACGAGGTCAACCTGCTCGACGACATTCCGAGAGTCTACCGCTTCTGAAACTGCTCCAGTGCGAGGTCGAACATCTTTGGATCGGTGCAGACCCACATGATGCCGTCCAAGCCTGCAAAACGGCGCACAAACTCCGCCGTGATTTGGATGAACTTCCCGCCTGTAAGCATGGTGATCGATTTGAATCGGGTGCGATTTGCCGTGAACCAAACCGCCCATTCGCTACTCACATCGATAGAGGCACCGCGTACCCTGCGGGCATCGATAAATAGGTCGACGGCCTTGGACCCCGCCAGTCATTCGTCAAGCGTCTTGGTTGGAGCATCGCGGAGTTCGCCAGTATCGGTGCCGCTCAGCCGCATCACGATCAGGGCATCCGACAATTGATCGAGCGTAAGCGTGCAATGTGCGCCTTCAAAGCTCGCCGATTTCAGTCCAGTTTCCACTCCTCGGATCTTCGTAATCCTCCTCTAAGCTTGCAACCTCGTACTACTTTTAGGGCATCACGGTGGCATCTTAGTCTGGCACTCCTACAACGAAAGCATCACCTGCAAATGCCTTCGCGAAGCCGCACAGGTCCGTTGCCATATCCAACACGGAAGCTCCCTGTCGTCCACGACGTTTTTTGCGGATTGGAATTTCCGGCTTTGGTAGACTGTTCGATCGTGTATCTTGCGGGATGATCGTCGATTCTTTGATCGATGGCACCAGCCTCCATTAACCGGCGTCACTCAATCCAGCGTGCAGTTCGCGGAAACCTCGGCTTGGGGTAGGGTTTTTTCCGCCCCCACGTTTCACCGCCGTTCCTGGTGGAGCGGCGCTGCCCTGCTGTGCCTGACCATCTTGATCTACTGGCCGGCGCTAACCGGGGGAATGCTCTGGGACGACGATGCCCACGTGACCCGGAAGGGGCTCCAATCCGCAGCGGGCCTCTGGCGGATCTGGACCGACCTGCATGCCACCCAGCAGTATTATCCCCTCCTCCATTCCGCATTCTGGTTCGAGCACGTCCTTTGGGGCGACGCGACGCTGGGGTATCACCTCGTCAATGTTCTTCTCCATGCAGCCGACGCATGGCTCCTCGTCCTCCTTCTTGAGGATCTCGCGGTGCCCGGAGCGCTGCTAGCGGGGTTCTTATTCGCAGTACATCCCGTCTGCGTGGAGTCGGTGGCCTGGATCTCGGAGCAGAAGAATACCCTCTCCCTGTTCTTCTACCTGCTCGCGGCCCGTGCCTATCTGCGTTTCGACCGGGAATCCCTCGGTCCCAAGGCCTACATCTTCGCCACAGCCTGGTTCCTCTGCGCCCTCCTTTCCAAGTCGGTCACCGCGACCCTGCCCGCTGCCCTCATGGTGGTGGTATGGTGGCGACGAGGAAAGCTCAGCTGGGCGCGGGATGGGCGATTCCTGGGGCCATGGCTCGCCCTCGGGATCGCAAGCGGTCTCTTCACCTCTTGGGTGGAGCGGACTATTGGCGGAGCCCAGGGCGGGGACTTCGATCTCGCCTTCGGCCAGCGCCTCCTCCTCGCGGGCCATACGCTATGGTTCTACGTCGGGATCCTCCTGTGGCCAACGAAGCTCATCCTGATTTACCCCCGATGGAACCTTCCGGCCGAGGCGGGGCATTGGGTCGGGTACCTCGGCGCCGCTCTCGCGGTAACGATCGCCCTCGGGATCCTCGCCCGGCGCTGGAGGGGCCCCCTTGCCGTCTGGCTCATTTTCGCCGGCACCCTCTTCCCTGCCCTGGGGTTCGTGAACGTCTACCCCTTCATCTTCTCATACGTGGCGAACCATTTCCTGTATCACGCTGCGCTTGCACCGATAGCCGGAGCTGCCGCAGCCGCGGCCCTGCTGGTCCGGGGCCGGTCAGCCAACGTGCGCGCCACCGTCGGGTCAGTCGCGGGAGGCCTGCTGTTCGGGCTCGCACTCCTCAGCAACTCCGGCGCGCAGACCTTCGAGAGCCAGCGGACACTGTTGGAGGCGAGCCTGGCTGAGAATCCGGATGCCTGGATGCCCCACGACAGCCTCGGCGTCTGGTTCGCAAACCACGGCGACCTGACGCGGGCCACTGCCGAGTTTCACGCCGCGCTCCGGCTGCGGCCGCATTATCCCCAGGCCCACAACAACCTTGGCATGTCCGAGGAGCAACGGGGCGACCTGGCCCAGGCGGCCGCAGAATACCGCGCGGCGCTCGCGCTCAAGCCCGATTTTGCCGAGGCGCACAACAACCTGGGGGCCGTGCTCGCCCATCAGCCGGGGCGCCAGTCCGAGGCTGTGGCCGAATTCGAGGCTGCGGTCAGCCTGCAGCCGGATTTCGCCACGGCCCACAGCAACCTCGGTCGCGCGCTCCTGGCGATGCCGGGCCGCCAGGCGGAGGGCTTGGCCGAGCTGAGGCAGGCCGTACGGCTGCGGCCCGACCTGCCCGATGTCCACTCCAACCTGGCCGACGCACTGGCGGACCAGGACGGCGAGGGAGCGGAAGCCATCCAGGAATACCGGGCCGCGCTCCGGATAAACCCGCGGAGCGGCGAGGTGCGCAACAACCTTGGCCTGGCGCTCATCGCCCAGGGTGATTTCGGGGCAGCCGCGGAGGAACTGACGCGGGCGCTTGAGCTCAACCCCGGACTGGCCGAGATACGGCTGAACCTTGCGATCGCCTACTTGAACGAGGGCCTGCGCTTCGAGGCGGTGGCCCAAATCGAAGCCTACCTGAAGGTGCGCCCGCCCAACGACCTGACCAGGCAGATACTGGCGCACCTTCAGGCAAACTAGTCGCATCTCGCAGGGGGGTGCTTTCGGGGGGGCCGGTGGTCGGAACGGAATTGTCCGTCCGATCGGCTTGGCTGCATCATAAGGCGGAGAGTCCGGCTTTCGGCCCAAGGATGGCCATCCGTTGGAACCCCAGGGTGTTGGCGTGTTCTATCAGGCATGCCAGACACTCCCGGACCCCGCATGAGCCTAAAGGGCAAGGTCGCCATCATAACGGGCGCGGCGACGGGAATCGGCCGCGCGATTGCGACGCGATTCGCCAAGGAGGGTGCGTCGGTGGTCATCGATTATGTGGGCAAGGACGATGTGGCCAACGAGACGAGCGCCGCCGTCGCGCAGGTGGGTGGCCGGTACGTCGCGATCAAGGCGGACGTGGCGGACCAGGCCCAGGTGCAGGCCCTCATAGATGGCGCTGTCCGGTCTTTTGGCCGGCTCGACATCGTCGTGAACAATGCGGGGATTGAAAAGAAGGCTCCCTTTGTCGACTTCTCGGCCGGCGACCTGCAGCGCATAATGGCGGTAAACCTCGTGGGGCCGTTCCTGGTGGCGCAAGCTGCCGCCAGGCAGATGATAAAGCAAGGCGGCGGCGGCAGGATCATAAACATTTCATCGGTGCACGAGGACCTGCCCATGCCGACAAACGCGGCATACTGCGCAAGCAAGGGCGGGCTGCGGATGCTCACGCGAACAATCGCGGTCGAGCTCGCGCCGAGCGCAATCACGGTCAACAACATCGCGCCTGGGGCGATATTCACCCCAATCGACCGCGATATCGAATCCAACCCGGAACTCGAGAAGAAGTTGATGGCCGAGATCCCATTGGGGCGCTGGGGCCGGCCGGAGGAGGTGGCGGGGCTCGCCGCTTTCCTCGCCTCAGACGAGGCGGCCTACATAACAGGCAGCACCAGCTTCATTGACGGCGGAATGATCCGCCAGTCGGGCAGCCTCTAGTTCGCCGCCTGCGGCCCTAGCCGAGGGTCATTTCGATGGCTTTTCCTCGGGCTGCGCCGCCAACGGCGGAAGTGTCGGCCCCGAGTCTGGGTGGGTTGTGCCCTCGAAGGCCTGGGGAAGCGCCTTAACAAACCCGTGGTGAAGGCCGTTCAGGATTGTGCGCAGCGTGCGCACGTCCATCCCCTTCGCGTCACCCTCGAAGGGTATCCGCGTCGCGATCTGCTTCGTCTTGGAATTCTTGAAGAGGTCAGACACGGCGGAGACCACGTCCAGCCAAAGCCTTTTGCCGAGGTTGTGGTCGCCCTCGTCGGCGCTCTTGAATTCCACGTCCTTGATGAAGGGTTTCACGTAGCCCTCATAGTGGCCTTTCTGCATGGCCATCTGGGCAAAGACCTCGAACTGGCCCTGTGACGCGGCAATGTCGCCGTATGCCTTCAGGAAATCGTTGAGGGCTGGTAGCGAGACCCCCTTCAGCTCGGCGGCAAGCTGGAAGCGGGCCTGCAGCGCAAGGGGTTCAAGCTTCACGTAGAGCCTCAGGTTGCCTCCCCCGATTGTCGTCCCTGAGAGGTCGATGCTGGCCGGAAACTCGGTGCTGCCGGGCGGCTGCCGGTTTCGAAGCCCGGTTGCGACGACGTGGAGGCCGCGGACGGAGACGTCGACCTTAGGATTCCGGGTCGTGTCGATGAACTCGACGATCCCGCCGTCGATCACCAGGCGGGTGATGTCTATCGGAAAGAGGTCGTTGATGACGTCCTGCCAGCGCTTGTCCGCGTTGAGCTGGCTGGATTCCTCCGTGGGGCCGCGCTCAAAGACGAGATGCCCGTCCGCGACGTAGATGTCGCTTACGAGCCGGCCGCGGAAGAGGTCCCTCCATGCGATGGAAAAATCGATGGTTTTTGCCGAGAAGAAGGGTTCGCGCACCTTTCCACTGCTCTTGACGATCGTCATCTCGTCGATTTCGTAGGCTCCCCGCCAGAGGTGCAGCCGGACCGTCTTCACGCTGCCCCCGTAGCCGGGAATTTTTGCGAGGCGTCGGTTAACCGCGTGCTTCACATAGTCCGGCGCCAGGGCCCGAACCACTAAGGCGGCCACGACGATGATGAGGAGGGGGATCACGCCCCATTTGATCCATCCAGGCGACTGGCGCCTGGGATTTGGCGGGCCAGGATCGTTTGGGGATGTCATTTCCAGCATTGTAGGGCGGGTTTGGGCGCGGTTCCGCCCATTGTGCAAAATGTTCGTGCGCAACCGGGGGCGATTCTCTCGAATCGCGCCTTTTGATGACCTCCCGCAGCCATCGCGACGGAAAGCGCATGTTTCTCACGGCGCATCCTGAATATGGGTTCTATTGGTGCGCGCGCGTCGCCAGCGGGCTCGGGTTCCAGGTGCAGGTCGTCGCAGTGGGATGGGAGATCTACGACATCACCCACAGCACGTTCCAGCTAGGGATGGTCGGGCTCGTCCAATTCATACCCATTGTCCTCTTCACGCTGGTTGCCGGGTATGTGGCCGACCGCTACAGCCGGCGGATTGTCTATGGCGCGACCATCGCCGTGCAGAGCGTTGGCTCGGCGGTGCTGGCCCTTGGGGCCTGGAGGCACAGCCTCGGGGCCGGCGACATCTTTGCCGTGGTGGCCGTGATCGGCGCGGCAAGGGCGTTCCAGGCCCCTTCGGGCCAGGCACTCATGCCGACGCTTGTGCCCCCTGGCCTCATACCGACGGCAATCGCCTGGTCCGCGGGGGCATTTCAGGCCGCAACAATCGTCGGGCCGGCAATTGGCGGCCTCCTTTACGCCTTTGGGCCACAGGTGCCCTACACGTTGGCCGCCGTGCTGTCGCTCGCCGGCGCCCTCCTCACGTTGTTCATCGGCCACGAGGGGCCTGCGCGGCCCCGCGAGCCGGCCACCGCCAAGTCCATGTTGTCCGGCGTGCATTTCATCCGGCAGAACCCTGTAATCCTCGGCAGCATATCCCTCGACCTTTTTGCCGTGCTCCTCGGCGGCGCGACTGCCCTGCTGCCAGCCTATGCTCGGGACATCCTGAAAGTCGGCCCATGGGGCCTCGGCGCCCTGCGTGCGGCGCCGGCCGTGGGCTCGCTCTGCATGTCCGCCCTGCTGGTCAAGTGGCCCGCAAAGGCGGGCGTCGGAAGGAAGATGTTCGCGGCCGTGTTTGCCTTCGGCCTTTCCACCGTCGTCTTCGGGCTCTCGAGGTCCGTTGCCCTCTCGCTCGCGTCGCTCGTCGTCCTGGGGGCGGTGGACACGGTGAGCGTCATCATTCGCACCTCGCTCGTGCAGTTGGAGACGCCCGACGCGATGCGCGGGCGCGTCGGCGCCGTGAACATGCTCTTCGTGGGCACCTCGAACCTTCTCGGTGAGTTCGAGTCGGGCGTCACGGCGGCGATCATGGGGACGGTGGCTGCCACAGTCGCCGGCGGCGTCGCGACATTGGTGGTGGCAGGCCTCTGGATGAGGTTCTTCCCTTCGCTGGTATCATTCGACCGGTTCAATCAGCCTTCCGGGCCCGCGCCGCAGGGATCGTCCGCCGACCCCGCGCCTTAGCAGGATTTATGGTTGTTTCGGCCGCGCTCCGGCTCAATTTCAGTGAGGCGCTCCGAATCGCCCAGCAATGAATCGAGAGAACCAAACCAAGGCTGAGCCGCTCCTCATGACGCGGCGACGGCTGCTGGGGTCCGCCGCGAGGGTTGCGGCTGCCGCTGCTGCTGCGGCCGTGCTTCCGCCCAACGTGCGGAGGATGCTTGCCAACGAAAAGCCGCGCCGGGGCTCGATCCGGGACATCAAGCATGTCGTCCTCCTCATGCAGGAGAACCGGTCTTTCGACCATTATTTCGGCACGCTCGCCGGCGTCCGGGGATTCGAGGACCCGAATGCAATCATGCTGCCCGGGGGCCGCTCGGTCTTCCATCAGCCCGATCCTCTCAATCCAGCAGGCTACCTGCTTCCGTTCCACTTGGACACACGGACGACGAGCGCCCAGAAGATCCCGTCCACAAGCCACGCTTGGGCCGTCCAGCACGCGGCATGGAACAATGGGAAGATGGACAACTGGCTGCCCGCACACCGCGCCGTCGACGGCCTCAACGCTCCCTATGTGATGGGCTACCATACGCGGGCGGACATACCATTCCAGTTCGCATTGGCCGAGGCCTTCACGATCTGCGATTCTTACCACTCGTCGGTCCTCGGCCCCACGTGGCCGAACCGGATGTACTGGATGACCGGCACGTTGGACCCGGAGGGAAAGGGAGGTGGCCCCATCATATCGAATGTGGTCCCGCAGGACGGCTACACCTGGACGACATATGCGGAACGCCTGGAGGCGGCCGGCGTGAGCTGGAAGGTGTACCAGGAGGACGACAACTACGGCTGCAACCTGCTCGAGACATTTCGGGCGTTCAGGACGTCGCCGTATGATTCCCCGCTCCGCCTGAAAGGCCTTATGCACGGCCCTGAGGGCGAGTTCGAGTATGATGCCATCAATGACCGCCTTCCGACGGTGTCATGGATCATTCCCACGAGCACGCAATCCGAGCATCCGGACTTCATGCCCGCCGCGGGCGCCGCATTTGTTGCCAGCAAGATAGACGCCATCGCCGCCAACCCCGAGGTCTGGGCAAAAACGCTGTTTATCCTGTGCTATGACGAGAACGACGGGATTTTCGACCATGTGGCGCCACCGGTCGCCCCGGCAGGCGCCCCCCTCGAATTCGTCGAGGGACTCCCGATCGGGGCCGGATTCAGGGTGCCATGCATCCTGGTTTCACCATGGACCGCGGGCGGCTGGGTCTGCAGCGAGCCCTTCGACCACACCTCGAACCTTCGCTTCCTGGAACTCGTGACCGGGGTGCGCGAGCCGAACATCACCGACTGGAGGCGGAATACCTTCGGCGACCTCACTGCCGCGCTGCGCCTTGAGGACGCACCTGCAGGCTCTCCGCAGCTGCCCGGCACCGGCGCAGCGCTCAGCCGGGCCCTCTACGAATCCGGAAACCTTCCCAGGCCCGTATTGCCCGGGGCTGAGCAGCAGGTTCCCCGGCAGGAGAAGGGAACCCGGAAGCGGATCCCCGGGTCGGGCGCGGCCTGAGGCGCCGCTACTTTTGGATCGTGCCGCCCTTCTGAATGTTGAATTCAGGAAGGAGGGTGTTCGAACGCCCGTCCGCTCCAAAGACGCCGAGGTTCCCGCGGCCATCCGTCCCCGACGCAAGGACAGCCCGCCTTTCCCCACCCTTGTCATTTGCGACGAAGAACCCGCCGAATTCGTCGCCTGCGGCTGTCAGGGTGACGGATCCCGACTTGTTGATCAGCGAGAGGCGGTCCGGCACGAGGGTCATCGTGTAGGCCGACTGCGAGCCGGATAGGGAGACGAAGGGATCGGCATCTCCCTCCCCCGTCGAAAGGCTAAGGCTCCTCTTCGGGCTTCCATCCTCCCAGATGCTGACCTTGGCCCTGGCGCCTATGGTTGACGTGTCGACGGAAACGTTGCCGCCGCCCCCCTGGGCGAGCGACAGATCGGCGCCCGAGTCGCCGATCGACAGGCTGGCGGTATCCGTCGGCGCGGCTGCGTCAAAGCCCTTGAGCAGGCTGAGTCCATCCGAGGCCAGGGTGGCGGAGTGCGAGACATGGGCTCCCTCGGAGCCGGTCGCTCCCTTCAGGGCGACCCAGGTTTTTCCAGGACCCGCCCCGAGCTCGGCGCCACTGCTCCCGTCGAGCGAGGCGACCGTGACGACGCCTCCCGAATCCGGCTTTGTGCCCATGAATACGAGCGCCTTGCCGTTTGCGACCACTGACAGAGATTTCACCTGGAGATCCATATCGCCGCTCGCAAGCTGCTCCGCGACCTGGCGGACGGTGCCCTTCGGCCCGATCGCGGCATCGTAGTGCTTGAGGACGTTATTCATTGCGTCGACCGTCCCCTGGAGCCCGGAGAGCTGCGCGGCCATCTGGCCGTTCTGACCCTTCAGCTCGGCTATCTCGCCGGCAGACCCAAGCCACCGAAAGTCAACGTAGGCTTGAACAACGCAGAGCAACACGGCGATTGAAATGACGATGGCCATCGTGGAGCTTGGTTTCATGCCAACCAGCTATCGGAACGGAGAGTGCGCTTCAAGCGCCGGGTGCCTGCACGTGCGCCCCGGCACACCGCCCCGCGGCTGCTGTCCGAACCTTGCGCATTCTGAGTGAAGATCGTCCGGCCAATCGCCTTTTTCCTCGCCGCAGTTGTACTGCTGGCTGTCGTTTTCGCGGCGGTCGCGATCGCTCCCCCCTTCCAGACCTGGTACGCGCGGCTATCCCTAAACGAAAGGCCCGAGCTCAGGGCTTCGCTCGGTTCGATATCCGCAGCGTTCGGGCGCGTTGATGTCGAGGACTTCAAGGCGGAGGTCGCGGGAGCCGTGCTGACGCTGCCAACAGCCGAGGCTCGGTTGCCTATCCTCAGGGCGCTCGGCTCAAAGAGGGTTCAGGTAAGGACGCTCGTTGCAAAGGGCTGGACCCTCGACCTGTCCGGCGTTCCCGAGGCGGCCGTCGAGCGGCAGCTGGAGTCCCACGGGGGGGACGCCGCCGCCGCCGACCCGGTCAGGCTCGCTGAGGCGGCGATCGCCGCCGTGCTGGGAGGCTCACGGCTTCCGTTCGATGTCTCGCTCGACGCAGTCGACCTAGAGGGGGACCTGGTGATTCCTCAGGGGGCAGCGCCGGCGGTGCGGATGCACATTGTCATCGACGGCGGCGGCTTCGCCTCAGGGAAGACAGGGAGCGCGGCCCTGACCGCCGAGCTGAATCCAGTCTCGGGTTCACCGTCGGCCCTCAAGGGCACGGTCACGATGTCGATGGACACCCCGCGCACAATCAGCGGCGTGGCGGCGAATGTGCATGTGAGCCGCGACGAGGGGCCATTTTCTGGGGGCTTGGCCGTCGATGCCGCGGCCCGGAGGTCCGGAATTTTCGGGGCCCAAGTTCTCAGTATCTCATTCACGCGCAATGACGGGCGCGTCATCTTCGCCCTGGGCGCGAACTTGTCGAAAGATATGGCGCGCATCGCCGGAACTTGGAGGGCTGATATCCGCCGGGAGGATGTTGCGGCCTTTGCGCCCGCAGTGCCGCTTCCGCGGGGCGAGTTCTCCGGCAAGGGCCAGTTCGATGCCAATGCCGGTTTCACCGACGTCCACGCGGACGGCAGGATTTCGGCCACGCTGACGGAGCTCGTCGCGCTCTCGCCCGCCCTCGCGCGTTTCGGAGCCGAGCGCTTTGCAGCCGACTTTGACGGCGAGCGGAACGAAAAGACCCTCTCCTTCCGACGCCTCGAGATTTCAGCCTCGGGCGCTGGGGGCTCCCTGACGGCGCGGCTTCTCCAGCCCTGCAGCTTCGGCCTCGATTCAAGGTCGTTCGCCGGGAGCGACTCATCTTCGGCCCTTGCGGAGGTGGAGGCGCGCGCGATGCCCCTGTCCTGGATTCCCGCCGTTCCTGGCGGCCTCACGTTTGACTCGGGTGCTGTGACCGCGGAGATGAGCCTGAGGGCCGCGCCGGGCGGCTACGTCCTCGGTTCGAAGGCACCCGTGGCCGCGAGCGGCATCACAATCGCGCGGGAAGGCAAGCCGTTGGTCACCGGGGGCGAGATAGTGGGCGCGCTGTCCGCGTCGTCCGACGACAAGGGCCTTCATTTCAAGCTCGGCGCCGGCAGCATCCGGGAGAAGGGCGCGCAGGTCGCCAGCATGGAAATCGAGGCCACGAAGGCTCCAGGCAGCGACCAGCCGGTCACCTATTCAGGGACACTCCAGTCGGATCTGCCGGACAATGCAGCGTCCCCCCTGGGCGGACTCCCATGGCTTCGAGGCCGAAAAGTGACGACTTCGTTCACCGGCTCCGCTGGCTCGGCCCAGAGCATCCAGGCGAAATTCGACGTTTTCGGTCCGGCAAAGGGAGTCCGCATCTCCGGAACGGTTAATGAGGACAGCGACTCGGCGGACTCAGGAGAATTCCTGGCACCGATTAAGATCGAATCTGGTGGAACGACATCGGAAGTCTCGCTTGAGGGCTCCTGGCGGGACGCGGACGGCGAAACCAGGACCGATATCAAGGTCTCAGGCGAGCATGCGGATTTGGGAAACCTGCTCCAAATCGTACCGCCGGTCTCGACTCCTGCTGGCAAGGCCGGTGCGGCGCTGCCTTTCTGGGGCGCGTGGCGCGGCCAGCTCGCGTTTGACTTCGACAGCCTCCGGGCGATGGGGCGCTCCTACGAGAAGGTCGCGGGCACGCTTGGGTTCGAGTCGGATTCCCTCGAATTGATGGGGGGGCGTGCTGACGTCGCCCCGAGAGTGATGGCTTCCGCGGCCGGGACTGTGTCGTTCTCCCCGGGCCGACAGCATCCCTACACCCTCAAGGGGACCATCGGGCTGAGCGAGAAGCTGGACGCGTCTGTGGTTATTCCTCCGAAACCGGATGAAAGCCCGGTAGTGGAGGGCCACTATAGCCTGGCCGGGAGCGTGAGCGGGACGGGCTCGGGGCTCGCCGACCTTTCAGCAAACACGACGGAAAGGTTCGAGCTCACAAGCCTGAACGGCATCGTCCGCCTCCTCGCCGTCGACGTCGCCGACGCCGTTCCGGAGGCGAATGCCCCGGTGTCCGATTCAGCCGCGGAGGTGGGCAATCTTGTTGGCTCGTTTTTTGGGGCGCACGGGAAGTCCTTCGACCTGGCAAAGAACAAGCTGAGCTCAGCAGCCGACGCGGTGATCAGCTTCACGAACCAGGTCTCCGAAATCGGATACGACAAGGTCACGGTGAGCGCGGAACGCATGGCGGATGGCTCCGTGCGGCTCTTGAGCATCGAAATGGTGTCTCCTGACGCGCACCTGACCGGGACTGGCTTCATAAGCCATGTCGCCGGCACACCTCTTGCAAAAGAGCCCCTCAGCCTGGACCTGCGGCTTGGGGTGCGCCGGGTCTCGGCAAAATACCTCTCCGAGGCCGGCTTGCTCTCCGCTGAAAAGGACGCACTTGGATATTCTCTTCTCAATGGGAACATACACCTCGGCGGAACGATCGACCGCCTCGACAAGAGCCAGTGGCACGACCTCCTAGCGGCAGCAATCCGCAGGTCGGCGCCGAAGGCCGACTCGAAAAAGCGCTAGTGCGATGGCCCCGGCGCGCCCGGTATCGCCTGCACCGAAGGGTCTGCCGGCCGGACATCAATGGAGGCCACCATCTTGGCCCAGCGCGCGGCCTTCTTGTCCCCGGGCGCAACGACCCGGTATGGCCCCGCGGCGGGCCCGATCGGCCTTCCGTCCTCAGCGTCAGCGAGGATGATGGTTCGATCGCTGAACGCCGGGTCAAATTCCGCCAAGGCGTATACCACCTCGTAATTGTCCCTTGAGCGGATGATGACGATCGACCGCTGGGCGTTTCCGCGCAGGCGCTCCCCCAGGGGCGCTCCCGCCTTTAGCAAGAGGTCCGCCATCGCGACGCCGGAGTACTTGTGGCTGGCCTTTCCATGCGGGTCGAATGCCGAGACCTCCTTGTGCGGGAGTGCGGCGAAATCGGCTGCACTCAGCTCCAAGGAGCCTTCTGGGGTTGTCACGGTGAGAACGGGCGACTGCCCCCGGAGCGACCCGCAAAGCGCGAGCATTGTGATGCAGCGAAGCCAGGGCCCCATTTTCTAACACGAATAATACGCAGTGCCGCTGTCAACCTACCTTGACGAGGGCCGGGCCAGCTGCCTCAAGTTGGCCGTGCCAACGGCGCCATGAATTACAAAACGATAGAAATGGGGCTGAACAAGAAGATCGCCCTTGTCGCCCACGACAATAAGAAGCACGACCTCATCGAGTGGGCCCTTTTCAACCGTGACCTGTTGGCGCACCACAAGGTCTACGCCACGGGCACGACGGGGACGGTGCTCGAAAAAAAGCTCAAGTTCCCAATCGCGCGCCTCGAAAGCGGCCCTCTTGGCGGCGACCAGCAGATCGGCTCCAAGATCGTCGAGGGCGACATCGATTTCTTGATCTTCTTTTGGGACCCGCTGGAACCCCAGCCGCATGACCCTGACGTCAAGGCGCTCCTGAGGATGGCCGTGGTCTGGAACATCCCGATAGCCTGCGACAGGGCAACCGCGGATTTCGTCATTTCCTCGCCGCTGATGGACTCCACCTATCAGCGGATCGTTCCGGACTACACGGAATACCGGACACGGCCCATCCCGGGGGCCGCTGAGGTCCCTCCCCCGGCGGCGGGCATGCCCTGATCTCGGGTCTTTGGGGTCGACTGCTTGGGCCAAAACCGGCATGGTCGGGTCCCGCAGCTTTTGTTTCCTATATTTTTGAGCCACATGGCGTAACAAATAATGGATGGGGAAGTCTGTGATCCTTATCCATGGCGACGGGTTCAGATTCCGCTTCGGCGGCTGCGGAAAGGCCGCAGCCGCGGCCGCTGTTCACACCTGAGCAGCTGACAGAGCATGCCCGCCTGCTGGCGGTGGGGCACCAAGTGGTCAGCCTTCCGGGCCCAAACGGCCTACTCGCGCGGCTGAATGAGAACGAGAAGCTACTTAGCGCGTACAACCGTGCGACGTACGCGGTTGAGCCGGACAGGAACATCACCCCGGCATCCGAGTGGATTCTGGACAACTTCTACCTGGTCGAGGAGCAGATCCAGATGGCAAGGCGCCACCTCCCCCGCCGGTACAGCCGCGAGCTTCCAAGGCTCGCAGCTGGCAGATCCGCCGGCCTGCCGAGGGTCTACGACATCGTGCTTGGCTTTGTCTCGCACGTGGACGCCCAGCTCGACATGGAGCAGATTGCATCCTTCCTCTCGGCCTACCAAGTCGTCACGCCCCTGAAGTTGGGTGAGCTGTGGGCGGTTCCGATCATGATCCGGCTGGCCCTCATAGAGAGCCTTCGCCGCATCACCGACAGGCTGAGCGTCGCGCGCACCGACCGGGATGCCGCCGACAAGTGGGCGCTCCGCCTCGTTTCCACTGCCGAGAACCAGCCCTCGCAGGTGGTCATGGTGGTGGCGGACATGGCCAAGTCCGACCTTTCGATGACGAGCTCGTTTGTCGCGGAATTCTGCCAGCGTATCGCCCGTTCCTCCGCGCCTGTGCCCCTTGCCCGAAGCTGGATCGAGCAGCGGCTCGCCGAGGAGCACATGACGATAGAGCAGCTGGTGCGGGCAGACAGCCAGCGGCAGGCAGCGGACCAAGTCTCCATAAGCAACGCGATCACGGGCCTGCGGATGTTGGGGGCCTGGGACTGGCGGACGTTCGTCGAGTCGGCGAGCATCGTCGACCGGATACTGAGGACCGACCCGGCCGACGTCTACCGGCAGATGGATTTCCAGACACGCGACGCCTACCGGCACGCCGTCGAGGAACAGGCCCGGCACTTCGCATCGGGCGAGTCGGATATCGCCGAGCGAGCGGTCCATCTTGCGGAACAGGGGGCCCGCGCGCATGGCCGGGAGGATCGAACCGCGCATGTGGGCTATTACCTGCTGGCAAGGGGGCGGCCATCGCTCGAGCGGGGCCTGCGGGCCCATCGGCCGATCCGCGTGGAACTCGAGCGTGCAATCCTTCGCCATCCGACGGCTTTCTACATCGGCGGCGTCGCCATCCTGACCGCGCTCATCACCTTTGCGGCTTTCCTAGCGTCCAGGAACCTGTGGCATGGGAACGGGCTATTGGCCGCGCTGGCACTGCCTGCGGTCATCGCGTTCAGCCAGCTGGCTGTCGCCACGGTCAACTGGATCTCGACCATACTGACGGACCCTCGCCTCCTCGCCCGGCTGGATTACTCCGCGGGCATTCCGCCGGAGTCCCGGACGATAGTCGTGGTGCCGTCCCTCGTGGGCGACATTCCGTCTGTTGAGCGCCTGCTCGAGGCCATCGAAATCCACTACCTCGCAAACCGGGACCCGAACCTGCTTCTCGCGCTCCTAACCGACTTTACCGATTCCCATTCGGAGACAGAGGCGGATGACGAGAAGATCCGGGGACGGCTGAAGGCCGGAATTGAAGAGCTCAATGCGAGGTACGCCCCAAAGGAGAGCTCCCCATTCTATCTCTTCCATCGTCCGCGCCGCTGGAACGCCGCGGAGGGCCGATGGATGGGCTATGAGCGCAAAAGGGGGAAGCTCGCGGAATTCAACGCCATGCTTCGCGGGGCGCCAGGCGGCGCATTTTCGGACATCGTGGGCGACGCAGCGGCGCTCGAGGGGGTGAAGTACGTCATAACCCTGGATACCGACACGCAATTGCCCCGAAACGCCGCGCGGCTGCTCGTGGCTACGATCGCGCACCCCTTGAACCGCCCAAGGTTCGATTCGCTCCGGAATGTCGTCGTCGAGGGATATGCCATCCTGCAGCCGCGAATCGGTATAAGCGTGCCCGGCGCCAACAAGACCTGGTACTCGCGCCTGTTCTCAGGCGACGCGGGGATCGACCCGTATACGAAGGGGATCTCGGACGTGTATCAGGACCTTTTCGAGGAGGGATCCTTCATCGGCAAGGGGATCTACGATGTCGACGCCTTCGAAAGGGCGGCCGGCGGCCGCTTCCCGGAAAATGCGATACTAAGCCACGATCTCCTCGAGTCCTGCTACGCCAGGTCGGCCCTGCTGAGCGACGTCGAGCTTTATGAGGAGTATCCGGCCCGCTACAACGTCGATACGCGCAGGCGCCACCGCTGGATGCGAGGCGACTGGCAGATAGCAAGCTGGCTGCTCCGCCGCGTGCCCGGCATCGGGGCAACCGGCGCTGAGAACCCGCTATCCTACATTTCGCAGTGGAAGATCTTCGACAACCTGCGCAGGAGCCTTGTGCCGATTTCCGTGATCATCGTGCTCCTGGTTTCATGGGTCACGCTGCCAAACGCCGACGGCCGCGTGGCCTTGCTATTCATCGCATTCTTCGGTGCGCCGGCGCTCCTTAGTTCGACGTATGACGTGACCCGGAAGCCGCGCGAGCTTCCCATATCCCTTCACCTTCGCAGCCTCTCGGCCTCCATGGGCAGGCAATTCGCCCAGGCCGCGCTGAACATTGTTTTTCTTCCCTACGACGCCTATGTCTGCGCGGACGCCATCCTTAGGACGCTGGCAAGGGTGCTGGTGACCCGGCGCAGGCTCCTCGAATGGGTGCCATACGGGGAGGAAAGTGGATCGTCCGAGATGGGGATCGGCACATTTTTCGCGCTAATGTGGCCTGCGCCGGCCGTAGCGGCGCTCTCTATCGCCGCGCTGGCAATCCGGGCACCTTGGGAGATCCTGTTCGTCGTCCCGATTCCATGCCTATGGCTGCTTTCGCCGCTGTTTGCGTGGAGGCTCAGCCAGGCCATCGAGGCGAGGCCGGAGCATCTTTCCGACGACCAAGTTTACTTCCTTCGGGCCATGGCGAGGAAGACCTGGCACTACTTTGAGACATTCGTCGGCCCGGAGGACAACTGCCTGCCGCCGGACAATTACCAGGAGCAGCCCGTGGCTCGCCTGGCGAGCCGAACGTCGCCGACGAACATGGGGCTCGCCCTGCTCAGCAACCTCGCGGCATGGGACTTCGGTTACCTCTCGTCAGGTGAGCTGCTCAAGAGGACCCAGGACACCGTGACGTCGATGGACCGTCTCGAACGATATCAGGGTCATTTCTACAACTGGTATGACACTCGCTCGCTGAAGGTCTTGGAGCCCCACTATGTTTCCTCCGTCGACTCAGGGAACCTGGCTGGCCACCTCCTCACGCTGGTTCCCGGCCTGAAGGAGCTTGAGCACGCGGAGATCCTCGCGCCAAGATTGTTCGAGGGTCTTTCGGACACCTGCGGGGTTCTCGTGAACACGATCGATGGGCGGAACGCCCAGGTGGAGCGTGTCGCAAGCCTTCTCGCCCACCGCACGCCGGACGCGCTCAAGGACCGCTTCAGGCTCCTGTCCAAGGTCGCGGAGGTCGCCTCAAAAATTGTGGATGTGCGGCCAGCCGAGGCCGCCGGTTGGGCGGCAAAACTTGACTCTTCCGCACGGAGCCACCTCGAGGATGTGATTTCAGTGGCTCCATGGCTGGCGGAGCAAACGGATGCGGCCAAGCTTGCGGGGGCGCCTTGGGGCGATTCGGCGCCCACGCTCGGGGACCTCGCAAGCTCCAGCAATCCGCTAAAGGGCTCGGAGGCCGCCAGAAAGCGCCTTGAGTTGGTGGAATCACTCTGCAGCAGGCTCTCAACGTTGGCCGAGATGGACTTCAGTTTTCTCTTCGAGCCATCGCGCAAGCATTTCTCGACAGGCTTCAACATGGCAACGCGCAAGCGCGACGGCAGCTACTACGACCTTCTCGCCTCCGAATCCCGCCTGACCAGCTACGTGGCCGTCGCTCAAGGGCAGGTTCCACAGGAGCACTGGTTCGCCCTTGGGCGCCTCCTGGTGTCCGGATTCGGGGAGCCCACCCTAGCCTCCTGGAGCGGCTCGATGTTCGAGTACCTGATGCCGATGCTCGTCATGCCGGAGTACGACGACACCCTGCTGGGCGAGTCCTGCCGCGGGGCGGTTGAGAGGCAAATCGAGTACGGTCGGCTGCGGGGCGTGCCCTGGGGAATATCAGAGTCAGGCTACAACCTCACCGACGCGCACCTAAACTATCAGTACAAGGCTTTCGGAGTTCCGGGGCTTGGTCTGCGCAGGGGGCTCGCAGAGGACCTCGTCATATCCCCTTATGCCTCGGCTCTGGCCCTGATGGTCTCACCGAGGGAGGCCTGCGAAAACCTTGAGCGCCTCGCGGCCGAGGAGCGCATAGGCGCCTATGGCTTCTACGAGGCAGTCGACTACACGCCGTCGAGAATGCCCGTGGGCCACACCGGCGCCACGGTCCAGTCATTCATGGTCCACCACCAGGCAATGTCGTTCCTTGCGCTGGCGTTTCACCTCCTTGATCGGCCGATGCAGAGACGATTCATGTCGAGCCCGCTTCTGCGTTCGTCGGACCTCCTCCTCCAGGAGCGGATTCCCCACGCGACGGCAAAGCTGCTTTCCACCGAGCTCGAGGTCCAGGAGGCACGCAAGCTCCTCGACCGGGAGGTGGAAAGCGCGATGCGCGTGTTCACGGAGCCCTCGGCGTATCCGCCGGAGGTTCACCTGCTCTCAAACGGCCGGTACCATGTTGCCGTCAGCCACACGGGCGGCGGCTACAGCCGATGGAAGGACATGGCTGTGACACGCTGGCGTGAGGACCCGACTCGCGACTGCTGGGGCACCTTCATCTATCTGCGCGATACGGCGACCAACGAGTTCTGGTCGGCGGCGCCGCAGCCCGTGATGCAGCAGCCCCGGCGCCAGGAGATGATCTTCGCACAGGGCCGCGCGGAATTCCGCCAGACCCACCTCGGCCTGGATGTGCACACGGAGATCTGCGTCTCGCCGGAGGACGACGTCGAACTACGGAGGGTCACGATCACCAACCCTAGCCACACGAGGCGGTCCGTGGAAATGACCGGATACTTCGAGGTCGTCCTCGCCCCCGCCGCTTCCGAGGCGGCCCATCCGGCCTTCGCGAACCTTTTTGTGCAGACCGAGTTCCTGGCGCCCCAGTCGGCTGTCATCTGCAGCCGCAGGCCCCGCTCCGCCGAGGACAAGGAGCCCTGCCTCTTCAGCATGCTGCCCGCCCCCGCTGGCGACGAATCGCCTGCGACCTGCGAGACGGAGCGCGTGCGATTTCTCGGAAGGGGAAACTCCCCGTCCTCGCCGATTGCGATGCGCCGGCCGGGCCCGTTGTCCAACTCTTCCGGTTCGGTGCTCGATCCCTCGGTTGCACTTCGGCGCACACTGTCAGTGCCGGCCAATGGGGAGGTCCAGGTGGTCTTCGTGACAGGAGTCTGCGAGGCCCGCACGCAGGTCGACGCACTGCTCGAGAAGTACAAGTCCCCGCGCACGGCCGCCCGGGCCTTCGAGATGGCATGGACGCACAGTCACGTGATCCTGCGGCAGATCAACGCGACCGAGGCGCAGGCCCAGCTCTACGCTCGGCTAGCAAGCGCTCTGATCTACGCGCAGCCTTCAAGGCGGTCGAGCTCCGCGACGCTCCGGGCAAACAAGAGCGACCAGTCAGGACTATGGCGCCACGGGATTTCCGGCGACCTTCCCATCGCCCTGCTGACGATCTCGGACGCGACCAACATAGAGTTCGTGCAGCACCTCGTGCAGGCCCATGCGTATTGGCGCCTGAAGGGCCTGGCTGCCGACCTTGTTATACTCAATGGCGACGACTCGACCTACAGGCAGCCCCTTCACGATCAGATTCTGGCCATGGTGACGGGCGGCGTGGAGGCCCCGATGCTGGGGAAGCCCGGCGGCATATTCGTCCTCAGGGTCGATCTCCTTTCGCCGGCCGACAGGGCGCTGTTGCATGCGGCCTCTAGGATAGTGCTCATGGCGGATGCTGGTTCGCTGGAGGAGCAGCTCGACAGGCCCCCGCCGAGGACTCCGGTGCCGCCGGCGCTTCGGCCCAGCCGGGCGCCAGTAAAGGAACCGACATCGCCCTTGGTGACGCGCGACCTAATACATCGAAACGGCATCGGTGGCTTCACCCCTGATGGACGCGAATACGTGATGACCCTCGTGCCAGGCAGCTGCACACCAGCCCCATGGGTCAACGTGATCGCGAATCCAAATTTCGGGACGGTGCTTTCAGAGTCTGGCGGAGGATATTCGTGGTCTGACAACTCCCATGAGTTCCGACTGACTCCATGGCACAATGACCCGGTCGTGGACCCGGTCGGAGAGGCGTACTACTTCAGGGACGAGGAAACCGGGCAATTTTGGTCGCCCACTCCGCAGCCGGCTCGCGGCGCAACTCCTTACGTCGTCCGCCATGGATTCGGGTACTCCGTCTTTGAGCACACCGAATTTGGCATCGCCTCTGAGATGACGGTTTATGTGGCTCTGGACGAGCCGGTGAAATTCAACGCCTTCAGGCTCCGGAACCTGTCGTCCCGGCCGCGCCGGATTTCCGTCTCGGGCTATTGGGAGTGGGTCCTCGGAGAATTGAGATCGAAGACCCTTCTCCACGTCCAGACCGAGATTGACCCCGATACCGGGGCGTTGCTGGCGAAGAATCGCTACCAAACGGACTTCGCCGAAAAGGTGGTCTTTGTCGACTCGGGTGACACGAGCCAAACCGTCACGGGCGACCGGCTCGAATTCATCGGCCGGAACGGATCCCTCGCCCGGCCGGCTGCGCTCCAGAGGACAAGGCTCTCCGGCCGGGTTGGAGCCGGGTTCGACCCCGCCGGCGCGCTTCAGGCCGTGCTCGAGATCGGCCCCGGACAGGAATGCGAGATCGTATTCCGCCTGGGTGCCGCGAGCACAGCGGAAGGGGCGTTGGTACTTGTCCGGCGGTTCCGCAGCCCGGGGGCTCCGCGCCACGAGCTCGAGCGTGTCTGGGAATACTGGGGACGCACCCTGGGCACGGTGAATGTCGATACCCCGGAAACCTCCGTGAACGTTCTGGTCAACGGATGGCTTCCCTACCAGACCCTCTGCTGCCGCATGTGGGCGCGCAGCGGCTATTACCAGTCCGGCGGGGCATACGGCTTCAGGGACCAGCTTCAGGATTCGATGGCGCTTGTGCACGCCGAGCCAGGGGTGGTTCGCGAGCATCTGTTGCGCGCCGCCTCAAGGCAGTTCCCCGAAGGCGACGTTCAGCATTGGTGGCACCCCCCCTCCGGCAAGGGGGTACGCACCCGCGTCTCGGACGACTATCTCTGGCTGCCCTATGCAGCGTGCCGCTATTCCTGGTCGACAGGCGACACCGGGGTGTGGGATGAGCAGATCCCATTCCTTTCGGGCCGCGCCCTCAAGGACGGCGAGGAGAGCTACTACGACCGTCCCGGGGCTTCGCAGGAGTCGGCAACCCTCTACGACCATTGCGTCCGTGCGGTGGAGCACGGCCTGCGGATGGGGGCTCATGGGCTGCCGCTGATGGGCTCCGGTGACTGGAACGACGGCATGAACCTCGTCGGCATCGGGGGCCACGGCGAGAGTGTCTGGCTCGCATTCTTCCTCTGCGACGTGCTGCGGCAATTTGCGCCGGTCGCGAGCCAGCGCGGTGATGGCGCGCGGTCCGCGAAGTACGAGGCCTCCGAGAAGAGCCTGCGCGAGGCGATCGAGCGCGAGGCTTGGGACGGGGCCTGGTACCGGCGCGCATATTTCGATGACGGCACGCCCCTGGGGTCCGTCGGCAATCCCGAGTGCCAGATCGATTCGATACCCCAAAGCTGGTCGGTGATCAGCGGGGGCGACTCCCAGCGCACGCGTCAGGCGCTCGACTCCGTCGCCAGCCGCCTTGTGAGGCCCGACCTCGGCCTCATCGAACTCTTTACCCCTCCCTTCGACCGCTCATCCCTGAACCCCGGCTACATCAAGGGATACATACCCGGCGTAAGGGAGAACGGCGGCCAATACACCCATGCGGCGATTTGGGCGGTCATGGCATTTGCCCTGCGCGGCGACGCCGACAAGGCATGGGAGCTGTTTGGCATGCTCAACCCAGTGAACCATGGCGGGGATGCCGCCAGCACCGCGAAATACATGGTCGAGCCCTATGTCGTCGCCGCGGATGTCTACGCCACGCCGAACCAGCCGGGGCGGGGGGGATGGACCTGGTACACGGGCTCGGCGGGCTGGATGTACCGCCTGCTGCTAGAGACCCTGCTGGGGGTCACGCTTTGCGGGCAGGAGCTTCGGCTCGACCCGCGGCTTCCCAGGGCGTGGCCACTAATGAAGGTTCACTACAGGTTCCGGCGCACGGTCTACCACATCGTGTTCACCCGGCAGCTGGGCGGCCACGGTGATGCGCCTCCCGCGACGCTTGATCGCGCCGTCCTGACCGGCAACACCCTGCCCCTGGTTGACGACAATCAGGAGCATTTTGTGGAATTCCCCTTCCGATAGAGCGTGTCGGGGCCCCTGCGGCGCACCCTTGCGCCGGCGCCTGCCCCCTCGGCTCAGCTTTGAAGCAGCAATCCGACGGAGTTCCCCGGTGCGATGAGCACCTTTCCGGGACTCTTCAGGGTGGCCTTGATATCGAGCAGCTTAAACAGCGCATCCGCGACGTCGGGGTTCTTCTGGACATCAGCCAACACCGTGCCGACAACCTGCGGCCTGACAGCCTGGGCCTGGCCGAGTTTCTCTGACGCCTTCTTGTCAGCGTCCGAATGGATCAGGGCGACCTGGTTGTCGCCGTTCTGCCGCATCGCTGCCGTGACCTGCCGCAGGCGGTTGACCACCTTGAGCTCGATCTGCGCGATCATACCCCGGTCGCGGAACGCGACTTTTCTGATGTAGGTCGAGCCCAGCTGAAATCCCCATTTCAGCGAAACCGGGGACACCTCCTCCCGAACCTTGCTCGAAAGCGCATCGCGGTCCTCAAGGAGGGTCTCCAGCTTGAGGTTTGAAAGCTGCCGAGAAACCGCCGTCGCGACGTTGGCCCGCAGCGAGCCGATAGGGTCCGAGTTCTGAAAGAGGAACGCTGAGCTGTTCTGGACGTACATCTCGTACCATACGCCAACCCCCATTGGGGCCCCCTCCTCCGAATTCACGAGCTGATTCCTGAGGTAGGACTGCTGCAGCGAATTGGTCACGGTATAGGCCCGGCCGAAGAAAGGCAGGAGAAACGCCTTGGGCCCGAAATGAAGGATTGGGAAGAACATGCCAGGCTCGCCGACCTCCCCTATCACCTTGCCGAAGTTCGTGTAAACGATGACGGTCCGCTCGGGAAGTATCCGCCAGAACTGGAATATCCTGCCAAAGGCGATGAAGATGCCGACCGCGACAAAGGTGCCGGCGAAACCAAAAGCAACCGCGATGAAGAATGCGATCATCGCCTAGGTGCTGAACACGGTTTGCGAGGCCTTCTCCCTAAGCGGGAGCATCGCGTTTCTCACGTACGAATCGAGGGCTTCCTTCCCACCTTGGGCGTGCATAGCCGTCAGGGTGTGGCTCAACTCAGTTATTGGCGCGGCGTCGGCGTCAGCCATGTTCTTCGCGATCTGAACGGCCTGCTCCGCCATCGTGAGCTTTTGATCCGCATCAGCCTTCGCCTGGCTCACGGCCGCCGCGACCTGGTTCTGCGTCGTGTTGATCGAGGCGAGGGCGTCGTCGACGTCGGATGGGGGATCGATCGTGGTCACCAATGCCGCCTCGAGCTCAATACCATAGCGGGCCGCGGTCTTCTTGCACGACGCCTCCATGAACTGGTTGATGCTCGAGAGGTTCTTGCGGAGGTCGTTGATCGAGATCCCGTCGACGGCGGCGCTGTCCGCCGCCTGGCTATGGAAGGTTGCTATCCTGTCGCGAAGTACCGATACGAAATACCCCATCACGTGCGCCCTTGGGCGTGCCACGCCGAATAGGTAGGCGTACAGGTTGCGCTCGCACGGCTTCCAGCGGATCTGGCCGTTGAGCGAAATTGTCAGGTTGTCCTTCGTCACGCTCTCAATGGACGATTGGTTGATGTCAGGATCCCAAGTGATCTCGGTAGTCTGAATCGTCATATCTATCCGGTACAGCCGCTGCCACGGCCATTTGAAATACGGGCCGCCTGGCTTCACGACCCGAATTAGGGGAAAGTCATAGCGGGGCATTTCTTCCGGAGTCAAAAGCGGCGAAAGCTCCGGGTCTGACGCCACCGTTCCGTTCAGGCGCTGCGCCCGGCCGAATGTGGTGACGACCCCCCGCTCGGTGGGGCCGATCGTGTAGACCCCGAAAAGCAGTGTGATCGCGCCGGCGAGCACTATCCCTAGCACCACTCCTAGCAGGACAAGAGGGGTTATCACTGGCCGGGACGCTGGACAGTATTTTCCCCCGAGGCAAGCGGCGTGAGCTCCGTGATTGCCAGCGCGGCGATAACGATCACGGCAACAGTGGAACCCAGCGCCGAGACAACCGGGATCCTACTCAACGAGAGCACCCCGAATGACGATGCCGCGGCCAGCGATGACATCCGGATCGAAGGGGGCGGTTCCTCGTGGCGCCTCAGGCTCTCGGCCGTGAATATCGCGTAGTTGTGGCTGAGGCAGACGCCTAGGAACGCCCCCAGGAGATTGAAGAGGTTGAGTGTTATGCCGAGCAGGCCGAATAGCCCGAAGGCGAACAGGCAGGCGCCCGAGGGAATCGCGAATATTCTGGCGCCCCGGCGGATGCCATAGAGGACGAAGACGCTTGCTCCCACGAACGCGAGGCCCACGCAGCTGAGCCTGAGTGCCGAGATCCGATATTTCAAAAACAGGCGGTTTAGGTTTTGGAGCTGACTGTCGGTGACGGTGTTGGTCGAGGCTGGCGGGTCCGGCCCCGGCCCCTGCTCCGCGATCGTTACAAACCACGCTGTGCCTGGTGCGTCATGGACGAGCGAGGACAATGGCCCACGCAGGGACCGTTCCAATTCACGCACCATGGCCTCATATGGCGGCTGCGTGGGGCTGGCCGCGGCGTCCTTCCAGGCTCTGAAAAACGGGGCGAACGACTCGACCTGAAAGCCGTGCCTTTCGAGGGCCAAGCGGAATTGACCAGGGAAGTCCGCGAGTGCTGCGCGCTCTGAGGGCAGCCGCGCCCATTGCTCCTTCGTCGGGAGCGCCATTCCCACCGCCGCTGCCTTCGATCCTGGATAGGCCACGGCATGCCATTTCAGGAAGCTCTCCAGGTTGTCGCGTGCGTCAGCAAGCGAGGCGCCCTGAGTCAGGTAGACGGTTTTTGCGCCGTCATCGCCAAAGAGAGACCGAACCGCCGAGTCATTCGCCGTTATGTCGGGAGTAGGAATCTCCAGCTCACGGATGTCGTCGCGCCAATGCAGGCGCCATGGCCCAGCAAGCGCGACGACGGCGCCCGCGAACAGCGCGAGCCGCGAGGCAAGGCGCACACCCCTTCCTGCGGGGTTCGGCCGCCAGCGTATGAAAGAACGCGTATCGAGGTGTGAATCGTCGATCTGTGCGAACCAAAGAAGTGCGGTGAGGAGCGCGAATATAAGGCCGGCGCTGACGAAAACCCCGAGCTGCCTAATCAGCGGGAGCTCAGACCAGAGGAGGAAGGAGAAGCCGATGACTGTGGTGAGCGCGCTTGCGAGGAGCGGCCTGACGAGCCTCCTAGCCCTTTCGGCGTATGGCTCGCTGGGACGCAGCTTCGGTTGAAGGAAGAGATAGAATCCGTAGTCGACCGCCACGCCGGCAAGCAGCGAGCCAATCACAAACACGAGGACGTGGACGCGGTGCCACGCAGCGGCCGTGACGGTCCATGCTCCCAGTAGCCCTCCCAGGACCACGGGGACGAGGTGTATGGCGCGGTGGATCTTTCTGACGCAAGCGGCGGCGACGCCGACCACGAGGCAGAGCGACAAGATATTGAGAAGCCTCACCTCCCGCTCGATCCTTGCACGGCTAGCCGCGGCAAACCTCGCGACCCCTGTCCATCGCAGCTCTGCTCCGGCGTCGATAGCCCTCACCTTTGACATCGCATCGTTCACGGCTGCGAATACTGGTTCCTGGCCTCCCTCGGAAAGCGGCGATTCCCGGCTCAGGGCCCAGACAAGCGAGTAGTTCGCCCCCTGTCCTGACTCAAAACCCGGCCCCGAGATACCCTCCATTCGATTTGCTAGGCGGGGAACAAGGAGAAGGGGGTCCGAAGTGACGACATCCTGCGCAGCGATGGCCTCGGGCTTTGCAAGAAACGCCTCAAGGTCCTGGGCCGCCTTTTCGGCGAGCCAGGCAGGCCACGGGACGCTCTTGGAGCCAGAGTCATATTGCCGTTTCATCGTATCCAGCCATCCCGGCAGCAGCAGGCTCAACCGACGCAGGAAGATGGCCCGTGCGATGGCGTCGCGCGGGATGTGGTCGGCGAGCGGGATGGCCTGGGCGATGGCCGGCTCGGACGCCAGTGCCCTTGCCAGGTCAGTGGCGAGGATATCGGATGCCGGAGCACCGGGTGCAGACGCGGTGCCCGCCCTTACGGCCAGCAGGATGATTCTCGCCTCATCCTGGTCCGCGAGCGACCGGACCATGTTGAGCTCCTGTAAACCGGGCTCGGAGGGAATGAGGTCGAGCACGTTCGTCGATATGCGCGACTTCAGGTTGGCGCCCATGAGCCAGGCGACCATCGTGGCGACGGCGACGGCGAGCAGGGCGCGCGCTGCCCATTTTTGGCGTGCGGGTTCCAAGTGGCGGGGATCCGGGTCAGCGGAAGTACTTTTTCAACTCATCCTGGCTGAATGAAACGCCGGTCTGGGTTTCACCGACGTCAATCTCCACATGCATCGAGCCAGCGCGCTTGAACTCAAGGCGCTTCACGTCGGTGGAAGACCCGGAAACGACGATCGAACCGAATGCCTCTGAAAGGTCCGCGTCCTTTGGGGTGAACTCGAGGGACCAGCCTTCGCCCGTCATCTCGCCGTGGACGATGAACGCGCGGTAAAGGGCGGGCATATCGAACTGCATGATCGGAAGGATCGCCTCAATGACTCCGGCAGCGCCCGAGCCGGCTGGGATATCGCGAGATCGGCCAGTTGAGTCCCGAATCTCCAAGCCGCGGCTATCGGCGATCAGGATGGACTCCTCGGGCCGCATGTATTGTAGGCTTAACCCCAGCCTGGGCGAGAACCTGAGAACGCCGGTGAGCACCGTCGCCTCCCGCCGGAATGCAAAGTGACGGCGCTCGGTGAATGCGGCCCTGATCGGGCCCTTGCGTGCGAGTGCGCCGATCAGGCTCTCCCACTTGGGCCCGGGCGTGCCGGGGCCGATGACCACGGTCTCCGCCCCGAGTGGGTGTGCCCACCCCATCAGGGCAAACGCTCCTATGATCCGGAGGATATTCAAAGGGTCTCCTTGCCACCTCTGCCAAGGAGTAGCTCTAGGATTAGCCGTGAATGCATTGCCACCATTTTCAGGTTGTCCCGCACGTATCGGAAATGCGAGACACCTCCCTTCGCTGCTGGCAGGTAGGCGCATTCGGCTTCGAGATTCCTCGCACGAACCCCGGCCCAGGCAAGCCTGACCGCTGCCTCGGGGTCGAATGTGTACCTCCGCCCCCTCCTCCGCCCGGCTTCAAGGGCGCCCCGGAGCTCCGCGATCGGATAGACCCTGAACCCAAAGAGCGGGTCCGCTGCTCCCCTGCCGCGGGTTTCGAAAAAGACCATGAGGGAGCTAAGCCTGCGCCCGTAGAGGCGCACCACCGGGGCTTCTGGGCCAAACAACGGCTTCCCGCAGATGAGTGACTCGGGCTCTGCCATCGACGCCTCCATGAACTCCCGGATGCGACCCGCGGGATGCTGGCCGTCGGCGTCCATGACGAGTACGTGGGTGAATCCATCTGCAGCCGCGGCTGCGGCCCCCTCAAGGACCGCAGCGCCCTTTCCTGAGTTTGCGTGGCGAACTATGACCCGGAGGCCGGGGCGCGGGGCATTGACCAGCGGCTGGTGGCTGTCGTCGGTCGAGCCATCCACGACGACCCATACGTGCGGCCATTTCTCGAGCGCCCCGTCCACCGTCGCCAGAAGGAGATTCCCGGGATTGTATGAGGGGACGAGGACCAGGTGGGAGGATTGCGGGGTCATTCGGACTGCGGTCGGCCAAGAACCTCGCAGATTCTGGCTTCGACCGCCTGGGTCAACTCCGCGGCTGATCGGCCCGGCTCGTACGGCCACGCCCTGTCCAGCGTGAACCTGAATCTCCCGGGGAGAATAGCCGGCGCCGGCCACAAGGGCTGGCCTTTCCTGCAGAAGCTGGCGCTTGCCTCCACGATGATGAGCCTCACGGGCGCCCGCGCGCGGTCCGCAATGAGCGCGAAACCCGGTTTCATCTTGCCGATGATCTTGTCCTCGTCCGTCCGCGTTCCTTCAGGAAAGACCAGCAGGGACTGTCCCGATGCCACTTTTCCCGCCGCCGCCTTGATCAGGTCGAGGCCGGTGTCGCCGCGGACGTATCCCGCCATTATCGCGGCGGGCCCGATGGCTGGGTTGCGCATCAGTGCCGGCTTGAAGATGCACACGGCATCGGGCAGCCGGGCGAGTATGACGGTCGCGTCAATGAGGCTCGGGTGGTTTGCGATGTAGACTGTCCCTGCGGCTAGCGGGGCCTCCTCGGATCCTCTCCACTCAATCACGACGATCCCCGTGGCATGCAGCCATGCCAGCCACGTGCCAAAAAGTGACCGTATCGATCCCCGGATGCGGCCCTCGAACCTCGCGCGCCCTGGAAGGAGCAGGAGAACAGCGCACCCCAAATTGAGAAGTAGGCCTACGGAAAAGAAGACCACCCAGGAGAGGTAATAGAGGAACACCCAGCGAACCCGCCGGCCGGCCTTCATAGGGGCCTGAAATTCAGCCATTGCCACGGGTTTGAGCGAAGGTGCTTTTCCACGCGAGCGAGGAACGCCTGGAAGTGCGCCCTCGCCCTCTCCAGGGCTGCGCGCCTTGTCTCCCCAGGCAAGGGCGCGAAGGCGGGCGAGGCGTGGACGACGGAACGGTCGCGGCCCTCGGGGGCGCCGAAGGAGAGGATGACCGGGCGGCCAAAGATCAGCGACAGATAGTATATCGTGAATGGGAACTGCCTGCGGTCGCCCAAGAACTCGAACATCTCGGTTTTCGAGCTGTGCTCGGCACGGTCGCACTGCATTGCAACGGCGTCGCCTCCTGAGCCCGCCTCCTTGAGGGCAAAAAGCAATTCCTGTGGGTCATTGACCCATACGAAATGGAGAAGTCCGCCGAAACGCAGGCCAAGGGCCTCCGTGTCGTGGGAATTACCAACCCGCATGCGCACGAGGTGCACTTTGCGCTTCTCCTGCCCCGCGAGCATATAGCCGGTGAGGTCCGAATTGCCGATGTGGAAGGTCCCCAGCAGCACCGGCCCGCCCTCAGAGAGCCATGCGGAAAAGTCGCCGGCACCCTCCTCGAGGGCGCAGCTGTGCCGCCGCCCGTTGGCCACGCTCAGGCGCAGCATGAGCGAATCGCATGCGGCAAAAAAATGCCGGTGGATGTCGCGGAGACGCGGCACGGTGGGGAGAACGTTGCGCAGGTACTCCCGCGAGCAGGCCCGCTGCCTCGCCATGCATGCCACGGCGACCCAAGTCCCCGTTGAGAGGAGGGGGCCTAGGACGGCCCGGGGCAGGAACCGATCGCATGCTCCAAGAAATCGAAGCCCCCATGAAGGCCCGGGGTTCCTTGCCCGCTCGGAGCTCACAGCCATTCAATCCCCAGGTGCCAGCCCGGGGCTATTGCTCCCGCGAAAGGCCGCTTGTTGTGCAGAAGATCGAAAAGGCCGCCCAAGCCCATCGTGCCTGTCGCTTCCGCGGCCGAGACTGAGATCCGCGCGACAGAGTTCGCTTGCCGGGCGCGGCCGAGAAGGGCCGCGAAGCCGAACGTCCGGCTGCTCGCCAGTCCATACTGGAGAAGCCAAGCCCCGCGTTCCTCGCCGCCGCAGAGCACGACCTCAGGCCAGGGGGAGACCATCGACGCCCGGAGCGAATGAAAGGCAAGCAGCTCCCCGCCGGAGAGCGGTATGAATTCACCCACAGACTGCTGGCGCGCGATCAAAGTCTGCTGCACGGCGCTGGGATGAATGGATGTCTGGAAAAGCGTGGGACTCGGCGCCGGAAAGCTGTCCAGGAAGCCTTCAAGGGCCCTGCTTTCGGCATAGCTCGTGGCGTAGACGACGGGCATGCCTGGGGCCTCAAGCCCGGAGACGGACGCCCCCACGATGAGGCCGAGCGTGGTCATGCGCCGCGTTGCTCCTGCGGGAAACGCCGCCTTTAGCCGCTCGCGGGCATGCGCGGGCTCCTCGGCCCCAGGGTCGTCTGTCCTCAGGCGCTGGATGTAGACTTCAGGCACTTGTAAGGAGGAATGCGGCATGTGCGCCGCCAAATGCATTGCTGGCGCAGACAACACCGTCGAATGTCGACGCGTCAAATGCCTCGGTCGAGACGTGCGGCGACATGGGAGTCCCGTCGTCGACGAGGGTTCCGGGTACCCGCCGTGTGCGCAGCGCCTCGATGGCCAACGCCAGTTCGACCAGGCCGCAGCTTCCCAGCGTGTGCCCGAGACTCCCCTTCCAGCCGACAATCGGGGCCTCCGGGAAGGCCGCGGCCGCCGCAGAAACCTCGAGCCGGCCGGCCTCAAGAGTGCCGGTCCCGTGGCCTTTGTACCACACCTTGCGGCCCGACAAGCTGGCCGCCACAGGGCCCAGGCACGCCGCGAAGCCTGAGCCGTCGCCGCGGTTGGCCGTGAAGTGGTGCATCTCGTTGAACAGGCTCTGCGCCTCGATAGCCCAGTCGCCCCGGTTTCGCGAGAGGACGGCAAAGGCCGCGCCATCACCCAGGCCGATGGCGCCCGCCGGCCGCTCCATGAACGGTGAAGGGAACGACGAATTGAGGATCTTGAGGGCGTTGAATCCCCCGGCGACGAAGGGGCTCAGGAAGTCGAAGGAGAGGATGAGCGCCTCGTCGGCAAGGCCAGCCTCGACGACCCTCGTGGCCTCCAGGAGCCCGAGGTGGGCGGACACGCAGGCGTGCGAAATGATAGAAACGTCCGGACCCCAGCCGAGCTCAAGGCGGAGGAGCTCCGTGCAGGCCGGCGGCCCGCCCCAGCGGGCAAAGGACGGGTCGCCGCTGCGCTTGAGCGCCACCAGGCCGCCGACGCCGAAATTGCTGCCGGTTACAAAAACCGGGCGGCGGGATGAGCCCCAATCTGCCGCCGGAACGCAACGGCCAAGTGCAGCCAGGGGCGGCAGCCATGAGGGCGGGGCATCCTCATCGAGCGCGCGTCCCGGCAGAAGCGCCAGGGGAACGAGGTCCCCGCCTTCCCTCCCGAGCGCCGGTAGCAGCGCAAGCGCGCGCCTTCGCCCCAACAGCGCGGCATGGGTTGACGAGGCGTCGCCGAAAGGTGTGATGCAGCCGCAGGCGGCGACGCGGATGGCTCCAGTCTTGTCGGCCATGGGCGGCCTGCCGGCCTATGCCGGAATTCGGGATGGATCGCCCCTCTGCCTGATGTAAGCCGACAATGAGGCGACGCTTGCAAGGGCGCGCTTTGCCTCCTCGCTGCTCGCGATCTTGATCCCGAACTCCTTTTCGAGGCGCACGACAAGCTCGAGGGCATCAATCGAGTCCAGGGAAAGGCCGCCGCCGACAAGCGGCTCGTTGTCTGGAATGTCCGCCGGCGAAATGTCCTCCAGGCGAAGGGTTTCGACGATAAGTTGCTTAAGCTTGGCGGTGAGCGGGTCGGGCATTTGAGGGGTTGATATTGCCGGCACGAAACTGACCCTTTCAACCTGTAAAGGTCACGGGGCGCCGATCACGTGACACACGTTACTGCCCCCAAACCCGCTGCTGTTCGAGAGTATAGCTGCCGGCCTGCCATCAAGGGAACGCCTTGGCATTTGAAGGCCCTCGCACTCGGGGTCGGGGGTCTCCAGGTGGGGATTGCCGGGAAAGAAGCCCGCATCGATCGAGACAACGCAGAACGCCGCCTGCATGACGCCGGAAAGCGACAGTCCGTGGCCGGTCAGGGCCTTGGTCGCGCTCACCTGCGGCGCTGCGCCATGCGCGCCAAAGAGCCTCCTGAGGGCGGCCGCCTCAGCCTTGTCACCGACCGGCGTCGAGGTCGCATGCGCGCTCACGTGCGCTATTGAGGCCGGCGTCAACCCCGAGTCGGCGAGCGCGCGCTCCATCGCCAGGTGAAGCCCGGACCCCTCGGGATGCGAGGCTGCGACGCTGTACCCATCCGCCGCCTGCCCCCATCCCATTGCCGTGGCAAGGGGCCGCACCCGGCGCCTCAGGGCCTCGGAGTGCGTCTCAACGATGACTGCGGCGCCCCCGCCCGCCCCGACGAACCCGTCCCTGCCCTGGTCGAACGGCCGCGACGCGAGCCTGGGGTCGGAGTATTTCGAAAGGGCACGCATGTGGGCAAAGGGAAGCAGGGTGTCGGCGTTGACCTCCTCCGCGCCGACGACGATGGCCCGCTTTATCCTGCCGAGGCGCAGATCGTCTATCGCGTAACCCAGGGCATGGCTCGACGAGGCGCATGCGGAAACAAAACCGCACACTGTGCCCGTGATCTTGAAATGCGCCGCGAGCGTGAAATTAAGGGTGCCTGCGATCGAGCTTACGACGCCCATGGGGTTCCCGCGGGCGCCAGAGACAGCCCGCATCTGCGCGAGATTGTGATGCAGGAGCATCGCGGACCCGGCCGAGGCGCAGTAGAGCCCCGTGTCGGGGTCGTTGGCGATGTCGGTCGCGGTCAGCCCAGCCGACTCGATCGCCTGGTACACCGCGCAAATGGCATACAGCCCGTGCGGCGCCGCGCTACGCAGGACCTCCTTCGGGATGTCGTACTCCTTTGGCCAGGTCCAATCCCGCCAGCTTGGCGAGTCGGCGCCAAATCCCTTCACGGTGCCCGCCACCCGGACTGGAAGGCTGGGGTTTCCCAGGAATTCCACCGGGGACAGCCCATGGGTCCCGTCGCGCAGGCTCCGTTCGACGGCGCCGCGGCCATTGCCGATCGGGGTGATGAATCCGAGGCCGGTGAAGACTGGCGTCACGCCGCGGGGGACTTTGCGGCCAGCTTGCGCGTCACGCAGGCGCGTAGGTCGGCTATGGAGCGGACCCTGAGCAGTTCATCGTTCGAAATGGTGACGTCGAACAGGTCCTCGAGAAAGAAGACAAGCTCCGCCACGGCCACAGAATCGTAGCCCATGTCCTCGACAAGGCGCGTCTCGTCCGTCACGGGCGCCGGGCTGGATGGGCGGGAGGGCTGGTAGTCGACCACCGCAGCGATGACAACGGCCTGGACCGCGCCCGCGTCGCCCTTCTCGTGGTATCGCTGGTATGCCTCGAGCACTTCTGCCGGGAATCGTGCAAGAGCGTTTGCGGCGGAATGGGGCGGGTTCGGCATGTGGGCTAGGTTTTGGCCGCCGCCGCCTGCATCGCAGCCGGAGATTCGCGCGAGGGAATGCTCACCCAGGTCCGCCATCCCTCGCTCGCCTCGAGCAGCAGCCAGACGAATATGCGCCAAATCACGCGTGGCAGAAGCCGGTTGTTGAGCTCGTAGCTGATGAAGCCGTCGTAGCGCCCGTTGTTGAGCCTGCCCCAGGTTCCGCGCCTCATCCTTGACTTGGCGATCGATGCCAAGCGCCGGTTGTAGAGGGCCATCAGCGCCGCCGCCGCCTTCCCGCCTTTGGCCGCGAAGGCCGGAATCTCGAGGGCGGACTTCCCAACACGGAAGGGTCTCGCGACGACACCGAGATAGTACGTCCCCAGGTCCAACCTGAACGCCAGCTTCAATAGTTCAAAATCCCCCAAATAGTAGTACTTGTCGCGGTAGATCGCGTCGAACCAGCGGTCGTGGGAAGCGGAAAATCTCACGTTATGGCGCTCGACCCGCTCCGCGACGTTTCGCCCCGACAGGCAGCTGTCGACGAGCGCGGCCGCCGCGCTCGCAGAAAAGCTGATCCAGTCCATCCCCGGGGAATAAAAGGGGTCCATGAATGCGGCCGCGTCGCCGACCAGCACAAAGCCGTCGCCGGCGTAGCGCGTGCTATAGTAAGCGCAGTCCCGCCTGAAGTGGACATCACCCTCCTCGAAATGCGCGTTCTCGATGAGGTCGCGGCCAGCCGGGTGGGCGGACAGAAAGCCCCTGAGGCGTTCGCCCATGCGCCCCCCCTCGGGAAGCTCGGTTATCCGCTGGTCGTAGACGACCCCGACGCTCATGTCCCCACCCTTGAGTGGAATCCACCAGGACCACCAGCCCTTGCCGCAAATATGGTTTGTCGCCGTGAAGCGCACCGCGCTGGACCGCGCGGACCATTCGGGGTGCCTCTCCGCCAGTTCCAATGAATCCAGGCCCTTCACGCCCCTCCAGCGGCTCCAGCAGGCCGCAATCGGATGGGCCGTATTCGTCTTCAGCCATCCATTCTTCCGGGCTAGAATCGCGGCCACGCCCGAGGCGTCCACGACCCAGCGCGCGGTGTCCATGCCCGTCTCGCCGCCCGCCCGCGACCAGGCGACGGCCTGGCTCCCGCCGCTGCAGAGCGTCACGCCCGTTATCCTAACCGGGCGCAGGAGGGACGCGCCCTCGCCCACCGCCCGCGCCAGCACCTCCTCGTCGAGAACAGAACGGTCGACCTGGTAGCCGGGAAAACGGACATTGTACTTCGGCCCAAGCTCGCTGCATTCGGCCAATCCCGAGGCGGCCGCGTTGCTGAACCAGAACCGCATGCCCTGCTTGACCAAGTGCCGCTCGTTCAGGTGGTCGGTGAGCCCCAGGACCCTCCCCAGGAAATAGGCGCTTGTTTCGACGGTCGACTCGCCCACCCGACGGCCGAGGGCCTCGCTCTTCTCGATGATCAGTATCCTCCAGCGCGGATTTCTCCGGCGCAGGAGCAGGGCCGTCGACGCACCGGCAAGCGCCCCGCCAAGAATGATCGCGTCCCAGGAGCGGGTCTGGTCGTGCTCACCCATGCCTGAGCCGTTATGCTCTCCTTCTCACGAGGTGTACAACCGGAATTTTCCTCGCGCGCCGCCCGGCTGGAAACACGCTTTGGGCATGGGCAGGAGCCTGCAGAACGGGTGGATGGTGACCGTCGGCCGCGCGCCGCGGTCCATCGCGCTTGTCGAGGCGGCCTCGGGGCGAAGGTGGACCAGGGCAGCCGTCGCCGCGGCTGCGTCGGAATGGGCGGGAGCCTTCACGCGAGAGGCGGGGGTATCCACGTCCTTTAGACGCCGGGTCGCACTTTCGGTTCCCAATGGCATAGAATGGCTCACGGCATTTCTTGGCGTCCTGTACTCCGGGAACGTGCCGGTGCCGATCGACCCCTCCGAGCCGGAGGAGGCCCAGGTGGCGGCCGCACGGAAGGTGGGGGCCTCCCACATCTGGAGAAACGGCGGCCTTCACGCCCTCGACCCGGCCTCGGGCTCCCGGCTCCGCCCCACCCCTTCGGAATGTCTTGTGAAGTTGACAAGCGGCACCTCGGGTGCCCCGGAGGCCCTTTCCGTCACCCACGCCCAGATGATAGCCGACGCCCGCCAGGTCTGCGGCACGATGGGCGTCGGGGGGGCGGACTCGAACCTGGCCGCGATACCTCTCGGCTATTCCTACGGCCTGGGCAGCATCACGGCGCCTCTTCTCGTCTTCGGGACCCGCATCGTCTGCATTTCCAGTCCGCTGCCGCACGCCCTTGCCGGCGACATCCGGCGCCACAAGCCGACAGTTTTCCCGGCGGTGCCTCCCCTGCTGCGCGCGCTCGCTTTGAGCGCCGTGCCGGCCGAGATGCTCGGCAGCCTGAGGCTGGTCATATCCGCGGGCTCGCCGCTCGCCCCGGAGGTCGCCGAGGGTTTCATGCGGAAATTCGGGGTCCGGGTGCATGGGTTCTATGGCACGACTGAAACCGGCGGGATCTCCTACGACGCGGGCGGCAGGGCCACCCTCGAGGGCCGAAGCGTGGGCAGGCCGCTCCGTGGGGTGAACGTCAAGATCGGCCCGTCCGGCCGGTGCATCGTCTCAAGCCCCGCCGTTGCGGGCCACCGGCGCTTTGTGGCGGTCGACAGGGCCAGGATGAACGAATGGGGCGAACTTGTCCTGCTGGGGCGCTCTGACCGCGTGGCGAAGGTCGGCGGCCGACGGGTCGACCTCGCCGAGGTTGAGGCCGCTCTCCGCTCGGTGCCAGGCGTCGGGGGCGCCTTTGCCCATGTCACCGAGGCGCCGGAGGGGCTCCTGGCGGCGGCGGTCGCGACCAGCCTGTCCGCTGCGGAGGTGCGCGGCAGCCTCCGGGGCCGGCTCGCCCCATGGAAGATCCCGGCGAGGCTCCTCGTCCTCGGATTCCTTCCGGCCACCGCACGGGGCAAGGTCGACACCCGGGCTCTCCGTCAAATCCTCGGCAGTCCCCGCACGGCAACCTCGACCTCGACATTGAGGGCGGCGCGGCAGATGTCGGCCCGCAGGTAGGTGACGCGGTCACCCGCGCGGATCCAGTCGCCGGACATCTCCGCCTCGCACGCCGCCAGATCCGCGGGGTTCCTGAGATAGACCTTGAAGTGCCGGCGGCCGTGCTCGCCCCCGAGGTCGTCGCCCAGGCCGCAGGCCCTGGAGATCCCGGCAAGGTTGCCCAGGGTGCACTTTGCCTGGGCGCGCGTGTCGCCGGGCGCGACCGTCTGGTGGCCGGCGATGGATGACGTGCCCGAGACATAGACCTCCGTCCCCTGGGCAGTGGCCAGGACGGTCGCCCGCGCGAAGCTCGGGGGCCTAGGCCCGTGCTCTGCCGGGTAGTTGTAGGCCGGGGTCTGCCTCGGGTTCTCGACGTTGCGGGCCGGCGAGGCGCCGGCCACGAAGACGACCGTGATCTCGTGGCGCTCGGTGCCCACGGCCGAGGCGGCGGGAAGGCGGGCGGCGAAGCGTGGGCCGTATTCAGCCTCGAAGGCAATGGAGCGGGCGCGGCAGAAAGCGTGGTAGTTCTCGGTGCCGTCGGGCCCCCGGCTGTTGATGCCCGGCACGCAGTTCCAGATCCGGTGAAGGTGCAGCCCCCGGGTGGCATGAAGCAGCTCCCCATAGAGGCGCGCCGCCGCGGCCTCGGTCCCGGATACGGCACCGAGCCTAGCGTGGCCGAACAGGCGGCTGTCCCCACGCCACAGGCGGAAATGCCCCGACGTCCCCGCTGGTTCGGCCGCGCCGGAAAGCGCCTCCGCGGGTTCCCCGGAAAGCAATGGCAGCCCCATGCTGATGGTCCCCGGGCCGTCGCACGCGTCGCCGAAGGCGAAGTCTACAGTCATCGGACGGACCTACACGCAACGCGGCTTTGCGGACAAGCAATTTCCTGCTTGGTCCCCCTCTTCCTCGCCCGATACCTTGGGCAATGGATCGCACGGATGTGGACCTCCTGGTGGTCGGCGGGGGCCCCGGCGGGAGCTGCGCGGCGGCGTTCGCCCGCAAAAAGGGCCTGTCGGTGCTGCTCGCCGAGCGGGACAGGTTCCCCAGGTTCCACATCGGGGAGTCCCTGCTGCCCATCGGGAACGCCATCCTCAGGGACTGCGGCGCCTGGCCAAAGGTGGAGGCTGCCGGTTTCGTGAGGAAGCTCGGGGCGGAATTCATCCTGGGCGAAGGTCCCCAGACGAAGGAGATCGTCTTCGCCGAGGGCTACGTGCCGAACCTTGGCTCGACCTTCCAGGTGGAGCGGCGCCGGTTTGACTCCATCCTGCTCGATCACGCGTCGAGCCTGGGCGCCGAGGTCCGCATCGGGACGACCGTGCGCTCCCTCGCCGAGGGCGAGGACAGTGTCGTCGCCACCCTCTCCGGCGAGCGGGGGGACGAGGAGGTCAGCGCCCGCTGGGTGATCGATTCCGGGGGCCGGGAAAACCTCTTTGCGCACCCGCTGAAGTCGAGGTTCGAGGAGGCGCCGTTTCCCAAGCGCGCTGCCGTGTACAGCCATTTTGAGGGTGTCAGGCGCGCCGACGGGCCAAGCGGCGGGAACATCGTGATCGCCCGGGTCGGCGACGGGTGGTTCTGGGTCATCCCCGTGAGCCCGACAAAGACGTCCGTGGGCCTTGTCACCTCGGTCACGAACCTGCGGGGGCGCGCGGCGCCGGAGGAGGCGTTCGCTGCAACGGTCGCCGGGTCCCCGCGCCTCAGGGAGGTCATGAGCGGCGCCTGCGCCGTCGAGCCGTTCAGGACGACCGCCGACTACAGCTACGTCAGGAGGCAATTCGCGTCGCCGCGTGTGGTCCTCGGGGGAGACGCCGCGGTCTTCTACGACCCAATATTCTCCTCCGGCGTCTACCTTTCGACACGCTCGTCAAAGCTTGCCGTCGAGATGATATGGCGCGCCCACGAGGCCGGCCGGCCGCTCCGTCCGGCGGAGCGGAGGGCCTACACGAGGGGGCTGAAGGCCCACTGCTCGGTCTTCAAAAAACTGATCGACGTCTTCTACGACAACAGCGGGTTCGAGGTCTTCATGACGCCCGAGCCCCCCTGGGGCCTGAATAGCGGCATCGTCTCCATCGTCGCGGGCCACGTGGAGCTGGCGTGGCCGCTTTGGTGGCGCTTCAAGGTTTTCCTCGCAGTCTGCTGGCTCCAGCGCTTCATCCCGCTCGTCCCGAGGATCACGCACTCGGCACGGGTCGTCTCGCAACCCTCGTGAGGCCCTGGGTCCCGGTCTTCCTTTCATTCAAGGCCGTGGCGCTCGCGCTGGCTCTGGCGCACCACCCCGTGGCCGCCGTCGTCGTCTTCCTTGCGCCGGACCCGTGGGTCTTCCTGCAATTCGTCCTGCCCTCCCAGCAGGCGTTTGGCCCCGCAGCGACCTCGTTCCGGACCAGCAGGAAGGAGGTCTGGCTCACGATCGACGACGGCCCCGACCCTGCAAGCACCCCGGCGATCCTGGAGCTGCTGCGCGGCCACGGCGCCCGTGCGACCTTCTTCGTGGTAGGCAGGCAGGTGGAAAAGCATCCCGAGCTCGCGAGGAGGATCGCCGGCGACGGGCACGCGCTCGCCAACCACAGCCACACTCACCCGGCGGGCACGTTCTGGTCCGCGCCCCCGGGGCGCACGGCGCGGGAGATCGACCTGTGCGTGGGCGCGCTCCTCCTGTCCGGGGCGCCGTTCGAGCGGTACTTCCGACCTCCCGTCGGCATCAGGAACTACTTCCTCCAGCCGCAGCTGGCTGCAAGGGGAATTGACCTTGTCCTATGGAATGCGCGGGGCCTAGACGGGGCCGGCGGCGACCCTAGGGCCGCGCTGCGCCGGGTCGCGCGCCACATACGCCCGGGCGCAATAGTCCTCGCCCACGAGGCGGGCCCGCGCGCGCAGGGCCGCGTGGAGTTCGTTGGGATGCTGCTGGAGCACCTCGCCGGGGAGGGCTACAGCTGCGTCATCCCGGACCGCGGCTCGCTGGTCTTCGGCCGTTCCTAGCGAGGCTTGCCCTCGACCGTCAGGTCCGCGGTCAGCACGTCCGCGGACGAGCGCCCGACCATGACCTGGTAGTGCCCCGGTGCGACGGTCCTGCGCATGTTGATGTCGTAGGCCTCAAGCTTGTCGGGCGTCAGCTCGAACGAGAGCGTCCGGGTCTCCCCTGGGGCCAGCGTCACCCGCCGGAAGTCCTTGAGCTCCTCCACCGGCCTCACGGGCATGCTCACCAGCTGGTGGATGTAGAGCTCGACGACCTCGTCGGCCTTCACCTTGCCGACATTGGTCACGTCCACGGTCACGTGCGCCGCCCCGGCAGCCGGGATGGCCTCCGGGCTCACATGCAGGTTCTTGTAGTCAAACGCTGCGTAGCTGAGCCCGTAGCCGAAGGGGAACAGCGGGGTCGAGTCAGCCAGCACGTAGTCGCGCATCCTGGACGGCTTGTGGTCGTAGTAGTCGGGAAGCTGGCCGACCGACCGCGGCAGGGTCACCGAAAGCTTGCCGCTCGGGCTCACGGCGCCGAAGAGGACGTCCGCAACGGCCTGCCCGGTCTGCTCGCCGAGGTACCAGCACTCGAGAAGCGCCTTCGCATGGTCCTTGAGGTAGTTCACCGACAGCGGCCCGCCGTTGACGAGCAGGACCGCGACGGGTTTGCCCGTGGCGAGTAGGGCCCTTGCGAGTTCGTGCTGGCGCCCGACCAGGTCGAGCGTGTCGCGATCACCGAGGTGGTCCACGCTCCACGCCTCCCGACGGAGGAGCTCGTTTTCGCCGATCACGAGGACCACGGCGTCGCTCCGGAGCGCCGTGTTGACGGCCTCGTCGATCAGCCTCGAGTCGTCCGCGGCGTCGTTCAGCACGGGGTTCACGTTAACCAGCCAGCCCGAGGCGTGGTTCGCGGTCAGCTTGCAGCCCTCGGCATAGAGCACCTTCATCGTGTCCGGCGCCGCGTCCTTCAGCCCCTGCAGGACGCTCACGCCCTCCATCGGGACCGCCGAATAGCCGCCCAGGTGGACCTCGGCGGCGTCCGGCCCGATGACGGCAAGCGTCCTGATCTTCGACGCGTCGAACGGAAGCACGCCCTCGTTCTTGAGCAGCACGATCGACTCGTCCGCCGCCCGCCTGGCCACTTCCTTGTGCTCGGGAGTGTTGGTGACCTTCTTGTAGCCGTCGGGATCGGTGTAGGGGTCCTCGAAGAGCCCGCAGAGGAACTTCACCCGGAGGACGCCCGCGGCTGCCCGGTCAATTGCGGCCATCGAGACAAGCCCGCTCCGCACGTCCTCGGCGAGCTTGGAGAAGCACCTGCCCTTTCCCCCGAGGTCATAGTCCACGCCGGCCTCGACCGCCATCATCCCCGCCTCGTTCGGCCCGGCGGCGGCAAGGTGGTCCTGGTACACGACGTCGATGCCCCCGCCGTCGCTCATGACGTAGCCGTTGAACCCCCATTCGCCCCGGAGTATGTCCGTCAGGAGCTTGTGGTTCACGTGGTTCGGGACGCCGTCCCACTCGTTGTACGAGGCCATGAGCGAGTGCGCATGGGCGACCTTGACGGCCATCTCGAAGGGATAGAGGTGGGTCTCCCGGAATTCCCTGTCCCCGAAGCTGAGCGGGGCGATGTTCCTGCCGCCCTCCGGCTGCCCGTGCCCCGCAAAGTGCTTCAGGGTGACGGCGACGTGCTGGCCGTCGATCATCTCGCCCCTGCCCTGCAGGCCGAACACCGCCGCCATCCCCATCCGTGAAACCAGATAGGGGTCCTCGCTGTAGCACTCCTCGAAGCGCCCCCACCGCGGCTCCCGGCCCAGGTCGAGTACAGGCGCGAGGACCTGGTGAACCCCGCGCGCCCGCGCCTCCTGCGCCGCCACCGTGAAGACCTGCTCGACGAGGGCCGGGTCCCAGGTGCCGCCGAGGGCGACGGGGACGGGGAAGCTGGTCGCGCCGGCCGCCATGTAGCCGTGGAGCGCCTCGGCAAAGCTGAGCACGGGAATCCCGAGGCGGGACTTCTCGCGCATGAATTTCTGCACGGCATTGGCCTTCACGATCCGCTCCCGAGCGTCGCTGGAAAAACGGTCCGGCTCAGCCCCTTCCCCCGCTCCTGGGGCCATCACCCATACGGAGCCCGCTCCGTTGGCCAGCGCCGCTGCGCCGGAACCGCCGACAAAGTCCCCCTTCGCGTCAAAGGCCTTTGCGTCGCGTACAAGGAAGCCCTGGAGCTGGGCCACCTTCTCGTCGAGGGTCATGCGCGAGAGGAGGTCGGCCACCCTGGCGTCCACGGTCTGGGCCGGGTCCTTGTAGGGCGGCGTTTGGGCGGGCAGCGGGATGCCGCACGCCATTGCAAGGGCAACGGTCAGGTAGGTTCGCTTCATTGGGATTCGTCCTTCGTTATTACTGGGAGTCCTCTTCCTGCATCTTGAAAGTCATGGTTTCCGTGCGGGTGAGGCCGTCCGGCCGCGGGCCTATGGAGCGGGTGTGCTCGAAGGCCTCGATGACCGACCGGTCAAACGCCCGGTCGCCGGACGACCTGACGATACGGATATGCGACATCGTCCCGTCCGCGGCCAGCAGGAACTCGACGTCCGCGGACAGGCTGCTGCTCACGCCGTCCGGGGGGACGTGGCTCTGCTTGATCTCGCTCTTGAGCTCGGCCACGTACGCCTCCATGAGGCTCGCCTCCTCGCGGCTCAGGGCCTTGCCGTTGGCGCCGCCCTCCTTGTTCGCCGTCGAGCCCCCGAGGACGCCGGCCGCGATGCCGGCGGCGTCGATGTGCTTGATCCGGCGCTGCTGGTCCGCCTTGGCGTTCGCGATCTCCCTGGCGAGCTCCGCCCTCCGCTCCTTCTCGTGCTGGGCCTCGAGCCTCTTCTCGCGGCGCGCCTCGGCATGCTTCAGCGACCTGACGAGGTCCACCGGCTTGGGCGGCGTGGTGGCATGCAGCTTCGAGGTCTTCGGGGTCGCGTGCCGGGCCTCGGGGGGTGCAGGCTGTATGGGCGAGGGCTTGGAGCGGGCCACCGGCGCGGGCGGGGCCACAGGTGCAGCGGGGGCCACAGGTGCAGCGGGGGCCACGGGTGCCGGAACGACCGGGGCCGGGATCACCGCCGGCGCCTCCACCTTGATGCCCGTAGCTGTCCCGAGGGCGGGCGCCTCGGTTGCGGCGTAGTTGTCGCCCTCGCCCGCGACAAGCTCGAGCACCTTGGGGTTGTCCTTCACGATGCTGGTCGACGCGTAGCTCGCGAAGAGGATCATCCCGACGATCGCCAGATGGAGCACGGCCGAGAGGCCGTAGGCGCCGGGAGACTGCGCACTCATTGCGAGGCGGTCTGCGTGTCGAAGGTGAACCGCAGCAGGTTCGCCTTCTTCAGCTCGTCCATGACGGCGACAATCTTCTCGTAGGGCACCTTGGCGTCGCCCCGGATCCTGATGATCGGCGGCTTCGACTCGGCGGAATATAGGCGCAGCCTGCTCCTCAGCTCGCCGAGGCTGATCGGTTCGGGGCTGTCCTCAAGGTAGGTGTTGCCCCGCGCGTCTATGGATATCGCGACGTAGCGCTCGCTCCTGTCCGGCTTCGTCTGCTCGCTCTTGGACTCCGTCGGCAGGTTCACCGGGATGGTCTGCTCCTTGGTGATCAGGTTTGTCGTGATCATGAAGATGATCAGGAGCGTGAACCCGAGGTCGATCAGGTTGGTGACGTTCATCTCCGCGATGGGATGCGACTGCCGCGGTCGCCTGAATGTCCGTGCCATGGTGGTGGGCGCTCAGCTCGACTCGAGCTCTATCCTGTCCGCGAGGGAGCTGGCGAAATTCTCGATCTCCGTGACCAGGCGCTTCGTCGCCGCAAAGAGCATGTTGTAGCCGAACAGGCACGGAATCGCCACGAGGAGGCCCGAGATCGTCGTCAGGAGCGCGGCGGAGACGCCGGGGGCGAGGGTCTGGATGCTCGCCGTCTGCTGGACGGAAATGGCGCTGAAGGCGTCCATGACGCCCCACACGGTCCCGAGGAGGCCGAGGAAGGGCGCCCCGGAAACAATCGAGGCCAGGAAGACCATGTTCGACTCGTAGCGTAGCGTCTGGCGGGCCAGGGCCCGTTGCAGGGCGTTCTCCGTGTGCTCGAGGCGGAACCTCAGGCTGTCGGTCCCCTTGTCCTGCCCGATCTCGGCGGCGCGCCAGTAGGCCTCGACCGCGTCGCTGAAGAGGTCACCGTAGGGGATGTCCCGCCTCTGCTTGAACGACTCGGGCGGCTCAAGGAGGCTCTTGTTGTCGCGAAGCGCTCGCTCGAACGCCAGGTTCATCCTCCTCAGGCCCACGAGTTCGTTCCTCTTGCCGAACATCACCGCCCATGCGATGACGCTGAACACCGCCAGCCCCGAGGTGATGACCTGGCCGACGACGTCGGTGCGGGAAAAGATGTCAATTAGGTTGGCTGCGGCGAGGACGGCAGGCAGGGGAGCGGACATGTCGCCGAGCGTTGGCCGAATTTGCTCCGCCGTCCAATGGATTTCAAAGCGGCTCGCCAAACGCCGGTGCAACCGCCAACCTCGACGCTTCGAATGCCCCCCAAGTCCAAAAGCACCGGCAAGTTGATCTCATTCGAGGGTTCGGAAGGAAGCGGGAAGACCTCCCAGATTGCGCGCCTTGCCGAGCACCTCCAGAAGCTGGGCCGTGACGTCGTCACGGTCCGGGAGCCGGGAGGGACCGAGATCGGGGAGCAGATCAGGAACATCATCGTCCACAACTCGAAGGGCGACGAGATGTGCCCGGAGACGGAGCTCCTGCTATTTGCCGCGGCGCGCGCGCAGCTTGTCCGCGAGACGATCGCGCCCGCGCTGGTGAAGGGCCAGATGGTCATCTGCGACCGCTACCTGGACTCGTCGACGGTGTACCAGGGGATTGGGCGCAACCTGGGCGCCGACCCCGTGAGCCACATCAACCGGTTCGCCGTCGGCAGCGTGATGCCCGACCTCACGATCGTGATCGACGTGCCGACCAAGGTGGGCCTGGAGCGCATCCACCAGCGGGCGTCGGACCTCCCGGACCGGATGGAGCGTGAAAACATCGATTTCTACGACAAGATCCGCGAGGGATACCTCGTGCTCGCCAAGGGCATGCCCGAGAGGTTCGTGGTCGTGGACGGCTCCCACGACGCGGCGGCAACCGAGAAGAAAATCTGGGAGGTCGTTAAGGCCCGAGTCATGGGATGAGCCGGCACGAGGTTCCGTGGCCAGCCTCGCTCGAGGGCACGCCCGCCGTCTCGATGATCGAGCGGGCGGTCAAGGGACGTTCGCTGCCGCACTCCCTCCTGTTCTCCGGGAGCGACCCTGACGGGCTGGACGCCGCCGGGGCGGCCCTCTCGGATAGGATTCTCAGCCGCTCGGCGGCCGGTCCCCACATCCACCCCGACAGGCATCCCGACTGCTTCCACCTGAGGCCGTCGGGCAAGGGGCGCCAGATAAAGGTCGAGCCCCTGAGGGACCTGATCGCGAAGATCAACGTGACGCCGGCCATGTCGGACCACAAGGTGGCCGTGATCCACGAGGCCGACCGCATGAACGCCTCAACGTCGAACGCCTTCCTCAAGACGCTCGAGGAGCCCCCGCCGGACACGACGATAATCCTCCTCACCGGACAGCCATTCTCGCTCCTTGCCACCATTCGCAGCCGGGTCCTCCAGTTCAGGTTCCGGGACATGGGGACCCAGGCCATCTCGGCCGAGTGGCCCGCGTGGCTGGGTGACTACCGCCAGTGGCTGGCCCGGCTCGCCGCGGGCGTCTCCGGGGCGAAGGGCGCCGCGGACGGCGTCTTCGGGGCCTACGGGCTCGCGGCCCGCTTCGACCAGATCCTTGGCAAGGCGACCGACGCCGAGGTCGCCCGCCGTATGACGAGCCTGCCCGAGAACCTCGAGGGCGACGAGGTGGAGGCGATCAAGTCCGAGATCGGCGTCGGCGTCAGGCGGTCGATGTTTTCCTCGCTGGAGGCTGCGACCTGCGCGCATGCCGACGAGCTCATGCGCAACGGAGAGGCGGCGGTCTTCCGCCAGCTTGCGGCCTCCGTGGACGCAATGGAGCGGGTCGGGGGCCTTCTTCGCTCCTACCTGAACCCCATGACGGCGCTGGAGGACTTCCTGCTCGCCTCGCTCAGGATCTGGGCGCGGCGCTGAGCATCGCCGCGCCGAAAACCCCCGCGCTGTCGCCGAGGGCGGGGCGCAGGAACTCCGTGCGGACCTCGTTGTTGAACACGTGCCGGAGGACAGCCGCGCGGGCCTCGTCCGTGTAGAGCTCCGGCAGGTTGCCCACTCCCCCGCCGATGACGATGGCGTCGGGATCGAGTATGTTGATGACGGCGGCGATGGCCTCCCCAAACTTGGAGATCAGCCGGCGGATCGTCGCCCTTGCGGCGGGCTCGCCGGCCCTGGCCCGGCTGGCGATCTCGGCCAGCGGCAGCCGCCGCCCCGTCCTCTGCCGATAGTGGCGCTCGAGCGCCGGCCCGGAGATCACCGTCTCGACGCAGCCGAGCCGGCCGCAGTAGCAGGGGGTCCTCTCGCCGCGGATCGGGTTGTGCCCCCATTCGCCGGCGATCCCGTGGATGCCGTCCAGGACCTTCCCGCCGACGACGATGCCACCGCCGCAGCCCGTGCCGAGGATGAGCCCCACCACCACGTTGCGGTTGCGGCCCGCGCCGAACATCGCCTCTGCGAGAGCAAAGCAGTTGGCGTCGTTCGCCACCCTCGCCCTGCGCCCCAGCGCAGCCTCGATGTCGTCGCGAAGCGCGCGCCCGTTGAGACACACCGTGTTCGAATTCTTCAGGACGCCGGTGCGCGGGTCGATCACGCCGGGGGTCCCGAACCCGATCACCTCCGGCCGCTTCACGCCGGACTCGCGCTCCAGCCGCGAGATCAGGCGGGCAATCTGCCGGATGATGTGTCGGTAACCCTTGGGGCTCTCTGTGGGCACCCGGAGGCGGCAGAGGGCATGGTCGGGCCGGGCGGGGTCGATGATGGCCCCCTCGATCTTGGTTCCTCCCAGATCGACGCCAAACAGGCTCATGGTCCTAGACCACGCGGTTGAGCCTGATGATCTCCGAGTAGTACTTGGCGGAGAGCTTCGGCGTCCTCTTCTGCGTGGCAAAGTCGACGTGGACGATCCCGAAGCGGCGCGTGTAGCCGTCCTCCCACTCGTAGTTGTCCATGAAGGACCAGACGAAGTAGCCCTTGATGGGGACGCCGTCGCTGATGGCCCGGTGGAGCTCGCGCAGGTAGGACCTCAGGAACTCGCGCCGGTGCAGGTCGTGGACCTCCCCGTCGACGACGGGCTCCGCGTCGTACCCGCACCCGTTCTCGGTGACGTAGATCGCCTTCACCTTGTAGTTCTCGTGGGCGAACCGGAGGCCCCAGTAGATCACCTGCGGCATCAGGTGCAGCCACTTGCTGTCGGCGCGGGGGTAATTCTTGGGCAGGGGCACCGTGTCGTACTTCGCGCCCTTCTTCGCCCTGACGAAGAAGCCCGTGTAGATGTTTATGCCGAGGAAGTCCGTCGGCGCTGATATGACCTTGAAGTCGCCCGGGTGGACGACCGGCGCGTCCTTTCCGACGCGTTTCAGGTATTCCTTCGAGTAGCTTCCCCGGTAGATGGGATCGAGCACGTGCAGGTTGCGCTCAACGAACCAAGCGTTCGCCGCCTTGATGTCGGCGGGCGTCTCGGTGACCGGCGCGCAGACGTCGCAGTTGTCCGTTATCCCCACGCGCGCCCCCTTCCCGCCGTACGCCCGGACGGCGCGCACGCCGTGGCCATGGCAGAGAAGGGCATGGTGGAACGACTGGTTTACCTTCTGCGGCGACTCCACGACGCCCGGCGCCTTGAAGGCCCCTGGGCCGTAGGCCAGGGCGGTGAAGCACCGGATTTCGTTCATCGTGATCCAGTTCTTCACCTTTGCGCTGAACGCCTTGACCACGGTGTCCGCGTAGGTCGCGAAAGCGTCCACCGTGCCCCGGCTGAGCCAGCCGCCGCGGTCCTCGAGCGCCTGCGGCAAGTCCCAATGGAAGAGCGTCACCCACGGGGTGATCCCGTTCCGCTTCATCGAGTCGAAGAGCCGGTGGTAGAAATCGATCCCGGCCTGGTTCACCTCGCCGGCACCGTTCGGGTAGATCCGCGGCCATGCGATCGAGAGCCGGTAGCTCTTGATCCCCAGCTTGCGCATGAGGGCGAAGTCCTGCTCAAAGCGGTTGTAATGGTCGCACGCGACGTCGAGAGTGTCCCCATTGAGGACCTTCCCCGGCTTCCGGCAGAACCGGTCCCAAATCGACTCCCCCTTGCCGTCAACGAACGCGGCGCCCTCGATCTGCGGAGCCGCGGTGGCTGCGCCCCAGACAAAGTCCTTCGGGAAGTTATTTTGATTTTGGGTGGGCATGAAAATGGCGTCAGGCAACTGTAAGGCATTTGCGGCCGTGGGAACCGCACAAGCCGCACTGGCAAGGGTTTACGACAGGCGATCTTTGTGATTGCCAGTGGCAGGCAATCGTTCTGTTTACGGCTACTTTCCTTGCAAGGCTCATTTTCATGCCGAGTTACGCATGGGCGGCAAGATAATACCAATCAATAAATTATGGCTCAGGTATTGCTCGAGAATCTCACCAAGACCTACCCCGAAAAAAACGGCCCGGGTGTCACGGCCGTGAAACAAATACAGCTTTCGGTCGATGACAGGGAATTTATGGTCCTTGTCGGCCCCTCCGGCTGTGGAAAATCAACAACGCTGAGAATGATTGCCGGGCTTGAGGAGATCTCCGCTGGCACGGTCAGCATCGGCGGCCACGTGGTGAACGACGTGCTTCCGAAGGACCGGGACATCGCGATGGTCTTCCAGAATTACGCGCTCTACCCGCACATGACCGTGTACGAGAACCTCGCCTTCGGGCTGAAGCTGAGGAAGTACCCGAAGCCGGAGATCGACGCGCGGGTGCGCGAGGCGGCCTCCATGCTAGGGCTGGAGCCGCTCCTGGCGAGGAAGCCGAAGGCGCTCTCCGGCGGGCAGCGGCAGCGGGTCGCGCTCGGCCGCGCCATTGTGCGCAAGCCGAAGGTCTTCCTCTTCGACGAGCCGCTGTCGAACCTGGACGCAAAGATGCGCGTCACCACGCGGACCGAGATCTCCAAGCTCCACGCGCGCCTCGGCGCCACGATGATCTACGTGACGCATGACCAGGTCGAGGCGATGACCATGGGCGACAGGATATGCGTGATGAAGGACGGGGACATCATGCAGGTCGCCGCGCCCCTCGAGCTCTACAACAAACCCGAGAACATGTTCGTGGCGGGGTTCATCGGCTCGCCCCCCATGAATTTCTTCCGCGGGACCGTGCGCGCCGCCGCTGGGCGAACGAACTTCGTCGAGGACAGCACCGCGGCCAGCCCCCTGACGGTCACGCTCGACGAGCGCCTCGCGGCGCTCGCGGAGCCCTATGTCGGCAAGGCCATCGTCTTCGGGATCCGTCCGGAAGCCGTGCGCGATGCGCTGACCGCCGGCACGGGCGACCCGGGGCGCACCGCCGAGGTCAAGGTCGAGGTCTCCGAGCCCATGGGGTCGGAGACGCTGCTCTACCTCGACACCGGCGCGACGTCCCTGATCGCAAAGGTCGGCCCGACGGACCGCTTCGAGGCCGGCCAGAGGATCCAGGTCGTCCTCGACCTGGCCCACGCCCACCTCTTCGACCCCGCAAGCGAGAAGACGCTCCGCTAGCCAGGTCAGCCGGAGCCGCCCTTTTTGCCGCCCATCCTGGCGAGCACGACCATCACGATCCCGAATGCGAGCAGGACTATTCCCCACCAGAGGTTGATGTTGATGCCAAGCGAGTGGGCCGCAAAGGCGTCCGCGTGGAGGAAGAACGCGCCGTGCAGGACTAGGATCGCCCCTATGACGGTGAAGAGGTAGCCAATCGGGTAGCGGATATCGAGGTTCATGGGGTTCTCTTGGGGATTACCAGAAGATGACGTTCAGGATCGCGGTGAGGACCAGGACGATGACCCCGAACGTGGCGACCTTCTTCATGGTCGGGGTGGACGCCTCCCCCTTGTCCTCGTGCGGGGTGAGCGACCAGACGAGGCCCCGCAGCTGGGCATCGCTCTTGCGGGACTCGGTGGCGAGGGAGATGGCGATCGTTGCCACGAAGCACGTTGTCCAGGCGAAGATCGCCGTCCAGAAGTTCTGGGCCATCTCGCTCGGGTAAACGTGGACCTGCCCGAGCCAGCCGCCCTTGATGAGCGAGTCGGCGCCGTGCGGGATCGTGAGGCCGTGGTGGGCCGCCGCCGCCGCCGTGCCAAGGAGCAGGCCCCAGAAGGCGCCATGGCCGGTCGCGCGCTTCCAGAACATGCCGAGCAGGAACGTCGCGAACAGCGGCGCGTTCACGAACGCGAACACGAGCTGCAGGACATCCATGATGTTGTTGTAGATGGCCGCGAGGTAGGCGGCCGCGACGGAGAGGAGGATGCCGACGACGGTCGTCCAGCGGCCGACCTTGAGGTAGTGCTCGTCCGCGCGGTCGGGCGCGATGTACGACTGGTAGATGTCGTAGGTCCAGACGGTGTTGAACGCCGTCACGTTGCCCGCCATGCCCGACATGAAGGAGGCCATGAGGGCCGTCATCCCGAGGCCCAGCATCCCGGTCGGGAAGTAGTGGCCGAGCATGTACGGGATCACCATGTCGTAGTCGTACGAGCCGTCCTTCATGGGCAGCGTGAACCCGCCGTTCCCGCCCTTGGTCGACTGGTAAGTGAGGGCGATCGCGATCATCCCGGGCAGGATGACCAGGAATGGAAACAGCATCTTCGGGATGGAGGCGATGAGGGGCGTCCTGCGGGCGGCCGTCATGGTCTTGGCCGCCAGGGCCCGCTGGACCACCAGGAAGTCGGTGCACCAGTAGCCGAACGACAGGACAAACCCGAGGCCCATGACCATGCCGAACCACTCGACCCCCAGCGGGTTCCGGGATGGGCTGCCGAGGTGCTGCCAGGCATGGGTCCAGGCGCCGGAGTCGAAGCCCTGCGAGGCCGAATACCCGGCGAGCTTCGACTTGAGGCCCTCCCAGCCGCCGACGTCCTTGAGGCCCAAGTAGACGAGCGGGGCGAACCCGAACACGATCATGAAGAACTGGAGCACCTCGTTGTAGATGGCCGACGTGAGGCCCCCGAGGAAGATGTAGACGAGCACGATCAGGCCCGAGACGAGGATGCTGTCGAGGAAGCTCCACCCCAGCAGCAGTCCCATCAGCTTCGCCATGGCGTACATGGAGATGCCCGAGGAAAAGATCGTCATCACGGCGAAGCTGCACGCGTTGAAGCCCCTCGTCTTCTCGTCGAAGCGGAGCTTCAGGTACTCGGGGACGGAGCGGGCCTTCGAGCCGTAGTAGAACGGCATCATGAAGACGCCGAGGAAGACCATGGCCGGGATGGCGCCCACCCAGTAGAAATGGCTGGTCATGATCCCGTACTTCGCGCCCGAGGCGGCCATGCCGATCACCTCCTGCGCGCCCAGGTTGGCCGAGAGGAAGGCTAGCCCCGCGACCCAGCCGGGGATCGACCGGCCCGACGTGAGGAAGTCGCCGCTCCCCTTCATCGAGCGCCTGAGCATCCAGCCTATCCCCAGGACGAAGACGAAATAGATGGCGACAATCAGGTAGTCGATCGTCTCGAAGTGGATGATGGAGTGCTGCATGGGGTTGTTGGGGGGCCCGACGCTAGGCCAGGTCTGGCGCCGCGGTCAAAGGCCTATTCCTGCGTTGGGGGCGCCTGGGTAAAGGTGGTGGTGGAGGTTGGATTCGAACCAACGGTGCTGTGAAGCGGGAGATTTACAGTCTCCGGAGCGGCCACTGCTCAACTCCACCAAGAGAAGCGCCGAAACATCCACGAGCGCGGGGCCCCGTCAAGGTCCATTTTGGGCCCGGGGAACTGCCGGCACTTGCTCCTCGCGCGGGCCGGGCGGCCCGACATATAAGGGCGCAACGATGGGCGCCATGAACGAGTTCGTCGACCGGTTCGTGCCAGGGGGCTTTGTGGCCCACCTGTCGACGATCGTCGGCTTCCTGCTGGCGATCTTCTTCTTCGCCAGGCTGATGAGGGAGCGCCGGGCCCCGGCCAACACGTTCGCCTGGCTCCTTGTCGTCGTGTTCATCCCCTGGCTCGGGGTCCCCCTCTACCTGTTCCTCGGCGGCCGCAAGCTGAGGCGCCTCGTCGCCAACAAGAAGGCCCTGCTGCCCGTCGTCCCCGCCATCTGCCTTTCGGACACGAAGAGTGTTTTTGCGCCGGTGGCGAAGACGGTCGAGGGCGCGGGGGGATTCGCGCCCGTCGCCGGAAACAGGGTCCGCCTCCTGGTGACCGGCGAGGAGGACTTTGCCGAGCTGGAAAGGCAGATCCTCGCCGCCAAGCGCTCGATCCACATCGCGACCTTCATCCTCGGCTCGGACGCGACAGGCCGCAGGATCGTGGAGCTGCTGGCGAAGCGCGCCGCCGAGGGGATCAAGGTCCGCCTCCTCCTGGACGCCCTCGGCTGCCTGCTCACCTCGAGGCGGTTCGTCGAGCCGGTTCGCAGGGCCGGCGGCGAGGTGGGCCGCTTCATGCCCGTCCTGCCCTTCACGTCCCGCGGCTCGGCGAACCTGCGGAGCCACCGGAAGATCGCGATATTCGACGGCGCGACGGCGATCATCGGCGGCAGGAACATCGCCGGCGAGTACATGGGCGCCGCGCCGAGCCCGAAGCGCTGGAGGGACTTCGGCGCCGTCATCGAGGGGCCCTGCGCGGTGGTCCTCGGGGAGGTGTTCATCGCCGACTGGTGCTTTGTGACCCGCCAGGCGCCGGAGGACATCCGGGTGGACGCCCACGCCGCGGGGGCGCCGGTGAGGGGCACCAGCGAGCTGCAGGTCGTGGCGAGCGGGCCTGACGTGCCGGGCGACCCGCTGTACGAGGGCATCGTCGCCATGATCCAGCAGGCCGAGCACGACATCTGGGTCGTGACGCCCTACTTCATTCCCGACGAGGTGATCCAGCGCTCCCTGATCGTGAAGGCCCGCGCGGGATGCCGGGTGACGCTCATCATGCCGGCCCAGTCGAACCATCCCGTGACGGACTTCGCCCGGCGCAACTTCACGCGCGAGCTGGTGCGCGCCGGGGCGAACGTGCGCCTCTACATGCCCGGGATGCTCCACGCCAAGGCGGTCGTCATCGACGACCGGGTGGCCCTGTTCGGCTCCCCGAACTTCGACCTCAGGAGCCTCTTCGTGAACTTCGAGGTGGGCGTGTTCGTCTATACGGAGCCCGAGGTCGCGGCGATCAAGGCATGGGTCGCCGACATCCTGACGTCCTGCGTGCCGCCGACGGTCCGCAAGCGCAGCCTGCTGGTCAGCGTCGCGGAGGACCTGTGCGGCCTCCTGGCCCCCATCCTCTAGCGACTTCGGGTTGCCCCCCTTCGCCCCCGCCGGCAGCTTCCCGAGATAGCCCATGAAGCCTCCCCGCGCCCTCCTCGCACTGTCCGCACTTGCCGCCGTCCAGCCGCCCATGGGCGCCCTGGCCGCGCTGCCGGCGCAGGACCACTATCATTTCAGGAACGTCGTCATCGGCGGCGGCGGCTTCGTCACGGGCATCGTGTTCAGCCAGGCCGAGGCGGGCCTAGCTTACGCCCGCACCGACGTCGGCGGCGCCTACCGCCTCGACCGCGCGTCGGGAACATGGACACCCCTGCTGGACTGGGCCGGGCAGAAGGACTGGAACCTCTACGGCATCGAGAGCCTCGCCGCGGACCCGCGGGATGCGAACCGGGTCTACGTGGCTGCGGGCACCTACACCGGCGCAGGCGTCGGGGACGGCGAGATCCTGTGCTCGGACGACCGGGGCGCCACCTGGCTGCGCGTCCCCGTGCCCTTCAAGTTTGGCGGCAACGAGAACGGCCGGAACAACGGCGAGCGGCTCGCGGTCGACCCGAACGACGGCAGGGTCCTCCTGCTCGGCACCCGGCAGGCCGGCCTCTGGAGGAGCGCGGATCGGGGACGGACGTGGCAGCGCGTCGATTCATTCCCCGAATACGACGAGGCGATGCCCGCGGCCCCGGCCGGGGGCCGGTTCTACGTGCCGCAGCAGGTCGGGATCAACATCGTGCGGTTCGACGCCTCGAGCGGGCGAAGGGGATCCCCGACGCCGGTCGCCTACGCCTTCGCCTCGACGCCGAACGACAGCGTCTTCCGGAGCACCGACGGCGGCGCCTCCTGGGCGGCCGTGCCGGGCCAGCCCCACGGGCTGCGGCCGACACGCTCGGCCCTCAGCTCGACCGGCATCCTCTACGTGAGCTACGGCCTCGAGCCGGGCCCGAACAGGATGACGGACGGCGCCGTCTGGCGTTTCGACACCCATTCGGGCGAATGGGCGGACGTGACGCCCGAGAAGCCGTCGCAGGGCGTGCGCTTCGGGTACGGGTCCGTCGCGGTCGACCCCCGCAACCCCGGGACCGTCCTTGCCGGCACGTGGAACCACTACGCCCCCCTGGACGAGATCTTCCGCAGCCTGGACGGCGGAAAGACGTGGACCGGCATCCTCTCGGACGCACGCTGGAACCACGCATCGGCCCCGTACACGTCGACCATGAACCGGCACTGGATCGCGGACGTGGAGATCGACCCCTTCAATCCCGGCCACGCGATGTTCACGACGGGCTTCGGGGTCTGGGCCACGCGCGACCTCGCGGACGCCGACGCCGGCAGGCCCGTCCTCTGGTCGTTCGACGACCGCGGGATCGAGGAGACGGTCCCCCTGGCGCTCGTGAGCCCCCCCGAGGGGGCTCCCCTCCTCAGCGGCCTCGGGGACATCGACGGGTTCAGGCACGACGACCTCGACGTCTCCCCTCCCCAGGGCCGCTTCGGCACGCCGCCCTACAAGAACACCGCGCACCTCGCCTTCGCATGGGCCAGGCCGTCCGTCGTCGTCCGCTCCGGGAACACGTACAAGAACGACCAGGTCACCGGAGCCTATTCGCTCGACGGGGGACGCACGTGGAAGGCCTTCGCCTCGGAGCCCGAGGGGACGGCCGGCCCCTACTGGCGCGGCGAAGGGGCGATCACTATCTCGTGCGACGGCAAGACGGTCGTCTGGTCCCCGACGGGCGTCGCCCCGCATTATTCGCAGGACTGGGGGGGCACCTGGTATCCCTGCGTGGGAGGCACGGTCAACCTTGCCGTGGCGGCGGACCCCGTGAACCCGCAGCGCTTCTACGCCTATGACACGGAATCCGGCTCCATCGTGGTCAGCCGCGACGGCGCCAAGAGCTTCCGCTCCACCGGGGGCGGGCTTCCCGTGGCCAAGGGCCGGTGGGGCCCTGCACCGGGGAAGCTTGCCGTCGTCCCTGGCGAGGAGGGGCATTTCTGGGTCATCGCCGAGTCGGCGCTGCTGCAGTCGCCCGACGGAGGAAGGACCCTCGTCCAGGCCCCCGGAGTCGAGGCGAAGGAGATCGGCTTCGGCCGGGCCGCGCCCGGGCGCAGGCAGGCCGCGATCTTCATCGCCGGGGAGGTCGGCGGCGAGGAAGGCCTCTTCCGGTCGGATGACGGCGCTCGGACCTGGGTGAGGGCCAGCGACGACCGCCATGCCTACGGCGACATCCGTGTCGTCTGCGGGGACCCCCGCGTCTACGGGCGGGTCTACGTCGGCACCGGCGGCCGTGGGATCATCTGCGGCGACCGCGTCCCCTAGGCCTGGGTCAGGCGGCCGGCGCGGTCGTCAGGCGGTACTCGACGGCCTCCCGGAGGGCCTCCCATGAGGCCTCGATGAGGTTGTCGCTCACGCCCACCGTCCCCCAGATCGACCTGCCGTCCCCGCTCTCCACCAGGACCCGCGTCCGGGAGCCCGTCCCCTTGTTCCCCTCTATGATGCGCACCTTGTAGTCCCTGAGCGTCATGTCGCGCAGCTGGGGGAAGGTCTTCTCGAGGCCCAGGCGAAGCGCCTTGTCGAGCGCGCCCACCGGGCCGGACGACTCGGCAACGGTGTGGACGGACTCGCCGCCTACCCTGAGGCGGACCGTGGCCTCCGACCAGATCTCGCCGCCGTGGCGCTCCACGATGACGCGGTAGCCCTCCACCTCGAACGGCTCCTTGTACCGGCCGAGCTTGCGGGCGACGAGGAGCTTGAACGAGGCGTCGGCCGCCTCGTACTCGTACCCACGGAACTCGCGGTCCTTCAGCTCCTCGATCAGCCCCTTGATCTCCGGGCTCTTCTCGTCGAGCTCGACCCCGAATTCCCTGGCCTTGACGGCCAGGCTGCTCCGACCTGCCATGTCGGACACGAGGACACGGGTCCTGTTGCCGACGAGCGACGGGTCGATGTGCTCGTAGCTGCGGGCCACCTTTGTCGCGGCGTTGGCGTGCAGCCCGCCCTTGTGGGCGAAGGCCGACTGGCCGACAAAGGGGGCCTTCGGGTCGGGCCGGAGGTTCGCCAGCTCGTCAAGGAAGAGCGACAGGTCGCGCAGCTGCCCGAGGTTGGAACCGCAGCCCATTCCCAGTCCCATCTTGAGCGCGAGGTTGGGAAGGATGGACACGAGGTTCGCGTTCCCCACCCGCTCGCCGTAGCCGTTCATCGTCCCCTGCACGAGCGAGGCGCCGGCCTCGACGCCCGCCAGGGTGACGGCAACGCCGAGCCCGCTGTCGTTGTGGCAGTGGATCCCGACCTTCTCGCCGCCGAACCGCTTCACGGCCTCGGCCGTGATGCGGAGCACCTCCGGCACCAGTTTGCCGCCGTTGGTCTCGCACAGGGTGAGGTTCGAGGCGCCGCCGCGGGCTGCGGCCTCGAGGGTGCGGATGGCATAGTCGGGATTGTCGAGGTAGCCGTCGAAGAAGTGCTCCGCGTCGTAGATGACCTCGCGGCCCTGCGACACGAGGAACCGCACGGAATCCTCGATCATGGCGAGGTTCTCCTCCGGCGTCGTCCGGAGCACGTCCTTCACGTGGAGCAGCCACGTCTTGCCGACCAGCGTCAGGACGGGGACCCGGCTCTCGACGAGCGTCAGCATCTGGGGGTCGGACTCCGCCTTGGTCCCGGCGCGGCGGGTGGCGCCGAACGCCGCCAGCTTCGCGTGGGTCAGCTTGACGTTGACCGCCTCGGCAAAAAAACTGATGTCGCGGGGATTCGAGCCGGGGAAGCCGCCCTCGATGTAGTCGACCCCGAACTGGTCCAGCCTCTTGAGCACCAGCAGCTTGTCCGTCACGGAAAAGCTGATGCCCTCCCCCTGGGTCCCGTCCCTGAGGGTTGTGTCGTAGATGCGTAGGGCTCTGGCAGGCATGGCGGCTAGATGGCGCGAGACTCGATGAAGGCACGGATTGTGGCTGCGTCAGCCACAATCTTGTGCCTCTCGAGCGGCCTGCCCTTCAGGGCCTCGAGCGACGGGTGGGTGGGCTCGATGCCGATGGCGGCCCGGATCGCCTCGGGAAACTTGGCGGGGCTCGCGGTCGCCAGGACCACGCTCGGCCGGCCCCCGGCGATGCCCTTGAACGCGCAGGCCGTGTGCGGGTCGACGACGTAGCCGTATGCGCCGTGGACATGCCGGATGATGCCGCTGATCTCGGCGTCCGTGCAGCTGGACGAGCTGAACGTGCCGCGGTCGAAGTCCCCGAACTCGTACAGGCCGCCCGAGTGGATCTGGGCCATGACGCGCGCGACCCGCGGCCCGTCGCAGCCGAGGAGATAGTAGATGAACCGCTCGAAGTTGGACGCCACCTGGATGTCCATCGACGGGGCAAGGCTCGGGCGCACGCGCCCCACCCTGTACTCGCCCGTCGAGAAGAACCTGTGGAGGATGTCGTTCTGGTTCGTCGCCACCCGGAACCCGCGTATCGGGACGCCCATCCCCCGGAGCATCCATCCCGCCAGGACGTTCCCGAAGTTGCCCGTCGGCACGACGAATTCTGCGTCGCCCCGCTGCCCCTCGGGCAGCCTCAGCCAGGCGTGCAGGTAATAGACGCACTGCGCGAGCACGCGCGCGATGTTGATCGAGTTGACCGCCGAGAGCCTGTGCGCCGTGCGGAACGCCCCGTCGGCGAACAGCTCCTTCAGGACCCTCTGCGCGTCGTCGAACGAGCCGTCGACCGCCAGGGCGTGGACGTTCGGGGCGCCGGTGCAGGCCATCTGGCGCTCCTGGAGCGGGGACACCCTGCCGTCCGGGTAAAGGATGAAGACCGCGGCGCCGGGCCTGCCGAGCAGCCCGTGGATGGCCGCCGCGCCCGTGTCCCCGGACGTGGCGCCGAGGACATTGATCGTCTCCTTCCGGAGCGCGCACTGGCGCGCGTAAAGGTTGCCCAGGAGCTGCAGGGCGAAGTCCTTGAACGCCAGCGTGGGGCCGTGAAAGAGCTCGAGCACATGGACGCCCCCGGAGAGCCGCACGAGCGGGGCGGCCTCCGGCCCCTCGAAGCTGGCGTACGAGGCGTCGCAGAGGCCGCCCAGCTCGCCCTCCGGGATGCCGGCAAAATGGGAGAGGAACCACGCGCAGAGCTGCGGGTAGCCGAGGGCGCCGAGGCCGGCCAGGCTGCCCGACAGGTCGGGCAGCCGCTCGGGCACGAACAGCCCGCCGTCGGGCGCCAGGCCCGCGGCGACGGCGTCGGAGAAGCCCGTCGCGGGCGTCCCGCCGCGTGTCGAGACGAAGCGCATCCCGGGACCGGGCTAGACCCTGTCCAGCCCGAACGCGGCGTGCGCGACGCGCGCCGCCTCGTCCGCCTTGTCGAGCTCGATGACGACCGAGATCTTGATCTCCGAGGTGCTGATGAGGTCGAGGTTGATTCCCTTGTCGGCCAGGGCCTGGAACAGGGTCGCGGCAACGCCGCTGTGCGTCTTCATTCCCACCCCCACCACGGAGAGCTTCGCGATGCGCTCCTGGACGGCGAGCTGGCCCCCACCGAGCTCGACGAGCACCGGCCTCAGCGCCTGCTCGGCCTTCCTCGTGTCCGGCATCGGGACCGTGAACGTGAGGTTGGCGACGCCCTGGCGGCCGACGTTCTGCACGATCATGTCCACGTTGACGCTCGCGTCCGCAAGCGCGCGGAAGACCCGGGCTGCCGAGCCCGGCTTGTCGGGGATGTTGCTGACGAGGACCTTCGCCTGGTCCTTGTCCACGGCGATGCCGCGGACGACGACCTGTTCCATGTATGAGACTTCTTCCTTCACGATTGTGCCTGGGTTGTGGTTGAAAGACGAGCGGACCTCGAAGACGACCCCGTACTTCTTCGCGAACTCCACGGAGCGCGACTGCATCACCTTGGAGCCGGACGACGCGAGCTCCAGCATCTCGTCGTAGGAGATCTCGGGGAGCTTGCGGGCGTTCTTCACGACCCGGGGATCCGCCGTGTAGACGCCGTCGACGTCGGTGTAGATCTCGCACCGGTCTGCCCCGATGGCCGCCGCGAGCGCCACCGCCGTCAGGTCGGACCCGCCGCGCCCGAGGGTGGTGATCTGGCCCTCCTCGTCGATCCCCTGGAAACCGGCGACGATGACGACGCGCCCGGCCTCCAGGTCCTTCAGGACCCTCTTCGGGCTCACCATCTTTATCTTCGCCTTCGTGTGGACCTTGTCCGTGAAGATGCCCGCCTGGGCGCCGGTGTAGCTGACCGCGGGTATGGAGATGCCGTGGAGCGCCATGGCCATGAGGGCGACCGACTCCTGCTCGCCGATCGAGAGGAGCTGGTCGAGCTCCCGCTCGCTGGGGTCGGCGCAGAGCGACTTCGCGCGCGCGATGAGCTCGTTGGTCAGGCCCGCCCTCGCTGAGAGCACCACGACGACCTCGTTGCCCTCGGCCCGGGCCGACCGGATGCGGTCGGCCACGTTCCTGATGCGCTCGATGTCGCCCACCGAGGTCCCACCGTATTTCTGAACGATTCGCGGCATTGTAAGGTTATGGCTGGCGCCCCCTAGTCGCCGAAGTCGCCTATGCGCAGCAGGAGGGGCGCCTCCCTGACGCTCGCCAGCGCCGCGAGGGCCCTCAGGGCCGACCGCATTGACCTCTCGTCGCTCTCGTGCGTTGTCAGGACCAGCGAGGCAAATCCCGGGCGCTCCGACGGCCCCTGGATGACGCTCGCGATGCTCATCCTGTTCTTGGCCATGATGGCCGCGACGCGGGCGAGCACGCCCGGCCGGTCGTCCACCGTGAGCCTCACGTAGTAGCGGCCGCGTATGCGTTCGGGAGGGGCGAGCCTGGCGCCTCGCGCCGCCGGCGGCAGGTCCTCCCCGAGGACATGCGCGGACCGGCCGTGGAGGACGAGGGCGACGGCGTCCGAAATGTCCCCGATGACGGCGCTCGCGGTCGCGTCCTGGCCCGCGCCGCGCCCGATGTACACCGTCGTGCCGACCACGTCGCCCGTGACGGAGATCGCGTTGAAGACGCCGCTCACCCGGGCCAGGACGCTCTCCTCGGGCAGGAGCGTAGGGTGCACCCGGACCACGATCTCGTCCGTCCCGGGGTCCCGCGTGATGATGGCAAGGAGCTTGATGCCGAAGCCCAGCGCAGCCGCATTCTTGAAGTCCGCCGGGGTGATGCGCTCGATCCCCTCGACGATCATCTGGCTCGGCTTCACCCAGATTCCGTGCGCGAGCCACGCGAGGACCGAGGCCTTGTGCGCCGTGTCCCACCCGCCGACGTCGAGGGACTCGTCGGCCTCGGCGTAGCCCAGGCGCTTCGCCTCGCCGAGCACGCTCGAATACGGCGTGTCCAGCTCCTCCATCTGCGTGAGGATGTAGTTGCAGGTGCCGTTCAGGATGCCGCTGATCCGGGGGAAGCGGTTGGCGACGAGGCCCTCCCGCACAGCCTTGATGATGGGGATGCCGCCGGCCACGCTGGCCTCGAAGAGGAAGTGGCCGCCGCCCCGGGCCGCCGCGGCGAGGATCTCCCTGCCGTGCGCGCAGATCAGCGCCTTGTTCGCCGAGACGACGATCTTGCCCCTGCGCAGCGCCGCGAGGGTCACGCGGCGCGCCTCGCCGGTCCCGCCCATCAACTCGCAGACGATGTCGACAGAGGGGTCCGCGGCGACGGCCATGGGGTCCGTCGTCAGGAGCCTGCGCGGAACCTTGACCCCGCGCGCCTTCCGGGCGTCCCGTACCGCGATCCGCCGGACCTCGACGCGCGCGCCGAGGCGCGCCTCAAGGTCGGCGCCGAACCTCCTCAGGTGCTTCCAGACGCCCTGGCCGACCGTTCCCAGGCCGCAAAGGCCGATCCCAATAGTCCGCCTCGGGGTCATGGCGGGCCGGGGGGCTGCCGGGCCCCCTTCCTCTCGAAGCGTTTCTCGGTGCCCGTGGCCAGCCGCGCGATGTTCGCTCGGTGCCTGATGACCACAAAGACGCCCACGACGGCGCAGAGCGACACGGCTATCGTGCCATTCCTGAAGGCCAGGGCGAGGAACGGCAGGCTCACCGCGGCGGCGATCGAGGCCACGGAGACGTAGCGGAAGAGGAGGAAGGCGACCACCCAGAGCGCCGCCGCGCACGCGCCCACGAGGGGAAGGAGCGCGAGGAGTCCGCCCGCGGCCGTGGCCACGCCCTTCCCGCCCCGGAACCGCGTGAAGCAGGAGAACGAGTGCCCAAGGATGGCCGCGGCGAGGCCGACATACCCCGGCAGCTTGGGGTCGGAAAACTGCCTGAGGGCGCCCCACACCGCAAAGAGCGGCCAGCCCGCCGCCACGGCGCCCTTCAGGGCGTCGAGGATGAGCACGGTGTTGCCGGGCCCGGCGCCGAGCACCCTGCGGACGTTCGTCGCGCCCGGGTTCCTGCTTCCGGCGGCGAAGATGTCGACGCCGTGGGCGCGGGCGACCAGGAACCCGAACGGAAGGGCGCCAAGGACATATCCCGCGGCCGCGGCGACGCCGAGTGGCAGGGTCATGTCCGCCTGGACGGGCATTCGGGTCAGAGCTGGACGAACTTGGCGAGCCGTATGGCCTTGTGGGCCTTCAGCTCCCTGCGCGCGTTCTCGCTCGGTTCGCTGTCCAGATTGATGACCATGAGCGCGGTCTGCCCGGCCTCCTGTCGGCTGAGCGACATGTTGGCGATGTTGACGCCGTCCTTGCCAAGGAGCGTGCCCACATAGCCGATCATGCCCGGCTCGTCGCTGTTCTCGATTATGAGGAGCTTGCCGACCGCGGCGACCTCGACCGCGCGGCCGTTGAGGGACACGATCCGCGGGCTGCTCGCCTTGCCGATGAGCGTGCCTGACGCGCTGCGCGCGGCGGCGCCCCCGACGAGGACCTCCACCTGGACGAGCTCAGTGTAGTCGGCCTCGCCCGTCGACTTGACGACCTCGACCCGCACGCCCTGGCGCTCGAGGAGGAACGGGGCGTTGACGAAGTTCGCGCTCTCCCCGCTTATCCGCCTCAGCCACCCGTGCAGGATGGAGCGCGTGATCGCGTTGACGTCGAGGTCGACGATCCTGCCCCAGTAGGTGATGCGCAGCGCGTCGACGTTGTCGGGCGCCGTCTGCTGCAGGAGCGTGCCGAGCTTGCCGCCAAGGTCGAGGTAGGGCCTCAGGACAGAGAGGGTCGCCGCGTCCAGGGTCGGCATGTTGACGGCATTCCTGATGACGCCGCCGTTGAGGACGTCGGCGATCTGCTCGGCGACCTCGACGCCCACGGCGTCCTGCGCCTCGGCCGTCGACGCGCCCAGGTGGGGCGTCAGCGTGACGTTGGGGAGCTTGCGAAGGTCGCTGTCCACCGCGAGGGGCTCGTCCTCGTAGACATCCAGGCCGGCGGCGGCCACGTGCCCAGACTTGAGGCCGGCGATGAGCGCCGCCTCCTTGATGATGCCGCCACGGGCGCAGTTGAAGAGGCGGACCCCCTTCTTGCACTTGGCGAGGGCGCCCTCGTCGATCATGTAGCGCGTGTCGTCCGTCAGCGGCATGTGGACCGTGATGTAGTCGGACTGCGCGAGGAGGTCGTCGAGCGGCACCGCCTCGATCTGCATCGCCTTCGCGCGGCTGGGCGCCAGGTACGGGTCGAAGGCGACGACCCGCATCCCGAAGGCCTGCGCGCGGCGCGCGACCTCGCTGCCGATGCGGCCCAGGCCCACGATCCCGAGGGTCTTCTTGAAGAGCTCGATACCCGAGAAGCTCTTTCGGTCCCACTGACCGGCCTTCATCGAGGCCGCCGCCTGCGGCACCGGGCGCGCCCCGCAGAGGATGTGCGTGAAGGTGAGCTCGGCCGTCGCGACCGTGTTCCCCGAAGGGGTGTTCATGACGATCACGCCCCGCTCGGTGGCCGCGTCGACGTCCACGTTGTCCACGCCCACGCCAGCCCGTCCCACGACCTTCAGGAAGGGCGCCGCGGCCAGCACCTCGGCCGTGATCTTCGACTCCGAGCGGACCGCGATGGCATGGACGTCCTTAACAAGCTCGAGCAGCTTCGCCGGGGGCGAGCCGTAGGCCTCGACGATTTCGAGGCCCGGCTGCTTCTTCAGCCAGGCTACGCCCTTGGATGATATCTTGTCTGCGACGAGGACTTTCATGGGGACAAAATGCAGCCGATCGAAATCCCCAACGCGCCGCCTAGCAAGTAAAAGCGGGCGGCGCCCCGCCTTTGGCGCCCCCGCCCGCGGGCGCCGTCGCCCCCGCCCCCGGATGTTGCGGGTTGAAGACCGCGCTGAAGCGCGTATACGTTGCCTTTCCCAAGAGGCGCGCAGACCCGCGGCGCCTGCATAAGCCCATGACCCAGCAGTCCCCTGCCCCGCTTCTTTCCGCCTCCGAGGTCGCCTCCTACCGCGCCGAGGGCTACCTCCTGGTCCGGCGCCCCGTGCTGGCGGCGGACTCGTTCTCTGCCCTTCGGGCGTATTTCGAGGGCATTCTCGCCGAGCTGCCGCCCGGCGAGCGCCCTGAGTCGATGGACGTGCCCCATTTCATGCACCCGAAGCTCCTCGACTGGGCGCTCGACCCCCGGGTGCTCGGCCTGGTTGAGCCGATCCTGGGCCCGGACATCGCCCTCTTTTCGACGCATTTCATCTGCAAGCCCAAGGGAAACGGTAAACGGGTGCCCTGGCACGAGGACAGCGCCTATTGGAAGGGGCAGATCGAGCCCATGGAGGTGTGCACCGTGTGGCTGGCCATAGATCCCTCCTCGCGGGTGAACGGCTGCATGATGGTCATACCGAGGACCCACGTGGAGGGCCGCGCCGGATTCAGCGACTACGACCCGGTCGACACGCGGGCCTCGGTCTTCTCGACCGAGATCGTCGAGAGCCAGCGCGACGGCGAAAAGCGCGTCTACCTGGAGCTGGAGCCAAACCAGTGCTCCCTCCATGACGCGCGCATCCAGCATGGCTCCGAGCCCAACACCTCGTCCGTGCGCCGCTGCGGCTGGACCCTGCGGTTCTGCCCGACGAGCGTGCGGTTCAACCAGGACCGGTTTGCGGGTGCCCACCAGGTCTACCTTGCCAAGGGCCGCGACCTCGGCGGCAACCGCTATGCGGAGCCCGGCCGCGCCTATCCCGAGGTGATGCGCCAGCGCGGCGAGTCGGGCCGCTACCGCAACAGCCACTAGCACGGGGCGCCCCCGTCGACGCCTCGCGCCCCCGCTATGGGCCCGGGGCGGGAAGCTGGAGGGAGCCCTCGGGCATGAAATGGGCCGCGAAGCCCATCTCGTCCGTCCATTCGTCGATGGTCTTTGAGACGGGGGACGAGCCGGTCGAGCCGCCATGGCCCGCGTTGTGCTCGATGCGGATAAGGATGGGACCCGAGCCCGGCACCCTGGAGGCCTGCCACTGCATCTCCGCGGCGTACTTGAAGGAGTGCGCGGGGAAGACCCTGTCGTCGTGGTCGCCGGTCCCGATTAGCACGGGGGGATACTTTACGCCGGCCTTGACGTTGTGGACCGGCGAATACGCTCGGAGGTAGCGGAAGCCGCCGGGCGTGTCGCTCGTGCCGTAGTCCGAGGCCCAGTCGGCCCCGATCGTGTAGGTCTGGTAGCGCAGCATGTCGAGGACCCCCACCGTGGGGAGGGCGACGGCGCAGAGGTCGGGCCTCTGGTTGAGCACGGCTGCGATCAGCAGGCCGCCGTTCGAGCGGCCCTCGATGACCAGCCGGTCGCGCGAGGTGATCCCCTTGCGCACCAGGTAGTCCGCTGCCGCGATGAAGTCGTCGAAGACGTTCTGCTTCCTCTCCTTCGTTCCGGCGAGGTGCCATGCCTCGCCGTACTCGCCGCCGCCCCGGATGTTCGGCTGCGCGTACACCCCGCCCATCTCAAGCCAGACGGCCGTCGCGACCGAGAAGGCCGGGGGCAGGGAGATGTCGAAGCCGCCGTAGCCGTAGAGCCACGTGGGCCTCGGCCCGGAGAGCCCCTTCTTGGCCGTGATGAACATCGGCACGCGTGTCCCGTCCTTCGATCGGTAGAAGACCTGCCTCGTCTCGTAGCCGGAGGGGTCGAACGGCGCCTTAGGGCTCCGGAAGACGGAGGTCACGCCCGTGTCGAGGCTGTGGCTGAAGACGGACGGCGGGATGAGGAACGACGAGAAGCCGTAGAATATCTCCGGGTCGTCCTCGCTGGCGGAGACCTCCGAGACGGCCCCGATACCCGGAAGGGTGATGGCTCCCAGGTTCCTGCCGCCCAGATCCCGGACCTCGATCCGGCTCTTTGCGTCATGGAGGAGCACCGAGACCAGGCGCCCGCCGGCGAGCTCCTCGTCCTCTATCCGGTCCGCCGACTGGGGCACCGGCGTCGACCAGTGGGCCGGGTCATGGTCGGTAGGGTCGATCGAGACCACCCTCCCCATGGGGGCGCCCTTCGTCGTCAGGACGAGGAAGCGCCCGTTGGAGTCGCCCACGAACGAGTACTCGGCGTCGAACCTGTCCAGTAACGGGATCATGGGCGCCCCGATGTTGGGCGCGTCGGGGGCCCCGAGGTCCGCGTAGTAAAGGGCGTTCACCGGGCTCGACGGCAGCGAGATCGTGACGGCCAGGTAACGGCCATCGTCGGTGACATCCCCGTTGAAGAACCAGTCGGGGTGGTCCGCAAACTCGAGGACCAGCCGGTCCGCCGCCTGGGGCGTCCCCAGCCGGTGGTAGTAGAGCCTGCGTCCCTCGAGCCTGCCGAATAGCGCCGAGCCCTTCGGGGCCTGCGCGTAGCGGCTGTAAAAGAACCCCTTGGCGTCGCGCGTCCAAGCGATGCCCGAGAACTTGACCCACCGGACAATGTCCGGCAGGTCGCGGCCGGTGGCGACATTCCTCACGTGGAACTCGTTCCAGTCAGAGCCGCCGGCCGCCAGGCCGTAGCCCAGGAGCGCGCCATCATGGGTCGGCGAGTATACGGTGAGGGCAATGGTACCGTCGGCGGAGAGGCCGTTCGGGTCGAGGAGGACGCGGGGATCGCCCTGCGCGCCGTCCTGCACGTAGAGGACCGATTGGTTCTGGAGCCCATCGTTCTTGCGGTAGAAAAGCCGGTCGCCACGCTTCTCCGGTATGCCGTATTTTGGAAAATTCCACAGCGCCCTCAGGCGGGCGCCGATCGGCGCGCGCTCGGGCAACCTCGATAGCTCCGCCGCCGTGTATGCCCTCTCCGCGGCGACCCAGGCCGCCGTCTCCGGTGAATCTATGGCCTCCATCCAGCGGTAGGGATCGGAAACCCTCGTGCCGAAGTAGTCGTCCACATGGTCGCTGCGCCTAGCCTCCGGATAGTCGGCCGCGAGGGCGCGGACGGCCAGGACCGCCAAGAAAGCGCATAAATTCAATGATTTCCACGACTTGGAACGATTCATGGTTGGGAGTGTCGGCTAAAAGAATTGAAGGCCAAGTTTGAACTTCTGACAACCGGGACCCGCGACCTCCGGTTTGATTCTCTGCGGGGGCTGTTCCTCGTCTGCATGACGGTCAACCACTTGCCGACGGAGATCCGGCTGGTCACCGACCAGTCCCTGGGGATCTTCTCCGCCGCCGAGGGCTTCGTCTTCATGTCGGGCCTTATCGCGGGCTGGGTCTACACGCGCAAGCTGCGCAAGCTGGGAAACCAGGGCCTGCTCACCTCGTCGCTCCAGCGGGCGGACTCCATATACCGCTGGCAGATCGGCTCCTTCGTTGCGGCCCTCGTGTGCGTGCAGGTGATCGCGATGGCCATCGGCTACTGCTCCCCAGCCGTGCCGAAGCTCTTCTTCGAGCATCCCATGGAGGCGCTCGGCCTCGGGCTGACCCTGCTTTACCAGCCGGGGCTCCTCGACCTGCTGCCCATGTACTGCGGGTTCGTGCTCCTGCTGCCGGCGGCGCTGAGGGCGCTCGAGGCCGGCAGGACCTGGGCCGTCATCGTGCCCAGCGCGCTCGTGTGGCTCGCCATGCAGTTTGCCCCGGACGTCTCCGGGGCGCCGCTCTACCCGGTCAACACGGGGAGCTTCAACATGCTCTCCTGGCAGTTCCTCTTCATCATCGGCGTCACGATAGGCCACGCCCGCGTGAGCGGGCGCCAGCAGGTCGACAGGCCAAGCCCGTGGATCGTCGCGGCCTGCACGGCGATCGTGGTCTACGGCATCGGCCTGCGGGACGCGAACTGGAGGCCCCTCTGGCAGGACTCGGTCTACGGTGCCCTTCTCAACAAGCCGGCCCTGGGCCTCTTCCGCATGGCCGACTTCGGCTCGCTCGCGTACCTGGTCGCCTGCTTCGGGCGCATGTTCCCGAGGGCGCTCACCTGGAAGCCGCTTGCGTTCCTGGGCCAGCACTCCCTCTCGGTCGTCGCGGCGCAGAGCGTGCTCCTCATCGCCATACTGCCCTTCCCGGCGCTGTTCGCGACGGCCTTCGCCCGCACGTCGACGGCGGTCGTCGTCGTCGCCTTCCTCTTCGTGGTCGCCGTTGTCCACAGGCGGGTCGTGGCTGCGGGACAGGCGCCCGGCTCGCCGGTCCCTGTCGGCACCGAGCGCGCGGCATAGGGGCGGGCGCCCGGGTGCCGCAAGCCAATCATGCTCGCCACCGGGCCTGGGGAGCCCTAGTCCGGCGCGGTGATCCAAGAGCGGATTGAGCAGCAGGTCCGGTTCATACTCGAGGTCGACAAGCTGAAGGAGATCTTCCGCCAGACTCTCTGCACCCAAAGCAGGCGTGCCGAGAACGACGCGGAGCACTCATGGCACCTCTGCCTCGCCGTCATCGTCCTCGCGGAGCATGCGAACGGCGGCCGGCTCGACGTGCTTCGGGTGCTGCGGATGGTCATCATCCACGACCTCGTCGAGATCGATGCCGGCGACACATTCGCGTACGACGAGGCCGGCAGGGCCGGCCAGCATGAGCGCGAGGCGCGCGCCGCCGACCGCATCTTCGGCCTGCTTCCCCCGGACCAGGCGTCCGGGTTCCGGGCGCTCTGGGACGAGTTCGAGGCCAAGGCGACCCCGGAGGCCAGGTTCGCCGCAGCCATCGACCGCTTTCAGCCGATGCTGCTCAACTGCAGCACGGAGGGCTCCTCCTGGAAGCGCCACGGGGTCACGGCCGACCGGGTCATCGCCCGCAACAGCGAGATCGAGAAGGGCTCGGCGGCGCTCTGGGCGAAGGCCGCGGCGATGATCGCGCAGGCCGTGGCCGCCGGCGACCTCAAGCCCGGGCCTAGCTGAACGAGCCGAAGCCGGGCTCGAAGAGCCGGCCGTAGGTCCGGACGATCATCCCGTCGGTGAGGCCGGCCAGCCAGTCGCAGATCCTCCTCGCCTTGGCCTTCCGGCCGCTTGCCTCGTCGACGAGCGCGCCCACCGCGGGGGGCAGGACACGGACCACCCTGCCCTTCGGCTCGACGTAGTTGCGCCAGCAGGAGTCCCAGAGGTCTGAGAGGACCTTCCGGGCCTTGTGCGCCATCTGCTGGATCTGGGGGCTCTCGAAGATGATGTCGTTGGCGATAGTCTTGTAGAACAGGGATTGCCTCTCCGACTCGGGGGCGACGACGAGCTCGAACCGGTAGCGGTTCGTGCGCCGCGACATGAAGTTCCGGCGCTCCCGGAGCCTGCACCCGGTGATGAACGAGCCGATCCGCCCGGAAAAGACGGACTCCAGCCGGCCCGAGCGGATGACCTCCAGGAGCTCGTCGACGAGGCGCAGGCCCGCGGGGTCCAGCGCCTTGCCGGCCGCCCACGCCTCGATCCGCTCGATCGTCAGGAACCCCGCCTTCACGCCGTCCACGACGTCGTTGAGCGAGTAGGCTGCGTCGTCGGCCCAGTCCATGATCTGGCACTCGACGCTCTTGAACCCGTTGAGCCTCGCGCCCTGGGCCAGCGTCTTCGGCGGCCGTTCGCCGCCGAAGACGAAGTCGAGCACGCCCTCCTGGTCGTCATAGAGGAAATGGTTCGCGGGGGGACTCGGGAACCGGGAGCGGAGCACCTTGTACTTGAGGACGCCGTCGAGGAGCGCGCGGGTCGGCTGCATGCCCCGCACCCCCGCCCCGTCCTGGTACATGGTCTCGATAAGCAGGTGGAGCGTCTGGGCGTTGCCCTCGAAGCCGCCCCAGCGTCCCATCAGCTCCTGGAGGGCCCTTTCGCCCAGGTGGCCGAACGGGGGGTGCCCGAGGTCGTGGGCGAGGCACACCGCCTCGACGAGGTCGCCGTCGATGTGGAATTCATCGCCGAGCGGCCCGTCCTGGGATCTCAGGAAATTGCAGATCGAGCGGCCGATCTGCGCGACCTCCATCGTGTGGGTCAGGCGGGTGCGGTAGAAGTCGTACTCGCCGGACAGGAAGACCTGGGTCTTCGACTGCAGCTTGCGGAACGCGTGGGAGTGGATGATCCGGTCCCTGTCGATCTGGAACGCGTTCCTGTAGTCGGTCTTTCGCCCGCTCCCCAGGGTCTCGCTGTCAAAGGGTCCGTAGAATCGGTTTGGGCTCATCCTGGCTTGGCACCTAGAGCAAACCGGGGGCGCCAAGGCAATGCCGTAGCTGCCCGCCAAGAAGGCGGTTCGGGGTTGTTTCGCGGCGGAAGCGGACCATCCTAGCGCTGCGCCGCCATGAAAGCCGGGACGATGCACGCCATTTCCAAGTCGAGGCCGGGACCGGGCCTTGAGCTCACCGAGGTGCCGATCCCGGTCCCCGGCCCGGGCGACGTCCTTATCCGCGTCCTGAAGACCTCGATCTGCGGGACCGACGTCCACATCTACAACTGGGACGAGTGGGCCCAGAAGACGGTCAAGCCCCCGATGGTGATCGGCCACGAGTTCGTGGGCGTCATCGAGCAGGTGGGCTCGGCCGTGCAGCGTTTCCGCAAGGGCGACCTCGTCGACGGCGAGGGGCACATCGTGTGCGGGGTCTGCCGCAACTGCCTGGCCGGACGCCGGCACCTCTGCAAGGACACCCGCGGCGTCGGCGTGAACCGGGACGGGGCCTTCGCGCAGTTCCTCTGCATTCCCGCCACGAACGCCGTTCCGGTCGACCCGGCGATACCGCTCGACGTCCTCAGCTGCTTCGACCCCTTCGGCAACGCCACCCACACCACCCTCCAGTACGACCTCATCGGCGAGGACGTCCTCGTCACGGGGGCCGGCCCGATCGGCTGCATGGCGGCCGCGATCGCGCGGCACTGCGGCGCCCGCAAGGTGGTCGTGACGGACACCAACGCCGACAGGCTCAGGCTTGCATCCAGGATGGGCGCCACGCGGGTGGTCGACGCGACCCGTGAGAAGCTTCCTGACATCCAGGCCGAGCTGGGGATGAAGGAGGGCTTCGACATCGGCCTCGAGATGTCGGGCAGCCCGGCGGCGCTCAACGACATGATCGACAACATGGCGCACGGCGGCCGGATCGCGCTCCTGGGCATCATGCCCACGAAGGCGGCCGTGGACTGGAACAAGGTCGTGTTCAACATGCTGACGATACGCGGGATCTACGGCCGCGAGATGTACGACACCTGGTACAAGATGACGGCGCTCATCCAGAGCGGCCTCGACATCTCGCCGGTCATCACCCATCGGATGCCCTACGCGGACTTTGCGGGGGGATTCGAGCTCATGCGCTCGGGAAAGAGCGGCAAGATCATCCTCGACTGGTCGCAGCCCTGATGACGCCGGCCTACCGCGACCACGTCCTCCGGGCCCTCTCGGAGATCGACTCGGCGGGGCTCACCAAGGCGGAGCGGGTGATCGATTCCCACCAGGGCGCGCGGGTCGGGGTCGCCGGCGCGCGGGTGCTCAATTTCTGCGCCAACAACTATCTCGGCCTCGCCGACCACCCCGAGGTGGTTGCGGCGGCACACGCCGGCCTCGAGCGCTGGGGCTATGGCCTGGCCTCCGTCAGGTTCATCTGCGGGACCCAGGGCATCCACAAGCAGCTGGAGCGCCGGCTCAGCGGGTTCCTGGGGACGGACGAGACGATCCTCTACTCGTCCTGCTTTGACGCCAACGGGGGCGTCTTCGAGACCCTCCTCGGCGAGGAGGACGCCGTCATCAGCGACGAGCTGAACCACGCGTCCATCATCGACGGCATACGGCTCTGCAAGGCCAGGCGCTACAGGTACGCGAACTGCGACACGGCCGGCCTCGAGGCGCGCCTGCGCGAGGCGGATGCCGCGGGGGCGCGGTTCAAGCTCGTCGTCACCGACGGCGTTTTCTCGATGGATGGGACGGTGGCCCCCCTGGCGGCCATCTGCGACGCCGCCGGGCGGCATGGCGCGCTCGTCATGGTCGATGACAGCCACGGGGTCGGGTTCATGGGCCCCAACGGCCGCGGCACGGCCGAGCACCACGGGGTGACCGGCAGGGTCGACATCGTCACGGGCACCCTGGGCAAGGCCCTTGGCGGTGCGGCCGGCGGGTACGTGAGCGGCCGCAGGGAGATCATCGACCTCCTCCGCCAGCGCTCGAGGCCCTACCTGTTCTCGAACACCCTTCCCCCCGTTGTTGCCGCGGCCTCCGTGGCCTCCATTGACCTCATCACGCGCGACCCGTCGCTGCGGGGCCGCCTCCACGAGAACACCAGCTACTTCCGCGAGCGCCTCGCCGGCGCGGGGCTCGACATCAAGCCCGGCTCCCACCCCATAGTCCCGGTCATGCTTGGCGACGCGGTCCTCGCCCAGCGATTCGCGGCGAGGATGCTCGAGAAGGGCGTCTATGTGGTCGGCTTCTTCTTCCCGGTGGTCCCGCACGGCGCGGCGAGGATCAGGACCCAGGTGAGCGCCGCCCACAGCCGCGAGGACCTGGACGCCGCCGTGCGCGCCTTCGCCGAGACGCGAAAAGAGCTCGCGGCCTGACCGGCAACGCGGCACGCCTTTCTGAAGCCATGCCTGGGATAACTGACGCCGCCCATCGACGACTCGAGCGGGCTGCGCGCCTGGGCGCCGCGCGGGCCTATGCCCCGTACTCGAGGTTCCGGGTGGGCGCCGCGGCGCTGGGCGGATCAGGCAAGGTCTACGGCGGATGCAACGTCGAGAATGCCTCCTTTGGCCTCTGCAGCTGCGCGGAGCGCACGGCCATCTTCGCCGCCGTGGCGGCCGGCGAGAAATCCATCCGGGCGGTGGTCGTCTATACGCCGACGCCGCTGCCGACCGCCCCCTGCGGCGCCTGCAGGCAGGTGATCCACGAATTTGGGCCCGAGGCCCTGGTCATAAGCGTCTGCGACTCGAAGAACCGCATCGAGACGACGATAGGGGCGCTGCTTCCCGCCGCCTTCGGCCCGGGCGACCTGGCCTGAGCCTGCCTACCGGCCGGTGAAGAAGTCCTTCACGGCGGCGGCGATCTCCTTCGCCGGGATTTCCCGCTCGGCCCGCTCGCCCAGGTCGCGGACCTTCACGACGCCCTTGGCCAGCTCGTCGGCGCCGTAGATGAGGGCCAGGCGGGCGCCGGACTCCGAGGCCGCCTTGAACTGCTTGCCGAACGCCACCTCCCTCATGGGGTACTCGACCCGGAATCCCGCGGACCTGAGTCCCTGGATGTCCGCGAAGGCGGCCCGGCGCTCGGCCTGCCCGCCGATCACGCAGTAGATGTCGGGTGCGCTGGAGATCGCGGGGGCAAGCCCGCGCTGCTCGAGGAGCAGGGCGAAGGTCATGTCGCCGATCGCGAAGCCGACGGCGGGCAGCTCGGCGCCCCCCAGCTTGGCGACCAGGTCGTCGTAGCGGCCGCCCCCGGCGATCGCCCGAAGCTCGCCCTTCTTGTCGAAGGCCTCGAATACGAAGCCCGTGTAATAGGCCAGGCCGCGGACGACGCCCATGTCGACCCTGACGAAGTCTGACAGGCCCATCGCGCCAAGCCCCCCCAGTAGGCGGCGCCAGTCGCCCAGGCGGCCGGCCGCGGAGCTGTCGCCCTCGAATGCCTTCTCGATCCCCTCGAAGGACCGTATGGCGAGGAACCCGGTGACCTTCGCCCGGACTTCCTCGGAGATGCTGCCGTGCGCCTCCTCGTAGGGCCTGAACGCGTCGTTCCCGCTGCGCTCAAACTTGTCGACGGCGGCAAGCATGGCCCGCGACTGCTCGTCGCCGAGCCCTAGCGCGCGCAGGAAGATGAGCCAGAGCGTCCGGTCGCTCAGGCGGACAAAGAAGTCCTCCTGGGAAAGCCCGAAGGCGCGCAGGCACTCGATCAGGAGGGCAATGAGCTCGATCTCGGCCTCGGGCCCCGCCTCGCCGAAGATGTCGGCGTTCAGCTGGTGGAAGGCGCGGCCCCTGCCCCTCTGCATGCGCTCATAGCGGTAGAATTCCCCGATGCTGAACCACTTGACCGGGCGCTTGAGGCTACCCGCTCGCTCGCCGACGAGCCGGCACACGCTTGGCGTCATCTCGGGGCGAAGCGCAACCTCCCGGTCCCCCTTGTCGCGGAAGCTGAAGAGCTGCGTCTCTATCTCGTCGCCGGATTTCGCCCTGTAGAGGTCGAGCGGCTCAAGGACCGGGGCGTCGTACTCGGAGAAGCCGAACGCCGCGGCAGACTGGCGCCAGATCCTGAAAATGTGCGCGCGCCGCGCGAAATCCTCGGGATAGAAGTCCCGGAAACCCGGAAGCGTCTGGAACGTGGGCATTCACGGACACCTTGCGGCGCGTCCGTCGGGGCGCGAACCAAAAGTGCGCCGGGCAGCTCAGCCCAGCGTCGTCAGGTCCAGCTTCTTCAGCTGCTGCTTGAGGATCTTGCCGGCCTTGAACTTGACCACGGCACGCTGAGGTATGATGACCTCGGCCTCAGGTTTATTGGGGTTCCGGCCGACCCGCTGCTTGCGCACCTGGACTTCCAGAACGCCAAAATTACGCAACTCGACGTTGCGCCCCTCAGACAGCGCCTTTTGGACGATGTCGAGGGTCTGCTGGACGGTGTCGACGATCTGTTTCTGCGGAAATCCGGCCTTCCGGTAGATCTCCAACACGATCTCGCGTTTTGTGAGGTTCGTGGACATGGAATTGTTCCTTTGGCTATTTGCTTTACTGTAGCGGCTTAAACTATTCGCCCAAGATGAATTGCGTCAATACTTATCACCATTTTAGCCGTGCCTGATCCAACAGCGGTTAATTCGATGTTTGGGCGAATCGCCCACCGTTATGACCTCGCAAATCGGGTTTTGAGCGGCGGAATCGACATCTATTGGCGCGCTCATCTTGTAAAAGCAGTCCGTAACGTAAGTCCAAACACGGTCCTGGACCTGGCCACGGGGAGCGGCGACGTGGCTTTTGCGCTCGCGCGGATCCTGCCCGCGTCGGCCCGGATCCTGGGGGTGGATTTCTGCGAGCCGATGATCGCCGAGGCGTCGGCCAAGAAGGCCGGCCGCGGCCCGAACGTAGAATTCCAGGTGGGCGACGCCCTGGCGCTCCCCTTCCCGGGCGGCGCCTTTGACGCCGCGACGATCGCATTTGGTTACCGCAACATGGCCGACAGGCCCCTGTGCCTGGCCGAGATCCGCCGCGTCCTGCGGCCTGGAGGGAGCATCTTCATCCTCGAATTCTCGCAGCCCCGGCGGTGGCTGCGCCCGTTCTACGGCCTCTACCTGAGGCGCGTGCTGCCGCGGGTCGCCGGGGTGCTGACAGGTGACCGGAGCGCCTACGACTACCTCTGCGGCTCGATCAACGCGTTTCCAGAGCACACCGGCATTTCTTCCGAGCTTGCCGCCGCGGGGTTCCGCGACGTGGGGGTCGAGCGCCTCACCGGGGGCATTGTCGCCCTCCACCGCGCGCGGGCCCCGTGACCCTCAGTTGAACGACTTGCCGCAGCCGCAGGTCGACTTCGCGTTTGGGTTCTTGATCTCGAATCCCCGTCCCTGAAGGCCGTCGTCGAAGTCGACGGTCGTCCCCTGCAGGTGCGAGAGGCTCTTCGGGTCGATGACGATCGAGACGCCCTCGCTCTGGAAGGCCTCGTCCTCCGGCTTGGCGTTGTCGAAGGACATTCCGTACTGCATCCCCGAGCAGCCGCCGTCCTCGACGAAGAGCCTCAGGCTGCCCGTGCTCGAGGCTTCCTTCTGCATGGAGCGCACCTGGTTTGCGGCCCTGGACGTCAACTGGATCATTCGGCCCCAGATTACGGGCGCCGGGGGCCATGTCAAATGGGCCTGTAGCAGAAATCGGGCCGAATTCGCGGAAAGTACACTTGCCAGCACATGGGGCCGGCGCTTCCATCCTCGCCGGTGGCCTCCATCGAACAGATCCTGATCGAGATCAACTACGAGATGGTCCGGCAGCTCGCCGAAGGCGGCATGGGTGTCGTCTACGAGGCGCACCAGCTGGGCGCGGGGCAGTTCAGGAAGACGGTCGCCGTGAAGCTCATCAGGGAGGAGTACTCGGCGATCCCGGAATTCCAGAAGAACTTCATCGGCGAGGCGCGCCTGGTGGCGGACCTCATCCACACCAACATCGTCCAGACCTACCACCTCGGCCAGATCGGCGGACAGTACTTCATGGTCATGGAGTACGTGGGCGGCCAGAATATCGAGCAGTTCCTCGACAAGCACCGCCAGATGGGCCGGCAGGTGCCCGTCGACCTGGCCGCATTCATCGTGTCCAGGGTCGCGCGCGGCCTCACGTACGCCCACCAGAAGCGCGACCGGGACGGCCACCACCTCAACATCGTCCATCGCGACATCGGACCTAAGAACGTCCTGATGGGCTACGAGGGCGACGTGAAGCTTACGGACTTCGGGATAGCGAAAGCGCTGAACCTGATGTACAACGAGGAGGGCAAGGTGATTGCGGGCAAGGACGAGTACCTCTCCCCCGAGCAGGCGAGCTATGCCGTCACCGACGCCCGGGCCGACCTGTTCCCGCTGGGGATCGTGCTCACGGAGATCCTGCTGGGTCGAAACCTCTTCCGGAACGCGGACCGCACCCAGTCCCGCAGGAACATCCTCACGATGCCGATCCCGAAGTTCTCGTCGCTCCGGCCCGACATCGACGAGCGGCTGGAAGGGATCATCCAGAAGGCGCTGCGCCGGGACCGCGACCAGCGGTACCAGTCGGCCGCGGAGATGCTGAACGACCTCGAGCTCTACCTTTACAGCGACGGCTACGGCCCGACGAACGAGAAGCTGGGAGCCTACCTCCGGGACATCTTCAACGTCAGGGAGCCCCAACCCGACCAGCCCAGCTCCACCCTGCCCCGCCCGCCGGAGCCGTGAGATCCGTCAAGCCCCGAGCACGATGAGCGCTGGATTCAGCCAGGACCTCCGCCAGCGCCAGACGCAGTCGCTCGTCCTCGCGCCCCAGCTTCGCCAGTCGCTGAAGATACTCCAGGTGGCCGCCCTGGACCTTCGCTCCGTGATCCAGGAGGAGCTCCAGAGCAACCCCACCTTGGAGGAGCTGCCCATGGAGGGCATGAGCTCCGAGAAGGCCGACACAGAGAACGGCGACCAGGAGTCGAATGGCGACTCCGAGAACGGGAACGGCGACTCGCCGCAGGAATCCAACGGGGAGTCCAAGCGCGAGGAGCTGGATTTCTCGAAGGAGTTCGAGATCCTCGGGAAGATCGACGACGACTGGCGCGACTACATGTCGAGCGCCGGCGGGTCGCAGTCCTACTCGGCCGAGGACGCCGAGCGCAGGCAGCACTTCTTCGACTCGGTGGCCACGGAGACCTCGCTGCAGGAGCACCTGATGCGCCAGGCCGAGATGACGGACCTGTCACCCCCCGCGGTCGAGGCCATGAAATACCTGGTCGGGAGCCTCGACGACCGGGGGTTCCTTACGGTGAAGGCCGCGGACGCGGCGCTCCAGACGGGCCTGCCGCTCGACGCGGTCCAGGAGGCCGTGGCGGCCCTGAAGGCCTTCGACCCGGCGGGCATCGGCGCCGAGACGCTCGCCGAGTGCCTGATCGCCCAGCTTGCCGCGAAGGGCCGCGGCGAGTCCCTCGCCGCGCGGATAATCCGCGACCATTTCGAGCTCCTCACCCGGCGCCGGATCCCCGAGCTGTCCCGCAAGCTCGGCGCGGCGTCCGAGGACATCCAGGTCGCCATCGAGGAAATCGGGAAGCTCGACCCGGCGCCGGGCCGGCGGTTTGCCGACGACCAGAACCGGGTGGTCGTGCCGGACGTCGTCGTGGAGCACGACGGCAACGAGTGGAAGATCCACCTCAACAACGACTACATCCCGAGGCTGCGCATCTCCAGCACCTACCGCGACCTCATCGCAAAGGGGTCCCTCTCCAAGGGCGAGCGCGACTACCTCAAGGACAGGATGCGCTCGGGCAAATTCCTCATCGACTCGATCGAGCAGCGCCAGCGCACGATCGAGCGGATCACCCGCGAGATCCTGAAGGCGCAGATGCCCTTCTTCGAGCATGGCGTCTCCCAGCTGCGGCCGCTCACGATGACGCAGATCGCCGAGGTGGTCGGGGTCCACGAGACGACGGTCAGCCGGGCGATCGCGAACAAGTACATCCGGACGCCCCATGGCGTCTTCGAGTTCAAATACTTCTTCACGCCCGGCTACCAGAACGACAATGGGGCCTCCGTCTCGAACACGAGCGTCAAGGAGATGATCGCCGACCTCGAGGCCGGCGAGGACAAGGCGTCGCCGCTCAGCGACCAGGAGCTGGTCGCGAAGCTCCAGCAGAAGGGCATCAACATCGCCCGCCGCACGGTGGCCAAGTACCGCGAGGAGCTCGGGATCCTGCCGAGCAACCTGCGGCGGGACTACAAGTAGGCTCCGGGCTCGGCCTTGAGGGAGCCGCCGTTGTAGCGCGACGCGTCGGGCGCGTCCATCCACGCCGCGAAGCCGACCATGGCCGCATTGTCGCCGGTGTGCCGGGGCTCGGCCGGCAGGAAGGCGGCGCCGTGCTTGCGGGCGCTCGCGGAGATCGCGGCGCGCAGCGACGCGTTGTTCGCCACTCCGCCCGAGAGGCCGACGCTCCGGTACTGCCGCCCCGCGAGCGCCTCGGCGGTCTTCGAAGAGAGCGAGTCGACCACGGCCTGCTGGTAGCTCGCGGAGAGGTCGGCCAGCGAAGCCCTGACCTCGGACTCCTCCATGGCCTGGACCCGGTAGCGCAGGCTTGTCTTCAGCCCGGAGAAGCTGAGGTCAAGGTCGCCGCTTCGCCCGAGTCCCCTCGGAAAATCAAAGGCGTCGCCCCTGCCGCCCTTTGCCAGCCTCTCGATCTCTGGTCCCCCGGGGTAGCCGATGCCCAGGAGCTTCGCGCCCTTGTCCAGCGCCTCGCCGGCGGCGTCGTCGCGGGTGCCCGCGATGGCGGTAAGGACGCGCGCCCTCGAGATCGAGAAGAGGAGCGTGTTGCCCCCCGAGACGATGAGCCCCAGGTGCGGGAGCAGGCCGAGGAGCCTGGACTCGAACGTCCCCGGGGCCTCGGCATGCACCGGGATCAGCGGCGACCATGCATGGGCCCGCAGGTGGTTGACGCCGACGACCGGGACCCTCAGCGAGGCTGCGGCGGCCTTGGCGGCGGCGATGCCGATGGCGAGGCAGGCGGCGAGCCCAGGGCCGCGGGTCACGGCCACCTGCGACACGCGGCCCCAGGCCGGGTGCGCCATGGCGGTCCCGAGCATGGGCCCAAAATTCTTGAGGTGCTCGCGGGTCGCTATGTCGGGCACGACGCCCCCGTGGCCGCTGTGCACCGCCATCTGGCTGTGCACCCACTCCCCCGCAACCCCGGACTCCGGGTCGAAGATCGCGACCGCCGACTCGTCGCACGAGCTCTCAAAGGCGAGGATCAAGGATTGAAGAGCCGGGCGGCCCGGAGCACCTCGACCGCGACGTCCAGCTGCCGGTCCTCTATCGGCGCGAAATCGAACCGCTCCCTGAACTGCGCGGCGTCCGTCAGGTCGGGCCTGGAGACCTGCTGCTCCAGCTTCCTGTCCTCGTCGGCAGTCATGACGACGTTGACCTGGGGCGTGATCCCGTGCCCGTTGATCATCGCCCCGCTCGGCGTGAAATAGTGAGCGGTCGTCAGGCGCAGCCCCTCGCCGTCCCTCAGCTTGAAGATCGTCTGCACTGATCCCTTGCCGTAGGAGCGCTCGCCCACGACGACGGCGACGCCCGCGTCCTTGAGGGCGCCGGTGACGATCTCGGCGGCGCTCGCCGTGTCGCCGTTGATGAGCACCGCCACGGGCATCCTCAGGGGCTCGCCCTCGGTTTCGGAGAGGTAGTCCTCCCGGTCGGACGGCTTCCTGCCCTTCGTGTAGACGATGAGGTCGCCCTTCTTGAAGAAGGGCTCCGCCACGTCCACCGCCGCGTCCAGCAGGCCCCCGGGGTTGTTGCGAAGGTCGATGATGAGGCTGTCCGCGCCCCTCTTCAGCAGGGACTCGAGCGCGTTGTCGAACTGCTCGCCTGTCTGATCGGAAAACTCGGTGATCTGGAGGTAGCCGATGCTCCCGCCGATGATGCGGGCGCCCTTGACGCTCTCGACCTTTATCACCTCGCGGACCAGGTCGAAGTTGAGGCCGCGGTGCTCGCTCGGCCGGTACAGCCCAACCATGACGTGGGTGTTCGGCTTGCCCCGGAGCCTGTCGACGATGCGGTCGATCGTGGTGGTGCGGTCGAGCGCCTTCCCGTCTATGCTCGTGATCTCGTCGCCCAGGCGCATCCCGGCGTTCGCGCCGGGTGAGCCGGGGATCGGCTCGATGACCGAGAACACGCCCTTGTGGTTCTCGACCTCGACCCCGATCCCGCCGTACTCGCCGTCGAGATCCTCCTCGAGCTCCGCGTTGTCCTTGGACTCCAGGTACTCCGAGTGGGGATCGAGCGACTCGACCATGCCGTGGATCGAGAGCTTCGTGAGGCTGTCGTAGCTCGCCGCCGACGGGTCGACGTAGTTCTCGTTCACCGTCTTCAGCACATCGCGGATATAGGCCGTGGAGCGGTCCAGGTCGCGGTTCGGGAAGATCGACCAGGCCCCGGAAACCCTCTGCGAGGCCACGCACGCCGCGAACCCGGCAATCGCCGCCGCCGCCGCGATCAGAATCCGTTTGAACATCCCGGCAAGTGTGTCCATCGGCTCTCGTTTGTAAATGAAGGCTTCCTCCGGCGACGGAACCTCCCCTGAGTTCATGGCCGCCCTGCGCTCGCGGGCCGCGGGCCGCGCCGCCGTCTCCTTTGAGACGTTCATGGACGTCGCCCTCTACGACCCGGGCGTGGGCTACTACCGCGGGCCCGGCACCCGCATCGGCTATTCCCCCGGCGCCGACTTCCTCACCGCGACCTCGTCAGCGCCGCTCTTCGGCAGGCTCGTGGCCGAGGCCTGCGCGGCGCTGCTGTCCCCGGCGGACGCGGGCCGGTTCGAGTTCGTCGAGGTGGGCGCCGAGCGGGGCGCCTGCGTCCTTGACGGCGTCGCCCACGCCTTCCGTTCGGCCCGGACCGCGGGCATCGGCCAGGAGCTGCGGCTTGAGGGGCCGACGGTCGTGTTTTCAAACGAGCTCTTCGACGCCCAGCCGTTCCGGCGATTCCGGCGCCGCCAGGGGCGATGGCGGGAGATCGGCGTCATTATCGGCCCCCAACTGGCGATGGCCGAGCTCGAGACCATGGCGCCGCTGCCGTTCGAGCTCCCGGCCGACGCGCCCGAGGGCTACCTCATCGACGCGCCGTTCCTCGCCGCCGCCCTCTGCGGGGCCATCGCCAGGCAGCCCTGGACGGGACTCTTCCTGGCCCTCGACTACGGGAAGACCTGGGAGGAGCTCTCGCGCCATGCCCCGAACGGCACCGCCCGCTCCTACAGGATGCACGTGCAGGGCTCGGACCTCCTGGAGAGCCCCGGCGCCCAGGACCTGACGTGCCACGTCTGCTGGGACTGGCTCTCTTCGGGGCTCAGGTCGGCGGGGTTCGACGAGCCGACGCTCGAGAGCCAGGAGAGCTTCTTCACCCTGCGCGCGGGCGACTTCATCGGGTCCTATGCGGCGGCCCATGCGGGCGACAGGAGCCGCGAGAAGCTCTCGCTCCTCCAGCTCCTTCACCCGGCGAACCTGGGCCAGAGCTTCCAGGCGCTCTGGAGCCGCAGAATTGCCTGAGCGCGCCCCCGAGAATCCCCTTGCCTCGGCCTCGTGCCGCCCGATAACGTCTTCCTTTTAACTCGTTCCACCATGCCACGAATTTGCGCAATCACAGGCCGCAGGCCGGTCAAGGGCAGCATCATCAACCGCAAGGGCCAGACCAAGAAGAGCGGCGGCATCGGCACGCACGTGACGAGCATCACGCCGCGCAAGTTCCGCCCGAACCTGCAGAGGGTCCGGATCAAGCTGCCCAACGGCGGCACGAAGCGGGTCTGGGTTTCGGTGAAGGCCCTCAAGGCCGGCCTCGTCCAGAAGGCCTGAGCTTGTTGGCTGCTGGTATTTAGCAGCTTAGTGGCTAAGGTTGGCGTTTTTCCTGAAGAAATCCGCCTCTTCCTGGGGCGTGTAGTTCTCGGGGAGGATGAAATCGGGAAAATCCTGCTGGGCAGTCGAAAATCCCAAGTAATTGGAGCCCACCTGCATGTAGCTTTCCGGGGGGCCAATGGTGAGCGCCGCCTTTGCGTCGATGGCGAGCGCCCCATCGAACCACACGCGAATACGCGAGGGGTCGACCTTTGAGGGGCCCACACTCAGCGGGCTCTTCGCTGCCAACGGCCCGATGAGGACCTCCGCAACATGCTCGGTGCCCTTTGGCGCACCCAGGGCGCCCGATTTCGCCCCGCCATGGCCCCATTGGTCGAATCCAAGGACGAGGCCGCCCCTCCCGTCAAAACTGCCAAAGACCAAGGTTCCCGCGCCCTGCTCGCCCGCGATGAGCAGGGGATAGCTCATGGGCGCATCCCCGGCCGGGACCTTGAAACGGATCCGCCAGGCGCCGTCGTCCTCACGGATCATGGGCGGGAGGTTCTGCATCAGGAACGCCCTCCCCTCAGCCTCGGAAATGTCGAGTTGGGCGATCGGCCCGGGGAAAACCATCTCGGCGCTGCTGAACCCCTCGAGGTTGCCGCCCACGTCCGCGAGCTTGTCGACGGGATCGAGAACCCGGTGAAGGTTCACCGAGCAGACCAGTCTCCCGTCCAACCAGACCTGGAGACGTGAGGCCGCCAAACCGAGCGCCCGCGATCTTATGCCCCAGGCACTGTTCCAGTCATATTGGCCAACCAGGGGCCCGGCAAATATCTCGACAACGTGGTCGGAAGTGAGGTCGACGGGCTCCGCGTCGGAGGTGACAGGCTGATAACCCCATTCGTCGACGCCGAAACTCACGCGGCCGCCCGCGCGTTCCTGCATGCTGACTAGGACGCCGGCGCCCCTGCGGCCAAGCGAAAGCACGGGGTAACTCCCACCGGATTGCCCGGCGGGAAGCCGGCAGCGGATTCGCCAGAGGCCCGTAAGCGGCGCCTTCGCCGGGCTCCTGGCCGCCTCGACGGGCAGCCGGCCCTGCAGGAGGACCACGCCGGAGAACCGCCTGGAATAGGGGTTCAGCGTCATGTCGTTGCGGCCCAGCTCGACGTTCCACGGCGGCGAATCGTACGAGTCCATCCGGTCATCCAGCACCAGCTGGTCGTCGAGCCAGACCTTGACCCGCGATTTCATGAGGCGCGCCTGCGTGATCCCGTAGTCCGCAAAAAACCGGTGGTTGAGCGGGGGATAGAGCGAACCCATGTCGACCCGGACATCATAGACGCGGCCCGGGACCACGTGGATCAGCCCTGATCTTTCGCCGCCATAGCCATGGTGGTCCGAGACGAATTCGATCATGTCCCCCGCGGATTCATTCACGTAAACCGTGTCGGTGCGGTCGGGGCTTCCCGTGTTCAGCAATGGCTCGATGCTGGCCCCCGAGGACTTGCGCGGGAACGTCACCCTGAGGTGGACCGGCCCGGCCTTGAGGGCGCCCAGCCGCAGGAGCACATAGGACGGCAGGTTCCCGACGCGCTCAAGCGCCGCGTAGGTCTGGGGGCGTGTTAGCCTCATCTTCTCGAACTGCTGCACCCCGGCGAAGAATCCAAAGCCGCTTGCCGCAAGCGCCAGCGCCGAGAAGGCCGCTGTCCACCGGCGTGAACAGCCCGACCTGGACGCCGCGGCCGCCGTGAGCGACGCCAGTATGATCGTCGCCAGCACGAGGGGGGGCTGGAAATCGACGAAGTACCGGTCCGCCCGCAGGCCCAGGAACCCGAGCGCGAGGAAGGGCGCACCTGACATCCAGCACAGGACCCCCAGGAACGTCCCCGTCCTGCCGAGGGCGACCCGGCGGCGCATGGCGATCGCCGACGCCACGACGAACACCACGAGCAGGAACACGAGAAACTGGCCGTGGATGGCCTCCTCGCTGTGGTAATGCGGCGGCCTGAACGACGCGGACTCCGGATACACGAACGGGAAGTAGGGGCTGAGCGAGGGCGGCGTGAGAAAGTCCCACCTGAGGTTCGTCCAGAGGAAGCCGGGGCTGCCCAGGGGGTCGTGGAGCGAGAAGAACTTGTTGATCCCGTGCGCGAACCCGAAATCCCACGGGCTCCCGAAGCGCTCAAAGTTGTAGGTGCCCAGGCCGGCCCCGACCGCGGCGGCCGGGAGGACCGCCGCAAGCCATGCGCGCGCGGGGCCCCCGGCCTGCACGTTCCGGCGGGAGACGATGAGGGCGACCGCCGCCACGGCCGGCAGGGCAAGAATCAGGTCGGGGCGGCAGCCGACTGCCAGGCCGCCGCAGAGGCTCGCGAGCGCCAGCTGCACCGCGGGCCGCCCCCTCCCGCCCAGCGCCCGATAGAGAAAAAGCGCGGCGGCCGAGACGCACGCGTACCCGCACGCGACCGGTATCTCGTAGAACATCTGGCGCGTGAGGAGCTGGGGCGCGGCCGTCCCGAGCCCCAGCGCCAGGGCCGCGCAGGCGTCGAAAACGGGCCGCGGCGCAACGCCGCAGTCCCTTGCCGCCATTCGCCAGGTGCAGAAGGCGAGGAGGAATCCCGCCATCACGAGCGGGGCGACAAGCAGGCCCGGGGCAATGTCGCCTCCGGTAAGCCAGTCGTAGGGCAACAGGAAGAGGGCCGCCGGCGTCACGCCGTAGTAGAGGTAGTACCTGTGGTTGTAGTAGCTTGCGTCGAGCGGCCAGTCGGCGACCGCCCGGACCTTCGGGTCGGTGCTGTCCATCCGCGGGTCGACCGACCTGTCCAGGTAGAGGTGGCCGGAGATGAAGCCGTGCACCAGCTGGCTGTAGTAATCGTTCTTCCTGCCCGAGAAGGCGCCAGGCCGGGCGATGCCGTCCCAGCCCACGCCGAGGAAGAATATGAGGCACAGGCAGGCCCATGCGGCCAGGATGGCCCAGCGGCTGCGGGCCCCTGCCCCCCCGTTCCCGGCGGCCGCGCCGGGGCTCATCTCGGCGGGGGGAACGCGTTCCGGTCCCCTTCCCATAGCCTGCGGGCCACCGAGTCGGCGGGCCGGGGGATCCGGCCCATGTCGAAGCCCCGCGCGGCCACGTACTCCAGGCCGTAGTGGTAGGACGCCCAGAGGAGCGCGTACGAGAAGTGCCCCCTCCTCTCGAGGGACGCCTTCAGGTTCCCCAGCAGGTCCACGCCGACCCCGAGGTTCGCCCTCCATTCCCAGACGTGCCGGTCATAGGAGTCATCGGTGACGGACTCCCATGCGCGGCGCTTCACCTGCATGAGCCCCCTCGCCTCGCCCCGGTGCGCGCGGGGGTCGAAGTTCGATTCCGCGCGGATGAGCGCGTAGACAAACTGGGCGTCGACGCCCTTCCTGGCGGCAAGGGGCTGAACGGCCGCCCAGATCTCCCTGCGCGCCTCGAGCGAGCCCGGCTGCGCCGCGGGAAGGCCCCCCGGCCGCGGCGCGCAGCCGGCCAGGACGATGCAGGTGGCGGCGGCAATCAGCCCATTCTTCAAATCGCTCGGAAAATTATGGACGCGTTCTGCCCGCCAAACCCGAGATTGTTGCTGAGGACCGTCCTCGCGGCGACCCTGCGCGCCTCGTTGGGAACGTAGTCCAGGTCGCAGTCCGGGTCCGGGTCCTCGAGGTTCATGGTCGGCGGAACGACGCCGGTCTCTATCACCTTCACGCAGACGACCGACTCGATCCCGCCGGCTGCCCCGAGGAGGTGCCCGGTCATGGACTTGGTCGAGCTTATCGGCATCGCGGGCGCATGCCCGCCGAAGACCCTCTTTATGGCCAGCGTCTCGAACTTGTCGTTGTAGGGCGTCGAGGTCCCGTGGGCGTTGATGTAGTCTATGCCCTGCGGCGCCACGCCGGCATCGTCGAGCGCCCGCCTCATCGCCAGCGAGAGGCCCTTGCCGTCGGGGTCGGGCTGGGTGATGTGGAAGGCGTCGCAGGTCGCCGCGTAGCCGGCGAGCTCGCAGTAGATCCGCGCCCCCCTTGCCCTCGCGTGCTCGAGCGACTCCAGCACAAGGATCCCGGCCCCCTCCCCCATGATGAAGCCGTCCCGGTTCCGGTCGAAGGGCCGGCTTGCGCCGCGCGGGTTGTCGTTGCGCGTGCTCATCGCCTTCATCGAGCAGAAGGAGGCGAATGCGAAGGGGGTGATCGCCGCCTCGCTCCCGCCGGCGACCATCACGTCGGCGTCCCCGCGCGCAATGGCGTGCGCCGCCTCGCCGAGGCTGTGGGTCCCCGTGGCGCAGGCGGAGACCATGCCGAAGTTAGGGCCGCGCGCGCCCAGCTCGATGGCGACCAGGCCCGAGCACATGTTGCCGATGAGCGAAGGGATCGTGAACGGGGAGACCTTGCGCGGCCCCCGGTCAAAGAGGATCCGGAGCTGGGTCTCGTACGTGTGCATGCCGCCGATCCCCGAGCCGATGATGACGCCCACGCGGTCGCCGTCCTCGACCGCCATGTCCAGGCCCGAGTCGGCGACAGCCTGTTTCGCCGCGACGAAGCCGAAGTGGGTGTACCTGTCGTTCCGGCGTGCCTCCTTGGGGTCCATCAGCTGGTTCACGTCCCAGCCGCGCACCTCGGCGCCGATCTGGCAGGCAAAGCTCGAGGGGTCGAACAGCGTGACCCGGTCCACGCCGATACTCCCTGCGACCAGGGACGACCAGAACGAGGCCACGTCATGGCCGATCGACGTGACGACGCCAAGGCCAGTGACAACCACGCGCCTCTCTGCCGTCGGCATTCTCATGACCGGCTCTGGCGCAGGTCGGCCAGCCTCGTGATCCGCAAAAGCGCGGGACGCCGGGCAGAGGTCAAGAGCGGCTCAGCTCTGGGCCGCCTTGCTCTTGATGTAATCGGTGACCTGCCCGACCGTCTGGAGCTTCTCGGCGTCGGACTCGGGGATCTCCCCCTTGATCTCGTCCTTGAACTCCTCCTCGAAGGCCATGATGAGCTCGACCGTGTCCAGTGAATCGGCGCCTAGGTCGTCCAGGAAGGAGGCATTCGGCGTTATCTGCTCCTCATTGACGTTGAGCTGATTAACGATGATCTCCTTGACGCGCTGGTCTATGGTTTTTTGGTCGGCCATTGGGTGGTAATCCTAGTCTTCGCAGGCTTCACATTGCCATGCCGCCGTCAACGGTAAAAACTTGCCCGGTGACGTAGCCCGCCTCCTCAGAACAGAGATAGGCGCACATTCCTGCAACCTCAACCGCCTCGCCGAAGCGCTTGAGGGGCACAAGTTCGAGGATTTTCGAGGACACCTCGGGCTTGTTCACGAATTCGGCCGTCATGTCCGTCTTGATGAATCCCGGGGCGACCGCGTTCACGGTCACGCTCCGCGACGCGAATTCCCTGGCGAGCGCCTTCGTGAGCCCGATCATCCCCGCCTTCGCCGCCGAATAGTTGGCCTGGCCCGCGTTGCCCATGATCCCGCTGACGGAGGCGATGTTGACGATCCTCCCCCACCGGGCGCGGGCCATGGGCCGGGACAGGTGCTTGGTCCAGTGGAAGCAGCTGGTCAGGTTGGTGGTGATGACGTCGTTCCAGTCCGCGTCGCTCATCCGCAGCAGCAGGCCGTCGCGGGTGATCCCGGCATTGTTGACGAGGATGTCGATCGAGGGGAACTCGGCGAGGAGCGACTCGCATGCCCTGGCGACCGCCGCGCCGTCGGCGACATCCACGGCGAGGGCCTTGGCCTGCCCGCCGGCCTTGACGATCGCCTCGGCCGCCGCCCCGCACGACTCCGCCGACTTCGAGACGCAGATGACGCGGACGCCCTGCCTGGCGAGCGCCTCGGCTATCGCCCGGCCTATCCCGCGCCCCGCCCCCGTGACAAGGGCCGTCCTGTTGTTGAATGTGATCATAGTTTTTCCTCAGTAGACATCCCGCTGGTAGCGCTTCTCCTTCTTCATTGCCTTCACGTAATCGGCGCCCTGCGCGGGCGCCATGCCGCCCTGGCCGCAGATGACGTCGTGAAGGGCCACGTCGACATCCTTTGCCATCCGCTTGGCGTCCCCGCAGACGTAGAAGGATGCCCCGGCCTTGATCCAGTCCCAGAGCTCCGCGGCATTCTCCCGCATCCGGTCCTGGACGTAGACCTTGGTGAGCTGGTCGCGCGAGAAGGCCGTGTCCATCCGGGTGAGGAGGCCCCTCCTCCCCCATTCCGCCCAGTCCTCCTCGTAGAGGAAGTCGGTCGCCCGCTTCTGGTCGCCGAAGAAGACCCAGTTGCGGCCCCTGGCCCCCGAGGCCGCCCTGTCCTGCAGGAACGCCCGGAACGGGGCTATCCCGGTACCGGGCCCGACCATGATCGCGTCGCGGGAGCCGTCCTCCGGCAGCCCGAAATGCGAGTGCGACACGAAGACCGGCGTCGGCGTGTCGCCCACGGTGACCCGGTCGGAAAGGAACGTCGTGCAGACCCCGACGCGGTCGCGCTCGTTCGTACGGTAGCGCACCACCGCCACGGTCAGGTGGACCTCATGGGGGTGGGCGCGCGGCGAGGAGGCGATCGAGTAGAGCCTGGGCATCAGCCGGCGCATGTGGTCGACGAGCTCCTGCGGGGAGAGCCGGGCGCTCGGGAACTCCTCCAAGAGGTCGATGAACTCACGCTCGGCGAGCCAGCCCGCGAGGAGGTCCTTGGCGTCCGGCAGCAGCAGGCCGTCGAGCCTGGCCTTCTCGGCGGGGATCGTCGCGCGCGCGGCGAGCGTCTCCACCATCCGCCGGGTGGGGCCGGCCAGGGCGAGCCTCGAGGACAGCGCCTCGCGCAGGGGCAGCGGCGCGAGGGCCTTCGGAAGGGTTACGGGCTCGGCGCCGCTGGCGCCGAGCGCCGCAAGGACCGCCGCCACGTCGCCCGGCCGGTTGCCGGGGAAGACCCCCAGGGAGTCGCCCGCCTTGTACGCCAGCCCGCTTCCCGCGAGCCCGATGACGATGTGGCGGGTCTCCTTTGCCGAGCCAGGCCCGTTGAGCACGCGGTTCTCCAGGACGCGCGCCGGGAAGGGATTGTCCTTGGTGTACTCCGAAGCGGCGGCTGGGTCTGACATGGCGCGTGAAGGTTGAGTAAAGCGGTCCGCCGCCGCCGCTTGCAAGCCGGTTAAATGCCGACAAGATTCGGGAGTGAACGATTCAGCCCTCCAGCTGACGGGGTTCCACCACCTGACCGCGGTCACCGCCCACGCGGCTGAAAACCACGGCTTCTACACGCGGGTCCTCGGCCTCCGCCTGGTGAAGAAGACCGTCAACCAGGACGACGTCTCCGCCTACCACCTCTTCTACGCGGACGGCGAGGCCAGCCCGGGCTCCGACATCACGTTCTTCGACTGGCCGGCGCCCCGCGAGCGCCGGGGGGGCCGGAGCGTCGTCCAGACCGGCCTGCGGGTGCGGGGCGAGCGGGCCCTGTCCTGGTGGAAGGCGCGGCTGAAGGAGCACGGGGTCACCCATGGAGAGGTCCTGGAGCGTGACGGCCGGCAGTGCCTGGATTTCGAGGACCCGGAGGGGCAGCGCCTGGGCCTCGTTGACGACGGCGGGACCGGCCCCGCCCACCCCTGGGCGGGGAGCACCGTTCCCGCGGAGCACCAGATCCGCGGCCTCGGGGCAATCCGGATGAGCGTCCCCGACCTGGGGCCCACCGAGAGGGTGCTCACCGAAGTCATGTCCATGCGGCGCACCCGCTCCTACGCCCTTTCGCCGCAGGGCCCGCAGGTGCACGTCTTCCAGATGGGGGCCGGGGGTCCCGCCGCGGAACTCCACGTGGCCGTCGACCCCGCGGCCCTTCCCGGCCGCCTGGGCGCCGGCGGCGTCCACCACGTGGCCTTCAGGACCCCGGACGACGCCCAGTACGACGCGTGGGCCGACCGGCTTGCCCAGATGGGGATGCCGACAAGCGGCCCGGTGGACCGATTCTATTTCAGGAGCCTCTATTTCCGGGAGCCGGGAGGGATCCTGTTCGAGATCGCCACCGACGGGCCCGGGTTCGCCGCCGACGAGAGCCCCGAGAGCCTCGGCCGCAAGCTGTCCCTGCCGCCCTTCCTCGAGGGGCGCCGCAAGGCCATCGAGGCCGGGCTGAAGCCGCTGGAGACCTGACACGGGCCTTTGCATTTGCCAGCGGGGGCCTGCCTCCGAGACAATGGCCCCCTGTGACTGAGGAAAACGAACCGGAGGGCGCTCGCCTGGTCCGGCTCCAGAAATTCATAGCCGACTCCGGGGTCTGCTCGCGCCGGGCTGCCGAGGCCCTCATCGCCCGCGGCGAGGTGTGGGTGAACAGCCGGCCTGCGCGCCTCGGAGACCGCGTCGACCCCGCATGCGACCGGGTGACGGCCGCAGGAAAGGCCGTGCGGTCCTCCCCGCAGGCGAAGATCACGCTCGTCGCCCACAAGCCGCGGGGCCTCGTCTGCTCCAACGACGACCCCCACAACCCGCAGACCGTCTTCTCGCTCGTGCCCCGGGAATACTCCCGCTTCAGGTTCTTCTGCGCCGGGAGGCTGGACAAGGACAGCGAGGGGCTCGTCATCCTCACGACCGACGGCGGCCTCGCCCACCGCCTCATGCACCCCTCGAGCGGGGTCGTTAAGCGCTACCACGTGACGCTGAAGGAGCCGTTCCACGTGTCCCGGCTCGCCCGCCTGGTGAGGGGGATCACGGTCGAGGGCGAGCGCCTCCGGGTCGAGCGCGCGGCGCTCGTCAGCGCGCGGCCCGACGCGACGTCGCGCGAGCTCGACGTGCACATGCACCACGGCAAGAAGCGCGAGATCCGCCAGCTCTTCTCCGCGCTCGGCTACGGCGTCAGCCGGCTCCGGCGCTACCAGATCGGCTCCATCCGCCTCCGGGGAATCCCGTTGCGCGGCGCCCGGCAACTTGCTTCAAAGGAGACCGAGATGCTCTTTAAGTCGCCCCGGACGCCCAGTGCGCCGTACCAGGCGACAGCCGCAGCTCCCAATTCCCATGAAGATTAGCCTCCTTCTCGCCGCCGCCGCGCTGCCGCTCTCAATGGCGGCCTCGACGCTTCCCGTCGCCACCGCCGTCCAAAGTCGGCCCGACCCCTCCGCCGGGGTGATCCTCATCCTGCCGGCCGGCTCCGAGATGCCGCCGGCCTCCACGAAGGCTGCGCCCCCCCCGGCCGGCTGGATGGCCGTCGACATCTCGGGGAAGTTCGAGGGCTACGTGCGCAACAGGGACCTGACCAAGTCCCTCGACGTGATTCCCGGCTCGAAGGTCTACCTTGGCCCCAAGGAGGACGCGGGCGTCCTCGACACCTACTCGAAGGGAGACAAGGCGGAGATCACGGGCCTGCATGGCGGATGGACGCAGATCTCACTCGAGAAGACCCTCGTCGGCTACGTCCAGGTTGGCGCCGGCGTCCCGGGCCCGGCTGCCCCGGCACCCGCGGCAGCGGCGACGGCGGCCCCGGCACAGGCACCCGACCAGCCCGGCGACGCCGCGGTGTCGCGCCTTTACGAGGGCACCCTGCGCAGCACGCACTCGATCCTCGGGATCAAGCATCCTTACAACTGGGAAATCGTGGGGACGGACGGCAAGCGCGTCGCCTACGTCGACATGAGCAGGCTTCTCCTCACCGACCAGATCGAGAACTACGCCGGCCACGCGGTGGTCGTCCTCGGGTCGCTCTCCCAGGTCAAGGGCTCGGACGACCTGGTCGTCGACGCCGTGGGCCTGCGCCTGAAATAAATGGAGCTGATCGACGGCAACAGGATAGCCGCCGAGATCATCGCCGAGCTGAAGGCCGAGGTGTCAGCTCTGCGCGGCAGGCGCCCCTGCATCGCGCTCGTCCGGGTCGGCGAGGACCCCGCCTCCGTCTCCTACGTTAAGAAGAAGGGGCACACCGCCGCCGAGATCGGGATCGAGGGCCGGGTCCTGCTGCCCCCCGTGGACATCACGCAGCAGGCGCTGGAGGGGCTCGTGGGCGACCTGAACGCCGACCCGGCCGTCGACGGCATCCTCGTCCAGTCACCGCTGCCCGCCGGGCTCGACGAGCGGGCCGTGTTCCAGAAGATCTCGCCCGAGAAGGACGTCGACGGGTTCAGCCCGGTGAACCTGGGCAAGCTGGCGCAGGACGACGACACCGGGTTCGCCTCGTGCACGCCCGCCGGGATCATGGAGCTGCTCTCGCGCAGCGGCGTAGTCCTCGAGGGTAAGCACGTCGTCGTCCTCGGGCGCTCGCTCATCGTGGGCAAGCCCGCCGCGCTCCTCGCGCTCCAGCGCCGGGCCGGCGCCAACGCGACCGTCACCGTCTGCCACTCCAAGACGGCAAACCTGCCCTCCCTGACGAGGCAGGCGGACGTCCTAATCGCGGCCATCGGGCGGCCCCAGTTCGTGCGGGCCGACATGGTCAAGCCAGGGGCCGTCGTCATCGACGTCGGCATCAACCGGGTCCCGGACCCGTCTCGCAAGACGGGCTACCGGCTCGTGGGGGACGTCGACTTCGAGGGGGTCGCGCCCCTCGCCTCGAAGATCACCCCCGTCCCGGGCGGCGTCGGGCCCATGACCGTCGCCATGCTCATGCGGAACACCGTCAGGGCCTTCCGGCTGCGCGGGGGCGCCTGACCGCCCGCGCGATGTCTTGCGCCCGCACTCCCCTCATCCATCCTCGCCACTAAGCCCATGTCGAAGGAGCGAATCCTCGTCGTCGACGACCAGCCGATCAACGTCCAGCTCCTGAAGCGCAAGCTGGAGCGGGGCGGACTGGAGGTCTCGACGGCCAACAACGGCCTCGAGGCCCTGGAGCAGGTGAAGGCAAGGAAGCCCGACCTGATCCTGCTGGACCTCATGATGCCGGACATGGACGGCATCGAGGTCTGCCAGCGCCTGCAGGCGAGCAGCGAGACGCGCTCGATCCCCGTCATCTTCGTGACCGCCAGGACGACGAAGGAGAGCAAGCTGGAGGGCCTCTCGGTCGGGGCCGTCGACTACATAACGAAGCCCATCGACCTCGACGAGACGGTAGCCCGGGTCCAGACGCAGCTGCGCTTCGCGGCCATCAACCGCGAGAACCTGGAGCTCCAGCGCCGCCTCGAGGAGTCCCGCCGCGCCGCAACGATCGGCGCCGTCGCGCAGGGGATCGCGCACAACCTCAACAACCTCCTCGGCGTCGTCATCGGCTACCTCGACCTCATCAAGGGGGGCTTCGAGAAGCCCGCCGTCGTCAAGAAGAACGCCCAGAGCGTTGACGACGCGATCCAGCGCATCGTGGCGATCGTCCGCCAGCTGAGCACGCTGGTGGTCAAGTCCAGGCCGGACCTGTCCCGCGTGCCGCTCACCCGCCTCATCGAGGGCGGGATCCGGCGGTTCCACTCCGACTACAAGCTCACGGCGGGCGTCGTCGTGTTCAACCCCGCCGAGGACCTCGAGATCGACACCAACATCGAGACCTTCGAGGAGGTGCTCTCGAAGGTGCTCATCAATTCCTGGGAGTCCTACCCCGGCGCCTCCCCGCCGGACAAGCGGCCCATCTCCATCCGCACACGCCTCTTCGACAAGCCCAAGGGCGAGAAGATGCTCGAGCTCAAGGTCGAGGACAGCGGCGCCGGCATCGCCGACGACATACGCGACCGCATGTTCGAGCCGTTCGTCAGCTCGAAGCGCACCGTTGGCGTCGGCATGGGCCTCACCATCGCCAGGCATTCCCTGAGGAGCGTCGGCGGCGAGGTCACCCTGGTTTCCAGACCCGAGGGTGGATCGGCCGCCGTCCTCCTCCACCCGGTGCGCGACCCCCGCCAGAGGGACAAGGCGCAGGAGGCCGCGGACTAGCCGCATGGACGCCATAGCGTTCCTCGGCTCCGGGTCCATGGCCGGCGCCATGGTGGAGGGCATGATCGCCAAGGGGACCTACCTCCCGGCAGGGATGGCCTGCATCGGCGGCTCCGGGCGGAGCGCCCAGGAGCTGGCGGCGCGGACGGGCATCCGGCTCGCCGCATCGCTGGAGGACCTGCTTGGCGGGGCGGGCACGCTCGTCGTTGCGTTCAAGCCGCAGCACCTGGCCGCCGCCGACGCGCGCCTCGCGGCGCTGACCGAGGGCCGACTCGTCGTCTCCGTCCTTGCCGGAAAGACGATGGACGCCCTCTCCCGTGTCTTCCCCGGGGCGAGGAACATCGTCCGCAGCATGCCGAACACCCCGAGCCAGATCGGGGCCGGGATCACGGGCTGGTGCGCCCGGGGGCCCCTTGCGCCCGCGGACAGGGCCCTCATCGAGGGGATCTTCGGGGCGCTCGGATCGGCGGTCGAGCTGCCGGAGGACAAGATGGACGCGTTCACGGCGATCTGCGGCTGCGGCCCCGCCTACGTGTTCGAGTTCGCGGCGGCCCTGAGGGACGCCGGGCTCGGGCTCGGCTTCGACCCGGCGACTTCCAAGCAGTTCGCGGTCGAGACGGTCCTCGGCGCCGGCATGCTGCTGGCGAGGCGGGGCGTTGACCCGGAGATCCTGCGGAGCGAGGTGACCTCCCCCAACGGGGTCACGGCGGCCGGCCTGCGGCGCATGGCCGACCTCGACTTCCGCGGCATGATCAAGGGCGCGATCACGGCGGCGCGCGCGCGGGCGCAGGAGCTCTCGGCCTAGATGCCCGCCAACCCGCTAGGCGGCAGGATACTCGTAACCGGGGGCGCGGGCTTCATCGGCAGCGCGCTCGTCTGGGCCCTCAACTCGAGGGGCATAGACGACATCGTGGTCTGCGACATCCTGGGCTCCGACGAAAAGTGGCGCAACCTGGCGCCCCTGCGCTTCTCGGACTACATCGAGGGGCCGGCCCTGCGCGGGCGCCTGGCCCAGGGCGGGGCGCCCCTTGGCAAGTTCTCGGCGGTGTTCCACCTTGGCGCGTGCTCGTCCACGACGGAGCGCGACGCCTCCTACCTGGCCGACAACAACACGGCCTTCACCCGCGAGATCGCCGGGTGGGCGCTGGCGTCGGGCGCGCGGTTCATCTACGCCTCGTCGGCAGCGACCTACGGCGACGGCTCGCAGGGCATGAGCGACTCGGACCCGGCGATCGAGAGGCTCCGACCGCTCAACATGTATGGCTACTCGAAGCACCTCTTCGACCTGCAGGCCCGCAGGCTCGGCTGGCTGGACCGGATCGTGGGCCTCAAATACTTCAACGTGTTCGGGCCCAACGAGGACCACAAGGGGGAGATGAGGTCCGTGGTCTGCAAGGCCCACGCGCAGGTCCGCGAGACGGGCAGGATCGCCCTCTTCAAGAGCTATGACCCCAAGTATCCCGACGGGGGCCAGATGCGCGACTTCCTCTACGTGAAGGACGCCGTCGAGATGAGCCTGCATTTCGCAGACAAGGGGGCCGGCGCGGCCGGCCTGTACAACATCGGCTCCGGCGAGGCCAACACCTGGCTCACGCTCGCGGACTCGGTCTTCGCGGCCCTGGGCAGGCCGCCTCGCGTGGACTTCATCGAGATGCCGGAAGGCCTGAGGGCCAAGTACCAGTACTACACGAAGGCGGACATCTCCAAGCTGCGAGCCTCGGGCTACGACCGGCCGGTGACGCCGCTTGCCGAGGCCGTGGGCGACTACGTCCGGAACCACCTCGTGCCGGGCAGGCGCCTCGGCGAGCAGTCCCCTACTTGACGGCCTCGAGGTCCGCCTCGGTCATCGGCTTGTGGTCGCCGACCTGCTTGTGGATGGCCGCAACCTCGTCCGCCGTGATGGGGGCCGACTTGTTGCTCCATGACTGGCGCACGTAGGAGAGCACGGCCGCAATGCGGTCGTCGCTCCAGTTGTAGGCGGAATTCGTGACGCCCTGGCCGAAGGTCGGCATGGCGGTCGCGTTGAACTGCTTGCCCTCGACGTGCACGGTGCCGTTGAGGCCGTAGAGGACGATCCGGATCACCCGCTCGGGGGCCCCGTTCACCCATTCCGAGCCGTCGAGAGGGGGGTACGTCCCCGGCAGGCCCTGGCCCGTGGCCTGGTGGCAGGTGATGCAGACCTGGTTGAAGGCAGCCCGGCCGACGGCCAGCGGGTCCGGCTTGGCCTCGACCTGGCTCGACTCCCCCTTGGAGTTCTCGTTGTACACGACCCCGCTGTAGTGGGCCGTGTAGCGGTTCAGGTAGGTCCCGGCGAACAGGATGAGCCCGGAGAACACGAACAGGATGCCGATCGGCAGCAGGCGATAGCGCGCCTTCTCGTCCGGCTGGGCGCCGACGAGCCTCTCGTGGGCGTCGAGGAGGGCCTCGTCGCTCATCGCGGCCTGGTCGAGCCTCGGGTCCCTCTTCGCTCCTGCGCTCATTTGGCGCCTCCCGCGGCCGCCGCGGCGGCGGGCTTGACCTCGGGGTTCTGCCCCTTCGGCACGACGTAGGGCCTCGCTTCAGGATAGGTGTAGGTGGTCCTCAGATTGACGAGGTAGCCGACGAGGGACTCGGCCTCGAGGGTCGGGACGATCTCGTAGCCCTGGGGCGGCCTCAGGGCGCCGACGAGGCTCAGGGCCTTGTCCGAGGGCTGGGCCCCGGCGCCGATCCTGCGGGTCTCGAAGAGGAACCGGTAGGATGGCATCCCGTCCGCCCCCGAATAGAGGAGGTTGAGGAGGTCGTCGGAGTCCGGGGCCGACGGCTTGCGGTCGCCGAGGTTCGTCAGGTCGGGGCCGATCCGGTTGTTTCCGAGCTGCGGCGCCGGCTGGTAGATGTAGTCGCGGGCCACGCTCTGGCGGTCCCCCCAGCCCCTGGCGAGGTCCGGGCCCATCCCATCGCGCCTCACCTGCTGGGTGTGGCAGGCCGCGCAGCCGAGGTCGCGGTACACGAGCTGGCCCTGGGCGGCGATCCCCGGCATCCACTCGGGATGCGTCGTCCCGTCGGTCTCGTCGAAGTACGGGGCCAGCGAGCCGAGCTGGACATTCGCGCCCATCAGCATCCCCCACGAGATGAGGACGGCCACGAAGACGCCGATGAAGAATGCGAAGTTGCTCTTCATGAGGCTGCGCTCCCCGCCGCATCGGCGAATTCAGCCTTGGGGGCGATCTTGGACAGCTCGCACGCTGTTCCGAAGAAGTTCACCGCGAGCAGGAAGTTCGCGAGGAGGAGGATGGCCTGCGCCGCGCAGGCGCCGGCGAGCCACGGCCGGGTGCTGGCCGTGATCTGCGAGAAGGGAACCGAGGCCTGCGCCAGGCCGCGCCCCTGGGCGCAGGCCGCCAGGACGAGGCAGGCGACGAGGGCCACGATCCCGAGGATCGCCAGGAAAAGGTGGGCGCGGACGAGGAGGCCCGAGAGCCATGCCCTTCCGGTGATCCGGGGGACGGCGTAGTAGATCGCCCCGTAGAAGAGGGCCGTCGCGGCCCCGTAGAGCGCCAGCTGCTTCTGGGCCTCGTGCAGGAACGTGAGTCCCGCCTGGCCGGCGACGCCCGTGAAGGAGGTGGCCGCGTCGACAATGACGAGCAGCGCATAGCACAGGAGGCCGAACGCGATGAACTTCAGGGCGATGCCGCGCCCGGTGAAGGCCAGGCGTAGGTTGAGCAGGACGATGATTGCGTGGCCGAAAAGCAGGCAGCCCGAGACGACGGCCACCGAGTCGAGCCAGGCCGGGAACGGCCCCCCGACGAGGTGGCGGCCGGCCGTCAGGCCGCCGACGATGAGTACGGACAGGAACCCGACCAGCGCGTAGTCGTACGCATAGAGCGCCTTGCCGGTCACCTTCGGCACCACGTAATAGGCCGCAGAGAGGGCAAGGGGGGCGATCCAGATCCACCAGGCCGACTGCTCGAACCAGGCGGCGACGACCTCCTGCATCACCCCGCGGGCCGGGGCCCTGAAGAGCATGACGTGCGCCACGCTGAGCACCCATGGGAGCGTGAAGAGCGCGGCGGCGGCGTACCAGTGGGAGACGAAGGGGGTCCTGCGGAGGCGGCCTGACCAGGCGAGGATGCCGCTGACGGCGACGGCGCCGTAGGAGAAGAGCATGAGGGGCTGCACGTAGCCGGGGAGCTGGAGCAGCTCGAAGCCCGTCGTGTCGCCCGCGGCGATGCCGACGATGGCCATCGTGACGCCGATGTTCCAGAAGGCGCATCCCGCGAGCGCCCAGTTCTGGGCCCTCAGCGGTTCTCCGGACAGCCTCCCCAGGACCCAGAGCCCGAGTGCCAGGCCCGCGTTGGCGAGCCAGCCGTAGACGAACGCCGTCTCGGCGATCGCAGCCGTATGGCCGTAGGTGAGCACCGGGCAGCCGGCCATGAAGGCCGGCTCGCGGAGCTGCAGGGCCGCCAGGAGCGAGAGGACGCCGGCCACGACGAGCCACGAGACGGCCGAGGCCAGGAGGAGGAGGAGCGGCCAGCGCGAGGCTGCGTCCACGCCCGTGCGTTCAGGGGTGCTGCTCACTTGGCGCCTCCGTTCTCCTGGACGACAAGCTCCATGGCCCTGGAAATGGGCAGGCGGACGACGCCGGCCTTCTCGTCAACCCAGCCGTAGGTCGAGCCCTGCTCGGCCTGCTGCTGGCGCAGGCCCAGCATGTAGGCCTTCCGCGACTCTGGGGTCTTTTTCCAGTCCATGTCCTTGGAGAGGTGCTCGGGAACCTCGTTCTGGGGCGCCGCGGGCAGGTGGCGCGCATAGACGCGGTCGGCCAGGTAGGCAAAGAGGGACAACAGGACGTAGATCCAGATGACGGCGACCAGCGAGACCGGCCTTGGCGTTGGGGTGCTCTCGTCAGTCATCGTGGTTCAGGCATTCGCCGATGCGCGGGTCGCGGATCGGTATGATCTTCGTCGTCGCCAGGCTGCGCAGGTAGGCCGCCATGCATATGCCGCCTATGCCTGCCGTAGCCGCGACGGACCACAGGAGGTTGAGCGAGAAGAACGGCTGCGGGTTGCCGTTCGCGTCCTTGAGGGCGGGCAGGATGTTGTAGCAGATGTCGATGAAGACGACGACGAGGATGAAATAGGCGATCCGGCGCGCCGTCACGTGGGTGACCTTGTAGCGGTACGACAGCAGCAGGCAGAACGGGAGCAGGAAGTTGCCGAAGACGAGGAACAGGCTCACGTACCACCAGTCGCCGAACTCGCGGATGTTGTACCAGAAGGTCTCCTCGGGCACGTTCGCGTTCCAGATGAGGAAGTACTGGTCGAAGGACACGTAGGCCCAGAAGACGGTGAAGGTCAGCATCAGCTGCCCGATGGCCCACATGTGGTCGGTCTTCAGGATGCCCTTCAGGTCTCCGCGGCGGTAGAGCCAGACCATGAGGACGACACCGAGCGAAAGCGCGGCCCTCATGCAGTCCGAGAAGTACCAGACGCCGTACATGGTCGAGAACCAGTGGTATTCCAGGCTTTTGAACCAGTAGATCGCAGCCGCGGTCAGCATGAGGCCGACAACCGGTATGCCGAAGCCCGAGGTCTTGCCGTTCTGGCTGCTCCAGCGGGGGTCGCCGTCCACGTCCTGAGTGAACGAGGCCTTCCGCAGCCGCTCGGAGATCCACCACCAGAAGAGGTAGAAGGCCACCGTGAGGATCGTGAAGAGCGGGAGGTTGAGGAACGCGCTCTTCTTCACGTACGCGATGTCGTCCCTCACCGTGTGGGTGGCGGCGAGCTGGTGGGAGGGGTCCATCCACGGCCAGACGAGGTCCTTCTTGAACACCGAGCCGATGATGAGGGGGATGAAGAGCAGGAGCAGCCAGGGGAAGAAGCGCAGGCCGTGCTCAAACTGGCGGCGCAGGACCACCGACCACTGGGAGTCGAAGATGTGGTGGATCAGCACCATCATCAGCATGCCGATCGCGATCGCGGTCCAGAACCCGAGGCCGACGAGCCATGCCGTGGCGACGGCGTGGGGGCTGGACACGAAGATCCCGATTATCGCGACGATGATGCCGGCCGCGCCGATCCCGAGTGCCTTTGAAGTGTCGGGCCTTGTCATTTGAGTCCCAGGTCCCCCCGGTGGTCCGCGGGCACGTCAGCCTCGGTGCCCTGGCGCGCGCGCTGGAGCGCGCGCACGTAGGCGACGACCGCCCAGCGGTCCCCCGGGACCAGCTTGTCGCCGTAGGGGTTCATCTGGCCCTTTCCGTTGGTGATCGTGTTGAAGATCTCGCCCTCGGCCATCTTGCGGATGCGCTCGTCGTGGTAGTTGGCCGCCGCGCCCATGCCGTACTTGCGGGTGACCCCGTTCCCGTCGCCAAGGGCGCCGTGGCACGGCGCGCAGTAGATCGTGAACCTGTCCCGGCCCCTCTCGAGGAGCTTCATGTCGACCGTGATCTCCTTCGGGAACCCGCGGGCGAAGGAGCCGTCGGCGGCCTTCCCGAGGTAGAGGAAGCTGTCCGAGCGCAGCGGCTCCGGCACGGGGCCGTAGGAGGCGGGGACCGTGTGGGACGGCGGGGCGCGGTCCAGGCGGCCGTCCGCGAAGAACTTGCTCGGCTCCTGCTGGAAGAGGCGCGGCTGCTCCTTCATCCCGGGGAACGCCCACTCGGGGAAGACGTCGATCGGCGGTTTCGTGAAGTGGGCCCCGCGGAACCCGAAAAGGGACAGCAGCACCACGCAGAGGAATGTCGTTACGAGGTAGGCGTGGCGCATGGGTCAGGCCTCCAGCTCCTCGACAAGGGTGCTTCCCGACTTCTCGAGGAGCGCCTTCGTGTTCTCGGGGTTGAACCGCGCGTCGCGTCGCTCGATCACTATGTAGAATTGGTCGTCGGTCGCGCGCCTGATGTCCCTGTAGTTGAGCACGGGGTGGTAGTGCCTCGGCAGCCCGTTCACGAGAAGCATGCCGAAGAGGGAGGCGAACGCCGTGAAGAGGATCGTAAGCTCGTAGGATACGGGGAAGGCGAAGAGCGGGCTGAAGAACGGCTTGCCGCCGACGGTCAGCGGGTAGTCGTAGGCGTCGACATACCAGATCATGACCATGCCCGTGCAGAAACCGGTGATGCCGCCCGCGAGCGAGATCCTCGGCACCCACGAGCGCCGCATGCCCATCGCCTTGTCCAGGCCGTGCACGGGAAAGGGGGTGATGCAGTCCCAGTCGCGGTAGCCGGCGTCGCGGACCTGCTCAGCCGCGTGCATGAGCGCCCCCGGCGTCTCAAACCTAGCTATGAGGCCGTGGATCTGCTCAGGCATGGGGTTGCTTGGTTGCCGTGGCGCTCTCGGGCAGGTCCGGGTGGTAGTGCGGGTCCGCCTGCGGCGTCACGGCCTTCATCTCGGCAATCGCCATGATCGGAAGGAAGCGGACGAAGAGCAGGAACAGGACAGAGAACACGCCGAAGGTCCCGAAGAACGTAAAGATGTCGATGACCGTGGGTGAATAGTACCCCCAGCTGGAGGGCAGGAAGTCGCGCGTCAGCGAGGTGGCGATGATGACGAACCGCTCGAACCACATTCCCACGTTGACGAGCAGCGAGAGGATGAACACGAGCCACGTGTTCCTGCGGACGGCCTTGAACCAGAAGAACTGCGGCGTGATCACGTTGCAGCTCACCATGAAGAAGTAGGACCACCAGTAGGGCCCGAACGCGCGGTTGATGAAGGTGAAGCCCTCGTAGGGGTTCGTCCCATACCAGGCGATGAAGAACTCCATCATATAGGAGTACCCAACCATGCTCCCCGTCGCTAGGATGATCTTGCACATGCAGTCGATGTGGTACTGCGTGACGAGGTCCTCGAGGTGGTAGATGGCGCGCAGCGGGAGCATCAGCGTCAGGACCATCCCGAAGCCCGAGAAGATGGCGCCGGCGACGAAGTACGGGGGGAAGATCGTCGTGTGCCAGCCGGGCAGGAGCGACACCGCGAAGTCGAAGGAGACGATGGTGTGCACCGAGAGGACGAGCGGCGTCGATACGCCGGCGAGGATCAGGTACGCCATCTCGTAGTTGCTCCAGTGGCGGTTGGAGCCGCGCCAGCCGAGCGCGAACAGGCCGTAGAGCCTAGCGCGGATGGTCTTTCCCGCCGAGGCGAAGCGGTCGCGCATCGTCGCCAGGTCCGGGATCATCCCCGTGTACCAGAAGAGAACCGACACCGTGCCGTAGGTCGAGACCGCGAACACGTCCCACTCGAGGGGCGAGCGGAAGTTCTGCCAGATGTAGTTGTAGTTGGGGATCGGGAAGAGGAACCAGGCGTACCAGACGCGCCCGACGTGGAACACCGGGAATATGCCGGCGCAGACGACGGCGAATATGGTCATCGCCTCCGCGGGCCTGTTGATCGACGTGCGCCACTTCTGGCGCAGGAGGCAGAGGATGGCCGAGATGAGCGTACCTGCGTGGCCGATGCCGATCCAGAAGACGAAGTTGACGATGCCCCAGGACCAGTTGACCGGGCTCCGCAGGCCCCAGACGCCCACGCCAGTCGCAACCAGGTACGTGATGCCGATTACCGTGAACGATGCGACGACGCACGCGCAGATGAAGCACCACCACCACCACGCCGGGGTCTTCTCCTCGGCGATGTTGCAGATCTTGTTCGTGATCCAGGGGAAGCTGCGGTTGTGCTCCACCAGCGCCGCCCGCGGCTTCACCGCGGGCTGGACCTCGCGGAGTATGGCAGGCTGCGCCGCGACCTCTTCGTTTGCGGAGTGCGACATGGATCAGGCCTTCTTCGGGTGGTTCTTGTTCCAGTTCTCCACCCTGCTGAGCGGCAGCTCGTGGTAGTCGGGCATCCGCGGGTTCGGATTGCGCATCCTCGCCAGGTATGTCGTCCGGGGCCTGGTGTTGAGGTACCAGAGCAGCCCGTAGTCCTGGTCGCGCGCCTTAGCCTGCGAGACCGCGCTGTTCGGGTCCTCGATGTCCCCGAACACGATGGCCTCGACGGGGCAAACCTGCTGGCAGGCGGTCTTGATCCGGCCGTCCGGCACGACCACGTCCTGCGGGTTGCCCTCCTGTGCCTGCTCGACCTTCCACTCGATCTTGCCGCGCTCGATGCGCTGGATGCAATACGTGCACTTCTCCATGACGCCGCGCATGCGCAGGGTCACCTGGGGGTTCTTCACCATCTGCACGAGCTCGGGCATTCCCCTCGGGCCCGCGGGGCCCATATACAGGCTGTCCAGCTGCCTCATGTTCCAGTCGAAGAAATTGAAGCGGCGGACCTTGTACGGGCAATTGTTGGCGCAGTACCGGGTGCCGATGCACCGGTTGTAGGTCATCAGGTTGAGGCCCTCCGGGTCGTGCACGGTCGCGTTGACGGGGCACACCATCTCGCAAGGGGCCAGCTCGCACTGCATGCAGGCGATGGGCTGGACGGAGATCTGTGGCTCCTCCGGCAGCGTGGAATTCCCCGGTCCGCCGCCGAAAGCGCCCGCGTCGGCCTGGCCGTCGGAATAGTAGCGGTCGAGGCGGATCCAGTGCATGATCCTGCCGTTCAGCACCTGCTGCTTGCCGACGATCGGGATGTTGTTCTCAGCCTGGCAGGCGACGACGCAGGCGTTGCAGCCGATGCAGGTGTTGAGGTCGATGCTCATCCCCCACTGCTGCTTGCCCGTGAACTTGGGCGTCACATAGAGGGAGTTCTGCCTCGGGATATCGACGGCCTTCTGCTGCGGCGTTAGGCTGGCTGCGCTCGGGTCGAGCAGCGCACGGGGCAGCTCGGCCTCAAGGCCGATCTCCTTCACGATCTCGGGCTTTTCCTGGAACTCGGAGAGGTTCGCCTCGCGGACCAGGGCGCGGCCCTCCATGGACCAGTGCCACTGAGTGTCGGCAAGGTAGGCCCTCTCGCCAGTGTCGGCGATCGTCACGCCGTTCACGATGTGCGGGGCCGTGGACTCGCGGGCGGCGTAGGCGTTGAAGCCCGACCCCTCGCCCACCCTGCCGGTCCTCGTGCGGCCGTAGCCAAGGGGGACAATGACCGTGTAGCTCGCCAGCCCGGGCTGGATGTGCGCGGGGCCGCGCAGCTTGCGCGAGCCGATCGTGAGCTCCACGACGTGGGCCTTCTCCTTGCCCTTGTCGAACTCCGCGAGGTCCTTGCGGGCCACCTGCCGGATCCCGTCAACCCACTGGTCGACCCCGAGCTCGCGCGCCAGGCGAGGGCTGATGAGAATGGCGTTGTCCCAGGAGATCTTCGTGATGGGGTCCGGGCATTCCTGGAGCCACCCGTTGTTGGCAAACCGCCCGTCGTCCATCGAGGCATCGGCCACGAAGCGGACCTCCAGGGCGTTGCGCGATACTTCCGGCGGGGCCTTCGCCTGGGCGAGGAACTGGCGGGCGGCGCCCGGGTTGAACCTCGGCCGCAGCGGGCGGAACGCCGTTCCCGCGAGGAGGCCGTCATGGAGGAACTTCCTCATGATGTCCTCGGCGTCCTTCCTCGGCCCTGCGATGGTGGCGCGGACGAGGTTGTAGGGGTCGGTGTCGGGAAGGTTCGCAATCGAGGCCAGCACCTCGTTCTCGGTCAGGCCGCCGAACATCGGCATGATCATCGGCTGGATCGGCACGATCGTGCCGTCCGGCGTGCGGGCGTCGCCCCACGACTCGAGGTAGTGCGCGGCGGAGACGTGGATGTTCGCCGCGGCCGAGGTCTCGTCGTTGTAGTAGCCGAGCCTGACCACCTGCGGCACGGACTTCTGGAGCTCGAGCCAGTTGAGGTCCGCCGGGGCGTTGTAGGCCGGGTTGCCCCCCAGGATGACCAGCGTCTTCACGGCCTTGCGCTTGATCGCCTCGGCGAGGCCGGTGATCCCCATCGTGCGCGGCTTCGTGCTCCAGACAAAGTCCACGGTCGCGCCGTTGCTGCCCAGGAATTCGTTGATCGCGAAGGCGATCACATGGGCGGCCTCGGGCAGGTGCGAGCCGGCGACGACGATGCAGCGTCGCCGGTTGTCCAGGAGGTCGGCGGCGCACTGCTCGACCCACTTCGGGTCTATGTCGAGGCCCTTCGCAGCGGCCTCGTAGGCCGAGTCCCCGGTCACCTTCCAAGCGAGTGCCGCGGCGAACGCGACCATGTGGCTTGAGGGGAGGCGAAGGCGGTGGTCGGCCATCGTGCCGGTGATCGTCAGCCCGCTTTCCGCCATGTAGAGGCGGCTCATCGGGTCGTCCTTCTTCGTCAGCCTGCGGCCCTTCGAGAAGGCGCGCGCGTACTGCAGGCTGCCCGCCTCCGCCTGGAGGAAGTCCGCATCGATGCTCACGATGCGGGAGGCCTTGTCGAAGCGGTAGATCGGCTTGCCGGCGAACCCGAAAACGCCGCGCACGGCGCCCACGGGCGGCTCGTCGGCGATGGGGTCGTACTCGACCCAGGTCGCCCGGCGCAGCTTCGGGAGGAACGAGCGCCGCAGGAGCCTGAGGCGGGTCGGCGACCCGGAGGACTCGGCGAGGAAGGCGAGGCCGGCGCCCTGGTTGGCCGCGTGCGCCTGGCCGATGCCGGCGAGGAGCTGCTTCACCTCCGCCGAGTCGATCTCCTTGCCGTCGCTCGTGTGGGCCGTGGAGCGGTCGGGGTCGTAGAGGTCGAGGAGCGAGGCCTGGGCGATGAGGGACGTCGAGCCGCCGTGCGGCTCGTAGACGGGATTGCCCTCAAGCTTCGTCGGCCTGCCCTGGTGCGTCTCTGCGAGGAGCGGCATCGCCCAGCTGCGCAGCGGCATCGCCGTCGCATAGTAGATCGGGAGCCCGGGGACCGCGCCCTCGATGGACTTGCCGAAGGGCAGGATGTTGTCCTCGGGCCGCCTGCATCCCGCCAGCCCCAGCCCGCCCAGGGCGAACGAGGCGGCCATGATCTTCATGAACTGCCGGCGGTCGACGCCGTTCAGCTCGGACGCCCCCTCGGGGAATTCCCGGCTGAGCGCCTCCTTGAACCCAGGGGTCTCGGCCAGTTCGTCAAGGCTGCGCCAGTAGCGCGGGCCCTGCTTGGCCCTGTCGGACGCCTCGGGATGCTCCACCTTGTGCTTCATCGGTGGCAGCCCGAGCAGGTCTGCGGCGGATTGATGTTCCAGTTGTGCACGAAGTTGATGGCGGTCTGCCGGCCCTGGCTCTGCTGGATCGTCTTGGAATCCAGGTTGAAGACATTCTCCTTAACGCGGACGTGCGCCGCGGGGTCGCGGTGGCAGTCGAGGCAGAAGCCCATGCTGAAAGGCTTCATCTGGGTCACGACATCCATCTCGTTGATCTTGCCGTGGCACTCGACGCAGCCGATTCCCCGGTTCAGGTGGATCGAGTGGTCGAAGTAGACGTAGGTCGGCAGGACATGGACGTGCACCCACTCTATCGGCTTGCCCGTTTTGTAGCTCTCGCGGACCAGCTCCAGCGCCGGGCTCGTCGTCTTGATCTGGCTGTGGCAGTTCATGCACGTCTGCGCCGTCGGAATCGATGAGCCGGCGGTGTCGATGAAGTTGTGGCAGTAGCGGCAGTCCAGCCCGAGCTCGCCGACGTGCTTCTTGTGGCTGTAGGGCACCGGCTGGATGGGGGCGTACCCGACCCTCGTGTACTTGGGGGTCATGTAGTAGGTGACGGCCCCCGTGGCGACGCAGACCAGGACGACGAGGTAGATCGTCAGCTGCAGGGGCAGCTTGTTGATCGATTTGGGAAACAGCTTTGGCATGTCCCCGTGTCTCAGGCTTTGCCCCCGCGCTGCGCCACGGACCGGGCGTCACGCCGGATCGTGATTGCGCGCCTCTTCGGTTCGGCCGCGGCAGCCGCCCTCGCGATGGCGGCCGGTGCTAGGGCTCCCGCAGCCGCCATTCCGAGCACCTTGGTGAGAAAGGTTTTTCGAGATTGATCGTGGCTCACGTAGGGTCGTTTTATGGCAAAAATCGCTTCCAAAAGAAGGGAGCGTCGTTTGGGTTGTAAACCTTAAATTCGACGCGGCCCCGATTTGGCCTCAAAATAAGGCGACGGTCTCCCGGCCCTTAACCCATCTTATCGCCTAACTCGGCGGCGGCTAAATGAATAAACCGTCCCGCATGGGACGGGTGAAGTCGCACCGTGAGGCGATGTCCGGGTTGTGCGTCACGAGCACCACGGCCTGGCCGTTGTCCTTTGCGAGGCTGGTCAGGAGGTCGAACACCATGCCCGCGTTGCGCACGTCCAGGTTTCCCGTCGGCTCGTCGGCAAGGATGATGGTCGGCTCGTTGGCCATGGCCCTGGCGATGGCGACGCGCTGCTGCTCGCCGCCCGACAGGTGCGTCCCGAGGCGGTTCAGCTTGTCCCCGAGCCCAACCGAGCCAAGGAGCCTCGCCGCGCGCTCCTCCATCGCCTGCGGCGAAAGCCGGCCCAGTTTCCTCATTGGCATCATGACGTTTTCCATGGCCGTGAACTCGAGCATGAGGAAATGGAACTGGAAGACGAAGCCGATGTGCTCGCCGCGCGCGGCCGTGCGCACGGAGTCCTCGCTGTTCGACATCAGCTGGCCGTTGATCCAGATCTCGCCGCCGTCGGGCTGGTCGAGGAGGCCGAGGAGGTAGAGCAGCGTGGACTTGCCGCAGCCGGATGGGCCCACGATCGCGTAGACCTTGCCCGCCATCGCCTCGAAGGACACGCCCTTGAGGACATGCACGCGCCCCTCGTCCTTTCCCAGGAACCGGTGGAGTCCCTGGCACCGCATGGAGATCTTTTGCGCCTCGGCCATCGGTTGTCGGCTACTGGGCCGTCCCCCGGATGATGTCGCCGGGCTCGAGCCTCGCGGCACGCCGGGAGGGCACGAGGCTGGCGATCATGACAAAGAGGACCGCCGTCGAGACGGCCTCGGCGTAGTGCCACTTGGACCAGAGGACCAGGAACTTGTGGCTCGTGAATATCCCCGTGATGGGGAGCGGGTACTGCGATATCCCGAAGGTGACGACGACCCCCATGAGGCATCCCAGCACCGTGCCGATCACGAGCACGATGGCTGCCTGCCAGAGGAAAATCCGGGAGATGTCCTCGCGTGTGTAGCCCATGGAACGCAGGATAGCGATCTCCTTGGTCTTTTCCAAGACTATCATGGCCAAGGTGTTGAACATCGCAAGGCCCGCGATAAGGGTGAACACGGAGACCGTGATGCCAGTCGCGATCCTCAGGGCCTTGAAGACGCCAAGCCATGACTTTTCGCGGTCCTGCCAGGCGTCCGCGCGGTATTGCAGGGCGTTCGTCATCTCGGCCGCATCCTCGCGGGCGCGGTTCCTGTCAAAAAGGCTGACCTGCAGGTAGGTGGCGCCGGTCGGCTTCTTCAGCAGCGCCCGGGCGTCGTCCATCTTCAGGTAGATGCGCACGCTGTCGATGTCGTTGACGCCCGTCTGGTAGATGGCGCTCACCTTGTAGTGGTGCACCTCGTTCTTGTACTCGATCTCGAAGGTGTCGCCCGGGTCCAGCTCCAGCTTGTCCGCTATCATCTTGCCCACCAGGGCCCCGCTGGGCTCGGCGCGGAAGTCGCTGATGGAGCCCACCACGATCTGCGAGCCCAGGTCCGAGACCTTGAGGTGGTCGTCGATGTTGATCCCGTAAACCTGGCCGCTCTGCTCGCGGAACGAGCTGCGTATCGTGACCGTTGAGCGCAGGACGGTGGAGACGCCGGCGACGTTCCGGAAGGCCATCACCTCCTTCGTCAGCTGGCCGGGGTATTCGATTCCCTCGATGTACTTCAGGCCGACCTTGTTCTCGATGGCGTAGCCCGAGTTGTATCCCCCCGCGGCGACGCTGCTCTGGGTCTGCTGGATCCTGTCCTCGATCATTATCGCCCCGTTCGTGCCGAGGATCGTCTTGATGAAGAATTCCTGGAAGCCGCTCGTCGCGGCCTGGGTCACGATGAACAGGCCGACGCCAAGGATGATGCAGGCCAGGCTCATCAGCATGGCCCGCTTTTTCGCCGTCAGGAAGCGCAGCGCGATGCGGAAGTTCTGCGACATCCGCGACCCTCAGCCGTGCCTGGTAATGGCGTCGGACGGCAGCTCCTGGACCTTCACCCGGTCGCCTGGCCTGAAGCTGTCGAGTTCCTCGACGATGACCTGCTCCCCGGGCTGCAGGCCGGCGAGGATCTCCACGCCAGAGAGCCAGACATAGCCCTTCTTCACCGGCCGTAGCTCGACGACGCCGTCCTTCACGACGAAGACGTTGTCGTTAAGGAGGGCCCTGCGCGGGATGATCGCGTTGGCGTGCCGGCGGCCGACCACGATCGAGACCTCCCCAGTGATGCCGGGGATGAGCTTCTCGGGCGAGATGTCCGTGACGTTGAGGTCGACGAGGTGCCGGAGCGTCTCGGGGTCCGCCGTCGGCAGTATCTTCTTCACCGTCCCGTTGAAGACGTAGTCGATCCCATAGGGCAGGAAGGTGACCGAGACCGCCTGGCCGGGCCTGATGTTCGCAAAGTCCTCCTCGCTGATCTTCGCCTCGACCTCACGGGCCGTCGTGATCAGCTCGACGATGGGGGAACCCGTGTCGATGAGGTCGCCGGGGTGCGCGGACACGTACGTCACCTCGCCCTCGAGCGGCGAGCGGATGGTCATGTTGTCCTTGTCCCGCAGCTTCGACTTGAGCGAGTTCTCATAGGTCGCCAGATCGAGCTGCTTCGTCACGTCCTCCATCTTGAGCTGCTGGACGAGCGAGTCGACGGCCCTGCGCGCCTTGTCGTAGTCGCTCTGGGAGATCTGGCCCATGTTGAAGAGGCGCTCGGTGTTCTTGAAGTCGGATCGGGTCGAATCGAGCTGGAACTGGAGGGTTGAGCCCAGCGCGATGCGCTGCTTGGCCGCCGCGATGTTGGCCTTTATCTGCTCGATCTCGATCTCGATGCCACCCGTGTCGAGCTGCACGAGGATATCGCCCTTCTTCACCATCAGCCCCGGCTCGAGCTTGTAGTCCGTGGCGAGAACGCGTCCCTGGACGGCGCTCTTCATCTGCATCGAGTACTCCTCCTTGACGACCACGCTTCCCGGCTTCGCATCGACGGCGTCGCCGCTGATGACCGCCTCGACCTTGGCGACGGGCCTAAGGTAGCTGACCACCGTGTATGCGGCGGCGACAAGGACCGCGGCGACGGCGGCAAGCTTCAGCCAAATCGGCAACCGTCGGGGCTTATCTGCCATAGCGTGGGGAGAGCATCGAGATGACCGGGTCGACGCCGGTGGTCGAGACGAACTCCGTCCACCGGCTGTAGAAATTGTTGCGTGCGAGCGCCTGGTTCAGCTGCGTGGCGTTCTGGTTCATGATCCCCGCGTCGACGGTCGCCTGGGATGCGTACCCCAGGCCCTTGTCGTCCCCTATCCTCTTCACCTCGGCCTCGATGAGTCCATTGTGCACCTCCGCGAGCTTCATCGCGCGGTAGGATAGTTCCAGCTCCTTGCGCATGTCATAGACCTGGTCGACGGACTGGTCCACGAAGGTCTGCATCTGGTGCTTGGCGGTCGCAATGGCGTCGAGCGCCTGCTCCTTGGCGGCCCTCGTTGCAAACCCGTCGAAGATGGCCCAGTTGGCGGCCACGTTGTAGGACTCGGCCTGCACGCCCACCTGGTTGATTGTGTTCCCCACGGGCTCGGACTGATTCGAATAGCTCGCGCCGGCCCCAAAGCTCACCTTCGGCAGGAGCCGGACCTTCGCGATCTTGTAGTTCCTCCGGTCCGCATCGATTTCCATCTTGTAGATCTGGCTCTGGAACGTGGACTCGTCGCCGCCCCCGACGAACCCCGTCACGATCGCGTCCGCCATCTCGGGCGCGAATGCCGGATGGGGGAGCTCAATCGGGACCTGCTCCTCGGCGAGGACGTCGACGCCGGCGAGCCGGGTCAGCATCCGGTCCGCATAGGAGAAATCCTCCTGCGCCGCGTCGGCATCCAGCTGCGCCTGCTCGACGGCGAGCTTCACATTGCCGATCTCTGCCTCGGAGGAATTGCCGGCATCGAACCTGGCCTGGGCGACCTGCAGGTTCTCGTTGGCCAACTTCAGGGCAAACCGGGCGTTCCTCAGGACGATGTGCTTGGTGATAAGGATCATGTACTGCTCGCGAATCGATATGGCGAGCATGCGGTAGGCGTCGCTGTACTGCCTCTCGGCAATGTCCCGGTTCAGCCTGGCGATCACCGCCGCGTTCTTGAGGGCCCCCCACTCAAAGAGGTTCTGGGTGACGCCGAGGCTGTAATAAAGGCCACTTGTCGGGGCCGATGAAGGGCCGTGCAGTGTCGACTCCTTGCTCCACAGGTATTGCGCCGATCCGCTCAGCTGGGGAAGCATCGGGGAGATGCCGGCCAAAACGCCCGCCTGGGAGCTGGCGACGTTGATGCTGCTGGCGATCATCGTCGGTGAACGCTCGACGGCCGCCTTCAGGAGAGGCACCAGCCCGGGAAGATAATCCTCGGGCATTGTTCCATCGACGGGGGGCGCCTCAGCCCTGGCTCCCAAGGCCATGACAAGGATGGCCAGTACGTATGAGGGCAGTCGTTTGCTCAATGGGTTGAAGCGGCCGGACAGACGGCGGGATTTTGCACCAGAATGCAACCCAAAAGCCGGAAGCTGGCGGCGAGATGTCTTGAGCCTCGGGGGACATCTAAGGCACTCTCAGCGTTCCATTTAATTCGGGCCATGAACGCTGGGCAATCGCTGCCTTTGGAGCAGCACGACGTCGAGATCCAGGCCAACCTCCGGGCCTGGCAGAACAAGCCGCGCCTGCAGGCCGTCTACCGGGGATTCCACGAGCTCATTGCCTCCAGGGTCGACCGTTCCGTGGCGGGCCTTGTCGTCGAGCTCGGCTCGGGAATGGGCTCGATAAAGGACGTGATCCCCGACTGCGTGACGACGGATCTCTTTGCCAACCCATGGCTCGACCGGCGCGAGAACGCCTACGCCCTCAGCTTTGGCACGGCGAGCGTGTCGAACCTCGTCCTCTTCGACGTCTGGCACCATCTTCGCTACCCCGGCACGGCGCTTGCGGAGTTCAGGCGGGTGCTGGCGCCCGGCGGCAGGGTCATCATCTTCGACCCGGCGATCGGCCTGGCTGGACGCTTCGTCTACGGGCTCTTCCACCATGAGCCGGTTGGCATGGGCCTTCGACTGACCTGGGAAGCCCCGGCCGGGTTCAAGGCCGAGGACTCGGACTATTTTGCCGCGCAGGGCTCGGCCACGCGGGTCTTCTGGAGGCGCGAGAACCCCTCGGGGCTAGCAGGCTGGACGGTTGCCGAGGTGTCGCCCCGGCCGGCATTCGAGTATTTCGCAACCGGGGGGTTCTCGGGGCCCCAGCTCGGCGGCGACGCCGCATTCCGCCTCTGGCGCGCCCTCGACTCGGGCCTCGCGCGGTGGCCGAGGCTCTTCGCGGCGAGGGTCCTCGTGGTCCTCAGGAGGGGCGAGTGATGGACGCCCCCGCAGCCGATCCCTGCAAGGCGCACCTCGACCGAGTCCGCGGGTGGTTTGACGCGCATCCCCAGCCGCTTGGCTGGGCCTCGCTCGGGTACAGGCGCATGCTCGCGCGCTACTTTTCGGTCCTGATACCCGCGGAAGCCTCCATCCTCGAGGTCGGCTGCGGCAGGGGCGACCTCCTCGCGCTGCTCCCCGGGCGCCGGCGAGTGGGCATCGACCTCTCGCCAGCCGCGATCGGCGCCGCGCGGCTGAGGGCCCCCGAGTGCGAGTTTCACGTCCAGCCGGGAGAATCCCTAGAGCTCGCGGAGCGCTTCGACTTCATCATCATCTCGGACACGCTCAACCTGGCGGCGGACGCGCAGCGCATCCTCGAGCGGCTGCACACGGTGGCGCACCCGGGCACCCGCCTGGTCGTCAACTACCCGTCGGCCCTCTGGCGGCCGGTCCTCGCGGGCGCGTCGCTCCTCGGCCTCAAGACGAGGGCGCCGCAGAGCAACTGGCTCACAAGGGCCGACGTCTCCGGGCTCATGACCCTGGCGGACTGGGCCGTCATCTCGCACCAGGCCAGGATCCTCTGCCCGGTGGGCGCGGCGGGAATCGGCCACCTCGTGAACCGCTGGGTCGCCCCCCTTGCGCCGTTCTTCTGCCTCTCGGCATTCACCGTGGCGCGCGCGGCGAGGGACCCGAAGACGGGCCCCATGGTGGTTTCGGTCGTCGTCCCGGCGCGGAACGAGGCGGGGAACATCGAGGCCGCCGTCCTGCGGACCCCCGAGATGGGCGCCGGGACCGAGCTCATCTTTGTCGAGGGCAACTCCACGGACGAGACGTGGCAGGAGATACAGCGTGTCGCCGCGAAGTACCCGGCCCGCCGGATCAAGACGCTGAAGCAGCAGGGAAAGGGCAAGGGCGACGCCGTGAGGGCCGGCTTCGCGGCCGCCGAGGGCGACCTGTTCATCATACTCGACGCCGACCTCACCGTCTCGCCAGAGGAGCTCCCGAAGTTCTATGATGCGGTCGCCAGCGGCCGGACCGAGTTCGCGAACGGCTCGCGCCTCGTCTACCCGATGGAGAAGGAGGCGATGCGTTTCCTGAACATGTGCGCGAACAAGGTCTTTGGGATCCTTTTCACGTGGCTGCTCGGCCAGCCGCTCAAGGACACGCTCTGCGGGACGAAGGTGCTGCGCCGGGCCGACTACGAGCGGATCGTCGCCAACCGGGGATACTTCGGCGACTTCGACCCCTTCGGCGACTTCGACCTCCTCTTTGGCGCCGCCCGCCTCAGCATGAAGATTGTCGACGTCCCCGTCCGTTACCGGGACCGCACCTATGGCTCGACGAACATACACCGCTGGAGCCACGGGTGGCTCCTTTTGCGCATGGTCCTCTTTGCGGGAAGGAAGCTGAAGTTCATTTGAACCCGGTGTTTACAAATCCCAGGGCCACGCCTGAGAAGGGAGCCAGCGATGCCCACCATTGAAGCCCCGTTGAGGGTCGGCGTCATCGGGCTCGGCCAGTGGGGGCCCAACCACGTGCGGATCTTCAGCAGGATGACGGGCTGCGCCGTCACGAGGATCTGCGACCGCTCCGAAAGGAGCCTTGCCGCCGCCCGCCGCCAGTTTCCCGGGATAGACGCGTCGCTCGATCCGGGGAGCATCACGGACGCGGATGACATCGACGCCGTCGTGGTCGCGACCCCGGTCAAGTATCACCACCCGCTCGTCAAGCGGGCCCTGCAGAACGGGAAGCACGTGCTGTGCGAGAAGCCGCTGTCCGGCACCGCCCGCAGCTCCTACGAGCTGGCCGCGCTCGCCGCGCGCAGGCGACTGACCCTGATGGTCGGCCACATCTTCCTGTACAATTCGGGCACCCTGCACCTGCGCGATGCCATCACGAGGGGCGACCTCGGCCGGATATACTACATGGACGCGGTGCGGACGAACCTGGGGCCGGTCCGCACGGACGTCAGCGTCGCATTCGACCTGGCGAGCCACGACATCTCGATCTTCAACTTCCTGCTGGGGGCGCGGCCGGCCGCCGTCTCCGCGGTGGGCGCCGCCTATCTCCAGCGCCGGGTGGAGGACATTTCATTCCTCACCCTGTGGTATCCCCGCGGGGTCGTCTGCCACGTCCACACCTCGTGGCTTAACCCGAGGAAGGTGCGGCAGTTGACGGTTGTCGGGGACCGGAAGATGGCGGTATGGGACGACATGAACACACTTGAGCCCGTGCGAACCTACGACAAGGGGGTCGTCACGAACGGGTACGCGTCGTTCGGCGAGTTCCACATGAAGCTTCGCGACGGGGCCATAACGATACCGAAGATCAGGCCCTTCGAGCCGCTCGTCAGGCAGAACGAGGAGTTTGCGGCGTCGATCCGCTCGGGGCGCCCTCCCTCGGCTTCGGCGAGATTCGGCGCCGACATCGTCCAGATCCTCGAGGCCGCGCGCCGTTCGATGAGGTCCGGGGGCCGCACGGTGAGCATCCGGTTCAAGTGAGGCTGCCGGCGGACAGCGCGTGACAACCGAACCCACTGCCGGGCCGGCCGCGCTCAGCGTCGTGCTTCCGGCCTACAACGAGGAGGACATGCTGGGCGGCACGGTGCGCCAGCTCCACCGTGCGCTCGGGCAACTGGGCCTGAGGGCGGAGATAATCATCGTGGACGACGGAAGCCGGGACCGGACGGGCCACGAGGCTGACGCGCTGGCCGCCGAGCTTCCGGGGGTGAGCGCGCGTCACCAGGCTAATCAGGGCATCGGGGGCGCCTTTCGTGCGGGCGCGGAGGCGGCGACCGGCGACTACATCATGCTGTGGCCGGCCGACATGCCTGCCGCCGCCGCGGACGTCAGGCCCTACGCCGAGCGGCTGGGCGCCGCGGACGTCATCGTCGGCTGCCGGCGCCGGCGCGCGGGATACAACCCGCTGATGGCGCTAAACTCGTGGGTCTATCCGCGGCTTGTCGGGCTTCTCTTCGGCCTCAGGCTTCGGGACGTGAACTGGATCCATGCGTACAGGCGCGCCGCGTTCATGCGGATAAGCCTCACCCAGCGGGGGATACCCATGCTCGTCGAGGCGCTCGTCAAGCTGCGCGACTCGGGCGCAACCTTTGTGGAGATCGACGTCGAGATGAGGAAGCGAGAGAGAGGGGTTGCGTCGGCGTCGCGTCCAATCGTCATGTGGCGGACCCTTGCCGGCCTGCTGTCATTCTGGATTGCTTGGCGCGTCCAGCCCAGGCCACCCCGCCACACGACCTCAGCATGAACGTCCCCTTTATGAACCTTCCGCTCCAGATGCGCAATCTGCGGCAGGAAATCGACGCGGCCCTGGCGCCGGTCATCGACCAGGGGAACTTCATCCAGGGGCGCCAGGTGGCCGAGTTCGAGGAGCATTGGGCCCGCTACTGCGGCGCCGCGCACGCCGTCGGCGTCAACTCGGGGACGGATGCCCTGCTCCTCATCCTGCGGGCCCTGGGCATCGGGCAGGGCGACGAGGTGATCACGACCGCAAACACGTTCATCGCAACCGCAGAGGCCATCAGCTTCTGCGGCGCGAAGCCGGTCCTGGTCGACTGCCGCGGCGACGCCCTCATCGATGCCGGCGCAGCCGGTTCCGCGGTCACGGCGCGGACGCGGGCGATCATCGCCGTGCACCTCTACGGGCAGCCCGCGGACATGGACTCCCTGGCAAACGTGGCACGGCGGGCCGGGCTGGCCCTGATTGAGGACGCCGCTCAGGCGCATGGCGCCGACCTCGGCGAGGGGCGCCGGTGCGGCAGCCTGGGGACCGCCGCCGCATTCAGCTTCTATCCTGCAAAGAACCTGGGCGCCCTGGGAGACGGGGGCGCCGTCACGACCTCGGACGGCGAGCTCGCCCGCAAGGTCCGGCTCCTTGGAAACCTTGGCTCGTCCGTGAAGTACCACCACGAGATAAAGGGCCTGAACTCGAGGCTGGATACCCTTCACGCGGCGGCGCTCGCCGTGAAGCTCCGGCACCTTGACCGCTGGAACGAGGCCAGGCGCACGGCCGCGTCGTGGTACCGGCAGGAGCTGGAAGGCGCGCCGGGAGTCGAGCTCCTTCCCGTCTCGCCCTGGACAGGGAAGCATTCCTACCATCTCCTTGTGGCGAGGATAATGTCCCGGCCGAGGGACGTCGTGGCGAAGGACCTCGCGGCCCGCGGGGTCCAAACGGTGGTCCACTACCCCGTCCCGGTGCACCTGCAGCCGGCCTATGGCGACCTCGGGCTGCCAAAGGGGAGCTTCCCGACGGCGGAGAGGCTCGCTGGCGAAATCCTTTCACTGCCGATGTTTCCGGAAATCCGGCGCGACGAGGTGGCCTATGTCGCGGAATCCCTGAGGGCATGCTGCGGGTGAGCCCGTCAAGCCCCAGCGGCAGGAATGGCTTGCCGCCGCCCGCGGGCGACATTCTACCTGTGCAGGCGACCCGCCCCCAATGATTTCCATCATCATTCCGCTGCGGAACGAGGAGGCGAACATCAACCCGCTCGTCGCGGCGCTGAAGGCGGCCATGGGCGGGCTTGGTGAGGCGGAGGTCATCCTGGTCGATGACGGGAGCTCGGACGCGAGCGCCGCGCTCATCCGGGAGGCGTGCCGGGCCGACGCCCGCTTCAAGTCATTGCACTTCAGGCGGAATTGCGGCCAGACCGCCGCGATGCAGGCGGGCTTCACCTACGCAAGCGGCGAGACCATCGTCGCGATGGACGGGGACCTGCAGAACGACCCTGCGGACATCGGCATGCTCGTGGCGAAGCTCGGCGAGGGATACGACCTGGTGTCGGGCTGGCGCAAGGACCGGCAGGACCACCCGATCAAGAGGAACCTCCTGAGCCGGGTCGCCAATCGCCTGATATCCTGGAGCACGGGCGTCCACCTGCACGACTACGGGTGCTCCCTGAAGGCCTACCGGCGCGACGTGATCGACGGCATCGCGCTGTACGGCGAGATGCACCGCTTCATCCCCGTCTATGCCTATTGGAACGGCGCACGCATCGCGGAGGTGCCGGTGCGGCACCACCCGAGGGTCCACGGAAAGTCGAACTACGGCCTGGAGCGCATCGTGAAGGTCACCCTTGACCTGGGCGTCGTCCTTTTCCTGCACCGTTATGCCCGCAAGCCGATCTACATTTTCGGCTTCTGCGGCCTCTGCAGCTGGGCGGTCTCCGGGGTTTCAGGGCTTGTCGCCATCCTCTACAAGGTCTTTGGGGAAAAGGCATTCATACAGACCCCCCTCCCCCTCATCGCCATCACCATGTTTTTCACGGGGATTGTCTGCTTCCTGCTGGGGCTGCTGGCTGAGCTCAGCATACGGACCTACTACGAGTCCCAGGGCAAACTGACCTACAACATCTCCTCCCTGAACAACCTCAGCCGCCCAAGCAGGCGATTCACGGACAGGGTCCCCTAGGCAGGCCATGTGCGGGATCACCGGCTTTGTCGGCGAGGGCGACATCTCCGTCCTGGGCCGGATGACTGAGGCCCTCGCACGGCGGGGCCCGGACGACCACGGGCACTGGGTCGAAAAGGACCAAGGCGTCCATCTTGGGCACAGGCGCCTCTCCATCCTCGATATCCAGGGCGGACACCAGCCGATGCTCTCGGCGGACGAGTCGCTCGTCATCGTCTTCAACGGCGAGATCTACAATTTCGCCGAGCTGAGGTCCGAACTGGCCGCCAAGGGCCATAAATTCCTGACCGACCACTCGGACACCGAGGTGCTGCTGAATGGCTACCGGGAATGGGGACCCCAGCTGCCATCCCGGTGCAATGGAATGTGGGCATTCGTCATCTACGACCGCGCGAACAGGGTGCTCTTTGCCAGCCGCGACCGGTTTGGGAAAAAGCCGTTCTATTACACGGCCAGCGGGGGCACCTTTGTCTTTGCCTCGGAACTCACGGCGCTGCGCCTCCACCCGAAGACCCCTTCGGCGGTCTCGCGGCGGTCCCTGAAGAAATTCTTCGGCTACGGCTACATACCCGCCCCCTCGACGATCCTGGAGGATGTCAAAAAGCTGCCCGGAGGATGCTCCCTGACACTGAAGCTCGGAGGCGCTCCCACGCCGAGGGTCGACCGCTACTGGGAATTCTCGGTCGAGCCGCTGGCAGGCGCCGAGATTCCCCAGGACCCGGAGGCGGCCTGGGCCGAGGAGCTGCGCGCGCTCCTGGACAATGCGGTCAAGCGCCGCCTCGTGGCCGACGTCCCGGTGGGGGTCTTCCTCAGCGGGGGAATAGACTCCTCGGCCGTCACCGCATTCGCGTCCCGCCACGTGCCCAAGGGGATGCTGCGGACCTTCAGCATCGGGTTCGAGGAGGCCAGCTTCGACGAGTCGAGGTACGCCAGGCGGGTCGCCGGCATCCTGGGTACGGAGCACCACGAGGAGATCCTTTCCATCTCGCGGGCAAGGGCGCTCCTTCCCGCAATCGCGGCGAGGCTGGACGAGCCCCTGGGCGACAACTCGCTGCTCCCGACCTACCTCCTGAGCGAATTCACGCGCAGGCACGTCAAGGTCGCGCTCGGAGGCGACGCCGGCGACGAATTGTTTGCGGGCTACGATCCGTTCCGCGCCCTTCGAACCGCGCAGCTCTACCATAGGTTCCTCCCCCGGCCCATCCACCAGGCAATCAGGCTGCTCGCCGCAAGGATGCCCGTTTCCCACGGGAACATGAGCGCGGATTTTCGCGTGAAAAGGATCCTGCGCGGCCTCAGCTACCCCCCTAAGCTCTGGCTGCCTGTCTGGATGGCCCCGCTGGGCGAGGACGAGCTTTCCGACCTCTTCATGGAGCCCGTGGACATCGAGGATGTCTACTCCGAGGCCATCGAGGCGTGGGAACGGAGCGCGCAGGCCGACATCGTCGACAGGGCTCTGGAATTCTTCACCAAGCTTTACCTGCAGGACGACATCCTCGTGAAGGTCGACAGGGCGTCGATGATGCATGGCCTCGAGGTGCGGGCGCCATTCCTTGACCTGGACCTGGTGAATTTCGCGAGGCGGATCCCGTGGAGCTGGAAATTCAGGGATGGGGAGACCAAATACATCTTGAAGCGCGCCCTGGAGCCGGTTTTGCCCAGGGAGATACTCTACCGGGCCAAAAAGGGCTTCGGCGCCCCAATCGGGCAATGGTTCAAGGACGGGGAACTCACCTTCGAGCCGGGAAGCCTTGAAGGGATCAGCCCCGCAGTCGCCAAGGGGCTGCTGGACTCGCATAGGCGCGGGCGCTCCGACCAGCGCTCGTTCCTGTGGAACGCCTGGATTTTTTCGCAATGGAAGGCCGCATGAAGGCCGATCAGCCGCATTGGTGAACATCCTCCTCGTCAACTATGAGTACCCCCCCGTGGGAGCTGGCGCGGCAACGGCCACGAGGGAGATCGGCGCCGCCCTCCACCGAATGGGCCACAAGGTGGCGGTGCTCACGTCGTCCTTCGAAGACCTGACAGGAACGCGGGTTGAAGACGGCGTAAAAGTCGTGAGGGTCCCGTCAAAAAGGCGAAGGCCCGACTCGGCGAGCATCATTGAGATGTCCTCATTCATGCTCCATGCCGCCGCGGCAATCTCCGCCGTCATCAGGGACGAGGCCATCGATGCGGTCGTGTGCTTCTTCTCGATTCCCGGTGGGCCGGTGGCCCTCCTCGCCAAGGCTCGGACCGGCACGCCATTTGTCGTCTCGCTTCGCGGCGGGGACGTGCCCGGGGCGGAGCGGTCCCTCGGGCTTCTCCATGCCCTGCTCAGGCCGATCCGCCGGGCGATCCTGAAATCCGCCACTGCCGTCGTGGCCAACTCCGACGGCCTGAAGGACCTTTCGGAAGCGGCCGATCCAGTTCCGGTCACGGTCATTCCCAACGGCGTCGACTCGTCTTTTTTCTCGCCGCTCCCAGCAGCCCAGCGCCCCGAATCGGGCAGGGTCCGCCTCCTTTTTGTCGGCCGCTTCCAGGCACAGAAAAACCTGGTCTGGATGCTCGAGCGCCTAGCCGAGGTGAAGCTGCTTCCCGGGAGCCCCTTTGTAATCCAACTCGTCGGCGACGGGCCCCAGCGGGGCGAAATCGTCGCGGCCACCAAGGCCCTGGGAATCCAGGGCGACGTCGAGATCGGGCAATGGACCGAGCGGCCGCGCCTTCGGGAACATTACCAGCGCGCCGATATCCTTCTCAACCCGTCACTTTACGAGGGAATGCCGAACGTTGTGGCTGAGGCGATGTCGTGCGGGTGCCCGGTGGTCGCAAGCCGCGTCCCGGGAAATGAGTCCATCGTCGAGGACGGCCGGACGGGCTGGCTTTTCGGCATCGGTGATGACACGGGGTTCGTGCGGCTGATGAGGTGGGCGATCGATCACCCTCGAGAACGGCACACAGCCGGCCTTGCCTCGCGGGATCGTATCACGACCACTTACTCTTGGGACAGATCGGCTCAAAGTTATCTTGAGTTGCTCCTCCAATCCCGGCCAAATCCGAGCCTCGCATGATCCTGGTTACTGGAGCCGCCGGCTTCATCGGCTTCCATCTTTCGCAACGGCTCCTGTCGGACGGTTGCGAAGTCTGCGGCGTCGACAATCTCAACGCCTATTATGACCCGAAGCTAAAGGCCGCGCGCCTGGAATTGCTTGAGCAGAACAGGAGCTTTGCCTTCCGGAAGTTGGATATCGCGGATGAGTCCGCCCTCTCGAACCTGCCCTGCGGCGGCCGGACAGAGGTGGTAATTCACCTAGCCGCCCAAGCGGGTGTCCGCCATTCCATTCACAACCCCCTTTCGTATATCGACAGCAACATAAGGGGGTTCCTGAACGTGTTGGAATATTGCCGGCGAAACGGCGTCAAGCACCTCATCTACGCCTCGTCGAGCTCGGTGTACGGCCTGAACAGCGCCCTCCCGCTGTCCACGTCGCAGTGCGTCGACCATCCGGTGAGCCTGTACGGCGCCACCAAGAAGGCCAATGAGCTGATAGCGCACAGCTACAGCCACCTCTACGGCATTCCCACAACCGGCCTTCGCTTCTTCACGGTTTACGGCCCCTGGGGGCGCCCGGACATGGCCTATTACAAGTTCACCCAGTCCATCCTGGAGGGGAAGCCCATCGAGGTCTTCAACGACGGGCGAATGAAGAGGGATTTCACGTACATTGACGACATCGTTGAGGCCGCCGTGCGGGTCATCTCGACGCCAGCGGCGCCTGACGCCGCATGGACGTCCAATGCCCCGAAATCCCAGACCAGCTCGGCTCCTTACCGCCTTTACAACGTCGGGAACCATTCCTCGATAGGCCTAACAGAATTCATCGACACCCTCGAAAGGTGCCTTGGGAAAAAGGCCGACAGGCGCATGAAGCCTGCCCAGCCGGGTGACGTCATGGCCACCACGGCCGACGTCGACGACTTTGCGCGCCTCACCGGGTTCGCCCCGAAAACGCCGCTCGAGGTTGGCCTGCGGCGTTTCGTCGACTGGTACGCAGAATACCATTCCTCGATCCTTCAAAAAGCAGTCTAGGTGCGGAGCGTCACGGGGTCGCCCGCACCTTGTGCAAGCCTCGTGATGGGCGTCTCCAGATGAGGGGACATGCGAGGACGGGACCCGACGGAACGCACGATGCATTCGTGACGAGGGCGAACCCGAATGCCGTTCCGTAGTCCTAACGACATGCCAGCACCGGCCCGCAGGGGGAGATCCTCCGCAATCCTTGCCGCAAAGATTATAGTTTCTGCGGCCTTCGTAGCGCTGGTGCTCCAGAAGGTAAGCCTGCATGAGGTCGTTGATTCCTTCCGACGCCTGCGCCCGGGGCCCATGGCCGCAGCATTGGCTCTTTGCGCGGGCATCTCCCCGTTCCTCTTCGCCTGGAGATGGGACCTATTGTCATCGCATTCGATTGGCTTTCCCCGGGCCATAAAATACACGTGGATCGGCTTCCTTTTCGCGGCCATTCTCCCGGGTTTTATTTCCGGCGACGTGGCCAAAGGGGTGTCGATGGCCATCAGGCGGCGATCGTCGCGCAATATAGATTTGCCGGTGTCAATATTCCTAGACCGGCTTGTCGGGCTGTTCGCCTTACTGCTTTTCTTCGCGGCAAGCTGCGCCTATTTAGCGATTGGCAGCGAGGGCCAGCCCCTTAGCGCATCGGGGCACCTTGCGGCCCTGATTGGCCTTGGCATCGCTTCAATATGCCTTGGGTTCTGCATCTTCGGCCTGACACCCGCAGGAAACCGCACGCTCTCGCGCGCGCTCCGCGCCCTTGTGACCAGAATCCCAGGGAAGGCGACGGCCCTCCCCTTCATCGAGCAGGCAATGGGCACCTTGCGCCGCCGGGGCCTCATCGCGCGCGCGCTGTGCATCGGCATCGTGCTGCAGGTCCTGATGTCCGTTCAGACCCTTCTCATGCTTGATGCGCTCAGCCAGCATGTGTCCCTTTTTGGCGCCGTCCTCATCCAGACGATAGCGTCGATCGCCGCCATGGTCCCGGTTAGCGTGGCCGGCATCGGCGTCCGCGACTGCTTCACCGTGGCGCTATTCCCCGCCATCGGCCTCACAACCGCCTCCGCCATCGCGTATTCCTGGCTCTGCGTGGCGTGCGCGCTAGTCCTTGCACTCGTCGGAGGGGTGGCCCAGATGCACGAGATATTCACGCGGCGCCAATGACTGCTTCCGTTAGCGCCTCAGCCACGTCCGCCCGGCCACGGGGGCGCCCCGCCGCATTCTGGCTCATAGCGACAATCCTCTTCTGTGGGTTTGCCGCTCTCGTGTATCTCGTCCAGGGCCCGACGCCGCCCATAAACATTGACCATATCGCCTACTTCGCCCTGGCGAACCGGATTCGGTCATTGCACCCGGCCCATGATTACTGGCGATCCATTTCCGCCTCCCAGACATATGCCGTCATCATGGCGTACATGTATGACCTCACTGGGTCTTATATCATATCCCTGAAATTAATCCTGGCGGTCATCACGATCCCCTTCCTGTTTTCCGCGACAATCCTCTTCAATTCCTTCACCGAACGACGGTGGTTATCGATGGTGTTCGCCCTGGCAACTGCGACGGACATTTCCTTCGGGTCAAATATCTGGGGGCTTACGGACTTTTCGGCATCGCTGAACCGCAGCCTCCCGATGCCCCTTGTGCTGCTCCTGCTGGCCTTCTACTTCAGGCATCCCGGCACGAAGCTGCGGTTTGCCGCATATCCGGCCCTCGTGTGCCTATCAATCCTCCACCTCGGCACCTATTATCTCCTCGGGATCCTGGCCTGCACCGATTTCATTAGGCTGGTCCTTGGGTCCCTGCAGGGCCGCCGGACTGTCCCCGGTGAGCGCCTCGCCTATCTTTCAGGCATTGCCGCCGCATTCGTCGCTAATCGGCTTTTCACCATGGTCGGCATCGGAGGCACCTCCCTCATGGTGGTCACGGCTGCCATGGGCCCGCAACGCCCCCCTGACACTCGGATTTCAGCGGTTCAGGTCGATCCGCTCCGATGGCGCATCGATACGGCGGACATCGATAGGCTTCCAAGCTGGTCGACAGATTTTACGCCGGATGGCGCCTGGAAGTTGGAGAAACTGTCCCAGCCGTGGCGCAACGTGCCCTACGCCTACATTTCCGGCATGGGTTTCATCCTTGCGGCCCTTCCCCTCTTTGCCTTTGGCGCCTTCACGGTGATCCGGAGATGGCGGGCCGATGGCCTCGCGGCAGGAGACCGGCTCATGCTTACCTTCGGCGCCGCGGTGATAATAGCCTCCTATGGGCTTCAGACCCTATATGCCCTGGTTCACAACCTATTCGCGCTTTATCCCATAAATTTTGAAGAGGTCCGGTCGGTCGAATACATCTGCATCCCCGCGTTTTATTTTTCCCTTGTTGGCTTTGACTCCATGCTGGCCAAGAGGAGGGATCACCGCGGCCAGCTGGCGGTATGCGCGCTGATAGCGCTTGTCGCGTTCGGGCGCACCTTCCAGTGCGTCAGGATTTCGCCGCGCGGCTTCAGGACGGGCCTCGTGAGGCTCGCTCTGGAGACCGGGATTTTGAAGGCACAGCAGACCGAGAGGGTCCTCTATGCACGGCAGCTATTGGGCCTGGAAAGAAGTGGCGAGAAATTCTATTACGCCGCTTTGCCTGTTGCGTCATGGATCGAGGCGAACACCGGTAAGGCCGCGCGGATCTTGAGCAACCGCGACGATTTGACGTATCTCGACAGGGAAATTGTGGGGTCCTCGAATACGTTCCTCAACACAAGCAACGCCTCGGTAAAGCGCATGTATAAGATGGCCATTTACCTCCAGTTTGACGCCGCCGTAAGGCGGCATGACTTCGAAGCCGCGCTTGCGATTGCGAAGGAGTGCAATGCCGAATATATGGTGGTTCCATGGCCAGTAACGGGTGCCGCATATTCAGATGGGGAGTTCTCGGTGGTGAGAATGGCCGCACGGGGATAGCATCCCTACGCAAGGAGGATCCGATCATGTCCAACGATCGCGGCGCCCGGGTTCTCCGATTGTCGATGGCCACGACCATGGCTGCGTGGCTGATCGCGATTGGCGCGCTATTGTTTTGGGCCCAGTTCCGGAGTTTCGACCTGCTGGATGGCGGATATTATTTCCTGTCATATCAATACCCGTGGGAATCGAGCGACCATAACACCTATTTCCAGTATGTTGCCCGGCCGATCTGGCTGCTTTGTGGACGGAATGTCATCGCATTCAGAATCACGACGCTCATTTCGGTCGCCGGCGCAACCTGGGTGTTCTACACATCCCTTCGGAAGCGATTTCCCCAAGCTTCGGATCCCGTCGCCTCCGGCGCATTGCTGCTTTGGGCCTTGGCGGCGGTGACCAGCGTCTCGGTTGCCCTTACATACAACTCGCTTGCGACCATCTTCCAGCTGCTTGGGATCGCCCTCCTGCTGCGCGCGCCGAAGCCTGGCGCCGGGATGCGCCACAGGGCTCGGTGCATTGCGTGGGTGGCGGCCTTGCTCGCGGACATTCTTGCCACCGCGGCCGTGAAGCCGCCGGCGGGCCTGGCGCTGGCGGCGGCGGCATTTCTCGCGATATTCCTCGGCTATCGCCGTGAAGAGATCGATGCCGGGGTCCGCCGTGTCGCTTGCGAGCTTGCGCTGGTCGCTTCCATTCTCGCCATTGTCGCGATCGGGCTCCTTGTTGCCCGCCCGGCCACGGGAATCACTATCGGGGGCCTCGTCATCACCTCCGAATGGATTGAATCCGTTGCCAGGCAATATGCCCGTGGGCTGGCCGCGCTGGGGCCCAGGTTAGCTTCCGACGGCTTGTGGATCGCATTTCCCGCCGGCTTCATCGCGGCGGTGCGGCTGGCGCGGAATTCGAACCCGCAGGCTTGGCGCCGATCAACGGCCGCGGCCGCGGCCATCACGGGCGCCCTGATTATTTACCTGACGATCAGGCGGCACTACTGGGACAGCAGCTTCCAGGATATCCTGCAGGCCGGCCCCTTCCGCTTCTTCGCGCTCGAATGCATCTTCACAATATCGCTTCTCATAGGCACGGGCATGGGAGCGTGCCAGATCACCTGGATCGCCATATTCATCGTCCTGCCCCTGGTGAGCTCATTCGGAACCACCAACACCATATTTGTTTCGTCGCTTCATGAGGCCGTCCTCTTTGCAGCCGCCATTATCCTGGCATTCTCGGCCGCGTGCAGCCGCCTTCGCGCCCACTGGCTTCGCTTGCTCGCCAACCTGACGCTCTCAGCGACCGCGTCAGCGGCCATTGTCAGCGGCGCGGTGCTCCGGCCATACATGTTCCAGCCTTCCCTTTTCAAGCAGACCGCCGAATTGGAAGTCGGGAGCCCCTCGACAACGCTCCGCGTCGCCCCCCAACTGGCTGGATTCGTCAACAGCGTGCATGCGACCCTCGAATCCGCGGGATTCCGTCCCGGCGACGATGTCCTGGGGTTTTTCAATCTTCCCGGGCTCATTTTCGCCGTAGGCGGGTGTGAGCCGGGCGCCCCATGGTATTTTGGCACATGGTACCACGGGGACGACACCGACGGGTCCAAGCTGCGCCGCGTCAGCCCGGGCCGCCTCAAACGGGCATGGGTCCTCACCCAGGCGGACGTCACGGGCTTCAAACAGCGGTTCGAGGAATGCGGGATCGATTTTCCCGACGGCTACCGGAATATTGGGTCTGCCCGAAATCCAACCACAGGCCTTGAAGTCGAAATCTGGAAGCCCAAGTGAGGGCAGCCGCAGGCTAGCCAACACCTCCGAGGCTGCGAGGCTGGTGTGCCTGCTTGGAGTGGCATTGGCCCTGTGCGCCGGGTATTTTTCCCCGCGGCTCGTGGGCACCGGGGACGCGCTCTGGTATCACAACGAGCTTGCCGACGCCGTAACCCAGTTCCGGGCGGGCGTATTTCCGGTATTCGTCGGCCAGTCCGACTATGCCTTCAATGGCGCAGTATACCCGATCCGGGCGGCGCCATATTTTCAGTACCTTGCCGGCGCTCTCGACCTGGTCACCGGGCACCGCCTGGGCTTTTTTGCCCTCCAGCACCTCACGGTGTTCGTGAGCGTCATTTCGGGCGCGCTAAGCGCCTACCTCTCGCTCGTGTGGATCGCCCCGCGCCGAAGGTGGCATGCCTTCGCGTTTGCGGCGATGTACGTCGCCTGTCCCGGGGTGATTGGGCTCTTCTACTCCCAAGACCTCTACATGAGTGGGATGACCATCCCTTGGGTGCCGGTGGCGATGGCCGCCGCGATACGAACCTTTGACGACGGCCGGTTGGCGCCACGCGCGGTTCTTGCGGCCTCCCTGAGCCTGCTGTGGTGGGCGCATTCCCCAATCGCCCTTTGGGCCACCTTGATTGCAAGCATGACCCAGGTCGTTCGCCATGCCCACATCGGATACGACAGGCCGGACGCCATCCGCTCCGTCTGCGCCGCAGGCATCTTTTGCATCCTGGCCGCCTACCCCGTTGCCTCCGTCTTTCTGCTGAGGAGCCCCGGGGAGCCCATCGTTCCCTACCTGATGGACAGGAGCCTCCTCCTGCACTGGGTCAAGGCATCGTTCCCGGCCTCGCTCCTGCCCATTGACCCGGCCCTGGAAGGACTTTTCCACCTCCAGCTGGGATTTGGCCTATGGGCGTGCTTTCTGGCGGCCGTCGCTGCCTGGGCCCTTGGACGCCGCCAGGCGTCAGTGGGGACAATGCTCGCCGCGGTGGTCTTCATGCTGGTCCTAGTTTTTCCCGTGCCGGGCATCACGAAGGGCCTCTGGCTCTCGTTCCCCGAGACAGTGGTCGGGATGACCCTCTATTGGCCGATGCAGCGGTTCTATGTCCTTATTGCCGGATGCGTGGTGGTCGCCGCGCAGCGCACGCTGGCCGACCTGGACCTCCGGCGCTCGGCAATGTCGGCATGCGGGGTCGTCTTGGCCCTGGCCGTGCTGTGGAGCGCTGCTGAGGCCAGGAAGATCGTCTCGATTGCCCTCTCGCAATCGGGAAGCGTCGCCGACTCGGCCCTGCTCACCCTCCCGGAGAACGTGGCGATCCAGCAGCACACCTATGGGCTATTCCCGAAAATGCCCTCATATTTCTCAGATGGCGTCGTCGACGCCCGCCTCGAGAGCCACCTGCTCGACCGTCATTCGGGGGTGGTCATCACGTCCGATTACGATTCCGCCCTGCGCCCCGGATCGATGCGGCCCTTCACCGAGACGGTCGATGCGAACCCCGGCATACTTGACCTGGGGCCGCCGATAAGGGTCGAGCCGGACAGGCTGTATTTCCTCACCTTCGCGTTCTCTCGGGCCCATACGATCGGCATCCTGCAGATGCGTGGGCCCAATTTTCGCAGGGAGTATTCGCTCCCCGAGTCGGGGGAGGCCGGTTCGTTTGGCAGCGACCCGCCGTCAGAACGCTCGATCGCCCTGTGGACATCCCTTGCATCGCCGCAGGAGATCAACTTGCGGTTCATCCCGGGGGGCGCCGGAGACAGGCCCGCGACCTATGGCCCATTCGCCGACTTCAAGATGGCGGCCATCGATACGGCAAAGCTGCCCATCGAGGTGACGGGCCTGATACCCTATGCGGCGACCGTCCGGAGCCCTGCGGACGCGATGCTTGAGACGCCGCGGATGTATGTTCCCGGCTACGCGGCCACCGTCAATGGGAAGGAGGTCCCGGCGACAAGGTCGCGCGAGGGCCTCGTGCAGATACCGGTGCCAAGCGGCCTAAGCCGGGTAGTCCTCAGGTACCCGGGGCCGCCTGCCCTCAGCGCCGCATTCTGGATAAGCTTGGCCGGGTGGATCCTTGGCGCCATGGGGGTCCTGGTGGTTTCGACACGGCGCGAAGCGTGACAGCCGCAGCGCTTCAGGTTGACTCTAACCCACTCGATGTGCGCTCGTTCTAGGGTGACCGTGACGGCAAACCATCCGGCAGCTGCGGCTGCAACGCGCAAGCGGGACCTATGGTGGCAGTTCACGGTGCGGTCCGTTGAATCCCGCTACCGGGGCAGCTATCTCGGCATCATCTGGGCCGTGCTTAACCCGCTCCTGATGCTTTGCATTTACTTCGTGGTGTTCGGGCTGATCTTTGGCGGCCACTTCCGGGACCCGAAGGTCGAATCGCTGGAGGATTATGCGATCGCAATGTTCCTCGGGTTGACGCTGTACCAGCTGGTCGCCGACACCATTTGCACGGCGCCGCTCCTCATCACGTCGAACTCGAATCTCGTCAAGAAGGTCGTCTTCCCGCTCGAGGTCCTGCCAATGGCGCAGGCAGGAGGCCTTTGGTTCAACCTGCTCATCGGCCTTGTGCTGGCCTTCGGCGGGTGGATCTTCATTGGAAACGGGCTAACCCTTGCCGGCCTCGCGTTTTTCCCGGTCATCGTGCTACCGCTGCTGATGATGTGCATGGGCCTGTCATGGCTGCTCGCGGGACTAGGCGTTTTCTTCCGCGACCTTCCGCAGGCCATGCCCTTTGTCGCCCAGATCATCATGTATGCCAGCGCCGTCTTCTACCCGGTGGCCCGAATCTCCCCGGGCCTCTGGTTGTATCTGAAGTGGAACCCGTTCCTGCAGACGGTCGTGCTCTCGAGGGAGGCCGTACTCTGGCACCTGACGCCCAGCTATCGGGCGCTTGCCTACACCTATGCGGCCGGGTTCGCGGCGATGTTGGTCGGGCGTTGGTGCTTCCTGAAGCTGCGGCCCGCATTTGCCGACGTCATCTGAGGGCGCCAGATGCCGGATGAGATGCTCATAGGGGCCAGCTCCCTAACCAAGATCTACAAGATCTGGCGCGACCCCGCCGCAAGGATCACGGCGCCCCTCATGGAGGCCGCCGCGCGCCTCGTCCCGGCCAAGTCGGGCGCCCGCCGGGCACTGAGGGGGCGCATCTCATCCGCCTGCCGCGACTTCTACGCGCTCAGGGATGTCAGCTTTGCGATACGCCCCGGCGAAGCCACGGGTATCATCGGGCGCAACGGCTCGGGCAAGAGCACCCTCCTCCAGCTGATCGCGGGAACGCTTGTGCCCAGCTCCGGGTCGATCCGCACGGCGGGCCGCATCTCGGCGCTCCTTGAGCTTGGAAGCGGGTTCAACCCCGACTTCACGGGTAGGGAGAACGTCTTCCTGAACGGGGCCATCCAGGGATTCACCCGCGCGGAAATGAACACCAAGATGGTGGAGATCGAGGAATTCGCCGACATCGGCGATTTTATCGGGCAGCCGGTGAAGACCTACTCGTCAGGCATGATGATGCGCCTCGCGTTCGCGGTGGCCATCAGCGTCCAGCCCGACGTCCTCATCATCGACGAGGCGCTTGCGGTCGGCGACGTCTTCTTTTCACAGAAATGCTTCCGGAAAATCCGTGAAATCGTCCACGGCGGGGCCACCCTCATCTTCGTCTCGCATGACATGGGCGCGATCCAGTCGCTTTGCGACCGCGCCCTCCTCCTGAGCGGCGGCAGGCTTGTCTTCGACGGGGCGCCGGAGGAATGCGTCAGCAGGTATTTCAACCTGCACGGCCCGGAGAACAGCGGCGGTGCGGCGGTTCCCGGGCGCCACCCGACGGCAAGCGACCAGGCTAAGCGGGCCATCATCGCCGCGGACATCCTCCCGTCGGCAAAATCGCGCCACGGGGACCGTACCCTCGAGATCTCGGCGGCGGTCGTCGTCGACGGGCACGGGACCGTCACATGGGACTACGAGATCGCCCACCGCGCCTGCATCCGCGTCCTTTTCACGGCCCGCGAGGCGATCCGCCGCCCGTCAGTCGGGATTCAAATCCACGACCGCATGGGCAACCTCGTGTTCGCCGCGGGCTCGACGCAGCTGCGCTTCTCCCTGCCCGCATTGGCAAAGGGACAGGAGATCATCCTCGAGTTCCGGGTTGCGCTGAGCCTCCAGCCGGGATCCTACACCCTTTCACTGGACGCGGCCGAATTCGACGAGGGCGACCCAAACGTGGGGACCTTCTATGACCGGGTCGGCGGCCTAGGGCCGCTGAACATCGCCCACCATGCCCCGGGCGCGATGCCATTCTACGGGATGGCCCAGCTCCCGATGGAGATAAGCTACGTATGAGCGCGGGCGGCCCGGCCCATGAACGCTCGTGCTGGTGCGGCAACCGGGCGCTCGAGCCGTTCTCGGAGCACTACCGCGTGTGCCGCGCCTGCGGGACCCTCGTCAGCCAGGCCCGCTACGACCCGTTGCTTTACGACAAGACCTACTGGACGGCGCGGCAGACGTCCCACCACGGCCTGCCCGGCATCCGCGAGCGTGCCAGGCTCGACCTGCCGGAAAGGTGCGTGCACTGGCTCAACTATCTCCTCTCCCACCAGCTGCCGCCGGCACGCGTCCTCGAGGTCGGCTGCGCGCATGGGGGATATGTGGCCCTGATGCGTTGGGCGGGGTTCGAGGCCGATGGAACGGAGCTGAATCCGGATGTCGCCAAGATTGCCGAGGACATATTTGGCGTTCGGGCCTTCGCAGGAACCGTCGAGTCGCTGCCGCTGAAGGCGGAAAGCTTCGAGGTAATTGTCCTAAACGATGTGATCGAGCATCTGCCGGACCCGCTGTCGACCCTAACCCATTGCGCCCGCCTTCTCACAAGTGGAGGCATATTTGTCATACAAACACCTGAATATAAGGAACATCTGAGTTACGAGGACCTTCAGAAATCCGAGAACCTTTTCCTGAAGCACATGGCCCGAATGCAGGACGAACACCTGTATTTATTTAGCCGGCGGTCGGCTGGAATGCTCCTTTCGAGGCTCGGATTTCCCACGCTCGAATTTTCAAACCCCGTATTCGCCTACGACATGTTCCTTGCCGCCAGCAGGGGCCCGCTCCCCGTGAATGATGCCGGGGCCGTATTCCGGGCGCTCTCGGCGACGCCGACCGGACGTTTGGTGCAGGCGCTACTCGACAAAGCCTTTGAATCCAAGGATCGCTGGTGGGCAATGCAACGCCTTGAAGCCAAGCTAAATAACAGTAGGGATACGGTTGATTAAGAAAGACTCGCAACACCCCTACCAAGTGGTGTGAAGTGATCACTTTAAGTGCCCGTAACGCCCAAGACTGTCGTCTACCTTAGACCGGACACCATTGGTGACCTGATCCTGTTCCAGCCGGCCCTGAGCCTGTTCTTGCAGGCATGGCCCGCCGCACGGCATATCCTTGTTGTGAGGGAGGGTTATGAGGGTTTGGCCCCCCTCTTTCCCGCCAAGCTCGAATGGAAGGTCGCGCACCTCAATCCCTTCAAGCAGCGGCCCTCCGAATGCGAAAGCGGCCTCAGGAAACTGCTGGCTGACCTCGATTCCCAGAAGCCCGACCTCATCCTCGCGCCGACCCTAAACCGCACCTGGCTCGAGATAGCCGTGGCTGGACATTTCCGCGGAATTCGAAGCCTCGTCCTGGGCTCGGCCAACGTTGACCCCATATTCGCCGCGTCGCTTCGGATCGACCTTGGCGTGGATCCCGCGCGCGCATTCGCCGAGACGGTGGCCGCGGCCCCCGAGCTCGGGGACGTCGACAATCAGCACCGGTTCGCCGAGACGGTCATCGGCCGCAAGCTTGCCAAGGAGGTGCCCTCGGTCGAGGTGCCCGCCGGGGCAACGGCAACGGCCAGGGCCGCCGCGGCGCGCCTGGGGCTGCCCGACGGCGGCTGGGCCGCAGTCTTCGCCGGCGGCCTAGCCAATGTCGCAGTCAAGGCGTGGCCGACTGCCAACCTTGGGGAGGTCGCCGCTTGGATCAGGACGGCCGGGAAGCTGCCGGTCCTTGTCCTGGCCCACAAATCCGAGCGCGCCCTGGCTGACGAGGTGGTCGCCGCGGCCGCGGGCCACGGCGCCAAGAACATCCCGGTCTGGCTCGGCGGGGACGGCGAGCTCCCGGTCGTCGCGGCCCTCCTTCGCGAAGCGCTATTTTACGTCGGGATCGACACGGGGGCCATGCACATGGCTGCAGCAGTCGGCCGGCCGGTCGTGGGCGTGTTTGGCGGCGGCCATTGGCCCCGCTTCAAGCCCTCGGCGCGGCAGGCCGTCTCGGTCGTCCAGCCGCTCCCCTGCTTCGGCTGCAACTGGGACTGCCATTTCGGGAATGGCCCCTGCGTGAAGACGATACCGGCAGCCGACGTCATCAAGGCCGTTGACCTCGTGATCAAGGCCGGGGCGAAGCCACTGGACTCCATCCTGGAAAGCCGCGCGCTCCCGCCTGAAACCGTGGCCTTCATCGGCGCGGCGACGCCGGGCATCGCCTCCCTCAAGCGCGACCGCGTCGAGCGCCAGCACAAGATCGAGGAGCTCAAGTCCGAGACCGACTCGAAGGATGTCGAGATCGAGGCCCTCAAGGTGGCCGCCGATGAGCGCAAGACCGAGATGGAGGCCATCAAGGCAGAGCTGGAGCAGGAGTGCGCGGGCAAGGACGTGGAGATTGCAGAGCTCAAGTCCGAGGCCGACTCGAAGGATTCGGAGATCGCCGACCTGAAGAGGGCCGCCGATGAGCGCAAGACCGAGATGGAGGCCATCAAGGCAGAGCTGGAGCAGGAGTGCGCGGACAAGGACGCGGAGATTGCGGAGCTCAAGTCCGAGGCTGACTCAAAGGATTCGGAGATCGAGGCGCTCAAGGCCACGTGCAACGACAGGGAGGCTATCGTGGTCCGCCTGGATGCCGGGCTGAAGGCCCACCTCGCCGCCGCCGGCGCACGGGACAGGCAGATCGCCGAGCTGCGTTCAGAGATAGCCGAGAAGGAGAAGAAGCTCGAGCTGCTGGCCGTCCTCCCGAGCGACGCCCTGATGTGGGCGCAGGCGATGAACGACAAGGACGTGCACATCCGCAACCTCGATTCCATCCTGTCGGCCAGGCAGGGCGAGATAGACCACCTTAAGCTGGCGCTGGAAAACTACGCCTCCGGTTATGCGGGCACGGAACAGGCAAAGCACTACGGAAAGCTCCTAGCCGAGAAGGAGGCCGTGATCCGCGAACTGCACAACACCTGCATCGAGCGGGGCGTGGTCATCGGAGAGCTCTCGGCTGGCGCCAAGGGGCCAATGGCGGCGCTCAGGCGGTTGTACATCGGGGCCGCCTGCTGGTTCCGGGACCGCGTGAGCCGGCCCCTTTCCGGCTGGCTATTCAAGACCGTCGTCGAGGACTACTGGATGCAGATCGGCATCCTCAGGCAGTACGAACCCAGGCCGATCGTCTGGGATAGCCGGATCAGCGGGCTCAAAGGTGCGCCCCGGTCGCTCCCCAAGATCGGCATCGTCACCCCGAGCTTCGAGCAGCATGCATTCATCGAAAGCACGATCGTCAACATCCTGAACCAGGATTACCCCAACCTTCTCTATGTCGTGCAGGACGGGGCGTCCCGGGATGCGAGCCCCGCCATCATCGCCAGGCACGCCTCGCGCCTCAGGCACTGGGCCTCGGAGCCGGACAAGGGCCAGGCGGACGCCATCCGCCGCGGCTTCGCCCACATTGAGAAGGAGCTTGGGCCAAATGACATCATGGCCTGGTTCAATTCCGACGACCTCGTGGCGCCAAGGGCGCTGGGGTTTGTCGCATCCTACTTTGCGGCGCATCCCGAGGTGGACGTGATCTACGGCCACCGGATCATCATCGACGAGGCCGACCGCGAGATCGGACGGTGGATCCTGCCCAAGCACGAGCCCGCGTCGATCGAGTGGATCGACTATGTCCCGCAGGAGACGCTTTTCTGGCGGAAGAAGTCCTGGGACATGGCCGGCGGAGTCGACCCGAGTTTCCAGTTCGCGCTGGACTGGGACCTGCTCGCCCGGTTCCAGCGGGCAGGCTGCAGGATCGTGCGGATACCCTACTTCCTTGGCTGCTTCCGGGTGCATTCCCAGCAGAAGACCAGCCAGTCCATACACACCACCGGAGCCGAGGAGATGGCGCGGATCCGCCAGCGGTTTCACGGCAGCGCCAAGGACGATGCCGTCATGATCGAGCGCCACGCGAGGCGGATACGCTTCCGGGGCGCCATCACCGCCCGCCTGCTCTCCGCCGGCATCCGGTGGTAGGAGCTTGTTTTTTTGCCGTGAATTCCGAAGTCTCATCCTTTCCACAAGAATGATGCCTCTGCTTCTCGTCGCCGGGCTGTTCGTGTATCTGTCTATCGTCGGCCAGGCCGTTATATGCCTATTCAAGCCCAGGATCGGCGTACTCTGGAGCTGGTTCGCCTCGCCGGTCGCCGGCCTGTCGCTGCTCCTGGTGATCATAACCAGGCTCAACGTCTGGGGCATACCCGTTCGTGCCGCGGGCCCGTGGACCGCGCTGGGAATGCTGGTCTTCGCCGTCGCCGTCCTCGCATGGCGCCGGCCTGTCCTGCCGATCCGCCAGCTGGCGCCCTTCCTGGCACTGGCGGCCGGCACGATACTTTACGTCGGCTGGCCCTCCCTCCGCTTTGGTTTTAACTGGATCTCGTACGGCAACGACGACATGGCGAACTACTGCCTCGCCGCCGAAAGATTCCTGTCGCACGGCTACTACAGCATCCCCCTGCAGACGGACTTGGAGGGGCGGGACTATTCCCAGCACTACTGGTTCATGCATGCGCTCCAGCAGATCCGCCCGGGCTCGGAGCTGACGATCGCATGGGTCTGCTCGATCACGGGAAGGCGCGCGCACGAGGTCTTCATGCCGGTGATCCTGATGCTGAGCCTCATGCAGCTCTTTGCGATGAGCTCGATCGCGATCTGGAAGGGCAGGTACAGGAAGGTGGCGCTGGTTGCCTTCTTCCTGCTCGCGACAAGCCCGCTCTTCGGCCTCGGCACCCTGTACCAGCTGATCGCCCAGGTGGGCGGCCTCGCGTTCCTCCTGGCGATTGTTTCCGTCCTGTTCTCGACCCGACGGATTACGCTGCGCGCCATGGCGGTGGCCGGCGTGATGACGGCAGGCCTCTGCATCTACTACCCCGAGGTCGCCTCGTTCGTCCCCCTGGGGATCATCATGGTCGCGCTGCGGCTGCGCTTCGGCGACAGCCGGCTCCTGAAGCCCTATTCCCTCTTCATCCTCGGGGTCGCCGTCCTGTCCTTTGCCCTGATCGCCAGCAGCACGTATGAGTTCATAAACACGCTCATCATGCAGGCGTCGGGATCCGCGGGCCTCGGGGCGATGGCCGAGATCAACGACCAGAGCGGCGGCCTCGTCCTATTCCCGTGGACCCTGGTGCCCTCGTTCATCCCGATGCTCTTCGGGCTGCATCCATTCGGCGTTGTCGGCGTCGACCCGCTGATCTCCGCCCAAATTATCGTCGGGCTCGGCATTTTCGGCTATTTTGTGTGGCGGACATGGCGCAACTTCGTGGAAGGCGCGCCGTCCGGCTACCTGGGTGTCATCATGCTGGCCCTCGGGGTGTACCTTTTCCAGAAGGGGCAGGACTTCGGCCTCTTCAAGCTCGCGATGTATGCGCAGCCGATCACCGCCCTGTGCCTCGCCCAGGCGTTCGCGCACTTCCTTTTCGCGGCCAGACCCATTGTCGCAAAACGGGCCAGGTACGCGCTGGGCACATTCTTCGTCCTCACCTCGGTCTCCCAGATCTACTACACCTACGCCTCGCTCGGCACGTACGGCGGCGGGCTCACCGAGGTAGTGAAAGGCTCCGCGCTTGGCGTCGGCTTCAAGCCGCCGAGGAACCTCAAGTATGACGGCATCGAGAGCGACATCTCGAACGTCGTCAGCGCCAAGATGCTCTCCATGTACACCCGGGGAATCGACACGCGGTTCCTGTCGCGCAGCTACATGGACAACATCGCGAATATCGCGGTCCTCAAATTCCTGCGCACGCCAAACCCGGACCTCGGGCCGCAGGCGAGACTCGTCGAGAAGCTCTCGCTGCTGCGGTTCATGCTTCCCCCCGAAATCCTCAAGGACGACGTGCCAGACTACAAGGTCGTCACCATCCACAAGGAGGCCAACAGCGTCACCTATGCCAACAACTGGACCGAGACGAGCTCGCGGCACCTGAATTACAAGGGGCGCCTGTTCATCTCGATCCGGAGCGACCTGGACCACTTTAACAAGTGGAACAACGGCACGGGATGGACGGTGCAGAACATGTACCAGTACAAGATGGAGGACCAGGTGAGCGACCACCTGGTTTTCGTACATTCCGAGCTTAGCCCACACTATTACTCGTCGGCCAGGTTCAGGGCGGCGTTCTTCCAGCGGGAATCAGAGCCCGTCTCGCCGACCGGATCGTACTTCCACGGCACGGGGCGGTTCAACGAGTTCAACATCGTCCACCCGTCGCCCGACCTCCGGGTCATGATCGACTTCACGAGAACCTCGCTTGGGCGCGGCCGAACGCTGCTCCCTGAAAGGGCGATCGTCGTGGGCGACGAGGACTACAAGATCCCCTTCGTCGGTGCCGGATCTGCACGCGTGTTCACGCAGGTCGTCAAACCCGAATACTATGAGAAGCTGGCCTATATCACGATAGACTTCGGCGACACCCCTGAGGTCATCGAGAAGGACAAGACCGGGCTGATGCGCTGGTACGGCCGCGGGTACGCCCTCGACGACCGGCGCCTGGACGGCTTCACGAGGGACATTTCGGTGCTCACCGACGAGCAGTACCGCGCCATGCAGCGCCCCATGAAGGTCAGCCGGTTCCCGGACGACCTCCTCGAGCAGAAGACGCTCGAGTACTCCGGCCTCTATGAGGACGGATGGATGGGCCGCGACGCCTATGTGAAGCTGGGCCCCTCCCGGGCGGGGCAGGTCCTCTATTTCAAGGGCTACATCCCGGACATCCCGCGGTTTGCGAAGGAGGGGGTCGACGCCACCATATCGATCAATGACAAGCCGACCGAGGTCGTGAACCTGAGGGCCGGCCGGTTCTTCCTCTCCCGCCTCATCAAGGAGCCCTCCGACGTCACTTCAATCTCCGTCCACTTCTCGGACGCCCAGGTGTATGAGAGCGAGCGCGACAAGCGTGAGGTCTCCGCGTTCGTGAACGAGATCTCGATCAACGACGTCGCCGACATCAGCAGCTTCCAGAACCTCGCGAACCAGGACGGGGAGAAATTCTCCCTCAAGGGCATCGATGCCGACGGCTGGGTGTCAAAGTTCGCCGAGATAAGGACCCCCCCGTTCGACGGATTCAAGGTGCTGAAGCTCGACCTCGAGGTGCCCGGCTGGGCTCCCGAGCCCTCCAATAACCTGAAAGTCTACGTGGACGGCGCCGTCGTACGATCGGACGCCGTGGCCAGGCAGTCGTTCGAAAGCATTTACGTGCCGATTTCACCAGGCATGCGGCACGACATCCGCCTTGAGGCATCCGCCGAATTCCAGCTGCCGAAGGGTGACGGCAGGCTCCGCTCCTTCGACCTCAAGAACGTGTCTTTCGAGAACCTGTCGGCGACCGACCTATTCACCCGCGGCTGGCACCGTTCGGGTTACCTGTTCAGGATCAGCGGCGCGGACACGGACGGCTGGGTGGACCATACCCTCTCGCTGAGCTTCCCCGCAACGAAGCGCTTCAAGGAAGCAGTCATCGAGGTGGTCAGGTTCCCGTCCCCAAAGGACTATCCGCTCGAGGTGACCTCCGGAGGCAGGACCTTCCCACCCCATGTTCTTGGCCTCGAGCACACGGAGCGCATAACGATCCCGCTTTCCCCGGCGGCTGCCACGAGCGCACGCCTCTCCTCGGACCAATCGTTTCCCCTGGGCTCGCCCGACACCCGCTCGCGCTCGTTCCGCGTCGTCAATATCGACTTTGACTGACGACTCGGCAAGCCTCCTCCCCCGTCCATGCTCCTGAGCCTTGTCGTGCCCGTGTATCGGGAGGAGAAAAACATTCCGGAATTCCTCCGGCGAATCGGGCCGATCCTATCGGAGATCACCGGCGACTATGAGCTCATATTCGCAATGGACCCGTCCCCCGACCGTACCGAGGAGGTGATCCTTGAGCACCGGGCGAGCGACCAGAGGGTGAAGCTCCTCAAGTTCTCCCGGCGCTTCGGCCAGCCGATGGCCAGCCTTGCCGGGATGCAATACTCCACCGGCGAGGCCGTCATCGTGATGGACGTCGACATGCAGGATCCCCCCGAGCTCGTCGGGCAGATGGTCGCCAAGTGGCGCGAGGGATACGACGTCGTACTCCCCCAGCGGACGCGGCGCACGGGGGAGCCCTGGATAAAGAGGCTGGTGGCGGAATCCGGCTACAAGGTCATAAACAAGATCGCCGATGTGCGGATTCCGCAGAACACCGGCGACTTCCGGCTCATGTCGAGGCGCGTGGTGAACGAGGTCGTGCGACTTCGCGAGAGCCATGGATTCCTGCGCGGCATGGTCGCCGTCGTGGGTTTCAAGCAGTACCTGCTCCCCTTTGAGCGGCCCGCCAGGTTCTCAGGGGCGACAAATTACAACCGCTTCTTCGGATCCCTTCGCATCGGCTTCAACGGGATCTTCTGCTTCTCAACCTATGCCCTTACCCTCAGCACCCAGCTGGGGTTTCTAACGGCCGGATGCTCGTTTTTCATAGCCATGGCATACCTGGTGATGAAGCTCTGCGGGTTCCCGTTCCCCGTTGGGAATCCAACCATGGTCATCCTGATACTGTTCATGGGGGGAATTCAGCTGATCAGCGTGGGGATCCTGGGGGAATACATCGGCCGCATCTACGAGGAGGTGCGGGCGCGGCCGAGGTTCATTGTTGACCGCGCCGAGGGATTCGGGGGCAAATAGACCCTTATGCAGACTGCTAAGTGGCCAAAGATCCTGCCTCCGATGACACCGGAGCAGAAGCGGATCAGCGACGAATTCATGAAGCTGTGGCATCAGGAGCTTCCGGCCCGCTTCGGGATCGTCGAGAAGTTCAACCACAACTTTCCGGTCCGCCACTCGCGCCCCGGCTTCCTGACCACAGTCGAGATCGGGGCCGGCCTCGGCGAGCACATGCACTACGAAAGGCTCACCGCCGAGCAGGAAGCCAACTACCATGCCATCGAGTTGCGCGAAAACATGTCGGCGGAGATCAGAAAGCGCTTCCCGAAGATCAAGGCGATCACCGGCGACTGCCAGGCGCGCCTGGACTTCGCAGACGGCACAGTCGACCGGTACATCGCGGTCCACGTCCTCGAGCATCTGCCCGACCTGCCCGCCTGCATCCGGGAGGCTTATCGCATCCTCGACAAGAAAAAGGGGCAGCTCCTTGTCGTGATCCCCTGCGAAGGCAGCCCAGCCTACTCCCTGGCCCGGAAGATCTCCGCGGAGCGCGTCTACAACCGCCATTTCAAAGGCGGCTACACGTGGTTCATTTCACGGGAACACATAAACCGGCCCCATGAGATACTTGCCGAGCTGGACCCTTACTTTGAGCTCGAGAAGAGGGTTCTTTTCCCGCTGCCGATCCTTCCCTTCATCTTCAACAACCTGTGCATCGGGCTTGTGCTTAAGCCAAGGCCGGCGCCAAAGACCGCCTGAACCCAGACATGCAAACGGCATTCGTAACCGGCTGCGCGGGTTTTATAGGCTCGACCCTTGTGGACCGCCTCCTCGCCGACGGCGTTTCTGTCGTCGGCTGGGACAACATGTCAACCGGGCAGCCCCGGTTCATCGAGGGTGCCACCAAGTCAAAGCAGTTCAGGTTCATCAAGGGCGACAACCTTGACTCGGCGGGCCTGGTCGGCGCGATGAAAGGGTGCGACTTCGTCTTTCACTTGGCCGCTAATGCGGACGTGAGGTTCGGGACCGACCATCCAAGGAGGGACCTGGAGCAGAACACCATTGCCACCTACAACGTGCTCGAGGCGATGAGGGCGAATGGAATCAAGAGGATCGCCTTTTCCTCAACAGGCTCGGTTTACGGGGAGGCGAGAGTGATCCCGACGCCGGAGGATGCCCCCTTTCCGGTGCAGACATCCCTTTACGGCGCCTCAAAGGTGGCCGGCGAGGGGCTGATCGCCGCCTATGCCGAAGGTTTCGGAATGGAGGGATACATCTTCCGCTTCGTCTCCATTCTCGGCGAGAGGTACACCCACGGCCATATATTCGACTTCTACAAGCAACTGACGGAGCATCCTGACAGCCTCCGCATCCTTGGCGACGGGTCCCAGCGCAAGAGCTATCTCTATGTCCAGGATTGCATCGACGCGATCTTGCTTGTGACGCGAAAGGGCACTGCGAGCCGGGCACCCCACAGGATCCAGGTCTACAACCTTGGAACGACCGAATACGTGAAGGTGAATGACAGCGTGGGCCATATTTGCCGCACCCTCAGTCTCGATCCCAAGCTTGAGCACACCGGAGGCGACAGGGGATGGATCGGCGATAACCCCTTCATCCTTCTGGACACAAAGCGAATCCATGCCGAGGGTTGGAAGCCGCAGCTTACTATCGAGCAAGGGATTATCCGAACGCTCAGGTGGCTGCGGGCCAATAGATGGGTCTTCGACGCACGGCACTAGCCGCCTCCATTGCGGGCCTGCTTGCGATCGGGTACCTGGTCGCCTCCCCCCTGATCTGCAAGGAGCTGGTCGGCACGGGCGAATCCTTCAACTACAGCCTCTCGCTGGCCGATTCGCTGAAGCAGATGCGCGCGGGGGTGATGCCGCCCCTGGCCGGCCAGTCCGAATACGCATACAATGGGAGGATTCATCCGCTTCGGACGGCTCCGTACCTTTATTTCCTTGGCGCAGCGATCGACGACCTGACTTCCCACAGGCTGCCAGTCTGGCAGGTCCAGAATGCATCGCTGGTTTTCAGCATCATCATGGGAGGCCTCATGTGCTTCCTCGGCCTAAGGTGGGGCACCCAGTGCCCGGTTCTCCTCTCCTTCCTGCTTTCGGCAGCATACGCCTGCGCTCCCCCACTCCTCGGCGCCGCCTACACGCTCGACCTATACATGACCGTTCATGCCGCGATGTTCGCGCCGCTCGTGGCGGGCGCTTGCATGCGATCGGCCACGAAGCCGTCATTCTCCGCGGACGCGTGGCTTGCTGCGGCCTTGGCCGCGGCATGGCTCGCCCATCCTCCCGTGGCGCTCTGGCTGACCGCGGGCTCGGTGCTGGTCCGGCTCGCCGCATTTGCGGTCCGCCCGAGGGTCCAGGCCGCGGTCCGGGGCGTGTTCGCGCTCGCCCTTGCCGCCGCGCTTTCCGCCTACGTCTTCGCCTCGGCGCACACGCTCGACACCGGGACGCAGGTGCTGAGTTCCAAGGATGTCGGCCGCGGGATCCCCGAGTTGCTGATGGCCACCCTGAAGGGCACGTTCCCCGCATCTATCCACCCCATCGACCGGGCAGCCTCAGCCCAAGGTGCGATGCAGTTCGGATACATTGGATGGCTGGTGCTCGGGTTGACCATTTTCTGCCTACTTGGCCGCCGTAAACTGTTCGGCCGCGTGGAGGCAGCGGCGGCCTGGGCCGCGGCAATCTTCTCGGGACTGCTCCTCACGATGACGCTGCCAGTCCCGATGGTGACCTATTGGCTGTGGCGGCACGTGCCCGGTGCCGTGCTCGAGCTGACAACCATCTGGCCGGCGCAACGGCTCCTCCTTGTAGCACTCCTGTTCACGCTTTTCGCGGCATCGATTGCGTTACCCCGGTGGATCGCGAGCACCAAGCTTTCCAGGACCTCCATCGCAGTGGTTATCGTCTTGGCCGCCGGATGGAGCTGGTACCAGGCTACCGCCTACGTTCAAAGGGGAATTAGGGATAGGCGCCCATCCGGGGAGACCGAGGCCCTTTACCGGCCGTCAAACCTGGATCTCACGATAACCTCCTACGCCTACGTGCAGACGCCCACTTCGTATGTAGCCGGAGTTGACGATCCGACATTCAAATTCCGCCTGCTTCAAAACGGAACCAAGCCCATCCTCTCGAATCTCGAGGTCGCGCAAAATTCCGGCACCGTTGTCGCCCACGACGTGCTGCGCGGCTATCACACGGTCAATTTTACCCTCGAGCCGGGGAAACGCTACCTGGCCACCTTTAACTTCCTGATGCCGCTCGACCAGGGGTACCTCATTTTTCGTGGCCCGATTCTGAGACGGGAATACCACCTGCCATCCGCCGGGGGGCCGGAAGGTTTCGGGATGCTTCCCGGCCAGAGCAGGTCGATCCCATTGTGGACGGACGGGAGCAGTCCGGAAGCAGTGGCGCTCTCGGTGGCGTCCGCTGCATTGAATTCCGATATGGGCGCCGATGCCCCGTTTGCCGAGGTGTCGCTTCGCGAGGTCGACCTCGATCGCCTTCCGGTCCACTTGAGCAACCTCATCCCCATGCGGTTCGAGGTTAACGCCCCCCAGGGTGGTCTTACCGTAGAGACTCCTCGCCGGTACATTCCGGGCTATCAGGCGATCGTTAATGGTGTTCCATGCACGGCGATCCAATCGCCGGACGGAAACGTCATGGTGCCAGTTCCCACCGGCCGAAGCACGATCGAGCTCGAGTGCATAGGGCCGCATTACCTAGTCGTTGCGTTTTGGGTGAGCGCGTCTTCCTGGCTATTGTTCTTGCTCTGGCGCCTAACCGGGTCGTGGGTCCCGGTGAATGTCCCTATCGCTGCGGCGTCTTTTGCCAGGTTCTCGGGCAGGCACTGGGCGACCTCTGCATTTGCGGTCGCGATAGTCGCTGCCGCGATCATATGCGCCGTGTGGTATCGCAGGCGGGAGCGCTACCTGAAGGCCGTCGGGCCGTTGGCGATAGACTTCCGGCTGCCCTATGGAATGCCTGGGAAGAGCCAGCCCCTTTTAACCACTGGCATATTCGGTGCAGCGGCGGTCATATACGTTCATATGGTCGATGAGCGCCATATTTTGTTCGGTGTCGACGTGTGGGGCACTCTCACTCTCACCCCACCGATCGAGCTCGATTACTCAAGGATCCACACACTCGTCGTCTCAGACAGCGCTTTGTTTCCGACAGGCCATCCTGCCCTAGCCCACCTATCGAAGGATGAATTGGCGAAGCTTAGGAACCAGATGTGCATCGAATTGGATGGCCAAGAGATCTTCCAAAAGAGCCTTTTTGCCTACGATACCACGCCGGCGCAGGTCCTGGTTGGCACGACGCCATTCGCCTCAAATACCGACCCGACATTCTACGGGCAAATTCTGCGCGTCCGGCGCCTTCCTGTTCCCCGTGCAATAACGACACCGGGCTCACGTCACGTTGAGCTTGACGCCAAGTTTCCTTCGGACCGCACACGGCGGACCGAACCAATCGCCGTCGTCACCGTTGGGGATCAATCTGTCGAGTGCTACGTAACTTATCTTCCCGAATATCGCCTAGCATTCTCCGAATGGGCGCCGGGCAGGGGTGTCATGGATACTTCGGATGCTGTCGATTATGATCCCAGAATCGCCCACGAGATAGGGCTGATCCCGGGCCTGACGGATGACCGGGCCCTCCGGCTCGATGTGGCCTTGACCATCGACGGCACCCGTGTGATCGGGGGACGACGTGTCCACGCGCTCGAATCCCCCACGACAATTGTCACGGGCCTGAACACGATCGGCGCCCCGGATGTGGAACGTCGGTTTACAGGGCGCCGTCTTTCCCCATTTGTGCGGAGCAACGGCTCCGAGGAGGAACCCCTCCACAACGATGGCCCACTGCATATGATCGTGACCTTTCCAAAAAACAAGACGGGCGTCCATGAGCCCCTCCTTACAACCGGCAGGACGGGCGCCGGCGACCTCATCTTCGTGTCGTACCTCGATGGCTCGCATATCCAGATTGGGTTTGATCATTGGGGAGTCGGCGGCGCCTCAAGCCCTCCAATCTCAGTTGATTACGGCATCCCACATGAAATCTGGATAGCCACGCCGTCCCTTGGGTCAGACGCGAGCGCTGGCAATAAAACGACTGTTATCTTTGACGGACGCCCGGTCCTTAGTTCTTCCTATGCCGCCTATCCAACGACCCCCGAAGAGATTACGATTTTGACAAACAGGATTGGCGCCTCGACGGCGAGCGCCGATTTTTCAGGCGACCTGAAGTTCTCGGAGCGGATCGGATCAGAGCCCCTACCTGCTACTCGATGACCCGCGGAACCTGACGTCCCGATCGGTCGTCAGCGCTCCCGTCCTCGTGATACTCGGCATCCGTATTGACGTTCCATAGATTGTAGGAGCCGCCATCAAGGTTTTTGACCGCCAACATCGCCGTCATCATCGAGTGGTCCTGGTTGTTGTACTTGTGCATCCCATTCCGTCCAACCGCGCTGAGGTTTGAAAGCGACCTTAGCCAGTCACGGATCTGCGCAACGCGCGCCAGGTATCCCGGGTCATACACGGGATAGGCCTTTTCGACACGAACCACCGCGCCTCCCTTCACCGACTCGGCCTTCACCAGGCCCAGCTCCTGAAGCTCCCGCTTTCCAAGCTCGACGAGGTCCTCATCCGAGGAATTCCACAGGCCATCGCCCTCAAAGCAAAAGTACTCCAGGCCCAAGCAGGTGGTTTCTGGCCGCCCGATCATTGACTCGCTCCAGTTCTTGAAATTCTGGATGCGTCCCATCTTAACCCCCGGCTCATGAATATATATCCAGTTGTCGGGAAACGGATTCGCGCCCTCGACCACCAAGGCAACTGTAAGGAAATCCCTGTATCTTAGTCCACGCGCCGCCGCCAACACTTGTTCCGGGGGCGGAGGATCCATGGCTAAGACCGTTTCACGAAGCGGCATGGACACTATGAATTGATCTCCCGAGAACGATTTCTCGCCGTTTGCACTGTCCCTCGCGACGATAGAACTCACCCGCCCAGCGGAATGCCTGATCTTTTTCGCCTCAGTTCCCATCGTCAATGTACCACCCATAATGCGGATGTCCGATGCGGTTTTCTCCCACATCTGGCCAGGGCCAAGGCGTGGGTACGAGAATGTATCGATCAGCGTTTTGACAACAGCGTGGCCGCCCGAAGGACTGCGGCTAAAGGCGCTGAGGATCGCCTTCGAAAGCGAAAGCCCCTTGATGCGTTGAGCAGCCCAGTCAGCGCTCAATTCCGAGGTTGGGATTCCCCAGACTTTCTCGGTGTAGGTCTTGAAGAAAATGCGAAATAGACGGCGCCCGAATCGGTTTTGCACCCAGTCTTCGAGTGAAAGCTCCGGCTTTTTCGGGAAGACGCGGGCCCAAAAATAACTGGCGACACACCCAATGCTCGTAAGTAGCCCAAGGTTCTTGAGGGCGTTCATCGGCTTTAGCGGATAGTCGAAATACCGCCCACGATAGTAGATCCTCGACATCCGCTTAACTTGGATGAAGTCATCCGGCAGGCGCTCCCTCCACCAATTCGTCACCTGTTCGCTCTTGCTGAAGAATCGGTGACCGCCGATGTCAAACCGGTATCCGTCGTGTACGACCGTGCGCGAGATCCCGCCCACATATTTGGGATCCTTTTCGAGCACCGAAACATCCCAGCCTGACTGCGCCGCTTCGAAGGCCGCAGTCAAGCCGGCAGGGCCAGCGCCGATAACGACTAGGCTCCCACGCTTGCCGCGCGGGTTTGGGCTGGAATTGCTCATCGTTTCCATCGTTCAGGACAGATCGAAGCCCACAACACGATTCTTTAAGGTGCCCCGCTTGAAATACCTTCGCCAAAGCCGAGGTATTCCCAATACCCTTTTTGGATGAAATGGCTTCTAGCGGCGGTTGCCGCCGTTCTCTTGGGCGTCGCCGTATTTTCACAGCTCAATTCCACGAAGACCACTTACATAAATGGCTTGGCGCCTTACACCTCAATGCCAGGGCGAAATTTCGTGCTCGAACAAGACTGCTACGTTTTCAAGCTCACTTCAGAAGACACGAGCTGGGCGTTGATCGGGTCGCACGAAACGGTTCCCGAGCTTCCAAAAGAGGTCAAGGAATCCAATGTAGGCGTCAAATTTCCCGGCGTTCGCATTTTGGATGTCATTCACCTTGGCGACCATTTTACGATCGCATCTGTGCGCCGTGACCAGAGCAGAAAGCGGACGAGGATATCCTATGAGATCGTTCTTGAGAACGAGTCTACCCGGCGCTACCCGCGGCTCGACGCCTATTACATCCTGGACCACTCACCCGAGAAAAAGGGCGAAGCACCCAAGGTAATGCCAGATTACGCCGTTCATTTAGGACCGGAAAAATGAACATAGTTGTCACGGGCTCGAGCACTGGAATTGGCCGGGCTCTCGTGAAGCGCCTGCTCGGGTCCGGCCATTGCATTTGGGGCATAGCCCGATCAGTGCAGTCCGCCAACGAATTGCCCACAACTGGCTCCTTCAATTCCAGTTGTTGCGACGTCGCGGAATATGACCAGCTCTCGGAAGTCGCCAGCAAAGTTGCCGAGTCTTGGCCATCCGTCGATGGCCTCGTCTGTTGTGCGGGTTCCCAGGGCGAGATTGGTCGAGCAGTTCGGGCCAATCCCTCCCGATGGAGCGCGACCGTGCGTGCAAACCTGGACGGGACATTTAATTCAATCCGGGCATTCCACGGCCTCGTAAGCCATGCGCCGCGCCGCGCGAAAATCATCTGCTTTTCAGGAGGCGGCGCCACAAAGGCGAGGGCGAACTTCTCTGCATACGGGGTTTCCAAGACCGCAATCGTTCGCCTGGTCGAGACGATCGCCGAAGAGGAAAGCCAGGCCGCTCTGGATATCAACGCGATCGCCCCAGGAGCCATTGCTACCCGGCTCACCGACGAGGTCATCGCGCTGGGACCTCAGGTCGCTGGGCAAGCCGAATACGATGCGGCAACAAAGCAAAAGGCCGGCGGGGGCGCTTCCATCGAACGAGCCCTTGATCTCGTAGAATGGCTACTTTCGGAGGCCAGTGATGGAATAACAGGAAGGCTGATCAGCGCCCCATGGGACCCTTGGCAGAGTCTCGCAGGCCATGCCAAGGCCATCTCGAAAGGCGACGTTTACAAGCTTCGTCGAATCATCCCCGACGACAGAGGGATGAAGATAACATGACAAAAGTGGGCGTCGCCGTCGTCGGGTACGGGTACTGGGGACCCAAGCTGGTCCGTAATTTTCTGCAAAGCGGAGGCTTCGGACGGGTGGTGGTATGCGATGGCGAAACGGCGAGAGTGAAGCAGGCCATGAGGGAAAACCCGGGAGTTGAGATGGGACCCAGTTTTTCGGATATACTTGCAGACAAGCAGATCGGGGCCGTCGCTCTGGCCACACCCGTCGCCACACACTACCCCATGGCCCTTGCCGCGCTTAAGGCGGGGAAACATGTCCTCGTAGAAAAGCCGCTTTCAACACGGGTGGCCCATGCCGACACGCTTCTTCGCGCCGCCAGAACCTCCCGCCGGGTCCTCATGGTCGACCATACCTTTGTTTACCATCCTGCGGTGCAAAGGATTCGTTCCCTGATCCAAGCCGGTGAGCTTGGCCGCCTCAAGTACATCGATTCGACCCGGATCAATCTGGGACTTTTTCAGCATGACGTGAATGTGCTCTGGGATCTAGCTGTTCACGACGTCTCGGTAATCAACTTCTTCACCTCTGAAAGACCCATAGTTGTCCAGGCACTTGGGTCCGCACACCCGCCGGGCCGGCTGGCCAGCATCGGCATCCTCACGCTTCGATACGCCTCAGGACTATTCGTGCACATCAATTGTTCGTGGGTCTCCCCCGTCAAGATTCGCCACATGCTCATCGGCGGCGACAAAAAGATGATCGTCTATGACGACCTCAACGTAAACGAGCCCGTCAAGATATACGACTCCGGGGTAGTCGCCCGGACTGATGAGGAGCGCAAAAGGCTGATGTTCGAATATCGCGCCGGCGACGTCTACTCGCCTAAGATTCCAGCCCGGGAGGCCCTAGCAAATCTAGTCGCGGATTTTTCTGCTGCGGTGCACGAAGGGAAGCGGCCACTGTCGGACGGCAATTTCGGCGCCCATACAATGAGAATCCTTGAGGCAGCACAACGCTCTATCACCGCGGGAGGAAAGGAGATCAGACTTACTTGGAGACGCTAAACGAAGACAGTCCACGCCGATCCCTAGTCAATGTACGGGTCGGCAAGAGCGTTAGGTTTTTCAACTTTGTGAACGCCTACGGCTGCGAGGTGGGTGATGGGTCCAAAGTCGGCAGTTTCGTAGAGATACAGAAAAGCGCCAAAATTGGGCGAAACTGCAAGATATCGAGCCATACTTTCATCTGCGAGGGCGTTGAGATTGAGGACGGGGTGTTCATCGGCCACAACGTGTCGTTCATAAATGACAAGTACCCCCACGCAACCAACGCCGATGGGAGTATGGCGACCGACGCCGACTGGACCGTAGAAAGGACGCTGGTCAAGGCCCATGCCACAATCGGGACCGGAGCGACGATTCTTGGAGGGGTCACCATCGGCTGCCGCGCCCTTGTAGGAGCTGGCAGCGTCGTAACCAGGGACGTTCCCGACGATGCCGTCGTTGCCGGCAACCCTGCGCGGCCGGTTACAAGAAAAGCGGCCAAATAACGGATTCGAGCTTCGACGTTGAATCCCAAATCCGTTCGTTTCTGCAAGGATTTTGGCCAACAGCCGCCCGACACATCAGCACCTGCTTTCCGCGTTTGGGCCTGGTTTTGACCAAAGCGCCCGCCCATTCGGAAAATGGCTACACGGAAGGAAGGAGGCACCACAGGCGGCGGACAACGAAGCATTCTCGGCGAAGTCTGGAGCGCGTGCGCCGCTGCAGTAGCGGGGCTTGTTCCTGTCGCGCCATTTCTACGCGACACGATTATGGGTGGCGATGATGCCAAATGGTACACGGCAATCGTCGCGGATTTTCTTGAACAGTGGCGATGGGGGCACTGGCCGGTTTTTGTCGGGCAGACAAGGTTCGCTGCACCCGGCACCGTGATGCCGATTCGCGTCGCGCCCTACCTTCAGCACCTGACACTGGCGATAGATTGGGTGACCGGTCGATCCCTCAGCCCCTACTTCCTCCTTAACCTTGCCATCGTCGCGAGCTGTGCGGCAGGCGGCCTTTCAGCCTATTTCTGCCTGAAACGAATTCTTCCTGAGCATCGGGTTGCAGCACTGCTCCTCGCCATAATCTATGTCTGGAGCCCGGCGACGATAGGACTGCCCTACGCGGGGCAGCTTTTCATGTCCGTGACGACGCTCCCCTTCCTGCCGCTTGTTTTCCTCGGCGTGGTGGAGGTCGAGACGCGGGAGGGCTTTTCGGGCTGGGCCCTACTTGCATGCGGATGCGCAGGCTGCTGGATTTGCCACAGTCCGATCGGCCTTTGGGCTACGATCATTTCTTCGTTTGCGACGCTAATTGTGCTGATCCAGCGCCGGAGGTGGGCCAGCGATCTCGGTCGTGCCGCCCTAGCAGCCTGCCTGTTTTTCTGCCTTTGCGGGTATATATTTGTGTCGGCCGCGACTCTGACGCCCCCAAAACTGGCTCACACGCCGCGAAGTTCGCTACTGGAGAACCTCCATAACACATTCCCGGCCGTGCTGCTGCCCGTATCTCGAGACGCGGGCGACGTTACGGATCTACAACCTGGATGGGCCCTGTTGGCAGTGCTGGTGCTTTGTATTCCGCTGGCGTTCTTGAGGCGATCCAGGCCCGGAATGGCGCTGTCGGCAGCAGCGGTTGCCGTACTCCTACTGGCCCTTCCCGTGCCCCACGTAAGCCGACTGCTTTGGGGACTCGTCCCTCAGACCTTTATCGACATGACCAATGCCGCCCCAACACAGCGGCTCTACACAGTCCTTGCTGCCTGCGGCGTTATTCTCGGTGCGAGGATCATCGCCTCTTATGCGAGCGCCCCGAGATGGCTGCTCGCTAGCCTATTCATTGCCGCCGCGTGGAGTGGCTGTGAGCTGCGCCGCTTCATCCATCGCGGCAGCCTTATTGCAAATTCCAAATCGCAATCAGATGCCGCCCTGCGGCCGGAAAACCTCCTGCTTTCCCGCTATTCCCTCGCATTGCTCAACTATGACAACCGGTTTTTTTCAAACGGTGTAATGGACTACGGCCTTGAGCAGAGGGTATTGGATGTGAACTTGGATTCGTATATCCAGACCGACGTTGGCGCCGTTGCGCCTGGGTTTGACTTCGGCAAGGAAAAGAGCGCGAGGGTCCTTCCAGGCGCGTTTACTGGCTCGAGCGCTTCAAACGAGCATGTGTGGGTCACGCTCGAGCCGAAGCTCACCCTCCTACCGGGGCGGCATTATCTTCTGGCCATGCACTCCGCAAGTCAGAGCAGAGTCGGAATCCTCACATTTAGGTCCGCAGACGCCAACTTTGTCAGGGAGTACTCATTCCCTGAATCGGGGATGGATTTCGCATTTGGGATAATGCCGCTCAACTCGTGGGTCATCCCCCTTTCCAACAGCACCAGCGTGCCGGTTGATATCTCCGGGCAATTCATCAATCAGAACCCAAGCGCCGACATGGACAGCTTCGCGGACTTTGCGCGATTCGAGCTCATCGCTTACGACCCCAATACACTGCCAATACGCCTCAAGTCGTATCTACCGCTGACAACGGATGTCACGAGCCCGGGCGAAGGCTGGCTTGAGACTTTCCGTGGCTTCACTCCAGGATGGGCCGCTACGGTAAATGGCGCGGCAGCTCCTGTCCGGCGCACCAAGAACGGCTTGGTCGCCGTGAAGATCCCGCGCGGAAGGAGCCTCGTTCGAGTTTTCTACGTGCCTAGCGCCAGCTTATTGTTTTCCTATTGGATAATGGTAACATCCTGGGCTCTATTTGTTTGCGCCGCCTTTGCCACTCTTTTCCGTAAGGGAGGTTTTTCGTCGGCAGGCTCTAAAAAGCCAATCACAGTCGGCCCTTCATGAAGATTTTCACGGAAGGGTCCCGCGTGCTTGTCACCGGCGGCGCCGGATTCATCGGGTCACACCTCGTCGATCAACTCATCGATTCCGGCTGCTTTGTAACGGTGCTTGATAACTTTCGCAACGGACGACGCGAAAACCTTGCCAGAGCCGACCTGAGCGGCCGCCTCAGGGTGGTCGAGGCCGACGTTACGGATTCCTTCGCCTGCAACACTGCGATTGGCAAGGAGTGCTCCGCCGTATTCCACCTCGCATGCCTTGGGGTGAGGCATTCGCTGCATAGTCCGATGGAGAATCACCATGTGAACGCGACAGGTACGTTGGAGATTTTGGAGGCGTCACGCCGCGCGGGCGTTGGCCGCTTCATTTACATGTCCACCAGCGAGGTCTACGGTGCCGCCCCCGAGTTTCCGCTGAAAGAGGATTCCCCGACTTGGCCGACGACGGTATATGGGGCATCAAAGCTGGCCGGCGAACACTACTCCGCCGCGTATCAGGGATGTTTCGGACTGCCGGTAATACGCGTCCGCCCATTTAACAACTATGGGGCTCGGGCTCATTTTCATGGTGACTCTGGCGAGGTCATTCCCCGTTTCATCCTCCGGACGTTGGCAGGCGAGGCCCCGGTGATCTTCGGGGATGGCACGAACACGCGAGATTTTCTCTACGTAAAGGATTGCGCAGCGGGACTCCTGGCGATCGCCGAATGCGATGGCCTGATCGGCGAAGTTGTAAACCTCGGCTATGGCGAGGAGACAACTATCAGCGACCTCGCAGAGCTTATTCTTGAAACCCTCGGCAGATCCGATCTGAAACCCGTACATGACAAGGGGCGCCCAGGAGATGTGCCACGCCTGAAGGTAGACTCTGCAAAGCTCGTCAAAAAAACGGGCTTCATTCCGCGAACGAAGCTGGCCGATGGGCTGAGGTTGGCGGTCGAACACTACTGCGAGATCTTCCGGAAAGACCCAGATTGCCTGTCCAAAATCCAATCGAGGAATTGGGAAATACAGTGATACCCTTGGCTAAGCCAGAAATGGGCGAAGAGGAGATCGCCCTCGTCGCACAAACGATTCGCAGCGGATGGATCACCCAGGGCCCAAAGGTTGCCGAATTTGAGGCAGCATTCCGCACGAGAACCGGATCCAGGCACGCAGTCGCCGTCTCAAACTGCACAACGGCACTTCAACTGGCGCTAATCGCAGCCGGCGTGGCCAATGGCGACGAGGTCATAGTGACCCCCCATAGCTTCATCGCAACGGCCAACGCCATACTGCACTGCGGTGCTGTGCCCGTCTTCGTCGATATCGACCCAACAACGCTGAACATGGATGCGAGCCGGGTGGACTCAGCCATTACGCGCCGCACCAAGGCGATCATGGCCGTGCACCAAGTGGGCAGACCAGCAGACCTGAAGGCGCTTTCAGCCATAGCGACTCGCCATAACATTCTGCTGGTCGAAGACGCGGCTTGTGCGATTGGCAGCACATTCGAAGGCAAGCCGATAGGAGCCAACGACTATTCCCCCCTGGTCTGCTTCAGCTTTCACCCGCGGAAGATCATTAGCACGGGTGATGGCGGAATGATCACGACAAGCGATGCCGGGCTCGAACGCAGATTGCGGCTCCTTCGCCAGCATGGAATGTCCGTAAACGACCTGGAACGCCACAAGTCTAGTACGGTTGTGAACGAGTCGTATCCGATTCTTGGTTTCAACTTCAGGTTGACCGACGTGCAGGCCGCGATAGGCCTCGCCCAGATAGAGCGGCTAGCGTCGATTATTGAACGACGCCGCGCCATCGCGGCTCGATACGACGAGCTTCTTGCGGGTGTCCCGTGCTTGGAAACCTACACCGAGCCCCCAAACGCCCGCTGGAATCAACAGACCTACATCATACGCCTTAGGGGTGCGCCTGTGGACAAGCGCGACAAATTCATGAAGCGGCTCTTGGAGGATGGCGTGTCCAGCCGCCGTGGTATCATGTCGATCCACAGGGAAGAATGTTATGTCAGTCGGTTCGGAAAGCAGAGTTTTCCCGAGTCCGAGGCGGCAAGCGACCAATGCGTTTGCTTGCCACTTTACACGCAAATGAATGACGCTGATATCAGCACGGTGGCGGCCGCAGTTCGCAGGTATGTCGGCTGCACATAATGGATCGCCCAACCGCAAAGCCCATTCCGACCAACCCGTACAATCCATTTTGCTGGATCACGGGCGCCCCTAAGATTGGAGAAGGGACATGGATTGGCGCCTTTACCCTCATCGACGGCCTCGGAGGCCTCACAATCGGGAAAGAGTGCAACATCAGCTCGGGCGCACAAATCCTGTCCCATTCGACGGCCCGCCGGTGCGTGACCGAACGCCGGCATTCCGAGGTCGACTACAAGGCAACTGAAATTGGGGACCATGTCTTTGTGGGATCAAACGCTGTCGTGCAGATGGGCGCAAAGGTCGGTGACCACACAATCATTGGGGCGGGCGCCGTTGTGCTCGAGGATGCCATCATACCTCCATATTCCCTAGTCGTGGGCGTCCCAGCCCGCGTTGTTCGAAGCATCAAGGAGGAGGCTGCGACCTGGGCCGAACCAATCAGATGAATCATGAGCCGATCCGCCTTTCGGTAGTCGTCGCCGCCTTTAACGAGGAGGGAAACCTTCCAATTCTTCTGGAGCGGGTCCGGGCACTCGACTGGGCCGCTTTGCGCCTCGCACCCGAAATCGTGTTCGTGGACGACCATTCGACCGACCGGACTCAGCAGATACTTGCCGGATTCGCCGCGGCGAGTTCGGACGTCAAGGTCCTGCGTTTTTCAAAGAATTTTGGAAGTCATAAGGCCTTTTCGGCGGGTCTAGAGCACTGCACTGGCGATGCTGCAGTGATCCTAGCAGCCGATCTGCAGGATCCGCCAGAGGTCATCCCAGCCCTGGTTTCAAAATGGCGAGAGGGTGCAAAGGTGGTTTGGGCCGTCCGCTCCATACGTGAGGGCGAGTCTGCAGTCACCAAGGCCCTCTCCCGGTGCTATTACATGCTGATGCGCAGGTTCTCAGACGTGCCGCCGCCCGTCCAAGGGGCAGACTTTCTTCTCGTCGACCGCTCGGTCATTCGCGAGTTGCGAGGGGCGCCCGAGAAGCACACGTCGCTCCTTTCCCTTATCCAGTGGATGGGTTTCGACCAAGCTGAAGTGACATACGCGAAGGCCGCGCGCCTCAGTGGCCGCTCGAAATGGACGCTGCAGAAGAAGGTCAAGCTAGCGATCGACTCATTCGTGAGCTTCTCCTACGCGCCGGTCCGTCTTTCTTCCGCATGCGGCCTGGTGTTCGCTGCAGGAGGATTCACCTATGCGGTGTATTTGGCGCTGCGGGCGCTCATCTATGGGAATCCCGTCCAAGGCTGGTCTTCGACGATGTGCGTCATCCTAATAGTTTCCGGAGTCCAGCTTTCAATGCTCGGCATTTTCGGAGAATACCTTTGGCGCACATTCGACGAGGCTCGGGGCCGGCCGCGCTACGTCATCGAGAAGCGCATCAATCTTTGACACTCACTTGGCCGGTGATGGGTGTCGGAAAATCCGAAAATGCATTACGAGGAAAGTGACAATGACCTGAGCGGCATTCGCAGCCAAGGCGTCGAACCACCCAGGCAATTGCGTCTTGGCCACCATAATGGCGAAAACACCCGATTGGATGGCGAAAGTCGCGGCGGCCATTACGGCGTATTCGAATACCTGCCGTGACAAATCGCGGCCAGCGTAACCAAAGGTCCATTTCCTGTTCAGGAAAAAATGGATGACGAGGGCCGGAGGGTAGGCGATTAGGTAGGACTGCCATTTTCCAAGCCAGTGTCCAAAAAGCCAGTTGAGCGCCGCGAATGTCAAAGCCACGACGACGCCTACAATCCCATACCTGACTACCTTCCAGAATAGGGTCTTAGAGATCACAATGGCAGGCTCTCGCCGGTTTTCTTCAGAAACTGCATCCAAGAGAAGAATGGGCTCGCGCGTCAGCTGACAAGCTCGCGATGCTGGCGGGTATGGCTTCAAGGCAGCAGTTTCCCGCCGGCATGAAGGACTGGATACAAACACACCGCAGGGAAACAATGGACCTTGCTGCGCTTGTCGCCGCACTTTTCTGCTCCTGGAGACTTACGTCCGATTTGACGCTTTCGGCTGCAATCTGCGCCCTGGTCGTCGCGGCACTTGTGCCCTTGCTGCAAATCCGGGGCGCCCCTTCGCCCGGCAAGGAGCTGGTAGCGGCGGTTCCTCGAATAGTCGCAAGCATGGCAGCCACAGCTGCAACCCTTCATTATTTCCTCGATCGCCCGCTTGATGGCCTCTGGTACGGCGCCCTGTGGCCTGGGTTTGCATTTCTCCTGCGCCTCAATCGCGCACGAATTGCGAGCAGGCTTAGAAGCCAAAGTTGGATTACCAGCGGCCGCAATCAGGAGCTGCTGCGGTGGGCGCTGCTCGTGACTGCGGCATTATGGCTGATGCGAGGCTTCGACCGCCGCTCACTCCATGGCGGCGCCGACGCACTCTGGTACAGCATGCACCTGACCGACACCGTTGGGCAGGTCCGCGCGGGAGTGTTTCCCGTTTTTGTTGGTCAAAGCATCTATCAGTTTAACGGCGCGTTTTGCCCGGTGCGCATTGCGCCGGCATTCGATTACCTCGCAGTCCTCCTTGATACCCTCACTCTGAGGTCCCTCGGGACCTTTGCGCTCCAGAATGCATTGCTGGTCATAGTTGGAGTAGCGGCGATCCTGGTGGCCTACGTTTGCCTCCGTGCGCTTACCCCGCAGCGACCATGGCTGGCCGCGGGCCTCGCGGCACTTTATCTCTCGTGCCCGGGCGTGATAGGAGTGTCCTACAACACGGACCTCTATATGACTTGGACGGCCCTGCCGCTCCTGCCGATCGTTTGGTATGCCACGGTGCGCTCCTTCTTGGACAAGGGCTCACTTTTCAGCATGGCCTCGCTAGGCTCGGCCCTCGGTCTATGCTGGTGGGCACATTCGCCAACGGCGCTTTGGTCCACGCTTTTCGCAGCCGCCGCGCAAATCGTCAGGCTGCTGACACAGCGCTCCATCGGGATTCGAATGGCGCCACTGGTCGCTGGTGCAGCTGCATTTGGCGCCATGGCGTGCTATCCGATTGTTTCCACCCTCCTTTATCCGCCCGAGCCAAGGCACCATATCAATCTCGTCCAGGACGCCACACCGAATAACATAGTTTATTTCCTGCACCAAGTATACCCCGACTGCTTTCTGCCGGTCAGCTCAAATGGGCGGCAGCCGGGCGATTTTCAGCTCGGATATGCCCTCTGGGCGCTTCTTGTTATTTGCATTCTATCGCAACGGACAAAATTCCGTCCTGCGGCTGCTGTACTCTGCGGCTGGTCCGTGATCCTTGCGGTCCTCCTGATCCCAATTCCCGGAGCAATGACCATCTGGTCCTTCGTTCCGGGGTTCGTCCGCGACGTGACCGGGAATTGGGCACCGAGCCGGCTCTACCTTCTTCTCGGGACGTCCGCGGTCTTCTCGGTGGCGACATGCGTGGCTTACGGCATCTTCGCCTCGGAGTTCGCGCGGCGGGCATTGGCGGCCATCGTCGCCGCCGGCTGCATCTGGAGTTTTTCCGAGGCCGCAAAGTTCGGCAACGGCTCGAGCATGTCCATCCAGCCCCCCGGCAGCGACGTCGACCTTGTTAGGCCGGAGAACGTTCAGCTTTCGCGCTATTCCTACTCGCTGGAGCCCGACTTTCCTGCGCATCCTGACACGTTCACACATGGCGTGACTGATCCCGACCTAGAGAACCGCATTCTTTCAAGTGACATGTCCACGGAGGTGCTCACGAACCTGCATAAGGCTTCAGAGTGGGCACATCTGGAAGGCACCTATCCCATGCGATGGGACTGGGTAAGGCCAGGTGCGCACGCCGAAACCAGCCGGCCGATCACCATTGCACCGGGAAAATCTTATCTCTTTCGATTCAATTTCGGATCGCTCCCTGAAGCCCACGGGGTGCTGAAGATTTATGGCCCGCATTTGAACAGGATTTACGGTCTTCCCGACTACGGGGGCACTAGGGCGTTCGGCGCCGGCGGCCAGCATAGCAATGAGGCGCCCATCTGGACGACCACTGGTTCGCCGGAGGACCTGAATATCACGTTCTCGCCCATCCCAGAGCCGCCTTTGGGGGACCAGGCACCCATCTTTGCCCAGGTTCAGGTGTTGTCCTACGACAAAAATGCGCTGCCGATTCGTGTGACAAGTTGGACGCCTTATAGGGCCTCCGTGAGGAGCCCCGCCGCAGGGTGGCTCGAGACGCCCAGAATCTACCAAACCGGGTACCGGGCAACGGTCGGAGGCGAGCCAGCGGAGGTACGGAAATCGCCCGAGTCGCTCGTGGCGGTGAGGATCCCGGCAGGCGGCAGCCAAGTTGACCTACTCTACGCCGCGCCGGCCGGCCTGGCGGCATCATTCTGGGTTTCTTTGCTCTCTGCGGCTGCGGCCGCGGTTCTGGGCTGCCGCCGTATGATTCTTCACTTGCTAGGACTGCGTTACCCTGCAAAGGCATCCGGTCCTTCAATCGTTGCCTAAGCGTAAAAAATCGCCGGACAGCCCGGTCTCACTTGCCATCATAGGCTGCGGCCTCATCGGCAAGAAGCGAGCCGCTGCGCTCGCAGCGGTCCCGGGCGCACGGCTGGTGGTCGCATGCGATGTCGATCTTGGGAGAGCAAAGGCCGTTTCAGCGCTCGCGAAGGGATGTGCCGCGATAGCGGATTTCCGCGAGGCCGTTGTCATGGAGGACGTCGATGCGGTCATCGTCGCAACGCTTAATTCCTCCTTGGCGCCGATTGCATTGGCCGCAGTCCAGGCGGGGAAGCATGTGCTGGTTGAAAAACCGGGCGCCGTTTCCGCGAGTGAGCTTCGACAGATTCAGGACGAGGCCGGCCGCACCTCGTCTGCCGTGCGCATCGGCTACAACCATCGATTCCACCCCGCCATCCGAAAGGCCCGTGAGATCGTGGATTCGGGCGCCATCGGGCCCCTTATGTTCCTGCGCGGCCGCTATGGCCACGGGGGGCGCAAGGGATACGACCGGGAGTGGCGCGCCGACCCCAAGCAATCTGGGGGCGGCGAGCTTATCGACCAAGGCGTGCATCTCGTCGACCTCGCAGGATGGTTCCTCGGGGACCTGCCGCTGGTTGCCGGGCACGCCGCGACGTACTTCTGGGATATGAAAGTGGACGACAACGCGTTCCTCAGCCTCCGTACATCCGGCGGCCAGACCGCGTGGCTACACGTCAGCTGCACCGAGTGGAAGAATATGTTCTCCCTCGAAATCTATGGGCGCGACGGGAAGCTAGCCATCGAGGGGCTTGGGGGCAGCTATGGCATTGAGCGGCTGGCATTCCACCGGATGCTGCCGCAAATGGGGCCTCCGGAAACCACGCACTGGGAGTTCCCAAGCGGTGATGACTCATGGGCCCTGGAAACCTCGGCTTTTGTCGAAGACATTAGGCTCGGCAGGGCACCCTCCCCCGGCACACGGGAAGGGATTAGGATCCTGGAAATTGTCGCGGACATCTATCGCAGCAGCGGCTATCCAATCTCATGATCATCACCCGTTCGCCCTTAAGGGTGTCGCTAGGCGGAGGCGGCACCGACCTGCCGAGCTACTATAGCGACCATGGCGGCTTCCTCGTCGCGGCTGCGATCGACAAGTACGTCTACATCACGAAGCACACGACGTTTCAGGAGGAGATCATCGTGAAATACTCCAAGCTCGAGCGAGTATCCTCAGTTGATCGAATCGAACACCCGATTGTGCGGGAGGCGCTGAAAATGGTCGGCGTCACGGACCCCCACATAGAACTCACGTCAATGGCCGACATCCCCGGGGGCACCGGCCTCGGGTCATCGGGCAGTTTCACGACGGCCCTCCTGCGCGCACTCCATGCCTACAAGAAGAACCTTGTCTCGCCAGCCGAGCTCGCCGAGCAGGCCTGCGAGATTGAGATAAACAAGCTTGGGGAACCCATCGGAAAGCAGGACCAATACATCGCGGCTGTGGGCGGAATCACAGCCTTCACATTCCATAAGGACGGCCGGGTCGAATTCCGGCCCTGCAAGGTGGCCGAAGAGACCCTTTACAACCTGGAGGACAACCTGCTCCTGTTCTTTACCGGATACTCCCGCAGCGCTTCGTCAATCCTGAAAGACCAGCACGAGCGGTCGAAAAGGAACGATTCGTCAATGCTGGACAACCTTCATTTCACGAAAGAACTCGGCTACAAGTCGCTTGCATGCCTCGAGTCCGGCAACCTGGAAGAGTTTGCGATGCTGATGGACGTCCACTGGCAGCGGAAGAAGGCAAGGAGCTCGGGAATGAGTAATCCCGAAATCAACCAGTGGTACGATTACGCGATGGCAAACGGGGCCCTGGGCGGGAAACTCATCGGAGCAGGCGGTGGAGGGTTCCTGATGTTCTATGCGGGCGACAAGAGACGCCTTCGGCATGCCATGCGGGAAAAGGGACTCCAGGAGGTCCGCTTCAGGTTCGACTTCGAAGGCACAAAGGTGGTCGCGCAAAACTAGACGGCCGCGGCCTATCCGGATGCATCTCCTGTCACGAGAACCCGCCGAACAGAGAACTTCGTTTTCCTCGCAGCTAGCCGTTTCGTTCTTTTGGAAGTGAGCCGTATTTACGCGCATTTCGCCCCAGGGCCGGATCCGCGCAAACGGAACTCAGGGGCGTGATACCTAGCGGCCAGTCCCCGCGTGACATGCCTGTCGCCATCCTCGCGGGCGGCTTGGCCACCCGCCTTAAGCCGATCACCGAGAGGATACCGAAGCTCCTCGTTGAGGTGGCAGGCCAGCCCTTCTTTAACCACCAGATTCGCCTCCTAAAGAAATCTGGGCTGACCAAGATGGTCCTCTGCCTCGGCCATCTGGGCGAAATGATCGTAGAGCAGTACGGCGATGGGTCGAGTTGGGGCGTCGAGATCCAGTATTCATTCGACGGGCCCGTCCTGCTGGGCACCGGCGGTGCCCTCATTCGCGCACTTCCGAAGCTCGGGGAAAACTTCTACGTCCTCTACGGCGATAGCTATCTGCCGATCGACTATCAACCCGTGGGCGCCGCCTTCCTCGCATCCGGCCGTCTCGGCCTGATGACGGTCTTCGAGAACCGGGGCAAATACGACACAAGTAATGTTTTCTTCGAGGACGGGGCGATCCGCGCCTACGACAAACGCCACAAGGACAGCCGCATGCGCCACATCGACTATGGCTTGGGAGCATTTAGTAGGCGCGCATTTGACAGCTTCCCAAAGGACGCAGCGGTCGACTTGGCCGCCGTCCAGATGAGATTGTTGGCGCGCGGCGAGCTTGCCGGCTTCGAAGTCCCTGAGAGATTCTTCGAAGTTGGCTCCCACGCCGGCCTTGAGGAGCTAAACCGACTGCTTGCGGAGCGGACGTAGCTCCCGATTATCTACCAATCACACCATGTCATATTCAGCCCAACACCTAAAGGAAACGGCCGAGATAGTGGCCAAGATCAATCCGGCCGACTGCGACAAGTGCGTCGCCGAACTCCGGGCAGTGAGGGAACACGGAGGGCGCCTCTTCATGCTCGGCGTCGGCGGCAGCGCCGCAAACGCATCGCATGCCGTGAACGACTTCAGGAAGATTGCCGGAATCGAGACTTATGCGCCGACCGACAATGTCTCCGAACTTACCGCACGAACCAACGACGAGGGCTGGGCGAGCGTTTTTGTGGAATGGCTGCGCGTCAGCAAACTAAGCAGCAAGGACTGCCTCTTCATCCTTTCCGTGGGAGGCGGCAACATGGAGAAGAACGTATCGCCGAACCTTGTCGCCGCACTGCAGCTGGCAAAGCAGGTGGGCGCGCGAGTAATCGGCATTGTGGGCAAGGATGGCGGCTACACTGCGAAGGTCGCCGACGCATGCGTTATCGTCCCAACGGTGAACCCGAACAACGTGACGCCCCACAGCGAGGCCTTCCAGGCCGTCGTCTGGCATTTGTTCGTTTCCCATCCTGACTTGAAGGTAAACCAGACCAAGTGGGAGTCAGTGACCGTGAAACCCTGATCCATGCCCCTCCGGCCAGCAGTGTTCCTGGACCGGGACGGGACGCTCAATGCGCAGATCGTAAGGAACGGAAAGCCATACGCACCCGCTCGCCTCGAGGATTTCAAGGTTCTCGATGGCGTCCCCGAGGCATGCGCCGCGCTGAAGGCGTCTGGCTTCATCCTTGTCGTGGCAACAAACCAGCCCGACGTCGGGCGCGGCCAGGTCGCGCGCGAGGTCATCGAGTCCATGCATGCGGCGCTCCTGGAAGCGATACCAGTGATCGACCGGGTTGAGGTCTGCTACGATCCAGGGACCGGTGAAATATCGACCCGGCGGAAACCTGAGCCGGGCATGCTGCTTGAGGCCGCAGCCCTGCTCGGCATCGACCTGCCCCGGTCATGGATGGTTGGGGACCGGTGGAAGGACGTGGATTGCGGCAAACGCGCAGGGGTCCGGACCGTCTTCATCGACTGCGGGTATGACGAGCGCCTTCATTCGGTTCCGGACCACATCGTGAAGTCGTTCAAGGAAGCCGCAGACTGCATACTCTCGTCGCTGCGAAATGCCTAATCTACTTGCTGCTTCCGCGTGCCTAACCTCAATTGTCAAAAACGCGAACCCATGAAATCACTCAACGACATCAGCATCCAACTCTATGCCGACGGCGCCGACAAGGCGGGCATTATCGAGCTCTATTCCAAGCCCTACATCAAGGGCCTGACCACCAACCCCAGCCTCATGAAGAAGGCCGGCATCAAGGACTACGAGGCCTTCGCCCGTGACATCCTGAAGACCGTCACCGACAAGCCGATCTCCCTCGAGGTCTTCACCGATGACTTTACGGACATGAAGCGCCAGGCCCTCAAGATCTCGGGCCTTGCGAAGAACGTTTACACGAAGATTCCTATCACAAATTCGAAGGGCGAGTCCTCCCTCCCCTTGATTAAGGAACTGGCGGCCCAGGGCATAAAACTGAACATCACGGCGATCCTCACCCTCGATCAAGTGGCCAGCGTCGCCGATGCCCTGAACCCCAAGGTACCGTCAGTGGTTTCCGTTTTTGCAGGACGGATCGCGGACACCGGAGTCGATCCGATGCCCATCATGCGTGCGAGCACGGCCCTGCTCAGGGGTCACGACAAGGCTGAGCTTCTTTGGGCCAGCACGAGGGAGGTCCTGAACATTTTCCAGGCCCAGGAGTGCGGGTGCGCGATCATCACGGTGCCACACGAGATTCTAGCCAAGGCATCCAAGATGCTTGGAATCGACCTCACGGACCTCTCCCTCGACACCGTGAAGACATTTGCAAAGGACGCCAGCGAAAGCGGTTACAAATTCTAAGGCGTTAACTTCAGCATTTACCTCCCGGGCGGACTCCTTCAATTTCGAGGGTCCGCCCTTTCATTTTATGATTACTCGTCTCCGCCTCCTCAGCCTGGTCATAGCTGCGCTGGCCTTTTTGCAGGTATCGAAGGCAGAAAACCTCGATGGTTCCACCCAGGCGGTGGGAAACGCCGAGGCCGTGCGCCTTTACTCGGAGGCGGAGGCGTATGTGAGCAACATGTCGGAGGGAGAGTACTCCTATGACTACCTCCAGTTTTACTGGAAGCGTGCCCAGTCGAACGTGGACCGCATTCGCCGGGTCTACCCGACGTCCCCTACGGCCCGCGCCCTCGATCGTGGTGACCTAAGACTTGGGTCCTACTCGCTCGATTACTTCAAGAATAACGTCCTCTACAATCTCGAACTCAAGCGGTTGGCTTCCTTTGACGACGTAAATTGCGCGATTTTCCTCTATGGACGGAATGAGTCCCGCAACGATTCAAGGCGGGATGCAGCGCTAGCATCAATCGCAGAGGTGCTTGCCCGGCGCCAGCGCTGGGAGGAGGCCCTGCGGTTCCCCGTCTTGCCGGCCCACCACCGCCTGCTCATCAGGTCGATCTACAAGATCGCGGCCTATTATGGTGCAAGCGACATAAAGAGGCGAATTAGGTCGGACGTGAATCCATCCGAGTGGCGATCCGATGGCTTCGACGAGCTCGATGCGGAAGGAATCGCGCTTCAAGGCAGGCCCAGGGCCGAACTCTACGAGTATGTCTCGAGGCATCCGGTCGACGAGGTTCGGGATGCCGCGCTTAAGGGCGTCGTCGAGAGGGAAATGATCATTAGGCGCTTCGAGCGCTCCCGGGTCAGCTTTCGCGACACCATACAGACCACCCACCTGCCGGTGATGAACACCTCGCTGCGGGACAAGATTCCCCAGGTAGCCGCGCGCCTGTATGGTGCAAACATCGACCGTGCCGAGCCTATCCTCGAGATGTACGCCGCATCCCAAGGACGAGCCCCATCGCCGGAGGCCTCCGCTGAGGCGCAGTCCGCCTATCTCGATTTCCTCTACCAGGAGGGAAGGATGGATTCCCTCGCAAGCTACGTTCGTGACAACGACCTGCGCGGGCCTACCCGCCGCGACGCCGAGCTCAAGGTAATCGAGATCCTCGGGGAGGCGGGTGAGAGGTCCGAAGCCAAGGCCGCCAGGGAAGCCTTCGCTTCCGAATTCCCGAATGATGGCGACGAAGCCGCGCTTGCCGAGTTTGAGGGCAGAATCCGGTCCACGACGGACAAGTTCGAGGCGCATAGAGACTCTTTTGCCGACCTTCCCATCTCGGACCCGTGCGTGCTTGCGGTGGCGATCATGGACTGGAGCCTATCCCCGACCCGCTCGCAGAGAGGCGCGACGCCCTGGGACGCAGTCGTGACGCGTTTTGCTGGCGGGTTTCTGGACCTCCCGCGCCCGAAGTCAGCCGCAGTGGGTGATGCATCAAGCACGGTCAAGCCCTACTGAGGGCTCAGGCGACAGGTGAACATCCTCTTCGTCAACTACGGCGACTTCACCACCAATAGCCTGAACCACATTGGCGGCTTTGCGGGGGCCCTCGCTGCGCGGGGCCACTCTTGCGCAGTCGCAGTTCCGTTCGGTAAGGAAACGCTGGCGGCCGTCACGAACCCGGCATTCGCCGCATATACCTGCGACGAAATACTCGCCCGGCCGGGGATATTCGATGGCGGGGCTGTTGCAGACATCATCCATGCCTGGACGCCGCGCGAATATGTCCGGAAATTTGTCCTCGCCTACCAGAAGGCCGCGAGCAGGCCCGCAAGGCTCGTCGTGCACCTCGAAGACAACGAGGAGCACCTTGTCGCGGGTTTTGTCGGATGCTCTCCCGGGGCGCTCCGGGAGCTGAGCGCCGCCGAGCTCGACCTAACCCTTACGGATGGCCTGCCGCATCCCGTGCGGCACCGCACATTCCTGCGGCTCGCAGACATGGCCACTGTGATCGTGGACCGACTGCGCGAATTCGTGCCAAGTTCGGTTCCCTCTCGCCTGCTGCCGCCGGGCGTCGACCCGGCCTATTTGCGGCCTTTCAAGCCGGATCCCGAGCTTCGCCGAGAGCTCGGCCTCGCGCCTGAGGAGCGGGTCATAGTCTTCACCGGAAGCAACACCTTCGCGAATGAGCCGGACATGCGAGACCTCTACGAGGCCGTCCGCATGATCAATGACCATGGCATCCGAACCCGCCTCGTCCGGACGGGATTCAACCGCCCCCAGTTCCTCGAGAGCCTTACACCGGCGCTCAAGGAGCATGTGCTAGACCTGGGATTCATCGCCAAGGCGAGACTGCCGAGGCTCCTCGGAATCGCCAATGTGCTGGTCCAGCCGGGACGCCCGGGCCCGTTCAATGATTTCCGGCTGCCCTCAAAGCTGCCTGAATTCCTGGCCTCAGGCCGCCCTGTCATCCTCCCCCGCACGAACATCGCGGTCGGCATGACGGCCGATGTCGATGCCGTGTTCCTGACCGACGGCTCGCCCCGCGACATAGCGTCGTGCTGCGAAAGGGTGTTTGGCGACTCGGGGCTCGCCGCCCGCCTCGGAGCGAAAGGGGCGGCATTTGCGCAGAAGCATTTCAATCTCGAGACGAACACGGATCGGCTTGTCGGCTATTACGAGGAGCTGCTGAAGGGCACGGGAAACCCGGCTTGGGCGTCGATACGGTCCCAATCGGTCTCCGACATCACCGCGGCAGCACAGGAGCTCGCCAAGCGGCTCGCTGCTGGCGCGGCGGACCGTGAGCTGGCGACGCTCGCCGCTGACCTGGCTGACGCGGTCCGTCTCGACGACGAGAAGCTTTCGGTCCAATCGCTGGCCAGCGACCGCGCGCGTGCCCGTTTAGAGGACGCCATGAAGCAACTCGAGCTTCAGCGCGAGATGACCAAGGCGCACGTGCGGAACCTCGAGTCGCAGCTCGAGTTCAAGGACCGGCACCTAAAGCTTCAGACCAAGCTTACGGACCGGCACATCCAGAACCTCGAGGCGCGCATCGCCGAGGTCGAAAGGGCGGGCGCCGAAAGAATTCGCGTCCTGTCAATTGAGACAGCCACAGCATCTCGTGAACATGCGAAGCTGGTTGCCCGGATCTTGGAAATGGAGGCCGAACTCCGCGCGAGGGAGTGCCGGCTAAAGGCCATCAAGGGCTCCGTCTCGTGGAAACTCGCAGCACCCAGCCGGGATATCGAGCGCGTGATCAGGAAGCTTGCGATCCGCCTCGGATGGGGGCCGCAGGATCTGGATCCCCCTGCGCCAGTAACATCTGCCGCCGCGGTCGCGGCCGAGCCAACCTCCGCCTCCGCGCGGCCCGTCGAGGCCAAGGCGGCCTCGCCTAAATACAGCTACACCTTCAATTTCGACCACCCTCGGACCTGGAAATCCTCGTCGAATAAGCTCCTGATTCTGGGATGGTGTTACGAGAATTCTGCCGCGCCGATAACGGCGATTAGGGCCCATTTTGGCGACACCGTCGTTGACGGCATCTACGGGTCTAAGCGCCTGGACGTCCTTGCCTCGACAGGAATGCGGCAGGCCGAGTACTGCGGCTTGAAGATAGAGATCCCGACCCATCTCGGGGAGCACGCGCTCGTCGTGGAAGTTCGGCATGAGGACGGATGGAACTCCTATTTCCAGACGCTAGTTCATGTCGGAAAGCCGGGCGACCCAACGGAGCTGAGCGAATACGAGAAATGGTGCCAGCAGCATGAGGTCTTGGCTGATGGAGACCTTGCAGCGATCAACGGGCACATCGCATCGTTCCGCAGCAGGCCCCTTATCTCGGTCGTAATGCCCGTGTACAACACCCCCGCAGAGCTTCTCGAAAAGGCGATCCGGTCCGTCTCAGCCCAGCTTTACGCCAACTGGGAGCTCTGCATCGCAGACGACGCCTCGAGCGAAACCCATGTTCGCGAGATCCTAGAGAGGCTTTGCGCCAAGGATTCCCGCATCAAGGTCTACTACCGGAAGACGAATGGCCACATATGCGAGGCGACAAATTCCGCCCTCGCCCTCGCAGCCGGCGAATTCGTCGCGCTGTTCGACCATGACGACGTACTTTCCCCAACGGCGCTGTACGAGGTCGCCGCCGAGCTGGATGTCCACCCGGACGCCCAGTTCATCTACTCCGACGAGGACAAGATCGACATGGAGGACCGCAGGTTCGATCCCTACTTCAAGCCCGACTGGAATCCGGACCTGAACCTGGGCCAGAACTACACTTCCCACCTTTCGGTCTATCGGACGGAACTGATCCGGTCCCTCGGAGGCTTTCGAAGCGGGTTCGAGGGCAGCCAAGACTGGGACCTGTTTCTACGCGCAATAGAGAGGATTCCCGCTTCCGCCATCAGGCACATACCGAAGCTTCTCTATCATTGGCGCGCGACGCCGGGTTCGACCGCGCTGCAGCCCGCAGAAAAATCGTATCCCGCGGAGGCTGCCCGCAATGCGCTTAGGGAGCATTTCTCAAGGCGGGGAGACATGGTCGAGCTTCTCCCCGTTCCCGGCGAGCACTGGAGGGCAAAGTACCCCCTCCCCTCCCCGCCGCCCTTCGTCACGCTGATCATTCCCACCCGCAACGCGCTGCAGCTCGTCAGACAGGCGGTCCAGAGCATTCTCGATGTCACGGACTATCCGAATTATGAAATCGTCGTCGTCGACAACGAGTCGGATGACCCGGCGACGATCGGGTATCTCGCGGAAATCGAGAAGGGGGGCAACCCCCGCGTGCGGGTCCTGCGCTACCACGCGCCGTTCAACTATTCTGCGATCAACAACTTTGCCGTACGCGACTCCAAAGCCCAAGTGGTGGGCCTCCTAAACAACGACGTTGAGGCAATTGAAAAGGACTGGCTGGCGGAGATGGTCAGTCAGGCCTGCCGCCCGGGGATCGGGGCAGTGGGCGCGATGCTCTACTATCCGACTAACAAGGTGCAGCACGCGGGCGTGGTGCTCGGCCTGGGCGGGGTAGCCGGCCACCCCTACAAGGACTTCCCGCGCGGCGACCAAGGCCAGAAGAACCGCCTGCGCCTAGTCCAGAATTACAGCGCCGTCACCGCGGCATGCCTGGTCATCGTGCGCGAGCGGTTTCTCGAGGTCGGCGGCCTGAATGAAAAGGACCTCCCGGTCGCATTCAATGACGTCGACCTTTGCTGCAAGCTGATCAATGCGGGATACCGAAACCTCTGGACGCCCTATGCGGAGCTTTATCACCATGAGTCCGCGACACGCGGGACTGACAACACCCCTGAAAAGATGGCGAGATTCCAATCCGAGATCGACTACATGACCAGCACGTGGGGCTCGCTGCTCATGTCCGACCCGGCCTACAACCCGAACCTGACGCTGGTCGGCGAGGATTTTTCGCCCGCCTATCTTTCACGTACCGTCAGGCCCTGGCTAGGGCACGTCAAATGAGCCAGCCGGACGCCGACCTTCAGAAGCGGGCCGCTGCCCTCGAGGCCGAGCTCTCTGCCCTCGCGAAGCGCGAGGCGTCGTACCGGGCAAAGATGGTCCAGGAGTTCGCGGACCGGGGCGAGCGCAACACCTACATGCACTCCCTGAGGGAGGAGATCGCGGCGCTTGTTAAGCGCGGGCAAGAGGCATCCTCCGACATCGAGGTCCTGACGAGGAAGCTTGAGGCGGAGCTTGCGAGGTCGGCGGCCCTTTCTGCCGAACTTGATGCCGTAAAGCGTTCCCTCTCGTGGAGGGTCACTGCGCCGCTCCGCAGGTTCGCATCCGACATCCAGGCGACGCCGCGGCCGGCCGCAGCGCGCCTCATCGAGCATTCCCCGGCAGACGGTGCACCCTTCACCTATTACCTCCATACGTCGCCGTTCCGGATCTACAGGGGCTCGACGTTCACCCTGCGGGGCTGGGCGTGGCCCGAGGACGGGAGGAGCGTTACCGCGGTCCGCGCGAATATCGACGGCCGCCTGTTTCCCGGCCGGCATGGCATAGACGAGGCCGAGGTCCTCGCCCGGTATGGCCCTCAGCCGGCAAACTCCAGCCCGGGGTTCGAAATCACGTTTGAGACGCCCGAAGGCCGGCACGTGCTTGGGATCGAGGCGCAGCTCTCCGCCTCTGAATGGCGCACAGTCATGCGGACGACGATCTGGTGTGAGCCTGACGGCCGCGCATGAGCGACGAGGCCCACGAGCGCTGGCAGGGCACGACGACGGCGCTGGGCGGCAGATCCGACTACAAGCGTGTCTGGGACAGGCAGGCCGCCGAGTACGACGTCGCGTCGCTCGCGGTCGGCGGCTTCATCGGCGAGGACACGCTGGAGAGGCGGGCCGAGGCAACCATTGAAACCCTCCGGGCCATCGTGGGTATCCGGCCAAACGATGTCATTCTGGAGATCGGTTGCGGCATTGCGCGCGTTGGCAAGCCGCTTAGCCACCTCTGCCTCCACTGGGTCGGAGCGGACATTTCCGGCGAGATGCTGAAGCACGCGAGGCGGCGCCTCGAAGGCTGCGGGAACACGACGCTCGTAGAGCTTGCCACGGTGGGCCTGCAGGAGCTGCCCTCGGACTCCTTTGACCTGGTCTACTGCACGATCGTTTTCATGCACCTTTTCGAATGGGACCGATACCGTTACGTGCAGGAAGCCTTCCGGGTGCTGACCCCTGGCGGCCGGGCCTACTTCGACAACTTCCCCTTGGACAGCGATCATGGCTGGCAGATCTTCACCCAGGGGGCGCAGTACACGCTGGGGCGCCGTCCCGCACACCTGAGCATGTCATCCTCGAGGGAGGAGCTCAGGACCTATCTCTCAAGGGCAGGATTTGAGAGGATCCGGATCGACGACCTGCCGAACGGCCTCATTTCGGTCTCCGGCCACAAGGCCGCCGCGGCCTAGTGCAGGTGGTATTTTTCGGCGAGCTGCCTCGCCCTGGCTATCGGGAACCCCGGAAAGCCCGGCACGACCTGGTCGTCCTCGTGGCCTGGAAGGCCGAGGATCGTTTCCCTGGCCTGGGTACCCCTCCAGTCGCTGAACGGCCCGAGCGCCGCCGGCCATTCTAAGAAAAGCCCGGCGGAGGCGGCCGTGAGGAGGGCGACGGCCACGACCTGCCGCCACCGGGCTGTCAGGCGGTCGAGGGCGCTCGAGAGCACGAATCCGGCCGCCGGAAGCGTCGCTATCATCGACCCGTACTGGTACCTCGAGGAAATCGTCGTCGCCAGGCCGGTATGGTAACGGCCGACCCCCAGAAGGCACGAGTACCCGATGTCGAACAGGGCAAGGAGCACGAGCAGCCCTCGGGCACGCCCCTGGCTCTTGCAGATAGCCCAGAGGACGACGGCCAGCTTGATGGTCCCCAGCAGAAAGACGGTCCTCGGCCCGAATGACTCGAAGCCGAGGATGCTGTGGGCCGGGTTAAGGCAAAGGTACCAAAGCGCATATTGCGCCGCGGCCGTCGCATGCCCGGCCATATGCCCTTCGTTTCCGTAGGGCACCATCACGGTTATCGCCACGGCGACGGCCAGGGCCGGGGCCAGGTACGCCAGGGCGAGCGCGGCCCACCTCGCCAGGCGCCCGCTCTTTGCCCCTTCCCATGCCGACGCCAGCGCCAGAAGGGCCCCCGTCAGGACTCCACGGGAGAAACAGAGCGCGCTCGCAGCAGAGGACACGACAGCCGTCGCCCCGAACGGTGACGCTGCAAAACTGCCAAGCGCGAGGAGCAGGAACAGCACCGAAAGGAGGGACGCGAGCTGGGCGCTCCAGCAGAGCGTCTCGATGTTGGCCGGCGAGAGGGCAAACACCAGCTGGGCGAATGCCACCCCGGGCCATTTGAAACCACAGCGGCGCAGGAGCACCCCGAGCAGCAGCACGTTCAGCGCATGAACGATCCATGATGCGCCGAGCAAGAAGGTATACGAGCCGCCCGATGCGTAAAAGAGGCTCCCCCACACCAGCTTGAAAAGCGGGACGAAATTCTCGGCGTAGGCCTCCCACATCCAGTGGTAGAGCCCGAAGCTCCCGATTCGGTCGACGAAGTCGATGTCATCGCCAAACCAGAAAAGGCGGCCGATCATCGTGTAATAGGCCACAAACGGCAACAGGGCCGCGGCCGCCGGGATCCAGACAGCCGCCTTCGACTGGCCATCGGCCTCCCCGGCGCGGGCTTGCACCCCAGGCCCACGGCTCATGGTTCTCCTCCCGCGGGCAGGCATTTGAGAGACGGCATGTCGAATAGCTGGACATCGACCCGGCTCCAATACTCGTTTTGGCCATCAGTCGACCAGAAGCGGAACGCCCTGACGGCGCGCCGGGCCGACCCGTTCATCAGGTCGGCGAGGCGCCTTCCGTCGTCCAGCACCGGATCGAGAATGAAGCCCACATTGTCGACGCGCGGCACCAGCCGCGAGCGCAGGCCGGTGCCATCGGGACCGAGCGTCTCTATGTAGATCTCCGCCGGCTTGTAGAGGAGCGCCCTCATCCTGCCGAGCGCATCCGGAACGGGCGTGGCGTCGAGCCAGATTGCGCCCGACGTCCCCCCGGGAATCCTCACTTCGTCGCCGAGCCTGACCGTCTCCTGGAGTATGAGCCGGCGCGCGGGAAGAGGGCCGGCCGCCGTCTTTCGCCTGAAGAGCCAATATCCGTTTTCCTCGAACTCCGGCTGATAATGCCCCGGCAGGCTGGAGACGAGGAGGGCGTCGTCCTGGCCGGGGTACCGCCCGTCCACCGACTCGTTGCGCCAGAGGAGGAAATCCGGTGCCCGGGGCGACTGGTAGCGGCGCAGGTTCCACCCCTCGAGGCTTGGGGTGTAGGCGGAATAGCTCTGGAAAATCGGCCTGGCGGACAATTTCAGGCCATTCAGCAGCGCCGTGCCCACGCTGTAATTGTAGACGTCGACGGTTCCGCCACCCACGGCCGCACGAATCCTTGGGAGGTCGGCCGACTGCGAGGCGGCCGCAAGGTCCGAGCGCCAGTCCGCGGGGAGGCTGGCGATGCGGCCGAGAACCCGGGCCTTCGCGTAGGCCCTCTCCCACTCCATCCTCGGCAGGAGCCGGATGTATGAGGGCTCGATGGCAACGATCGCCGCGCCGCAGAAGATCGTTGCCAGGTCGAACCAGTGCCAGCGCCTGGACGGGAAAAATATCGCCCCGGCAGCCGGCGCCATAACCCCGACGTACCCGAAAAGCCCGAATACGTGGCCGCCCAGGCCAACGTGGTCGGCGCGCGTGTAGCTCTCCTTCCACACGAGAAGCAGCGAAAGCGCCAGGAACAGCCCTCCGCAGAGGCCGAGCCGGCGGTCCTCCCCCTCAAGGCACAACACCCGAACGTAGGCTGCGCAGCCGAGGATGACGGCGGCGCCCCAGAGGAACGTGGCCATCGGCTCGTTGAACCCCATCGCATCCCCGTAGCCGGAGGCGATCTCCAGGCTCCTCATCACGTAGGGATAGAGGTTGTCGAGGCCCTGGCCCCCCAGTGCCCAGAAGGCAGGCACCCCCAGGGCATAGGCTGCAGCCACGGCCGCGGCCCGCCTGCGGTCGCCGCGCATGAGCCAAAGGGCCGCGGCTGCACACACCCCGCCGGCGGTCAGGACGAAGTACGTGAACTTGATCTGCGCCAGGAAGCCCAGCGATGCCGACCACGAGGCGATAGCCACCCCGCCGGTGCCCGGGCGCATCAGGCCCATGAGGACAACGATCGCGATGAGCACGAAGTAGGCCGTGTCCTGGAAGAGCCAGCCGAGGCAGATGAAGGCCGCGAAAAAAACGTAGCGTCGCCACAACGCCAGAGGGCGCACCAGCCAGACCAGCGCGAATGCCAGCGCAAACTGGCCTGCGGTCTGCCACGCGATTATGGGCGCCGCGCAGGCGCCGCCGAGGCTGTAGTTTGTGCACAGGAAGCCCCACGGGCCCCAGGTAAAGATGATGTCCCGGCCGAACTGGAGTCCGGTCTGGTGCGCGTGGATGAGCATCATTTGCCACGACGCGTCCAGGTTCTCGGCAGGCCGGTTGAGGACGCCTACAAGCGACAGCCCGACGGCGGCCGTCAGGACGCAGGCCTCGAGCACGGCGGACCAGCGCCTCGCAGGGGGCGCAGCGCGCATTGACGGAGACGCAAAAGCATCCATGTATAGCACTTACCTCAATGCCGGACGGCTTTGACAAGGGCCAACAAGAACTTTCCCAATCCCCGATGCCATCCGCAATGCTTCCTCGCCCCGGCTCCGATAAACAACAATGAAAAGCAGAGCCGCCTATTCGGGAGGCCGTGCAGGGGCATGCCTGGCAACGCCGGGGCTCGCATGCATTCGGGGGTACCGCTGAGCCTCCATGGCCCCGCTAGCCGCGCCCATAACCGTCTCGGTCATCGTCCCGGTCTACAACGAGATCTCGACCGTGAGGGAGGCGCTTGACGCCCTCACCGCCAAGAGGATCCCCGGCTACGATTTCCAGATCATAATCGTCGAGAGCAATTCCAGCGACGGCTCGCGAGCCGTGGTCCTCTCCTACCGCGACCGCCCGGGCGTCCAGGTGATCCTCGAGGAGGCCCCGCGCGGCAAGGGCCACGCGGTTAGGGCGGGCCTCGCGGCGGCCACCGGGGACGTGATCATGATACAGGACGCCGACCTCGAGTACGACCTCGCCGACTACGAGCGGCTCCTGGCGCCGCTCGCGGCGGGAGAGTGGATGTTCGTGATGGGAACCCGCCACGCGCGCCAGGGCTGGGCGATCCGGAAATTCACGGACGACAAGCTGCGGGCCGCGATCCTGAACGTCGCCCACTGGACCTTCGCGCTCATGCTCAACGCATCGCTCGGCATTTGGCTCACGGACCCGTTCACGATGTACAAGGTCTTCAGGCGGGAGTGCATCGCGGGGCTGCGACTCGAGTGCAACCGCTTCGACTTCGACTGGGAACTGCTCATCAAGCTCGTGCGCCGCGGTTACCACCCGCTGGAGATCCCTGTCTACTATCGCTCGAGGTCCTTCAGCGAGGGCAAGAAGGTGTCGATGGTGCGCGACCCGATCACGTGGATGGTCGCGCTCGTGAAGTACCGCTTCCAACCCATCTGAAATTCCGCCATATAGCCAGACGATGAAGAAGAGCATTCTGGTGACCGGCTCGTCCGGGCTGATCGGTTCCGAGGTCTGCGAGTATTTCTCACGCGAGCTCGGCTATGAGGTCCACGGGGTGGACAACAACCAGCGGGCCGTGTTCTTCGGCCCGCAGGCCGACACGCGCTGGAACCAGGCCCGGCTGGAAAAGGACATCAAGGGCTTCAGCCACCACGAGCTCGATATCCGCGACCGCAGGGGCGTCCTTGAGCTGCTGGGGTCCCTGAAGCCGGCGGTCGTCGTGCACACGGCCGCCCAACCCAGCCATGACAAGGCCGCGGCGCTGCCATTCGAGGATTTTGACACGAACGCCGTGGGGACGATGAACATGCTCGAGGGAGCCCGGCGCGAATGCCCGGAGTCGCCGTTCATCCACATGAGCACCAACAAGGTCTACGGCGACGCGCCGAACAGGATCAAGATGCGCGAGCTCGAGACGCGTTGGGACTACGCGGACGAGGCGTTTGCCAATGGCATCCCGGAGACCTTCACGGTTGACCAGTCGACGCACTCCCTCTTTGGCGCCTCAAAGCTGGCAGGCGATTCAATGGTCCAGGAGTACGGACGCTACTTCGGAATGCCGACCTGCTGCCTCCGGGGGGGCTGCCTCACGGGGCCAAACCACTCGGGCGTCGAACTTCACGGCTTCCTCAGCTACCTGGTGAAGTGCAACCTGGAGGGCCGCGAATACAAGGTATTCGGCTACAAGGGGAAGCAGGTCCGGGACAATATTCATTCCCTCGACGTCGCTCGCTTCATGGCCGCCTTCGCCGCGGCACCGAAGGCTGGTGAGGTCTACAATCTTGGCGGCGGAAAGGCCAACAGCACCTCGATCATCGAGGCCTTCAAGATCGTGGAGTCATTCACGGGTAAAAAGCAGAGCCACACCTACGTTCCCGAGAACAGGATCGGCGACCACATTTGCTACTATTCCGACCTCGGCAAGATCCGTAAGCAGTTCCCATCGTGGAATATTACACAATCCCTTACGGAAACGATCCGGCAGATTGTCGACTCCTGGAGCCGGAGACCGCATGTTTGACGTATCGGTGTTAGCGCGGTATGCGTCTTGGCTAGTTAATGCACCCCAATTTCGATAGTCCGCCCCGCCTTCTGCCCTATGCCCTGGCAGCCCTGCTGGTGGCCGTTGCGGCGCCTGCAGCCCGGGCAAATCCCCTGGTCGCGGATTCTCCCTTTGTTCCAGCTGGGTCCCCGTCCGTGGCCGGCTTCGCGGGAAGTCCGGAGACCTTCGAGCTAGCCGGATCGAGCGCGCAGGGTTCGCAGATCTCCGTCTGCATTTTTGAGCGCCAGAAGAAGCACAGCGTCTGGATCCCAGTCGGCGGTGAGTCGGACGGGATCCACGTCATCAGCTACGACCGCGCGATGGACTCGGCGACCGTGACGATCCTGGGCGCACGCAGGCAGCTGACGATGCGCACGTCAACGGTCGCATCTTCGGGCCCTGCCTTTGGCGGCCGTGCTGCCCCGGTCAACACGCAATACCCCTCTCCTCCCCCACCGATAGCCGCGGCGCCCGTGCAACCGGAGCTGCCGATGACGACCGCCGCGCAGCAGCAGCGCGAGGCGCGGATGCTCGTCAGCGACCTCCTCGAGATCGGCGTCCAGCAGCGCAAGGCCTACCAGGAGGCGCGGCAGAGGGCCGCGGCAGGAACCCAAGCTTCGCCGGGGAACTAGGGCCCAGGGGCGTGCGAATACTCATCTCCGGTATCTGCGGCTTTGCCGGCAGCGCGATCGCCCGTTCGCTGGCTTCCATCAGCCCCGGAGCCAGGATACTCGGGTTCGACAACTTCATCCGGCCAGGAAGCGAGACAAACCGTTCCGGGCTGAAGCAGGCCGGCGCCAAGGTTTTCCATGCGGACGTCCGCTCCGCGAGCGACGTCGACTCCCTGCCTGCAGCCGACTGGGTCATAGACGCCGCCGCGAACCCGAGCGTGCTGGCGGGGATCGACGGGCAAAGCAGCTCGCGGCAGGTGGTCGAGCACAACCTGCAGGGAACCGTCAACCTGCTGGAATACTGCAAGCGGAACAAGGCGGGCTTCACCCTCCTGAGCACCAGCAGGGTGTACAGCATCACCCATCTCGCGGGCTTGCCTGTCAGGGCCGAATCCGGGGCCTTTCGCCTCGGGTCGGCCGGCCTCCCCCACGGCATCAGCCCCGCCGGGGTGTCCGAGGATTTCCCGACAACCGCGCCCGTGTCGCTGTATGGCGCGACCAAGCTTGCCAGCGAGGCGTTGGCCCTGGAATACGGCGAGGCATTCGGGCTGCCCGTCTTCGTCAACCGGTGCGGCATACTCGCAGGCGCCGGCCAGTTCGGCCGGCCCGACCAGGGAATTTTCAGCTACTGGATCAACAGCCACCTGCGGCGCCGGCCGCTCAAGTACATCGGCTTCGGCGGCACGGGCCACCAGGTGAGGGACTGCATGCACCCTGCCGACCTGGCGCCCCTCCTCCTCGCGCAGACAGCCGCCCCGAGGGTCGGCGCTGGCGACAGGGTCATAAATGTCGGCGGCGGCGCCGCCTCTGCGATGTCGCTTCGCGGGCTCACCGAGTGGTGTGACAAGGCATTCGGGCCGCACCCGGTATCCCCGTCGCCGGAGGCGAGGCCGTTCGACATCCCGTGGATCGTCCTGGACGCGGCAAAGGCGAACCGCCTCTGGGGATGGGCCCCAAAGACGCCCGCCGCAGCGGTCCTCGAGGGTATCGCCGCGCATGCCGCTGCGCATCCGGACTGGCTCGAGGTGTCGGCTCCGCTTTGATGAGCCTGGACCTTTTCTCCGTCGTCGTTCCAGCCAGGGATGAGTCCGAGTCGCTTCCCTCCACGCTGCGCGAGCTTTACGCGGAATTCGTCCGCGAGGAGGTGCCGCACGAGATCGTCGTCGTCGACGACGGAAGCCGGGACTCGACATGGCAGGTGCTGGAATCGCTTAAGTCCGAGATCCCGACGCTCGTCGCGACGAGGAACACCGGGCCGAACGGGTTTGGGTGCGCGATCATCCATGGCCTCCAGCAGACCAAGGGAGACGCCGTGGTGATCATGATGGCGGACGCCTCGGACCTCCCTGAGGACGCCGTCAAGTATTGGCGGCTCCTGTCGGACGGGCATGAATGCGTCTTTGGAAGCCGATTCATGCGCAAGGGCGACGTCTCGGACTACCCGGGCGTCAAGCTGTTCGTCAACCGGCTGGCCAACCTCTTCATCCGCGTGATGTTCACCATCCCGCTCAACGACACGACAAACGCGTTCAAGGCCTATCGCCGATGCGTGATCGACGGCTGCCAGCCGCTCATGTCGCCCCACTTTAACCTGACCGTGGAGCTGCCGCTTAAGGCTATCGTGCGGGGCTACACCTGGACGGTGACCCCGATCAAGTGGCGAGGCCGCAAGTACGGCGCGGCCAAGCTGAAGATCAAGGAGATGGGCAGCCGCTATTTTTTCATCTGCATGTACGTCTGGCTGGAGAAGTACTTCAGCCGGGGCGACTACCGGCGGCGTTGAACCCCTCCATGCCCGGCCCTGAAAACCCTTGTTTCCCGGCGGCCTATCGCTTGGCTTAGGTGCCCTCGCTTCCAATGATTTACCTATTAGGCGGCTCTGGCTACGTCGGGCAGGCTTTCCAGGCGCTGCTGCGTCACAAGGGCTTGCAATACAGGAACCTGCGGCGGAGCGAGACCGACTATTCGAATCTGGCGACGCTGTCCAGGGAGCTGAAGCGGGACCGCCCCGATTTTCTCATCAATGCGGCGGGCTACACCGGCAAGCCCAACGTCGACGCCTGTGAGCTCCACAAGTCCGAGTGCCTCATGGGAAACGCGGTCCTGCCGGGCGTCGTCGCCGAGGCCTGCGAGTCGGCGGCCGTGCCCTGGGGCCATGTCTCATCCGGGTGCATCTACAGCGGCAACGGCCCCGGGGAGTCGGGCTTTTCCGAGCTCGATCCGCCAAACTTCACCTTCCGCGCGAACCGCTGCTCGTTCTACAGCGGCACGAAGGGCCTCGGCGAGGAGGTGCTTGCCGGCCGGCAGGGCGTCTTCGTCTGGCGCCTCAGGATACCCTTCGATGGAGTCGACAACCCGCGCAATTACCTCTCCAAGCTGATGCGCTACGACCGCCTCCTTGAGGCGACCAACTCGATCTCCGAGCTCGGCGAGTTCGTCGCCGCGTCGTTCGCCTGCTGGGAAAAGCGCGTCCCGTTCGGCACCTACAACGTAACCAATCCGGGAAGGGTGACGACCCACGAGGTGGCCGAGCTGATCGCGAAGTCGGGCGTCTGCCAGAAGCAGTTCAAGTACTTTTCGGACGAGGATGACTTCATGCGGTCGGCGGCGAAGACCCCGAGGTCGAATTGCGTCCTCGACTCGGGAAAGCTAGCGGCCGCCGGGATCTCGCTCACTCCGGTGCGCGAGGCCATCGAGCAGAGCCTGCGCACCTGGAGGAAGGCCGCATAGGGCGATGAACTACCTGGTCACCGGCGGCTGCGGCTTCATAGGCAGCAACTTCATTCGCCAGGCGCTGGCGGCCAAGGGGCCCGCCGGCGGGCGGATCGTGAACCTTGACAGCCTCACCTATGCCGGAAACCCGGCAAACCTCGCCGACATCTCCGGCGACGCCCGCTACACGTTCGCGCACGGTGACATCGGAGACGAGGGGCTCGTCCAGTCTCTGCTTGCCCGGCACGCAATCGGCGCCGTCGTCAACTTCGCCGCCGAGAGCCATGTCGACCGCTCGATCGACTCTCCCGAGCCGTTCGTCCAGACGAACGTTGTCGGCACCCTCCGTCTCCTCAATTCGGTGAAGCGCCACTGGGCCTCGCTGTCCGGCGCCTCGCGCGACGCATTCCGATTCCTGCACGTCTCCACGGACGAGGTGTACGGCTCCCTGGAGCCGGATGGCGCCCCCTTCTCTGAGCGCACCCCTTTCGCACCCAACTCCCCGTACGCGGCGTCGAAGGCGGCCAGCGACCACCTCGTCCGCTCGTTTGTCCACACCTACGGGCTGCCCGCGCTCACGACCAACTGCTCGAACAACTACGGGCCGTACCATTTCCCGGAGAAGCTGTTTCCCCTGGTCATCCTGAACGCCCTCGACGGCCGGAGGCTGCCGATATACGGGGATGGGAAACAGGTGCGCGACTGGCTGTTCGTGGGCGACCACTGCGCCGCGATCGAGGCGGTCATCAGGCGGGGCCGCGTCGGGGAGACCTACAACGTTGGCGGGCTCAATGAGAAGGCGAACATCGACGCCGTGCGGCTCATCTGCAGCCTGCTCGACTCGAAGTCGCCAAGGCCCGACGGGCGCCCCTATTCAGAGCAGATAGAGTTCGTCGCCGACAGGCCCGGGCACGACCGCCGGTACGCGATCGACTGCTCGAAGATCACCCGCGAGCTCGGCTGGGCCCCCTCCGAATCCTTCGAGAGCGGCCTTTCCAAGACCGTCGACTGGTATCTCGCGAACCGCGCCTGGTGCGCCGACATCACGTCGAAGCGCTACGACAGGCAGCGCCTGGGGAGGAGCGCATGAGCACCGCGCCAGCCCAGGCAAGGAAGGGAATCGTCCTCGCGGGCGGCTCCGGCTCGCGGCTTTTCCCCCTGACGATCGCCGTGAGCAAGCAGCTCATGCCGGTGTACGACAAGCCGATGATCTACTATCCGCTGTCGACCCTCATGATGGCGGGAATACGCGAGGTGCTCGTCATCTCGACCCCGCAGGACCTTCCCCTCTTCAGGCGCCTGCTGGGGAGCGGCGACAGCCTTGGAATGCGCCTCGAGTACGCGGAGCAGCCCAGCCCCGACGGCCTCGCCCAGGCCTTCGTGATAGGCGCGCCCTTCATCGGGTCCTCGCCCAGCACGCTCATCCTCGGGGACAACCTTTTCTACGGCCACGACCTTCCCAAGGCCTTCTCGGCGGCCACCGCAAGGAAGGCGGGCGCGACCATCTTCGGCTACCACGTGGCCAATCCGGAGGCCTACGGCGTCGTTGAATTCGCGCGGGACGGGAAGGTTCTCTCCCTCGAGGAGAAGCCAGACAAGCCAAGGTCGAACTACGCGGTCCCGGGCCTCTATTTCTACGACGGGATGGCCGTGGAGTACGCCGGCGGGCTGAGGCCGTCCAAGCGCGGGGAACTTGAGATCACAGACCTGAACCGCCTCTACCTGAGGGCCGGCACGCTCCACGTCGAGGTGCTGGGCCGCGGGACGGCGTGGCTCGACACCGGCACCCACGACTCCCTGCTCGAGGCCGCGCAGTTCGTCCATGTCATCGAGAACCGTCAGGGGCTGAAGATCGCGTGCCTCGAGGAGATCGCGTGGCGCCAGGGCTGGATAGACACCGCGAAGCTGGAGGCCAACATAGGCCGCCTGGGAAAGTCCTCATACGCCCGCTACCTCTCCAGGCTAGTGGCTGGACAATAGCCTGAAGACCGTGCGCAAACCGCGACCCGAGCCGCCGGCGATCAGCATCGTTACGGCCGTGTACAACTGCCTTCCGCTCACCAGGGCAATGGTCGACAGCCTCGTCGCCTCGCTTCCCGCGGGGTTGAGCTACGAGGTGATCCTCGTCGACGACGGGAGCACGGACGGCACGCGCGAGTGGCTTGCGACGCTCCGGGCGCCCTTCCACGTCCTCCTGAACCCGCGAAACCTCGGCTACGCCGCTTCGAACAACCGCGGCGCCGCGGCAGCGCAGGGCCGCATGCTCGCGTTCCTGAACAACGACCTCGTCCTCTCCGGCGGGTGGCTGCAGCCGATGATCTCGGCCCTCGAGGCGCTGGGGGCCCGCGCCGGCATGGTCGGAAACGTCCAGGTTGCCGCGGCAACAGGCGACGTGGACCATTCCGGCATCTGGGTGACGGAGAACGGCAAGACCGAGCATGACCGGAGGGCCCCGGGCCTCCTGGCCCGGCTACTCGAACCTGAGCCCGCCGTTTTCGCGGTCACTGGGGCCTGCATGCTTGTCCGGGCGCAGGCATGGCGGCGCCTTGGCGGATTCGACGAGGGGTTCTCCAACGGCTGCGAGGACGTCGACCTTTGCCTGCGCGCCGGCCGCCTGGGCCTCATCAACGTCGTCGCGCTGCGCAGCCGCGTGCTCCACCACGTGAGCTCGTCGCCCGGCAGGAAGGACAGGGACGAGCAGAACGCCATGAGGCTGGTGATGCGTTGGCGGCCGGAGCTTGCGCTGGCATCGAGCCGCCGGTGGGCATGGGCCTATTTCAGGAGGCGCGCCCCGCAGCCGCGCTCCTTCGGCAGCGTCGCCCAGGCCATCCATTTTGCCCTCTACCTGATGCACATGTCCCCTTCGCCGCCGGAGCCCATCCTCGAGGCGCGCTACGGCGCGATCGAGCTCGAGTTCGCACGCTGGCGGGTGATGTTCGCCGACTGAGCATGCCGCGGTTCGAGCACAACCCGCCGTTTGGTGGCGCGTTTTCTAGGCAATTCACGCGTTACTCGGGCCTTTATTTTGACGAGTTCTCCCCCGACTCGGCGTGGATCAGGGAATCCGCGGCCATTCGGCTCCCCCCGATCGAGGGCGTGGCGTCCATAGTCCTCAAGGGACGGTTCGCGCGGCACCCCGAGGCCCGCTGGCCGGAGACGGGGTTCCCCTCGCTCGAGGTCCTGTTGGACGGCGAAAGCGTCGCCCGGATCTCCGGAAGCAAGCCCGGGCCCTGGGAGGCGCGGGTAAGCCTGGCGAAGGCGCCGGCCCAGAAGGGCTCGCTCCTCCTCCTCGTTCTGCACGGCGTCAGGGGCACAAACGCGCTGGCCTGGCTCGGGAGGGTCACGGCGCTGGGGCCGCTCCAGCGCTACCGCTCGCAGAGGCGTAACCGCCAGCTCCGCATCTGCTCGGTCGAGACCGGCGTCGGGGAGAACATCTATGATTTCTCCCGGCGTGAGAGCCCCTACTCTGTCGCCTTCGCCAGGCTCCACTCGCGCATCGGGATGAACGTCGTGGGGTTTCTCACTGCCGACCTCGGGATCGGCGAGTCGGCAAGGTGCATGGTCAGGGCGGCCGATGCGGCCTCGGTCCCGGTGGCCCTCGTGCCCCTGAAGCTCAACTGCAAGAACCGCCTCGGCGACCAAGGTTTCGCGGCCCGCCTGCAGGAGTCCAACCCCTACGGGGCGAACGTCTTCCATATCGACCCCCCGGTGTCGCGGGACATTGACCACCACCATGGCGCCGATTTCCGAAAGAACCGGTACAACATAGGCTTCTTCGCCTGGGAACTCACGGAATTCCCCGACGCATGGCTCCCCGCACTCGACTATTACGACGAGGTCTGGTGCCCCAGCAACTTCGTTCGGGAGTCGATCGCCCTGAAGGCCCTCTTCCCCGTGCTCACGATGCCGCACTCGGTGGCCTTCGAGAGGCCGGCTGAGGGCCGCCCCGCGCTGCGGGGGCGATTCGGGTTGCCGGCCGAGGGCACCCTTTTCCTGACGCTCTTCGACCTGAACTCCTATGCCAATCGGAAGAACCCAAGGGCCGCAGTCGAGGCCTTCCGCCTGTCCGGCCTTGCCAGCTCCGGCGCGTCCCTTGTCATAAAGGTCCAGAACGCGGGGGCGAACCCACGCGATTTCTCGGCGCTCCAGGACCTGGTGCGGGACCTGCCGGGGACCGTGATCATGAACGCGACCCTTCCCCGCTCGGACGTCTACGCGCTCGAGGCTGCCTGCGACTGCTTCGTCTCCCTGCACCGCGCGGAGGGCTTCGGCTTGGCCGTCGCGGAGTGCATGTATCTCGGCAAGCCCGTCATTTCGACGAACTGGTCCGCCACCGCGGAGTACCTGAACCAAGACAACGGCCTTCCCGTGCGCTGCCGCCTGGTCGAGCTCACCGAGACGCACGGGCCCTACGTAAAGGGGGCGACCTGGGCCGACCCCGACCCCTCGCACGCCGCCGAGCTCATGCGGGGCGTCGTATCAGATCCCGCCCGAGCAGCGGCCCTGGGCGCCGCCGCAAGGGCCACGATCGAGGAGCGTTTCTCGCCCGCGGCCATTGGCGCCATGTATCGCAGGCGCCTGGAGACGATAGCGGGACTCTAGGTGGCCGGCGGAGCCGGGTGCCCGCGGGACTTTGGGTGCCAAAGGGCCGCAAGGATGGCCAGGAGGACGGCCGCCGCGGCGGCCCAGAACAGCGCGACGGTCAGGCGGATCCCCGCCGGCCGGTAGGTGAACTTGACTGAATAGGTCCCCGCGGCGTCGACGTAGATGCCCCTGAATGCGTGGTTCACGCGGACATAGGGGCGGGGAACCCCGTTCACGGCCGCGACGAAATTCCCCTCCTCGAACGCCTCCGTGAGCACGATGAATCCCGGGCCCGGCGCCTCGACTGAGAACGAAGTCGTGTCCGGCGTGAGCACATAGTCCCTCGCGTTCCGGATCCTCCGCCTTGAAAGGTCCCCCGAGACCCGCGGGACCGGCCTAAGCCCGTCCCAGACGGCCCGCTCGATCCCGACAAAGGGCGATCCGTCGCCCGACTTCACCCAGGAGGCATACTGCGCGACGTCCGAGTAGACCGCGACCCCGTCGGTCCAGTAGGCCCTCGGCCACGCCGTCGGGCTCTCGAACACCTCCATGTCCGCGGAAAGATCGCGCGACAGCCCCCCCGTGGGCCGGTTCTCGCCAAGGTGATAGCCCAGGTAGTAGCGGACGTTCAGCAGGTCGAGGATACGGCGCAGGGAGGCCACGTCGGACGGCTCGATGATGTAGCGCCAATCCCAGATCCGGCGGATTCCCGCCGCATCGAGGAGTTCCCTGTAACGGGGATTCATGAGGGCGTCGGGGCCCGAGATCCCCTCGATTCCATAGACCCCGGACCACCCGGGCAGGAGGTCGTTGTGGAAGCCTATCGCCCTCGCCGGCGAGGACGCCGTCCCGGCCGTCACAAAATCGACCGCAGGCGAGTCGGACTCGAGGTTCGTCCGGGGCGCCGGCCGGACCACGTACGTGGAGTAGCCGGCGCCAATCCTGAACGCCTCCCTCCAGTGGAGCGCAATGCCGCCCGCGGCCGCGATGCATAGGGCCCCGGCAGTCACGGCGCCCGACCGGCGCATCCTGACAAACGCGCCCAGGAACCCTGCCGACCCCACGGCCAGGCCGAGCGCGTACCAGGCTATGAAGGGTTCGAGGCGGATGTTCCGGCCCCAGCTGAGGGCGGCATAGGCACTCCTCATGACGGCCTGCGCGGTGCCGAGGTAGGCGCCGAGGGCGACGACGGCCAGCACCAGAACCAGCGCCGCCTCCTTGAGCCCCTCTGGCCCGGCGGAGCGCCCCCATGCCTCGCGCCAGCCGAAGGCCGCGAGGGGGGCGAGCAGGACGATCAGGGCGCAGGAAAACGAATTGTCGACATGCAGGATGTTGCCGAGAAAGGGAATCCGGTTCACGAGCGCCGGCGGAACCACGCCGTAGACGAGGGCGCCGATCGCGGCGCCCGACAGCAGCAGCGCCGCGGCGCCAGGCTCCTTGATGCAGGAGCGCCACCGGACGAGGGCCCACAGGACGCCGAGGAAGAGGAAGAAATTTGCCGAGGGATTGACGACCCCGTACTCGAACTGGAAGGGCCTGTAGAATGCCTCGTCGAACAGGCCCACGAGCAGGCCCGGCTGGATCTGGAAGGTCTCCGGGACGTTGTAGCTCGTGTAGGACGCCCTGAGCGCCCCGTAGAACGTGTACCACACGGGCGACGCGGCCATCGCGAAGACAAGGCCTGCGGCGCAGGCGCCGAGCAGCATGCGCGCCTTATCGGCAAGGCTCTTGCCGGAAAAGGCGACGACGCAAAGGCCGGCGCCGTTCATCGAGAAAAGGAGCGAATACGCCTCCTTCGCCGTGCCGCTGTTGATCTCCATCCAGTTTGCGCCCACGAGGCCGGCCAGGCACAGCACGAGGCGCCTCCATCCCCTGGCCTCCTCGCAGCGGAGCCATGCGTACAGGATCCATGGCGCGTAGCAGACGCTGAATATCGCCGGGTGATTGATCCGGTAGACAAAGAACCCAAGGAAGGCGGACGACGCCGCGACCATGATGCACGACGCCAAGTGGCGGCACATCCCCCAGGCGCACATGCCGACGCCGAATGCCAGGGACCACTTTGCGATGAGTATCTTCAGGTCCCACGACCAGGAGGATCCGCCCGCAAGGATGGGCAGGAAATTGAGGGGATCGCCGAAGCACGACTGGCCCTGTCCAAGCAGGGGCAGCCCAGCCGAGTCATACCGGTCCCAAAGCGGCAGCTCGCCGGACCTCAACGCCCGTCCCTCGACGATCGACATCGGCAGGTGCTGCCACATGAGCGCCGCCACGTCCGATTTCTGGGGATCGCGGACCTCGCCGCTCTGGTGCCCGGGCAGCCACGGGCTTTGCCCGTACAGGAGGGCGACACCCATGTTCGGGGAGATGAATGTGCGGCCGGCGAAGGCCACGGGCCAGTTTGCCGCAAGGGTCCCCGCAAGCGCGGCTGCGGCAATCGCCGGGACGGGGGCGCGCGCCGCCGCGTCCCAGGCCGATTTCGGCCAGCGCCGAAGCGGGGGCGGCGCAAGGCCCCAGAGAAGGAGCGCCGCCACGCATGCGCCGAACGCCACCCAGAAGTCCCTCCAGGCCGGGGGCCCGCCGACCACGATCGGCGAGCGCAGCCGGATCGAGAAATGGGCGTCCGTCGCCCCGGGATCGGTCTCTATTACAGTCGAGTCGCCCTTCCTAGTCATGGACCGGACCTGGTTCGGGCCGAAGAACGTGTCGGGCGGATACTCCGCGACCACCCGGCCCAGGGCGTCGACGACACGGGGGAGCCCGATTGTGATCCGCCCGTCGCGGTCCAGGGGATCGAATCGAAGCGCCGTCACAGTCCCGTAGGGCAGCGCAAAGCGCAGGGTTCGGGCGGCATGCGCCGTGATCGGCTGAACCACCGAGTCTGCTTCGCCTATGCCGGATCCGGAATTGTAATAGAGCTGAACGATGCCCGGCTCGTCGGACTCCACCCTTACCTCGAACCGCCAGCCGCTCGGCCTGTCGCGCAGCCAGGGTTCAAGCGGCAGGACGATCGCCGCGGCAAGAAGCAGGCAGGCGAACAGGCTGCTCGGGGTGAGGCCGCGTAACTTCATTCGGTCGGCAGCTACTAGCGCCCCGGACAACGCCCGGCAATGAGTTATGCGGGCCGCCGCCGCCCTTTCCGTGCAGCGTGGGCAAGGCCCGGGTCGGTTCCCCTTCGGGCAAGGTCGCCGCAATGCCGGGGCGCAGGCCGGGCCCTCAATTGCCCATCGCCGGCGGCCCCGCCCCGCGGGTCTCGGGCGCCCTGCCCTTCAGGTCGATCTCCAGGTCGCGAACCATGTAGGTGAGCCGGCGCTTGTCGGAGTTGCCAGGATAGGCCGCGGGCCTGTCGCTCCTGAAAAGGAGGGTCGTGTCCCCGGGCGGCAGGCGGATGCCGCTCAGGGTTACCGGGACCACCTCCGCCGGCTCAAGCTCCTCCCGCCTGACCTCGCGGCCGTCCAGGATGATGATCGCCGCACGCCGGTCGACCGACCGGAGCTTGAACACAATGTCCGCGATCATCGGGAAGGCCTGCGGATTGCGAACCTCCACGCTGCTGTCCCCCATGCTCCAGCGAAAGTAGTCCCAGCGGGACTTCTCGGGCCTCCACCAGTTGGCCGGCCCGAAAACCGCCATCACCGGGCTTCCGTCCGGACTCATGCGGAGCTCCCTCGGCCCCTCGATGACGTAGCTCTCGCGTCCAGGGGGCTTCAGGAGGTCTGCCGAGCCGACGACACCCAGGTTCCCTATGACCAGGAGGAGCGCCCACCACCGGCCCCTCGGGACCGTTATGTTGAACGCGAGGACCATGGGAAGCAGCACGCGGGCAGCCGCCGACGGGTAGTTCTCCCAGACGGCGCCTCCAAGGAAGACCATGAGGACCGCATAGGCAGCGCCCACCCTCCACCAGGGGTCGCGCCAACGGACCCGGAACGCAAAAAAGGAGAACTGGGCGAGCAGCCCGGCGACGACGAGGGCATCAAATTTGGTCACCGTCGCCAACGGATACCCCCTCTCGGCGATGAGGCTCGTGAGGATATCCTGCATCTTGTCGAGCAGGCCGCAGAAGGGCCACGCGAAATTGCGCGCCCCCACAGCCTCCCCATGCCCAAGTATTATATTTAAATATATAACCCACAACAGGATGGGAACCAAGACCAGCGTCCAACGTGCCAGCCAGGGAAGGATTGACCCGGACCTTCGCAGGTCGGCCGGCGGAAGTCCGGCGCCGCAGAGGACGCTGGTGTCCTTTCCAAGGCCGGCCACGCCCATCACCGCGGCGCCGAGCCAGGTGCGGCCGCCCTCGATCAGGGCCATGCCCCCGGCCACAAGGAGGAGGCTGGGTCCGTCCAGGAGGGCTCCCCTCACGCTGAAAATCATGCCGAAGGAGTAAAGTGTCGCCGCCCAACGAAAGACGTTTCCCCATCGGCCAGGGGGAAACCAGCGCAGCAGGAGCGCGGCCAGCAGGAACCAGCAGACTATGTTCTGGACCGCGTAGGCCTCCATCACCCGCGAGGGATCGCCCCCGCCCGCTGCCCAGGCCGTCAACAGGAAGAGGATCCGCCGCGCCCGATAGGGCAGGCTGTCGACGGCCCTTCCGAGGCGCGGGTCGCGAAGGTGGGGGCTGACCGCTATCTGGGCGTACCACTGCGAGTCGTACCCCTTGGAGTTGGGCGCCTCGTAATGGTTGACCGAGCGGACCTCAGGTAGGAGCTTGGCATGCTCCTTTGAGCCGAACTGGATCAGGTACGTGAATCCCATCCCAGGCAGGTAGAAAAAAGCGACGCTCCACACGAAAACCCCGACGGCAAAGGCGCATGCCAGCAACCGCGGCAGGTTTCGCCCGGCGCGCAGAAATGGTTTGAGTCCGGCCAGCAAAGCCCGAGAAACCACCCCGGCCGCCCTGCCTTAGCAAGAATGGATTTTTTCACCGAACCGATGCTCCCAGGGGCCCATGCCGGGCCGCGGGCGGTGCCGGCGGGCCGGTGATCCTGCCGATTCGATGACCCTCCTCCTCGACCTGTCGCACACCTGCCACACGGCGGCCCGGACCGGTATCCAGCGGGTGGCGCGCTCGCTCCGCAGGGAGCTGGCGGGCGGCGCGCTGGCGGTGTGCTTCGACCCGCACGAGGACGCCTGGCGGCCGCTGGAGCCCTGGGAAACCCGCAACCTGGACGGCGCCCACCCTGCCGGAAGCCGGGCCTCGCGCTGGCCTGTATCGGCGCAGATCCGCGGGAGGCTGAGGCGCGGCCGGCGGCCGGGCGTGCTGGCGCCCGGCGCGGCATCGGGCGTGGTGGTGCCGGAGGTGTTTTCGGGCGACGTCCAGGCCGCTTTGGGGCGGCTCTTCGAGGCTTCCGCCGGCCCCACTGTCGCCCTTTTCCACGACGCCCTCTGCCTCCAGATCCCGGAATACTCGCCCGCCTCCACCAGGCGCCGCTTCCCAAGCTACCTCAGCGCCCTCCTCAGGTTCGATGGCATTGCGGCTGTCTCCCAGGCGTCCCGGTCCGCCCTCCTCGACTACTGGGCCTGGTTGGGCGCCGCGCATCCGCCGCCGGTCGAGGCCATTCCCCTGGGCATCGACCCCCCGCTGGGGATGAGGGAGACCCACTACACGGGCCCGCCGGTTGTCCTCAGCGTCGGGAGCATCGAGGGCAGGAAGAACCACCTGGCGCTCCTTGACGCCTGCGAGGCGCTCTGGGCCGAAGGGGCCCGGTTCGAGCTCAGGCTGATCGGGATGGCAAACCGGGAGACCGGCGCCGCGGCCCTGCGCCGGATATCGGCCCTCGCCTCGTCGGGGCGGCCGCTGCGCTACGACGGCCCGGCGGACGAGAAGGAGCTCGAGGGCGCCTATGCCGCCTGCTCGTTCACGGTTTACCCCTCCCTGGCCGAGGGATTTGGGCTGCCGGTTGCCGAGAGCCTTTCCAGGGGCCGCCCGTGCCTTTGCCGGTTTTCGGGCGCCCTGGGGGAGGTGGCCTCCGGGGGGGGGTGCCTGGACCTTGGTTCCGGGTCGGCCGCCGAGATAAAGGCCGCGCTGGGCGGGGTCCTCGGCGCCCCCTATGCGCTCGCCCGCCTGGGGGCCTCGGCCCGGGCGCGCCATTTCAGGACATGGACCCAGTACGCGGCCGACCTCGGGTCCTGGATGTCGGGCCTGCGGCGGAGGGGCTGATTCAGTCGGAATCCGTTGATCTGCGGGGGTCTAGCACCGCCCTGTTTACATTTGCAAACTCCGGTTGCTGCCCTAGGGTCTGCCCGACATGGCGATAACCTTATTCCTTAAGAACAAGAAGCCTATCCTGGGCCGCTGCAGCGAGGACTATTCGACAAAGATGCGGCTGCGGTATGCGCCGTTCTACCATGCCATGGATTCCCAGAAGGGGACCACGATCAAGCTTGATGGCCGGGAAATGATCATGCTCTCGAGCAACGACTACCTGGGGCTTTCCTTCCACCCCAAGGTCGCCGAGGCAGGGCGGGCCGCGCTCCTGAAGTGGGGCACGAGCACGACGGGCGCCAGGCCCTCCAACGGGTCCCGGACCTACCATGTTGAGCTCGAGCAGAAGATGGCCGCGTTCCTGGGGCGGGAAGCCTGCCATATCCATGCAGCAGGCTATCTTTCGTGCCTTTCGAGCGTCGCAGCGTTCGCCCAGAAGGGCGACGTCATCTTTGCCGACAAGAATGTCCATTCCTGCCTCTGGGATGGAATCCGCCTCTCAAACGCCACGGTCGAGCGCTTTTCGCACAACAATCCCGACGACCTGCGCGAGGTGATCGCCACGGCCAATCCCGCCGCGCCGAAGATGCTGGTGATCGAGGGGGTCTATTCCATGGAGGGCCATGTAGCCCGACTTCCCGAGCTGAGCGAGATCGCCGAGGAGCACGGCTGCTTCATCGTGCTCGACGACGCCCATGGGTTCGGCGTGCTGGGCCGGCAGGGCCGCGGCACCGTGGACAATTTCGGGCTCAATGACACCGTGGATGTCATATGCGGCAGCCTCTCGAAGTCGCTGGCCAGCACGGGGGGATTTGTCGCCGCCTCGCGCGACGTGATCGAGTTCCTCAGGACCCATTCCAAGCAGACGATCTTCAGCGCGGCGATAAGCCCCAGCCAGGCAGCGTGCGCCCAGGCCTCGCTGGAGATCATGCAAAGCGAGCCGCAGCACCTCGAGCGCCTCTGGTCCAACACGAAGAAGTACCGTGCGATGCTCAAGAGCCTGGGTTTCGACACCTGGGAGAGCGAGACGCCTGCCGTCCCGATCGTGCTGGGCTCGAAGGAGCGCGTCTATCCGTTCTGGAAGGCCCTCCTTGAGAAGGGTGTCTTCACAGTCATGGCCACCTCCCCCGCTGTCCCGAGCGGCAAGGACCTCATCCGGACCGCCGTCTCGGCGATGCACACGGACGAGCAGCTAGAGAAGATTGCCGCGGCCATGGCGTACGCGGCGAAGAAGCTCTGAGGCCCCGTCCGGCCTAGCCAAGCCCTGAGGCCAGCGCTTTCGCAGCCTCCGACCAGGTCGGCAGGCGCCGGGAAGCCGCCGCCCGCGCGAGCGCGTCGCGCCCGCCGCCGTCGGTAAGGATGCTCCGTATGGCCTCGGCCCAGTCGCCGTCCCTCACGACGCGGCATCCCCCACCCTCCGCATTCTCGGACAACGGCGCGATGGCGCTGCACAGGCACGGGACGGCCATCCAAAGGGACTCGAGGAGCGGCAGCCCGCAGCCCTCGGCGATCGACGGGAATGCAGTCGCCCGGGATGACATAATGAGCGCCGCAAGGGCCGCATCGTCCATCTTCGGGTGATGCCTTATCCCTGGCCACCGGCGGGACAGTGACGCCACCCGCGCCTCTAGCGGCCGGCCGAATTGCGGGTTCACCCGGCCAACAAGGTGAAGCTCTGCCACCGTGCCGCCGCCAAGAAGCTCCTCGAACGCGTCCAGGAGGACGCCCTGGTTCTTCCGAGGCTCGAGTATCCCGACGCTGACGATCCGCGGCGCCAGCCCCGCGACGGGCCGGCAAGACTGCCTGCCGAGCCCGGGCCAATCCGATCCAAGGTGGAGAAGGTCGACGGGTGGCCGCCCGGCGGCCCCCTGCCAGTCCCACAGCCCCTGGAGGTCCCTGCGACTCGACTCCGAAATTGCCCAGACCCGGTCGAACTTCGCCAGAAGCTTCATGTAGCCGGCATGCCGCTCAACGCTGCGCGGCCATGTTATGTCGGGGTGCTTGAGGGGTATCGCGTCGTGGAAGATGGCCGCCGCGCGGCAGGAGCGGCCCTCAAGAAACGCGGAAAAGCCGGGCCTCTCCTCCTCCGAGAAGAGCTCGGGCGTGAGTATCCAGTCTCCCGCGCCGGCAAGCTCGGCAATCCGGGGCCACGTCGCCGGCACCGCCAACCCGCCGAGTTCCGAAAAGAGCCTCGAGGACACCCTCATGAGCCCGGAGGAGTGATGCCATGATGACGCGCTCGTGGTGTCGAAATAGATCATCGGGCGGCGGCTTGCGTCATGCGGACGAGCAGGCGCGCGGCATTCGAGCGCACGTCAAAATTGGCCTCGACCCAGGCCCGCGCAGCTGCCCTGAGCGCCTCGCAGTGGGCGTCGTCCGTGGACAGCCGCCTGATGGCCTCCACCCACCGGGCGGGCTCGTCAACGGGCAGGACTATGCCGCTCACCCCGTCGGTGACGGCCTCGGTCGTGCCCGCGGTCGGGGACGTGATGACGGGGACGCCGGCCGCCATCGCCTCGCCGATCACGTTGGGGAGGCCGTCCCGGTCCCCGCTCCCGGCCACGACGCCCGTGTGAAGAAGCACGTCGGCCCAGTCGAGCTGGCCCCAGACCTCATGCGGGGGGATGTGGCCGACAAAGGTCACCCGCTCGGCGACACCCAGGCTCCCCACCATCGCCTCCAGCCTCTGGCGAAGGGGTCCCTCGCCCACGATCCGCGCAGAGAACTCTATGCCCGCCGCCTTCAGAGCGGCATAGATGCGCAGCTGGCGGTCCAGGCCCTTCTTCTCCACCAGCCGCGCGAGCGCGAGCAGGTGGATCGGCCGCCGGGCCGGGTGGAGGGCCTTTACCGGGGGTAGCCGGTCAAGGCCGCTCCTGATGCAGCGCACCTTCTCGCCCGGCAGCCCCTTTTCGACAAGGGCGCTCCGGGCGAACTCGGTCGAGGTGTGGACGAAGGCGGCGTGCTCCAGCTTGTCGACAAGCCACCAGTCACCCCCGTGCTCGAATACGTCGTAGGCGTGGGCGCCAGCGCTGTAGCGGTACCCGTCCATCCGCCACAACAGCCAGGCGGCCGTGGCGGGGCCGCCGCTCCATGCGGCGTGCACGAGGCCGGGCGGGTCCCGCCTGAAGGCCCGCGCGAAAACGCAGGCGAAGCCCGCCCCGAGCATGTTTTCCCAGAAGTTGATCCATGACGGGGGACGCCTGGTGGCAAGTCCCCGCAGGAGCTGCCGCATGATCTCGGGCTTGCGCCATGTCTCGTAGGGGATGAGCCAGAAAAGCTCCAGGAGTCGCCACTTGCTGAAGCGCTGCACCTGGATACCCCGGAACGACCCGCCGCCGCCCCACATCGAGTAGATCCTCAGCCTGGCGCCGCGCGCCCTGAGCGCCGCGACCTCCCGCTGCATGAACATCTCGGTGGTCTTCGGAAAGGTGGTGAAGATGTAGGCGATCGCCGGTCCTTCGGTGCTCAACTCCCGCAAACATAGGACGCCGCATCGCGGCGGCAAAGGTTCTTTCTCGGAGCGCCCAAGGCGCCCGCTTTTTCGCTCGCGGAGCCGAGAACGGTCTGCTCCGTTCGATGGCTTTATCCGATGAATTTCTACCGCCGGAGCGAGCTCACGGGAGAGACAGCCGTGGCGCTTGCGCGTTACGACGAGGCGGTGCGCAGGTTCGTCGGCCCAAACTACCGGCATCCGCTCAGGATGCGCGACTGGGAGCTGGCCCGTGTCCTCGAGGCCGTAAAGGGGGTCCCGGTGGGATCAAGCATCCTGGATTCTGGCTCGTTCAACACGTTCCTGCCGATTGCCCTCGCGGCCTCCGGCTTCCGAATGACCGCGTCGGACCTGATCTGGAGGAGAATGCTGAAAAGCGCCGAGCGGCGCCTGGGGCTGGCCCCCGCGAAGGCCACGGAGGCCCCGTTCTTCGAGTGGATGGCCGTTTACCGGCGCGCCGGGGTGCCTGTCCGGAACCTCAACCTGACCCGCCTGGCGTGCCCGGACGGCGCCTTCGACTGCGTCGTCGCCCTCTCGGTCATCGAGCACGTGCCCGACGTGGAGCGCAGCCTCATGGAGATGCACAGGGTCCTCGCCCCGGGCGGGCGGATGCTTGTCACCACGGACTGCTCCCCCGAGCCAAGGCCCTTTGGCGGCGGTGTCCGCTACTTCTCCGAGGCTGAACTGGAGGCCCTGTTCTCCCCCTACCAGGTCACATCCACGAGGAACAGGCCCGACTTTGGGAAGGAGAACTGGTGCTATGGGCTGGGCCAGCCGGTCGTGACGGCGTTCGTGGAGGTCACAAAACCCCGGTGAAGGGCTGGTGCGAATGCTGGCGCAGGGGCTGCCTCAGCGGCTTCTCGGCGGAAACCGACGCCCCCAGGCCGACAAGCTCGTCGATCAGCGTCGTCGGGTCCTCCTCGTAGCGCAGCCTCAGGAAGTTTTCGCGCATCCTGGTGTAGGCGCCCGTGTCCGACATCCATGAGCCGATGATCCGGTCGAAATCCTCGCCGTTCTCGATCTTGTCTGAGGCCGCGCCGTTTCTCAGGTACTTCCATGTGAGCTCCTCCTGCGGCATGATGCCGCCCCACGCGTTAAAGACGATCGGGCACTTGAAATGGAGGGCCTTGGCGCAGGTGGTGGTCCCCCCCCGCGTGACGATCACGTCGCTCACCTGCATCAGCAGGTGGACGATCTCCGAATACCCCTCGAGGTAGCAATTGAACTCGGGGTGGTTCGCCCTCCAGTGGACGAGGTCGTTGTAGGCTTGCTTGTTCCTTCCGCAGATGACGATCGCCTGGCAGCGGTCCGAGCGCTTCACGAGGGACGGGAGGAGGTCAAAGTGGTTGTTGGCCCCGTTGCCGCCCGTGGCAAGGAACACCGTGAAAAGGTCGGGCCTCAGGCCAAGCCTCTCCTCGCGAAACACTCCCCTCTCCTGCGGCGCGATGACCTCAAAGTGGGCGTGCGGGTGCATCAGGTATCCGCGCACCTTCGCCCGCTCAGCTGGGATCCCCTTCCTCACCGCGTAGTCCTGCGCCGTGGGCGTCCGCGAGTAATACACGTCCACGGTCGGCTCGATCCAATTTCTCGAGTATCCCCAGCCTCCGGAGAACTCCCCGCAGTAGGTGGCGCACCTCACCTTGTCCGCGCCGAGGATCTTCCGCGCCAGCTGGAAATAGCCCCTGTTCAGGCAGTCGTGGACGCTGAGGATCAGATGGGGCCGGTACTCGCGCAGCACGTTGACGTAATAGCGCCTTCCCAGGGACACGGAATCCTTGTTCAGGATGCTCTGGAATTCCACGAACGCGTAGAACGCCTTGTGCACCCAGGGCGCACTGGCCTGGATCTTGTTGTAAAAATTGACCCCTGCCCTGTTGAGCACGGACGACTTCTCAAGCATCTGCTCGATCCGGACGTCCACGTCATGCCGATAGAGCTGAAAGCACCAGTCGGCAAAGGCCTCAGCGCGGGCGTCATGGCCGCCGCCCGTGCTAGACGTTAGTACCAGGATACGGACCTTTGACATGTCGTCCGGCGCGGTTTCAGCCGGCTGCCGCCTTCAGCAACATAGCCGGCACTCGAATTGTTCGCTTGGTTGGATCCGCTTTGGTGCTCACCTTGCTGGAAACCGGCCAGTCTTACACCGGAACCGGCCAAATCAAAGGCGAAACTGCCGCGGACTTCAACGCTGCCGCCCGCGGCGGGGCCTAGGCCCTGCGCAGGAGCAATGCGACGTTGGCCCCGCCAAACCCGCTGCTGTTCTTAAGGACAACCTTTGGCGCCTGGGTCGAACTGGCGCGGATGATGTTAAGGCCTTCGCACGAGGGATCCAGGTTGCTTATGTGTGCCGAGCCCGGGACGAAGCCATGCCGAAACATGAGGGCGCAGAAGCCCACCTCCATGACGCCCGACATCGAGAGCCCATGGCCGGTGAGGGCCTTCGTGCTGCTGATCGCCGGCCGCACGCCCATCTCGCCAAACACCGACTTGAGGGCGCGTGCCTCGGAAACGTCGCCGATCAAGGTCGACGTGGCATGGGCATTCACATAGTCGACCGCCGCCGCACCGATTCCCGACGCCGAAAGCGCGTTCTCCATCGCGACGCGGGAGCCGGCGCCGTCCGGATGGGAAATCGCCACGTTGTATCCGTCCGAGGCCTGGCCCCATCCGGCCACCTCGCAGTAGGGCGTGACGCCGCGCCTTTTGACCTCACTCTCGCTTTCCAGGACGGCCACAGCGCCGCCCCCGGTTCCCACGAACCCATCGCGCGCAGCGTCGAAGGGCCTCGAAGCAAGGGCGGGGTCGGTCTGGAGGGAAAGCGTCCGCATGCCCGCGAAAGGGAGGATGGCATCGCGATTCCCATCCTCGCCGCCGGCCACGAACATCCGCTTCTGGCGCCCAAGTGAGATCTCATCGAACGCATACGCGAGGGCATGGGCTGAGGACGCGCAGGCGGATGAGAAGCCACATGAGGCGCCTTGTATCCTGAACGCCGCGACAAGGTTGAAATTTAGCGTCCCAACAATCGAAGCGACGATTCCCAGCGGTGAGCACCGGGCCGGCCCAAGCCTGAGCATCCGTTCATGATGAAAGTACGTCAGCATCGGCGAGCCCCCTGACGCCGCAAACAGACCGGTGTCGCGGTTCGAAATGTCGCCGTCAGCAAGCTTGGCGTCCGTGATTGCCTGGAGGAAGGCGCAATGGGCATAGAGGCCATGCGGGGCCATCGACCTGATGGTCTCCCGCTTGATCTCGTACGCTTCCGGGTACGTCCAGTCCTCGGGGTCGGTCGAGTCGGTCGAGAAGCCCTTGATGGTGCCGATAACCTTGCAGGCGATATCGGGCTTCTGGAATGGCGGGTAGAGCTCGAAGCCGTGCCGCAGCTCACGCAGGCTGCCCTCTACCCCTTTGGCATCGTTTCCGATGCTTGTGATGAATCCTAAACCGGTGATGAAGACTCTGGGCATGCTCTTAAGGCGAATGCCCGGCCCATCGTGGCCATAGCCACCCGTCGGTCAATCTCAGGCGTTAATCGCTACCTTCAAAGGCGGGTTTGCGCCGCCATCGGACGCAACCCCGGGCCGGGCTTCGCCGTCCACCCTCGCCGGGGCGGCCGCCGCCTCGACGTAGGCAAAGGTGAGGGTGATGTCCTCCGCGATCACCGCCTTCTCCTGCCCGACGCGGATCGCACCCTCGAATGTCGCAAGCGGCATCTTCATGCGCTTCGGCTTGATCGAGAGGGTGAGAATGTCGCCCGGCTTGCACATCCGGTGTGCACGCACGCCCTCACATCCCGTGAAGAAGATGGTGTTGGCTCCAATCGCCTTGCCGGGCTCGGTTGGTGCCCCCTCGAGCAAAAACAGCACCGCCAGCTGCCCGAGCGCCTCGAGCATGATTGACGCAGGCATGACCGGGTTATCCTTGAAATGGCCCTGGAGGAAGAACTCCTGGCCCGTGATCTTATATTTCCCATTGGCGCCAGTCGAACTAACCGAAGCCTCATTTAGGAACAGGAACGGGGGCTGAATCGGCATCACCGAGCCGATATGCTCGATGGGAAGGAATTTTGTCGGCCGCGGCAGGGGCAAGCCCCTGATCTTGCAGTCAATGAAAGTCTTCACGTCGCCAACGGTCCGCAGGTTGCGGAGTTCGTCATTGTTGATTGAGAGCTGAAGCACCTCCTCAACGAGGATCACGATCTCCATCATCGTGAGCGAATCGATGCCCAGATCTTCGATCAGTCGGAGGTCGTCGTCGGCGTCCTTAAGCTTGGCGCGGAGGTCGGGCTCCACGAAGCGCTCAATCACGCCTATCACAACGGCGGGGACGTGGTCAGCGTTTCCCGTCTTCCGAAATTGCACCGCCGCTTCAAAAGTCGAGGGCGAGCACCGCTTTAGGGATTCCCTAAGGGCTGCCTCGTCGTCAGGGGCAAATGGCTTACTGGCAAGCGGTAGTACCTTCCCGCCGCCCGAGCTATGTTGGGTATGATCAGCCATGGCCTGACTCTGTGTATGTTACGCGAGCCGACAATGTAAATCCATTTCTAGCCCCCGCGTTTTGCACGACGGTCCGACGTTTTTTGCACGGGATTTCCGAGCGAAAATGTGCCCCCGCCGAGGGGAACCAGCGGCACGGCAACTTGACCATAATCGGACCATTTTTTCCCCGAGTTCGCACCGCCATCTGGCTCGGGAAAGCGCAAACGTGAGTTCATTTTTTTACGAGCCCCGCCTTCGATTCGCGATCTCAAAGCACGACGTGCAGATCCCCGGATGGAAGCGCGCGATTGACCTAGCCTGCTGTGCGACAGCGATTCCGCTGCTTTGCGTAATAGCGGTCGTGATGTTGATCGTCCACAAGTTCGCATCACCCGGGCCCATCCTCTACAAGCAGGAGCGCGTCGGATTCCGGGGGTCACGCTTCCTTTGTTACAAGTTCCGCACGATGTACGTGTCGGCGGACACGCGAAGCCATAAGGCCTACCTGGACAAGCTCCTTCGGTCGAACGTTCCGATGACGAAGCTCGACTCAAGAGGTGACTCGAGGCTCATCCCGGGCGGATGGCTATTGCGCGCCCTCGGACTGGACGAGCTCCCGCAGATCCTGAACGTGCTCCAGGGCGACATGAGCATCGTCGGCCCGCGGCCATGCCTGCCGTATGAATTTGAACAATACAGTGACTGGCATAAGGAGCGGCTAGACGCGATTCCCGGTCTGACAGGCCTCTGGCAGGTATCAGGCAAGAACCGCACGACGTTCGATGAGATGATCCGTCTCGATATCGAATACTCAAAGAACCTCAGTCTCTGGCTGGATCTTAAAATAATTTTCATGACCGTTCCGGCCCTGACAGCGCAGGTCGGCGACACAAGGAAGGCCCATGAGTCCGGCAAAGGCCGGCGTGTCGAATCCGAAATGCCAGCCGTTGGGGTCGTAGCCGAGGAACCGCTAAACATGCACGGGAGCTAGACAACAAACAGGGAAAGACGGGAATATGAGAAGCCAGCTAAATGTGGGCGTAATAGGCTGTGGATATTGGGGTCCGAATCTTGTTCGGAACTTCAGGTCCCTCCCGGGCTGCAAGCTCGCGGTCATGTGCGACGTTAGCGAAAAGCGTCTCGCCCATCTCAAGTCGCTGTATCCCGAAGTCGAGACCGAGACCAGCTACGACCGCATGCTGAAGCGGCCCGACATAGATGCCGTGGTCGTTGCGACCCCGGTCAGGTTTCATTTCCCGATGGCAATGGCTAGCCTCGCCGCCGGGAAGCACACCCTGATCGAGAAGCCCATGGCGCCGTCGGTGGCTGAATGCGACGATCTCATACTCGCGGCGAAACGGGGCGGGCTGGTGCTGATGGTCGGCCATACATTTCTGTACTCGGCACCTGTTCGCAAAATTCGCGAGATCGTCGACAACGACGACATTGGAGAAATCCGCTATATCTCGGCACGCCGGCTAAACCTGGGGCTTTTCCAAAGGGATATAAACGTGGCGTGGGACCTGGCTCCTCACGACATCTCGATCATCCAGTACATAATGCAGGAGCTGCCGCATAGCATAAACTGCCGCGGCGCGGCCCACGTCACTCCGGGGATCGAGGATGTTACGAGCATGAATCTCCATTTTTCCAAGGCGCGCTCGGCGATCATACAGAGCAGCTGGCTCGACCCGAAGAAGACGCGCGAGATGACGATCGTGGGCAGCAAGCGCATGATCATCTATGACGACATCGCGACCCAGGAGAAGATAAAGATCTATGACGTCCGAGTGGAGCGGCCTCCACACTACGACACATTCGCCGAATTTCACTACGCGTACCATTACGGCGACGTCTATTGCCCGTATGTAAAGCAAGACGAGCCCCTGAAAGCTGAGTGCCAGCATTTCGTCGACTGCATCAGGGATGGGACGGTCCCGCTCACCAATGGCGAGTCGGGCAGGGAGGTAGTTCAGCTGCTCGAGGCCGCGAACGAATCTATGGGGCTAGACGGTGCCCCGATCGACCTCGCCGCCAGGCGTGCGGGGCTGGAGACCGGGTCCATGACCCGGCAAAACGGTAATGGCGGCCTTTTCATGACTGACGGTGCACCGGCCGAGTCGGTCGCACCGGCGCACGGCGGCAGCAGCCCCGAATCCTTTCAGAGAAGTCCAACAGCCAGCTTGCTGCCAAGATAGCGACTCGAAGACAGCTCAATTCGAGCCCAGGTCGGCATCCAGCTGAACAGTTCAGGCAACGTTTCGTGTAAGAGATTCATTCACATAAGAGAGCGGCTCCCCACGGCCCATAAGCCGGCAGGCACCGAAATGGCGGCAGCTTGTCGGAAGCATCCGCAAACGCGTCCAATCAAACAACAATGCAAATTCCGTTTTTAGATCTCAACGCCCAGAATGGGCCGATTCGCGACGAGATGCTTGCTGCCATCTCACAGGTGATCGACCGCAGCGCATTGGCCGGGGGCCCCTTCGTCGCGTCTTTCGAACAGGAATTCGCTCGCTTCTGCGGCTCGAGCAACTGCGTCGCCGTCGGCAACGGTACCGATGCGCTCCTGTTTGCGCTTTTGGCGATTGGCGTTGGCCAAGGAGACGAGGTTATCACCGTTCCGAATTCCTTCATCGCCACGGCCGAGGCAATTTCATTCACCGGGGCGAGGCCGGTCTTTGTGGATGTTGAGGAGACAAACTACACGATGAATCCAGCCCTTCTGGAAGCGGCGATAGGCCCCAAGACAAAGGCTATTATCCCCGTTCACCTCTACGGCCAAATGGCAGACATGGATCCCATTCTGGAGATCGCAAGGCGCCATGGCATCCCCGTGATTGAAGACGCATGTCAGGCACATGGAGCAGAGTACAAAGGGCGGAAGGCAGGCACCCTGGGGTGCGCCGGGTGCTTTAGCTTCTATCCGGGAAAAAACCTTGGGGCACTGGGTGAAGCCGGCGCGGTTACCACCAATGACCCTGGGATCGCGCGAAAGATTGAGATGCTTCGCGACCATGGACAGGAAACCAAATATCACCACAGCGTCGTGGGGTGGAATGGCAGGATGGACGGGATCCAGGCAGCGGCCCTCAGCATCAAGCTTCGTTCATTGGCATCCGGAAATGCATCAAGGAGGACCAATGCAGGAATCTATGACCGGTACCTCACGGGCGCCGAAGGCATCATTCCACCGAAGGTGGCCAAGAATGGCCTCCATGTTTTCCATCTTTACGTCGTCAGGGTGCGTCGGCGCGCCGAGCTCCTGCGCTCCTTGGAAGAAAAGGGCGTCGGGTGTGCGATTCACTATCCGTGCCCAATACATCTTCAGAAAGCCTATAGCTACCTGGAGTTAGCGCCGGGCTCATATCCGGTTTCTGAGCAGTGCTCGGGCGAGATACTATCGCTTCCCATGTATCCAAGCCTCACCGAAGAACAAATTCGGACGGTCGTCCGCGAGCTCACCAGCTCCCGAAACTTGGTCGCAGCGGCCTGAATTCCAGAATTCGGACTACCAAATGCCCACGTTCCTTGACGAGCAGCCGGCGACCGACATCGAGACGGATGCGGAGGGGATATTGCGCGTTAATCCCATGCGTGACCCATCGTGGGACGCGAACATTGCCCTAATACCCGCCGCGACATTTTTCCATACGTCGGCTTGGGCCTCCGTACTGAGTACATCGTTCGGATTAGAACCATGCTATTTCATTATCGAGCACCAAGACGGCGGCCGCTCGATTCTTCCGATGATGGAGGTCGACAGTTGGCTCACAGGACGCCGCGGAACCTCCCTGCCCTTTACCGATGAGTGCGTTCCGCTTGTGAAGGATTTTGCCGCCTTTGCGGCACTTTTCCATGCTGCGGTCCAGTTTGGCAATGTCCGGCGTTGGCATCACTTGGAGATCCGGGGTGGAGCGGATTTGACACGGGAATACCAGCCTTCGGTTAGGTTCCTCGGGCACACGTTGAATCTCATTGGGAACACTCCCTTCGCGAATGTTGCCGCTTCCGTGAAGCAGGCGGTTCGGAAGGCGAGGAGAAGCGGCATCATCGCGGAAAGTTCCGTAGGGGAGCGCGCAATGAAAGAATTTTACAGCCTGATGTGTAAGACCCGCCAGCGCCATGGCCTGCCGCCGCAGCCGTTTCGATTCTTCAAGGCGATAAATGAGCAAATAATTTCCCGAGGCAAGGGACTGCTAATGCTGGCACGGCATGGCGGTCGGCCGGTCGCGGGCGCCCTTTTCCTAATCCATGGGCGCAAGGCGATTTTCAAGTTCGGAGCATCCGACAGCGGCGTTCAGGCGCTGCGGCCGAACAACCTTGTCATGTGGAATGCAATTAGCCGGCTCTCCCAAGAGGGCGTCGAATCTCTCGATATGGGTAGGACCACGGTATCAAACGAAGGCCTTCGCAGATTCAAGCTAAGCTGGGGAGCTCGTGAGCGTGAGATAGAATACTTTCGCTTTGATCTTAAGAACAACTCGGTCGTCAGCACCCGAGACATGTCTTCGGGTGTCCACTGCCGAATTTTTCGCGCACTGCCCCTAACCATATCAAGGGCCATTGGCACCCTTCTCTACAAACACGCCGCCTAAAGGCTAATACATACTAGGACTTTCGGCCCGTTATTGCCGAGCAACAGCATGAACACAATAAGACCCACAGCCGTACGCCCGCAGTCACCCCCAATGACCCTCGGTGATATCTATTATGTGCTTTTCCGGCACAAGTGGAAGATCATTGCATGCACTCTCGTAGGGATACTCTTCGCCGCCGGGCTATATTTTAGTTATCCCCCGCGCTATCAGTCCGACGCAATGCTGTTCATACGATATGTTATCAACGAATCGAAGGCCCCAGGGCCAGCGTCTGATACGGGGGCGATCATCAAGTCACCTGACCAAGATGGCGAAACGATAATGAACTCCGAGGTGGCCATCCTCAATAGTCTCGATCTAGCCCACCAAGCCGCGGAAACCGTGGGCGCAGATAAGATCCTGGCAAAAATGGGCGGCGGCCGCGACCTGGATCGGGCTGCGCAGGTGGTGAAGAATGGCCTGACAGTCGAGGTCCTGCCGAAAAGCAGCGTCATAAAGCTCGACTTTAAGCATCGCGATCCGGAGGTCACTCAACCCGTCCTTAGAGCGATAATCGACCGTTATTTGAAGATGCATGTCGATATACACCGGCCTGTCGGAATTGTCGGTGATTTCCTCAATCAGGAGACCGAGGAGCTGAGATCCGGCCTTTCTCAGACCGAAGACGAGCTCCGGTCAGCTTATGCCAAAGCAGGATTTACGTCCGTCCCAGAGGCCAAGAAGACGAATGCGGAAGCAATGGCCCGCATTCAGCAGGAGATATTTGACACCCAGGCCGACCTTGCAGAGCGCACTTCCGCCGCGCCGCAAATATCCGGCACGGCGACCGCAGCCACGGCAAAGGCAGTTCCCCCCGACCAGCTCCAGAAATACCAAGACCTACGCTCCCGGCTCGATGGCCTTCGCACAACCGAGCAACAGCTTCTCACACAGTTCACCGATCAGAACTACCGTGTAAAGCAGACCAGAACGGAGATCGCGGATACGCAATCCCACATTCGGCAACTAGAAGTCACCTATCCTCAGATCTCTGACACTGCCACCCCAGCGCCCGCGATTGTCACGAGCAACGAAGATCAGGATTTGGAGACTTTGTCGCCTGCAGCACTACAAGCGCGTATCGTCGAGCTTAACAAGGAGATGGCAGAGCTCAGGGCGGAAAACGCCGGTATCGGGCAGGCCGAAGGAAGCATCGAAGAGCTCGAGCGTCGCAAAAGCCTCCAGGAATCAAACTATCGCTATTATGCGGCTAGCTTGGAGCAATCTAGGATAAACGAAGCACTTGGCAGCGGCCGTGTCTCGAACATCAGCGAAATCCAAGAGCCATCGCCCCCGACAAGGGAGCTGCAGCAGTTCGCAAAGACCCTTGGAGGGGTAACCTTTCTTGGCCTCGCAGTCGGCCTGCTCTGGGCCTTCTCTATCGAATATTTCTTCGACCCGTCTGTTAAGCGGCCGATCGAGGTCGAGCGCACGCTTGGGTTGCCGCTATTCATCTCAATTCCCCGGATCGGCAGGCGTGAGCTTCGCGCGCTACCCCCATCGCCCGAGGTTCCAAACGGCTCAAGCATGGTGCTTTCGCCAGCCGACGAGCTGCATGTGAAAAACGCGGCCGCCCTACAGCCATATCACGATACCCTACGTGATCGGTTGATCGCCTACTTCGAAAACATCAATCTTACCCATAAGCCGAAGCTAGTCGCAGTCACAGGCCTCGGGCATTCCACGGGCGTATCGACAATCGCCGCGGGCCTCGCGCGCAGTCTTTCGGAAACCGGTGACGGAAATGTCCTCCTCGTCGATATGTCAAAGGGGCAGGAATCATCCCAGGAATTCTTCAAAGGCCGACCCGTATGCGGAATAGACGACGTACTATCGATTCCACAAAACGCTCAAGTCCAAGACAACCTTTACGTCGTCGCCGAAGAGCCCGACAGCAGCAGTCGGCTATCGCGAGTAATGCCCCAACGCTTTTCCAAACTCGTCCCGAAGCTCAAAGCGGCGAACTTCGATTACATCATATTCGATATGCCGTCAGTGAGCCAGCTGAGCATTACCCCGAGGCTCGCGGGCTTCATGGACATGGTGATGCTTGTCATAGAGTCAGAAAAGGCCGATCGCGAGGTGGTTAAGAATGCGGTCTCGATTCTTGAACGGGCCAAAACTCACATAGGCGTTGTTCTAAATAAGACCAAGAATTACGTCCCGGCGGGTTGGTACCAGGAAAGCCTGAGTAATACCTGAAATGGAAGCCATCGTCGCAATCGGTTCCCTTTCCCACTCGCTATGACATCACCGACGATGACGGGAGATTCGTTGGACCTGCTGAACAAGCCCTCGGATTTCAGGACCATGCTGACAAATAGGCTCTATTATTTGGTCAAGCCTTGGATTCCGAGAAGTGTTAGGATGTCCATTCGCAGGATACCTGCAAAGCGAAAGCGAAAGGATTGTGCGGCAATTTGGCCCATTAATGAACGCGCAAGCCAGCAGCCCAATAACTGGAAAGGGTGGCCCGAGCGTAAGGAGTTCGCAATCGTTCTTACCCACGACGTCGAAGGCCCAGGTGGGCTGGAGAAATGCCGGGATCTCGCCGAACTGGAGATGAAATTGGGGTTCAGATCGTCATTTAATTTCATCCCCGAAGGAAACTATGAGGTACCCCAGGAATTAATTCACTGGCTGATCGAGAACGGATTCGAGGTAGGGGTCCACGATCTGAAGCACGACGGGAAACTATTCCACTCACGCGCGTCTTTTGGCCGCCTTGCTCCGCGCATAAATGGACACCTGCGCGAATGGAGCGCATCTGGCTTTCGTTCGGCGTTCATGCTACGCAATCTTGAGTGGGTGCACGACCTGGACATCGATTATGATGCCTCGACATTCGATACTGACCCGTTCGAGCCGCAGCCAGAAGGTGCGGGCACAATATTCCCTTTTTGGGTTTCGAGTTCAGCGACAGTGGCGGGCCGGATACGCAATGATCGTTTAGAAGGCGTCACTGCAAGGCAGCGGGGCGGCTATGTTGAGCTTCCCTATACACTTCCGCAGGATTCCACGCTTTTCCTGGTTTTGGGTGAAAAGACTCCGGCCATCTGGCTAAATAAACTGGATTGGATTGCAAGCCGAGGCGGGATGGCCCTCGTCAATGTGCATCCCGATTATATAACTTTTGGAGATCGGCCAGGACGTCATCAGTATTCCTCAGCCCTCTATTCCGACCTCCTTCAGCATGTCGTCCGGAATCACCCCAGCCGCTTCTGGAACCCCCTGGCAAAGGATTTGGCCAAATGGTACAAATCGACGCAACGGCTTTTCCAGAGCCCCGTAGTACCCTCGAAGAGCCCGGCTCGATTCTCGGGGATGCGAGCCCTTGTTCTCCTCTATTCCACCTACCCTGCAGACCCGAGACCGAGGCGGGCAGCAGAGGCGCTCGTTCAGAATGGAATGGAGGTCGAAGTCATCTGCTTAAAAAAGGCTGAATCAGAGCCGTCGGAAGAACTGGTTAATGGGGTCCGAGTAAAACGCCTGCCGTTTCAGCACCAACGGGGGGGCAAGTTGGGCTATCTGAAGCAGTACGCATCCTTTCTAGCAGCCACATTCGTGTTAAGCACGTGGCGAGCGCTTAGAAGGCGATACGCTCTCATTCACGTTCACAATATGCCCGACGCGCTGGTATTCAGTGCCGCGGCCCCAAAGCTTTTGGGCGCAAAGGTTCTTTTGGATCTACATGATCCAATGCCCGAGTTAATGCGCACCATTTTCGGGATGGATGAGCTTAGTCTCCCAGTGCGCCTACTGAAGCGGGTTGAGAAGTGGAGCCTTAGGTTCGCCGATTCCGTTGTCACCGTGAATCGAGCATGCAAGACAATCTTCTCCAAGAGAAGCTGCCCGTCCGAGAAAATCACGGTGATCATGAATTCACCTGACGAGTCGATCTTTTGCGCTAAAAGACCGGTCGTTGAGGATCCCGCTCCACAGCTGCCAACCAAGCCATTCGTCATCATGTATCATGGCTCTATCGTAGAGCGCCACGGTTTGGATCTGGCGGTTAAGGCATTATCGCAGCTGCGCAAATTCATACCGGAAGCGGAGCTCAGGATATACGGCACACCAACGGTCTTCTTGCATCGCATCCTCGATACCATCCGTCGATCAGACCTAGAACAAGCAGTGCGCTACTTTGGGCCAAAAAACCTCAACGAGATAGTCGCGGCCATAGGCGAATGTGACGTAGGTATTGTCCCCAATCGCAAAAGCATTTTCACGGAGCTCAACACTCCAACCCGCATTTTTGAGTACCTGTCTCAGGCAAAGCCCGTTATAGCTCCACGGGCGCAGGGAATATTGGATTATTTCGCACCGGACGAATTGTTCTATTTTACCCTTGGCGACGCTGATGATTTGGCCGCTCAGCTCCTAAAAGTTGCAAGTGATAAGGCACTTACTACCGCCACGATAGCGAAAGGCCAATCGGTCTACTGGGACCACATGTGGAGCAACGAGAGGAACCGCTTCATCGATCTTGTAGGAAATGCATTGGGCGAAGAGCGCATCCCGCAACTACAGTCTATCCCGGAGCCCGTATGATCGCCGTGGCCGTGGACGATTCGGAGAAGGCTGCAGCTTCCGAGTTCTTCGAGCTATGCAAGGTGCCGTGGGAATTTTTTGTCGCCGGAAAACCTTATAGTATTGTTTTAAGCACTGGGACGCATCCGCCGGTAATATCGACCGATCTCCTCCTCGTCTACAGCGGCACCCCCCTACCCTTCGACAAAACCTTCGACACCATTGCCCATTCATCCGGTGAGGCTGTGAGCGCACGGTCAGGATCCAACGAGCTCTGGATCTATGGCAACTCCCTCACTTTCGAAGGAGCGACCGAGTCGCTGCTCGTGGCTGGCACACGTGGATTGCCGATGATTCTAGCTAGACGCACAAACGATGCGACGGTCGTTAGAATCGGATACGATCTATTTCGTGAAGTGGCACACCTTCTCAGCCACGGCCAACCCGCAAGCAACGCGTCCGTTCCCACGCTCGAAGGCCACATCCACGTACTAAGAGAAATCGTCGCGCGCAGTGGTGCTGCGCTAGTCGAGATTACTCCTCGTCCAGCAGGAGCAGAATTTATCTGCTGCCTAACTCATGATGTCGACCATCCGATCCTCCGCAATCACTGGATGGACCATACAATGGCCGGTTTTCTGAAACGGGCGTCGATTGGGACCATATTCGATTTCCTCAAGGGGCGTCGCACATTGAAGGAGATGGCGAGAAATTTAGGCGCCGTGGCCCAACTTCCGCTTCTGCACCTAGGGCTTTCAGAAGACCACTGGTCAAATTTCGACCGTTACTTGGATCTAGAACCCGGCGGCCGCTCGACATTCTTTATGGTGCCCATTCCCAACGAGCCAGGCCACCGAAGCGGTGGTTCGGCTCCCATGATTCGGGGCTGCAAATATTCGCTGGAAGAGCTCAAGGCTCAGATAGGTAGAATAGCATCTCGAGGTGGCGAAATCGGCCTACACGGCATCGACTCCTGGAGATGTGAGGGCGACGGCCGCCGTGAACGCGCAATCCTGACAAGAACGTTAGGGTCCCGAGAAATCGGCGTTAGAATGCACTGGCTCTACTACGACCAAAACTCGCCTGCAGCCCTTGATCAGGCCGGCTTCACGTATGACTCCTCCGTCGGGTACAACGAGACCATCGGGTTCAAGGCCGGAACAACACAGGTGTTTAAGCCACTTTCTGCCGCAAATCTCTTGGAGCTTCCATTAAACATCATGGATACGGCGCTCTTTTACCCGAGTTACCTTAATCTTTGCCCTCACGACGCGCAGCACAGGATCAATTCGTTGATCGACGAGACCAACCGCTATGGCGGGGTCCTTACGATAAATTGGCATGACAGAAGCATTTTTCCAGAGCGACTTTGGGAGCCGCCATACAGAACCCTGCTTGCCGAAATGAAAGCACGGGGCGCTTGGTTTGCGACTGCCTCGATGTCAGTCGGTTGGTTCCGGAAAAGGCGCTCCGCCAGAATCCAAGTAAAGCAGGTGGGTACCAAGGAGCTAAAAATCTCCTGCCAGTTAGAGGCCAAGGACACTCTCCCAGGTCTCAGGTTGCGCCTCCATCATCCGCGCCGCCGACAAAATGCGCAGGTTCTCTCGGATGAGTCCGAATCCCGGTTCATAGATTTTCCGTTCAACACAACAACAGAATTAAAGGTCGCCATTTGAAAACGTCGAATTGCGTCTTAGCACAAATCGGCTGCGGTTATTGGGGGCCCAACCTGCTAAGGAATTTCACAGCCCTACCCAATTGCCACGTAAAATACGTGGTAGATGCCAGCGACACTCGGCGCGACTTCGTCCACCTGCATTTTCCGCAAACAAAGGCGATCGACGAACCGTCCTCTGTATTTGAGGACCCCGAAGTCACATCGGTCGTCATTGCAACCCCGGCTGATACCCATTTTAGCCTTGCGAAAGAAGCGCTCTGCTCCGGAAAGCACGTGTTCGTTGAAAAGCCCCTGGCAACCCATACAGCCGAGGTCGACGAGCTTGCAGCCATTGCCGACGAAAACGGGCTCGTGCTCATGGCAGGACACACGTTCATTTACAATCCCGCTGTCCGGTACGTAAAAAAGCTCCTCGATGCCGGAGAACTAGGCGAGGTTCGATATATCTATAGCCAACGCCTCAATCTAGGGCGCATTCGATCCGATATCGATGCTCTTTGGAATTTCGCCCCTCACGACATCAGCATAATCCAGTACTGGCTTGGAGATCCGGAGCCCCTTTCCATCAGCCGCCGTGGTATGGATTTCATACAGCCAGGAATCGATGACGTTGTGTTCCTCAATATCACCTATCCGGGAAAGATTATGGCCAACATCCACGTGAGCTGGCTCGATCCCCAGAAGGTTCGCAAAATGATCGTGGTTGGATCGAGAAAGATGGTTGTCTATGATGACATAGCTGACGACAAGATCGCCATATACGATAAGGGAATCGATAAAATGCACGTGCTCGGCGAGCACATGGACTTTGACGCTCATCCACCCGTCAAATTCGACTACAGAAGTGGAGACATCCTTCTTCCTCAGATAAAATTTAAGGAACCCCTCCGCGCGGAAGCGGAGCATTTCGTAGACTGCGTTTTGTCAGGAAATACGCCCGTTACAGGCGTTGCGCATGCCCGGCATGTCGTAGGCATACTCGAGCGAGCCCAGACAGTGCCGGCAGGAACATTCTGACCGTGGAATCGCCTACGCCCATAACCAAGAAAGTCGGCATTGTCGGGGTTAAATTCGGTGCCGGTGTCACAGTCATAGAACCCTCGAATATTTACGGATGTTCGATCGGGGATTCCTCATTTGTGGGGCCATTTGTCGAGATCCAATCTGGCGTTTCGATCGGAAGCCGCTGCCGCATCCAATCTCACGCGTTTATCTGCGAACTAGTTACAATCGGTGATGACTGTTTCATTTCGCATGGAGCAATGTTCATCAATGACCTCTTTTCGACGGGAGGCCCTGCAAAAGGCCGCAGAAATTTGTGGAGGTCAACTAAGATTGGGAATGGCGTGAGCATCGGCACGAACGCAACCATCTTGCCCGTCCGGATCTGCGACAATGTCGTCATCGGCGCGGGAACCGTCGTGGCAAAGAACATCGATATCCCGGGCATCTATCTCGGCAATCCTGCCCGCTTGCACCGCAAACTAACCTAGTTCCGGGTAACCTGACATTCGTCATGAAGATTCCATTCGTCGACCTGCACGCACAATATCTCACGATAAGAGACTCGATTGATGCGGCCATCGCCGAGGTGATACGAGAATCGGCATTCATCAGGGGCGCTCAGGTAGAGAAGTTTGAGCAGGCCTGGGCCGAGGCCGTCGGGGTCAAGCACTGCGTATCCTGTGCGAATGGCACCGACGCCCTTTACATTGCGATGAGGAGCCTCGGCATGAAGCCCGGCGACGAAGTCATCACAACAGCCCACTCTTGGATATCAACCTCAGAAACGATCACGCAAGCAGGCGGGAAGGTCGTATTCTGCGACACCGACGACTCGACGTTCACGATCGATCCGAAACAGATTGAAGCGAAAATAACGCCGAGAACGGTGGGCATAATTCCGGTCCATCTCTATGGTCAGGCCGCCGACATGGGCGCCATAATGGAGATCGCTGAGAGGAACTGTCTCTGGGTCATTGAAGACTGCGCCCAGGCGCACCTCGCGACCTTCAAGGGACGGAACGTAGGCACATTCGGTAATGCGGCCACCTTTTCGTTTTACCCAGGAAAGAACCTCGGGGGATACGGCGACGGCGGATGTCTCGTAACCAACGAGGATCGCTTAGCCGAGTGGTCGGCGACGTACGCCCGGCATGGAGGCAAGGGCGAACATGTAATGGAAGGAATCAACAGCCGATTGGATGGGCTTCAGGCAGCGATTTTGAATGTAAAGCTTCCTCATTTGGCGTCTTGGACGGACGCCAGGAGATCAGTTGCCGCAACGTACACCAAGCTGCTCTCCAGTTGTGACGGACTCGATCTTCCCCAGACTGCAGATGGGCGCGACCATGTTTTTCATCTTTACGTAGTGAGAACAAATCTACGCGACGAGTTGCGCGCCCACTTGTCGACGGACGGAATACCGACGGTGCTCAACTACCCCAAGGCCCTGCCCTTCTACCCGGCTTATTCATACCTCGGGCACAGCCCGAAAGATTTTCCTGTCGCTTACCGTAACCAGAGCCGTATCGCGTCACTTCCAATCTATCCAGAGATGACCGAAAGCATGATCGAATACGTTGCGTCATCCATCGTCACTTTTTTTCGCGGGCGTAGCTCAAGACAAGAGCGGCTGATTACCAATCAGCAGATGGAGTGTTCAATCCCTCCTGCCCGCTCCACTTTCTAGCTCATCAATCAGCTTATGAGCGATCTAGCCTGTTGGCCAGGATCGTCATCTACCTAGGGAGATGCCTACATCAGCGGCCATACTATTCACGGCGCTATTCATCTTTGTCCTGCTTCATCGCGAGGCAAAGTTAGTTAGTTCCGTCGCTAGTCGGGCCCTTTGGATACCTTTCGCGTGGATTCTGATAGTCGGCGCCCGATTTCCTTCCCAGTGGTTAAGCCTCTTTGGCTTATATAGCAGCAAATACTCTTACGATGAAGGAAGCCCTCTGGATGCGGCCGTTTTCCTGCTTCTGATACTTTCCGGAATTATAGTGCTGGCGCGACGTGGCCTCGGCCTTCGGGCTATCATGCGCGAGAACGCATGGATATCGATCTTCGTGATCTACTGCCTGATCGCGGTATTCTGGTCGGACATTCCGTTTGTTGCCGCAAAACGATGGTTCAAAACGCTGGGTCATCCCGTCATGGCCTTGATTATCCTAACCGACCCGAATCCGTTGGGCGCATTCCGTACGATAATGAAGCGATGCGCCTACATCTTGCTGCCCCTTTCGGTGCTTTTTATCAAATACCTGCCACAATACGGCCGGGGATTTGATGAATGGACGGGATCCGCCGTCAATCGCGGGATCAATCTAAACAAGAATGAACTCGGATACGTCTGCCTGGTGTTCGGCCTGTTTTTCATCTGGAATTTCCTGAATCAGCCGTCCAGCGCAGAGCGGAGGCGCCCCTCAGAGCGTACAATCAGCGCATTCTTCCTAGTTATCGACCTTTGGCTCTTATACAAAGCGAGTAGCGCCACGGCAGCGGTTGCCCTCTTTGTTGGCAGCTTCTGCATACTCCTCCTGCAGCTACCCAAGCTACGGGCGAGAGACTTAAGGATTGTGGTCGTGCTGGCCCTCGTAGCCGCCGCTGTCGTCGAGCTCTCATTCAATGTCGATGCCCCGCTTATAAGCCTTCTCGGAAGAAACGAAACATTAACCGACCGCACCGCTGTTTGGCACGACGCGCTTTCGCTCTCCAATTCGCCGATATTCGGTACCGGGTTTGAAAGCTTTTGGTCAGGTAAGCGCCTTGAGCTTCTTTGGGCCAAATGGTGGTGGCATCCAAATCAGGCACACGATGGTTACATCGAGACCTACCTAAATCTCGGGTTTGTAGGAGTTGCCGCCCTGCTCGGGATGATCCTGGCTACCTTTCTCAAGATTACACGGCGGATAAATGGTCCCGACACGTTTGCACGGTTTCGGATGGGATTTCTCTTCGCAGTGGTCGTCTACAATTTTACAGAAGCGACCTTCAAGGGGGTGGCCTTGGTATGGACCATCTTCAATTTAATCGCTATTGATCCACCTGAAGTAGCGCAAGAATCGGTTCCGATGAGCGCCGATCAGATGGAGGAGCTCTCCGACGAGGTTGAGGAACGGGAATTCGGCACAACTATTGAGGCTTAGGAGAACGCCTACCAAAATCCGATGTCTTTGGAGACGCGCATTCGAGCGCGGCTTAAGGCATTAGCGGCCATTTGATGAGATATGGGATCATTACGTCGGCAAGAAACGAGGCGGGCGTTATTGAAAACACGCTCCGGTCTGTTTGCGACCAGACGATTCGGCCCGTCGCATGGCTGATAACTGATGACGGATCGACGGATGCAACTGGTGAGATAGTCGAAAAGTACGCCCGCACCCACACCTGGATACGGTTTAACAGAAGGCCTGTGAGGAAAGAGCGCAGCTTCGGAAGCAAAGCCGAGGTTGTGAATCTTTCGTTCCGGCAACTTGAGGGAGAGAAGCTAGACGTAGTGGTAAATCTCGACGCTGATGTGTCATTTGCGCCCGATTATTTTCAATTCCTAATCTCGAAATTTGAAGCCGACCCACGGTTGGGAATAGCGGGAACTCCCTTCACCGAACAGGGCTATGACTCGAGCAAGGATAGCTTCGAGGGAGACAACTATGTCGCAGGCCCATGCCAAGCATTCAGGACTTCATGTTTTCAAGAGATTGGCGGATATGTTCCAAACAGGGCCGGCGGCGTCGACTGGATAGCCGTGATGAGCGCTAGGATGAAGGGATGGACGGTCCGCGCTTTTCCGGAAAAGCGCTTTCACCACCACAGGACTATGGGCACTGCAGAACGCGGCCCTCTCCACGCATTGTACACCTACGGGGAAAAGGACTACTACCTTGGGGGATCTCCGGTCTGGGAAATCTTCCGGGTCCTTTACCGAATGACAAAAAAACCCCTTGTCGGAGGGGGCATTGCACTACTGCTCGGATATACCAGCGCAGCTATTAGGCGCGTTCGCAGGCCCGTTACGCTAGAGCTTATGCGATTCCACAGGCGGGACCAGATGCGGAAGCTCCGCGCAGTTTTCACCTCGGCGCTTCATTTGCACCGTATCGATAGCTTTTCCCTAACCGAATGAAGAGTGACCTGGAGATCTCTGTCCACACGCTACCTGTCGCAAGAGTACTTGAACGTTTCACAGCATGGCTGCAGGAATACGGAGAGACATCATGGGACCATCAATCATATTTCGCAGGCCCTGTTGGGAGGCTGGCAAAGAGCCTGTATTACCGGACACCAGGATTGGGTATTGTCGCGGTTGCGCCCATGATTTTCTCGGAGGCCTTCATCCCGTCAGCCCGGCGCCTCTTTCATAAACGCACGCGATTCCCGATAGCTGATGCTCATTATGCAATGGGCTTCGCCTATCTGTACGAAACATGGAGTCGGACTGAGCACCTTTCAAGGGCATCGCATTTTCTTGATGAGCTGATTCGCGCGAGGGCCCCAGGCTTCAAGGACTATTGCTGGGGATATCCCTTTGACTGGGTTACGCGCAATGGAGTCATAACCAGTGGAACGCCCCTTATAACCAGCACGCCGTACATGTATGAGGCGTTCCTGCAATTAAATAAAATCGACCCCAAACCGGAGCGCCAACGTGTATTGGAATCTATTGCGCGGCACGTGCGGAACGAGATCCGGGATTTTCGCACATCGAATCGTGGAAGCAGCTGTTCCTATAGTCCATTTGATGAAGGAGGCGTACTTAACGCTGCAGCTTACCGCGCATTCCTCCTCACGAGCGCATCACGTGAGCTCGGCATCGAAGAATACCTCTACATAGCAGAACGTAACCTCTACTTTGTCCTCGAAGCACAAAATCCTGATGGCTCGTGGTACTATGCCGTCGATGGGGTTAGAGATTTTGTCGACCATTTCCACACGTGTTTTGTCCTCAAGGCACTGGCCAAGATTCATTCCATAACGGGCAATATCGATTGCTTGTCCGCCATCCGACGCGGTGCCGATTACTACCGAAAACACCTTTTCTCCAGTGACGGGCTCCCAAAGCCGTTTTCTAGGGCTCCCAGAATGACAGTCTACTCGAGAGAGCTCTACGACTGTGCCGAATGCATAAACTTATGTGTGCTCCTTAAGGACAGGGTCCCTGAAATGGGTTCGGTCCTGAATACGGTTGTCGGAGGCATACTGCGCGACTGGATCACCCCAAACGGATCGTTTCGGACCCGCCGCCTCCATCTCGGATGGGACGATGTGCCAATGCATCGATGGGGCCAGTCACAGATGTTCAGAAGCTTGGCCTACTACCTTTGGGACTCGAAGCACCAGAATTGAACCTTACATCCAATGTGCGGAATCTGCGGCCAGTTTAATTTTTTTCGGCGCGACCCAGTCGATCCGACAACTATAGGGCGGATGGCCCGTTCAATACGTCACAGGGGACCAGACGATGATGGCTTCCATATTGAAGGGCCCGTAGGCCTCGGGTTCCGGCGTCTATCCATAATCGACATTGCTGGCGGTCATCAACCGATGAGCGATGAAGATGAATCGACCTGGGTAGTGTTTAATGGCGAGATCTACAATTTTAAGGAATTACGCCGTGAATTGGAGCAGAACGGCCATCGATTCCGCACACATTCTGACACTGAGGTCATCGTGCATGGGTACAACGAATGGGGAACTGGCGTTTTCGAGCATTTGAACGGAATGTTCGGGGTGGCTATTTGGGACGGGAGAGCCCAACGCCTAGTCGTGGCTCGGGACCCGATGGGAATTAAGCTCATCTATTTCAAGCTTGCTGACGGCACGCTCACGTTCGGCTCAGAAATACGCGCGGTCCTCGCGGCGGAGGATTCGACGCCCAATGTCGACCCGACGGCGCTACGCCAATTCCTGCATTTCCGATATACACCTGCTCCCCTCACAATCTTCGAAGGAATCCAAAGGCTGGAACCAGGCTCGATGCTTGTCGTTCAGGACGGCCAGTGCATTCAGGAGAGATGGTACAACTATGCACCGACCCCATTCTCGAGTGCGAAGGAAGACTATGAGGCCGCAGAAGAGCTTCTAAAGCTATACAAGGCGGCGGTCGGAAGGCATTTGATCGCCGACGTCCCGGTAGGGATCCTCCTAAGCGGAGGCCTGGATTCAGGGCTCCTTTTGGCGCTCATGAAGGAGCATGGCGAAGGCTGGCCTGCCTATACCATCGGCTACGGCTCGTCATTCGAAGATGACGAGATTTCGGATGCTGCTGAAACGGCTCGTATTCTGGGGACTCCCCATGTGGCCGTTGAGCTTGATCAGCGTCACTTCGAGGAATCCCTTCCTAAAATTGTCGAATGCCTGGAGGAACCAATTGCTTCGTCATCCATTGTGCCAATGTATTTCATCTGCCAGCGGGCGCGGCAGGACGTAAAAGTGGCACTAGTCGGCCAGGGTCCCGACGAACTCTTCGGTGGGTACAAGCGCCACATAGGGCTCCGCTACGGCGGAATCTGGCGACACATGCCGCGGCCATTCCAGAACGCATTAGGTTCGCTCGTCGATTTTCTTCCCAGGAATGAGACCTTCAAGAGGGGTGTGCATTCGTTGGGTGCGCCCGGCCGGATCCAGCGATATGAAAACGTCTTTGCATTGGAAACCTTTCGCACGGTTAGTGGCCTTTTTAAGGACGGCGTGTTTCCCGACCGCCTTGACCATGACCAGGTCGACTATTGGGTCTCGCTCAGTCCTCAAATGGCGAACCTAGATGAACTCGGAGGCTTCCAGCTCCTGGAGCTTAGGTCATCCCTTCCTGACGAGCTTTTGATGTTTTCTGATAAATTATCCATGGCCCATGGCTTGGAGGTTCGAGTGCCATATCTCGACAGGACAGTTGTCGAATTTTCACAGCGACTCAGATCGAGCATGAAGGTCAGGAATTTTCGTGGAAAATGGCTGCACAGGGACCTCTGCAGCCGGTTTCTTCCGCGTCAGATCCTCGAAAGGAAAAAGAAGGGCTTCGCTGTAAACGTGGTCGATAGGTGGTTCCGCTCCAAAATTGATGGCGGCCTTTCCGACCTCCTTCTGAACAAGGATTCACTCATGTTTGCCTATCTTGATCCATCGAAGATTCGGGCGTTGCTCTTCGAGCATAAGTCAGGGCGGCATGACCACCACAAGATTCTATTCAGTCTTGTCATGTTTGAGCAGTGGATGCGCGCCCACCATCCGGCGCAAACTGCGGCAGTTCGATGAGCTCGGGAACGACAAATGCCATGGCGTCAAGTATGACCGCTGGCCTTTCATCCATTCGCGCTGGCGCCATGGACACCCTTGTAGATGGCAAGCCTCGCCGAATTGAGTGCATCGATATCCTCGGTCAACGCTATGCCCTGCGACGCGGCATCGTAAACATATTGGAGCTCGAGGACGAGTGGTATGAGGACGTCACGAGCCCATCCCAAGTCCTGACGGCTCTTAAGTCGCACAGCCGCATCGGCGGGGATATTTTTTCATTCTGGCAACGCCCACCGGACTCCACCCCGGCCCATCCATATAACTTTGACCTAGTCGATACCGCCGTACTGCCCATTGAATCTTACGCGCAATGGTGGGACAAGAAAATCAAGCCACGCGTGCGGAACCTCGTGCGGAAGTCTCAAAAGGATGGCCTCGTGGTTAGGGAAACGAGATTTGATGACGCTTTCGTCAAAGGAATGACCGCGATCTTCAACGAGTCACCCGTGCGGCAAGGCCGGAAATTTTGGCACTACGGTAAGGATTTTGAGACTGTGAAACAGCAATTCTCGCGCTTCATACATCGTGAGATCATGATAGGTGCCTACCATCATGAGGAGCTGGTCGGACTTATTATGATGGGCAATGCGGGTAAGTTCGGCCTAACCGGCCAGATTATCTCGAGTCTCAAGCATAGGGACAAGTTTCCAAACAACGCTTTGATAGCAAAAGCAGTAGAGATCTGCGCCCAGCGCGGTATTCCCAACCTTTGTTATCTCTATTGGTCCGACGATAGTCTTTCAGAATTTAAGAGAAGGTGCGGATTCGAAAAGATCTCTGTTCCGCGCTACTATATCCCGCTCACCCAATGGGGATCAGTTGCCATGAGGTTAGGGCTGCATCGGGGAGTTAGGTCGCTTCTGCCGCATGGCCTGAAGCAGCGCCTTAAGGCCGTCAGGAACCGCTGGAATAGCAGGCTAGCGGGCGGCGAATAATCCACATTCCTATAAAATGGAGATTCGTGTTGCCCCTTTAAAATGCCGGGAATTGCGGGCATAATTGGCAGCATCTCGCCGGAGGATGGCGCATCTAGGATGCGCACGATGATTGCTTCCATGGCCCATGAGCCGTCTTACGTTGCGGGCTCATTCAGCGCTCCGGAGATCGGCGTCCACGTCGCGTGGCTGACTCATCCCAACTCCTTTGCATTCCGCGAATCCGGCGCCCACGAGGGCGGGGCTCTGGGAGTAGCGTTTGCAGGCGAATGCTTTGATGTTCCTGCTGAGTGCCGCGGCCGCTACATCGTCCGGAATTACATGGACCGTGGCGAAGCATTCATCTCATCGTTAAACGGACTTTTCTCTGGGGTAGTGGTAGATAGGCGCCGCGGAAGGTCCATTATCTTCAACGATAGATACTCGTCCGAGAGAATCTACTATCATAAAAACAAAGATGCATTATATTTCGCTAGCGAGATCAAGGCACTCTTGCGGGTACTGCCGGAGCTCAGGAAATTCGACAACGAAGGCGTAGCGCAGCATTTGGCATATGGCTGCACAATGGCTGATAAGACGCTTTTTCATGGCGTCTCTAGGTTGCCCGGAGCGACGTGCTGGCTGTGGGACCGCGACGGACGTGATAGACGAACACCTTACTTTAGCACCGCAGACTTCGAGAGTTTGGGTCCGCTCTCACCGAGACAATTCTCCACACAATTCAACGAGACATTCACCAAGGTACTTCCAAAATATGGTGACTCGGATGAGCCGCTTGGAATCTCACTGACCGGCGGCCTCGATACCCGAATGATTATGGCCTGCCTTGAGCCGGCTGCTTCGCGTCAGGTCTGCTACACTTTTGCGGGCTCGAGTGACAACCTCCTAGATTCTAGAATCGCGGCTAAGGTTGCGCAGCGACTTGGACTGGGGCACCACATCATCAGGATTGGGAAGCCATTCCTCGATCGCTTTTCCGAGCACCTCGATAGCACGGTCACTGTGACAGACGGGAACGCGGGGACACTCGGCGCGCATGAAATTTATCTCAATCGCCAGGCACGCAATCTCGCCGGAATTCGCCTAACGGGGAACTTTGGCAGCGAGGTCCTGCGGAGCGCCTCGACCTTCAAGCCCCTGGGTCTTGACAGCAGCCTGTTCGAGCCGGAATGGCAACGCCGCATAGGAGACCAGGAAACCCGCGCGGATCCCAAACGCGGCATTCACCCGACGACGTTCTCCGCATTTCGAGAGGTGCCATGGAATCTCTTCGGCACTCTCGCAGCCTGCCGATCGCAAGTCACATTCAGGACGCCATATTTGGACAACGAGCTTGTTGCGCTCGCTTACCGCACGCCTGATGCCCTCCGTGGATCAGCAGCTCCGGCACTTGACCTGATCCGATCACGAAATCCGAGCCTGGGAGCGATACCCACCGATCGGGGAAGGACCTTGGATGAGGGCGGTATAAAGCACGTGGCGCGCAGGGTCAGTTCTGAACTGAGCTTTAAGCTCGATTATATGCACAAGGAGGGCCTGCCGAGCAGCCTCGCTCACTTTTCTTTCGTCTTAAGCGCCTTGGACCGGATCGGACTACTCGGCCAACACAAGTTCCTTGCATATAGGCTTTGGTTTCAGAATGAGCTGCGCACGCACGTTGCCGACGTGCTGAACAGCAGCGGAACCTTTGGGATGCCCTTTTGGAATCGCCCATTCCTCGAGCGAATGCTCCAGGCGCACGTGCGCGGTACTCGCAATTTCGTGCAGGAGATCGGCACCGTCCTTACATTCGAGTCAATCCAACGTAATCTACTGTCTATTGCCTGTCCAAACAACGAACGGAAAGACCCTGTCATTCCGAGGTTCACGGGCGCGAACGGCCCCGCATATGTCTGAAGCTGCGGCAGCCGATAGCGCAATTGGAGTGGCAGCCCCCGTCTCTGGAGCTGCAGTCGGCTCGCGCCGGCGGGTCGCGATTCTTACCGGCGGTGGAGATCGCCACTATTCATTCGGACTGGCACAGTCCCTTTCCCGACTCGGCGCTCAAATCGACTTTGTTGGCAGTGACGAGCTCGAGTCCGCTGAAATTCGGGCCCTCCCAGGCCTTCGGTTCCTCAATTTAAAGGGAGACCAGAATCCAAATGCACCGTTTGTGGCCAAGGTGAGGCGAATCCTTGCTTATTATGCGAAGCTCCTGGCCTACGCCGCCACCTCCAAGGCAACTGTCTTTCACATCCTATGGAATAGCAGGGCAGAAGTATTCGACCGCACCATTCTCACCCTTTTCTACAAGGCTCTAGGCAAGCGCGTCGTGCTGACGGCGCACAATGTGAATCGAGGCAAGCGCGACGGAAACGATTCCGTCGTGAACCGCGCAACCCTCAGGATCCAGTACCACCTCGTCGACCATATTTTTGTCCACACCCCGTTGATGAGCCGGGAGCTCGAAAGCGATTTTGGGGTGTCGCCAGAGAAAGTGACGGTGATTCCATTTGGAATCAACAACATGGTTCCTGAAACCGGACTAACCCGCGACGGTGCCAGGGCAAAGCTCGGAATTTCCGCGAATGAGCGAGTGATTTTATTCTTCGGCAACATTGCTCCCTACAAAGGCCTAGATTATCTCATAGAAGCGCTCATCCTCTTGAATGAGCGGAATCTCCGATGCCAGCTGCTCATTGCCGGCAGGCTCAAAGCGCGTGAGGACTACCTCGCATCGATACGGAGACGGATATCGGATTCAGGCCTAGCGGGCCAGGTAACGGAGCGGATTGAACACATTCCGGACGAGGAGACAGAAATCTACTTCAAATCGGCCGACGCCCTCTGCCTGCCGTACACCCATATCTTTCAAAGCGGCGTCCTGTTCCTAGGGTACGCTTTTGGAATTCCAGCGATTGCGGCTGACGTTGGAGATTTTCGTTCCGACATTCAGGAGGGGGTCACAGGGCACCTTTGCGCGCCGAGGAACCCCTTGTCGCTCGCTAACACGCTGGCAAAATTCTTTGCCGGCCCAATTTACCGCAATTTGCACGAACATTCCGCAGCGATTCGGGATACCGCCCGCAAGGCCCATTCATGGGAGACAGTCGGCGCGATGACGTCTCAAGCATACCGCAATTTGCAAGAGCTGCATAACGAACGGATCAAGAATCAGTAAATCGGCCGATCGAAGTGGGGCCGCTCTTGCGCCGCCAATTCGGGCGACTCAAAAATGACGATCGCCGCGTGCTCGAGTGCGAGAGTCTAGTCCGAGCCCACATCCCGGATACAAACCAAAGCAGATGGAACACACGCTCGCGGGCTATGTTTAAACGAGACCATGATTAATACCCAAATCATCCATAGATGTCGTGCATTTGTCGCTTGCTCGGCCCTATTGCTTTCAGGCCCGGCTGCGACGGCCTACATCAGCCTAAGCGGAGGGGTCCTCCAAAGCGATGGATCAGCTTCCGACACCCAGGCCGCCATAAATGCCGCTCCCGCGGGAGGAACGGTGCAGATTCCCCCAGGCACTTTCACCTGGTCCTCGGGCGTCACGGTGTCGGGCAAGGCAGTCAAGATCCGGGGTGCCGGCGGCGGCAGGGTTGTGGGGATGAGTGCAAGCCAGGTGAGCATCGCCCTTGGGGCCCAGGAATTTACGACGTCTGCAGGCGGACTTCCCATTTCGAATGGCCAGATTCTCACCATCTACAGAACCGGCGGCATAGTCAGCAACGGCAATGCATCCGGAATTGGATCGATGACCGGCATCGTCACGAGCTATTCGGGGACGAGCCTTTCCCTCAACGTAACCGCTTCACTCGGCTCGAGCACCCAGTCGGTGTGGATCATCGCCACGCAGCCGCATACGACTCTCGTCAACGACACCACCGGCAACACGACGTCAGGCGCCCTTTTCGAACTAAATGAGGCGACAAACGGGTCGGTGGACCTTTCTGGCCTCTGCTTCACCGGGGGCACCGGCACGGCCGACGATGTCGTCCTCAATTACACCTCTGGGGGCTCTCCCGTCCTAGTCCACGATTGCCTCTTCCTCTCCACCACGAATGTGGACTGCATTTTTTCAGACACCAATCGCGGTGTTATCTGGAATTGCTCCTTCGCCGCACTGCCCTTCTCCGAAGCCCAGCTTGCTGTTCACATGAAGGGCTGCCCTGCCTCCTCGTGGACGTCGCCCTCGACAATGGGCACGGCCGATACGAGCGGAACGAACAACCTCTACATCGAGGATTGCGATTTTCATGGATGGCTCAACGCGACCGACATGGACGACTGCTCCAGGTCGGTGGTCAGGCACTGCCTTTTCAACAACGCGGGGTTCGGGACCCATGGCGCCGACACTTCCACCTATGGAGTCCGCCATTTTGAGATCTACGACAACACCTTTGTTTTCAATGGCTTCACCAACGGACAGACCCTCAACCTTAATTGGTGGTGCTATCTTCGTGGCGGCACCGGGGTCATAACCGGCAACGTTATGCCCCACATCAGCTCGCAGGACTATGGCTCGAAGGCGGACATAAACATGACGGTCATGAACCTCCAACGGAATGCCGGCCCCAATCCGTGCTGGGGCGCAGGCCATGGCGCCACCGGAAACAGCTACCCTGCGCCGCGGCAGGTCGGGATGGGCTACGTGAACGGCAACGCCGGCAACGACTCGGTGACTTACAAGGGGGACTCTGAGCCGCTGTACATCTGGAACAACACCGGCGGCTATCAGGTTGGAACCACCGACTACGGCGGGACTCAATGCAGCAATCCCGATGCAACAGCGGATTACATCATTTCCGGGCGCGACTACTTCAACAACAATACGCCGAAGCCCGGCTACCAGGAATACACCTATCCCCACCCCCTTCGGCCCGGCCAAACGGGCATTCTCCCGACACAGCCGGGTACCCTTAACGCGACGTCGCCCTAGACTAGGGAATACCGCGTTTCGATCGCAGGGGTCGGATCTAATGCTCTCCCCGAGCGCCCAAGGGCGCCGGGGATGCGCTTATTGATACCCAAATGTCCAAGCCGAGAGTCTCGATACTCATCCCGGCCCACAATGCCGCGGACTGGATCGCCGATACCGTCACGTCGGCCATAGGGCAAACGTGGCCGAACAAGGAAATAATTGTCGTAGACGATGGGTCCACGGACCGCACTCGGGAGGTACTGTCCCAGTTCGACCCCCGACTCGTGTCGGTGATTTTTCAGCGTAACCAGGGCGCTGCTGCCGCCCGGAATCACGCCTTTTCCATCAGTAACGGCGACTTTATCCAGTGGCTGGACGCGGATGACCTGATGTCGCCCGACAAGATCGAACGCCAGATGGCGGTATTCGACGCTGAAAGGGACAGGATGTCGCTCCTCTCGTCGGGATGGGGCTATTTCGCCTATAGGCCCTCCCGTGCAAAGTTCATTCCCACGGCCCTTTGGCAGACCCAGAGCCCGCTTGAATGGCTGGTGAACAAGCTGGAACTGAACCTTCACATGCAGACCGCCACTTGGCTCACAAGCCGGACCCTCGCCGAGGCTGCCGGGCCTTGGAACCCATCTATCCTGACCGATGACGACGGCGAATACTTCTGCAGGGTACTTTTGAAGTGCAGCAAGGTGCGGTTCGTCCCGGAAGGGCGGGTCTATTACCGGGTCAACGGGGCTGCTAGGCTTAGCAATGTGAGCAGGTCCGACAGGCGCAGGGAATCGCAATTCCAGTCGATGTGCCTCCATATCCGATACATCAGGTCCCTGGAGGACACTCCCAGGGTCCGCCGTGCCTGCCTGGGATACATTCGGACCTGGCTCCATGAATTCTATCCCGAAAGGCCAGATCTGTATGAGAAGCTTCAGGAGTTGGCGGAGGGCCTCGGCTCCCGGATCGAAAGGCCGCGGTTGCGGTGGAAATACGCCTGGATGCGCCCGCTGATCGGTTTGCGCCGGGCAAAGGCCGCGCAGACCGCCCTGCCGGCCATTAAGGCCTCAATCTCAAGGCGTTGGGACAAGGCGTGCCTTGCCATTGAACGACGGTAGTTCAACCGCCGGCCTCATCTAGAAGCCTGGGCCGATTAAGCAAAATGACACTACGAGGACAAGCCGCTCGGGGCATGAAATGGCAGACGCTTACGGTTGTCGCCCGTCAGCTTCTGTCGCTTGCCGTCTTTGCCGCCCTCGCGCGCCTGCTTGACCCCGCAGCGTTCGGTCTGGTGGGGCTGGTCGGCGTCTACCTGTCATTCATCATGATCTTCGCCGATCAGGGAATCAGCACCGCACTCATACAGCGAAAGGAACTAACTAATGAGCATTTGGACACCGCTTTCTGGTTCAATTTGGCGTGTTCCGCGGCGCTCGCGCTTGGGACGATCGCTTTTGCCGGAAGAATCGCCGCCTTCTTCGGACAGCCGGAACTCGTTCCCCTGCTCCGATGGTCATCGCTAGCCTTGGTGATCAATGCCGCTTCGGCAATCCATGCGACGCTTTTTGTCCGCGACATGGACTTCCGCCAGCCTGCGATACGCGCCCTCCTGGCAAACGTCGTCGGCGGCATCGTCGGTATCGCAATGGCTCTATTGGGATTTGGGGTATGGTCGCTGGTGGGCCAGCAGCTGGCCTCGGCATCGGCCGGGGCGGTCTTCCTTTGGTCCGTTTCCCCGTACCGCCCATCCTTCCGGTTTTCACCGGAGAAGTTCCGAGACCTCTTCAACATAAGCTTTTCCGTCTTTCTCACGGCGATCCTTTGGTTCCTCTCAACACGGCTCGATCAGGTCGTCGTCGGGCGATTTGCAGGTGCCGTCGCGCTGGGCCTATATGTCATTGCCGCGAAGGGGCCCGACCTTGCGCAGCTGCTCACCCACCAGCCCATGGCTGACGTGGCGCTACCTGCCCTAGCCCGCCTGCAGGACAACAACGCGAAGATGTGCAAGGCGATATATGACGGGATGCGCCTGAATGCGCTTGTTTCTTTCGCGCTATTTATCGGCCTTGCGGCCGTTGCACCGAACCTGATCGCCGCCCTCTTCGGTAACCGATGGGCCGGTGCCGCGGCCTATTGTTCGTTGCTGTGCATTTGCTCCCTTATCAACGTGCTCCAGGTCTTCTTCCATCCCGCACTCCTGGCCTCCGGCGGCATAGGCAAGTACGTGCTGCTGAATGTCTGCCACGTGTGCGGCGTCCTTGCTGCCTGCCTGATTGGGATACGCTTCGGCGTCAGCCAGCTCATCGTGGGCCTGATAATAAATGGCGTGGTGATGACGGTGCCCAATGTGCTCTTCCTGAAGCACAGGATCGGGCTAAGCGTAGTCTCATTCCTTCGCCCCTGCCTCGTGCCGGCATTCGCGGCCGCGCTCATGGCACTCGCCGTATGGTGGACGCCTAGCCTCCTTTCCTCGTCGCTGGCCCCTGGATTCAGGCTGTTGGTACAGGTTCCGGTTGGCGCAGCGGTATACCTCGGATGTATCGCGATCCTGGCGCCCCAGGCAATCAGGAGCCTCCTGAACATGGCCGCCCATGCATTCCCGGCCGCAAGCCTCGCGCCCTCCCCAACAACCTGACCGTGATGAAGGTATCCGTCGTCATCTGCACCCATAACCCCGTCTTTTCCTATTTGGAACGGGCCCTCGGCGCGCTGCGTCTGCAGACGCTTCCGGTTCAAAGCTGGTCCCTGCTGGTGGTCGACAACGGCAGCTCCACCGAGGTGAGCCGCTGCATTGACCTCTCGTGGCACCCCCACGGGCGAATCGTTAGGGAAGACACGCTCGGATGCACCTTCGCGCGCCTACGGGGAATCAAGGAGACCGACGGCGAAATCATCGTTTTCGTGGACGATGACAACCTTCTCGATGCTGACTACCTGGAGAAAGCTGTCGCGATATCGCAGCGATGGCCACAACTGGGCGCCTGGGGCGGGTCGATCGTGCCCATCTTTGAGGAAGAGCCGGCAGATCGCCTGCGGCCATATCTTCGCCTGCTGGCCCTCCGGGAGGTCACTGAGCCGCGATGGTCGAATGTCTGGCACTGCAAAGACGCCGAGCCATGGGGGGCGGGATTATGCCTCCGCCGCCAAGCTGCCGAGGGCTACGCCGAGTACCGCCGCAGGCCCCAGCTCCTGATCAACGACCGCTCTGGGAAACTCCTGCTGAGCGGCGGTGACACAGAGATCTCCTACGTGGCCTGCAGCCTTGGCATGGGAATGGGGCTTTTCCCTGACCTGAGGCTCTCGCACATCATCCCGAAGCGGCGGCTCCAGGAGGACTACATCGTGAAGATCGCCCAGGGATCAATGACCTCGTCGCTGGTGCTGTTTTACAAGTGGGGCGGCACCGTGCCCGAAAACCCATTCTCAATTCGGTCGATCGCCCGCCTCGTAAAGCACTCGGTGTTGCTGCGCGGTATTGAACGCAGGCTCTCTTTCGCCAGCTTCCGCGCTGCACGCGCGGCATCCACCATAATCTCGAGTTACTCGCGAAAGGCTGCCTAGCGAACCTGAGCGTAAACGAGGAGGCTCTGCCTCCCGGTGACAGGCGAATCGAACTCCAGCTCGATCGGTGTCACGAATTGCCGGTCGGTTAGCACCGGCGTCACGATAAGCACCTGGCCGGAGGCATCTCCGGACGCCCGCAACCGGGCAATAACCCTGGTTTTGTCCGACGACGCGATCCGCACAGATACCCTGCGCGCCGCATCCAGCGATATTGCCGCGTCCTTCTCGAGGGGCCTGTCGCCCCTAGTCCAAGAGAGCAGCTGGGGAGAGACAGCCCATGGTGCCGAGATGTTCACCTTTAGGGTAAGCACGGTCGGCAGCCGGGAGTCGCTCGACGAAACAGTAATGGTTTTTTCCTGGCCCTCAGTGCGGCCCACCAGGTTGATGGTCACATCCATATCCCCCTCCTCCCCCGGCGCGAATTGGGTCTTTGCGAACGTTGCCGTCGTGCACCGGCAACTCGTCTCCACCGACTCGATGCGCACAGTTTTGGCGCTCTGATTCCGGAAATGATAGGTGAGTTCGAGGTACGGCGTGCCCTTTTCAACAGTGCGCTCCTCGTCCGTGTGATCCCAATTGAGCGCTAGTGCCCGAGTGCCGAAGCTAAGGAGCGCTAGCGCGGCAAGCAGCCAGCAGGGAAGGCTAATCTGTGGACGGATGGGATTCAGGCGGAGGAATAAGACAGGCCATGGTCGAATGTGGCGTCGAAAAAATGATGGGCCGAAAAAGTTCCTGCGAAAAACCTCTGAAATATCCTCACGGGGTGGAGTTTAGCCGATAAGAATCGTATTTCGGATCAAAAAAGGAACTTGGCTGGCCTCCAAAAGTCCCAAAACCGCGTAAACACTGATCCGTCTCTGAGCATAGCCGCCAACGTCTGGATTCGGGCACGTCGCGGCACCACTGATCCAACCCAACCCACAAGTTCGTTTCGCCGTCCCATCCAGCGGCCGGAACGCCAAAGCGGTGTTTAACGAAACGATGCATAGACCTCATGTTCCCATTGCTCGGCGTTCAAGCTGGACCGTTGCCATTCCCGCTTTGTTTCTGATGTCGGCCTGCTGCTCTCTCGCCGCGCAGGTTACCCTTTCTTGGAGCGACACCGCCGACGACGAGATGGGATTTGTTGTCCAACGCTCTTCAGACGGTGTCAACTATTCGCAGGTAGCGGAAACTGCTGCGGGGGTAAGCAGCTATGTTGACTCAAACCTTCCGGCTTCGACGCAGTACTGGTACCGGGTCTGCGCTACCAACAACCTGGGTGATTCATCCTTTACGAACATAGCGGAAGTGACCACGGAAGGCTCATACCAAAGCTCCACCCCTGCCTCAATTCCCACGGCTAATCCGGAAAACTGGATCCCGCTGAACCTCCCGGGCCTGACCAATTCGGCCAGCGAGAGCTCCGCCTCAGGTTCAACACAGTACTCGTCCGGCTCCGCACCGTCGATTACCAGTTCGCTCCTTCAGGGCAGCAGCGTCGGCGTTTGGTTTGCAAGCTACACTATCGCAGCAACCAACTGGCCGACGAGCTATAGCGCGGTGGGCCTGCCGCCGGGCCTTTCATTGAATCCAAGCACGGGTTCGATATCGGGCACACCCGAGTCGGCCGGAATCTACCCGGTGATGATCAGCGCGACCAACCCGGCGGGCACCGGGAGCGCGACGCTAGTTCTAATCGTTTCGTAGGCGGACGGAGGCGAGGCTTGCCGGTTCGGCGCCAGGGCAGCCCGGACTTGGCGCCTGAGATGGCATGCGGCCGAAAGGCGCAGCCTGGGATTCGCCACCCCAGGCTGCGCCAGGTCGTCCGCCACTGACATGCCTCTTAAAGCATGTCGTAAATTTCTACGAGGGCTACGCCTGTCCCGCCATCAGCTCCCGAGACTTCGGCCGTGTATGCGCCTGGATTGAGCGTGACGAGCATGGCGGAGTCCTGCGGGCTCGACAGAGCGAACGCCCCGACCTGCGCAAAAGCTGCAGCAAGGGTTTGGCCGCCTCCCCATCCGTTGTTATGCTGAAGCACGCTTGTTCCCTGGTAGAGGTCGATCTGCGGCTGCGCCAAGACGCCCGTGACCCCAAACTGAGTGAGGCCGGGGCCAATGGCGCGGATCAGCACCTGCTTCGGCGAGTTTCCCTCGATGACGAATCCCGCCACAAGGACGTTGCTGCTCGTACCGACCTCAGCCCTCGCGGAGAAATTCGAGAGCTTGCCTGCCGAATTGGCCGAAGTGTCCTCGTCGTAAACCTCCCCCAAGGCCACTCCCGAGCTCCCGCCCGGCCCCGATACCTCCGCTGAATATGACCCGGGGCTGAGGGTACTCAAAATGGCGGAGTCATGACTTCCGTTGGCAAATGAGAACGCCCCTGCCTGGGCAAATGCCGCAGCCAACAGTGCCGAGCCTCCCCATCCGGTATTTGAACCGAGGCTGGTTGCCCCCGCGTATAGGGTCAGTTGGGGATCGCCCAGCTGGTCGGTCATGCCAAATGCGGCAAGGGCCGGGCCGACTCCACGGGTCAGCACCTGCGTTGCTGCGCCCGCGATAACAAACCCAACGACAAGGTTCTGGTTACCGTTTCCGCATATCGCCCTCGCCGACAGGTTGACAAGGCGGCTCCCCGATCCAGGAACCGATGCGTTGGCCGATACCTGCAAAGGTGCGGACGGGGCGACAGTAATCGTCAAGGCCTCTTGCCCGCTTCCAAATATGTTGCCGGCGCCGATTGTCACGTCGTAGATGCCCGCGCTCTCGGGCAACCCGGAGATCACCCCGGACGCCGCGCTGAAGTTTAATCCAGGCGGCAATGTTCCTACGAGAGTGTATGAATTGGGCGACCCACTGGCGGTGATGTCGTAATTGAAGCTTTGTCCCAGTCCGACCGAAGCAGATGCCGGACTGCTGATAGCTGGCACTAGGCCGGCTCCCTGGCTCGGGGACGTCGACGGCTCGTTCGACGCCGTTGTTCCCGACCCGCTGGGCGACGAACCGGAACCTGCAGTCGATGAGCCGCTGCTGGACGTCGTCGATCCTGATCCGTTGGACGTTGTGCCGGAGCCGGCAGAGGAGGTTCCGGAACCACCCGACGACCCACCTGACGGCTGGCTGGAAATATCGATCGTAAGGGCGCCGGTGCCCGTTCCGGAAGCATTTGCCGCCCCGATCGTGATCACGTACTCGCCGGCGTCTTGAGGGGTACCGCTGATAATCCCGGAATTTGAATCCAGGGTTAGGCCGGCCGGCAGGTTACCGGAGACGCTGTAGCTCAATGGGCTTTCGGTTCCTGTGATTAGGTAGCTGAATGCGCTTCCGACAGTCCCTGACGCCGCATCGGAACTGTCGATGGCCGGATCGGGGGTCGTGACGGTCGTCACCTGCGCGACGTTTGTCGCATCGGACGACCCTGATGAATTGGTCGCATACACTGTGTACCAATACTGCGTCGACCCTTGTAGCCCCGGATCGACGTAGCTCATCACATTTGCGGCAGTCGACCCCACCTGGGTGAAGTTCACCCCGTCAGTTGAGCGCTCGATGATGAATCCCGACTGGTCCCCTGCGGGATCTGACCAGTTGAGCGTGACCTGGCTCGCATGGCAGTCGGTTGATGAGAGCGCGCAGAGAAGCAATAGCCCCCACCCCGATTTAACGAGGCCGTGCAGAAGCGGTGTGCGCCTGAATTCCTGTCCGTTTGGCCGGCAAATGGTACTGTCTCCAGGTCTGGCATTTGTAAATTCTTGCATGCCGGGCGAGCAGGTTCCCGGGGTTGATCAAGTCGAGTGCAGTTCCCCATTTTTGCGGGTTTTCAAAATTATTTTACAAAAAATTTGTTACATGCCCCGGCTTTAGCACTTTTTTTACACGCCTTGTGAGCGGATTGTTAAGGCGTTTTCCAATTTCCGCGGTCTTTGCTCCCGCGTTTTGTGCAGCTTTTCAAGAGGAGGACGGTTCTCTTGCCTACAGCTCTGGGTCTTGTCGTCATCGCGGCCCTGGCGGCGCTGCCTGCCGTCTGGTGGACACTGTGCGGCGAGCGGTTCCTGTCTCCCACCTACCGCGTCGACCGGGACGTTTTGGTAGTCGAGGGCTGGATTGGCATCGCCGGGATCCGCGCATCCGGCGCCGAATTCAAGGACGGCCACTACAGGTACGTCGTCACGACCAGCGGCACCTCAGACAACGAGTGGGATGAGAGCCAAAGGACCTACGCCGACATCGCCTCGACGGTTCTCCGGAATTGCGGTGTCCCCGAGGACCAGATCATCACGGCCGCCCCCAGCGAATCCCAAAGCCGGCGCACATACACCTCTGCCGTCGCCGTCTTCAATGCTTTGGCTCGCCTTCACATCAAGCCCACCGGGATCAATGTATTCACCTTCGGGGTACACGGGCGCCGTAGCCACCTGGTGTTTCAAAGGGTCTTCGGCGGCGAATGCCAGGTAGGCGTGATCTCGTGGATTCCCGCCGGATACGTGGCGAGTCGCTGGTGGCACTCGAGCGAGCGTTCCACGGACATGATCAAGGAGACGGTCGGTTATCTCTTTGAGCTGCTTCTCGACTCCGGGCGGTTCCTGGACAGTCACTCGGCCCCGACCGTCCCTGCGCCGAAGGTCGCGTTTTCGAGCCCAGAACATCTGTAAATGAAAATAAACAACAAGAGGCGGCATCTCCTTTCCTGCAGCCGCCAGGAATCAATTGCGGCGCTGATAGCCGTCCTGCTGCTCTGCACCGGACGCCTCTATGCTCAGCAGTCCGCCGTCCAGCCCTTGGGGGCAGACCAGATCGGCGGACAGATGCAATCCGGACAGGCGACAGGTGGGCAGCAGGTGATTGCGCCAATCTCGTCCACGCCGCAGGCGCCTAGCGCCCTACAGGGCATCTCGGAGGTTGGGCCCATCCCAGACCTGATGGAGGCCGCCATAGATGCGATCCAAGTTCCGACCCCGGTCGAAGCCGGCCCATTCAAGTTCCTCCCTCACCTGCTGTACCGGTTCCTGTACGGGAACGGGATCCAGCCGCAGCCAGGTTTCCAGGCAACAACCGGCGTAAGCACGTTCGCCCCGGGCATCCTCGTGGACATGGGCACCCATTGGACCCTGGACTATACGCCCACGTGGAACTGGTACTCGAACCACGTGTTCACCGACAGCGTCGATCAGGAGGCTGCCCTGAACGGGGGAGCGCAGCTCAGCGACTGGGTCCTTCAGGCAGGCCAATCCTTCACGACCTCCCATAACCCGCTTGTGGAAACGGGGATGCAAACAGAGGAAAAGGACTACCTCACGACGTTTGACGCCCAGCACCAGGTCGCGCCGGGCCTCCTCCTCGACTTGGGTCTGGATCAAGATGTCCGGCTCGCCGCCGGCTTCCCCACTTCCAGGGCTTGGGACAACGCGGACTGGCTGCGCTACCGAGTGGCCCCAAAAGTCGTGGTCTCGGCAGGCGCCGGCGCCGGCTACGTCACCGTTTCCGAGGGGCCCGACCAGTACTACTTCACGCCGGAAGCGCAGGTCTCAGTCGAAGCGACCGACAAGACGTCATTCGATGCGACCGTCGGCTACCAAAGCCGCACTTTCATCGAAGAGCCGAGATTGCGCCATGATAGTCCGGTTTTCCAAGCCGACATCGTGAACCGGCCCACGGAAACCACGAAGATCACGCTTTCAGGAAGCAAGCAGGTCGCTGTCTCCTATTTCGTGGATGAGACAACCCAGACGACGCAATGGGACTTCAAGGTCGACCAGAGGTTCCTCCAGCACCTCTTCCTCACGGCAGACCTGGGAGAGGAGTACGTCGATTATCTCTCGACGCTGACTCAATCCGACACGGTACGAGACGACCATGACCTGCTCCTGAACGTTCGCCTTGGGACGACATTCCTGGGCCGGGGTTCATTTGCCCTACTCTATGCGAGGAGCCACAACGACTCGTCGCTCGCTGGTTACAGCTTCACCAGCAACCAGGTCGGCTTTGAGGTCTCCTATAAATACTGACCCAAAGCGTCGCCAGGCGAGCGCAGGATATTGGACATTCGGGGCCGGGTTCGCCCTGCTGCTCCTTCTGTACTGGCGGCCCCTTTGGAGGCTCGCGACCTTCGCGTGGTCGAGCGACCTGTATTCCTATATCGTTCTCGTACCGGTCATCAGCGGGTACCTCATATGGCTGAGGCGCGATAAGTTGCCTCCGCCGGCCCCCGAGGCTTCAGGCGCCGCTGCATCCCTCGCGGCATCGGGCGTCGCGCTTCTAGCTGCGGGCTGGGCGCTAGGCCCGCGACCGGAGGGCTCCGCCCTCACGGCCTACGTCGCATCGCTCCTTCTCTTCCTCTGCGGCCTGACCGTCGCCGCTCTCGGTATCGCCACGTTCAGGCGGACGCTGTTTCCCATCCTTTTCCTGGCGCTAATGATACCTCTGCCGGGACCGCTTGCCACACGTCTGGAACTCGCGATGCAGTCGGGCTCGGCCGATGTGGCGTACGGGATATTCAGGGCGGTTGGGACTCCCGTCTTCCTCCAGGGACTCACCTTCCAGCTTCCCGGCATCACCATCGAGGTTGCTCCCGAGTGCAGCGGCATCAGGTCCACCTTCGCTCTCTTCATAACGAGCCTTGTCGCGGCGAATCTCCTTCTAAATTCCAATTGGCGCAGGTTGGTCCTGGTTGCAGTGGTCGTGCCCCTCGCCGTGCTGCGGAACGGATTTCGAGTGTTTGTCGTCGGCCAGCTCTGCGTGACCAAGGGCCCTCAGATGATCGACTCCTACATCCACAGGCGCGGCGGCCCCTACTTCTTTCTGCTCTCACTCGTGCCACTAATCGTCGTCCTTGTTGTCTTAATGAGGTTCGAGCGAAAGGGGACAAAAGGAGAAATCTAGCTATGAATGGACGGGCAAAACAGGTGTTCGGCGCCTTTGCGGGGGCGTCGCTGGTTCTAATTGCGGGCGGATGCTCGCAGCACGTATCTGCCAGCAAGTATGTTGCGCGGGGCGAGGCGTATGAAAAGGCGGGCCAGTACGATAAGGCCGAGATAGAGTTCAAGAATGCCCTGGCGCTGAAAAGGGACAACGCGGCGGCACTCGGAGGCCTCGGGACGATTTATTTTAGGGAGGGCAGCCTGAGCAAGTCCGTGACGCTCCTGGCGAGGGCCAAGGACCGAGATCCAGCCGATCCCGCAGTCCGGGCCGTGCTCGCCGAGCTTTATGTCACCACGGGAAATCTCGAGCTCGCGCACAAGGAGGCGGAGTATGTGATGGCCCATGACCCGGCCAACCCGCGGGCGCCCGTGCTTCTCGCGCAGTCGGCCGACGCCGTCCATGGCCTGGATGAAACCAAGCGCGAGCTGGAGACCTACCCGGGTAAGCACACCGCAAAGGCGCTGGTTGCGATCGGCATCGTGGCCTCCCGGCAGAGGGACAATACCGAGGCCGAGCGCTATTTTAAGCGCGCCTTGGCCATTGATCCCGCATCCCCGGATGCGAATCTGCAGCTCGGCCTGTTATGCTGGGCCAGGAAAGACCCGGCTGATGCCGAGTCATACCTGAAGAAGGCGGCGGACGACTCCCCTCTGCACTCTCCAAATCGGCTCGGCTATGCCGAGTTTGAAATGCAAAATGGCAAGGAAGCCGCCGGGATCCAGGTGCTCCAAGACCTGAACACCAGGGCGCCAGAATACCTTCCGGCTTGGCTGCTCCTTGCGAACATAAAGATAAGCCACGGAAAGCTTAAGGAAGCCAAGCCCTACATCGAGCGCGTACTCGCACGCGACCCCGCAAATCCCGAGGCGCTCCTGCTGGTTGCCAGGTCCCTCATGGCAGCCGGCGACTCCGACAACGCGTTGAAGGTCCTCCAGCGGATGCAGATGATGTACCCGAAATCGCCTGAGGCGCACTATCAGATGGGCAAGGCGCTTGCCGACACGGGCGAGAATGAGAAGGCCGCCATCAGCCTTTCGGAAGCATTGGCACTGCACCCCGATTACCCATCGGCGGCGATCATGCTTGCCGAGGTCAACATGCGCCGGGGGGATTTCGTTGCCGCCCAGACCGCGATGACTCGACTTGTCAGGATGCATCCCGGGGACCGGCAGGCACGGCTGCTTCTGGCCGAGGCCGACCGCGGCGCCGGGGACATGGACGGCGCCGTGGCCACCTATAAGAAGGCATCAGCGGATTTCCCCGGGGATCCGGAAATTACGGTTCTTATCGGCCTTGCGCTTGAGCAGCAGCAGAAGTTGAGCGAGGCCCGCAGCTACCTCGAGGAAGCGCACGCCATGAGCCCCGGGTACATCCCCGCCATAGAGCAGCTGGTGATGCTCGATATCGCGCAGAAGCGGTACAGTGACGCCGAGGACCAGGCTAATGCCGCGATGACCAAGAGCCCAGCGCAGGCATTCCCATGGGTCATGCTGGCAAAGGTGTATGCCGCGCAGAAGAAGACTGCAGAGACTGAGGCCGCCCTCGACAAGGCGATAGAGCTGCAGCCCGACTCACCGGTGGCCTACCTCATGTTGGCGAAGATGAATGCGGCCAGCGACAAGCAGGGCGCCGCCCTTGCCGACCTGCAAAAGGTGATTGCGAGGAACCCCAACGACATATCAGCGCTGATGATGGCCGGAATCCTCTATGAGAGGCAGTCGAACTTCCCGGCCGCTCGCGACATGTACGAGCGGATCCTGTCGACCAGGCCGTACTTCACCTCGGCGCTCAACAACCTTGCCTTCCTTTATGCCGAGGAGTTTCACGACCTCGGCAAGGCCTACGGCTATGCGCAGCGCGCCCGCGCCCTGCAGCCCAACGATCCCCACATAGCCGACACCCTTGGCTGGATCCTCTACGAGCGGAAGCAGTATCCCTGGGCCCTTAGCATCCTGCGCGAGGCGGCCTCGAAGCTTCCGCGGGAAGCCGAGGTCCAGTACCACGCCGGAATGGCCTTTTACGTGATGGGCGACGAGGCACGGGCCGCGTCCACCTTCAACTCGGCGCTTTCGATCGACTCGCACCTCCCGGACGCACCGCAGGTGCGGCAACGTCTCGCAATACTGGCGCTCGACGTGGAGGCGGTGAAACCGGGAAACTTGGCGCCAACCGAGGCCATGCTCGGGAAAGACACCTCGGACCCCATCGCGCAGCTCAAGCTGGCCCGAGCCTACGATCGTGCTGGGAAGACCGATATGGCGGCAGCGGCAGACAGGGGCGCATTGGCGATAAATCCCGACCTGCTGGCGGCCCGGATAGGTCTTGCGCGCGAGCTGTTGGCCGAGAACAACGCGTCGGAGGCGGCCAACGTAGCGGAACCCGCGCACAAGATCGCACCTGATGACCCTGAAGTGAACTCCCTGTTAGGCCGCGCAGAGTTCCTGAAGGGCGACTACCGGTGGTCGGCAAGTCTCCTGCAGGAGGCCGCCGGGGTCAGGGCGGACGACGCCGTGGTCCAATTCGACCTCGCAGAGGCACTTTACAGCGTCGGCAAGGTCGACTCCTCCCTTCAGGCCGCCCAGCGGGCGCTGGATGACGGGCTTGGCGGGCCTTCGAGCGAAGACGCAAGGCGCCTTCTCAAGTTCGGCGCCCTCCTAAAAGGGACGTCATTTACTGAAGATGAAAGCGCACAGGTGCGTGACGAGGCGCGCAAAGACCCCGACTATGTGCCCGCAATTGTGGACCTTGCCGCGATCGAAGCGTCAGACGGGCACGCGAAACAGGCGGCAAGCGACTATGAGCGGGCCCTCAAGATCTATCCTGAGTTCACCCCGGCGGTTCGCCGGCTGGCCATCCTGCTTTCGAAGAACCCGGCAGAAGACGAGCAGACCGCGACACTGGCCGCCAAGGCGCGCGAAGACTATCCCGACGACGCGGAACTGGCCGAAGCCATGGGCCTCGTCTCCTACCGCAAAAGCGACTTCAGGCGGAGCAGCGACCTCCTTGAGCAGAGTGCAAGGGAGGGAATCCAGGACCCGGCTGCGCTGTTTTATCTGGGCATGAGCCAATTCCGCCTTAACGAGCGATCACAGAGCCGCCAGTCACTCCAGAAGGCCCTGGCGCTCAATTTGGCACCGGACCTGGCCACCAAAGCCCGAGAGACCCTGCGGTCCCTGCAATAGGGCAAGCTGGGCGTCTCCTGGGAGGCGCGCGGCCATGGGTGTGCGACTGCAATTCCGGGCACGATGGAAGGTAGCTATGGCGCTGAATATGCGAGATTTAAGGGCGAGGTCGACGGACCGACGCCTGCGTCAATCTACCTTACGTTTTGTGGGCTTCTGCTCGTATTGCATAGCGGCCATCAGGTTATGCGATTCTGGGCGCGGGTTTCAGCAATGTTTGTCGGATTTCCTTACGTCTCCGATAGGCTGTTTTCGAGGCGCCGCCATTTTTCATGTTTTTTATCACTATACATACCAGCGCTTTCCGTTGTATGCATCGTCACTTCTGAGGCATGGCTCAAACACTGCTGTCATCTACGCAACACAGCCCAACTAATTCACAACCGATAGTCAAAAATCACATAGCTAGGAAAAAAATGAACTCACTGAGCAAGTACCTGTTGGCGGGCGCCGCACTAGCGGCTTTCGCTTCTGTAGGGCGCTCTGATCCGACGCTCATGTTATTCGACGTCATCAACGGCAATATTGTCGACGAACAGACGGTAGTGGATAACGGGAGCGGCGACCAGAACCCCAACGCTGGAGTCGTTGAATTCAACGGCTCGATCCAAGGGTGGGATGTAAACACCACCGTCGGCCTCGTCGGAACAAATCCGACTTTAGACATCAGCTCCGTAGACCGCGCGACGGACCCCCAGGGGGATCTGTACGTCGTGTTCTCGGATAACAACATCGCCACGACCGGCTCCGTCTCCTCCTCGATTGGCGGGACGACGAGCGCTCCCCAGGAGGCCATCAACTTCTGGACGTATTCGGGCGTGAACATCGAGGACCTGAGCAATCTGCTCACCTCGAATACGCTGACCGGCAGTCCGTTCTCGGCCTCTGCAAACGGCAGCACGAGCCTCAATGGCAGCAGCCCGTATTCGCTGACCGAGGTCATTGAGATCACCGATGCCGGATCGGGGTCCCTGACCTCGTTCGATGCGAACCTGACCGTTACGGGTTCGTCATCGGTTCCTGACAGCGGCACGACGCTCCTCCTGCTGGCCCTCGGGCTAGCGGTGATCGGCCTCTCGGCCCGTCGCTTCAGGCTGGCGGGTATCGCGTAGTCCGAAAGCCCTGCTAATAAGGCTGCAACGGCGTAACTGCCGCTGCAGCCTTTTTGCGTCCACATTGTCTAGCCTTGGACGCCGCAAGCAGCGAAGCACCAAGTAAATGAACGTCCAGGCAACCCTAGCCGTGTCGGCCGCCGCCTTGAGCGGGGCGTATTCGGTTTTCACTTTGGCCCGGAGGCCAAAGTCGATGGCCCGCCGTGCGTTCGCTGCTGGAATGGGGATTCTCGCCATCGAGCAGGCCTTCGAGGCCTTGGCTGCAAGCGCAGCCTCCCCCGAGGGCGTAGTGCGCTTCCACCAGTGGAGAATTGGCGCCTCCTCGGCGTTGCCGGGCGTATGGCTGCTTTTCAGCTTCGCCTATGCGCGGGGCAATGCGCGTGAATTTTGGCGAAACTGGCGGCTGATTGTGATCGCGGCCACCGCGGCTCCCATCGCGATCGCCGCACTGTTTCCCGGGCACCTGGCTACCGGAATCAGCCTGTTTCGGGACCGCTCCGACTCGATCATCCAGCTCGGGTGGTCGGGAATGGTTGTCCAGGGCGTCACGCTCCTCGGTTCAATCCTCATCCTGACCAACCTCGAACGCACGTTCGCAGCCTCCGTGGGCACAATGCGGTGGAGGATCAAGTCCATGCTGCTGGGTGTCGGCGCGCTCTTCGTGATTCGCCTCTACACGAGCAGCGAGGCCCTCCTTTTCCACGGGGCCCAGCTGTCCGTGGAACGCCTCGATACCCTCGCGGCCTTGGCTGCATGCGCCCTCATGCTGAGGTCACTCTACCGCGAGGGTCATTTCGAGGTTGATGTGTACCCGTCCCAGTCGGTCATCAGGAACTCGATCACGACCATCCTGGCCGGGGCTTACCTCGTGATTGTCGGCGTTCTGGCAAAGATAACGGAGTACCTCGGGGGCGACGCATCATTTGGCCTCAAGTCTTTTATTGCCCTGGCCTCGATAGTCATCCTGGCCGTGCTGCTCCAGTCCGATCGGCTCCGCCTCGAGATGAGCCGGTTCGTCAGCCGCAATTTCCAGCGGCCGCTTTACGACTATAGGACAGTGTGGCTTCGGTTTACGGACGGGGCCGAGGCCGGCCTCGGGCGAGGCGCGATGTGCCGGTCACTTTCTAAGCTCGTGGCGGATACGTTCCATGCCCTTTCGGTGTCCATCTGGCTGATGGACGAAGGGACACAATCCTTGGCTTTGGCTGCGTCGACATTTCTCGGCGCCCGTGAGGCCGGGAAGGGCCCGACCCTTGAGGAGACCGCAGGCATCGTCAGTCATTTCAGGACCGCGCCTGATCCGGCCGACATCGAGACCGCGGCAGCCGCATGGGCCGTTAGTCTGCGCGGAATGCACCCCAACGCCTTCCCGGAGGGCGGCCGGCGTGTCTGCATGCCGCTCGCGAGCCGTGGCGAGGTCATAGGGCTGATCACCCTCGGCGACCGCGTGGGAGGGGCGTCATTTAGCACGCAGGACTTCGACATGCTCCGGTGCATCGGCAACCACTCAAGCGCGAGCCTTCAAAACCTGATGCTCTCCGAGAAGATACTGCAGAGCAAAGAACTCGAGGCCTTCCAGACAATGGCGGCGTTTTTCGTCCACGACCTGAAGAACGCCGCTTCGTCGCTGAACCTCATGCTCAAGAATCTGCCGGAGCATTTCGATAACCCCAGCTTCAGGGAGGACTCCCTCAGGGGCGTCGGCAACACGGTAGCCCACATCAATCGGCTGATCGGGCGCCTCAGCGCACTCAGGGAGGAGCAGCGGATCGCCCCAACCGAGTCGGACCTCAACGAGGTGGTTAGCAAGGCGGTCGAGGGCTTTGAGCACAATGGCGCGGTCGCCCTCTCGAAGAGCCTCTCCCCTCTTCCCTTCTCACGGATCGACCGGGAGCAGTTCTCCAAAGTCGTCACGAATCTGGTGCTCAACGCCACAGAGGCCGTCGGATCCGGCGGATGGGTCAAGGTCGAGACGGCGAATGAGGCCAATTGGAATGTTCTCATGGTCACGGACAACGGGTGCGGAATCCCAGCCGGCTTCCTGCGGGACGGGCTCTTTAGGCCCTTCCAGACCACAAAAAAGGGGGGCCTCGGCATCGGGATGTTCCAAAGCAAGATGATCGTTGACGCGCACGGTGGGCGAATGTGCGTCAAGAGTGAGCCTGGCAAGGGAACCCGCTTCCAAGTTTTTGTACCTGTCTCTGGGAATACAAGATGAAGCCGAACCTGCTCATAGTGGATGACGATGAGGGAATCCGGACCCAGATGCGCTGGGCGCTCTCGGCTGACTACGAGGTTCAGGTCGCCTCGGACAGGCCGTCTGCCGTCGAGCTATACTCATCCGTGCGGCCTGACGCGGTCCTTCTGGACCTCGGACTTCCGCCAAGTCCGGCGACCCCCGACGAGGGACTGGCCGCATTATCCGAGATCCTAGCGATCAATAGCGCTGCCAAGGTGATCGTCGTCACCGGTCAGGGAGAAAAGGAGGTCGCACTCCGCGCTGTAGGCGCAGGCGCCTATGATTTCCTGGGAAAGCCGGTCGACATGGATGAGCTCAAGGTGACGCTCCGGCGAAGCTACCAATTCGCTGCCCTCGAACGGGAATATCAGCGAATGCAGCAGCAGGTGCAGCAGGACGGCTTCGACGGCATGCTCGGGTCCCACCCTCTCATGACCGCCGTCTTCGAATCCATCCGGAAGGTGGCCACAACGGACGCTCCAGTCCTCATTCTTGGCGAGAGCGGGACGGGCAAGGAGATGGTCGCGCAGTCAATTCACCGAAAGAGCGTCCGCAGGGACATGCCTTTCATCGCCATCAACTGCAGCGCGATCCCAGAAACGCTGATCGAAAGCGAACTCTTCGGCCATGAGAAGGGCTCATTCACCGGTGCGTACGCCCAGCGGCGTGGCAGAATCGAGATGGCGGAGGGCGGCACGCTGTTTCTCGACGAAATTGGCGAGGTGCCCCTTCCGGTGCAGGTGAAGCTCCTGCGGTTCCTCCAGGAACAGCGGATCGAGCGCATAGGGGGCCGCCAGGAGATCCAGGTGAATGCCAGGATAATCGCCGCCACAAATGCGGACATGAAGAAGGCCCTCTCGGCGGGTACGTTCCGCGAGGACCTCTACTACCGGCTGGCGGTCGTGAAGATTACTTTGCCCCGCCTGGCGGCCCGCAATGAAGACGTCGTGGTCCTGGCCCGGGCGTTTTTGGCCCGATTCTCCGAAACCCAGAAAAAACAGGGCCTGGCCTTCTCGCCCGAAGCCGTGCGCGCGATGCGCCAGTATCCCTGGCCAGGCAACGTCCGGGAGCTGCAAAACCGGGTGAATCGCGCCGTCATCATGTGCAACGGCAAGCGTATCAGCGCCCACGACCTCGAGCTGGTGGATTCCACCGAGCCCCAGCCCGGCCTATCGCTCAAGAAGGCGCGGGAGGCCCTCGAGCGGGAGATGGTGACCGCGGCCCTTCAACGGCATTCGGGGAACATAACCGCGGCGTCCGGTGAGCTGGGTGTCAGTCGCCCAACATTCTACGAGCTGATGGTTAAGCTCGAGATCGCTAAGCCGGAATAACCTGGGCCGCCTCCGGGGCCGGCCCGCCCATCACGGCGCCGCCGGCTTCAGAACCAGGAGAAGCGCTGCGGCACGTAGATGATGTCCGAAGGCCGCAGGTAGAACGACTCGGTGGATTTCCCGTCGAGAACCCTTTGGAGGTTCAGCGTGTAGTTCTTCGACCGGCCGTCCTCCTCGCGTATCACGACCACGGCCCTGGTGTCCGCCCTTTCTGCATCAAACCCCCCGGCCTCCATCACCGCTTCCAGAGCGGTGATCGGGTGGTCTGAATCAATCTTTCCTGGCTTGATCACAGCTCCCGAAACAAAGACCGGGAATGACGAGGAGACGACGGTGACCGTGACTTCCTTGTCAACGAGCTGGCCTGAATAACGCTGCAGGAGATCCTTCTCGAGGTCGGAGGGCGTCAGCCCTGCGGCCATCACCTCCCCAACGATCTCCATCGAGATCCTCCCGTCGGGCCTGATCGTCTGGGTCGTGTTGAGTGTGGGACTGCCCGGAAAGGATACTTTGACCACGTCGCCAGACCGCAAGGTCTGGGACGCAAGCGGGCTCGACGCCGCCTGGGTCAGCGCGCCCGCATCGTTTGTGCTGCTGCACGCCGCCAGCAGGAATGCGCCTGCCGCGAACGCCGCCCATTTGAGCGCGGCAGATCTCTTACCAGCCCAGCTTCCGTGCACGCGCTGCCCAACCGTCACATTTCTCGTCTCCATTTTTCTGAGGTGCTATTAAGGTTAAACTTTCCCGTGAGGATAACCTCCGTCCGGTCCGGCTATAGTAGCGTGGAACCGGCGTTTGTGCCGTCCCTTGTGAATTCGGCAGACGAAAACGGGCGGCCTATACACACACAGCCGGCCGGCAAAGGACCCGGCGGCCCCGGGCTAATACGCCTTCTTGCCCCGAAAAGCCTTCGCAGGCCTCGCCTCGGGACCGGCCTCTGCGTTGCCCTCCGCGTGGAAACCCTCGGCATCCTCGGAACCCCGATCTGCGTTTTTCACGGCGTAGATCAAAGTGGCGATTCCGATAATGGCGGCGAGGGCGATGGCAGCGGTCAGCATAGGGGTCTAGGGTATCCCACAAACATTGCCAATTCTCCCAACTTGTCATGGGCAAGCGGGTAAAATTCATGTAAAGTTCCTCGCCCACCAAAAGCTCGCCACCTAGGTCCCCTCCGATTGCCCTCGCCCCTGTGAACTGGTTCTGCATCCACACGAGGCCCAAAAAGGAGAGTCAAGTCGCGACACTGCTTCGGGACGAGATTGGCCGGGAGGTTTATTTGCCGCGCCTTCGTCTGCGCCGAACGATTCGTCGGGTAAAGCGCGTCGTCATAACCCCGCTTTTTCCGCGCTACCTGTTCTGCCGCATGGATATGGGATTGCATTACAGATCGGTGCGTTACGCAAAGGATGTGATCGAGGTCGTCAGATTTGGAGAACATGCCGCAGTGGTTCCCGACTCGGTCATTGAGGAACTCCGCCGATGGGCCGGAGAAGCGGTCGACACCGTGACCCTGGAGCCCGAATTGAGGGAGGGCGACATGGTGGAAATCGCCGACGGCCCAATGCGCGGGCTAAGGGCGCTGATTGTAAATATGCGGAACGATCGTGACCGGGTGACGGTCCTTCTCACGATGCTTCGGCATGGGGCGCAGATGGTTATCGGACGTTCGCAACTCATTCGTGCTACTGGAGTAAAAGCTGGTGATCCGGGTCCGCCTGCGATATAAAAAGGGCCTCATTTGATGAGCGAATTCGCACTGCCAAGGGCCCAAACCCCGCTCTTCCTTATCACTCACGAGTTTTACCCGGTAAGTGGCGGAATCGCGACGTTCGCGGAGGAAATTGCCAAGGCATCAGCGGTCCTCGGATACGATGTGGAGGTATGGGCGCAGTCCGCCCCCAACCATATCGAGAAGAAATGGCCTTTCCGGATCCGCCGGCTGCCCCTCAAGGGAACTCACGACCTCACCTGCCAGTTCCGCCTTGCTTGCCAGCTCGTCGCCAGCCGCAGGCAGCTCCGCCACGCCACGGTCTACATTCCGGAGCCCGGCCCGATGCTCACGATGATGCTGCTGCAGTTTTTCAAGGCATTCCGCCCGAAGCGCCTCGTCCTGACCTTCCACGGCTCGGAGATATTGAAATTTGGCCGCAGCCCAGTGCGCAGGTGGCTGGCCGGCAGGCTTATCCGTCACGCATCCAGGGTAAGTACCCTCACAACCTACACCCAGGAACTGCTCCTGGAGCGCTTCCCGCACGCGGCTGACAAAATCTTTCTCACACCGGGAGCGCTGAGGACCGACTTTGCGGTGGTCCCGGCGCGCGACGTGCGCTCGAAAGACAAGATTGTCGTCCTCACCGTGGGCCGGCTGCACCCCCGGAAGGGCCAGCTTGTGACCCTCAAGGCGCTGCAGATGCTGCCGCCCGAGGTGCGCTCGCGGATCGAATACTGGGTCGTCGGCGGACGAAACAAGGGGAATTACGAGGAGCGGCTCCGCGCCAAGGCCCAGGAGGATACCGCCCTTACCGTGCGATTCTTCGGCAACATACCGGACACGGAGCTCGCTGAGGTCTACGACCGGGCGGACATCTTCGCGCTCACCAGCATCGTCCACGGCGACAGTGTCGAGGGATTCGGGCTCGTGTACCTCGAGGCTGCGGCCCACGCGCTCCCCATTGTCGCGCACCGGGTGGGCGGCGTGGCCGAGGCCGTCAGGGACGGGGTGACGGGCCTGCTCGTGACGCCCGAGCGGCCTGCGGAACTTGCGGCCGCCTTTGAGAAGCTGATCCATGACCCGCGGCTCCGAAGGCGGCTGGGCGACGCGGGCCGCCTGTGGGCCCTCCGCAATTGCTGGCAGGAAAACGCAACGACCCTGTTCGAGAAGGTGGGGGAGACTGGATGATCCGATCCCGCGTGAAGGTCACCGTCCGCTATGCGGAGACCGACATGATGGGCATTGTCTACCACGCAAACTACTTGCCCTGGTTCGAGGTCGGCCGGACGACGCTGCTTAAAGAAATTGGCGTGCCCTACCGGCGGTTGGAGGAGGAGGGCTTCAGGCTGCCTGTTCTCGAGGTTGCGGCGAAGTACATCAGGCCGGCGCTGTATGACGACACCCTCGATATCGTCACGACGCTGGCCGAGAAGCCCCTCCTGCGGATCCGCCTCGCCTACGAGGTCTGCCGCGGCGACGAGCTGCTGGCAAAAGGGTCTACCCTCCACGCCTTCGTCGACAGGGAGGGCCGGCCTGTGCGGCCGCCGTCCTGGGCCTCGGAGTTGATAGCCAAGGCCTTTCCCTGACCCTTCAACGGAACGCCGGGTCGAGCTCCATGCCGAAATAGTCCCGCGCGTTGGAGAAGCAGACGCGGCGGACGAGGCCCCCAACGAGGGCAAGGTCGGCGGGGAGCTCACCTCTTTCGACCTGCCCCCCGAGAAGGTTGCAGAGCACCCTGCGGAAATACTCGTGGCGAGTGTAGCACAGGAAATTCCTCGAGTCAGAAAGCATCCCAACGAACCGGCCCAGCAGGCCTATGTTGGCGAGCGCGCTCATCTGCCATTCCATGGCCTCCTTCTGGTCGAGGAACCACCAGGCGCTCCCAAACTGGACCTTTCCGGGGACGGTTCCGTCCTGGAAGTTCCCCGCCATTGAGGCGAAGGCGTAATTGTCGGCGGGATTTAGGTTGTAGATGATCGTCCTCGGGAGCTCGCCGGTGGCGTCCAGGGCGTCAAGATACCTGCCGAGCGCCGCAACCTGAGAAAAGTCCCCCACCGAGTCGAAGCCGGTGTTCGGCCCGAGCCTCTTCAGGAACCTGCTGCTCACGTTTCGCAGGGCGCCGAGATGAAGCTGCTTGGTCCAGCCCCGCGCGGCGTCCCACCTCCCAAACTCAAGCATCAGGTAGGAGCCGTACTTAGCGGCCTCCGCCTGCGCTGCCGCCCTGCCCGACCGCGCCGCCTTGAATATTCCCGCGGCCTCCGAGTGGGTGCAGGGCTCGGCCAGCGCCGTTTCCATGCCGTGGTCCGAAAGCCTGGCCCCGAAGGCATGGAAATGGTCGTGCCGCTTCTTCAGCGCGGCCATCAGGTCGTCGAGGGTCAGGATCGTGGCCCCCGCCGCGCCCCCGAGGCGCTCGAGCCAGGCATTGAAGGCCTCCGGGCGCACCACACCAAGCGCCTGATCGGGGCGGAATGCCGGATAGACCCTGGTTTTCAGGCCGGCGCGCCTTATCCGCTCGTGCGACTCGAGGGAATCGGCCGGGTCGTCCGTGGTGCACACCAGGGCCACGTTGCTTTGCCCCAGGATCTGCTGGACCCGCAGCGACGGCACCTTCGCGCTGCCCCGGGCCCAGATCGAGTCCGCCGTCGCCGGGTCGAGCAGCTCAGGTATTCCGAAGTATCGCTCGAGCTCCAAGTGAGACCAGTGGTAGAGGGGATTTCCGATCGCGTTGGGCAGCGTCGCAGCCCATGCGCCGAACTTCTCCCTCGGCGGCGCGTCGCCCGTGCAGTAGCGCTCGTCGACGCCGTTCGCGCGCATAGCGCGCCACTTGTAGTGGTCGCCGCCCAGCCAGATGTCGGCAAAGTCCGCGAACTGGTGGTTTGTCTCAATCTGAGCCTGGGGAACGTGGCAGTGGTAATCGTAGATCGGCTGTCCCTCAGCATACCCGTGGTAGAGTTCACGGGCGGCGTCGGTCTGGAGGAGGAAATTCTCGTGAATGAACGGCTTCATTTTGAAATGGAATCGACAAACTGGTCGTAAGAATCGATGACGGCGAGGAGCCTCGCCGCTGCATCGCACCTATCCCGAGGGCATAGGCCTGTCGACCTTGCGAGGAAGACGATGTAGCCGGCCACGCCCTTGGCGAAGAGAAGCCTGGCCGAGTTGCTAATCGAATAGAACCGCGAACGCTGCCTGTAGCCCGACGCCGAATGATCGCCAAGGGCCTGCTTCTCCGCCCTTCCGCCGGCCGCCAGGATGAAGAGGAAGTTGTACTCGAAGAAAAAGACGTGCTCGGGGCTGCGAGGGAGCGAGCCGAGGGCGGCGCGGCACCCCTCGCGGGAAGCAAAAACGTCTGCCGGGCGCCCCGCCCTCTCGAGGGATTCCGAGATGAACAGCCGCGCCATCTTCCGCTCGGTCTCGTCAGCGCTGAAAGCCCCGGCGCAGGCGAGTCCCACCGTAAAGTCGTGCCACTGCGACCACAGGCCGGCGTCGCCGGCGTCCTGCGACGCTGCCAGTGCGACACCCATCTCGTAGGTATAGCGCCCGCTCGTCTTGATTTCCAGGCAACCGCCGGTCACCTCCCCCATGACCGCATAGTTCTCGGCAGATTTTCCAGAACCGGAGTGGAAGCCTATGCTCACGCCGAATTTTTTGGCCACCTCCCACTGGCGGCGGACAAGCTCCCTCAGCTTAATGTTGTCCGGGTAAGGCATGTTCTTTTGGAACCCGAAAGCTGGGGCTATAAAGTTGGCCGGCATATCAAGCGCCTCGCACAGCGACAGCATGACGGCCGTGGTCTGAGGCGTGGTCAGGCCCGGAAGCTCGTCGATCGAAAGCTCCCGCAGGAAAGCCCGGCCCGCGGGCGTCGAGAACGCGGCCGCGCGCGCCGACCGGTATTTCTCATCTCGCCCCTGCATCTTGCGCATGGCGGGCCAAACCTCGCAGACGAGCTCCTTGAAGGGCCCGTCAGCAATCTCTACGCCGGCCTCGCGGACCCTGGAGCGCACCCTTTCCAGCAGGGGCCCGTCGATGTCGCCGATCCTCGCCGGACATTTCATCGACAGCTCCGGCGACAGGTCAAACGTTATGTAGCTCGCAAGTATGCACCCTTTGACGAGGGCGTCCTCACGCGCGTCATACGCCCCCCCGACCGGCTGGTGATCGGCGTTGAAGCTCCAGGCAATGCGGCGCCGGTGGAATCCCGTCCTCAGCTTCGAGAGCACGCAACCATGGCTCATTCCCTCGACGCTTTGGCCCTGGTGGCCCTCGGGCACGCTTGTGCCGATGAATGGAAACGGCACCTTTTCGAGCCTGCCATCCAGCATGGCGCCGACATCATAGACGAGTTCGCGCGGTATGCTGTTCTGGTTTGCGGTGAGCCCCATCCCGAGGGCGCTCATCGCCCAATCGACGGCCGGCCAGTGCAGCGTCGTGAAGCGGGCGCCGATGCCAAGGGTGCTCCGCCCCAGGGCGCCGGCCGCGCACGGGAATATCGTGGACGCCTCATCGTGCTCCTGGACCAAGTTCTTGAGCCCAAGCAGGTTCGCCCAGGTGGCCGGAAAGAATTGCCCGTCCTCCTTCGTTGCCACGCCCTGGTCGAGCGTGCTTGGAGAAGTCGATGCCGACCTGAGGTTCCAAGCGCAGTCCCCGGTGCCCTTGTCCTCCACGAGTGTCCAAGAGCCCGCGGCCGTCTTAAACTCGGACTTTGGGTACCTGGCAAAGCTGCCGGACAGGCCGCCAGACAGCTTCGCCCGGACCCGGTCCCAGTCCAGGCAGAAGTCGGGGCTCACGCATGGGTTCTTCCCTATCGTCAGCCCATTCCCGAGGAGGAACTGGTTGATGGCGCTCATCAGATGCTCATCGAGTTGAATCCCCCGTCGACCACGAGCTCCGTCCCGGTTATGAAGGAGCCTGCTCCCTCGGAGGCAAGGAGGAGCGCCGCCGCGACCAGTTCGCGCGCGTCCCCGAATCGTCCCATCGGCGTGTGCCCCATGATGCTGGCGACCCGTTCGGGCGTCAGCACTTTCCTGTTCTGTTCTGCGGGGAAGAAGCCCGGCACGAGGGTGTTCACACGGACCTTTCTTGGCGCTAGCTCCCTTGCAAGGTTGCTTGTCAGGTTATGCACCGCGGCCTTTGAGGCTGAGTAGGTGAAGACCCTCGACAGGGGCACTAGGCCCGACATCGAGCCTATGTTCACGATCGATCCGCCGCCCGACTGCGCCATGCGCCGCCCAAACACCTGGCAGGCCAGGAAAACCGACTTCACGTTCACCCGAAGTATGCGCTCGAACTCGTCCTCGCCTATATCAAAGAAGGGCGTCGCGGAGTTCACCCCTGCGCCGTTCACAAGGACGTCGACGCGGCCGGACCGGGAGATTACGGCGGCGAGGAGGGCCTCCACCTCAGCCTTGCTTGTGGCCTCAGCCGCATGGAACCAGCCCTTGCCGCCGGCCGCCGCGATCCGCGAGAGCCGCGCCTGCGCCTTGGCGGCGTCACGCCCGACGAGTACGACCTCGGCGCCCGCTGAGGAGTAGCCCTCCGCGATTGCGCCGCAGAGTTCGCCTGTGCCCCCGATGACCACGGCGACACGTCCGCTGAGGCCAAACAGGCCATCCAGGAATTTCTCATTTGTCATAAGGCTTTCCCGGCCCTCAAGAGGTCTTCGTTTAGCGGCTCCATGGTCGGCATAAGGAGCTGGATGACGCCCAGGAAGAACAGGTAGGCGCTCCCGGCCACCATGAATGCAAACATGTACCCCGAGGGCCCGCTGTGGGTCAGCACGCTACCAAGGCCCCAATCGGAGAGCAGTCCGGCGATGGCCCCGAACATCCCGCCGAACCCGATGACCGACGCCGTTGCCGCGCGCGGAAAGACGTCAGAGACCAGCGTGTAGAGGTTCGCCGACCAGGCTTGGTGGCCGGCGGCCGCGAGCGCTATGAGCAGCACGGCAAGCCAGTAGAGCTTGTCGCTCCGGGCGAGATCGATGAGTGCGGATTCATAGCGGCCCTCGTCAGCCGCGGGGAGCACCGTGTCGATGCCCTCCACGAACTCCCTCGCTGAGCCGTAACTGCGGCCGGAAAGGCTCTGCAGGGCGTGAACCTCGGACACGGGCATCGACTTTGCCGGCGAGGCGGAAAGGCGCTCGAACAGGGCGGGGCCGATGACGAACCTCGTGTCGATCCTGGTGACATAGAACACCGGCATCACGGACAAGGCGCACACGAGGAGGGTCGTCTTCCTGGCCCTGTTGACCGACCATCCACGACGGATGAGGGCCGAGGACATCCACCCACCGGCAACACTCCCGCCGTCGGAAACGACATAGATGATGATCAGCGGGAGCGCCACCTGCTTAATATCCAGGCCGAAACGGTCATAGAGGAATTTGCCTCCCCAGAACAAATAGAACCACCACACCGCATCCGTTATCTTCCCGAGCGAGAACGCCCACGTCTCCCTGAGGGGAAGCAACTTCCTCCAGGGGATGCGGGCAGTCGACCCCGCCGGCGCGTCGCTGTGGATGTAGTCAAGTTCCTCCTTGCTAACCCGCGGATGGATTCCCGGAGGCCTGTAGGTCCGCAGCCAAACGATAACCCAAATAAGGCTGAGCAACCCGGTGGTCAGGAATGCGTATTGCCAGTTTTTCCCGTCGGCCTTGACGACGTAGGGGATGACGAGCGGCGCGAGTATCGCCCCGACGTTCGCGCCCGCATTGAACACTCCGGTCGCGAGCGCCCGTTCCCGCTTGGGAAACCACTCGGCGGTGGTCTTGATCGCCGCGGGGAAGTTGCCCGACTCGCCCAGGCCCAGCCCAAAGCGCGCGACGCAGAACCCGATTAGGCTGAATGCCGGCCTGACCAGGGCGTGCATCATTCCAAATCCGCTCCAGATCGCTATCGAAAGGGCGTAGCCGATGCGCGTGCCGATCCTGTCTATGATCGCGCCCATCGAAACGAGGCCGATGGCGTAAGCCGCCTTGAAGGCGATGTTGATGTAGGCGTAGTCCTTGTCGGTCCAGTGGAAGACCTTATACTGGAGCGTCGGGGCAAGCACACCCAGGATGCTCCGATCCATGTAGTTTATCGTCGTCGCAGCAAAAAGGAGCGCCAGTATGCGGTACCTGTAGCGACCGGCGGGTTGGGGTGCGGGAAAGCTAACCTTGTCGTTCACTAATGAACTTGCAATTCATAGGTGAACCATATCCTGCGCAATCAGAAAATGCCTCCGCCGAGCACCATACCAGCTCGAACAACCGCGCCGGGCCAACCGGGGGCACGCCAGTCCCCGATTCCCCCCGAGCACGGTCCGAATGCGTCGCTCGAAAGATACGTCATACCAAACCTGCGCAATGCGTCTCGGGTCCTGAAGCTGCTCCGCGACCATCCCGGCGGCCTCAGGGCCGCGGAACTGGCCCGCGGACTCGGGATTCCAGTGACAACCACCATGCGCATCATGGCCACCCTTCAACTGGAGGGCCTGGTCCAGAAATCCGAAGGGCGATACGGGCTTGGGCCGTCGCTCATCCATCTCGGCAACGCAGCGCTCGCCGGCACCGACATCCGAAAGCTTGCCCTGCCCCTGCTTCAACGCCTGACCCTGGACGCCGACGAGACGTCCCATCTCGCCATTCCGTGCAACGAACGCTCCCTGATCATCGCCGTCCAGGACAGCCTTCACCCGCTGAGGGCGGCGTCGCCCGCCGGGTTTCTCACCGACCTGCACAGCTCCTCTACCGGGAAGATCTTCCTGGCGTATGTGTATCTGCAGCAGATTTCAGATATCGAGTCGCTAAAGGCGCCTTACAGGCACACGGCGCACACGCTGGTAAAGCGGGCCGAGCTCGAACGTGAAATGGAGCTTACCCGGAAACGCGGGTACAGCGTCGACGATGAGGAGTGCCACCTCGGCGTGCGCTGCGTCGCAGCCCCTATTTTCTCTTCCGACGGGGGCGTCGTCGCGGCGATAGGGGTGACGGCGCCAACGGTGCGCTTGACCGAAAGGCGGGTCCCGGAAATCGCTGTAAAGGTGCGGGGCGCGGCCTCGGAGGCCTCGCGCTTGCTCGGATTTTCGGGATCGGTGTAACCACGGCGCCAAAATGACAAAGATCGAAGTACTCGCGAGGATCAGGAGGGAGAGGGTTATTGCGCTCATCCGGGCGGAAAGCTCGGAGAGCCTGCTTGAATGCGCCCGCGCGCTTTCAGCGGGCGGATTGAACGTAATCGAGCTCACCATGACGACGCCGGGCGCCATCGAGCTCCTTGCCGAGGTCACAAAGCAGTTGCCCGGGGTGCTGCTCGGCCTCGGCACAGTCCTTGACGCCCAGACCGTGGATCGAGCGATTGCCGCCGGGGCGCGGTTCATCGTCACCCCAGGCGTCCGCCCTGAGGTGATCAAGGCGGCCCAGCGCTCCGGGATCGCGGTCCTTTCTGGGGCCCTCACACCCACGGAGGTGGCCCTGGCGTCCGACCTCGGGGCCGATGTGGTAAAGATCTTCCCCGCGGAGTTCTTCGGGCCCGCCTACATCAAGTCCCTGCGCGCGGTGTTCCCCAACATCAGCCTCCTGCCGACGGGGGGGGTTACGTCGCGCACCTTGGGCGATTTCCTCAAGGCGGGCGCATTCGCCGCCGCCGCCGGTAGCTCGCTTGTCGACGCGGCATCACTCAAGTCGAGGGACTGGGCGTCCATAACGGCTCGCGCCGGGGAGTTTGCGCGGGCCGCCGCCGAAAGCTGAACTTTCCAATGCCTGACACCTACTTCGTCGTACGGGAAAAAGACCACAACGAGCTCACCGAGGCCGCCTACCGACGGCGCGGATTCGAGCCGGACGAAGCGGCAGACGGCGCGCGCCTCTGCGCCGACGCGTCGCGCCACGGGATCCGGACGCACAACGCCATAAAGGCGCTTCACCTCGACCATCTTTTCGGGTCGGGATCCAAGGGATGCGTCCCCGGGGCAAAGATTGAGGAGATTAAGACGCCGTTCGAGGCGACGCGCGTCTGGAATGCGAATAAGAAAATGGGGCAGCCAACCGCGTACAAGGCCATGGAAACCGCGATCGGGCTCGCCGACCGCTTCGGCGTCGGCACGGTAGCCGTCGACAACGCGTTCCATTACCTCTGGGGCGGCGGCTACGTAATGGACGCAGCGAAGCGCGGTTACATCGCGTACACCAATTGCACGGCCGCCCTGGCCGAGGTCGTTCCGTTCGGGGGCCGCTACCCCACTCTCGGCACCAACCCGCATTCCTGGGGCTTTCCCACCACGAAGGCCGTTGGATTCCCGGTGGTGATCGACTGGGCGACGTCGGTGATCGCCATGGGGCGGGTGCAGCAGTTCAGGCGCGAAGGACTCCCGCTGCCTGCGCTTGCCGCCCTCGACCGCGATGGCAACCCCACGACCGACCCCCACCAGGCCACCTCTCTCCTGCCCTTCGGGGCGCACAAGGGCTACGGCCTCTCCCTAATCGACGAACTCGTCGGCGCGTTCATCGGAGGCTCGCTGCCGACCCTGCGCAGCCGGTGGCAGGAGGCGGCCAATGAGAAGCACACCTGCAGCTTCTTCTTCCAGGTCATACACCCAGGGGCCCTGAGCGGCGGCGCCTTTGCCGGCGGACGCAGCCAGGAGGCCAACGTGAAATCGGTAATCGAGGACATTCTCGGCCACGGTAACGAACGCTGCATGCTCCCCGGCCAGCTGGAAGCTGACTGGGCGAAGCGCTCGGCCGCCGCCGGCGGCCTGCTGTTCACCGAGGCGGAGATCGAGGCGTTCAACGAGATTGCCGCCGAGGTCGGGGCGCGCCGCTGGAACAAATCGGCCCTGCAGACCTCCTCCGCCTGAGTTCACCCTAGTTTCCAAAATGAGCCTAAAGATCAAATCTGCAAAGGAGTGCGCCTTTGACCAAGTCTCCCTCGGGGAGGTCATGCTCCGGCTCGACCCGGGCGAAGGCCGCATCCGCACCGCCCGGCATTTTACGGCATGGGAGGGGGGAGGCGAATACAATACCTCGAGGGGCCTGCGGAAGTGCTTCGGGCTGCGGACAGCCGTGTGCACGGCGCTCGTCGACAATGAGATCGGCCGCCTTATCGAGGACTTTATCATGCAGGGCGGCGTCTCCACGGACTACATCAGGTGGAGAACCGATGACGGCATCGGGCGGACGGTGCGCAACGGCCTCAATTTCACCGAGCGCGGGTTCGGGGTTCGCGGTGCCGTCGGCGTCCCTGACCGGGGGAATACCGCGGCGTCCCAGCTCAAGCTCGGGGACTTCGACTGGGAGCAACTGTTCGGCAAGCTTGGGGTGCGCTGGTTCCACACCGGCGGCATCTTCGCGGCCCTTTCGGAGACGACGGCGTCCGTCGCCCTCGAAGCCGTAACGGCTGCGAAGAAGCACGGCACGATTGTCTCATACGACCTCAACTACCGGCCATCCCTCTGGAAATCCATTGGCGGGCAGGCAAAGGCGCGGGAGGTCAATCGGTCGATTGCGCGGAGCGTCGACGTGATGATCGGCAACGAGGAGGATTTCACCGCGTCGCTCGGTTTCGAGGTCAGCGGCGCGGACGAGCATCTGAGCAAGATCGAGGCCGACGAATTCAAGGCCATGATAACGACGGCCGTGAAGGAGTACCCGAACTTCAAGGTCGCCGCGACCACGCTGCGGCGGGTCATCACGGCCACCAGGAACGACTGGAGCGCCGTCCTGTGGCACGATGGCGGCTTCTACGAGAGCCGAAAATACCCGGAGCTCGAGATACTGGACCGGGTGGGGGGCGGCGACAGCTTCGCAAGCGGCCTCGCTTTCGGGTTCCTCTCGGCGAATCACCCGCAGGCCGCTGTCGACTATGGCGCGGCGCATGGAGCGCTGGCATCGACGACTCCCGGCGACACCTCGATGGCCACCCGCAAGGAGGTGGAGGCCCTCATGAAGGGCGGCGGAGCCCGGGTCGTACGCTAGGTGGCCCCTCGCTAGAAGGGGTTCGCGCGGGCCACCGGCTCCTTGCCCGCCAGGAAAAGCGCCAGGTTCTCAACCGCGCAGGAGGCCTGCCGCTGGACGCTCTCGAAGGTCCTGGACCCGATATGCGGCGTCAGGACGACATTCGGGAGGCCAAGGAGGGGATGGTTAGCCGGCGGCGGCTCCTGGTCCAGGACATCCGCCGCATAGGCCAGGATCTTCTTGGCCTTTAGGGCATCGACAAGGGGCCCGAGTTCAACCAGCTCCCCGCGGGCACAGTTCACGAGGACGGCGCCGGGCTTCAGAAGGCAGATGTTCCGACTGTTGATCAGGTGGCGAGTGTCAGGCGTGAGCTTGGTGTGGAGGGTCACGACGTCCGATCGCCGAAGGGCCTCGTCGAGCGTCTTCGCCCGCTCCACGCCGTGCTTTCGCGCGAATTCGTCGTCCCAGTGGTGCCCAAAGCCCACGACCGTCATCCCGAATGCCCGCGCGCGCACGGCCACCTCCCGGCCAATGCGGCCGAGGCCGATGATGGCCATGGTCTTTTCCCAGAGCTCGGTGCCGGTGACGCGGGTCCACTTTCCGGACGCAACGTAGTTGGCCTCGGGAACAAGGTGCCGGACGGCCGCGAGCAGCAGGGCGAACGTGTGCTCGGCAACCGTGGTGTGGTTAACACCCGGGGTGAACAGCACCGGTATCTTCAGTTCCGTCGCCGCCTTGAGGTCGATCTTGTCGAGCCCGATCCCGTACTTGCTGATCACCCTGAGGCGCGGGAGGAACTTCGCCATCACCTCCCGGCTCAGCTCATCGTCGCCGCAAAGCAGGGCATCAAATTTCCCGGCGAACTCCATCATGCGCTTCTCGGACAGGGGACCCCTCTCTCGCACGACCTCGAAACCCGTCTTCGCCAGCTTTTCGTGGTGAACTCCAGGCGTGTCCTGGAATGATGTGGTCGTCAGCAGAACCCTGGTCGTGGAACTCATTAGAATATGGACAGCTCAGGGCTAAATAGTTTGCGATGCCAATGTAAGTTCACCTATGAATAGTACGTTCATTAGTGAACCTTGCGGACAAAAATCCCACGGCGAGTAACCCATCCTCAATGAGCGAGATGCAATTCCCCCCAAGCCCGCAATCTGGATCCATCGCGAGTGCCGGCACCGACGACCTGCGCGCAGAATACCTGGCCCAGGACCTATTCGCGAACGGCGAATGCCGCCTGCGGTATTGGGAGACCGACCGGACCATTGTCGGCGGCATCATACCTGGAGCCACGCCGATCGACCTGCCGTGCCCCGAGGGCCTCAAGAGCCTCTATTTCCTGGAGCGAAGGGAGGCCGGGATCGTCAACCTAGGGGGCCCCGGGCGGATTTCCGTCGCAGGCAAACCGCAGGCGATGGCGCACCTTGATGCCCTGTATCTCGGCCGCGGCGTCGAGAAGGTGTCATTCTCGTCGGACTCCGTTGCAGAGCCCTCACGGTTTTGGCTCCTCAGCTATCCGGCACACGCCGCCCATCCATCGCGCCATGTCGACTTCGCGGGCTCGCAGGGGGCAAAATTGGGCACGCCTGAGGGCGCCAACCAGCGGTCGCTTCACAAGCTGATCCATCCTGGAAGCATGCCCACCTGCCAGGTCGTGATGGGCGTGACACGCCTGGCTTCGGGCAGTGTGTGGAACACGATGCCCCCGCACACTCATCTCAGGCGCTCGGAGGTCTATCTTTATTTTGACGTGCGGCCTGGCGCCGCCGTTTTCCACTTCATGGGAGCGCCCCAGGAGACCCGCAGCCTCGTCGTCCGCGACTTCGAGGCGGTGCTCGTCCCGCCATGGTCGGTTCATTGCGGCGTCGGCACGGCAAACTACAGTTTTGTCTGGGGAATGGGGGGAGAGAACCAGGAATTCGCCGACATGGACCCGGCGCCGGTTGACTCCCTGAGGTGAGCAGGGATCCAGGCCTGTTCCTTTTGCTTCTGGCCCTCTCCGGCCCGGCTGCAGCCGCTGCGCCCCCCCAGGTCGGCCGAGCCCCGATCGATTGGTCGGAGGCGCTTGCCCGTTCCGAGATGGCCAGGGTTGGCTCCTCCCTCGCCTATGGGGGCGGCCCGAATGCGCGGTGGACCTACACGATGGGATTCTTTGCACACGCGCTCGAGGAACTTGGCAATGCCACCCGAAACCACGACTTCTCGGACTTCGGAAGCCGCCTGGTTGACTCGTTCGTGGCACCCGACGGGAGCATTCGCACCTACAGGGCCGCGGAATACAGCCTGGACGAGATTCTTCCCGGCCGCGCCCTCCTCGACCAGGATCCTTCCGCTGCCGGCCCGCGGATCAGGAAGGCCGAGGACCTGCTCCGTCACCAGCTCTCAAGGCAGCCCCGCACCCCCGAGGGCGCCTTCTGGCACAAAGGGATCTACCCCATGCAGATGTGGCTCGACGGGCTCTACATGGCCGGCCCCTTCTACGCGGCCTATGGGAGGCGCTATGCCGACTCCGCGGCCCTGTCCGATGCCCGGCGCCAGCTCATCCTCGCGGACCAGCACCTGTACGATCCTAGTTCCGGCCTTTACTTTCACGCGTGGGACTCCAGCCGGCGCCGGCCTTGGGCGGACCCGGCCTCGGGTCATTCTCCCAGCTTTTGGGGCAGGGCGTTGGGATGGTACGCCATGGCCGTCGCAGACGAGATCGGCGATCTTGGGGGCGGCCCGCCCCTTCCCGGCATCTATCGCAGGATAGCGGCGGGAATCGTCCGCTGGCAGGACAAGCCAACAGGCGTCTGGTGGCAGGTCGTCGACCAGGGCGGCCGTGCCGGTAATTACAGGGAATCCTCGGCCTCCTGCATGTTTGTCTACGCGCTTTCAAAGGGCGTGAACGAGGGCTATCTGCGACGGGAGCCCAATTCGGCGGCGGCAAGGAGGGGGTTCGACGGCATCCTGCACGCCTTCGTCACCGTCTCGCCTGACGGCAGCGTCAGCCTGGGAGGCTGCTGTGGGGTTGCCGGCCTCGACAACCGCAATGCCGCGGGCGCCAAACGGGACGGGTCCTACGGATACTATGTCAGTGAGCCCATAGCCGAAAACGACCTAAAGGCCGTGTCGGCCTTCATCCTTGCCGGGATCGAATTGCAACGGATGACCGCGCCTTCGCAGTAGAGTCGCGCACGACCAAAAGCGGCTGGATCGTTCTGACGACAGGATGCCTCGGGATCGGGTGGCCGATCTTCGATATCAGGAAGTCTGCAGCCGCCTCGACCGTTGCCTCGATCTGCTGGTCGACGCTTGTCAGGGTCGGCATGATCATCTTGCAGATGTCCTGGTTGTTGAATCCGGAGATCGACAGGTCCTCGGGTATGCGAAGCCCGGCCTCTTGGAACCCGTGGATGGCGCCGACGGCAATCTCGTCGTTCAAGGCCACGAAGGCGGTGGGAACCCGCTTTACCGCCAGGAAACTCCGTGAAAGGGCCCTTCCAAATTCCAAGTCCCCCGACGTGCGGGGGTGCAAATGATCCAATGAAAGCGTGCTGCTTTCCAGGGCAAGGCCCGCTGCCGACAGTGCCTCCGCCATTCCCCCCAACCGGTCCTGGATCGACCGCGGCGTGCCTGAAAGGCCCAAGAGCCCAAATGACACGTGACCCAGCCCGAGCAGGTGACGGGTCATTTCGGCCATCGCCCTGCGCCTGTCCAGGGCGACGGTGTTCGCATTTGGGACACCCGCCTGGTCGACGACCAAGTGCGGGACGCCATGACTGCTCAGCTCGTCGATCCGCAGGGTCAGCTCCGGCTCGCTGAAATGGCCGATGAAAACAACCGCGCTCACCCGCATCGATAGAAAGTGCCGGATGACGCTCCTCGAGCTCTCGGTGTCCACCACCTCTATTAAGGACGAGATCTCGCGGATCCGCATTCGCCGCTGGAGCATGGCGAGCTTGGCCACCGCCGGCGGCGTGAAAAGGCTCTCCATGCAGATGCCGATAGAGGCCGTGCGCTTCCCCTTCAGGTGCAGGGCATAGGCGTTCGGGGTGAATCCCGTCTCATCCATCGCCCGCTTGACCCTGTCGATCGTTTTTTGCTTCAGGCCAGGCTGGCCGTTCAGCACACGGGATACGGTGGTTCGCGCAAGGCCCACATGCCGGGCAAAGTCCGCTGTCGAGCGGATCGGTTTCGGGTTTCTGGCTGAGGTGTGCTGTGCCACGGGGCGGGTAACAGACCTTTGTAAATGCCCGCAATGGCATTCCGTCAACATTGCATCGACAGATTGGGACACGTATCCCAGATTGTCCGCGTGAACGCCCTGGCCTCCTGCGCCCTTGCCTTGGCAACCGCATTCGCCGCTGCATCCTGCCCGGCCGCCGACGTCTCCCCTGCCCGGCCCCAGATACCGAGCCGCACATTCAACCTACGGGACTTCGGGGCGGCCGGGGACGGGAGAACCAGCGATACCCCGGCCTTTGAAAAGGCCATTGGCGCCGTGGACCGCGCCGGCGGGGGAACCCTCACGGTTCCCGCGGGGACGTACTTCACGGGGCCATTCGACCTCTGCAGCAGCATCGACCTTCACCTTGAGAAGGGCGCGACGCTGCTCTTTTCCCAGAAATTCGACGATTACAGGCTCTCCTCGAAGAAGTACCGCCCCATGATCGGGGGCTCCGGCTTGCACGACGTGGCGATCTCCGGCGAAGGGGTGATTGATGGGCAGGGGCAGCCCTGGTGGGTGCTCGAGCGAAAAGCGAAGACCGACGCCCGCAGGCGCGGCCTGCCCGATGCAGAGATTGGCCGCCCGCGCATGATCCAGCTCACTTCCTGCGAGCGCCTCCTTTTTTCAGGCATCACGCTCCAGAACTCGCCAATGTTCCACCTGGTGCCGTCAAAGAGCACCGACGTCACCGTTTACGGCATAAGCATCAAATCACCGGCTGACTCCCCGAACACCGATGGCATCGATCCGTCGGCATGCAAACGGGTCCTCATAGAGCATTGCCGCGTCGATACGGGCGACGACTGCGTCGCCGTCAAGGGCGGCTCAGGGCCTGACGAGGATATCCTGGTGACCGACTGCACGTTCCTGCACGGTCACGGCTGTTCGATTGGAAGCGATACGCTCGCCGGGGTACGCAACATGACCGTGCGCCGCTGCACTTTTGACGGCACCAGCGCCGGCGTTCGCCTGAAGTCGCGGCGCGGGCGAGGGGGAATGGTCGAGAACGTGACCTATTCCGACCTTCAGATGCGGAATGTGGGGCAGGCGATAGTCATCAGCAGCTTCTATTACGGCCTTCCAAGGCCAGGCGAACACGTCGATGCCGAGGCCGCCGGCCCGGAAACTCCTGCGTGGCGGAATATCACGATTAAGAACATCGTCGCCAAATCGGGCACGAGGGACGCTGGCCTAATCATAGGCCTGCCGGAAATGCCTGCGCGAGGCATCCTCCTGGAAAATGTCACGATCGATGCCCCAATTGGGCTGCGGATCGCCTATGCCGACGGCGTCACCCTTCGGAACGTCAAAGTTAACGCGGATTCCGGCCGCGGCCTGCTCGTCGAGGACACGGTGTCCAACCTGGTCCACTGACAGAGGCCACCACCTTGAACACGACCGCAGCCCGGGTTCTCATTACGGTCGCGGGCATCGGACTCGCCTGCACCACCGCCCGTGCTGACGACGCTGTTGTCGCCCCCGACGGATCCGGTGAATACCGGTCGGTCCAGGAGGCCATCAATGCAGCACCCCAGTCCGCTTCGGCAGCCGCCCCATGGACGATCCGTTTGCGGCCCGGCATCTACCACGAGCTTGTTTACGTCCAGCGGGAGAAGCATTTCGTCAGGCTGGTGGGCGACCCGTCTCACCCGGCAACAATTTCCTTTGCACTCCGCGCATCACAGCTCGGGGGGGACGGAAAGCCTATCGGGACGTTCCGGACCCCCACCCTTTGGATCGATGCCGATGACTTTTCAGTCGAAGGCATCACCGTCGAGAATTCGGCCGGAAACGTCGGGCAGGCACTCGCGCTCCGCGTGGATGGCGACAGGGTCAGCTTTTCGAACTGCCACTTCGTGGGCTGGCAGGACACGATCCTGCTGAACCGTGGGAGGCAGTATTTCAGCGGCTGCACAATAGACGGGGCCATCGACTTCATCTTCGGCGCGGCCACGTCCTACTTCGACCACTGCAGGATCGTATGCGTTGGGGATGGCTACATTACCGCAGCCTCAACCCCAGCAGGCGCTCCGTACGGCTTTGTATTCGCGCAATGCGCGATAACCTCCCCAAAGCCCGCGACAAGGACATACCTGGGGCGCCCCTGGAGGGACCACGCCAGCGTGACCTTTATAAACACGGAAATGTCGGACGTCGTGCGTCCCGCCGGCTGGAACAACTGGAAAAAGCCGGGGCAAGAAAAAACCGCAAGGTATGCCGAGTACGGCAGCACCGGACCCGGATCGAGCGCCGGGCGTGTGACATGGGAGCGGAAACTGACCGCACCAGAGGCGGCGGCAATCACCCCCTCGGCGGTATTGTCCGGCGCCGACGGTTGGGTACCGGCGCCACGCTAAGGTACGCCCCCTACCTGGCCGCCCTGAGGGCCGCCCAAAACAATCCGATGATCGACGCCGATACTGCGCAGCAAACGGCAAACCCACTGGCATCCGACCGGTCCCATTTTGTGAATTCCCAGTCAGAATTCGGAAACAGCTTTGTATAGTTGAAGCGCAATGGGGCGAGGCGGGTCTCCTCGAGGGCTGCGTCGTCCAGCTCCCGGGTGCAGCCGACCGGCGTCTTCATTTTGCCGAAGAAGGAATCCACCGCATGCTTGGGCGGCGCGCGCGTAACCAGGCTTACCAAGACCAGCACCGCGAACGGGAAGATCGCGTCAAAAAAGAACTGTGCGGCAAGCTTCTCCCCACCGCTATGACCCTCGGCCACGGGCCAGCACTGGCCTAGAATCCATGCGCCTGCGCTGAAGTGCTCATCGCCCGTGGCCCTGGCCCCGAGGGGCTCTGCGAATATGAGCGCGCCGGTAAGCACGACGCACCACCACACGGCGCTTCGAGTCAGGCGCCTCCAGAAGAACATGAGGAGCAGGGCCGCGCCAAACGGCAGGTTTATTGTAAGGATGAGCTTGGTTACAGCCATGGTCTCCTTCATCCCGAGCGCCACCAAGACGCTGCTGGCGAGCGCGACGGCCCCGGCAAACTGGGCAATCCTCACCTCATTGCCGCCCTTTCGAATACCCTGGAATGGCCTATAGAGGTTCCTGACAAACAAGGCCGAGACCGCCATCGTCTTGGTGGCGACCGACGCCATGTTCGCGGCAAGGAGCCCAATGAGCATCAAGCCGAGAAATCCGGGGCCAAGGAGCTGCTTTGACAGGGCTCCCCACGCAAGATCAGGGTCGGAAAGCTTCCCCGGGCCTTGCCTCAAACCGGCGGCAATGAGGCCCACAAATACCCATAGGACGATCATCACGCGCTTTCCGTAGGTGCCGGAAACCGCGCCAAAGCGGGCTGCATATTCATTCTGGGCCGATCCCGCCAAGCTCATGTTGATGATATTGCCGTTTATCTGGACAAGGCTGACCAGCAGCGTGGCGATCACGGCCCATAGCGTGAACTGGCCCTCCGACCGGCCCGCGAATACCTCGAACATTTCGGCGGGCAGCCGCCCGTGCAGGCCCGAAGCCCCCAGCGCCCGAAAGCCAAACGGCAGCAGGATCACCGAGAAAACAAGCACCAGGGATCCCTGGAACATCTGGTTTAGCACCGTCGCTTCAAGGCCTCCCATGGCCACATAGACTCCCACGACTGCTGAAAAACAGGCGTAGAAGACGATCGGCGGAATTGCCTGTCCCCCATCAAGGAGCGCCGAAGTCACCTTGTAAGCCACAAAGTTGCTGAAGGCTATGCCGATGACCGCGACACCGATCTGGAATGCCGCATATGCCAGCGCCAGCCGCGGGCTCTCCAGGCGCTCCTCAAAAAGCTCGGCCGTCGTCGTCAGCCGCGCGCGGCGGAACCAGACGCTCATGAACCAGTAGTAGGGGTTCAGGAAGATAAGCTGGAGCTGCAGCCATGCGCCGGAAGCACCCTCGCCATAGGTGAAGCTGACAGTGCTTACCGCCGTGTTCGCGTCGGTCGAGTGTCCGAAATTGAAGAAGAACTGCCTAAGCTTTCCGAGGCGCCGATCCGCGAGGAAAAACGCTTCCTCCGAGCCCGTGCCTCCCTTGGATCGACGTCCAAGAAGGATGACGATCGCAAGGTATGCGGCCACGATCAGGTAATCGGCGGCATGCATCGCGGGGCGGGGATAACCGACAAATGGATATCGCGGCAGTTAGGCAAGCGGGCAATTATGTTACGGACACGTGTCCGTTTTCCTATTGACTCGTCTTGGGCGCCCGAAGGACACTTGCTACCGCCCTTACGCCCTGACCGTGACTCTCGCCCGCCCACTCCTTGTCGTCCTCCTGGCCTCCCCTGCAGCGGCTTTCGCCGCGCTGGAGACCTTCAACGTGATGGACTTCGGTGCCGCACCGGACGGGCACACCATGAACACGGCGGCGTTCGCCAGGACCGTCGACGCCTGTGAACGCCAAAATGGCGGTACAATTGTCGTCCCCGCGGGCCAATACCTCACGGGCGCCATCGAGCTGAAGAGCAACATGACCCTCCTCCTGGAGCCGGGATCGGAACTGCTCTACAGCCCCAATCCGGCGGATTCGCCCATCGTCGCTTCCCGATGGGAAAGCACGAACGCCTTCATCCATGCCCCCCTCGTCTATGCCGAGGGCGCCCACAACGTCGCCATCACCGGGCGCGGGACGCTCAATGGCCAGGGCAAGAATTGGTGGTGGCGCACTTGGCACTACGATCCGTCACGGTCCGCGGAGATCCGCCCGGCCCGCGAGGCGTGGCTGCGCCTTTACGACCAGATAGAAGCCGGCAAGAAGTTGACTGCCGCTGACTTCAGCCTGGCCGCCGATTACCTTCGGCCCCCGCTGGTCCTGTTCAACGGCTGCAAGAACGTCCTCATCGAGGGGGTGACCGTAATGGAATCCCCCATGTGGATCATTCACCCGCTCTATTGCGAAAACGTCTCAATCCGGGACGTCACCTTCATATCGACCGGCCCCAACGGGGACGGCATCGACATCGACTCAAGCAGGGACGTCCGGATATCGGACTGCTTTTTCAACACCGGCGACGACTGCATCGTCATCAAATCGGGGCGAAACGCCGATGGGCGCAGGACAAACAAGCCGTCCGAGAACATTTCAATCAGCAACTGCGTGATGTACCGGGGTCATGGCGCAATCGCCATCGGGAGCGAGACCTCCGGCGGAATTCGCGACGTCGTGGCCAGCAACATCGTATCAAAGGGCACGGACTACGGCATCCGGATCAAGAGCGAGAGGGGAAGGGGCAACGTCATCGAGAACCTGCGATTCTCTAACTTCGTCATCGATGATGCCCATGAGCAGGGCATCGAGATCACCGGATATTACGAGAACGAGCCGCCTGAACCCTTCTCGGCGCGGACACCGATCTTCCGAAACATCGCTTTCGCCAACTTCACAATCGTCGGCGCCGCTCATGTGACTAGCATCCGCGGCCTTCCTGAAAAGGCCATTGAGCAGATCAGGTTCACGGACATGACCGCCACCGGCGACCGCGGACTAGTCTGCGAGCACTCGGCCGACGTCGAGTTCCACAATGTCAGGATCGGCGCCGCCTCGGGCAGCGCATTCACGTTTACCCATGTGTCGGGAATTGATCTGGACGGAGTGACTTCACTCGCCCCTGTCGCGGCCACCCCCGTGATTGCACTCGATTCCTGCAGCCGGGTCTGGCTGCACGACTCCAGGGCTGCACCGGGAACCGACATATTCGTCCGGAATCGTGGCTCAGCCGATACCCTTCAGCTGACGGGCAACGAGCTGGGCAGCGCCAAAGTCGACTCCACCGAGCTTTCTCGTTAGCAGCTGCCCATCACGGGGCGGCCTGCGTCGTAATGGGATGCGGCATGTCGGTGCGCGTTGAACCCTTTTCCCGGCCCACACGGCGGTTCCAATGGCCCATCTTTCAGGCCCCTTTGTTAGCTTTTCGGGGAGAGGGGGGCCCTCATGACCCATGAACCACTCAAGGTGCAGTTTTGCCCAGACATTTGGCCGATGGCTAAGGGGCTAAGATCACAACGCCAGTTCTTGCGCCCTGCAGGTTGGCGTGGGCGTATTACGTTGAAGTGTGGCCGCTTTCCCCAGGGTGTCCCAGAAAGAGCTAGTGAAATGGAACGGCTATAGGATGATGGACAACCTCTTATGCCGGAACCTCAGGAACGCGCGACCAGCATTCTCGCCCCCTCCCTACGAGCCCTGCTGCGAATCTGAGGACTCCGCTTTCTACTGGCCGGCAAAGCGTCATGGGAGCGTCCCCGGCTGGAAGCGCCTCTCAGCTTGAATGGCCCGCCAATGACTGCCGAGTTCGCTTCGCCCGACCCAGGGTGCCTATTCCTTGCCTCTGGATCATGCTTCGGCTGCGCACGGGGCCCCCTTCCCCGCCCCGCCAATGAGTAGACCCCCATTGGGCTTCGTCAGGCCCACAAAGCAGGCGGGGGCGCCTTATAGGCGCCCCCGCATTAGTCCCCTAACCCTGGCAAACTGGCATCAGAAATTGATGTAGTAGGATACGAGGACCTGGAATGGCAGGCCAGGGACGCCCGAGCCCCAGGTGTACTTCCTGTCCAGGACGTTCTTCACATTCACCTGTATGGTGTTCGTGTACTTCCTCATCTTCCACTGGTATCCGGTGCCGACATCAAACACGGCGTAGGGCGCGTTGAAGTTGTTTTCGCGGCCGTCGTCGACGAATACGCCCTCGGGCTCGCCAGAGTAGACGCCCGGCGTGCCCGCACTGACGAGCGGAAGCGGCGTCCCGGTGACGCTCATTGGGAAGTTGAGGAGGGTATTCGCCGGCTCGTTTGGATAAGGCAGGTTGCCGCTTCCCGGGAAAGGCACGTTATTGAAAGGCGTCCCCGTGATCTTGACTTCGCCCGCAATCTTCGGGTCCTTGCCCGTCGCGTAGGTTGTGTTCGTCGACGGGACGTAGTACATCGACGAGGTAGATCCGGAGGTCGTCCCAGCCGGTCCGGGAATGATGCTCTTGCCGGAGCCGAGGTTGACGAGCGACTTGGACGAGTAGTGGCCGTCGGCAACGAAGAACATGCCGCGCGCGAAGCCGTGGCTGATCTGGTAGCGGAGCTCAAGGCCCACGTTGTCGCGTGGCACGCGGCGAACGGCGAGTCCGTTCAGGAAGGTGATGACCTTCGAGTCCTCGACGGTCGTGTCCGTGTATCCCCAATCCCCCACGATCAGGAAGTCATTGCTCACCTGGTAGGTCAGGTCCGCCTCGTACCCGCGTGCGGTCTGCAGGCCGCTGAGGATCGTGTCCTTTTCGCCCGAGACGGGATCGGTCTCGGTCTGCGCCAGATTGTACTCGTTGATGACGAAGCGGTCGAGTACGAGCGTCAGTCGATTGTCCATGAACATCGACTTGATGCCGAAGTCATAGCCGTTGCTCGTGTTGTTCGGCAGCGCCAAGCCGGTATTCGAATCGATCTGGGGCTGGGGATTGAAGGCGTCGCTCTTGTTGGCGTACAGATTTATGTTGCTCGTTGCCTTGAATGTGGCGCCAAGCTGGTAGGTCCACGCCGAGGTGTTGTAATCGAACGCCTGATACGGGTCAGGCTCGGTCGTCACGAGCGCGGAGGGCGTGCCCACTTCCGGTATATTGTAGTTCTTGACCTGGTTGCGGACATAGTCCCAGCGGCCGCCGGCAAGAAGTATCAGCTTGTCGTTGAACATCGTCGCATGCTCGCTTGCGAACAGGCCGTAGTCACCAGACGCCGTCCATTGGTCGGTGGTAACCGCGTTGTATATGGAGGGGTCGTTCGCGTACAGGGTCGTGTTGAATCCGTAGCCTAAGGCCGGATCCCATGTCGTCTGCGGCGTGTAGTAGGGAGCGCCCGAGGGGTTATAGGGGCTGTAAAGGGCATAATAGTCCGTCGCCTGGCTTCCGTTGACCGTGGGAACCCGTGTCAGGATGCGCTGGGAAACCTCGTAGTAGTCCGCAGTCAGCAGCAGCTGGTTATCCACCCCGGGAGTATGGAACTTGAAAAGGTTGTCCAGCTGCGCGCCACCCCCCCGCTGCGGCTTGAAATCGACCTGCGGCTGGTCCTTCACCTCGGGAGTGAACGGATTCGTGACGGCGCCATTGACCACCGTAACGTTTCCAGTCCCGTACGGGTAATAGGCGCCGCTGCCGATGAGCTGGTCGAAGTAGGGATTGGTGTAGGCGTTCACCCCCAGCTTCATGTTCCAGATCTCGCTGAAGTCGTGCTCGAACGTGAGGGTGCCGCTCGTGAGCCTGAAGTCGTTGTAGCTCTCAGGTCCGGCATAGTCGTAGTCGAGAAGGTTCTGAGTCGCCATGCCGTAGTATTGGCTCTCCGTGACGTCGTTTCCGGCCCAGGGCATCGTCTGCTTCTCTGTGATCGTGAGCACCTGGTTGAACGGGTGCTCGAAGCGCTCGGTGTGCTCGAAATCCAGTGTCAGGCTGGTGTTCTTGTCCGGCTTCCACAGCAGCTTTGCGGACTCGAACGTCTGCTTCTGGCTAGCGAAGTCCTCTGCATAGTCATTGAATTCGTACGCCGCAGAAACCCGGTAGAACAGCGTTCCGGAGGAATTGAGGGGCCCGGAACTGTACATGGAGCTCCTGAAGACGTTGTCGCCCCCGGCCACGATGCCGAACTCCCCCGAGGGCACGGCCGTCGGCTGGGGGGTGATAATGTCCACCACGCCGCCAGGCTGGATGGCCCCATAGATGGAAGCGTCGGGTCCCTTGATCACCTCTATGCGATCGACGTCCACCACGTCGACCAGGCTCCCGATGCGCCTAAACCCGTCCACCAGCTCGGTGCTCGAGCTGAATCCCCGCAATTGGTACTGGCCGGTGACCTCGGACGGCGAGAAGCCGCTGACGAACGAAAGCTCGTCATTGAGCGAGAACTCGGCGAAGTCCCGCAGGAACGGTTGCGTGACGACATCGACGTCGAACGGGAGGTCCGCGATCCGGCTCGCGATCCTGGTCCCGGTCGTCGATTCCGAAGCTACATAGCCGTGTGCCTGGTCGCCCGTGACCTGAAACGAGGGCAGCGTGACGACTTCGTTCGAGTTCGACGTCGACTGCTGGTCCGTTCCGTCCGACGTGGCGGTGGCTTGAGCGCGGGCGCTGGGAGCAAGGGCGCAGAGTACGCCGCATGCCGCGATTCCTACGGCTAGAAAGCAAGGTGTTTTCATAGGGGTAGCTCGGTGATATTCGGACACGTGTCCGTGTCAATAGAATTTCCGCTGTCCGTAAAAAGGGACACTTGTCCGTTTTCATCGCATTAGGTTCCTGCCACCGTGGCCCAAACTTCGGGGTGCCAGAATTCATATCTAGCGTGCCCTCACTCGATTGCACCCCGGACCCCAATTACTGGGCCGCAGCGACCTTGAACATTCGGTCAATGAACGTGTATCCGGACACGGAATCGTACCTCACAAACCTGAAGACAACCTTGTGCGTGCCGCGGCCGGAAATCGGGGCCCTGAATCTCCCCACCCAGCTCTTGCGCTCGCCCTCGCCCGCGACCAGGCGGGCAAGGACCCGCGGAACGCTCAGGTCCGTCACGTCTATAAAGTCCAGCGTTCCACGGGCGTCGCAGGCCCTGAATCCGACTGTCGCTGATCCGTCCGGCTCCACGCTTCCCGGGGCCTCGATTTGCGCGTCCCACCCCTCCGTGGCGGCCTCCACGTGAATCGCCCCATTTGCCGAGCCCTCGGCATTCGCCGCGTGGATGACAATGCTGTACTTTCCTGGGGCCGTGAAGCGCCCGCGAAACACGCCGTTGGGGCCCATTGCTATTCCAGGCGGCAGGCCCATGGCCTCGAAGGCGACAGGGCTGTGCGCCACCCTGACAACATAGTCGAATGGCGCGGCGGCGGGCCAGTAGAGCTGCCCCTTTTCCAGAATGATCGGGGGGCCCGGCGGACGCGCTGGAGCGTTTCCGGCCGCCCGGTCCGCCTCGGCGACCAACGAATCGAGGCGGTAACCCTGGCCGAGGGGCGCAGCGAGGCCGCGCCGTTCGAATATTCGCATGTCCCAGTCCTCCAGCTTGACCGTGCCATCCAGGACCATGTCCGCGTCGCACCATTGGGACATTTCTGGAAGCATGGCCGCCAGCTGGTGGTCGGCGGGCCAGCGGTCTGCTCCCCGGCTAATCAGGCAAACGAAGTCGCTCGCCCTGAGGTTCCTGTCGATCAAGCCCACATCATCCTCTACCAGCCCCGTGGGCAGCGTGGCCTTGAACACGATTCGATGCGCATGGCGCTCCTCGCCTGAAATGGTCAGGGCCCCCGCCTCGAAGGCGCCATAGTTCCTGGTCACCGCCACCATGGGCGACTCGAGCCCCGCCTCCTCCGACCTGAAGTAGATGAAGTCGCTGACGGCGTTGATCGCCTTGTAGTCCTGGAGCTGGGCCGGCGTCAGCCGGTCGCGCGAGATGTCGTAAGCGAGGAGGCCGAAGCCGGAAAGCGCCGCGAGCGCACACGAACGGCTCACCGCTCCCCTCCTGGCGCCGCGCGCGGCCTCAATCCACGACAGCAGGAACATCCACGCTAGTGGCGCGATGACGATGCAGAGGGGTTGCGCCGCCTTTTCCGGGTGCTCAAGGAAAACGGCGAGCGGCGCGAGCAGGAAGGCGGCGGCTGCGGGCCACGATGACCGGGCCCCGATGGAGTCTGGCTCCGGCAGGAAAATCCCCCCGCGGCGCCGGCTCGACGCGAGAATCCACGTGCCGGCGGTCAGGCCGACCAACAGGGCCGGCAGGCCGAATAGATAGATCGCGATCTCCCTCGCTTCCCAGAACGCGGACGCGGCCGGCCCCATGTGGGAGTCCCGAAGCGTCCTCTCGGCGCCCACATAATGATTCACCCAGTAATAGACGTAGATGGCCTTCCGCGACTTCCAGAACGACCATCCCCCTATCGCGGCGGCGCAGGCGCCCGAGAGAACCAGCCTTGCCGATCTCCGCCACCTGTCCGGCCGGGCGAGCAGCCAGCCGAGCAGCACCAGGAAGATCATCGCGAAGTAGACGACCGTCAGGTGGCGGACGAGCAGCGTGAACCCGACCGCAAGACCGAAGAGGATCGCCGAAGGGGTCGAGCGGAATCCGTTGCCGCGGACCGCGGCGGCGAGCGCGACGCCGTAGGCGCATGCCGACAGCCAGTCCAAGCGGAAGTCCGAGGCCGATCCGGGGACGTCAAGCCATGGAAACTGGACCGCCCCGAGAAGGCCGGCCGCCGCCCACCCGAGCGCCCATGAACCGGAAATGCGCCTTGCCGTGAAGAACGTCGCAACCTGCAGGGCGGCGAAGGCGACCACATTAACCGTGAGCGCGGAAAGGCGCGAGACCCCGAAGGCCCGGAACGCCGCCAGCGCAAGGACGGCGTGCAGGTTGCCCTGCGGCGAGGTGCTTTCGAGGGCTGACCGCACGGCTGCGAGCGCGCCCGCGGACCTCAGCTGGCCCTCGGCGCCGTAGGCCTCCCGCAGGTACTGGAGCTGGTCGTACCAACGCGGGTAAACCCACGCGTAGTGGTGCCCGGCAGCCCACCGGAACAGGGCGACTTCGGCGATGCAGGCCGCGGCTATCCCCGCCAGGTGGACGAGCCATGCGCTCCGAAAGGCTCCGTCTCTGCGGCCCTGGGGCTGCACGGCTAGCATGGCCCTGGGAGCTCCGCCTCGTACTCCTCGATGACCACCGGGTCGGTCTCCTTTGCCCTAGGTCCGCCAAGGCGGTTCCCGGCGCCGAGCCGGCGGGCAGCCCAGACCGCGTGCGCCCTGACGAGCGGCGACTCGTGGCCCAAGAGCCCAAGGAGCGGCTCCACCAGGCCCGCGTCGCCGGAATTTCCGGCCGCGACACAGGCGTTTCGCAGGAGGCCCGCCAGCTTGAGGCGCTTGACCGACGTGCCCTTGAACCGGGCCGCGAACGTCTGCGGGGTCAGCCCGAGGATCTCGCGCAGGGTCATGAGGCCGATGTCGCTCCTGGACGACAGGATCATCTGGCGCCCTCCCCTCGCGAAGCGGTTCCATGGGCAGACATCCAGGCACGTGTCGCAGCCGTAGACCCTGTCGCCGATCATCGGGCGCATCTCCCTCGGGATCTTCCCCTTGTTCTCTATCGTCTGGTAGGAGATGCAGCGCCGGGCGTCGAGCACCCCGGGGGCCGGCAACGCCCCCGTCGGGCAGGCGTCCATGCAGCGCGTGCACTTGCCGCAGAGCTGCCCGACCGTCCCGGGCTCGCCGCGAGCGCTGACTGGCGGATCCGGCTCGAATTCAAGTCGGGTGAGGACCGACGCGAGAAACAGCCAGTTTCCCCTGCTCTTCGATATCAGCATTGCGTTCTTGCCCACGAATCCCATCCCCGAGCGCGCCGCCCACGTCCGCTCGAGCACCGGCCCCGTGTCGACATAGTAGCGGTAGTCGCCCGGGCCGGCGCCGAACATGCCCTGCAGAAGTGCACCGGCCTTCTCAAGGGCCTCCCTCACCGTGTCGTGGTAGTCCTCGTAGAGGCTGTACCTCGCCCACTTCGGGCGGCCGCCGGAATGCCCGGCGGCGCCCAGAAAGTAATCGATCCCTAGGATGATGATCGAACGCGCTCCCTCGAGGACAAGGCGCGGGTCGGCGCGCTTGGCCGCGGTCCGCTCCATCCAGTGCATGTCCGCGTGGTAGCCGTGGTCGAGCCAGCTCGAGAGCCCTTCCCGGGGGACCGGCGGATCCAGCCTGGCAAACCGCACCTCGTCGAAGCCGAGTTCCCCAAGGCGTCCCCTGAGCTCCTCCTGCCGCGGGGAAGGCATGGGAGGTCAGGAGTCCCTGCGGCGGGCGAAAGCGGGGGCTTCCCGCCGCCAGACGCGCACGACATGCCCGGTGACCTCCGAGAGCGGCCGCGAATCCGTCAGGATGACCGTGCCAGCCGAGCGGTAGATCGGCTCGCGCTCGGCGTAGAGCGCCCTCGCGCGGGAGGCCGGGTCCGCAACGTCGAGGAGGGGCCGCGCCTGCCCGGGGCGCACCGTCCGAGCGAGGATCGTCTCGATCGAGGCGTGCAGGCAAATGACGACGCCCCGCTCGTTGAGGAGCGCGAGTATGCCCGGCTGGACAACCAACCCGCCGCCGCAGGCGACGACCACCCGCGAGCCCGGGTGGCCCGACTCGACGAATTCGCGCTCCAGCGCCCGGAACGCGGGCTCGCCGTCCTCGGAGAAGATGCGGGACACGGGCTTGCCGGCCCGCCTCTCGATCTCGTGGTCGCTGTCGACGCAGCGGAAGCCGAGGCGGTGCGCGACGCTGCGCCCGACCGTCGTCTTGCCGGTTCCCATGAAACCGACAAGGTAGATGTTGACGTCGTCCGCGTTCAGGAAATGCGAGGCCCGCGGCGGGGCCGGGCGCCCGCCTATTTCGCTGCGGCGCCGGCCGCTGCAGGCGGATTGATGTCGAGCAGCTCGACCTTGAAGACGAGGACGGAGCCGGGGGGGATCCCCGGGCGGCCATCGTCGCCGTATCCCAGGCTCGGCGGCACGAAGAGCATGATCTTGCCGCCCTTGCCGATGAGCTGCAGCCCCTCGGTCCAGCCCGGAATCACCTGGTTGAGCGCTATGTCCAGCGGGTGGCCCACGCGGTCCGACCCGTCAAACTCGTTGCCGTCGATCAGGGTGCCCGTGTAGTTGACCCTCACCGTGTCCGTGGCCTTGGGGTGCGGGCCCTGGCCGGCATCCAGGACCTGGTAGCGGAGCCCGGACGGGAGCGTGATGACTTCCTTGTCCTGGGTGAGCTTGTCAAAGTAGCCCTTCGACTCCGTCTGGTTCTTCTTCTTGAGGGCGTCGAGGATGACGGCCTGCTTCTTCTGCATGAAGTCCGACATCGCGGGACCGACCTTCTGGATCTCATACGGCGACTCCTTGCCCTCCAGGCCGGACTTGAAGCCCTTTAGGAGCACCGTCATCTCCTGCGGCGACAGGCCAAGCTCGTTCACGCGCGTGCGATTCGCGATGTACCACCCGAACTCCTCCAGCAGCTGGTCGTCGGTATAGGCCGGGGCCGGCGCTGCGGCCGCGGACAGCGCCGGGGGCGTTGTCGCGGCGTCCTGCGCGAACGCGCCCGAGGCGGCGGCCAGGGCCAGGATGAGGGCCTTCATGGGGAGGGTCTTTTTCATGCGGTAAAGGCGAGACTCATGGCCGGGGCCGCGCCGTTTGCAATTACATATCGGCGCTGGACGCTTGTGTCCGCCGCCCCGCTTCCCCAGCCTTTCCGGTTCCAATCATGAGCCCCGAGCAATTCTGGACGAGCCAGGACGGCCAGATCCTGACGGTCAGGAACAAGGACGAGCAGACGGTCTCCCTCACCCTGGCCTTCTGGCCGCGGAACCCCGCCGAATTCGACTACATGAAGGCGCGGCTGCCCGAGCTCAAGTTCTCGGAGCGCAGCTCGCTGGCCAGGATCGGGATAGAGATGCAGGTCCACCATCCCCTTGAGCTCGACGGCAACCGCCTGGTGCTGGGCGTCGAGGCGTTCGCGTTCGACGTGAGCTTTCCGAACGCGGGCTACTGGAAGAAGCTCATGCGCTCCGGTCTGCCGGTCGGCCGGCTGTTCCACGCGCCGGTGTCCGCCAAGCTGTCGTCGGACGAGATCTGGTCGGCCATCCGCGAGAACCGGCTGAAGCTCCCGAACACCATCAGCATCGACAGCCAGGGCTCGGTGTTCCTGACCCCCCACCAGGTGAGCTACACGCTCAACCCCCGCCTCCAGAGGATAAATTTCGAGCTCATCGTGAGCGGCGCCGCGGGCCGCGGCTTCCTCGACAAGGTGCAGGTCCGCCACGAGGCCTCGCCCCTGGCGATCCCGCCCAGGTGCGGGATACTGACGAGCTGCTCCATGTACCTGAAGGAGCACTATGTGGTCCTCAACCAGGGTGCCGGGAACTTCGGCATCCACACGAGCGCGATCCTCCTGGATCCGGTGAAGACCTTCGGGACGAACATCATGCTCGAGATCTACAACCCCGGGGACCATCCCGTGGTCAACCCGATGGTCTCGGTCGAGGTCTTCAGGGCGCCCGAGGCCAAGGATCCCGAGTTCGCCTCGCTCCAGAGGCGCCGCCAGCGGCTTCTCGGGGCCGCCACGGAGGTCTTCGGGAGCCTCGACGACCGGCCGCCCAGAGAGTCGGCCGAGGCGCGGCCAAAGACCGCGATATCGGTGAAGGGCCAGAGCGCCACGATGGAGAACCGCTCCGTCTGCCTGCGTGCGGGCTCCGCGGAGGACGCAAAGAGGGTCCTCGCCGAGAACGGCGGCGCCGGCCACCGGACGATGATCCAGGCCGTCGACAACGCACCCCGCGACGCGGACACCCTCGTCGTGGACTATTTCCCGGACCTGCTCGAGCACATCGAGCTGCTGACGCGCATCTCCGAGATCAAGCTGCGCCGGATCATCTTCAGGAAGGCCTCGCGGACCCATGGCTACTTCCTATCGAGCAACGCGCACGCGCGCCTCGACACCTTCGACGCCATCAACATCCAGGTCTACTGGTACGACGAGCTGACGAAGGACCTCTACCTTCACGTGTACAAGAAGGAGCACGGCTTCTTCGTGCGTGAGGAGACGGGCAGGCGCTTCCAGGAGGCCACGGTCCTGGCCTTCTACGGGTCCGCGGTCGGCCTGGACAAGGCGGACACCGACCGGATCTCGGGCCTGGTCGAGCAGCTCTCGGCCTTCATCGGCCCGAACCTCGGCGTCCTCACGGGGGGAGGCGGGGGCGTCATGCGACTCGCCACGGACCAGGCGCGCAGCAATGGGGCCCTCACGGGCGCATGCTTCCTCGAACTTGAGGCCCAGCCGCCCGAGCTCGGAGTCGACTTCTTCAACACGTTCCAGGAGTCATCCAGGCATTTCCGGCAGAAGTGGTTTGAGGTCGCCGACTTCTGCATCTTCAACGTGGGAGGGGCCGGCACGCTCGAGGAGATCGGCATCGAGCTCTGCAACCTGAAGCTCGGCATCCGGCCGCGCGTGCCCTACATCTTCTTCAATTCGAAGTACTGGTCCGACCTGCGGCGCCAGATCCGGGAGATGATCCGGACCGGCCGCGCCCCGGCCTGGATAGCGGACTACATCCTCTTTACGGACAACCCCGCCGAGGTGGTGGCTTTCTACCGGAAAAAGCTGCAGGTCCTTTGAGCGCCACCGTGCTTCCAAAAACGGTCCTCATCGTCGGCTCGGGCGGCCGCGAGCACGCCCTCGTCCGCGCGATCGCGGCCTCCCCCTCCCAGCCGAGGGTGCTCTGCGCCCCGGGGAACGCGGGCATAGCGGCCGAGGCCGCCTGCTTCCCGGTGAAGGCCGACGACGTGGACGGCCTGGTCGCGCTGGCGCGCCGAGAAGCCGCGGACTTCGTCGTCGTCGGCCCGGAAATCCCCCTTTCGCTCGGGCTCGCCGACCGCCTGCGACAGGCGTCAATCGCCGTCTACGGCCCCGGCGCCGACGGCGCGCGCCTCGAGGCCTCAAAGATCTTCACGAAGAGGATCCTGATCAAGCACGGGATCCCGACCGCGGCGGCGGGGCTCTTCAGCGAGGCGGCCCCCGCCCTCGCCCACATCCGCGCCGGCCGCGCGCCGGTCGTCGTGAAGGCCGACGGGCTTGCGGCCGGAAAGGGCGTCGTCGTCGCGGCCACCCTGGAGGAGGCTGAGGAAGCCGCGGCCGCCATGCTCGAGGAGGGCCGGTTCGGCGACGGAGGGCGCCAGATCCTCGTCGAGGAATGCCTCGAGGGCGAGGAGACCTCGATCCTGGTGATCGTCTCGGGGCGTGACTTCGTCGTCCTGCCGCCCTCGCAGGACCACAAGCGGGCGGGCGACGGGGACACGGGCCCGAACACGGGCGGGATGGGCGCGTATTCGCCAGCCGAGGTCGTCACGCCGGCGCTCTTGGAGGCCATCGTCTCGCGGATCGTCCGGCCCTCGGTGGAGGCGATCGCGTCCGAGGGAATCGACTTCTGCGGCACGCTCTTCATCGGGATCATGCTGACGCCGTCCGGCCCGAAGGTCCTTGAGTTCAACACGAGGTTCGGGGACCCCGAGACCCAGGCCGTCCTGCCCAGGCTTGAGAGCGACGTGCTGGACCTGCTCTGGGCGGCCTCGACGCGCCGCCTGGCAGGCTACGGGCTCAGGGTGCGGCCCGACCCGGCAATCTGCGTGGTGATCGCCGCCAGGGGCTACCCCGACTCCTATCCCTCGGGCGACACGATCGAGATCCCGCCGGCGCTCCCGCCGCAGACGGCGGTCATGCATGCGGGCACGGCCCGCGACGCCGCGGGCCGCCTCGTGACTTCCGGCGGGAGGGTCCTCGGCGTCGTGGCGACGGCGCCGTCCCTCAGGGAGGCCGCCGCGCGGGCCTATGACGCCTGCGGCGCCATCCGCTGCTCCTCCAAATATTATCGCCATGACATCGGGGCCCGGCAATTGAGACGCTCGTGAACAGGCTTGCCACAATCACGGCCGCGGCCCTCGCGCTGCCCGCCGCCCTTTCCGCCACGCCGGCGCCGCGCGACCTGGGCATGGGCCTCACCTATTACCGGATCCATTCGATCCCGGCGGACCAGCCTGTCCCGCCCCTGGGGCGGCCGGGCGCCTGCATCCTCGACCTGAGGTATGCCCGGTCGGACGAGGCCGGCGCCGCCACGCTCAAGCAGTGGATCGGGTTCAACGCCTCTTCCCGGGCGCCGATCTTCGTCATCGAGAACGGGCAGACCGATCCCGCGCTCCTTGCGGCCCTGTCGGGCGGCAGGCCGGCGGGCGTGCTCGTCCTTTCCCCCGCCTCGTCCAGGCTCCCGGCCGACGTCCAGGTCCGGGTTTCGCCCCAGGAGGACCGCCGGGCCTACGAGGCGCTCGAGAAGGGGGCCGACATCAGGGCCCTTATCACCGACTACCCCGGCAAGCCCCGGATCGACGAGGCGTACCTGGAGAAGGAGCACATTGCCGACACGGACGCCCCTGACTCCCCCGAAGGGAAGCCGCCTGCGCCGCCCCTCATCGACCTCCTCCTGCAGAGGGCCTACCAGATGGACAGGGGGCTCGTCGCCCTCAAGCGCATCCGCCAGTAGGACAGGGACTCAGGAGGGTTTTGCCTTTTAGCGCTAACCATGTCCTCTTTGCCATCCGAGATGTCCACGCCCGAGCCGGGATACATCCTCGTCGTCTGCACGGGGAACATCTGCCGCAGTCCCATGGGCGCAGCATTGCTCCAGCATGCCCTCGCCGGCCAGCCCGAGCCCCTCCGCTCGCTTCGGGTCCATTCCGCCGGGGTGGCAAGCCGCACCGGCGAGCACGCGAGCGCCAACGCCGTGACGGCACTGAAGAAGGTGGGGATCGACCTGAAGGGCCATGTGAGCCGGCCGGTCACCCAGGCCCTTCTGGACCAGGCGCTTCTCGTCCTTTGCATGACCGAGTCCCACAGGGACGTCATCCAGGAGACGGCCGACCCGGTGCCAAGGCGCCTGCATCTTTTCAAGGAATTCATGGGCGACACGGCGGACCCCGAGATACCCGACCCCTACGGGATGCACCTTTCGGCCTATGAGGCGAGCCGCGACGAGATGGTGGCGGCCATCCCCTCGATCATCGCGCACCTGGACGGGCTGCAGCTCGGCAGCCCGGCGCGCCGCTGACGCCGGCTCCCCGGGGCAGAAATAGTTTTGCCTCCGGCGCCGTTTGCGCGAGTTTTTCCGTTTCCACATGCTGAACACAGCGCCGCTCAGGAGCCTCGACCCGGAAATCCACGCCGCCATCTCCTCGGAGCTCGGCCGGCAGCAGAGCCACATAGAGCTCATCGCCTCGGAGAATTTCACGTACCCCGCGGTCCTCGAGGCGCAGGGCAGCGTCCTCACCAACAAGTACGCCGAGGGCTACCCAGGCAGGCGATGGTACGGGGGCTGCGAGTTCGTCGACAAGGTCGAGCTGCTGGCCATCGACCGGGCAAGGCGCCTCTTCGGCGCCGAGCACGCCAACGTCCAGCCGCACTCGGGTTCACAGGCCAACTTCGCCGTCTATACGTCCTCGATCCAGCCGGGCGACAAGATCCTGGCGATGAACCTGAGCCATGGGGGCCACCTGACCCACGGCAACCCCGCCAACTTCTCGGGCAAGCTGTACCAGGTCGTCGCCTACGGAGTCCGCGAGGACAACCAGCTGATCGACTACGACCAGCTCGCAGAGGTCGCCAACCGCGAGAAGCCGAAGATGATCACGGTGGGCGCAAGCGCCTATTCGCGGGTCATCGACTTCGCCCGGATGGGGGAGATCGCCCGCTCGTGCGGCGCGCTCCTCTTCGCGGACATCGCCCACATCGCCGGCCTCGTCGTCACCGGCCACCATCCCTCGCCGTTCCCGCACGCCGACTTCGTGACGACGACGACGCACAAGACGCTCCGCGGGCCGCGGGGCGGCCTCATCCTCTGCAAGGCCGCCCACGCCAAGGCGATCGACTCCGCCGTCTTCCCCGGGGCGCAGGGCGGCCCGCTGATGCACGTCATCGCCGCCAAGGCCGTGTGCTTCAACGAGTGCCTGAAGCCCGAGTTCAAGGAGTACTCCGAGCAGGTCATCAGGAACTCCCGCGCCCTCGCCGCCGCCATGGCGTCCCGCGGCTACCGCGTCGTCTCCGGCGGCACGGACAACCACCTGTTCCTCGCCGACCTGCGCACGACGCTGCCCGACCTCACCGCCAAGAAGGCGCAGGAGACCCTCGACCTGGCGAACATCACGTGCAACAAGAACACGGTGCCGTTTGAGACCCGCTCGCCGTTCCAAGCGTCGGGCATCCGCCTGGGAAGCCCCGCCGTGACCACCCGCGGGTTCCGCGAGGAGGAGATGGGCGAGGTCGCGGAGATGATCGACGTCGTCCTGCGGTCGATCGGCAAGGACTCCGAGTCCGACACCGTGGCCGCGGTCAAGGCGCGGGCCGTGAAGCTCACGGCCCGCTTTCCCCTGCCCTACAGGATGTGAGCGCGGCTGACGCGAGCCCCCTCGGCCCCGGGCAGGACCAGCCGGGGAAGCGCCCGCTCCCGCTGGGGGTCATTTTCCTGACCCTGCTGATCGACCTCATCGGCTTCTCGATCATCTTCCCGCTGGGCCCCGACCTGGTGGAGTACTACCTGCGGATCGACGGCAACGCTGGCCTGCTCGGCTGGCTCCTCGCAAGGAGCGACGAGGTGGCCCACGCGATGGGGCGCGACCACGCCTTCGCCGCCGTGCTCTTCGGCGGCGTCCTCACCTCGTTCTACGCCATACTGCAGTTCGTGTTCGCGCCGTTCTGGGGAGCCCTGTCCGACCGCCACGGCAGGCGGCCCGTCCTGCTCGTCACGGTCGGCGGGACCGCACTCGGCTACGTGGTGTGGATCGTCAGCGGATCCTTCTGGCTGTTCGTCCTGTCGAGGATCGTGAGCGGCGGGTTCAGCGGCAACCTGTCCGTCGCGACGGCGGCCGTCGCGGACGTGACGACGCGCAAGGAGCGGTCGAGGGCCATGGGCATCGTCGGCGCGGCCTTCGGCCTGGGCCTCGTGACCGGCCCGGTGCTCGGCGCCGTCTGCGCACAGTTCGACCTGCTGCAGCACCACCCGTCGCTCGGGGCCTGGGGCATCAACCGCTACTCCGTCCCCGCGGCCGTGTCCCTCGTCCTCTGCATCGCGAACCTGGGCTGGGTCCACAGGAGCTTCAGGGAGACGCTCCCGGCAGGCGCGCGTTCCGGGAGCCGCGACACGAGGATCAGGAACCCGGTCAAGGCCATCCTCGGCCTCGAGAACGGCGACATCCGCCGCGCCAACCTTGTCGCGTTCGTCTACTCGGTCGCCTTCGTCTCCATGGAGGCGACGGTCACCTTCCTCGCCGCAGAGCGATTCAACTACAACGCGGCGAAGAACGGCATCATGCTCGGCTTTCTCGGCGTGTGCTCGATCATCACGCAGGGGTTCATCGTCCGCATGCTCCTGAAGAAGGCCGACGAGATTCCCGTGCTCTACGGCGGCCTCGCCTCGACCTGCGCCGGCCTCCTGGCGGTGGGCCTGAGCCCGGCGCCCTGGGTCATGTACGTCGGCCTTGCGCTCATCGCCACGGGCTCCGGCCTTGTGAACCCGTCGACGAGCGGCCTCATCTCCCTCTATGCCTCGCAGGAGGAGCAGGGCCGGGTCCTCGGGATATTCAGGTCGCTGGGCTCGCTCTCGCGCGCCTTCACCCCCATGCTCGCTGGCGCCATCTTCTTCCTCATAGGCTCACGGTGGGTATTCGCCTGCGCCGCCGCCCTGACCATCGCCGCCCTGGGGTTTGCCACAAGGCTCCAGCCCCCGGAACGCGAATGAAGAGGAAGCTCGCCCTCGCCGCGCTGGCCGGGCTCCTCGCCTCAGGCTGCACGAGCGTCCAGCGCACGGCCCCGAAGCCCGCCCTGACGAGGATCGGCTCGTCGCCGGTCACGCTGCCCGGCCTCGTTATCGGCGGGATCTTCATCATCGAGGACAAGTGGGACAAGCCCGCGCCCTACCACTTCATCGTCGACACCGGCTCGTCGGTCACCCTGGTCTCCCCGGAACTCGCGGCCGCCCACAGGGCGGACGAGCCGCAGCCGCCGGACGAGCCCCGCGTGCGGGTCAGGTCCGCCCAGGGGGGCTACGCCGTCCTCAAGGCCGTGACGCTGAAGCGCCTGCAGCTTGGCAGGGCCAAGTTCGACTATGTGCCGGCCCTGGTCTACGACTGCTCGGACCTTTCCTCGCAGTTCGGGATGCGGATCGACGGCGTCCTCGGGTTCCCGCTCTTCCGCAACGCCGTCCTCACGCTCGACTATCCGGACGGCCGCGCGGTCCTGCGCTCGCGGACGCCGGACGAGGGCCTGCCCGGGGAGCCCATACTCTTCGACAACACCGACAAGACGCCCCTCATTCCCATCCGCCTCGGCGGAAAGGAGCTGGCGGCGCTCGTCGACTCGGGAAGCGCCTCGGCCATCGACATCAACCCGGCCGGGCTCGCGCCCAGGTTCCGCTTCGGCCCCGTCGACGGTCCGCTCGTCAGCACCCTCGCCGGCGATAGCCCGTCCAGGGTCGGGCGCCTCGAGTCCACCATGGGGATAGGCTCCTTCGACGTCCGGCAGCCCGTCGCCGGGGTCACCGACGAGCTGACGTCGATCGGCGGGGGGATCCTGAGCCAGTTCACCGTCACCTTTGACCAGCGGAACAACCAGGTCTTCTTCCAGCGCGACGACCCCGGTCCGCTGTCGATCCCTCCCCTCCGGGGGACGGGCATGAGCTTCCACAAGACGCCGGCTTACTGGAAGGTGGCTGCCGTCATCCCCGGCTCGCCCGCCGCCGAGGACGGCGTCGCCGCGGGCGACCTCGTCTCGCGGATAAACGGCGAGCCCGTGGACGCCTGGGACCCGGCCCGGTTCGACAAGCTGGTCAGCAAGGCAGACCACATCGACTTCGCCTTCATCGACGGGACGAGAGAGACCGCCAAGGCCGTCGGCATCGCCGACATCGTGCCCTGACCAGGGCGGCGCGGGTTCACCCGGCCGGCGGCTACGGGGCCCGGCGCAGGAGGAAGGCGGCGGCCCCGTCGTGACCCTCTATCCACGGAACCGCGACGGCGCTTTTTTCAATGCGGAAGCCCTGGTTTCGCCTGACGAACGCCTGGACCACCTCCTCGTTCTCGGCGCGGTCGATGCTGCAGGTCGAGTAGACAAGCCTGCCGCCGGGCGCGAGGAGCTGGGCGGCTGCGCCGAGGAGGCGCGATTGCTGACGGCCGTGCTTGGCAAAGTCCTCGCGCTCCAGCCGCCACTTGACGTCGACCCTGTGCCGCATGACGCCCGTGTTGGAGCACGGCACGTCGACCAGTATCGCGTCATACAGCCTGGGAAGGCGATGCTCCGCGAGGATCGCCGGGAGCCCCGCGACTACGTCGCCCTGGACGAGGGCGGCCTCGACCCCGCGAAGGCGCGACAGGTTCTCCTTCAGCCGGTCGATGCGGGAGTCCGGCAGGTCGACGGCGACGAGCCGGCCCTCCTGCATCGCGTCGGCGATCATCAGGCTCTTGCCGCCCGGCGAGGCGCAGAGGTCCAGCACGGCCTCCCCCCTGCCCGGCGCCAGCAGTTCCACCGAGAGGCGCGTGCCCGGGTCCTGCAAGTAGATGAGGCCCGCCTCGAGGAGGACGGCCACCTCGGGCCATCGCCCAGGGGGCACACCGTAGAACCCGGCATGGGCCGTGGGGACCAGCCACGCCGGCGCCCCCCCCGCCGGGCCCCGCCACCGGGCATGGACGGGCGCGGGGGTCTGGTTCCACTCCAGGAGCTTCCTCACGGGCGCCGCCCCGAATTCGGGCAGCCACCTTTGGACGAGCCACTCCGGGTGGGAGAAGTATTCCGAGAGCGAAGCCGCGCTGGCGACCGCCCCCGGGGGCGCCTGCGCGGCGATGGTCTCGGCCGCCCGGCGGGCGACCGCGTTTACGAGCCGCGCCTCCGGGGCGCTCGTCAGCTCCTTCGCCCTGTCGACGGCGTGATGGACGATCTTCGCGGCCAGCGAGCCGGACTCCCCGGCGAGCTGGGCCTCGACGAGCTCGAATCCCGCCACGTGCAGGATGGCGCGCGTCGGGAACCGCGGCGGGTGGGCGATGTGGCGCATGACCGCGGCCTCGATCCTGCCGAAGTGCCGGACGACGCCGTAGAAGAGGTGCTGGCAGCGGGCCCGCTCGGGGGCCGGAAGGTCGGCCGGCAGCGAGTCCATGAGCAGGTCGATCCGCTCGCGCCTGTCCAGCCAGCGGGCGCAGATCCGCACGGCGGCGCCCCACGCCGTCTCGCGCGGGGCCTTGGGTCCGGTGGATTCCTGGGTGGGCACCGGACTAGAGGGTGCGCCTGAAGAGGCGTGTGGCGAGGCCCATGGTGAGCACGGAGAAGCCGACGAGGAACAGGAGGTCGGTTCCCACGGCCCCGAGCCCGGTGTCCTTCAGGAGCACCGACTTGAACCCGTCGACGGCGTACCGGAACGGGTTCACGCTCGCGAACGCCTTCATCCAGGGCGGGAAGGCCGCGATCGGGTAGACGGCCCCGCTGGGGAAGAAGAGGACCGTGTTCAGCATCCCGAAGAGGGCCCTCGGGAGCAGCGGGTCGTTGATCCTCACCATGATGAGGAACATCATGCTGATGAGCGCCATCGCCGTCGCGACGACGAGGATGAAGAGCCTCACCAGCCTGAGGGGCGCGAGCGGGTCCGGAACGCCCGCGATTACGGAGCCCAGGGTCACCAGGACCAGCCCGGAAAGGACACCCTTCAGGATGCCCGCCACGTTAAACCCCAGGATGAGCTCGAACTTCGTGATCGGCGTCGCGAGGTAGCCCTCGTGCAGGCCCCGCGCCTTGTCGTCGATGTAGATGATGCCGCCTCCGATCATGGCGGAGACGAAGATGGACAGGACGATCGTGCCCGGCAGCAGGAACTGGATGTACGGCACGTAGGGATAGACCTCGACGATCGACAGCTGCGCGCCCGCCGGGAGGCGGGCCTGGACGACCGGCCCGTTGTAGGAGGTGAGCATGAGCTGGAGCGCCGAGCCCAGGGCGTTCGACGAGAACTGGTCCGTGTTGTCCTCGATGAGGCCGAGGTTGGGCGAAAGCCCCGCATGGAGCTTCCTCGAGAAGTCCGGCGGTATCTCCACGACGCCGTTGATCCGCCCGCTCCTCAGGTCGCGCATCGCCAGCGAGATGTCCGAGTACTCGGTCGTGTCGAAGGTCCTCGCGTTCGCCGCCACCGACTGGAGCATCGCGTGCAGTCGGACGGCCGGCACGCTGTGGTCGTGGTCCACAAGACCGATGCGCAGGTTCTTGATCTGGCCTCCGAAGGCGTAGCCCAGGAACACGAGCTGCACGAGCGGCATCATGCACGACATCACGATGAGCATCGGGCTGCGCCGGAAGCGCCGCAGGTCCCTCTCGATCACCGCCCAGACGCGCATCATGCTCATGGCTAGTGCCTGCTCGGCATCATCCCGAGGATCGACGAGCCCGACTGGAGCGCGTCGCGCAGCTGGCGCCCGGTGTAGTGCATGAAGACGTCGTCGAGCGTCGTGCTCTGCACCGACAGGGAGGCCACCTGGGTCCCGGCCCGGCGGGCCTCCTCCATGAGCGCCGTCGTCGTCGCGGGCCCGTTGTTCGAGGTGATCCTGAACACCGGCGGCTCCGACACGACCGACGCCACCTCGGGGAGGCGCCCGAGCGCCTGCTCCCACCCGGCGGGTACCACCGTGAAGCCCGCCTCGATCACGTATTTTCCCGGAATCGAGGCCTTCAGGCGTATCGGGGAGTCGAGCGCGACGATCTTCCCGTGGTCCACGATGGCGATCCGGTCGCAGAGGCGGTCGGCCTCGTCCATGTAGTGCGTCGTCAGGATGATGGTCAGGTCGCGCTCCCGCTTCAGCTGGCCGAGCATCTCCCAGACCGCCGCGCGGGAGACGGGGTCGAGGCCCGTCGTCGGCTCGTCCAGGAAGAAGATCTTCGGCGAATGCACGAGGCCCCGTGCGATCTCGAGGCGCCTGCGCATGCCGCCCGAGTAGTTCTTGAGGGGCTTTTCCCGCCACTGGAGCAGGTCCACCGCCCTCAGAAGCCTGTCGATGATGGGCCGGCTGCGCTCGGCCGGGATGCCGTAGAGCTTCGCGTAGACCATCATGTTCTCGTCGGCACTCAGGTCCAGGTCGGAGGTCATCGCCTGGGGAATGACCCCGATCGTCTCCCTGACGAGGTTCGCCTCCGAGACCACGTCGTGGCCGCCGACAAGCGCCGTGCCCGAGGTGGGCGGCACGAGCGTCGTCAGCATGCGCAGCAGGGTCGACTTCCCCGCCCCGTTCGGGCCGAGCAGGCCGAATATCTCCCCGTGATCCACGTTGAAAGAGAGCGCATCGACGGCGCAGAAATCGCCGAAGCGCTTCGTCAACGACAGGACCTCGACGTCGAGCATGCCGGGGCCCGCCTCAGCGGCCGAAGGGGAAGACGACGTAGGCCGTCATGCCGAGTGCGAGTCTCTCGTCGCGGTTGTCGCAGCGCAGCCTGACCTCGAAGGTCCGTATGTCGCGCTTGGTCCTGCTGACGTCCCTCTGCGTGGCGTAGTCGGCGTCGACCCCTCGGAAAAACACCGTGCCCTCCCGCTCCGCGCCGGAAGGCAGCCTGACCATCATCTTCTCGCCGAGGCGGATGCGGTCGATGTATGTCTCCTCCACGTCGGCGCGCACCCAGAGATCGGAGGGATCAACCAGGGTGACGACCGCGGTTCCGGGCGACACCACCTCGCCCTGGAGCGCCGCCCGCAGGTCGACGATGCCGTCGATGGGCGCCCTCAGCTCGGTGTAGCCGAGCTCGACCGCGGCCTTCCTGGTCTGGGCCGAGTCCGCGGCCAGCAGCTGGCGGGCCGACTCGAGCGCGGCCTTCCGGGCGGCGACCTCGATCGTCCCCGCGCGCGCGAGCGCCAGCGCGGCCTCGGCGGCCGCGGCCTGCTTGCGCATCGCATCCGCCTTCGCCACGGCGCCGTCCTCCGTCGTGCGCGCCTGGTCGAAGTCCTGCTGGGAGATGGTCCCCTTCGAGTGGAGCTGCGTCGCCCGGCCGAGGTTGAGCCTCGACATCTCAAGGTCCGCCTCGGACTGCTTCACCTGCGCCCTCGCCGAGGCGAGGTTGGCGACCGCCTGCTCCTCCTGGCTGTGCGTTGACTGCTGCTCGAAATCGAGGTCGCTCTCAGCCTGGGCCACCTGGGCGGCGGCACCGCCCTCGACGCCCTTCGAGTAGTCGAGGTCCGCCTCCCACTCGGCGGGCGCAATGACGGCAAGGAGGTCGCCCTTGTGGACGCGGTCTCCCTGCCGGACGTTAAGCTTCTGGACCCTGCCCTGTATCTCGGAGCTCACGATCACCTCGTCGGTGGTCACGATCCCGGTGACGGTGATCGACCGCCTGAACAGGCCCGCCCCGAATATCGCCAGGAGGACGACACCCGTCGCCGCAGCCGCGAGCACGATCCTGCGGCCCCTCTTGGGGCGGGCCTTCGGGTTCGGAGGTGCCGGGTCGTTTGCCACGTGTGTGCGGATTCTCGTTCGCGGTTCGCGTGCCCGTCGAACGGGAACGCGGCCAGTTGCGTTACCTATTAACCATTAATCGGCTAGGCTAAAAAGCACTAATTGCGGGATTAGGGATGCAATGGCCGCCGCGGGGGGGCGCGCCTCAGCGGCCGGGGGAGGCGCGCGGGCGCGCCCGCGCCGCCCGTGCGGCGTCCAGCGCGGAAAGCATCTTCATGTCGCCGGGCTCCAGCGAGTGCGCGATCTCGTAGTGCGCGACGGCCTCGTCAAGCCGCCCCTGCACCGCCAGCTCGTGCGCCAGGTCAAACTGCGCCATGGCGTAGCCCGGCTCGTCCCGCACGAGCCCCTCAAATATCCCCAGGGCCTCGGTGGACTCGCCCTTGGAGGAAAGGACGGCGCCCAGCGCCAGCCTCGAGAACCGGTTGCCCGGCGAAAGCGCCCGGGCGATCGCGAACTCGCGCTCCGCGTGCAGGGCGTCGCCGTTGCCGGCGTACCCGATGCCGTTGTAGTCGTGGTCGAGGACGCACCGGTCGATGCCGTAGAGCATCGGAAACGCCACGGAGAACGCGAGGGCCGGGACCCAGAGGACGCGCGCCAGCCGCCAGCGCGGGCCAGGGAAGGACTCGGCCGCAAGGATCCCAAGCGCCGCAAGAAGCGCCAGGGCCGGCGCAAACTCGAACTCGTAGCGCGCGCAGGCCCCGAAGAAGAGCGAGACGAGGATGAGCGAGCCGGCGAACACGAATGCGGCCGCGATGGCCGCGAGGGCGATCCTGGCTGCCGGGCGCCTCGCCGCAAAGATGAGCGCCGCCGCCAGCGCCATCCACAGGACGGGGGCGTTCAGCAGGACGCCCGACATGTGCTCCACCGTGCCGTGCCCGGCGGGCAGCATCCCGTCGGGAGGCTCGTCGGCAAAGGGGAAGATCGACGTCCAGTGGACCGGCTGGAACAGGTAAAGCCACAGGTTGGAGGACAGGAACCCCGCGCTGAAGAGCCTCAGGTGGGCGACATACTGGCCGGCCAGCTGGTACTTCTGGCCGAAGTCGAAGGGGTTGCCGAACCGCTCGGCGTTGTAGAGCGCGACCGCGCCGCCGCAGAGGCCCACCGGGATGATCGCCCCGGCCCAGGCGCGCAGGCTGCGGCGCACGGGCGCCAGGAGGAACGGCAGGGCGAGGATGAGGGCGTCCGGCATGACAGTCGGCCGGGCGGCGAACGCAAGGCCGATGGCCGCGCTGGCCAGCATGATCCAGGTGGCGAACCGCCCCTCCCCCCGGAACGCCTCCCAGAGGAACCTGAGCGCCAGCGAGACTCCGAGGTACGCGAAGGCGATCGGGACCTCCCACATGTCCGGCCGCGACAGGAGTATGGGGGCATAGGAGGCGAAGCCGATGACGAGCACGGCGGCCGGCATCGCCCATGCCGACGCCGCCGCGAATTCCCGTCGCCTGGCGGACCAGAGGAGCGACGCATTCACGAGCAGGCCCGCTACGCAGAGCGCTGCGACGGCGGCCCACTGCGCGAGCCACCCGCCCGTGAGCAGGTGCCATGGGATGAATACAAGGACCGCGGGAGCCGCGCCGAAGTACAGGTAGAGCCGGCCCCTGTAGTAGCTGATGTCGTGCAGGTGGTGGGCGCTGTTCACCGTGTAGGGGCGGTTCGCGTCCGGGTCATAGGGATCCCGGAGCGCCATGAGGCCCTGGGGCGCCGCCTTGTCGATGTAGAGGTGGCCGGAGAGGAAGCCCCGCGCCAGCAGGTTGTAGGGCGCATCGCGCGGGTCCGGGTTCTCCCGGTCGGAAAGGGCGACGAACCCCATGAAGACATACGAGGCAATGACAAGAAGGATCACCGCCGCCGTGACCCGGCGCTCGGCGGCGGCCGATTGGAGTGCGCCCCTCATTTGGCGTGGGCGAGCGAGCTGCGCAGGCCCGCGGCGGCGCCCGCGTTCGCAGGCTCCAGCGCCAGGGTGGCCCGGTACTGCGCCGCCGCGTCGGCGAAGCGCCCCTGCGCTGCCAGCACGGCCGCCAGATCGAGGTGCGCCGCGGCGTATCCCGGGTCGTCGCGCACGACGCCCGCGATGACGGCCCTGGCCTCATCCAGCCGGTGCCCGGCGTAATCCAGCAGGCCCGAGGCCAGCCGAGCAGTGGCGTATCCCGGCGACAGCGACAGGGCGACAGCCAGCTCCGCCCGCGCCTGCGGGTAGCGGCCGCCCACAAGGCAGTCGCGCCCGTAGTTCGTGTGGTCGATGACCGCGCGGTCGAGGGAATAAAGGAGCGTGAAGGCGCAGGAAAAAAGGAGCGCCGCCGCGGCCAGCGCTCGCGCGCAGAGGCGCGCCGCACCCCGCAGCCTCGACTCCAGGCCCATCACGCCGACGGCGGCAAGCAGGGCGAGCGCCGGCGTGAACTCAAACTGGTAGCGGGAGCAGGTGCCGAAGAAGCATCCCATGAGGACGAGCGAGCTCAGGCCGACCCATGCCGCCGAGAGCAGGACCGCGCGGACGCGGCGCGAGGACGCGCCCAGGAACGGGAGGGCGAGCGCCGCCCACAGGATCGGCGCGTTCAAGAGGACACCGGAAATGTGCTCGACCTTCCCATGGCCCGGGGGAAGCGCGGCGGCCACCGGCTCGTGCGCGAACGGGAAGACCGAGGTCCATTGCACGCCCTTGAACAGGTAAAGCCCCAGGTTCACCGGCAGGTAGCCGGCGCCGAAGTGGCGCATCTTCGACTCGTAGTCGCCGGAGAGCTGGTAGTGCTGCCCGAACTCGAAGGGGCTGCCGAACCGCAGGGCGTCGTAGTCGGCGACCGCCAGGCCGCACAGGAGGAGGGGAACAACCGCGCCGGCCCAAGCCCGCGGGGACCGGCGCACGCTCCCCGCAAGGAAGGGGACAAGCAGGATTGCCGCGTTCGGCAGCACGGTGGGCCGGGCCGCGAAGGCCACCCCGAAGGCAAGGCTCGCAAGCGCTATCCAGCGCGCCGGGCGCGCGCCCGGCCCCATCGCCCTCCACAGGCACCAGAGCGCGGCCGAGACGCATGCGTAGCAGAAGGCGATCGGCACCTCCCACATGTCGGCGCGGGCGAGCAGCAGCGGCGCGTAGGACGCGAAGGCAAGGACAAGCACGGCCGCCGCCATCGCCCACTCGGACGCTCCGGGAAACGCCTCCGCCCCGATCGCCCGCACGAGGCGGGCGTTGATGAGGAGGCCCCCGGCGCACAGGAGGACGACGGCCGCCCAGTGCGCGAGCCACGCCGTCGTCAAGATGTGCCACGGGATGAAGAGCAGGAGCGCGGGAGCGGCCCCGAAGTAGAGGAACAGCCTGCCGCGGTAGTAGGAGATGTCCTGCAGGCGGTCGCCCTCGTAGCGGCGGAACGGCCTGTTGGCATCAGGATCGTACGGGTCGGGCAGCGCGACGAGCCCGGCCGGCGCCGGCTTGTCGATGCTGAGCTGCCCCTTCAGCAGGCCGCGGGCAAGGAGGTTGTAGTTCGCTTCGGCAGCCCTCGGGTTGCCGCAGTCGCTCAGCCCGATCCATCCCAGGAACGTGAACGCCGCAAGAGCGACGGCGAGCGCCGCAAGGGAGGGCCGGAGTTCCATTCGGTGGCCCTTATGCCTGCGGCCGGGGCCGACTGCAATCCCCCGCCCCAGGCACGCCGCGGCAAACGCCCCGGCGCCGGCCCCGGAGATCCCCTCAGCCTATGACCGGTGGAACAGCATGCACGATCCTGTGATAGATGATGAGGAGCGTGTGGTCAGGCAGGGCGAAGAACACGAATGAGACGGCCACGTAGGCATAGTTGAGGACCGCTCCCCCGACGGCCCCGACCCTGGATTCCTCCCACCACAAGGCGGCGGCGGAGCGCCCCTTTCGCCGCCTGAGAATGGCCAGCGTGGCCAGGCCGGCCCCGTGGACCAGCCCGTAGGCCTGGAACCCTAACGCGAGGCCGTGCCAGAGGCCGACCGCGGAGAAGGTCACGAGCGGCAGGACCGCCGCCGGCCTCGGTGCCCGTGAGCCTCGCCGACTCGGCAATGATGGACGCCGCCAGGGCCGCGATCCCGGCCAATGCGAGCGTCCGGAAGAGAAATCGAGCAACGCGGGACCGCATGGGGGTAATCGACTGACCCCATGCCAAGGGCGGGGCTTGCAGGCAACAAAAACGCCGCCGGCGGCCCCTTCGGCACCGGTCCGAGACACGGTTTGACAAGATTAACCCCGGTAGTTTTTACTCTCCGGTTCACGCGCTCGTTTGCGTAACTATGAATTCCGAAGCCGTTTCCGCGCTCATTGCCAAAAATCCGTCGCTCAAAGCGTCTAAGCCGAAGCTGGAGGCCATGAAGCCCGGCGCGTACGTGGTTCACCGGAGCTGGGGATTCGGGCAGATCAAGAGTTTTGACGACGCGGCCCTGAGGCTGGTCATCGACTTCAAGGGCAAGAAATCGCACGCCATGGACCCGGCGTTCTGCGTGACGACCATGGACGTGCTCCCGGAGAACAACCTCCTCGTCCGCAAGGAGACCGAGCCGAAGAAGATCCTGGAGCTCATCGCCGAGAACCCGGCCCAGCTCATCGTCGAGGCCCTCGAGTCCTATCCCAACCGGGCCACGACCGCGATCGACCTCGAGATCACCCTCGCGCAGGTGGTGGGCGAGGAGAAGTTCAAGAAGTGGTGGGCCGAGGCCCGCAAGGCCATCGCGAAGGACCCCCGCGTGCAGGTCCCCGAGAAGAAGACGGAGTGCTACATCCTGCGCGAGACCCCGGTCTCCGCCGAGGACGAGATCTTCGACCAGTTCACCTCGACCCGCTCGGCCAGGCGCCGCATCGCCCTCGCCGAGGACTACCTCCTCGCCTCCGCCCACAAGGAGGCGAAGGCGAACCTGCAGGACGTGCTAAAGGGGATCGCGGACGCCGTGAAGGACAGCAACCAGCTCGACGCCGCCGAGCGCCTCTACGGAGCCTCGGTCCGCGACAGGATTGCCAAGGCCGCCGGCGCCGACCCGGCCTCGTTCGAGCCGTCCCAGGCGTCGCTCGTCGCCAACCTGCGCGACCTGCCCGCCATCGCGGACAAGATCCCCGTGCAGTTCCAGGGGCGGTTCCTTGACCTCATCAAGGAGACCCACCCCATCGAGTGCCGGGACATCGTTTTCAACCTCCTCAAGGTTTCGCAGGGCAAGTTCACGACCGAGTGCATCAACTTCCTCGTCGAGAACGGCTATTCCGAGGACCTGGCCTCCACCCTGAAGCGCTGGCAGACGGAGCAGAACCTTCGGGCGCCGGTGCTCCTGTGGATCGTCAAGAACCGCCACTCGAAGAAGTTCGCGAAGCTCCTGAACGACCTCATCACCCCGAGGCTGCTCTCCGCCATCTTCTTCGCGATCGACTACGAGGCCCTCCAGGCCGCGAGCGCGCGCCGCATCCCCCTCGGGGACATCCTTTCCGACGACACCGAGCTCATCGCGGACCTCCTCTCGACGGCGGACCCCGAGACGGCCCGCGACCTGGCGAACACCCTCCTCCTCAACCAGGGGTTCGAGGACCTGACGAAGAAGTCCCTGCTCGCGAGGTTCATCAAGATCTTCCCGAACATCCAGTCGCTCGTTGCAGCCGACGCCGAGGCCAAGGAGGAGCAGCTGCTCGTCTCCAAGGAGAGCTTCGAGCGCAAGCGGGCGGAGTACGAGGCCATCGTCTCCAAGAAGATCCCCGAGAACTCGAAGGCGATCGCCGCCGCGAGGGAGCACGGGGACCTGCGCGAGAACTCCGAGTACAAGATGGCCAAGCAGGACCAGCAGGTCCTCATGGCGCACAAGAGCCAGCTGGAGCGCGAGCTCGCGAGGGCTAGAATCACAGACTTCAAGGACGCGACGGTCGAGCAGGTCAGCGTCGGCAGCATCGTCGAGGTGAGGGTGGGCGACGGGGCCAACCAGAGCTACACGATCCTGGGCGTCTGGGACGGCGACCCGGACCGCCACATCATCTCGTACAAGACCCCCCTTGGCGCGGCCCTAATCGGCAAGCGCGCGGGGGAGACCGTCAAGGTGAAGACGGGGGCCGCCGAGGACTCCTACTCGATTGTCAGGATATCCCGGTACGTCTAGCCCCTCCCGGGCTTAAGGCGTTGCCTTGGAGCGGCAAATTCGCACCCTCAGCGGCGAATTGAGCACCTCCTGGGAGACGCTTAAGATACTGTCGGACCCCACCCGCCTGCGCCTCATCGCGCTCGTGATGCGCGAGGAGCTGTCGGTCGCCGAGCTCCAGGAGATCCTCGGGATGGGCCAGTCCCGCATCTCGTCCCAGCTGGCGCTCCTGCGCCAGGCGAGCCTCGTCGCCGACCGCCGCGACGGGAAGAAGGCCTACTATTCGCTCCGGCCGAGCCTGCCCGCCGGGCAGACGGCCCTCATCAGGGCCGCCGTGGAGAGCGTCGACGGACTTGATGTCGTCGCCGAGGACGGCCGCCACCTTGACCGGGTGCTCGCAAAGCGCAGGCGGGTCTCCGAGCAGTACTTCAACACGATCGCCGGCCGCCTCGGCAAGAGCCACTGCCCCGGCCGCTCATGGGAGGCCATCGGGCGGCTTGCCCTCAGCCTCGTCCCCCACGTCACCGTCGCCGACCTCGGCGCCGGGGAGGGCCTCATCTCGCAGCTCCTTGCGCGCAACGCGAAGCAGGTCTGGTGCATCGACAACTCGCCGCGGATGGTCGAGGTCGGCACCGAGCTCGCAAAGAGGAACGGCCTCACGAATCTCGCCTACCGCCTGGGCGACATCGAGCAGGTCCCCCTCCCCGACGAGTCGGTGGAGCTCGCCATCCTGAGCCAGGCCCTGCACCACGCCCGCCACCCCCAGAAGGCCATCGACGAGGCGCACCGAATCCTGCGCCCGGGCGGCCAGCTGCTCATCCTCGACCTGGCGGAGCACGAGTTCGAAAAGGCGCGCGAGCTCTACGCGGACCTGTGGCTCGGCTTCAAGGAGGGCGCGCTCGACGGATACCTGAAGAAGGCGAAGTTCACCAAGGTCGAGGTCATCCCGGTCTCCAGGGAGGCCGTGGAGCCCTACTTTGAGACGCTCCTGGCGACGGGCACGAAGGCCTAGCTCACTCCATCGAGACCCGCGACCGGTAGAACTGCTGGCACTTGGCGAGGATGTCCCGCGCCGAGCTCATGCCGAGGGCCTGCTCGGCCAGCGCGCGCGCGTCCGCCATCGTCATGGCGCGCACGATGAAGCGCACCGCTGGGATCGACGGGGGCGACATGCTGAGCGAGTCCACGCCGAGGCCGAGGAGGAGGGGCGTGTACATCGGGTCGCCGGCCATCTCCCCGCACACCCCGACCTTGGCGCCCTGCGCGTGCGCGTCGTCGACGATCCTGCGAAGGACTCGGAGCACGGCCGGGTGGGTCGGCTCGTAGAGGTGCGCGATCCGGTCGTTCCCCCGGTCTATCGCCAGCAGGTACTGAATCAGGTCGTTGGTGCCGACGCTGAAGAAGTCGCACTCGCGCGCGAGGATGTCGACCGTCCCCGCGGCGCTCGGGATCTCGATCATGGCCCCCACCTCGAGCGACGGGTCGAACGCCTGGCCGCGGGCCCGAAGCTCCTCCTTGCACTCGTCGAGTATCTGGTTGGCCCGCACGATCTCCTCCACGCCGCTGATCATCGGGTACATGAGCTTCGCCTTGCCCGAGGCGCTGGCCATGAGGACGGCCCGGAGCTGCTCCTTGAAGATCTCGGGGTTCTCGAGGCAGAAGCGGATCGCGCGGTAGCCCATGAAGGGGTTCGCCTCGCGCGGGAAAAGGTCCGGGTTGGACGCCATCGGCTTGTCGCCGCCCAGGTCGAGCGTCCGGATGATGACGCACTCGGGCGCCAGCCCCTCGACGACCGCTTTGTAGGCGAGGAACTGCTCCTGCTCGGAGGGCATCCTCGCCGCGTTCAGGAAGAGGTACTCCGTCCGGAACAGCCCGACGCCCTGCGCGAAGAACTGCTTGGCCTGCGCCACCTCCTCCACCTTCTCGATGTTGGCCATGAGGCTCACGTCGACGCCGTCCAGCGTGACGGACTTCTGGCGGTTCGCCTCGAGGAGCCTGCCCTCGAACGACTTCTTCTGGTTCTGGATCTTCCCGTAGCGGAACAGCGTCTGCTCGGACGGGTTGAGGACGACGAGGCCCTCGTAGCCGTCGACAAGGGCCCAGTCGCCGGTCTTTACGCGCCGGGTGAGGTCGCGCACCCCGACGACCGCCGGCACCTGCATCGAGCGGGCCACGATGACGGCATGGCTGGTCCGGCTGCCCGAGTCCGTCACGATGGCCAGGCCCGCGCCCCGGTCGATCCCCGCCGAGTCGGACGGGGTAAGGTCGTTCGCGACGACGATCCTCTTCTCGACGAGGCGCGAGAGGCTGTTCTCGGCCTGGCCGAGCAGGTTCTGGAGGACCCGCTGGGCGACGTCCCTGATGTCGCCCGCCCGCTCCCTGAGGTACTCGTCGTCGATCTCCGAGAAGGCCTGGATGTACTTCTTCGAGACGTTGTCGAAGCACGTTTCGATGTTCCTGGCCGTGTTCTCGAACTCCCTGATCGTCTCGGCGATGAGCGCCTGGTCCTCGAGGACCAGCAGGTGCGCGTCGAAGATCAGCGCCTCGTTCTCCCCGAGGTTCTTCTCCACCTCGTCTCGGACCTTCGTGATCTGCTGGCGCGTCACGAGCAGCGCCTTCTCGAACCTGGCGATTTCGTCGATCCTCTTGTCGTTGTCGACCTGGTAGGAGGGGATCTCTATGTCGCTCTGGAGGTAGAGGAAGATCTGGCCATAGGCGATGCCCTGCGAGGCGGGAATGCCTTGCACCACGATCTCCTGCTTGTTGTGCGGGTCCGCGGGCATAACGGGCTGCCAGACGGCCGGGGCGGGCCGAAGGCGCAAGAGATCAGTGGGCCGCCGTGCGGCGCGGTCAATGCGATTTACCGCGTGAAAAGGCGCAAGATCCTGGCTTGGAAAACATTCATGAAATCGCCCCCTCCCGGATGAAGGCGGACGGCCCCCAGGCCCTGCGGACGGCCTCGGCGACGGGCGCGGCGTCGAGGCCCTCGGGCAGGACGGCGAGGCAGGCGCTGCCGCTCCCGCTCATTACGGCGGCCAGCCCGAACCGGCCCCGGAGCTCGCGCAGGAGGACGGGGAGCGCCGGGTACTTGGGAAAGACCGCACGCTCCATCGAATTGTAGAGAAGGTCGCCCAAGCCGCTCCCGCCGGCCATCCACCCGGAAAGCATCTCCTCGGCGCGGGCGGGGTCCACGTACGAGCCTGGGGTGGCGGCCAGCACGCCGTACGCCCAGGGGGTCGCGACCGGGAAGGCCGGCTTGAAAACCAGCAGGCGCGTGCCGCGGATGCGGCCTAGCGCGGCGGAGGGAACCGCCTCGACGATCTCACCCCTGCCGCGCATCACGACGGGGCGCCCCGAGAGGAAGAGGGGGCAGTCCGAGCCGACCCTTGAGGCCAGCAGGGAGAGCGCTGCCTCGGAAAGGGGGCCGCCCGCCATCAGGTTGAGGGCCCGCAGGGCCGCTGCGGCGTTGCTGCTCGCCCCGCCGAGGCCCGCCCCCATGGGCACGACCTTTCGTATCCTGATCGAGGCGCCGCCCAGCCAGCCGGTGGCCTCGGCGAAGGCCGCGGCCGCCCTGGCGACGAGGTTGTCGGCGCCAAGGGGCACGCCCGGCATGTCGCAGTCGACGGCCATGGACGGTGCCGGCTCCACCTCGAGCGAGTCCCCCCAGTCCAGCGGGGCCACGAGGGAAAGCAGGTCGTGGTACCCGTCCGTCCGGCGGCCCGTGACCGCGAGGAAAAGGTTCACCTTGGCAGGCGAAGGGAACGTTCGGACGCTCAATGGGACGATCGTCGACAAAAAAAGACGGCTTGCGACGATTTTTCCGTATCGCCGGGGAGGCCCCGGCCCTGCAGCCTCGACGTTCCCAAGGGGGGACCCACCCATGTCCCGCACAGCGGCAATACTCCTAGCGGCAGGCGCCGGAAGGCGGATGGCGGGAGCCGTTGCAGACAAGGTCCTTGCCCCGCTGGCCGGCAGGCCCGTCTTCGCCCACTCGGCCGCCGCGTTCGCGGCGAGCGGCGTCGCCGACTTCTACGTCGTCGTCTACAGGGACAGGTCCCAGATGACGGCCCTGTCGGCCTTCGCGCCGACCCCGTCCCTCCTCGTCCGCGGGGGCCGCGAGCGCCAGGACTCGGTGGCCGCCGCCCTGGCGGCGCTCCCCGGGGACATCAGGTACGTCTTCATCCACGACTGCGCGCGGCCGCTCATACGCCCGGAGCAGCTGGTCGAGCTTCACAAGGCCGTCCGGCTACACCGCGCCGTCGTCCTCGCCCACCGGGTGACGGACACTGTCAAGGAGCAGCTCGCCGGCGGCCGCCTGAGGAACGTCGACCGCTCGCGCCTCTGGGCGATGGAGACGCCGCAGGTCTTCGCGAGGGACCTCATCGAGAGGGCGTACGCGCGCGTCGCGCAGAAGCGGGCGCGGGTCACCGACGACGCGGCTGCGGTGGAGCTCCTGCGCCGCCCCGTCGCGCTCCTCGAGAACCCCCACCCGAACCTCAAGCTCACCTCGCCGGCTGACCTCGCCCAGCTCGAATTCCTGCTGGCCCCCCCGGCCTGACGGTCCAGAATGCGGCCATGACCCTGCGAATCGGCCATGGGTACGACATCCACAAGACGAAGATCGGGCGGCCCCTCGTCATCGGCGGAGTCAGGTTCGAGTCCGATTTCGGCCTGGACGGGCACAGCGACGCGGACTGCCTGACGCACGCGGTGTGCGACGCGTTCCTCGGCGCCGCCGGGCTCCCGGACATCGGGAACTTCTTCCCCGATACCGACCCCACATGGGCGGGGGCCGACTCGCAGGTGCTGCTGCGGCGGGTGATCCAGGTCCTGCGCGAGGGCGGATGGAGGCCGGTGAACATCGACGCCACCCTCATCGCCGAGAGGCCGAGGATCTCCCCGAGGATCGCCGACATGAAGGCGGCCCTGGCCGCGTCGACGGGCCTGCCCTCCGATTCCATCGGGGTCAAGGCGACGACGAACGAGGGGGTCGGCGACCTTGGCCGCGGGCTCGCGATCGCGGCCCACTCGGTGGCGCTCATCGAGCGCGAATGAAGAGGGCCGTCCTCGCCGCGGCGCTCCTCGCGGCCCTGATTGCCGGGTGCGGCCGGCAGACCGACGTGTCGAGGGGCGACCAATCCCAGGTCCTGCACAGGGGCATCGTCCCCGACATCGACGACCTCGACCCGCACATGGCCTCGCAGACCAACTATTACTCGGTCCTCTCCGCGCTCCTTGAGGGCCTGACCGCGGAGGACCCCGTTGACCTCCACCCGGTGCCGGCCGTGGCGGAACGCTGGGACAGCACCCCCGACGGCCTCACCTACACCTTCTACCTCCGCGCCGACGCCCGGTGGTCGAATGGCGAGCCCGTGACGGCCCAGGACTTCATCGGCTCGTGGCGGAGGATCCTCTCCCCCTCGCTGGGCGCGGCGGACGCCGCCCAGCTCTACGTCATCCAGGGGGCTGAGGCCTTCAACCGGGGGGACGGGGACTTCTCGCAGGTCGGCCTGCGGGCCCGAGGCCCGCGCCAGCTGGAGGTCACCCTCGAGCACCCGGCCCCGTGGTTCCTCTCGCTGCTGTCGACGCCGGCATGGCTGCCCGTGCCGCTCGCGACGATCCGCAAGTACGGGGGCGAGACCCAGCGCGGCGTCGAGTGGACGACGCCCGAGCGCTGGGTCGGCAACGGCCCGTTTGTCCTGCACTCCTGGCGGCACGGCCAGGAGATCGTCGTCGAGCGGTCGCCCACCTACTGGGACACCGCGCATGTCCGGCTGAGGGCCATCCACTTCCACGTCTTTGACTCCGTCGACGCCGAGGACCGGGCCTTCAGGGCCGGGCAGGTCCACCTGACCGAGATGGTCCCCCCCGCCAAGATCGAGGCCTACAAGCGGGACTCGCCCGCCCTCCTGCGCGAGGACCCGCTCCTCGGGACGTACTTCGTCCGGGTCAACACCCGCAGGCCCGGCCTCGTGGACGCCCGCGTCCGCCTGGCCCTCGCGCTGGCGATCGACCGCGCCTCGGTGACCGAGCACGTGCTCAGGGGCGGCCAGCGGCCAGCGCGCGCGTTCACCCCGCCCGGCCTCGGGTCCTACGCCCCCGCGCCCGTGCAGGGCCTGGACCTGGACAAGGCGCGGCGCCTGCTGTCCGAGGCGGGGCACGCCGGCGGGGAGGGCATCCCCGAGTTCGAGCTCCTCTTCAATTCCGACGAGACCCACCGCCTCGTCGCCGAGGCGCTGCAGGAGATGTGGAGGCGTGACCTCGGAATATCGGTGCGCCTCACCAACGAGGACTTCAAGAGCGTCGAGGCCGCGCGGAGCACGGGCTCCTACGACCTGCTGCTCTCGTCATGGATCGCGGACTTCGAGGACCCGACCGCCTTCCTCGACATCTGGCGCTCGGACAACGGGAACAACTTCACCGGCTGGGCGGACCCCGACTACGACGAGCTGCTCTTCAAGGCGGCGCGGACCACGGACCAGTCGTCAAGGCTTGCCCTTATGGGGCGCGCGGAGACGATGCTCCTCGAGTCGGCGCCGGTGATACCGATCTATCACTACGTCCACGCCTTCCTCATCACCCCGTCCGTGAAAGGCTGGCACCCCACCCTCCTTGACCACCACCCCTACAAGGACGTCTACCTCGAGCCCTGAGGGGCCCGCCCGCCTGCGCTCCCTCGACGCCCTGAGGGGCTTCGACATGATGTGGATCGCCGGGGGGGACGCCGTCGGGATAGCGGCTGCGAAGCTGGGCGCCGGGCCGTGGCTGGCCGTGCAGCTCGACCACGCGCAGTGGCGGGGCTTCCACTTCTACGACCTCATCTTCCCCATGTTCGTCTTCATGGTGGGGGTCGCCATCGCATTCTCGCTGGGGCGCATCCGCGAGCAGCAGGGCGACGCCGGCGCCGTGAGCCGGATCGTCCGCCGGGCCGTCCTCCTCTACCTGATCGGGATCATCTACTATGGGGGCCTCGACGGCGGGCTCGCGCATGTCCGGCTGCTCGGCGTCCTGCAGCGGATCGCCCTCGCCTACCTGATCGCGGGCCTCCTCTTCCTTCGGCTGAACCCGCGGGGCCTCGTCATCGCGTGCGTCGTGATCCTTGTCGGCTACTGGGCCCTCCTCAGGTTCGTCCCCGTCCCCGGCTGGGGCCCCGGGGACTTCGCCGAGGGCCACAACCTCACCAACTGGATCGACAGCCGGTTCCTGCCCGGGCGCAAGTGGGACGGCGACCACGACCCGGAGGGGATCCTGAGCACGCTGCCTGCCGCGGCGACCTGCATCATCGGCGTCCTCGCGGGGATCTTCATCCGCGGGAAGGCCCCGACCTCCAGGCGCTCGGCCGCCCTGGCGGTCGCCGGCGTCGCCCTCCTCTGCGCCGGGTTCCTGTGGGGCACCGAGTTCCCGATCATAAAGAAGATCTGGACCTCGTCCTACGTGCTCGTCGCCGGCGGCTGGAGCCTGCTTTTCCTCGCGGCCTTCTACCACGTGATCGACGTCATGGGGATCTCGCGGTGGGCCAGCCCGTTCGTGTGGATCGGCATGAACGCCCTCGCCATCTACGTGGCCACGAACGTGACGAACTTCTGGAAGCTCGCCGACCGCTTCGTCGGCAGCGGCGTGCAGGCCTCGCTCGATGCCGTCAGGCCCGGGCTCGGCGCCCTCGCCGAGGGGCTCGTTTGCCTCCTCCTCGTCTTCGCCCTCGCCGGCTTCCTTCACAGGCGCAGGGTCTTCATCCGCCTATAGGACGGGGCGCGGGATCGCCCCACTTGCAGCGGCCGCGGAAGGCCGCTGGCTGCACCGCCTCGGCCGCGGGCGGCAGCACTCGGTCGCCGGGCGCGCCGACTCGGTCATTTCCCGTGTCAGCCGCGGGCTGGACGGCGGCAGCCGGCCGGCGGCCCACGTGGCCTGCCACGCCGCGGGCGCGCTCCTCGTCGCCTGCGGCGTCGCCGGCCTCTGCCCCGCCAGGGACTAGAGCATTTTAAATAAAACTGTAGCCATTATTAAGTAATCGGCTACAATCGGGGGGATGAAAACGCTCTCCCTTGATTTGCGGGAAAGGATCCTGACGGCCTACGACAACGAGCAGGGCAGCCGCGAGGAGATCGGGAG
>DASXEV010000040.1:0-30089 GCA_036489955.1 Opitutaceae bacterium
CTCCCGATCTCCTCGCGGCTGCCCTGCTCGTTGTCGTAGGCCGTCAGGATCCTTTCCCGCAAATCAAGGGAGAGCGTTTTCATCCCCCCGATTGTAGCCGATTACTTAATAATGGCTACAGTTTTATTTAAAATGCTCTAGCGTCCCAGGGAGCTTCCCGTCCGCGACGGGTTGACGATGATGCTCTGGCTGACGGGCTGCGCCGCGTCGTAGGTGCCGTCCCCGGGCTGCGAGGCCTGGATGCTGATGATCCCCGACGTCACCGTCAGGACCTGGCCGTTCACAGTCGCCAGGCCGGAGACGACGTCGAACCTCACCGGGAGACCCGAGGTCGCCGTCGCGGCGAGCGTGATCGTCTGGCCGGCCGTCACCGGTGGGACCTGGGAGAAGATGATGGACTGGCTCCGCTTGCCGACGACGACCTGCACGGGGACGCTCGTGGTGGTCCCCAGCGTGTTCGAGGCGGAGACCACGTAGGTCCCGGCGTCGGCCGGGGCGGCGGAGGAGATCGTGAGCCTGGGCTGCGTGGCGCCCGGGACCTCGACCCCGTTGTGGCGCCACTGGTAGGCCGGCTTCGGCTCCCCGGTGGCGGACGCCGAGAGGACGATCATGCCGCCGACGGTGGCGCGCGCGTCCGACGGCTGGAGGCGGAAGGCGGCCGCGGCGGCCTGGGCGTTGACGGCGAACGCCCGCTCGGCGTCGGTCGCCGGCGCGAAGACGGTGTTGCCCGCCTGCGCGGCCCTGACGATGACGAGGCCCGGCTGGCCCGTCAGGCGCAGCGTCGACTTGCCGTCCAGGACCGCGGGCCCGTCGACGACCACGTAGGTGACGGCGAGCCTGGAGGTCGCGTGCGCCGTGAGCTGGAAGGGCGCGTCGGTGACCATGCGCGCGGGCAGCTCAGGGAAGACGATCTGCTGCGCCTTCCTGGCGGCCTGCTGCGCGGGCGCCGGCCCGGCCAGCGCAAGGGCCGCGAGAAGGGCCGCGAGGGGGCGGAGGGCGGAGGTCACTCGGGGTCCACGTTCACGTGCACCACGCCCGCGGGGGGGAACCCGTTGAAGTAGGTCGACGAGGCGTGGCTGTAGGCGCCGATCTTCTCGCTGTAGACAAGGTCGTCGCGCCCGAGGTCGGGCAGGTTCTCGGCCATCGAGACGACGTCCAGCGCGTCGCAGGTCGGCCCGTAGACGGCGCTGATCTTCGTCGGCCCCTTCCTGAAGGAGCGGACCGGATACTTGCAGTGGTCGAATATGACCCCCGAGTAGGTGTGGTAGACGCCGTCGTCGATGTAGTAGCTCGGCCTGCCGTCGCGGACGGCCTTGCCGATCACCTTCGAGACGCAGTAGCCGGCGTTGGCCACGAGGAAGCGGCCCGGCTCGGCTAGGATCTGGACGTCCCGCGGGAAGCGGCGCTCGAGCTCCCTGTTGATGACGCGCGCCAGCTCCCGGAACGGCTTCACCGAGTCGTCGTAGCGCGCGGGGAAGCCGCCGCCGATGTCGACGAGGAACATCTTCGTGTAGCCCCGGTCGCGCGCCTCGGCGTAGATGGCCGCGCAGGTCGACAGGGCCTGGACGTAGTTGTCGAAGTTCGTGGTCTGGCTGCCCACGTGGAAACTCAGGCCCTCGCAGGTGAGGCCGAGCTTCTGCGCCATGAGGATCAGGTCGACGGCCTCGCCCGGGTTGGCGCCGAACTTGGACGAGAGCTCCACCATGGCCCCCGTATTTGCCACCTTGATACGCAGGGCCACGCCTGCCTGGGGGGCGTGCCTCCTTATCTTCAGCAGCTCCTCCGCGTTGTCGAAGGTGACGAGCGGCTTGTACTGGTTCAGCTGCTCCAGGGTCCCGACGGGCTTGTTGGGGTTCGCGTAGATGATCTTGTCCCAGATCCAGTCCTGCCGCGCCCTCGGCGCCATGCCCTTGATGTTGTCGTAGACGATGTTGAACTCGGGCATCGAGGCCACGTCGAAGCTGCAACCCTCGCGGTAGAAGGTCCGGACGATCTCCGGGAGCGGGTTCGCCTTCACCGCGTAGTACGCCTGCACCCGCGGCATGTACCTGCGGAACTCGCGGTAGTTGGCCCGCAGCGCGGCGTGGTCGACGATGAAGAGCGGCGTGCCGTGCTCCCGGCCGAGGCGCCTGAGCTGGGCCTTTGTGATCATTGTGCTGCGGTGGGTTGGGAAGGAGAGGGGGCGGGGCCCCCGTCCTTAGTCACCGTCCTTGACGAGGAAGTTCTTGAACTGCCACGGGTCCTTCCGGTCGAAGTCCGGCTTGTTGAAGCCGCTGAAGGCGTTCTCGTAGTCGCGCAGGGGCGTCCAGTCGGAGCGCTTGGAGATGAACCGGCCGAGGTAGGGCTTCGACACGTCGAGGACGAACCCGTGCGGCAGCTCGTCCGGCACCCGGACGCCCTCCGCGGGGTTGGCTATCATCCACATCGCGGCGGCCACGACGGAGATCGCCACCTGCATGGTCGTCGCGTTCTGGTGCGGCACCAGCCTGCGGGACTCCTCGATCGAGAGGTCCGAGCCGACCCACCAGGACTTGAAGGGGTGGCCCATGATGAGCGCGCCGAGGATGTCGGCCCCCTTCGTGATCTCGTCGTTCATGATCCGGAGCTTCGGCTGGAGCTTGTACCCGTAGCCGCGGAGCTCGTTCAGCGAGACGACCGCCTCGTCGCAAGGGCAGTAGGCGTAGTGCACCGTGGGGCGGTAGACCGCCCGCTTTCCCTCCCAGACCGTCAGCTTGTCCGAGATCGTGAAGGCCTCGCCGTGCCGGACGACCATGCCCACGATGCTGTAGTCCGGGACCCAGGAGCGCACCCAGGTGTTGATGCCCATCCGCGCGATGCAGATCTGGTTCCCGGGGCCCTGCTTGTGGCGGTACCCGTACTTGGGGAGGGTCTTCTCGTGGGTGCCCCAGCCGAGCTCGGACGTCGTCGTCCCCTCCTCGCGGAAGCCCTCGATGCTCCAGGTGTTCACGAACTCGTCGACCTGCTTCGGGACGTCCGTGATCTGCGTGTCGCGCTCGCTGCAGTGGATGACCCTGACGCCCAGCTCCTTCGCCAGGTGATTGAAGGCCCCGGCCGCGATGTGCCCCTTCAGGGCCTCGGCCCTGCGGCCCTTCACCTTCTTCTCGGCGGCGAGCGCGCGGGCGATGTCGATCAGGCCCTGCTTCGTGAAGTGCGAGATGAGGCCCGGGTTGGCGCCGTGCTCGACGACCGCCGTCGAGCCCTTCTCCCTCCATCTGGCGGTCATCCGGCGCACGTTCATGTGGCGCCAGTAGAGCGTCCTTTCGGTCGGGTGCTTCCTGCCGCCCGCGTAGGGGTCCCAGACCTCGACCGAGGTGTTGACGTAGAGGACCCCGTGGTCGTGGCACCACTGGAGGATCTCGCAGGCGTCGATGTTCCAGGCCAGGTCGATGATGACGTCCCCGGCCGAGACGTGCCTGCCGAGCATGGTGGCCATGTTGTCCTCGGTCACCCGGTCGCGGATGTAGCGGACTCCCTTGGACGTCCACTCCCGCAGCTTCTCCTCCTTGCTCTCGAAGTCGATGATCGTGACGTTCCTCGGGTCCACCCTGATGTGGTTGAACAGGATGGGGAGCGTGCACTCGGCGACGGCGCCGTAGCCGACAAAGAGGATCTTCTTGCTGAAATCGATCATGATGCGCTGTGGAGGGTTGGGTGGTTTAGGTAAGGCGCTTTTGAGGCGGAAAAGGAAGGAAATGAAGGTTACAATTTCCTGTCGTTGCAAGAGTGGGTTCCGGCCGCCCGTTTGGGAAGGCGGCGACGGGGCCGGCCGCCCTGCGGGAGGCCATGGCGCCCGCAGGGGCCGCGGGGCCCCGGTGGTTATTCTCCACCAATCGGAATTGCCGGGCGCCGCCGCGGGCGGTTGGGCGCAACCAACTTCCCGGCCGGCGCCGGGCCCAGTGATCGCCGCGGAAAATACTACCCGCTGGAGGGCAGCCTCTTGGGGTATCCTGGCGTTCGCAGGCATGCCCGATGCGGAAGCTCCACACCCCATGCTTCCTCCCCTGCATCGCCGTTCCGCCCTTCACCCCCCAACCGGATCCGGCGGCAGCCGCCTGGGACCCTGCGCGAAATCCGCCGCGATTTTCGCGGCCGCCCTCGGGGTCCTCTGCGCCCGGGCGGGCGCGGAGGAGATGGTCGCCGTCTCCTCCAAGGTGAGCCCCGGCTATGTCCGAAAGACGCTGGCCGACGGATCTCTCGCACCCCGCTACTACGTCTTCGGGAAGGGGGACACGATGATCGGGGCCATGGCGGACCCGACCATCGACAACGTCGCCTTCATGGACGTGGCGCGGGCCCTGGCGAGGGGCCTCGTGAAGAACCAGTATATTCCCGCGCCCAACCCGGGGAGCGTCGACGAGCTGATCCTCGTCAACTGGGGCACGACACGGCCGATCGACAAGCCCAGCGAGTCGCACGGCTACCGGCAGGCCCAGCGGTCGATGGCCATGCAGGATGACGCGGCGCAGCAGCTGAAGACGGCGACGAGCAACACCGACAAGATCGCCGCCGAGCAGAAGATGGACGACGCAAACAACCAGCTGGCCCTCTCGCTGGACGAGGTCGAGGACGAGGACGTGAAGCGCGAGAACGCCAACATGAAGACGGCGACGATCCTCGGCTACGACTCCTGGTGGATCGCGACCGCCTCCGCGATGGACGGCTCGCCGCTCGGCAGGCGCAAGCAGGACATGATGTCCGAGCTCGAGGAGGAGCGCTACTACGTCGTCCTGACGGCTTACGACTACAGGCTGCTTACGGCCAAGAAGAAATCGAAGCTCCTGTGGGAGGCGCGGTTCAGCATACGCGAGGTCTCCAACCAGTTCGACACCGGCCTGCCGAAGATGATTTCCGTCGCCGCGGACTTCTTCGGCCGCGACAGCAAGGGCCTCAACCATGTGGACATGCCCGAGGGCAAGGTGGAGATCGGTCCCGTCAAGTCCCTGGGGCCGGTGCCTGGCCTGGGAAGCAAATAGCCCGGGCCTCGGCCTGGTGCCTCGCCCGGGTCCCCCGGGTCGTTGCCGTCGGATCCTGCCCGCTTTGGAGGACGCCACGGAGTAGCCGGACTGACGCTGGAGACGTCCGCGCAGGGTGCGCGCTTTCGCCCGGTAATCCAATGATTATCTCCTGCGGGTATTTTTCATATGATATTATAATCAATAAGTTAGGATATTGATTGAGATAACGTCTCAATATCCGGTTGACGCGCGACCAACTTCAAGATTGAGACTCAACCTCATTATGGAACGCACGCAACCGGTTAAGGCAAAACGCCCAAAGGCCATCGCAGGGTTTTCCCGCATCAGGGTGATCCAGACGGCGGCCAATGCGCTGGCGTTGTGCGCGGCCGCCCAGGCCATCGGCACGCCGCGCCTCGCCGCCGAGGCGGCGGGCCCGGGCGGCTCGGCGGCAGCCGACGAGCAGGCGATCCCCCTTGAAACCGTGGTGGTCGACGGCCAGCAGGCCGGCGGCGCCCTCTCCTCGCCCAAATACACGGAGCCCCTCCTCGACACCCCCCAGACGATCGACGTCATCCCGGAGAAGGTGTACCGGCAGCAGGGGGCCACCACCCTCAGCGACGTCCTTCGCGACACCCCGGGGATCACCTTCTTCGCCGGCGAGGGCGGCAGCGCGGACCGCACGGGCGGCGACTCCTTCTATCTCCGGGGCTTCGACACCTCGAACAGCATCTTCATCGACGGCGTCCGGGACGAGGGCGCGGCCGTGCACGACACCTTCGACCTCGAGCAGGTCGAGGTCGTCAAGGGCCCGTCCTCGGAGAACGGCCGCGGCGGCACGGCCGGCTACATCAACATGGTGACGAGGATGCCGGAGGCCGGTGCATTCGGGGACGTCCAGGTCTCCCACGGCTTCGGCGCCGACGGCTCCATGGCGGTCGACAGGGCGACCCTGGACATCAACCAGCCGCTTCCCGGCGGCCTCGTGCCCGGGACGGCGCTTCGCCTCGACCTCATGGAGCAGGGCGGGGGGGTCCCCGGCCGCGAGTACGCCGAGAACAACCGCTGGGGCGTTGCCCCCTCGCTGGCCTTCGGCCTGGGCACGCCGACGCAGCTGTTCCTTTCCTACGAGCACCAGTACGAGCACAACATCCCCGACTACGGCCTGCCGTCCACTGCGGTCGCCGGCTACGCCCCGCCGGCGGCGCCGGGATCGCCCTCGTTCTTCTCCGCCGGTGTCGACCCCGCCACCTACTACGGCTTCGTCGACTACGACTACGAGCACGTGACGAACGACGCCGGGGAGGTGCGCTTCGACCACGCGTTCCAGTCGGGCGTGCGCCTCGAGAACCAGGCGCGCTATGACCGCAGCAGCCGCCTCGTCGAGGCCTCCGCGGCGAGCGGCTCCGTGGCCGTCGCCCCGGCCGGGGAGGCAAGCATCCAGCAGGGCATCTACCAGACCCTGAACGAGACGTTCTCCGACGAGGCGAGCCTCACGGCGCAGTTCCAGGCCGGCGCCGCGGCGCATTCCCTCTCGACGGGTCTCGAGCTGGGCCGGGAGAAGGCGATCAACCCCACGTGGTCCACCGTGGCTGCCGGCGCGCCCAACCCCGCGTACCTCGTCAGCATCTACGACCCCCTCGACTTCCCGGCGTCCCTGCCTGGCTACGTCCCGCACAGGACAGGGGCCGGGACGGGCACCCGCATCGACACGGCGGCGGCCTACGCCTTCGACACGGTGAAGCTCGGCCGGCGATGGGAGGTGGAGGGCGGCGTCCGCGCTGACCATTACTCCATCGGCGAGCTGAGCGTCGTGGCGCCCTCGCCGGCGATCCCGGCCGTGGCCGCCTCCGCGGGCACCGCGACCACGCCGGCCACGGCCGCGGCCGCCGCCGTCGCAGCCGTGGCGCCCTCCCGCTCCGAGCTCAAGTCCGCAAGGACGGCCGCGTCCGGCAAGGCGGGCCTCGTCTTCAAGCCCGCGCCGTCCGGGAGCCTCTACGTCTCCCTCGACTCCGTGACGCGGCCGCCGGGCGCCTCCAGCAGCACGAACACGCTCTCCACCGCCGCGACCAGCGCCGACGACCCCCTGCTGGAGCCGGAAAAGGCGGTCAACTACGAGGCCGGCGTTAAATGGAGCCTCCTTGGCGAGCACCTGCTTGCCGACATGGCGGTCTTCCGAAGCGTCGTCACGAACGTCCCCGCCGCCGACCCGGTCACCGGCGAGGACGACCAGCTCTCCAACCAGGCCGTGACGGGGGTCGAGTTCGGCCTCACGGGCAAGGTCACCCGCAACTGGCTCGTCTACGCAGGCTACGCCCAGATGGAGGCCAGGGTGTCGGGCGAGATCAGCACGAACGCGCAGGGGCTCACCCTGCCGCTCCTGCCCAGGGAGTCCGGCAGCCTCTGGACAACGTATCAGGTTACCCATGACATCGCCCTCGGCGCCGGCGTCCAGTACATGGGCGAGACGGAGCGGCTCCAGGCCACGCAGGCGCCGGCCTCGACCACGTTCGCGAACCAGGTCCCGTCCTTCTGGCTCTTCAACGCCATGGTCTCCTATTCCGTGAGCCGCCGCCTCAGCCTGAGGCTGAACGCCTTCAACCTGGCCGACCACGGGTACGTCGCCAGCCTCAACAACAACGGCTACCGGCTGAACCCTGGGGCCCCCCGCAACCTCCTGCTGACGGCCGAATACAGGTTCTGACGGCCCACCCCGGGGGGTGGTCGGGGCGGAGAGATTCGAACTCTCGACCTCCTGGTCCCAAACCAGGCGCTCTACCAGGCTAAGCTACGCCCCGAAACCGCCCACCGGACGGACCTTTCCGCACGGAGTCAATCAGGTAGTCCCCCGGTGCGCAATCTGCTTGCGTGCCATGGGTTTTACCCCTCTGCTTTCCGCCCACTAACTTACCACACATGGACACCATTTCGCGGGAAAACAACAATACCCTTCCTATCGCGGGCATAGCCGTCGGACTCATCGCGCTCATCGTCGCGGGCATCGCGTTCGTCAACCTCCAGAAGGTCAAGCAGACCCTGAACGCCCAGGCCGACAAGGTCGCCAAGATCGACGACCTCACGCAGCAGGTGTCCTCCGCCGCGAGCGCGAGCGAGAAGGCCGAGCGCGACATCAGCTCCCTCGGCAGCTCAATGCAGACGGCCGTCAACGAGCTGGGCAGCCAGCTGGGGACGATCAACGACCAGCTCAAGCACATGCAGGAGGCGCACACGGCCCATGCGGGCGCCAAGGGTGGCGGCGCCCCCGCGGTTGCCGGCCCCGGCGAATACATTGTGAAGTCAGGTGACACGGGCGCCAGGATCGCCCGCTCCAACGGCTGCTCGCTTGCGGACCTGAGGTCCGTCAATCCCGGGGTCGAGTGGAACCACCTCAAGGTGGGCCAGACGCTCAAGCTTCCCGAGAAGAAGGCGACGTGACCGGCGGCGAGCCCGCGCGCTGGGTACGCGGTCGCGAGGAGACGCTCGCCTCGACCAGGGTCCTTGACGTCCGCAGCGTCCGGTTCCGCAGGCCGTCCGAGAAGGCGGAGCGGGACTATGTCGTCATCCATTCGCCCGACTGGGTGAACGTGGTGGCGGTGACGCCCGACCGGCAGCTCGTCCTCGTCCGGCAGTTCCGGTTCGGCGTGGACAACCTCTCGCTCGAGGTGCCCGGCGGCGTCATCGAGGACGGCGAGGACCCCGTCGCCGCGGGAAGGCGCGAGCTCCTCGAGGAGACGGGCTACGGCGGCGGCGAGGCGAGCCTCCTGGGCTGCGTGCATCCCAATCCCGCGATCATGGACAACCGCTGCCATTTCGTGCTGGTCCTTGGCGCGGTCCCCACGGGGCCCATGCAGTGGGACGACGACGAGGACATCCAGGTCTGCCCCGCCCCGGCGGACGAGGCCGTCGGCCTCGCCAGGACGGGCGCCATCACGCACAGCCTGTCGGTCGCGGCGCTCCTCCTCTTCTCCGGCCGGGGCATTTGACTTGCGGTAGGCGCCGCCTAGGCTGCGCCCTTCCCACCAGCAGGAGAGCACCCAAGGCATGAACACCCCGCAATTTGCCAACACACCCCAGGCGCTCGGCGCGCCCAGGGAGGGCGGCCGCCTGCCGGAGCCCCTGGAGCGGGAGATCCGCCAGATCTACGCCCGGGCGCCTGTCTACGGCCAGCGCTTCCCCATCCACCAGGAGCCCCTCCGGTGGTCGTGCTACGGGGAGATTCCGGCCCTGTCCAAGCGGGAGATCGTCGAGCGGGGCCACCAGTCCTTCTTCGGGGACTACGCGGCCATCGAGCGCGGCCTGGCGGAGCGCCGCTACGAGTACGAGAACACCTCCGGCACCACCGCCTCGCCGATGACCGTCATCATGGAGGACGGCTGGTGGAACGCGCAGACCGAGCGGGCCTACCGCGCGTCGGCGCTCCTGCGCCCGTTCGCCGGCCAGCCGCACCGCAAGTGCGTCCTGGCGCCCGTCGGCTGCTCCAGCAACCTCTGCCCCTACGAGGACCACCCGTTCCCCAACCGCTACTTCGACGGCACCGTCTACCTGAACCTGTCGAGCGACCCGTTCGCGTTCTCGGAGGCGGAGTGGGGGCGGATCCTCGTCGAGCTGCAGGCCACGGCCCCGGACATCCTTGAGGGCGAGCCGGTCTACCTCTCGCTCCTCGCGCGGGCGGCGCTGCGGCGCGGCGTGAAGGTGCCCGGCATCCGCGCCGTCATCCTCACCTACGGGAAGGCGAGCCGCCAGCACGGCAGGAGGATCGCCGAGGCGTTCCCCGCGCCGCAGGTCGACCTCTACGGCTCCACCGAGGCGGGCTACCTCTTTGTCGGGGAGGCCTTCACGGGCGCCTCCGCCGTCGTGGACGACAACGCCTTCATCGAGCTCGTGCCCTGGCGGGGGACGGAGGGCGTCAGCCAGATCCACGTGACGACGCGCGGGCGCGAGGCGATGCCGCTCCTGCGCTACCACACGGGCGACATCGTCCAGTCGGCCCCGGGCGGCTACCGCATCCTGGGCCGGGAGGCCGGCCTGCATTTCCGCTCCGACGGGACCATGGTCTCGGCGGACGACGTCGACGCCGCCCTTCCGGGGGGCTTCCGCTGCTGGCACTACTGCCTTTCGCAGACGGCGGGGACCCGGTGGGACTTCCACTACGTGGCCGACGCCACGGCCGACGTCCCGGCGCTCGAGGCCTCGCTGGCCGCCCTCCTGGGCGACGGGGCGAGGGTGATCGCCTTCCGCCGCAAGGCGATAGCGCCCGCGGCGAGCGGCAAGTTCTCGCTCCTGAAGCCCCTTCCGAGGGCCTAAGGCCGCCTGCCAAGGGGGTAAGGGAGCCTAATTTCGGGGAGGGGCCGCCCCGGGGGACTTTACTCAGCGCCCCGCGAACGTAGTCTGTGCGGCCGACCGGCACCCCATGGACCTCGCCCGCAACATCTTCGGCAGCACGATCGGCCGCAAGCTGATCATGGCCGTGACCGGCGTCGTCCTCATCGCCTTCGTGGTCGGCCACCTGGTCGGCAACCTCCAGGTCTTCGAGGATCCCGACCGGATCAACGGCTACGCGCACCTGCTGCAGTCGCTCGGGCCCGCGCTCTGGGCCGCGAGGATCATCCTGCTCGCCTGCGTGGTCCTGCACATCTGGGCCGGCACGACGCTCGCCATCGAGGACCGCCGCGCGCGCGGCGGGCAGCCCTACGAGCGGAACCGGTGGATCCGCGCGACCGTCGCCTCGCGCTACATGCGCTGGACGGGCTACGTCGTCCTCGCGTTCATCCTCTACCACCTTGCGCAGTTCACGCTCGGCGTCGCGCAGCCGGCGACCTTCAAGGCGAACCTTCCGGCCTACACCATGCGCGGGGACTACCACGTCCTCGGCTTCACGGCCGTGCGCGCCGGCACGCAGGTGCTCGACGTGCGCCAGATGGTCATCCGCGGCTTCGGGAACCCGGTCGTCTCCGTGTTCTACATCGTCGCCATCGGCCTCCTCTCGGTCCACCTCCTCCACGGCGGCGAGAGCCTCTTCCAGACCCTGGGCTGGAGGAACCAGCGCTGGTCCAGGGGCCTGCGGGGCGTGGTCGCCGTCCTCTGCGCGGCCTACTTCCTCGGGAACCTCGCCATCCCGGGGGGCGTCCTCATGGGTTTCCTCAGGTAGCCATGGCGACCCTCGAACCCAAGGTCCCGCAGGGCGATCTGGCCGGCAAGTGGACGCGCCACAAGGCATCCATCCCCCTCGTCAACCCGTCGAACCGGCGCCGTTACGAGGTCATCGTCGTCGGCGCCGGCCTCGCGGGCTCGTCCGCCGCGGCGTCGCTGGCCGAGATGGGCTACGGCGTCAGCTGCTTCGTCTTCCACGACAGCCCGAGGCGGGCCCACTCGATCGCGGCGCAGGGCGGCATCAACGCGGCCAAGAACTACCAGAACGACGGCGACAGCGTCTACCGGCTCTTCTACGACACCATCAAGGGCGGCGACTACCGCTCGCGCGAGGCGAACGTCCACAGGCTGGCCGAGGTCTCGGCGGGCATCATCGACCAGTGCGTCGCGCAGGGCGTGCCCTTCGCCCGCGAGTACGGCGGGCTCCTCGCCAACCGCTCCTTCGGCGGCGCGCAGGTCTCGCGCACCTTCTACGCGCGCGGCCAGACGGGGCAGCAGCTCCTCCTGGGCGCCTACTCCGCGCTGTCGCGCAGCGTGGCCGCCGGGGCGGTGAAGCTCCACACCCACTCCGAGATGCTGGACCTCGTCGTCGTGGGCGGCCACGCGAAGGGGATCGTCGTCCGGGACCTGGTGACGGGCGCCGTCACGCGGCACAGCGCGGACGCGGTCGTCCTGGCCACGGGCGGCTACGGCAACGCATTCAACCTCTCCACCTACGCGCGGGGCTCCAACGCGACCGCGATCTGGCGGGCCTACAGGAGGGGCGCCTGCTTCGCCAACCCCTGCTACACCCAGATCCACCCGACGTGCATACCGGTGACGGGGGACTACCAGTCGAAGCTGACGCTGATGTCCGAGTCGCTGCGCAACGACGGCAGGATCTGGGTCCCGAGGAGGAAGGAGGACCGGGCGAAGGCCCCGGCCTCCATCGCCGACGGCGACCGGGACTACTACCTCGAGCGCATCTACCCCAGCTTCGGCAACCTTTGCCCGCGCGACGTCGCGTCCCGCGCGGCGAAGCGCGTGTGCGACGAGGGCCGCGGCGTGGGGGAGGGCGGCCTCGGCGTCTACCTCGATTTCGCGGACGCGATCGCGAGGCTCGGCGAGCACGGCGTGCGCGAGCGCTACGGCAACCTCTTCGACATCTACCACGAGATCACGAACGAGAACGCCTACAAGGCGCCGATGCGGATCTTCCCGGCCGTCCACTACACGATGGGCGGGCTCTGGGTGGACTACAACCTGATGTCCAACGTGCCCGGCCTCTTCGTCCTCGGGGAGGCCAACTTCTCGGACCACGGAGCCAACAGGCTCGGGGCCTCGGCGCTCATGCAGGGGCTCGCGGACGGCTACTTCGTCATCCCGTATACGATCGGCGGATACCTGGCGTCGCAGAAGCCGGGCTCCCGGCCGCGCGCCGAGGGCCCCGAGTTCAGGGAGGCGGAGGAGCGCGTCGGCGGGGCGACCTCGAGGCTCCTCTCGGTCAACGGGCGCCAGCCGGTCAGCCACTTCCACAAGAGGCTGGGCCACATCCTCTGGCAGCACTGCGGCATGGCCCGCACCCGCGCCGGCCTCGAGCAGGCCCTGAGGGAGATCCCGGCCCTGCGGGAGGAGTTCTGGGGGGACGTGCGCGTCCCGGGGAGCGGCGCCTCGATGAACCAGTCCCTCGAGCGGGCGGGCCGCGTGGCCGACTTCCTCGAGCTCGGCGAGCTCATGTGCCGCGACGCCCTCGCGCGCGAGGAGAGCTGCGGCTGCCATTTCCGGGAGGAGTACCAGTACCCCGATGGCGAGTGCAAGAGGGACGACGCCAATTACGCGCACGTCGCGGCCTGGGAGTTCGCGGGGGAGGGCGCGGCCCCCGTGCGCAACGTGGAGCCCCTCTCCTACGAGGCGGTGAAGATGAGCGTCAGGAACTACAAGTGATGCCAAAGACGACCTTCAACGTGACCCTCCGCGTGTGGCGCCAGCCGGGACCCGGCCAGGCCGGGCGCTTCGCCGAGTACAGGGCGACGGACGTCAACCCGGACATGTCCTTCCTCGAGATGCTGGACGTCGTGAACGACGCCCTGACGGAGAAGGGCGAGGAGCCGATCGCCTTCGCGCACGACTGCCGCGAGGGCATCTGCGGCACGTGCTCGCTCATGATCGACGGCAAGCCGCACGGCCCCAGGGAGGGCGTCGCCACCTGCCAGACGTACATGCGCGACTACCGGGAGGGGGACGTCATCGTCGTCGAGCCCTTCCGCGCGCGGCCCTTCCCGGTCATCAAGGACCTCGTCACGGACCGCGCGGCCTTCGACCGCATCCAGCAGGCCGGGGGGTTCATCACCGCCCGCACGGGCTCCGCGCCCGAGGCGAACTCGGTCCCCGTCCCGAAGGACGTGGCCGACCTGGCGATGGACGCCGCCCAGTGCATCGGCTGCGGCGCCTGCGTCGCCGCCTGCAAGAACTCGAGCGCCATGCTCTTCGTGGCGGCGAAGGTGTCTCACCTGGGCCTGCTGCCCCAGGGCCAGCCCGAGCGCGACCGCAGGGTCCTCGCCATGGTCCGGACCATGGACGAGCTGGGCTTCGGCGGCTGCACGAACCAGTACGAGTGCAGCGCCGCCTGCCCGAAGCTCATCTCCCACGACTTCATCGCGAGGATGAACCGCGACTTCACGAAGGCCGCCTTCCGGACGGCGCTCCGCCAGGAGGCCGCGGCGGCCGCCGGGGACTAGGCGAAAATCCCCATACCCGCCTGTAACTTTGCCGGGGGGAGCCGTGTTCTCATGGCATGAACACAAACTCCCCCGTCGCGAAGACCCTCCTCGGCGCCCTTGCGGCCGCCGCCCTGCTCCCGGTGAGCCCGGCCGCGGCCATCGTGGCCGTCACCATCGCCGGCATGGCCTGCCTCCTCCTCTCCGACTACGGCCCCTCGGCCGCCCCTGCAGCCGCGGCCGCGGCCGTCGTCCCCTTCGCCCTCCACGCGGAGCGGCAGGTGGCCCTGGACCGGGCGGCCTGAGGCCGCAGCCGGGCCTCCCGCGGGGCCCGGGCTCTTTGCCTCGACCGCGGGCCGCGGGTCGGATTGCCTCCGGGCTGCCCGATGCGCCCGCCGCCCTCCGTTCTTTTGGCCCTGCTACTCCTTGCGCCTGCCGCGCGCGCGGACCCGCCCGGCGTCGCCAGCGGCCCCGCCCCGGGCGCCCCCTACGACCCGACGCAGCACTGGGAGGTCGACTACGAGAGCGGCGTCATCTGGAAGTTCTCGGGCGACGCCACGCCGCTCAGCTACACGATCGAGCCGCAGATGCTCACGTTCAAGAGCCCGCTCGTCGGCACGGCGAGGCCGTTCATGGGCGGCGTGCTCGTCATCCGCAACCGGTTCAGCCTCCTCGGCGAGCCGATCTCCGACGGCCCCGAGCACCATTTCATCGGCGCCTCGGCGTCCGGGATCGAGGAGTGGTGGGACAGGGCCCGGGCCAACTGCATCTTCTTCGCGGCCGGCGGCGGGATCGGGTGGCTCGACAGCAAGGGCCACGAGGTCGCGGGCGGCCAGGGCGAGGACTTCAACTTCAACTGGCTCGCGTACGCCGGGTACCGGCGGATGATGAGGAACCGGATGAGCATCTCGGGCGGGATCTACTTCCAGCACGTCTCGAACCGATACCTGAACAGCGTCAACCCGGGCGTGAACGCCGCGGGGCCGATGCTGAGCGTCGGCTACCACTTCTAGCCGCCGCCGGTCCCCTTCGCCGGTCCCCCTCAGAACATCGAGAGCGCGTGGGCGCTCTCGACGAGGATCCACGCGCCGCACCAGACGATGCATGCGACGAGCGCCACGCGAAGGACCTTCCTGCCGCGCAGCACCGCATCCTTGAAGTCCGTGTTCAGGGCCTTGCGGTTCGTGTGGGAGATGAAGCTCGCGAACCGCGGGTCGCTGAACCGGCCGCCCCGGAGCCGCGAGCCGGACGCCGGCGGGCCTTTTCGGAAGAGCTTCTTAAGCGGCGGCGGCATCGGATGAGCGTGGGCACTATCGGAATTTTGGGTTCGTTTTTTCAAGGGGAAAGTCGCTACCCTCGGGCCTTTCACGCATTTTTACCCATGCACCATTTCCGGTACACGAGCGACAACCTCCACTGCGAATCGGTCGACCTGGCCGAGGTCGCCCGCCTCTACGGGACGCCGACCTACGTGTACAGCGCCTCGACCATCTCGGACAACTACACCCGGCTCGCCGGTAGCATGCCGGGGCTGTCGCCCCAGGTGTGCTATGCGGTCAAGGCCAACTCCAACCTCGCAGTCCTGAGGCACTTGGGGAACCTCGGCGCCGCATTCGACTTCGCGAGCGCCGGCGAGATGCGCCGGGTCCAGGCGGCCGGGGTGGGGGTGGGCAGCAGCGTCTTCGCGGGCGTCGGCAAGACCGAGGCCGAGATCCGGCTGGCCCTCGAGGCCGGCATCTTCTCCTTCCACGTCGAGAGCGAGCCCGAGCTAGCCCGGATCAACCACGTGGCGGGCAAGCTCGGCAGGAAGGCCGGCATCGCCATCCGGGTGAACCCGGACGTCGACGCCCACACCCACGCCAAGATCACCACGGGGACGAGCGCCAACAAGTTCGGCATCCCGCTGCGCCAGGCGCCGGCGGCCTACGAGGCCGCCTCCAAGTACCCGAACATCACGGTGCGGGGCATCCAGGCCCACATCGGCTCCCAGATCACGGAGGTGGGTCCCTTCGCCGAGACGGTCGAGAAGCTGGCGCCCTTCGCGGCGGAGCTGAAGGAGCGCTACGGCATCGCCTACATCTCGATCGGGGGCGGCATCGGCGTCGTCTACAAGGACGCCCTGGCGAGCGGTTCCGCGTCGTGGTGGGAGGCGCAGGCCGAGGGCAGGAGGCCGCTGACGCCCGAGGCGTACGGCGCCGCGCTCGCCCCAGCCCTGCGCTCGCTGGGCCTCAAGGTCCTCTTGGAGCCCGGCCGCTCGATGGTCGCCAACGCGGGCGTCCTCATTTCCCGCGTCGAGTACCTTAAGCGCGGCCAGGGAAAGAACTTCCTCATCGTCGACGCCGGGATGAACGACCTGGTGCGGCCGGCCATGTACGAGTCCTACCACGAGGTGGTCCCCCTGCGCCGCGACACGACGCGGCGGGCGCTCGCGGCCGACGTGGTGGGGCCCATCTGCGAGACGACCGACTGCTTCGCCAGGGACCGCCAGATCCAGGAGCTCGGCGAGGGCGAGTACCTCGCCTTCATGAGCGCGGGCGCCTACGGCTTCGTCATGGCGAGCCGCTACAACGCCCGGCCCCTGCCCGCGGAGGTGCTGGTGAAGGGGAGCGCCTTCGAGCAGGTCGGGGCCCGCGAGACGTTCGAGCAGATGGTGGCCGGCGAGAAGATTCCGGCTTTTTTGAGGTAGCGGGGGCGGCCGGGGGCCTGTAGAAGGTCCGCCATGAAGTTCTGCGTCGTCGGAGCCGGGGCCTGGGGCACGGCCTTTGCGGTGCACCTGGCGAGGGGGGGCAGGTCCGTCTCCCTCGTGCCCCGCCGGCCCGAGCACGCGGCCGAGATGGCGGCCTCGCGCGAGAACCGCGAATACCTCCCGCAGATCGCGATCCCCGCCGGCGTCTCGGTGGACGGCTCCCTAGCCGGGGGCCTCCAGGGCGCGGACGTCGTCCTCCTGGCGTGCCCCGCGCAGAGGATCCGCGAGACGGCGGGGAACGTGCGCGCGGCGCTCGCCGCGGCGCCGCGCCTCGTCGTCAGCCTGGCGAAGGGCCTCGAGGCCGGGAGCCACCTGAGGCCGACGCAGGTCGTCGGCGAGGCGCTCCCGGGCCCCGTCGCCGGCGCGCTGTCCGGCCCCACCCACGCGGCCGAGGTCGGCCGGGGCCTGCCGGCCGCGATGGTGCTCGCCGCCCGGGGCGACGACGGCCTCATCCAGGAGGTCCAGGCCGCGGTCAGCGGCCCGACGCTGCGGGTCTACACGACGGACGACATCGCCGGCGTCGAGTTCGGGGCCAGCCTGAAGAACATCTACGCCATCGCCGCCGGCTGCTGCGAGGGCCTGGGCCTGGGCGACAACGCGAAGGCGGCCCTCCTCACCCGTGCGCTGACGGAGATGGTGAGGGTGGGCGGCTCCCTCGGCGCGCGCCGCGAGACCTTCTACGGCCTCTCGGGATTCGGGGACCTGGTGGCCACCTCGCACGGCGCGTGGAGCCGCAACCGCGACTTCGGGCAAAGGATAGGGCGGGGAAGCCCGATAGCCGGGCTCCTCGAGGGGAGGCGCACGGTGGTCGAGGGCTACGAGACGACCCGGTCCTTTGCCGGGCTCTGCGCCGAGCGCGGGATCGACGCCCCGATCCTCGCCGAGACGAACGCCATCCTCTTCAAGGGCCGCCGGCCCGCGGACGCCATCTCGGCCCTCATGATGCGCGAGCTGAAGCGCGAGAGCTCGCCGGCGTTCGCCACGGCCTGAGCGGGCCCGCGCGCACCCCGTGCGCGCAGGCCCCGGTCCCCCTTAGGTGGCCGGGATCCGCATGCTGTAGAAGCTGCGGTAGACGAATACGAGGCCGACGACGAAGATCGCGGCGCCCAGTCCGTGCTTCACCGCCGGCTCCATCTTGACGGCGATCTCGACGGCGAGGAGCCCGAAGAGCGTCGTGAACTTGATGACCGGGTTCAGCGAGACGGACGAGGTGTCCTTGAACGGGTCGCCGACCGTGTCGCCGACGACGGTGGCGGCGTGGAGGGGCGTCCCCTTCTGCTTCAGCTCGACCTCGACGATCTTCTTCGCGTTGTCCCAGGCGCCGCCGGCGTTCGCCATGAAGATGGCCTGGAAGAGCCCGAAGAAGGCGATGCCGATCAGGTAGCCGATGAAGAAGTAGGGGTCGAAGAAGGCGAGCGCCAGGGCGAAGCAGAAGATGACGATGAAGATGTTCACCATGCCCTTCTGGGCGTACTGCGTGCAGATCCTGACGACCTCCTTGGACGCGGAGACCGAGGCCGAGGAAGCGTCCAGCTTCATGTTCTCCTTGATGTAGACGACCGCGCGGTAGGCGCCGGTCACGACGGCCTGGGTGCTGGCGCCCGTGAACCAGTAGATGACGGCGCCGCCCATGAGCAGGCCCATCATCGCCTGCGGATGGACGAGCGAGAGGCGCTCGATGGTGTCCGGGTGCAGGCGCTTCAGGAGCATGATGATCCCGAAGACCATCGTCGTCGCGCCGACGACGGCCGTCCCGATGAGGACGGGCTTCGCGGTCGCCTTGAAGGTGTTGCCTGCGCCGTCGCCCTTCTCCAGCTGGTGCTTGGCGTGCGCGAAGTCGGGGCGGAAGCCGAAGCCCTTCTCCAGCTCGGCGACTATCCCCTCCTTCGACTCAATCTGGGAGAGCTCGTAGACCGACTGGGCGTTGTCCGTCACGGGACCGAAGCTGTCGACGGCGATCGTCACCGGGCCCATCCCGAGGAAGCCGAAGGCCACCAGGCCGAAAGCGAAGATGGGCGCCGCGAACTTGAACTCGTCGGGCATGATGCCCTGCAGGGCGGGGTGGCCGGAGATGAGGAAGGCGCCGAACATGAGGGCCAGGATCACGAGGCCCGTCCAGAAGGCCGAAAAGTTGCCGGCGACGAGCCCGGAGAGGATGTTGAGGGAGGCGCCGCCCTGCTTCGACGAGGTCACGACCTCGCTCACGTGGCGGCTCTCCGTGGACGTGAACACCTTCGTGAACTCGGGGATGAGGGCGCCGGCGAGGGTGCCGAACGAGATGATGGTCGCCAGGACCCACCAGAGGTCGGGGCCGCACTCGGGCTGGCGGGCAAGGAGCGCGTAGGTCGAGCCGTAGGTGATCACGATGGAGACGATGGACGTGATCCAGACGAGGTTCGTGAGGGGCTGCTCCAGGTTGAAGTCCTTCTTCGAGGAGTAGAGGGCCGAGTTGACCGCCCCGTTGATGAAGTAGCTGATGAGGGACGTGATGAGCATCAGGATGCGCATCGCGAAGAGCCAGACGATGAGTACCGCGCAGAGGCTTGGATTCGTGGCGAGCGCGAGGGCGAGGAAGGCGATCAGGGCCACGCCCGTGACGCCGTACGTCTCGAAGCCGTCGGCCGTGGGCCCGACCGAGTCGCCCGCGTTGTCGCCCGTGCAGTCGGCGATGACGCCCGGGTTGCGCGGGTCGTCCTCGGGCATGTTGAAGACGATCTTCATCAGGTCGGCGCCGATGTCCGCGATCTTCGTGAAGATGCCGCCGCAGATGCGCAGCGCCGAGGCGCCCAGCGACTCGCCGATGGCGAAGCCGATGAAGCAGGCCCCCGCCAGGTCGGCGGACAGGAACTTCAGGATGCAGATCATGAAGAAGAGCTCGATGGAGACGAGGAGGAGGCCGACGCTCATGCCCGACTTGAGGGGGATGAGGAGCGTCGCCAGCGCGTTGCCACGCAGGGCCGAGAATGCCGCGCGGGAATTGGCGACGGTATTGATCCTGATTCCGAACCACGCGACGCCGTAGGACCCGAGGATGCCGAGGATCGACGAGAGCAGGATGACGGCGAGCTTGCCGCCGGGCTCGCCCGAGAGGTGCCCGAAGTAGTAGACCATGCAGATCGCAATCAGGACCCACAGGACCGCGAGGAACTTGCCCTGCTGGGCGAGGTAGGTCTTGCACGTCTCCCAGATGATGTTGGAGACGTTCGACATCGAGGAGTGGACCGGCAGCTTCTTCGTCTGCAGGTACTGTATCCATCCGAACACCACGCCGAGGACGCAGACGGCCAGGCCCGACAGGAGCACGGCCGAGCCGCTCAGCGAGCCCCCCATGAACGAGACCGCGTTCAGGTCGGGGATGTTGATGTCGGACTCGCTGGCGTGGAGCGCCGGAATGGCCGACGCCGCGAATGCGGCAGCCGCGCCAAATTTCACGAATTTGGGTAACTTCATGTTGACAGGTAGGGGTTTAGTATGGGTGGGAGCGTGCCCGGGAGGGCGTCCGGGGCGAGTCAATTCTGGGTCGAGGGGGGGGTCAGTCCTGCCAATGGACCTGGTTCAGGATCTGGGCGAGGTGGAGGCCGGCCTGGGCCAGGCGGCGGCGCGCGACGGGCACGCAGACCTCGTCATAGTCGGGCGAAAGGCCGATCGAGATGTGCCTGATGTCGCCCTTGGGGCCGAGGCTCTCGGCGCCGAAGGCGACCCCGGAATAGGCGATCCGCGCGGCCGCGAGGCTCTCCGTGGCCCACGCTTCCGGCCAGTGGTGGTAGTCCCCGGGCGTCGTCCACCTGCCGCCGTTCTCCTCGACCACCTTCTCGAGGACGAGGGCGAGCCCACGGGGGTCCCGTGTCCCGGCCACCTTGCGGACCAGGTCCGTGTCCCAGTACGCGTGGAGCTCGTCGTACTTGCCGGGGCCGTAGAAGTCTGTGTTGCCCCCCTTGTCGTTCGGAAGGCCCGCCGTCTGCGCGGGATCCTCCACCAGGTGGGCGGAGTCGCTGACGCCAACCCGGAAGAAGCCGTTTCCGACATGGAGGGGCTGGTGCAGGTCGCCCACGAAGTGGACCAGCATGCAGAGGGCCTCCCTTTTCGTGATCCGGGCGTCTCCGCGGCCCTCCAGGACGCCGACGGCCGCCTCCGCCATGTGGACGACGTCGTCCGGCCGCGCGCCCTGGGCTTCCGGCGTGTACTGCGTCGTCCCCAGCGGCATGTCGACATAGTGCCACTCGCCGTTGCGGGGAAACTCGTGGTCGAATTTCAAGGCATCCGGGTCGTGCCCCAGCGGCCCCGCGTGGAAGTGGGCCGAGCGCAGCTCGTCCATCCAGCTCGCGACCGAGGCCATGTCGCCGCTGCCGAGGATGGCCGCCACGTGGGCCCTGGCGCCGGGCGACAGGTTCTGCTCGGCCACGAGCGCGATGGCGGCATGGCCCTCGGCGTCCCACGCCAGGGCGGGGAGGCGGAGCGCAACCAGGATGCAGAAGAGGACGCCGGTACGGGGAAGCGAGGTCATGCAGCCCGGGAACATCGTCCGGGCGGACCGCCCATGGAAAGCCAATTTCCCAAAGCGTTCCCTTGGGGCCACGAGATACTGTGCTCGCCAACGGGGCCCCGTTTGGGGAGATTGCCGGCCGGCCTGCCCGGGTGGCGGAACGGTAGACGCTTCGGACTTAAAATCCGATTTCCGCAAGGAAGTGCCGGTTCGAGTCCGGCCCTGGGCACCATAAGGGCCCCCAAGGCCTGGGAATGCGGATCCCGCTTCAGCCCAGCGGCTTGGCGACGCCCGGCTTCGTCTCGCGCATGAGCTCGCGGAACGCGGGGTCGGCCCGGAGCGGGTCCATGTCGGGATCGAAGCGGATCTCCCCGTGCAGGCTATTCGTGTCCCCCACGGGATGGCGCAGGCTGTCTCCAATGTACTTCATGACGTCGCCGCGCTGGCCGAGGCGAAGCTTCACGCCGAGCCACCTGAGGTGGTCGATGGTGAAGGACATCGGCTCGCCCGACTGGAGCTGCTCGTAGAGATGGACGCCTGCCGCGGCCTCGTCATTGCGCCCGAGCTCGGAATACATGTCGCTCCGGAGAAGGATGAGGTGGTCGTCGTCCGGCGTCGCCGCGAGCCGGTCGTCGATTTCCTTCAGGGCGAACTGCCACTTGGCCCTGGCGGCGTCCGCCTGGCCCAGGAGCCGGTAGGCGGAGCCCTCCCAGGCGGCCTTGGGCTCGAGGACGTACCACGTCGAGATCCACTCGCCCGGGAACGTGTGGGCTATATCCAGCATCTTCTGCGGGTCGCGGAGCATGAAGTTGAAGACCAGCCCCATGGACGCCGGGTAGGCCCGCAGCATCTCCTGCAGGGGCATCGTGCCCAGGGTCCGGCGCGCGGCGTCCGCATCCTCGAAGCCGTAGAGCTCGGCGTGGAGCTTCGCATCCATGTCCAGGGGGTTCTTCTTCAGTGCGAGGTCGGCTGCGGCGTCCATCGCCTTCCAGTCGCCGAGGTGCAGGTATTCCCAGGCGGCCACCCCGGGGAAGCCGCCCTTTATGAGGACCGCGGCCGCCTCCCTGTTCTTGCCCTCGTTGCGAAGCACGATGCCCAGCGACTGGGCGATGCCGGTGCTTCCATGCGAGTCGGCGATGAGCCGCTTCATCTCGGCCTCGGCCTGCGGCAGGGAGCCGGGGGAATCGACGACGTAGAGAAGCTCGAAGGCATGCGCCTCGCGCGCCTTGAACGAATGCGGCGCCATCGCCATGGCCCTTTCCACCTCGGCCGTCACGCGGCCCTTCCGCTCGGCCGAGATGTCGTAGCCGTCGGCGATATAGGCCAGGTCGTTGAGCGCCTCCTCAGACCAGACCTCCCCGTTGGTGGGATCCAGCGACTTCGCCTGCTCCAGCAGGCTCCCCGCCGTGTCCAGCGCCTGCCTGGAGGTCACGGACCCGGCGGGCCCGGTCGCGGTTGCTGCGCGGGCGATGAGGTCGTCGACCGGCGACCGGGCCGGCACGGGGGGCGCCGCCGGGCCCGGGGATGCCGTCCGGGCCGGCCCCATCCAGAGGGCCGCCGCGCCTATGGCCAGCCCGGCTGCCGCCAGCGACGCCGCAACGAGGGCGCGGCGGCTGCGCCTGCGGGGCGCCGGGCCCCGGGCCGCGGGCACGGGCGGCCTTGGCGCCGCCTCCGGATCCCCGGCGAGGAGCCGCGCGATGCGCTCCGCAAACGCCGCCGCCGCCGGCTTCCCGGGGATGCGCGTCCACTGGCGCTCCCTGAAGCGGTCCGGGACCCGGGCGTCCTGCTCGTTGACGTCGTCGACGGCGACGGGCGCGAGGAAGGGCTCGTCGCTCGCCATGAGGTAGGTCCTCTGCTCGGCGAGGTGCCATTCCAGGCGGAAGTAGCCCTCGGCCCGCTCCTGGGTGTGCCGCGAGATGACGGGGATGAAGAGGGCGCAGTCCCTGATGTTGCTGCGGATCCGGGCGTCCCAGGCGTCGCCGCCGCGGAGCTCGCTCTGGTCGAACCACACCTCGACTCCTGCGCCCCGCAGCGCCTCGCAGATCTCCCTCGCGGCCCCGGCGTCCTGGGAGGCGTAGCTCAGGAAGACAGCGCCTCGGGGATTCACGGATGTGGGGCGGTGTCTGACATTTAGTCTCGGCGGGGGGTGAGGCTTGGGTTGCCGCCGTACTTTGGCCAGAGCAAAGCCGGGCGCCCCCCTCGGGCGCGGGGCCGGGCCCCAAGGGGACCGGGCTCGCGGCTGCGACCAACGGCCGGCGCCGCGGCGGCCGATTTTGGGCCTTGCGGGGCCCTGCTGGGGTGACAATAAAGCCACCTGATTCCTACCCCGAGGCTGCGCGGCAACCCCTTTGCCGCGCTCCGTCTTCAACGAATGGCGCTCCAGAACCCCAAAGCATATGCCTGACTTCGCGACGACCGAGATTAGAGACACCACCGCCAACCCGGCCCCCCTTGGCCTCCTGGCGTTCGGCATGACCACCGTCCTGCTCAACCTCCACAACGCGGGGGTCTTCGAGCTGAGCAGCATGATCCTCAGCATGGGCATCTTCTACGGGGGCACCGCCCAGGTGATCGCCGGGATCATGGAGTGGAAGAAGAACAACACCTTCGGCACCACCGCCTTCATCTCCTACGGCATGTTCTGGCTCTCGCTGGTCGCCCTCCTCGTGATGCCCAAGCAGTGGGCCGGCGTGGCGGCCACCGGGAGCGACGCCCTGGTCGCCTACCTCGTCCTCTGGGGAATCTTCACGGCGGGCCTGTTCGTCGGCACCCTGCGCCTCAGCCGGGCGCTCCAGGTCGTCTTCGCGACCCTGACGATCCTCTTCTTCCTGATCGCTATCGGCCACCACCTTGAAAACCCCGGCATCACCAAGATCGCCGGCTACGAGGGGATCATCTGCGGCCTGTCGGCGATGTACACGGGCTTCGGGCTCGTGCTGAACGAGATCTACGGTCGCAGCGTCCTGCCGCTCGGGCCCATGAAGCGCTGAGCTGCGGCCGGTGGCGGGCCGCGGGCCGGTCCGTCACTTCGCCGTGCCGTGGCGGTTCCAGATCGCCATGTACTCGGGGGAGCCCTGCTCCCTGATGCCGTTGTCGCTCAGGATGTCGTCGGTGGCCGCGAGCAGCTTCCTGCGAGGGAACACGAGTGTCTCGAACCCGCGCCCGGAGAACTCGAACGTCACGAACTCGGAGGTCGCGTCCCGCAGGACCTCGACCATCTGGCCGAGGTTCCTCACCGGGACGCCGTTCACCCTGGAGACGACCGTCGCCTGGTGGTTGCTGTAGCCGTCCACGAGGTGGTTGGGAAGGAAGGGCGAGGCGACGATGACGAGCTCCTCGCCGGGGAAGGCGGGGACCTCGCCGCGCCGGGTGAGTGCGGGATTCCTGCTCAGCAGGATCGGGCTCACGATGCCCGGGGTGTTGATGATGGCCTCGGCGATGTCGCCCGTGGCGGGGGAGAACACGAGGGGGCCGTAGATGAAGTACCTCGGGTATTCGCCCTCCAGCCAGTTTTCGAGGAGGGGCCGCCCTGTGTACACCGGGACGTCCAGCCGCATCCGCCTGCCGTCCCTGACGATCTCGAGGCTGACCTTGCCCTTGTGCGCGGCCTTCCGGACGAGGTAGTGGAAGTCGAGGCGCAGGTCGCCCTGGTGGATCATCCCCTGGTCGTCGATCGGCGTGTCCCCGATCCTTGAGATGAGGTCCCATTTCCTGAGCGGGTAGGAGGGGTCCGGGCTGTCCGTGTTCTCGACGAGCGTGCCGGTGTCGGTCGCCTTGAGCTTCAGGTAGGGGCGCAGCGCGGAATTCTCGAGGGTCTGGCAGTCGTCGTAGACCGCGGGCTTGGCGTAGGGCGCCCCGGAGGCCGCCTGCCCGAGGAAGAACTCGATCTCCTCCGTAGGGATAATATAGCCGATGTTCTCGGCGTCGGTCCGGCCGCTGAAGGCCAGCCCGATCATCTTGCCGTCGACGGCCGCGGGGCCGCCGCTGTTCCCATGGTTTATGGCGGCGTCCACCTGGATGCGCAGGCCCCACACCGGGTAGTTGTAGGACGCGAACTCTATGCGGGAGACGATGCCCTTCGTGATGGAGAGACTGTTCCCGCCCACGGGGAAGCCGTAGACGAGGACCGTGTCCTTGATCGCCGGGATCGCGTTGCTCCTCGGAAGCGGAGGATGGGTGTCGAAGAAGCTCTCGTCGTCCAGCCTCAGGACCGCGAGGTCGATGGACGGTGCGATGTACTCGACCCTCGCCGAGATCTTGTCCCCGGCAAGGTTGGCCTGGACCTGGACCTGGCTCGCATAGAGGACGACGTGCGCGTTCGTGAGGATGCGCTTCCCGTCGATGACGACGCCGCTGCCGGTGATGTCGGAGGGCGCCTGCTTCGTCCAGGGCCGCGTGACGTCCGGGTTCCTGACCGTCGAGAACACCTTCACGACCGAGGACTCGACGGCCGGCGCCGGCGTGGCCGCCGGCAGGAGCGCGGGCGCGAGGAGCGAGAGCGTGGCGATGGCCGCGGGGAGGAGTCTCATGGGGCGGGTTTGGCGTTCCAGACTTGGAGGAGGTCGGGGGAGCCCTGCTCCCTGATGCCGTTGTCGGCAAGGATTCCGTCCATTGCGGCCAGAGTCTCCTTGCGCGGCAGGACGACCGCGCCCTTGAAGCGCTCGGCGAAGGCGATCGTCACGTAGTCGCCGGCGGCGTCGCGCAGCAGCTCAACCAGGTGGCGCAGGTTCCTCACCTTGACGCCGTCCACGGTGTCCACCGTGTGGACGAACGGCTTCTGCTCGTAGCCCTTCACAAGGTCGTTGGGGAAGAAGGGGCCCGGGACGACGACGATCTCCTCCCCCGGGAACGCGGCCGTGTCGCCGCGCCTCTCCGCGATCGGGCTGCGGTCCCACCCGAGCGTCGCCCGCAGGTTCATCCCCTCCATCGCGCCCACGCAGAGGGCCTGCGTCGCCCTGGTGAAGACGATGGGCCCGTAGATGAAGTAGGGCGGGTAGAGGCCGCTGACCCCCGGGACGACCATCTCGCGCTTGGACAGGGGGACGTCGACATGCAGGGCCTTGCCCTGCCGCAGGACGTCCATCGGCACCTTTCCCTCCCGCGCCTCCCTGCGGACCGCGTAGTGGAAATCCAGGCGAAGCTCGCCGACCCGGACCATCCCCTGGTCGTCCACGGGATAGTCCCCGATCTTCTGGATGACGTCCCACTGCCTGATCGGATAGGCGGCATCCCCGGTGTACACCGTGCGCACGGCCACGCCCGAGGCGTCCTTCGGGAGCCCCAGGAAGCGGCGCAGGGTGGGGTTCTCGGCCGTCTGGCAGAAGTCATAGAAGTTGGACGCCTCGGCCGGCGTCCCCGAGGGAAGGTCTTTCAGGAAGATCTCGATCTCCTCATTCGGGATCACGTAGCCGATCTTCTCCGCGTTGTTGAGGCGGCTGAGCGCCACCCCGACCATCTTGCCGTTGGAGACCGCCGGGCCGCCGGCGTTGCCCTCGTTGATTGCCGCGTCGATCTGGATGCGCAGGGTGTACTCGGGGAAGCCCCCCGAGAACTCGACGCGCGAGATGATGCCCTTCGTGACCGACAGGCTGTTTCCGCCCACCGGGAAGCCGTAGACGAGCATGGGGTCCTTGATGAGCGGGAGCCCCTCGGCCCGCGGGATCGGGGGATGTGTGTCGAAGAACGACTCGTCGTCGAGCCTCAGGACGGCGAGGTTCATGCCCCAGTTCATGAGGACGACGCTCGCCGATATCTTGTCGCCGGCCTGGTTGGCCTGGACCTGGATGTCGTTCGAATAGGCCACCGCCTGCGCCGTGGTGAGGATCCTCTTTCCCTCTATGACGACCCCGCTTGCCGTCCGGTCGGACGGCTGCTGCTTCATCCAGGGCTGGAAGACATTGGGCCCGCGCTTCGTGACGAATATCTTCACCGTCGACTTCTCGATCTCGGGCGGCGGCGGCTCGTCCTTGGCTGCTGCGGCGGCCTCCGTGGGCCCGGCCGGCGCCGCGGCCTGCGCGGAAAGCCGCGCGCATGCGAGCGAAAGCGCCCCGGCCAGCACCGCGCAGAATATCCATGGGCCGGGCTTCGATGGGGTGGCCATATATAGATCCGTCTTTGGGGAATGCTATTGGAGGCTGGACGGCCGAATAGCCCGCGCTAAGCGGGGGTAGACTTGGGCAATATTCATCAAATCCAAGCAATTAATAGCCAATAATCTAAATAGGCTCCTGAATGCATAAGACGCAGGCGGACCGCGGAGGTTGCGGCTCATCCAATATTGAAGCCGCGCCGCTCGCGGGACGCCCCGGCCCCCGCGTCAGCTCACCCGGAAGGCGGCGGAGCGGCCGGGGCGTCGTCGGCGATCGCAGCCCACGCGACCCAGGCCACCAGCACGGCCTGGAAAGGAAGGCGCAGCCAGAGCAGCGCCCGCGAGAGGCTTGAGCCGGGCATCGACCCCACGAGGGCGACGTGGAGGTTCGCCGGGAAGACGGCGACAAGGAGCGCCGCGAGGCCCCATCCCGCCGCAATCCGCGTCCGGGGAACGAGGACGCCGATCCCGCCGAGGACCTCGCATGCCCCCGCGATGAGGTTCAGCCCGTCGGGCCAGGGCAGCCACGGGGGGATCATCGCCGCGTACACCGCGGGCACCCGGAAATGGTTGAGCCCCGCGCCGACGAAGAAAACGGCGAGGAGGAGGCGCATCACGGTGCGTGCACGGGGCCGCCGCTGTTGCATGTCCCGGTCCGGGGTTGGGGTTTGGGGCGCCGGCGGGGCGGCAGGATGCGGCGGGTTGGCCTTGCGCCCGGCGGCGCTCAGGCGATGCCCCTCGCCAGGACGTCCACGCAGGCGTCCCGGTAGGCATGGGAGCCGTATTCGAGGCGCCGCCGCAGCGTGGAACGGCGGAGCACGGCGGAGAAGACCATGCCTGCAAAGAGGTCGGCCGAGACCACGGGGTCGGTGGCCGCCCGGGCCTCGCCCGAGCGGCGGGCGTCCTCCAGCCTCCGGATCAGGGCCTCGCGCATCGGCTGGAAGATACCCTTCAGGGCTTGGTGCTCGCACAGGGCGTGGCGGTGGATCTCGCCGATCACGGCCCGGATGAGGGGCAGGTTCGTGAGCAGCAGCGCCTCGTAGGCCTCGGCGAAGGACGCCAGGTCCGCCCTCAGGTCGCCGCGGCCGGCCGGCGGCGCGCTTGCGCGGGCGGCCGGGGCGAACGCGGAGCCGACGACGGCCTCGAGCAGGTGCTCCTTCGTGCCGAAGTTCCGGAACAGGGTGACCTCGTTGACGCCGGCCTCCTTGGAGATGGCGCGCGTCGTCGCGCCATCCAGGCCGTCGCGCGCGAAGACGCGCGCAGCCGCGCTGAGGAGCCGTTGCCTTGCCGGGGTTCGCCTGGGGTGGGGCTTATGCAAGTGCTTGCTTGCCTTTATTGCATTTAGGAGGGAAGATTCAAGGCTCATCTTGCAAACACCAGACAGCCAGAGAACTAAGTGCGAGGGGTCCACGCCGGGGGAGGGCCGCCCATGATGGCGCCCGTCATCATCCTGGGGGCCATCATGGTGTTCGTGTTCTGGGACACCACGGAGGGGTGAGGGGGAGGCGTTTGGCCTTGCCCGGGCCCGCGGGCCCACGCACGGTGGCGCCGTCCACGTGAAAATCGGATTCCTCGGCGGAAGCTTCGACCCAGTCCATTTCGGGCACCTCCTCGCCGCCCAGGACGCCTACGAGCAGCACAAGCTCGACCGGCTGATCATCGTGCCGGCCGCCCAGGCGCCCCTGAAGCCGCACGACCCCCAGTCCTCGCCCGAGGACCGCCTCGCCATGGTGACGGCGGCCACCGAGTGGGACACGCGCTTTGAGGTCTCGGACTTCGAGCTGCGGCGGGGCGGCATCAGCTACACGATCGACTCGGCCCGGCACTTCCGCTCGGTGTTCCCGAACGACGAGCTCTACTGGGTAATCGGCGGGGACCAGCTGCCGCAGCTCCACCTCTGGAAGGACATCCTCGAGCTGGCGAAGATCGTGGAGTTCATCTTCCTTGAGCGGCCCGGGTACCCCGTTCGGGCCGCCCCGTCCGTCCAGGGCCTCCGGCTTCACCGCTGTGACGGGCACCTCGTCGCGATCAGCTCCACCGAACTCCGGGACAGGACGCGCCGCAGGCAGTCCCTAGACTACTTCGTGCCGCACAAGGCGATTGTTTACATCCGCGAGAAGGGCCTCTATCGGGACCAGCGTTGAAACTGAACAAGGCCGATTCCCTGGACCTCGCCCGGCTCTGCTGCCGCGCCCTCGACGAGAAGAAGGCGGGCGAGCTCAAGGTGATCGACGTGAGCGCGCTCTCGTCGATCACCAACTACATCGTGATCGCGACGGCGACGTCGGACCCGCATGTCCGCGCCCTCCGTATCGAGCTTGAGAAGGCGCTCGACGACTCGAAGACCCGCATCGTCGGCATCGAGTCCGCGGGGGAGAGCGGTTGGGTGGTCGTAGACGCCTTCGACGTCATGGTTCACATCTTCACCCCCGAGGTCCGCGCCCGCTATCGCCTCGAGAACCTCTGGCGGGACGGGGACGACGTCTCGATGCAGAGCCTGATCGGGGCCCCGCCGCCGCCGGCGGCGCCAAAGAAGAAGGCCCCCGCAAAGGGCAAGAAGGCGCCTGCCAAGGAGAAGCCGATCAAGAAGAAGCCGGCGAAGAAGGCGAAAAAATAGTCATTTCGCTGCCCGAGGGGGCGATTGCCTCGCCAGAAAACCCGCCCGGCTGCCCAAAATGGGTGCAACTACGTATCCCGTGCTATTCATTTGCGTCCCTACCGGGAGGCAACCTAGAACTTGCCCGTTAATGGTCAGTACGGATACTGAAAATCACAAAGTGCATCATACTATGAACATACGCCAGAACTCCACCAAGGGCTTCACCCTTGTCGAAATCATGATTGTCGTCGTCATCATCGGCCTGCTGGCCGCGATGGCGATCCCGGCCTTCCAGAAGGTCCGCACCAACTCGCAGGACAAGGCGGTCCTGAACAACGCCCGCCAGATCTC
>DASXEV010000002.1:0-1904 GCA_036489955.1 Opitutaceae bacterium
GAGGCCAAGGCCCTCCTCAGCGAGTTCCAGTTCCCGTTCGCCAACTGAGCGGGAGAGGACAAGGACTATGGCCAAGAAGAGCACGGTCAATCGCAACGACATGGTCAAGCGGCTGGTCAAACAGTTCGCCGCCAAGCGCGCGGCCCTGAAGGCGACCGCCAACGACCAGAACCTGCCGCTCGAGGAGCGCTTCGCTGCCCGGCTGAAGCTTGCCGAGCTGCCGCGCAACTCTTCCAAGGTGCGCATCCGCAACCGGTGCGAGCTCACCGGACGCCCACGCGCCTTCTATCGCAAGCTCAAGATGAGCCGTATCGCGCTTCGGGCGCTGGCCAACAACGGCCAGATCCCGGGCATGGTCAAGTCGAGCTGGTGAGGACCTGATGTCGGTGAACGATCCCATCGGCGATATGATCGCCCGCATCAAGAACGCCGCCCAACGGCGGCGGAGCAAGGTGTCGACGCCCGCCTCGCGCATGCGCGCCCGCGTCCTCGACGTGCTGCAGGACGAAGGCTACATCCGCGGCTATGCCGAGGTGGAGCAGCCCGGCGCCCATCCCGAGTTCGAGATCGAGCTCAAGTACTTCGACGGCCAGCCAGTGATCGCCGAGATCTCGCGCGTCTCCAAGCCGGGCCGCCGGGTCTATTCCTCCATTGGCGACCTGAAGCCGGTGAAGAACGGGTTGGGCATCTCCATCCTGTCCACTTCCAAGGGCGTCATGTCCGACTCCTCCGCCCGTGAGCAGAACGTGGGCGGGGAAGTCCTCTGCCGGGTGTATTGACATGTCGCGTATCGGCAAGAAGCCCATCGCTGTTCCGAACGGGGTCACCGTCACCCTCGAGGGCCAGACCGTCACGGTGAAGGGGCCCAAGGGCCAGCTCGCCTGGACCGTGGCCGACGAGGTCGAGGTCGCCCAGGCCGATGGCCAGCTCACCCTGGCGCCGCGCGAGGACACGGCTCGCGGCCGCGCCATGTGGGGCCTGTCGCGGACTCTGGTGAACAACATGGTCGAGGGCGTCACCAAGGGCTACGAGCAGACCCTCGAGCTGGTCGGCGTGGGCTACCGGGCCGCCATGAAGGGCGATGCGCTCTCCATGCAGCTGGGCTTCTCGCACGACGTGGACATCAAGCCGCCCGCGGGCATCAGCTTCGCGACCCCGCGCCCGATCGAGATCAAGATCAGTGGCATCGACAAGCAGGCCGTGGGCGAGATCGCCGCCCGCATCCGCCGGATCCGTCCGCCTGAGCCCTACAAGGGCAAGGGCGTGCGCTATTCCGGCGAGAAGGTCCGCCGCAAGGAAGGCAAGAAGAAGTAGGCCATGGCGCTCTCCACCCGCGACACCCTTCACCGCCGCGCCCAGCGCGTCCGCAGCCGCCTGAAGCAGGTGTCCGGCGGCCGTCCTCGGCTGTCCGTGTTCCGCTCGGCGAAGAACATCTATGCCCAGGTCATCGACGACGCCCAAGGCGTCACCGTGGCCGCCGCGTCCTCGCTGGAAGGCAAGGCCAGGGGCTCCGACAAGGACTCCGCCGCCCGCATCGGCAAGCTGATCGCCGAGCGCGCCATCGAGAAGGGCGTCAAGGACGTCGTCTTCGATCGCGGCGGCTACATCTATCACGGCCGGATCAAGGCGCTGGCGGACGCCGCGCGTGAAGCCGGCCTGAATTTCTAAGAGGGACGCATGGCCCGAGAACCAGGACAACGCGGCGGCGGCGATCGCCGGGACCGGCGCGACCGCGACCGCGGCGGTGACGACGAGCACAGCGACATCGTCGAGAAGCTGGTGCACATCAACCGCGTGGCCGCCACCGTGAAGGGCGGCCGGCGCTTCTCCTTCGCCGCCCTGATGGTCGTCGGCGACCAGAAGGGCCGCGTCGGCTTCGGCCATGGCAAGGCGCGCGAAGTGCC
>DASXEV010000021.1:0-132756 GCA_036489955.1 Opitutaceae bacterium
CCCTGCTGCGCAGGGCCGAGGCCCGAACTCATCCCGATCTGCTCCAGGCCATCACGCATGCGTTGCACGCAATTACCCCCGAAGATGCCGCCGGTTGGTTTACCCACTGCGGCTACAGTTTTATTTAAAATGCTCTAGCGCGCCCCGAAGCGGTAGAGGGTCGTGCTCCGGAACTCCTCGCCGGGGCGCAGGATCGTCGACGGGAAGGACGGGTGGTTGACCGAGTCCGGATAATGCTGCGTTTCCAGGCAGAAGGCGTCGTGCGGCCTGCAGACGACCCCCTTCTTCCCCTTCAGTTTCCCGTCGAGGTTGTTCCCGGTGTAGAGCTGCACCGCGGGCTCGTCGGTCAGCACCTCCATTGTCCGGCCGGAGTCCGGCTCGTGGACCCTCGCCGCGAGGACCATCGACCTGCCGCCGCCGTTGATGACGAAGTTGTGGTCGTACCCCTTCGGGTTGTCGGGCACCCGGGCGATGTCCCTGCCGATGGCCTTGGCGATCGTGAAGTCGAGCGGGCCGCCCGCCGCCTCCGCGGCGATGCCCGTGGGGATCTGGCCGGGGTCGAGGGGCGTGTACCTCGAGGCGTTGAGCTCCAGCACGTGGCCCTTCACGTCGCCCCTGCAGGCCAGGTTGAAGTAGCTGTGGTTCGTCAGGTTGACGGGCGTCGTACGGTCCGTCGTCGCCCGGTACTCGATCCTCAGCTCGTTGGCGCCCGTCAGCGTGTAGGCCATCCGCACGCTGAGGTTGCCCGGAAACCCCTCGTCGCCGTCGGGGCTCAGGTGCGTGAGGACGATCGAGGGTCCATCGACGGTCTCCGCAGTCGCGGCGCGCCAGACGACCTTGTCGAAGCCCCTGAGGCCGCCGTGCAGCGTGTTGGGGCCGTTGTTCGTCGCAAGGTGGTAGGTCTTCCCCTCAAGCGTGAAGCGGCCCCTGGCGATGCGGTTCGCCACGCGGCCGCAGACGCAGCCGAAGTAGGGGTTCTCGGTGAGGTACTGCCCGAGGCTGTCGAAGCCCATGACGACGTCGCCCATCCGGCCGGCGCGGTCGGGCGCGTGGAGCTCGGTGATGATTGCCCCGTACGTCGCCACCCGGCAGACGAGGCCGTGCGCGTTCGTCAGCGTGTAGAGGTCGACGGCCTCGCCGTCCTGGGTCTTTCCGTAGGCCGCCTTTGAGACGCTTTGTGACATCGCGGTAAGGGAGCCGCCCATCATCTGCGGCCTGCGCCGGCCTATCGACAAAAATCGCTAACCCGCTTCCGGGCGGTGGAACATGAGCTCGATCTCCTCCAGGGTCTTGCCCTTGGTCTCCGGCAGGAAGAAGACCGCGGTCACGAAATAGACGACCGTGCACGCGGCGAAGGAGAAGAACGCGGCCGCGTAGCCGTAGCGCCCGACGGCCGGCAGGAACGTCGCCGCAATGCACGTCGAGACCGCCTGGTTGACGAGGAGCGCGATGCTCATCCCGTTCGAGCGTATGCGCGTCGGCATGAGTTCCGAGAGGGCGAGCCAGACGCACACGCCGGGGCCCGCCGCGAAGGAGGCCATGAAGCAGTACGTGAAGAACGCCGTCAGCCAGCCGTGGGCCTGGCTGGGGACGGGGCACACCAGGGCGTGCTCGACCCGCAGGGGGGCCGTCCGGGCCGCGGCCAGGTCGGCAAAGGGGTTGGTGAAGAAGGCGGCCACGCGGGTGTCCGGCAGGCAGGAGTCCCTGGAGAGCGCCACGCGGCCGCCATCCGGGTCGTCCGAGCGCACCACGTTGGACGCCGCCCTGAAGTCGCCGTAGGAATAGATGACGACGAGGGTGGAGGGGCCGGCGTCGCGGCCAAGGAGGCGCTCCGCCTCGGCCCGGTCGAAGCGCAGGTCGAGCGTCTGGTCGGCCCTGACGCCGGCGGCCACGGCCTGCCGGCAGTCGACGCGGAGGCGCTCCGTCGCGCGGAACGAGAAACCGACGGCGACAAGCGAGACGATGATCCCGGCCGTCCCCGCCGAAAGCAGGAACTTGCGGCCCTTGCGGTCCACGAGGACGACGCCGACGATCGTCATCAGGAAGTTGACGACCGTGAGGATGACGTAGCTCCAGTGCGCCTGCAGGTCCGACAGGCCCGCCTGGAGCGAGATGTTGGTGCTGTAGCCGATGATCGAGTTGACACCCGTCGCCTGGTTGCAGGCCAGGATGACGCAGGCGAGGAGGAACGGGATCACGTACCGGCGCCGCAGGAGCGTGCCCTGCGCGCCCTCCCGCGCCCTGGGTCCCGCGCCGGCCGCGTCCATCTCCGCCATCTCCACCTCGGCGGCCTCGGGCGAGCGGGACCGCAGCAGCGAGGCGCGGGCATCGTCCCGCCGGCCGCGGCGGTGGAGCCAGCGCGGGGACTCGGCGACGAGGAGGCTGCCCACGCAGAAGAGGATCCCCGGGGGCAGGGAAACCCAGAAGATGCTCCTCCAGGCCGTGTCCTTGAAGTGGATGAGCGTCGCCGCGTCGCCCAGCCTCGCGACCTCCTCCACCCGCGCGCTGAAATAGATGCCGATCAGGGCCGCGGCCACGATGCCGAGGGTCAGCAGCCACTGGAATATCCCGGTGCCCGTGCCGCGGCTGGAGGCGCCGAGGCACTCGGCGAGGTAGAGCGGCACCACGACGCCGATGAGGCCGCCGCTGATCCCCTGGAGGATGCGCCCCAGGACGAGCGAGGCGAACCCGTGCGACAGGGCGATCATGGGGATGCTGGCGACGAAGAGGACGCCGCTCGCCGCCATGAGCGCCCTGCGACCCATCATGTCGGCGAGGAGCCCCGCAAAGAGGGTCGAGATGACGCTCCCCAGGAGGACCGCGGCCACGACGAAGGAGAGCTGGCCCCTCGTGAAGTGCGACGTCGCCTCCAGGTAGGGCAGCGCGCTCGCGATGATGCCGACGTCGATGCCGTACAGCAGGCCGCCGAGGCCCGCCACAAGGAGGAGAAAGCGGTTGTAGCCCGCCTTTTCTCTGGCGGGCGCCGGGGCTGGGGTCATGCGCTTGGGGTTGGGGCGGGCTGTGGGGCCTTGGCGGCTACCTCGGCTTGCCGTCCCCCTTGGGGGCCGCCGTGGTCTCGACGAGCGTGCGCCACGCGTCCGGGCCCATGCCGGCGCGCTGCCCCGAAAGGCCCGCCGCCACGACCAGCCTGCGGACCGCGGGGAGGACCGGCAGCTCGACCGCGGAAACGTCGGGCTTGGCGGCGTCGTCGAGGGCCGCAAGGGACGCCTGCATCCTTTCCCAGCTCATCGGCGAGCGCCCTTCCAGGGAATCGATCGCCTCGCCTGCGGCCTGGCTGGCCGCGGCGAGCGCCTTCGCGGGCCCCTGCGCCTCGCGGACGGCCGGGCACCTCGCGGCGAGGGGCGGAATGGCGGCGGCTATGTCCGACCAGTGCCTCAGCATGGGCCGCAGGCCCCCGGCGGACGCCGCGGCCGAGGCCGCGGGCCCGGTGGCGACGGCGTCGATGGCCGAGGATGCGAGCCTTGCCTCCTCGCTTTCGGGCGAAGCGGCGTCGGCCAGGACGATGAGCGGCATGAGCTGGTTGCCCCAGAGCTGCAGGCCGCCGCGCCGGTACCACTTCACGGGCTCGACGAGGCTGATGAGCCCGCGCAGCTCGCCGACGCCGGGGGCGGCGAGGTTCGCGCCGACCAGGTGCCGGAGCATGGCGTCGCGGTTCCTCAGATGGAGCGCGCCCGCCTCCGACAGCCTCTGGCTGACGGAATCAAGCCTGCGGTACATGTCGGCGACGTTGCGCACGGAGTCCGGCGACCACAGCCGCTCGGCGATCGCCGCGGTCCGCGGCCAGATCCGGGAGTCGATCGTCTCGGGCGTCACCCATTCGGCCCACATGGTCGCCTCGCCCCCCATGACGTGCCCCTTCTGGGCCGCGGTGAGCGCGGATCCCGGGGGAATCGGGTCGGCGAGGTAGTGCTCGCTCGCCGGGTAGCAGAGGTCGATGTAGTAGCCGTTCGAGAGGATCGTGTCGAAGCCGAGGGCCGTCGCCGCGGCGACCCCGTCCGGCCCCCGCCAGGAGTCGATGACGCAGCTCTTGGGCAGCGCGGTATTGAGGATCTCGTCCCAGCCGACGACCCGCTTCCCCTTCTTGGCGAGGATGGCCTCGATCCGGGTGTTGAAGTAGGCGTGGAGGCCCTCGTTGCCCTTCAGGCCGTGCTCGCGGATGAACGCCTGGATGCGGGGGTTGGCGTTCCACTGGACGCCGTTGTTCTCGTCCCCGCCAATGTGGATGAACCTGTCCGGGAAGAGGTCGGCCATCTCGCCGAGGAAGTCCCCGAGGAGCGCATAGGTGCCCTCGTTCGTCGGGTCGAGGACCGGGTTGAAGACGCCCCACTGCCTCTCGATGGAGTAGGGGCCGGGCATGCTCGCCAGCTCCGGGTGCGACACGACCCAGCTTGTCGCATGCCCGGGCACGTCGAACTCCGGCACGACGCGGATCCCCCGGGCGGCGGCGTAGGCCACGATATGGCGGATGTCCGCCTGAGTGAAGAAATGGCCGTCGGATCCCTCCCCCTGGAGTTCGGGGTGGGTCCGGCTCTCTATCCTGAATCCCTGGTCGTCCGTCAGGTGCAGGTGGAGGACGTTCAGCTTCACGACCTCCATGGCGTCGAGGTTGCGCTCGATGACGGGCATCGGCTGCCAGTGGCGGGCGACGTCAATCATGAGGCCCCGCCACGCGAAGCGCGGGCGGTCGTGGATGGACACAAGGGGCAGGCTCCAGCCGCCCGCGGCGCCGCCGCCGACCAGCTGGACGAGGGTGGATAGCCCCCTCAGGGCCCCGATGTCGGTCGCAGCCCTGAGGACGCAGCCGCCGGCGCCCACGTCGAGGGAATAGGACTCGTCCTCGGCCTCCCGGGGCAGGTCCGGCGCCGCGCCCGCGCAGTCGATGAGGAGCTTCACCGTGCCGCCCCCGGCGCCCTCGCCGCCGAACCGGGCCGCCCAGCGCGTGCGCGCCCTGTCCATCCCGCCCTTGAGGCGGGCGCCGGCGGGCCTCGCCGTCGTGATCACGAGGTCGGGGTAGGCCCGCAGAACGCCCGGGGAGACCACCGCCTCGGCGGGCAGGGGCATCACGTCCAGGGTCTCGGCCGGGGCCACGCGCACCGAGGCGAGCATGGCTGCGCTAAAGAGGCAGGTCGCGAAGAAACTCGGATGGGGCATATCTCTTGAAGGCTTCGATCGCCTCATACTCGGCGAGGCCGAGCGCGTCATACGTCTCGGCGAGCCTCCTGCTGCGATCCTCCGAACGCTGCCAGAATTCCCGGCGGTCGTCACCAGGGAAGAGCGCCATGTCCCGCTGCGTCTGGTGGCAGAAGATGGCGCGCCTGCGGCGGACGACCTCCTGCGGGCTGAGGGGCACCGCCAGGTCGATGTCGTCCGCCGACCACTCCGACCATGCGCCGCGGTACAGCCAGAGCTCCGACTCGCCCAGCCAGGGCTCCGAGCCGAGGTCCGCGATGGCGTCCCTGAGCGCGCGCAGGCAGAGCCGGTGCGTCCCATGCGGGTCGTCGAGGTCCCCGGCCGCGTACACGAGGTGCGGCCGCGTGGCCTGGAGGAGGGAGCGGACGGCCGAGCGGTCGGCGCCCGTCAGTTGCCGGCGCTCCCCGGGGCTCGCGCGGTAGAAGGGCAGGTCGAGGAAATGAAGCCGCTCGGACGCGACGCCGCAGACGCGCGCGGCGGCCAGGGCCTCCTGGCGGCGGACGAGCCCCTTCCAGTGGAGGATCTCCTGGCTCTGGGGTAGGGCGCCGTCCCGCTCCTGTCCCGCGCAGAGCTCCCTCAGCCTCTTCTCGGCGCCGGGGCCGGCCAGGCCCGAGTCGCCCACGAAGCGCAGCGCCCGGGCGAGCGCCTCGTCGGAGACCGTGAAGGCCCCGGAGACCTGGTGGGCGACGTGCACCTCGTGCCCGTGCTCCACCAGCCTGCAGAGCGTCCCGCCCATGCCGATGACGTCGTCGTCGGGCTGCGGGGAAAGGACGAGGACCCGCTTCGGGAAGACGCCCGCCGAGGGCGAGCGCAGGGGCCGGACCGGGGCCGCCCCGGGCTGGGTCCGGCCGGGGTCCCGCCCGCCTGGCCAGCCGGTGATCGTGTGCTGGAGCTGGTAGAAGCCCGCGAGGTTGACGTCGTAGGCCGACCCGTGGATCCGCAGCAGGTCGTGGAGGCCGGCCTCGTTGTAGTCGTCGTCGGTCAGCTTCAGGACCGCCTTTCCGCGCAGCTGTGAGAGCCAGATGATGGCCCGCCTCATCATCGCCGGGTGCCACTCGAGCCCGAGGTCCTCCAGGGGCCCGAGGAGCCAAGGCGCGCGGAAGCGGGTGAGGGCGCCCGCGGCGGCCCGGTCGATCAGGAACCGGACCTGGTCGTGCTCCTGCAGGAAGGAGGCCGTCACCTGCGGGGTCACCGGGCCCTCGGCCGCCGCGCGCACGATCTCGGCCTTGTGCTGGCCCCAGGCCATGAGGACCACCTTCCTCGCCTCGAGGATGGTCCGGACGCCCATCGTGATCGCCTGCCTCGGCGTGTTCTCCTCGCCGCCAAAGTCGCCCGCCGCGTCCCGGCGGGTCATGGAGTCGAGGACGACCATCCTCGTCCGCGACCTCCTGGGGCTCCCGGGCTCGTTGAAGCCGATGTGGCCGGTCCGGCCGATCCCGAGGACCTGCAGGTCGATGCCGCCGGCCGCCCGTATGGCCTCCTCGTACTCCCGGCAGTGCGCCTCGACGGCGGACGGCGCGACCGACCCGTCGGGCACGTGCGCGGCGCCTGGGGCCAGGTCGACGTGGCCGAAGAGGTGCGCCTGCATGAAGCTGCGGTAGCTTCTCTGATTCTCGGGCCGCATCGGGTAGTATTCGTCCAGGTTGAACGTGACGACGTTGGCGAAGCTCAGGCCCTCCTCGCGGTGCATCCGGACGAGCTCGGCGTACAGGGCGAGGGGGGTGGACCCCGTCGCCAGGCCGAGGACCGCCGGCCGCCCCTCGGACGCGCGGGCCCTGATGAGGTCCGCGATCTCGGCCGCAAGGGCGCGCGAGGCCGCCGCGCTGTCCGGGTGGACAAGGACCGGCACGTGCTCGAACCGGCTGGAGGCTGCTGGCGGGAGTCCGGTCATGGGGGGATCAGCGCATCGTGGCCGCGACTGGGGGCCGGGTTCCATGATATGCAATCGGGCCGGTTAAAAAATGGCAGAAACGACTAAGTTTTTAACATCCGTGCCACGGGCGGGCCGCGGGCACTTGACCGCGCCCCTGCGATGATCCGGAATCCCGCCGTGGAGCCTGCCGACGCCACCCGTTCGCAGAAGCCCGCGCCTGGCGCCCCGGCGTTCGGCGCGCTGCTCGCGGCCGCGGCCCTCCTGGCCTACCTCCCGTGCCTGCGGGGGGGGCTCCTGTGGGACGACGACGCGCACGTGACGCGCCCGGAGCTGCGCTCCCTGGGGGGACTCTGGCGGATCTGGACCGAGGCCGGGGCGACCCAGCAGTACTATCCGCTCCTGCACTCGGCGTTCTGGGCCGAGCATGCGCTCTGGGGGGACTCGGTGCTCGGCTACCACCTGGTCGGGGTCCTGCTCCACGCCTGCGCCGCGTTCCTGCTTTTCCTCGCGCTGCGGCGCCTCTCCTTCCCCGCGCCGCGCCTCGCGGCGCTGGTGTTCCTCCTGCATCCCGTATGCGCCGAGTCCGTCGCCTGGATCTCCGAGCAGAAGAACACGCTCTCCGCCGTCCTCTACCTCGCCTCAGCGCTCGCCTACCTGCGCTACGACGGGACGAGGGACAGGAGGCTCTACTCCGGCGCCCTCGCCCTGTTCTTCCTGGCGCTCCTGACGAAGACCGTGACGGCGACGCTGCCGGCCGCCCTCCTCGTCGTGCTCTGGTGGCGCAGGGGCCGGCTCTCCTGGCGGCGGGACGTCGCCCCGCTCGCCCCCTGGTTCGCGCTTGGCGCGGCGGCCGGCCTCTTCACGGCCTGGATGGAGGAGAAGTTCATCGGCGCCGAGGGGGCGAACTTCTCCATGAGCTTCGCGGAGCGCCTCGTCCTGGCCGGCCACGCGCTCTCCTTCTACGCCTCCAAGGTCGCATGGCCGGCCGACCTCATGTTCATCTATCCGCGCTGGCCCGTGGCCGTGACGGCCGCCGGCTGGGCGCGCCTCCTCTGCGCGGTCGCCGCGGGGGCGGCGCTGGCCGTCCTCGCCCGGCGCTCCCGAGGGCCGCTTGCGGGTTTCCTCTTCTTCGCAGGGACGCTCTTTCCCGCCCTCGGGTTCGTGAACGTCTACCCCTTCCTCTTCTCCTTCGTGGCGGACCACTTCCAATACCTGGCGAGCCTCGGCATCATCGTGCCCGCGGCCTGGGCCATGGACCGCCTGGCGCAGGCCGGCCGCCTCGGGCCCCTGTCCCGCGCGGCCTGCGCGGCCGCGGTCCTGGGGACCCTCGGGGCCCTCACGTTCCGCCAGGCGCGCGACTACAGCGGATCGGAGACGCTCTACCGCGCCGCGATCGCGAGGAACCCGGAGGCATGGCTCGCGCATTTCAACCTGGGGGTGATCCTGGGGCCCTCGCCTGGGCACCTGAAGGAGGCGATCCATGAGTACCAGGAGACCGTCCGCCTGAAGCCCGACCACTGGAAGGCGCACAACAACCTCGGTGTCGCGCTTGGGCGCCTCCCGGGGCACGAGGCCGAGTCGATCCGCGAGTTCCGCGAGGCGCTCCGCTACAACCCGGGGTTCGCGGACGCCCACAACAACCTCGGCGTCACCCTGTCGGGCATCCCCGGGAGCGAGCCCGGGGCCATCGCCGAGTTCCGGGCCGCGGTCCGCTGTTCCCCGGCCGACGACGCGGCCTACAGCAACCTCGGCAACGTGCTTGTCCGCAACCCCGCGGACCTCGACGAGGCGATCGACGCCTACCGGCAGGCGGCGCGCCTCTCGCCCAAGACCGCAGGTTACCACTACGAGCTCGCCAACGCCCTTTCCCGCAGGGACTCGGGGCTAGCGGAGGCGATCCTCCAATACGAGGAGGCCCTGCGCCTGCGGCCCGGCTTCGTGGAGGCCCACAGCAACCTGGGGGTTGCCCTGGGGCGGGTCGTGGGGCGGCGGGCCGACGCCATCCGCGAGCTGCGGACCGCGCTCAGGCTGGCGCCGGGCAGCGAGGAGGTTCACGCCAACCTGGCGAGCCAGCTCGCGAAGGAGCCGGGGGGCGCGGACGAGGCGATCGCCGAGTACCGCGCGGCGCTGGCGCTCAGTCCCAAGGACGCCCTTGCGCACTACGCCCTGGGGATGCTCCTCGGCCGGGACCCCCGGCGCGCCTCCCAGGCGCGCGACGAGTTTGCGGACGCGGTGTACCTCGATCCCGGCTCGCCCGAGGCCCAGTATGCGCTCGGGATCAGCATCGCCATGACGGGCGGCAGCCGCGACGAGGCGGTGGGGCATCTTCGGCAGGCCCTGAGGATGCGGCCCGACTTCAGGATGGCCCGCCGCGCGCTGGAGCAGCTGGGCGCCGTCACCCTGCCGCCAAATGCCCACTGAGAACCGAGCAGGCGCCAGGGGCGTGGCCGCAAGGTGGGCGCCCAAGCTCGGCCTCATGCTGGCGGCCCCCTTCCTGTTCCTCGTCGCGCTTGAGCTGGGGCTTGCAGGCTTCGGGCGGCCGTCGACCTGAGCGGTCCGATGAACGCGGTGTTCGAGCTCACGCTCGCCCTCAAGCTCTGCCGCCTCGCCCGCCAGCTGGCGCTCGGCGAGGGCAATCCGGTCCTCGTCGGGTCGATCGACGCCCTTATTTCGAGGCTGCGGGCGCGGGCGAGGTAGAGGCGTCGACGTCCGCGGACGCAGGCAGCCTCTGGTGGTAGTTCGGGTAGGCCGGCCTCTCGAACCTGCGCGGGGGATTCTTGGCCAGCTCGTCGAGCGCCACGCTCACCGCGCGCTCGAGCTGGGGATCATGGCCTTGTCGGACGAGCTTCGGGTCCATCTCCACCTCGACGTCCGGCGCGATGCCATGGTTCTCGACGGTCCACTTTCCGTTGGTGCCGTAGAGGCCCCAGCGCGGCGCAGTGATGCTCCCGCCGTCGATCAGCTGCGGGTAACCGCCGATCCCGATGAGTCCCCCCCATGTGCGTACGCCGACGAGCTTCCCGGCATGCTTGAGCCTGAAGATCCAGGGCAGGGCGTCGCCGCCCGAGCCTGACATCTGGTTGATCAGCATCACCTTGGGCCCGTGGATGGCCTCGGCGGGCTCGGCGTAGTCCTCGCCGTCGCGCGACGCATTGATCATCAGGACCGGCCTATTGAGGTACTCGACGATATAGTCCGCCAGCGAGCCGCCGTGGTTGAACCGCTCGTCCAGGATCGCCCCCTCCTTGCCGACCTGCGCGAAGAAGTAGCGGTTGAAGTTGGTGTAGCCTTCGCCGCCCGTGTCGGGAATGTGCACGTAGGCGAGCCGGCCGCCGGAGAGCTTTTCGACCTTCTGGCGGTTGCCCTCGATCCAGGCCCGGTAGCGGAGGTTCCCCTCGGACTCGATCGGGATGACCGTCTCGTTGTGGGCGTCCCTGTCGTCGGGGTTCGGCCCCACGCGTATCACCGTCTGCTTGCCCGCCGTTTCCTGGAAGAGCCGGTAGATCTCGTCGTCGCCGGACAGGTTCCTGCCGTTGACGGCGAGGACGTAGTCGCCCTCCCGCACCTTGACGCCGGGACGGGTGAGCGGCGACTCAAGCTTGGGGTTCCAGTTTTCGCCCGGGTAGATCTTTGCGATGCGATAGCGGCCGTTCTCCAGAGAATAGTCCGCCCCGAGGAGGCCCACCGCGACATGGTCGGTCTCGGGATGCCAGCCGCCGCCCGCCCAGAGGTGGCCCGACACCATCCAGCCGGTCATCTCCCCGAATAGGGCGTTCAGGTCGTCGCGGCTGGCGATCGTGTCGAGGAAGGGCCGGTAGAGCTTCTCGGCCGCGCTGAGGTCGAGCCCATGGTGGCCCGGGTCATAGAAGAAGTCCCTCTCGATGCGCCAGACCTCGTGGTACATCTGGCGCCACTCGGCAGGCGGGTCGACATAGACCTCCAGTTTTTCGACGGCCAGGGCGCCCTTGCCCGACGTGTCCGCCTTGTCCGAGTCCTGGATGAACCAGCCCCCGTCCTTGGAGACCAGCATCTTTTCGCCGTCCGCGGACAGCCCGAAAAAGCTGACGTCCTCGGCGACGTTCTCGGGCTTGCGGTCCTTCAGGTCGAAGCGCGTGACGGTGTAGGTCGTGCCCCCGTCGCCGTCGGGATCCTGGAAGGACGGGCCGAAGACCGCGAAGAGGACCCCGTCCTTTCCCGCGGCGAGCCCGGAATAGTTGGCCGAGGCGAGCGGCATGGAGACGATCCTCTGGTCGATGCCGTCGAAATCGATGTCGACCGGCTGGGGCTTGTCCTTGGAGTCGTCCTTGTCGTCCTTCGCGTCCTTGGCCGCGCCCTTCGTGGCGGGCGCCACGGACATGGCCTCGGCGCCGGCCATCGGGCCCTCCGCGGCCCTGCCCGGCGTGGCGGTCGGGGTCGGCGAGGGTGTGGGGGAGGGGCCGGGCGGCGCCGTGGGCGTGGCGGAAGGGGAGTCCTTCGCCTTGTCCGGGCCCTTCTTGTCGCCATCGGCGTTCTCGTCGTCGCTCTCAGGCGCGACGGGGGAGGGCACGTCCCGCCGCAGGACCGCCGCGTAGACGTTCGAGACGACCGGGTGGCCGAAGGAGGTCATGTCCAGCCAGCCGGAGGTGAGCGCCATCACGGTGCTGGCCGTGAAATAGAGGTATTTCCCGTTCCGGTCGAAGACGGGCGATGTCGCGTCCGAGAGGCCGTCCGTCAGCTGGTGGATGCTCCTGTCCGTGAGCGAATAGACAAAGATGGCGTGCAGGTGGTTGGGCAGCTGCTTGCAGTACGTGAGCCAGCGGCCGTCGGGCGACCACGAGGGGCTCAGGCTGCCGAGCGGCGTGTCGTAGAGGTCGGTGTCCACGAGGACCGGCGCGCCCCCGGCAGCAGGCACGTACCAGACGTGCAGGCGCTTGTCGGTGTACTCGATCTTGTTGCTGTCGGGCGACCACGTGGGCGCGTAGAAGTACGAGGGCGGGTCGCCGAGGCCGATCTTGCGCGTCCCGCCCAGTCCGTCCTGGGGCGTGATGTGCAGGGCGTACTCCCCCGACTCGTCGGAGAAATAGGCGATCGACTTGCCGTCGGGCGACCACGAGGGATCGCGGTCCGCCACGCCCGGGCTCTGCGTCAGGTTGCGCGCGTCCCCCTTCTCGGCCGGCAGCGTCAGGATCTCGCCGTGGGCCTCGAATGCCGCCCTCTTTCCCGTCGGCGAGAGGGTGGCGCCCATGATCTCGTCGGGCTTCACCCTCTCGAACCGGGGATCCCGCGCCGGGATGTCGGCCGATATCCGGATCGGCACCGGGACGACCCTTCCGGTCGCGAAGTCGTAGACGTGGATGCCGCCAAACTGGGTGAAGACGATGCCGCCCGGCCCTGCGCTCGCCGACTTGATGTCGAAGCCGTCGTTGTCGAACAGCTTCTCGACCCGCGTGGTCCTCGTGTCGTACGAGAACAGGGTGAAGCGGCCGTCCCGGTCGGAGACGAAGTAGACCTTGTCGCCGACCCACATGGGGTCGCGGTCGTTGGAATTGTCCCTGGGCACCTTGACGATGCTGGAGTCGGAGAGGTCGGCTATCCAGATGGGCGTCGTCTGGCCGCCCCGGTACATCTTCCACTCCGGCTCCCACTGCATGTAGGGCAGGTAGGCCAGGTGCGTGCCGTCCGGCGAGTAGCTCGCCTGCGTTCCCGACGGCAGCGGCAGCTCCTGCGGCAGGCCGCCCCCTAGGCCCACCGTGTAGAGCTGCGGCAGGTCCCTCGTGGTGTGGCGGTCAGACTCGAACACGACCCTGCGGCCGTCGGGCGTCCAGCCCATGGCGACGTCGGCTGCGGGGTGATAGGTGAGGCGCCTCGGCTGCCCGCCGGCGGCGTCGACGACGTACACGTCGACGTTGCCGTTGTCATAGGCGGTGTAGGCGATCCTGGAGCCGTCCGGCGAGAAGATCGGGTGGCCGCTGCGGGCGGGGCCGCCGATCAGCAGGCGGGCCTCGCCGCCCTCGCGCGGGACGGTCCAGATCTCGCCGCCGTATGCGAAGGCGACCTGGGTGCGGCTCATGGCCGGCGTGGAGAGGATGAGCGGCGGCTCGCCCGCGTTGAGGGCGGCGCACGAAAGGACGGCAAGCGCGAGGGCAACGTGTCTCATGGGAGGGGGGATAACATGATCAGAACAGCGAGTAGATGAAGGGCGCCATGCCGGTCCCGCCAAGGACGACCAGGAGGGCGATGAGCGCGAGGACGATGATGATGGGCGTCAGCCACCATTTCTTGTTCCCCAGCGCGAAGGCGATGAACTGCGATGCGGCGGACCGGGGCTTTTCGGCGGCCTGCCCGGCGAAGGCGTTCGATTCCTCGTCAGGCATGGTCAGCCCTGCTCGAATAGCTCCCTGGGCCCGCGATGGACCGCGGTCCCTCCAATAGGTGGTGGCGCCGAGCACCGGCGCCCGCTGCAGCGGGTCCCCTACGAAGAGGCGCATCGCCACGCCGATGGGTGTGAGCACAAGGAAGTAGACAATGGTCAGGGCCGCATAGGACACAACCACTCCGACGGGAAAGGGGGCGTACGAAAGCCCCACAAAAGCGCCCCTGATGGGAGGGCGCCAGGGGAGTCCGGCCGCCGGGACGGCTGCCGCGGCGAAGACAGCGAGCTGTCGGGCGCCGGGGTTGCGCTCTATGCGGATGAGGGGCATGTGAGACGCCGGCGAAGGAGCCGGCGTGCCCCGCCGCGGTTTCCCGGGCGGCCTGGGTCTGCTCTTCCTTCAGGAGCAGGTAGTGTCCGATCACCAGCGCATCCATCTCGGTGGCCACGAAACAACGGAACGTGTCCGCCGGCGTGCACATGACCGGCTCGCCGCGCACGTTGAAGCTCGTGTTGATGCATCATAACGCTGGCGTAGCCGTTAAAAAAGGGCGTAAATGACGATGTTTTTAACAAAAATGTCAGAACCCACAAATGCGCGCGTGCTGTCGCTGGAGAAGCTGGCCAATCTCCTGCCGTCCCCCCTGCGGCCCCTGCATGGCAAGCGCGCGGCGCCCCTCGCGCTGCCGGACAACATCATCTGCTTCTGCCGCCGGTCCGCGACGGACCTCAACAGGCCGCAGCGCGGCAGGGCGCTTCACCACCGGTTCGTCCTCATCATCGCCCTCGACACGGCGGTCACGGTCGCCGTCGACGACCGCGCCATAAGGCTCAACGCGGACGAGGGACTCCTCGTGCTGCCGTTCCAGTTCCACGACTATATCCAGCCCGCGAACGAGGACCTGAAGTGGCTCTTCGTCACCTTCGACATGATCGACGTGGCGCCGCTGCAGCCGCTCAGGTTCAGGCCGTTCGTGGTGACGCAGATGGTGAGGCAGACCTGCGCTGAGCTCGTCGAGGCCTACCTGACCCGCGGCGAGGGCGACCTGACGAGCCTCCTGCTTGCCGTCCTCCTCCAGAGGATACGCCAGGCAGAGCCGATACTGCGGCGCCACCACAAGCCCCCTGTAGCGCCGGGCCTCATCATGCAGGTGAACCAGCTTGCGCAGAGCACCGAGGAGGCCCTCAACGTGAAGGAGATCGCAAAGTCGCTCGGAATCAGCTCGAGCCACCTTCGGGCGCGTTTCCGGGCATCCTGCGGCGTCAGCCTCGGGCGGCACCTGCGCCGCCTCCGCCTCGAGAAGGCCTGCGGCCTCCTGCGCCTGAGCCAGCGCCGCGTCACCGAGGTCGCGGAGCTCTGCAGCTTCACGTCGATCTACAGCTTCAGCCGCGCGTTCCACTCGGCCTATGGCGTCTCGCCGATGGCCTACCGGCACGGCGACCGGGCGAGGAAGTCCCAGGACTAGGCGAGGGTCCGAAGGCGCGCCGCGACCTCGGAGCCCAGCTTTGTGACCAGAGCCAGGGTGAGGGCCTCGACCGTTGGGCCGCCGTCGCGCGTCACGGGGGTGAGGTCCATGGCCCACGTGATCCCGGCGAACTTGTCGGTGGCGTGGGATGTGTGGAAGGTCGCATTGGCGCTGCGCCTGCCGATCGACGCCAGGTCATAGCGCTTGCCCCCGCTTATCTGCGAGTCGAACGCGGCGAGCAGCCTCTGCGCGAGCTCCGGGTGCCGCCCCGAGTCGAGGGCCACCTTGTCCGCATCCGGCAGCCAGTCGAGGTCCCGCCACACCTCGCAGCCGAAGACCATGGCTGGCCGGTGGCCAGGCGGCTGGCGTCGTATGGCCTCGAGGCAGCGCAGGAGGACGGCGACATGGGTGTCGTGCTTGTCCGCGGGGTTGTGCAGGTAGACGACCTCCGGGTGGCAGCGGGAGAGGATGACGTCGAGGTCGGCGGCGACCTGGGAGGAGCCCGGGCGCTTCACCTCCGAGCTCGGGTGCGCGAGCTGTACCTGGACGGCGTAGCGGCCGATGCGGGCCGCCTCACGCTGCTCCTCCAGCCGGACGCCTTGCATCTGGGCGTCCGAATAGGATGCGTAGGCGCCCGTGCGCGGGGAGCCGGCGCCATTGGTCACGATGACGCCGCCGAAGGCCTTACCCTGCGCGCCGTAGCAGTCGCTGATGCCGGACTGGGCCATGATCTCGATGTCGTCCTGGTGGGCGGCGACGCACAGGTGCGTCACGCGCGCGAGCGCCGACGCCGGGTCCTCCGACTGATCGGGGACGAAGACGTCCGCGGCTGGGTTCGAGAATTTCACAGGCTTCTATTTGGAATCGCCGCGGCCAGCGCGCGAGCCCGCAATTTCCCGCAGGGAGGGAAGGCTGGCCGCGGCGATCGCCTGGCCGTGGCGCTTGTCCTTCTCGTCCGGCATCCTGACCCGGACCCGCGAGGCGACCGCCGGGAATTCCGCGGCGAGGACCTCCCGCGCCCGGAAGAGCATGCGCTCGCCCCCAGGCCCCGAGGTCACGCGGCCCATGAGGAGCACGTGCCTGAGGTCGTAGAAGTCGGCGTAGTGCCCGATGGAATAGCCCAGGTAGGAGCCCAGAGAGTCGTAGACTCCCTCGGCCCTCGGGTCGCCGGCGCCCATGGCGGCCTGGACTGCGACCAGGCGCTCGGGCGCGGCCATCGCGGCGTCAAACCCAAATCCCGCCGCGTCCGCCAGCCGGGAGACGCCCTGCTGCGAGAAGTACTGGACGCCGCAGCCCGAGTCGCCCGACCACTCGTCCGAAGGCGCATCCGCGCGATAATCCACGGGAGCGAATGCGAGTTCGTTCAGCCAGGGGGTGATGTCGCCCGCGGGCCTCACGTACCCGGCCGCTTGGCTCGTGCCCATCGAGATCCCGAGGACGGCGTTGTCGCCAAGGGAAATGGACCCGGCGAGCGCGGCCACCTCGCCGTCATTCGCCACCTCGAACGGGATGCCCCCCCAGCGCTTCTGCAGGCCGAAGAACATGCCGCGGATCTCGCTCTCGAATGCGGCAGGGGGAATGCCGCGGAAGAGGGAGGCGACCCTCACCTCGCTGTTGACGTAGATTCCGGCGGCGCTCCCGCCGATGGCGTCGACGCGGGGCAGGTGGGCGGCAGCGCTCTTGAGCGAGGCGTTGATGCCCTCGATATGGTACGCAGGGTCCTTCTGGAAGTAGGGGTCCCACGGGACCTCCTCGGAGAAGACCACCTTTCCGTCGATGACGGCGGCCGCCTTGCGGTCGCTGCCCCCGATGTCGAACCCGATCCGGCAGCCCTCCAGGTGCCGGCCCATCGGCAGCCCCGAGTTCCTCTCGTCGGGCAGGTCCTCCAAGGCGGCGGCCTCGACGGTGAACTGGCGCCCGTAGACGCGCTCGCCCATGAACACTTGGTCGAATGCCCGTGCCCCGCCTGGTGCGTAGATGGAGGCCAGCTGCGCCGCGACCTCGGGGGCCCCGGCGATCCTCACCGTGCAGCCGCCCCTCTGCCAGAGGAGGAACTTCAGGAGGCGTTCGGCGTAGGTGAGGGTGAGGGGGGCCGCGGGATGGCCGGCCCCGAGGATCCGGCTCGTGTGCCTCGTCACGCCCCCGTCGGGCCGCTCCAGCACCATGTCCATCGTCCGGACACCCGGGTCGGCGTCGGCCACGGACCGGTAGGCCCTGTTCCAGAGCGCGGCGGGAATGAATTCCGGGTCCAGGGGCGGCCGGAGGAATGGCGATATCTTGAGCATCAACGGGCGAGGCGGGGGGAAGGGGGATTTTCTAGCCGGTCGGCGCCCGTGCAGGCCGGGCTCGTGCGCACACTCTACCGGCTCAAACTCGGATAAAAAATGGCACAATCGACGATGTTTTTAACGAAAATGGCAGTCGTGCGGACATCAAGCGGGGATTGGCTCGCCTTGGGCCGCGGGTCCTCCCAGCGTCGCCCAGGTCCCTGCGTCGCCGGCCGGGAGGCACGAGGGCCCCGCTGCCATGCCAAATCGAATCGTGTGGGTGGACATTCCTGTTGTTAAGCTCGACCGGGCGATCCGGTTCTATTCCGCCGTGCTGGGCGTCCAGGTCGAGCGCAATGAGTTTCCGGGGATGTCCATCGGCAGCTTCCCGCACAGGGACGGCGAGGCGGCGGGCTGCCTGTACCTGAGCGAGTCGGTGAAGCCCTCGGCGGACGGCCCGCTTGTCTATCTCAACGTCCACGGAAGGCTGGACGAGGCGGTCGAGGCGGTTGTGCCAAGCGGCGGCAAGGTCCTGCAGCCCAAGGAGTCCATCGGGCCCTTCGGCTTCAAGGCCATCATCCTGGACACCGAGGGCAACCGGGTGGCCCTGCACTCGATGTAGCTCCCCGGACGGCGCGGGGCCCTCCAGGCGAGGGCCCGGCCCCCTCAGGCCTGCGCAACGGGGGCCACGGTCGCGATCGCCGCGTCCAGGGCCTGCATCCCCACGGGCTTCGTCAGGTGCACGACGAAGCCCGTGGCGCGGCTCCTGGCGATGTCGCTCTCCGTCCCATATCCGGTGAGGGCGATACCCTTCAGGCGGTAGGTCGATTCGAGCTCGGCCATGAGGTCGTAGCCGCTCCCGTCCGGCAGGCCAATGTCCGAGATGACAAGGTCGACCTTCTCGGCGGCGGCCATCTCCCTCGCCTCGGAGGCTGACGACGCGGGCAGGACCTTGTAGCCGCGCCTGAGGAGAAGCCGCTCAAGCGCCTGCCTCGTCGGGCCATGGTCCTCGACGAGCAGGATGGAGCACGAGCCGGCCGCGCCTGCGCCGCCCATGAGCGGCGTCCCGCCCCTGTCGTCGGGGCGCCGGGCCTCGGCGGCTGGCGCTGCACGGGCGATGAGCGGCAGCTCGATCACGAAGGTGCTCCCCATGTTCCTCCCGGCGCTCTTTGCGTAGATCCGGCCGTTCTGGAGCTCGATCATCCTCCTCGAGATGGCCAGGCCCAGGCCGAGCCCGCCAAACTGGTGCGAGCCCGAGCCCTTGGCGTGCTCGCCCTGGGAAAACGCGTCGAAGACCGTCTCAAGCTCGTTTGGCGAGAGGCCGATTCCGGTGTCGGTGATGCGGATGACCAGGCTGTCGCCGCCCGGCGGGAACTCCGAGGCCATGGTGATCCGGCCGCCCTCGGGCGTGAACTTCACCGCGTTCTTGAGCACGTTCCAGAGCACCTGCTGGAGGCGCACCGGGTCGCCCCGGACAATCGGCGAGCCGTCGCCGAGCTCGATCGAGAGGCGGATCTTCCTGGCCTCGACCTCCCCGCGTATCGTGGCCACGGCGTCCCGCATCGCCCCGTGGACGTCCACCGGCTGGTACTCGAGGACCATCTTGCCCTTGATTATCCGCGTCAGGTCGAGGAGGTCGTCGATCAGCCGCGCCTCGAGCTCCACGTTCTTCCTGATGATCTCGAAGTCGCCCTGCACCTCCAGCGGGAGGTCGCGGTTGTTTGCAGCGTCGGTGGCCAGGAGGAGGACGGGGTTCAGCGGGGTGCGGAGCTCGTGGGAGAGGGCGGCGAGGAAGTCGTCCTTGGCCCGGGAGGCCCTGATCGCCTCGTCGCGGGCGCGCTCGAGCTCCATGGCGGCGAACTTGCGGTCGGTGATGTCCGTCAGGACGCAGATGACGCCCCCGATGTCGCCGGACTCCGTCCGCTCGGGCTCGTACACGGCGTGGATCCAGCGGGTGCCGAGCGACGTGTAGTCGAGCTCGGCCTCATATTCTTGGCGCGAGCCCGCTAGGGCCGCGTCCAGCTTGGGCCTCACGACGGAGTAGGGCTGCTGGCCGAGGAGGTCCAGAAGGTGGCGGCCCACGACCTCGGAGGACTCGAGGCCGAAGCGCGCCGCGTAGGCCCGGTTGACGAACTTGAACCTGTGGTCCCTTCCGATCTGGCAGAGGAACACAGACGCGTTGTCGGTCACGAGCCTGAGCTGGAGCTCGCTGCGCCGCACCGTGGCCTCGGCCTCCTTGTTGTCGGTGATGTCGATGCAGGAGCCGATGAACCCTGCGAACCCGCCGCCCTGGTAGCGCGGGGTCCCCTGGTTGAGCAGCCAGCGGTACTCCCCGTCGTGGCGGCGCAGCCGGCACTCGATCCGGAAGTCCTGCATCGCTTTGAACGCGGCCTCCATGATGTCGAGCGACTGGCGCCTGTCGTCGGGATGGATCGCGCCTATCCAGCCGGAGCCGACCTGGTCGACGAGGTTCCTGCCGACGAAGCTGAGCCAGGACTTGTTGAACCAGGTTGCGAGCATGTCCGGGCCCGCGATCCAGATGAGCACCGGGGCGCTGTTGGCGACAACGCGGAACCGCTCCTCGCTCTCGCCGAGCGCAGCATGGTTGAGCTGGATCTGCTCCAGCATCGCGTTGAAGGCGTCGGTGACGAAGCCGAGCTCGTCGCCGCTGTGCTTCGCAGCCCTGACCGAGTAGTCCTCCTGCTCGGTGACGATCTTCGCGGTCTCCGCGAGGTTGATGATGGGCTGCGAGATCTGGCGCTGGAGGAAGTTCGAGAGGAAATAGGCGAGGATGGCGGCGCCGACGAGGACGCCGCTGAGGACCATGCCGTAGACGCGGAGCCTTCGGTACATGGACCGGAGGTCGCTGAGGATGTAGAGCGTCCCCACGCGGTTGGTGCCCTGGATCACCGAGTGGTAGATCGTCAGGCCCTGCAGGTTGAAGATGGAGGCGTCGGACTGCGGCGAAGCGGGGAATTCCGCGGCCGGGGTGCCCGACGGATAGACGGCGTAGAGGTGGCCCTGCTTGTCGAACAGGGCCGCCTCGCGGATATCCGGCTCGGCGCGCAGCCCGGCGAGTATCTCCTCCGCCAGCTTCGGGTCGTCATAGATGAGGGCCGCCGTGCTGTTGGAGGCGATGATGTCGGCCATCGTCCGCAGGCTCAGCTCGGAACCCTGCTTCGAGCTCCGCATCTCGTAGACGAGGAGGGCCAGGTTGCTTCCCAGGAGAACGATGAGTGCCGTCAGGAAGATGAATCCTACCAGCTTACGCTGGATGGGAAGGTGGCGCAGCGGCATTTCGATTTCCTGTGGCCGCCCTAGCTGGCGGACCGGCTATTCCAAACCAGGAGGCGCGCCGGGTCAAGCGGCCGCCCCGCACGGGGGACCTATAGCGACCCGGCCGGCAACGTCAGGGCCAGCGCTCCCGGGCCCGGGATCGGACGGGGGATCGTCACGTGGCGTCGGGCCACGCTCGCGGGCTCGACATCCGGGCCGCCGGGCGCGTCGACGGGCTCGAACGAGGCGCCCCCCTCGTCGTCCACCACCTCGGCGACCCGCAGGAGCTTCGCGCTGATCGCCAGCCCGTGGGCCCTGGCCTCGCTGAGGTTGATCTTGATGCGCACGTGGCGCCGCTCGGTCACGAACTCGACCATCCCGCCGGCGTCGAAAAACTGGTCGGATTCGCCGACCGTCAGGACGGGCGACGCGCCGAGCCTGCGCGCGTCAAGGCGGGGTTCGCCATCCCTCGTGACGAAGAGGATGTGGCAGCCGACCTGGTTATCCCCGTCCCTGAGTATCCGGATCCTTATCGGGTGCCTGGCGACGCTTTCGCCGCGCACCAGCGCCTCGAGCGTCCCGCCGAATGGGTCCGTGCCCAGGACCCCGATGACGAACGGGGAGTCGTCGGCCTGGAAGGCCGCGTCGGGCCACTCGACGAACTGCGTGAAGTGATAGATGAACGCCGCCTTCAGGTCGGATTCCGACGGGGATCCGGCTCCAAATGCAGTAACCGCCGCGGCAGCCAAAAGGCAGGCCGCGCGCAGGACTCGCTGCGCAGGTGGCATTGCTGGGGATTGCTTGGAACCGGGTCTGTTTCGAACGGCGCCTGGATGGCCGGGGTCACTCGCTTCCGTCTGCGAAATCAACTACGATTAAGCGCTTCTTCATCAATCGGAAAGTGGTGTCGGTATTTCTTACACATCCACGCAATCCATGCTTCCGCGGCGCGCAATCCGGGGGGGAGCCTTTTACCTCTAATTGACTTACGGCGCGGCCCGGCGCCCGCCATTCAGCCCCGCTGCCGCTCAGAACACGCCGGGAACCAGCGCCTTTACCTCCCGCTTGTACCGCTCGTATTCGCCCCCGAATTCCTCGGTGAGCCAGCGCTCCTCCAGCCTATATTTCCGGACGAAGGACTGGAGCGCGATGAGAACGGCAAGGAGGCCCCGGTACTCGTCAAGCGCGACCGCGGTGCCAAGGAATGCGAGCAGGAGGCCGGTGTAGATCGGGTGGCGGACAAGGGCGTACGGCCCCCGGCGTATGAGGCGGTGGCCCTGCTTGAGGGTCACCTGGCCGCTCCAGTTCCTGCCAAGGCACACCCGCGCCCATGCGGTGAACGCCAGCCCGGCGAGGAGAAGCGCAGCCCCGGCGGTAAAGAGCGACTCGGTCCGCGGCACGATCCGCCTGCCCAGCCAGCCCACGCCGAGCCGGGGCGAGCACAGCAGCGCGAACACGACCACCAGCTCCGCCACGAGCAGGAGTCGGGCGCCAGGATCCTGGACCCTCTTCGGCGCGCTGGCGAAGAAGCTGCTGGCGAACCAGCCGATCGCCCATGCCCACCAGGCCGCGGCAAACAGGTACCTGTGGAGCTCGTGCATGGCGGCAGGATGGGGCGCGGCACCGCCCCCTACATCCCGGGGAAGCCCCCGCGGCCCTTCATGGCCTCCATCTGGCGCATCAGCTTCTTGCCGCCGCCGCCCCTCATCATCTTCATCATCTTCTGCATCTGCTGGAACTGCTTCAGCAGCTGGTTCACGTCGGAGATCTTGACGCCCGCCCCGTTCGCTATCCGCTGGCGGCGGCTCCCATTGAGGATGTCCGGGCGGCGCCTTTCCTGGACCGTCATCGAGTGGATGATCGCCTCGGTCCGCGCCATCTGCTTCTCGGCGCCGTCGCCAAGCTGGACGCCGTTCATCCCGGGCATCATGCCGACGATGCTCTGGAGGGGGCCCATCTTCTTCACGGACTGGAGCTGCTTCAGGAAGTCCTCGAGGTTGAAGTCGGCCCTGCGCATCTTCTCCGCCAGCTGCTCGGCCTCCTTCTCGTCGATCGACTCCTGCGCCTTCTCGACCAGCGAGACGACGTCGCCCATGCCGAGGATCCGGGAGGCGAGCCGGTCCGGGTGGAAGGTCTCGAAGTCGTCCGTCTTCTCGCCGGTCCCGACGAACTTGATGGGGATGCCCGTGATCGACTTTATGGACAGGGCGGCGCCCCCTCGCGCGTCGCCGTCCATCTTCGTCAGCACGAGGCCCGTGAGGGAGAGGGCCTCGTTGAAGGCCCTTGCGACATTGACGGCCTCCTGGCCGAGGGCCCCGTCCGCGACAAGGAACACCTCGTCGGGCTGGACGGCGGCGCGCAGGCGCTTCACCTCGTCGATGAGCGACTCGTCGATCTGCAGGCGCCCGGCCGTGTCGAACAGGATGGCGTCGGCCGAGGCGGCCTCGGCGGCGGCGAGGCCCGCCCTGCCGATTGCCGGCACGTCCTTGGACGAGCGGTCGCAGTAGAAGCCCAGCTCCTCCTGCCTGGCCAGGATCTCCAGCTGGTCGATGGCTGCCGGGCGCTGGACGTCGCAGGCGACGACGAACGGGCGGTAGGCCCTCTTCTTCAGGAGCCGTCCCAGCTTGGCCGTCGACGTCGTCTTTCCCGAGCCGTGGAGGCCGACCATGAGGACCCTGAGCGGGCGGGCCGTGCTGAGGGCCGTCGTTCCCTCGCCGAGCAGCGCCACCAGCTCGTCGTGGATGATCTTGACGATCTGCTGGCCCGGCGTGACGCCCTTCAGGACCTCCTGTCCGAGGCATTTGGCCTGTACCCTCTCCGTGAACTCCCTTGCGACCTTGAAATGGACGTCCGCGGAGAGCAGCGCGGCGCGCACCTCCGCGAGGGCGGCCGCCATGTTCTCGTCCGACAGCTTCCCAACGCCGCGCAGGTTGCGCAGGGCCAGGGACAGTTTCTCGGAGAGCGACTCGAACATGGGACCCCACCGGATGCATGAACTGGGGCCCGGACGCAACCACGACCGGGCGCTTTTGGGATGGCTAAGGCGCCCCGAACCGTGCGACCCTCATCCTCCCCATGAACCCAGTCCTCAAGCTCCTGATCGAGGGAGGCCGCCTCACTTCCGCCCAGATGGCGCAGGTGGCCGGCATCTCCGAGGCCGACGTGGACAAGCAGCTGGAGCAGCTGAGGAAGGACAGGGTCTTCCTGGGATGGAGGCCTGTCCTGGACCTCTCCCGCGAGTCTGCCGCGGCCGTCAGGGCCGTCATCGAGGTGAAGATGACGCCCGAGCGGGGCGGGGGCTTCAACAGGCTTGCCGAGCGCCTCAGCCGGTTCGACGAGGTGGAGTCCTGCTACCTGATGTCGGGAGCCTACGACCTCCTCATCTTCGTCAACGGGCCCAGCCTGCAGAGGGTCGCGGCCTTCGTGTCCGAGAGGCTGTCGACGCTGGAGGGCGTTCTCTCGACGTCGACGCACTTCATGCTGCGCTCCTACAAGGAGGGCTCCTTCCTCATCGACGCCCCCGCGGGCGAGGCGGACCGCCTGAAGGTCTCCCCATGAAGAGATTCGTCGCCAGGCACGTGGCCGGGATTCCGAAGTCCGGGATCCGGGACTTCTTCGAGATCGTCTCGAAGATGAAGAACGTCATCTCGCTCGGTATCGGCGAGCCCGACTTCGACACGCCGTGGCACATCCGCGAGGCGGCGATCTACGCCCTCGAGAAGGGCAAGACCCACTACACGTCGAACCTCGGGCTCCTCGAGCTCCGGCGCTCGATCTCGGCCTACGTCGAGAAGGGCTACGGGGTGGGGTACAACCCCGAGGACGAGGTCATCGTCACCGTGGGCGTCTCGGAGGCCATCGACCTTGCGCTGCGGGCGCTCCTCAACCCGGGGGACAAGGTCCTCTACCACCAGCCCTGCTACGTGTCCTACCACCCGAGCGTCACGCTCGCGCACGGGATAGGGATCCCCGTCCCCACGCGGGCCGACGACGGCTTCGCCCTCAACGTCCAGGACGTCGAGAAGGCATGGGAGCCGGGCTGCAAGGTCCTCATGATGAACCTGCCGTGCAACCCCACGGGGGGCACGTGCGACCGCGCCAGGCTGGAGAGGATCGCGCGCTTCGCGGTGGAGAAGGACCTCATCGTCATCAGCGACGAGATCTACTCGGAGCTCGTGTACGACGGCGCGCACACGAGCATCGCCGTCTTCCCGGGCATGAAGGAGCGGACCATCTTCCTGCACGGGTTCTCCAAGGCATTTGCGATGACCGGGTTCAGGATCGGCTACGCCTGCGGGCCGGCCGAGCTGGTCGACGCCATGATGAAGGTGCACCAGTACTCGATGCTCTGCGCCCCGATCCTCTCCCAGGAGGCCGCGATCGAGGCCCTCGCCCGCGGCGACGAGGGCGTGAAGTCCATGCGCGAGCAGTACCACCGCAGGCGCGACCTCATGGTCTCCCGGCTGAACGCGGCCGGCCTGCGCTGCCGCGCCCCGGGCGGCGCATTCTATGTGTTTCCCAGCGTCTCCTCGACGGGTCTCGGCGACCGGGACTTTGCCTACGGCCTCCTCAATTCGCAGGGGGTCGCGGTCGTTCCCGGCGAGGCGTTTGGGCAAAACGGGCGCGGGTTCGTTCGCGCGAGCTTCGCCACGGGCTACGACCAGCTCGTGGAGGCCTGCGACCGCATCGAACGATTCGTGAACACCGCCGCGCCATGTTCCGCTCCGTCGTCATCGTAGGGCGGCCGAACGTCGGAAAGAGCAGGCTCTTCAACCGGCTTGCCCGGCGGCGCATCTCGATCGTCCACGACCAGCCGGGCGTGACCCGCGACGTGGTCTCGGCCGAGGTCGGCGGCTACACGCTGATGGACACCGGCGGGCTCGGCCTCAAGGAGGGCGAGACCTCGTCAAAGGCTATCATCGAGGCCTCCGAGCGGCAGGTCGGATTCGCCATAGACACGGCGGCGGTCATCGTCTTCATCATCGACGGCCTCGACCGCGTGACGGCCCTGGACGACCGGATCGCGGCGCGCCTGCGCCGCGGAGGCAAACCCGTCATCCTCGTCGTCAACAAGGCGGACTTCGGCGACGAGAAGGCCGACCACGAGGGCGTGGCCCGGCTCGGCCTGGGCGAGCCCGTCTTCGTGTCCGCCGAGCACGGGCGGGGCGAGGAGGAATTGAGGCGGGCCATCGACGACCGGCTCGGCCGCCTTGGCCCCGGCCCTGGCGAGGAACCCGCCGGCGACGCGCCGGCCAAGGGGCCGGGCAGCCCGATCTGCATCAGCTTCATCGGGCGGCCCAACGTCGGGAAGTCGTCGCTCGCGAACCGCCTGCTCAAGAGCGATCGGCTCATTGTGAGCGAGGTGGCGGGAACGACCCGCGACGCCGTCGAGCTTCCGTTCGACTTCAAGGGGCGCGACGGCAAGATGCACCCCTTCAGGCTAATCGACACGGCCGGGATCAAGGCTGCGACGAAGCTCGCCACGTCGGTCGAGTATTTCTCGAGGCTGCGGTCCCTCGACGCCATGCAGCGCTCCGACGTCGTGTTCCTCGTCCTTGACGCCGTGGACGGGGTCACGCAGCAGGACAAGGCGATCGCCGGGGAGGCGGTCCGGGACCGCAAGCCGATCGCCGTCATCGTCAACAAGTGGGACCTCGTGCACGAGACCTTCCGCAGGGACGGCGCCATCCAGGGTGCGAAGAGCGAGCGCGACTACCGCGAGAAGTACGAGAAGGCCCTGTTCGACCGGCTCTTCTTCACGCCGGGCGCGCCGCTCATCTTCGTCTCGGCCGTCTCGGGCTACGAGGTGGACCGGATGCTGAACGCCGCGGTGAGGCTGCACCGCACCCTCGACAAGAAGCTGGCGACCTCCCGCCTCAACGACACCCTGTCCTACCTGGCCCAGAGGACGCCGCCGCCGGCGATCGGCGCCCGGAGGTTCAAGATCTACTATGCCACCCAGACCGGGAACCGGCCGTTCCGGGTAAAGATATTCTGCAACCGCGAGGAGCGCCTCACCGAGAGCTACCGGCGCTACCTCGAGGCGGGCCTGGTGAAGGAGTTCGGGCTCAATGGCTGCCCGGTCGAGTTCGAGCTTGTCGGCAAGCCGCGGGACGGGGCAGGGGAGTAGGCTCGGATGGCTGAGCGCCTGCGCATCGTCTTCATGGGCTCCGACCCGGTGGCCCTCCCGCTCCTCGACTGGCTGGCCGGTGCCGGCTCCCCGGCGGCGGAGCTTGTCGGCGTCTTCACGGGCGCCGACCGCCCATCGGGCCGCGGCCAGGAGGTGCGGCCGAACGCCGTGGGGGCCTGGGCGTCAGGCCGCCCGCTCGAGGTGCGCAAGCCCGCGAGGCTGGACGCGGACGCGGCGGACGCCATGCGGGCCCTGCGCCCCGACGTGGCGCTCGTCGTCGCCTACGGGCACATCCTGAGGGACGACTTCATCGCCATTCCCCGCCTGGGGACCCTGAACGTCCACGCCTCGCTGCTTCCGCGCCTGCGCGGGGCCTCGCCGATCCAGACCGCGGTGGCCTCCGGCATGCGGGAGACGGGCCTCTCCCTCATGAGGATCGTGCGCGAGCTTGACGCCGGCCCGGTGGCCGACACGCAAGGGGTGCCGATCGGCGCCCTGGACACCTCGGCCGAGGTCGAGGCGAGGCTTGCCGATGCGGCCATCCCGCTCCTCGCGAGGGCGCTCCCGCTCCTGGCCAGCGGCGGCCTCCAGTTCCGCGAGCAGGACCGCGGCGCCGCGACGTTCTGCCGCAGGCTCGCCAAGGCGGACGGGATCCTTGACTTCTCGGCGCCCGCGGCGGCCCTGGCCGCGCGGGTCAACGGCCTCAACCCCTGGCCGGGGGTCGCCATCCGGCTTGGGGGAGTCCCCGTGAAGCTGGGGCTCGCGGACACGGCCGCTTCCGCCGGCGGGGGGCAGCCCGGCGCCGTCCTGGGCTCGGACGCGGAGGGCCTCCTTGTCGCCGCCGGTTCCGGCGTCCTCCGTATAAGGAGGCTCCAGCGGCCGGGCGGGAGGATGCTGGAGGCCCGCGACTTCCTTCGGGGATTCCCCGTGCCGGCGGGCACGCTCCTCGAGTCGGCGCCCATGCCGGCGCTCGTCTCCGACGCGCCCCTCCGGGGCTAGGCCCGAGACATTATGCCGCTTGTTTTCGCCGGGGCTTTAAGCAAGATTCGCGGGCCGATGCCAGGCCGGCACGCTTTCAGCCGATTGACCCTCATTTGCGCGGCGGCGGCGCTCGCGCTGCCGTTCAGGCTTGGGGCGCAGCCCTCGCTCGCCGACCTGAACGAGGATGTCCGCGGCCTCAAGGAGCGCGTGAATGACCTTTCGCTCCAGGTGGAGCAGCTCCAGAGGGAGAACGCGGACCTGAGGGCGAAGCTCGCCAGCGGCGGATCCCAGCGGGACGCCGTCAACGCCGCCCAGCTCAACGGCGCCGTGGGCGACCTCAACGCATCGATCAAGTCGCAGGTCGCGGCGTCGCGGGAAGAGATCCTGCAGAAGGTTGCCGCGCAGATGGAGAACCTGGCCAAGCAGACGAACGCAGCCATCGATTCGGTTTCCCGCCAGCCTGCGGAGCCGCAGGCGAGGGCGTCCCTTGCCGACGACCACTCGAGGCCGGGCGTCACCTACACGGTCCAGAAGGGCGACACGGTGGAGCTCATCGCGAAGAAGACCGGCGCCAGGTTCCAGGACATCGTCAGCGCGAACAAGCTCGCCGACCCGTCGCGCATCAGGATCGGCCAGACGCTGTTCGTTCCGGGCGGCAAGGCGCCGGCAAACCCCTAAGCACATGGCATCCCCCCAGAAATCACGCCTCGGCCGAGGACTCGGCGGCCTCATCTCCTCGGCGAAAGCCTCCACGCTCGCCCCGGCGCCGGCGCCCGCCGTGCCTGGATACACGGAGATCCTCGTCCACCTCGTCGAGCCCAGCCCCTACCAGGCGCGCCGGGGCATCGCCCCCGAGCAGCTTGCCGAGCTCGCCGAGAGCATACGCAACGAGGGCCTCCTGCAGCCCGTCGTCGTGCGCAAGCATGCCGACAGGTTCCAGCTGATAGCCGGGGAGCGCCGCTGGCGCGCCTTCCAGCAGCTGAAGATCGCGAAGATCCCGGCCCGGATCGTGGAGGCGAACGACGCGTCGGCGGCCTCGATCGGCCTCATCGAGAACCTCCAGCGCGAGGGGCTGAACCCGATCGAGGAGGCACACGGCTACGCGAGCCTCGTCCGGGACTTCGACCTGACGCAGGAGACCGCCGCGGAGCGGGTGGGCAAGAGCCGCGCATCCGTCGCCAATTCGCTCCGGCTCCTGGGGCTTGATCCCGAGATACAGGGATTCCTTTCGAAGGACATCCTCAGCGTCGGGCACGCGAAGGTGCTCCTCGGCATCGAGGATGCAGCGGCGCGGACGGTACTCGCCCGCAGGATCATCGAGGAGGGCCTCAGCGTCCGGCAGACCGAGAAGCTGAGCCAGGGTTCGAAGGGGGCTGCGGGCTCCAAGACCCGCAGGAAGGGCCTGCCCTCCAGGGACACCGCGGAGGTCGAGAGCATCGAGAAAAGGCTCACCTCCCACCTCGGCGCCCGCGTCGCGGTCCTCCATACCCCAAAGAAGGGAAGGATCGTCATCGAATACCGCGGCAACGAGGACCTCCAGCGCCTCCTGGAGAAGCTGGGTGTCGAGCCTGCGTCACACGCGGGATGACTCCCCTTCAGGAACACCGCCCGCCCAGCGCATTTCCAGAATGGCAAAGCTTGTCTACGGGTTGAACCAGTCCCTCGACGGCTACGTCGACCATACGAAAATTGGGCCGCCCGACCCCAGGCTCTTCCGTTACTTTCTTGAGCGGGTGCGCGGCCTGGCGGGGATGGTGTACGGCCGGCGGATATACGAGATCATGCGCTATTGGGACCAGGACCTTCCTGGCTGGGACGCGCAGGATCATGAATTCGCGGAGGCGTGGCGAAGGCAGCCGAAATGGGTCGTGTCGCGCACCCTCAAGTCGGTCGGCCCAAACGCAACGCTCGTCGGGGACGGCGCCGAGGCGGCGATAAGGAGGCTGAAGTCCGAGCTGGCCGGCGAGTTGGATCTGGCCGGAACCGTCCTGGCGCACAGCCTAGGCGAGGCCGGCCTCGTCGATGAATTCCGAATCTACCTCCATCCCATCGTGCTGGGCAGCGGCACGCCGTTCTTCGCCGGCCCACGACCGCGGCTCCGCCTTGTGTCCAGCGACCTGATTACCGAGGACGTGCTCAGGCTGACATACGTTCCTGCCTAGTTTGGCGCAGGCTGGACGACGTCGAAGGGCCGGGCCCACCCCGGATCCCCCCTGGTCCGGCGGCGTTGACAACCATCGCCGTTGCCTGCTTTATTGACCATTCCCGGACATGAGCATCCTCCTCGACATCCTGACGGCAGTCCTGCTGCTGACCTCCCTCATCCTTATCCTCCTCGTCCTCATGCAGAAGGCCCAGACGGACGGGGGCATGGGGGCCGCGATGGGCGGCGGAATGGCCGAGGCGACATTCGGCGCCGAGACCAGCAGCGTCCTCAGCAAGGGGACGATCAACGCCTCGATCATCTTTTTCGTGCTCAGCTTCGCGCTCTACCTGGGGCGCATCTACGAGACAAAGCATGTGGCCTCAGCGGGCGGCGCGCTGCCCTCCATCGCCGTGCCCATGTCCCCGACAAAGGCGCCTGCCGGCCTCGGGGTCCCCGCGCCTGCGCCGGCGAGAACGGCCCCGGCGGCTCCGGCCGGCAAGCCCTGATAGGAAGTTGAAGGCGACGGCCCAGCGTGTGCGTCGCCGGGGCTGGGCGTCCTGCGCCGCGTTTGCCTGCGCCGCCACCTTGGCCTGGCTTCCCCTTCCTGCCCTTGGGGCCGACCGTTCGGCCGGGGAATCCGCCGCGCAGATCCTCAGCCGGTTCAGGCAGTCGATCTGGGCCGAGCCCGTGTATGCGGAGGTCCTCCTGCGCGAACTGCCGCGCGAAGGCGACGAGTTCGACTACCACGGCCGGTTCTGGGGCGGCCGCGACGCGGCCGGCCCGGTCACCCGGCTCGAGATCAATGTCGGGAACGGCGGCTTCTCCAGGCACTTCCTCATCCAGGGCGGCCCCGACCCGTCGGTGTGGCTCTGGGATCCCGCCGAGTCCCCGGCCCCGGTCGCCGGGGCCATCCTGAAGCCCCTCGCCCCGCGCCTCGTCATGACGCCCTTCGACGTCCTGCCGATGCCGTATCTCTTCTGGCTGGACGCGGACCTTGCGGGCACCGGGCAGATCAGGGGCCGGCGGGCCCACATGTTCGTCCTCTCCCCCTCGGCCGACTTCAGGGCGGCCAACCCCTCGGTGGCGGCGGTCCGGGTGTACTTGGACACGCAGTACGACGCCCTGGTGCAGTCCGAGGTCGTGGGGGCGAGCGGCGCGGTGGCGAAGACGCTCTCCCTCCTCGACCTGAAGAAGGTAGGCGACCGGTGGATACCCAAGGACCTGGACGTCCGGGACGAGAGGACGAGGGACAAGACAAGGCTCTCTATCACGGCCGTCTCCGTGGGCGCGGACCCCGGGGCCGCGGCGTTCGATCCCGCCCGTCTTGGGGAGGCCCTGCAGGCCCCGGCGCACCTCGAGAGGGTCCCCTAGGCATCCCAGCAGAATTTCGTTGCGGCGGGGCCGTCTCGCGTGCCTGCTCATGGGCCGTTCAGGTATTTACCCGCCATGGCCACCCGTTCCGCTTCGGCTCCGCTGACTTTCGATTTGCCGATTTCCCTGATCGCGAAAATCGAGAGCCACAGGCGCAAGTACGGCCTGAAGACCGCGAGCGAGGTGGTGAGGCTTGCGATCGACAGCTTCGACTTTGAGGGCTGCAAGCCGGTCCGCGACCCGCACCGCCAGGTATCCGTTAGGCTCGGACCGAACCAGAGGGCGATGCTGCGGCGGTACGCGAAGAAGAAGGATGCGAGCGTCGGGGAACTCCTGCGCTTCGCCCTTGAGGGCCTGCCGGCCAAGAGGCCGAAATCCCGCTGACCGGTCCCCCTCCGGGAGCCGCGGCTTTCCCGAACCGCTCGCCTCTTGCGTTCGGAGCCAAGGCCCCGTTTTGTGGGACCCTTTGCTCAAGATGGCCACCTCCACACCGCAACCGCTCTCCACATGGGCTAGGAACATCTCGCCCTCGCCGACCCTGGCCGTTGACGCCAAGGCGAAGGCGATGATCGCAGCCGGGCAGGACGTGTGCAGCTTCGCGGCAGGCGAGCCCGACTTCGACACCCCGCAGCACATCAAGGACGCGTGCGCCGCCGCCCTGCAGGCGGGCCGGACAAAGTACGTCGCGACGGCCGGCATCGAGGATCTTCGCAAGGCCATAGCGGACTCGTACTTGGAGAACTACGGCCTCAAGGTCGCGCCCTCCCAGGTGGTGGTCAGCCCCGGCGGCAAGATGTCCTGCCACCTGGCGGTGATGGCCGTCTGCTCCCCCTCGGACGAGGTCATCATCCCGGCCCCCTACTGGGTCAGCTATCCCGAGATGGTGAAGCTTGCGGGCGCGGTCCCCAAGCCCGTCCTCGCGACCGACAAGACGGGATTCAAGCTGACCCCCGAGGGCCTCGACGCCGCGGTGACCCCGCGCACGAGGCTCCTCATCCTCAATTCCCCCTCGAACCCCACGGGAGCCGTCTACACCCGGGACGAGCTGGCGGCGCTCATGGAGGTGGCCGTGAGGCACAACCTCTACGTCCTCTCGGACGAGATGTACGAGAGGCTGGTCTACGACGGCTGCTCGCCCACGTGCGTCGCGACGCTCGGCCCCGAGGCCGCCGCGCGGACGATCGTCGTCTCCGGCTTCTCGAAGACGTATTCCATGACGGGCTGGCGGCTGGGAAGCCTCGTGGCGCCGGCCCCGATTGCCAAGGCCATCGCGGAGATCCAGGGGCAGATGACGTCCAATGCGACGACGTTCGCCCAGTACGGGGCCCTCGCCGCCCTCCGGGAGAAGGAGAAGACCCAGGCTTCGCTCGCAAAGATGCTGGCGGCCTTCGACCGCAGGCGAAGGCTCCTCCATAAGGGGCTCAATTCCGTGCCCGGGGTCTCCTGCCTCCTCGCGCAGGGCGCCTTCTACCTCTTCCCCAACATCTCGAGCTTCGGGCTCGGCTCCGTCGAGTTCTGCGAGAAGCTCCTCGAGGGGGAGAAGGTCGCTGCGGTGCCCGGCCTCGCCTTCGGCGCCGAGGGCTACCTCCGGATGAGCTACGCGACGAACGACGAGATCATCACCAAGGGCGTCGAGCGCCTCGCGAATTTCTGCCGCGGCCTCAAGGCTTGAGGCCGCACCCAACCCCGACCGAACCCGCATCATGGCCTACAAAGACATCACGCCGCCCGCAGGAGGTAAGATCTCCATCACCGCCGGCCGACTCAACGTGCCGGACAACCCGGTCATACCCTTCATCCGGGGCGACGGCACGGGGCCCGACATCTGGGCCTCCTCGGTCCGCGTGCTCGACGCCGCGGTCGCCAAGGCCTACGGCGGCAAGAAGCGGATCTCGTGGTTCGAGGTCTTCGCCGGCGAGGAGAGCTTCAAGCGCTTCCAGAACTGGCTGCCCGACGACACGGTAGCCGCCTTCAAGGAGTACATCGTCGGGATCAAGGGGCCACTCACGACGCCGGTCGGCGGCGGGATCCGCTCGCTGAACGTGGCCCTGCGGCAGATGCTCGACCTCTACGTCTGCCTGCGCCCGGTCCAGTGGTTCACGGGGGTCCCCTCCCCGGTGAAGCGCCCGGAACTCGTCAACATGGTGATCTTCCGGGAGAACACCGAGGACATCTACGCCGGGATCGAGTTCGCGGCGGGGACGCCCGAGGCCCAGAAGGTCCTCGACTTCCTCGCGAAGGAATTCCCGAAGGCGTACGACAAGGTCCGGTTCGGGACCAAGGCACGGGCCGAGGAGTTCTGGGCCGCCGTGGGCGCAAAGGGCTTCCCCACGGACGTTCAGGTGGGCGTCGGGATCAAGCCCGTCAGCTACTCGGGGAGCGTGCGCCTCATCCACAGCGCGATCTCCTATGCCATCAGGAACGGCCGCAAGAGCGTGACCCTCGTCCACAAGGGCAACATCATGAAGTTCACCGAGGGCGCCTTCAGGGACTGGGGCTACAAGGTCGCCAAGGAGTCCTTCGGGGCGGTCGAGGTCGACGGCGGACCCTGGTGCAAGATTCCCGAGGGCAAGCCGGGCGCGGGGATCGTGATCAAGGACTCGATCGCGGACATCACTCTTCAGCAGGTGCTGACGCGCCCGACGGACTTCGACGTCATCGCGACGCTGAACCTGAACGGGGACTACCTCTCCGACGCCCTTGCGGCGCAGGTGGGCGGCATCGGGATAGCCCCCGGGGGCAACATCAACTACATCTCCGGCCACGCGATATTCGAGGCCACGCACGGCACGGCGCCCAAGTACGCCGGCAAGGACGTCGTCAACCCGGGCTCCGTCGTCCTCTCGGGAGAGATGATGCTCCGCTACATGGGCTGGGCCGAGGCCGCCGATCTGGTCCTGAAGGGCCTGAACGGCGCCATCGGCTCGAAGAGGGTCACCTACGACTTCGCCCGCCAGATGGAAGGGGCGACCGAGATCAAGTGCTCGGCGTTCGGCGACGCCATCATCGCGCACATGTGACGCCGGCCGCCGTGCCGCGCGTCACCTCCTGACGAAGCTGAGGAGCCAGAGGAGCAGCAGCGAGCCGAGGACGGCGAAGATCAGCCGTCCGAGGAGGCCGTACGCGACGATCCCCAGGAGGCTGAAGCACAGGCCGCCCAGGAACGCGCCGCCGATCCCGATGATGATGTTTCCGGCGACCCCGAAGCCGCTGCCCTTCGTGATGAGGCCGGCGATCCAGCCGGCCACGCCGCCGACGACGATGAGGATGATGAGGGCGCCGATTCCCATGGCTCGCGCTACTTCTGCTGGACCGGCGCCAGGAACACCATCTTCTTCGCCACGTCCACGAGGCGCGAGCGCAGGAGCGCGTTCTCCTGGGCCGTCGTCATGCTGTAGTGCGAGCCCTCCGTGACCCGCTCGGAGAGCTCCGAGCTGATGACGAAGGTGAAGCCGTTCCTCACGAAGACCATGTTCCCGCGCTTGGCGACGGGCGGGATCGCGGGGAAGCCCTGGCCGAAGACCGGCGGGCTCTCGAACATCGTGCCTCCCGGCATCAGGATGTAGGTGAAGAGGCAGCCGTCCATGAGGTCCGGGGCGTATCCCGCGCTCTCGATCCTCGTCGCCGGGCAGAACCGCCTGAAGTCCGGCAGGACGTACGTGCCGAAGAAGTAGATCAGGTAGTCCTTGGTGCCCCGCGTCGAGAGCTCCCACTTCTGCGTCGCGTCGTGCGCAAAGGCCCCGACGCTGATCTGCAGGCCGTAGCCGTCTCGGAAGGTGACGACGTTGTCGGTGTCGTGGACGACGCCCCCCAGGGCCGCGAGGACCGGCACCTGCATCTTGAACGCGCCCGTGGGCGACGTGTACACGCCCCCGTCCAGGGTGCCGGCGAGAGCCGTGCCGGCGTCCTGGCCGCGGCAACTGAGCGAGGCCAGCGCCCAGATCGCCAATGCGATTGTTCGCAGCATGTTCTTCTGAAGGATGATCCGTTGGGGGCGGCCTATCAAGCGTGCGGGCGCCCGGCAAGGAGCCGGATCCACACGTCCACCGGCACCGCCTCGGCCCGGATCGTCATTGGAAAACCACGGGAGGCCAGAAGTTCCCCCCACCTGGGCTCGTCCGCGGGCGACACCTCGCGCATGACGGACAGGAGCTGCTTGCGCCGCTGCTGGAAGCAGCGGCGGACGATCCGCTTGTCGTCCGCCCCGAAGACGTGCGGCCCCTGCTTCCTGACGAGGTTGAGGAGGACCGAGTCGACCTCCGGGCGCGGGTGGAAGCACGCCGCGCTCACGCGGTGGCCCGGCGCGGCGTCGTAGGCCGCCTGCAGGAAGATCGATATCGCCCCGAACTGCCCCGTCCCGGGCGAGGCGCAGTACCGCTCGGCCGCCTCGCGCTGGAGCATGAGCACCATCCGGCAGGGGAGGGGTCCCGAGAGCACGGCGTCCATCCAGGGCGTCGAGATTGCGTACGGCAGGTTGGCGACCACCTTGGCGGAGGGGGCCAGGGCGTCCGGCAGCCCGGCGAGCGGCGCCTCCACGGCGTCGCCCTCCATGAGGTGCAGGGCCGGGCCGGCCAGGGCCGAGGCCAGGTGGGCGAAGAGGGCGCGGTCCCTCTCCACCGCCCACACCGTGGCCCCCGCTCCGAGGAGCGCCGACGTGAGGGTGCCCAGCCCCGGGCCCACCTCCACCACGCAGTCGCCCGGCGCGAGCTGCGCCAGCTCGAGCGACTTCCTCACGATGTTCCCGTCGACGAGGAAGTTCTGTCCGAGGCGGCGGCGCGGCGTGTGGCCGAGGCGCGCGAGCAGCTCGCGGGTCTCGGTCGGGGTGAGCGCCATGGCGTTCCGCTACCTGAACGAGGCGATGAGCGCAGCCGGGTCTCCCGAGCGCATCAGCGCCTCGCCGACAAGGACAGCGTGTGCGCCCGCTGCGCGGGCCCGCGCGGCGTCGGGCGCCGTCCAGATGCCGCTCTCGCTGACGGCCGTGGCGCCCTGCGGGAACCCCGGGATCAGGCGCTCGCTGAGCGCCAGGTCGGTCCTGAACACGGCGAGGTCGCGGTTGTTTACCCCGACGATGCGGGCGCCGTGCCCGGCGGCGCGGGCGACCTCGTCCTGGCTGTGCACCTCGAAGAGGGCGTCGAGGCCCGCGGTCCGGGCGGCGGCGTGGAGGGCGGCGATCTCCGGGTCCGACAGCGCCCGCACGATGATCAGGATGGCGCTTGCGCCCGCCTGGCGCGCCTCGAGCACCTGGATGGGATGGACCATGAAGTCCTTGCGCAGGCACGGCACGCGCGGCCCGGGAGTGCGCATCAGGGCCGCCGCGGCCTCGAGGTCCGCCAGGGACCCGCCGAAGTACTTCTTGTCGGTGAGGACCGAGAGGGCGTCGGCGCCCGCCCCGCGGTAGAGCGCCGCCTGGTCGGCGGCCGAGGCGCCGGCCGCGATCTCGCCAGCGGACGGCGAGCGCCGCTTGATCTCGGCGATGACCGCCAGTCGGCCGTCCGGGCGCCGTAGGGCCGCCGCGAAGGAGGGCGGCCTTGGCAGTGACGCGCCCGCGGCGGCCAGCTCCGATTCCGCGACCTCGCGGACCCTCGGGGCCACCTCGCGGCGCTTCCAGGCCATGATTTCTGCGAGCTTGTCCTCCACGGCCACGACCAAACAGCAGCGGCCGCGCGAAAACCAGACCAGAATCCTTGTCAGCCCCGGCCGCCGGCCCCCATTCTCCCTCCATGAGCGCCATCGACGACCTCCGCCGTACGATCGCGCGGCTTCGCGGTCCCGGGGGGTGCCCATGGGACCAGGAGCAGACCCACCAGAGCCTCGCCCGGTGCCTCATCGACGAGTGCAGCGAGCTCCTCGACACCATCGACCGGCTCGACCTTCCCCACATGCGCGAGGAGCTGGGCGACGTCCTCATCCAGGTCATCTTCCACGCGCAGCTGGCCGAGGAGAAGGGGGCATTCGGCCTGGAGGATGTTGTCCGCGAGGTGAACGAGAAGCTCGTCCGGCGCCACCCCCACGTCTTTGGCGGCCCGGGCCTCAAGACCTCGGAGGAGGTCCTCGTGCAGTGGGACCAGATCAAGGCCGCGGAGAAGGGGCCGAAGGCCGGGGGAGAGCCGCTCTTCAAGGAGCTGCCGCCGCGCCTGCCCGCCCTCATGTACGCCGAGTCCGCCTGGAAGCAGGTGGGCAAGCGGGGCCTCCTCCCCGAGAGCGGGGTCGACGGGGCCCGCGTGTCCCAGCTTGCCTCCGGCCTCGACGACGCCGCGCTCGGCCGGGCGCTGTTCGAGATCGCAGCCGCCGCGCAGTCGAGGGGCCTCGACCCCGAGGGGGCGCTCCGGCGCCACGCCGACGCCGTCCTACGCAATGCCCAGAGCGGAGCCACGGCCCGCAGCGCCACCGCCTGAGGCCGTCACGGCCTCGTGGTGGGCGCCCTTCGGCGACTACCTTGAGAAGGAGCGGCGGTGCTCACGCTACACGGTCCGGAACTACCGGGCCGCCTTCGAGGACCTCTACCGGTGGCTGTCGGCGTCGGGCCTATGGGAGAAGGGGATCGGCTCCCTGGGAAGCCGGGAGGTGCGCGACTTCGTCATCGAGGCGCAGCGCCGTTACGGCAGGAGGACCCTCCACAACCGCGTCTCGGGCCTGCGCTCTCTGTGCCGCTACTGGATGCTGCAGGGGCGCCTCAAGCGGAATCCCTTCTCGGGCGCCCCGCTTCCCAAGCTGGAGAAGCGCCTGCCGCAGTTCCTGACGGAGGACCAGGCCAGCGCGCTCCTGGCCAGCCCGGAGCGGCTCCTGCAGAACGGCGGCTGCGACGCCTTCACGGCCCTGCGCGACCGGCTGGCGATGGAACTCCTGTACGGCGCGGGGCTGCGGGTCAGCGAGCTCGTGGCGCTCAACTACGGGCACGTCGACATTTCCGAGGGCACGGCCCGGGTGCTGGGCAAGGGCCGCAAGGAGCGGCTCTGCCCGCTCGGCAGGACCGCGTGCGCGGTCCTCTCGGCGTTCCGCGATAAATACGCCGCGAGGGACGGCCCCGCGGACCCGGTCCTGACCGACAAGGGCGGCGCGCGCATGAGCGTCCGTGCCGTCCAGCTCATGCTGAAGCGGCACCTGGGCCTGGCCGGGCTGCCCCTCGACATCTCGCCCCACAAGCTCAGGCACTCCTTTGCGACGCACCTCCTTAACGCCGGGGCAGACCTGCGGGTCGTCCAGGAGCTGCTCGGCCATTCGCAGCTGGCGACGACGCAGGTCTACACGCACGTCAGCATCGCCCGGCTGCGCGACGTCTACAACAAGGCCCACCCGCGGGCCTGAGGGAGGCTGGGCTAGAGGCCCAGCCTTCTCGTGGCCCCGTTGCCCGAGGAGTCGTAGAGCGTCACCTCGACCGACGTGGCCCCTGCGGCCTTCGCCTCCGGGATCTCGAGGACGAACGTCTCCTCGCGGCCGTCCAGGATCCCGTCCGCGGGCTGCTCGACGATCTCGTGGACGCCGTTGTTGAGCGTGAACTCCGCGCTGTCGAGGATCGAGAGGGCGTCGCGCCCCTTGACGGTCACGGCGAGCATGCCGCCCTGCCGGCGGACGGAGGCCTCCTCGATGTCCGGCGGGGTGTGGTCGACCACGAGGTCGTCGGTCTCAAAGGTGACGGACAGCCTGTCGGCGTCGGGCCTGGGCGCGGCCTCCCTGGCAACGAGCCGTGTGAACCAGGTCCCCTCCCTCAGGTGGAGCGTGTCGAACTGGACATAGGAGTCCGGGCTGTCGACCGAGATGTCGGTCCAGCCGGGGTCGCCGTCGTGCCTGATCGAGAAGGTGTAGACGAGGTTGTCGCCGTCCGGCGCCGTCACGGTCCAGAAGGCGACGCGCGTGCCCGGGGAGGCGACGATCTGGCTCCCGAGGAACGACCGGCGGCGGTCGCTCTCGTGGTCGCCGGCCTGGATGAGCTGGCCGACGGTCGTCACCACCGGGGCGGGCATCTCGGGCGGGACGACGATCGCGAAGTTCGGTGACAGGACCCTGAAGTCCTGGAGCTGCGGGCGGTGGTTCTGCGTCAGGAAGTAGACCGTCGCGTGGTCGAGCTCGGCGCTCGCCGGCGCCGAGGGCGGCAGCGCGACCTTGAACTCGGCGTAGCGGCCTATGGGGACGGCCGCCCTCCACCCGTCGTCGTCCGCCATGGGGGCCCAGGGGCTCCAGCCGTCCGACTCGTTGGATCCGTTCGTGGTCCGGACGGAGACCGACATGCGCGCCTCGTCGATGTCCCTCGCCCGGTTGAAGCGGAGCGCGCCGAGGCGCGCCGGCGCCCCGAGGTCGATTCGCTTCGTGACGGCGTAGCGCTCGGCCTTGCCTCCGAAGTCCACCAGGGTGAAGCCCGGCTCGTTGTTGCGGATGGCGAAGAACCTGCCGGGCTGCCCGGGGACGGGCTCCAGTGCGTTCACCTGGGCCGACGTGCTCCCGGAGAACGTGAGCGACGTGCGGTTCTTCAGGTCGAACCCGGTCATCTCGCCGAGTTCGCCGCCGGAGATGACGATGACGTCGCCCATCCTGCACATCCGGTAGAACGCTACCGCCGTGCGGGTGGCCAGGGTCTCGGGGAAACCGTCCCCGGGGAACCACTGCAGCGTGCTCCGCCCCTGGAAGCGCTCCACGGACGGCGCCGTGTTCAGGATCTCGACCGTGTTCTCCTTCTGGCGGGCGGCCCCGCTTGAGGGCTGCGGCGCCGGCGCGCCCGGGTTCGGGGTCGGGGCGACTATGGCGAGCATCCCCTCCGCGGAGACCTGGATGTTGGCCTGGACGGGATGGATCTCGCCGCCCGAGAAGACGATGGCGGCGTAGAACCCGCCGGACGGGTCCGGCAGGATGTCCGTCACCTCGGCGTCACGGTTCTCCTGGGCGATGTAGGGCGCGCCGCCCGACGCCGGGAAGAGATAGACGTTCCCCCTCGGGGCGGAGCCTGCGGCGATCCTGCCGTCCGCGAGGCGCACGATCCGGCGCAGGTTGCGGTCGCTCACCTGGCCGAAGAGCTCCACGCCCCTGGAGGAGAGGGCCTTCGGGTCGTTGAGGCGCTCCGTGGAGACGCCGGAGGACGCGAACCTCGCGAGGTCGACCCTGTAGATCCTGCCCGGGTTGCCGGTCGCGACGAGGGCTGTCCGCCCGCCGTCGACGAGCGCGATGTCGAAGATGGAGTCGACGGGCAGGCCGGCGCGAGCGGCGACCTTCCCGCCGCGGACCAGGTACAGGCCGCCGCTCGGGGACGTGCCGAGGAGGATGGAGCCGCCGGGGAGCGGCTTCAGGGAGAAGACCTGGACATCCGGTATCCTCACGAGGTCGCGCGAGGTGAAGGTATCGTGGGCGAGGTCGGCGGTCACCTCCATGACCCGGCCGCCGGGTCCGCCCCCGACCAGCCACTTGCCGTCTTCGGGCGCGAGGCACCACATGAGCTCGCTGGGGGCGGTTCCCGCGAGGTCCGTGAGGACGGGCCCCGTCACGAGGCGGCCGTCCGAGCGCGACGCCAGGCCGTGGAGGTCCCGGCTGAGGACGTCGCGGTAGAAGTCGACATCGGCGTTCTTGGAGAGGGGGTCGGCGAGGGCCGCGGCCCCGGCGAGGAGGCCGGCCGTCGCCGCGGCAATGCGGAGGAATTTTTCCGGGAGCATCGGGTTGGGGGTCATTCGACGACCCGGACGGACTTGTGGAAGTCGGTGAATGAGACCTTACCCTGGAGGACCCGCGTCTCCCAGAGGGGCACGAGCGCGTCCCTGCGCTGGAAGCGCAGGGCGTCCGCGTCGGCGGCGATCCGCTCGTAGGATGCCGGGGCGTCGGTCGTCGGGGTTTCCTGGTCGAAGAAGAGCGTGGACTTCTCGACCACGGCGACGCAGAGGCCGTCCTCGGGCCTCGTGTTCCTCATGGCGTCAAGGTAGGCGTCGAAGCTCCTCAGCTGCCCCGGGCGGTACGCGGTGCTTCGGCCCGTCAGCTGGTCGAGGACGCGCCCCGGGGCCACGATGACCTCGAGCGTCTTGCCCGTCCACGACGGGTCGACGGGCACGGTCACCGTGCAGGACTGCACGGCGCCCTGGAAGTCGCGCCAGCCGAGCGTGACATCGAACGACTCGCCCGCGCGGACGATCGAGCGGGACACCTGGAACTGCTCGACAGTGACGGCCGGGTTGTCGTCCAGCGTGTCGATGCGGAACTCGACGGACGAGGGGAGCGCCTTCTCGAACGGGTTCTGCAGCTCCGCCGTCAGGGCGCCGAGGAACTCGGCCATGCCGGCGTAGAAGCCCTGCTGGCCGGCGTAGACCGCCTCCCTCGAGATCTGCTGCGTCGGCGAGAAATTGACGGTGCTCACGATGCGGAAGCCCTCGCCGGGCTCGCTGTCGTTCGAGCCGAAGATCCCCTCGATGACCCCGGTGAGCATCGCCATCGGCGCGATGCGCTTGTCGCGGACCACCTGGAAGTGGATCGTCCGGTCGCCGCCGTGCTCCCCGCAGACGACCCGCACGTCGGTCATCTCCGGTCCCGGGCCCATGAGGCCTGAGACGGCCGAGAGCCTGTCCTGGCTGATGCATCCGATCACCGGCCCGACGTTGGCCAGCTTGAACGACTCCAGGTTGGAGGGGAGGATGGTGATCACGTCCGCCGAGCACATGGGCATTTGGACGTCCCCGAGGCTCAGCATCGGGTGGCCGAACGCGATGACCCGGTTGCCGTCGACCCGCGACACGGTTCCCGTCCCCGCGAGCACGATGTCGCCGGTCGTGAGCGCCACGGAGACGGCGTCGCCGGGCTTGAGCGGCGCCGACGGCGCCGGCGCGCCGCCCTGGCCCTGCCCGTTGCCGCTCATGGCGACGACGCCCAGGCCGAGCGACCCGAATTCCGGCTCCATGATGGACGCCGTCCTCGGCGACACGCCACCGAGGGCGAAGACGGGCTGCATCGCCGTCAGGGCGGAGCGCGGGTCCGCCTCCGGGGCCTGCGGCAGGGACGTCTCGGACGAGGCCGCCGCCGCGGCGCTCGACACCCGGTCGCCGACCTCGGACATGTCCTCCGCGGGCGTGAAGCCGGCGTAGCGGACGGTCTCAAAGCGCTGCAGCTGGTAGCTGAGCGCGCCGGCGAACCTCCCGTCGATGTACAGGGGGCTGCCGCTCATGCCCGCCACGGCCCCCATGTCCTGCACGCGGGGATCGGTGAGCCTGCAGAGGATGATCGACTTCCCGGGCCCCAGGGCGTTGAGGACGATGCCAGAGACCTCGACCGAGAACGGCTCGGGCTTCGTGCCCTGGAAGACGGTCCAGACCTCGCCGTGCTGGCCCGGCTTCACGTCCGCAAGGGGCAGGATCTCGGCCGATGCGGGCTGGATCTGGGCGTGGCAGAGGGTCGGCGCAACGAGGCAGAGGAGCAGCGGCAGCCGACGAATCATGAAGTCGGACAGTCTATGCACGTCGCCGTCTTTTTGCGAGAATTCATAGGGCGCGGACCGCGGCGTCGACGACCTCGCAGGCCCGCTCGGTCGCCGCGCCCTCGTGCGCCGTGCTGACAAAGGCCGTCTCATAGGCGCTCGGCGGAAGATAGACGCCGGCGTCGAGGCAGGCGCGGAAGAGCCTGGCGAAGAGCTTCGCGTCGCTCTTCAGCGCCCCGGCATAGTCCCTCACGGGCGCGTCGGTGAGGAAGACGCTGAACATGGAGCCCGCCTGGGGCACCTGGGCCGCGATTCCCTTGGCGCGCAGGGCCGAGGCCAGGCAGGCCTGAATGCGCCTGCCCGCGGCGTCGAGCCGGGCATAGGCGGCGCCGTCCGAGAGGAGCTCCAGGGATGCGATGCCCGCCGCCATGGCCAGGGGATTGCCGCTCAGCGTCCCGGCCTGGTAGACGGGGCCCAGGGGGGCCAGCATGTCCATGACCTCGGCCCGGCCCCCGAAGGCGCCGACCGGAAGGCCCCCGCCGATGATCTTTCCGAGGGCCGTGAGGTCCGGGATGACGCCCGTCAGCTCCTGGACGCCGCCCCTGGCGAGGCGGAAACCCGTCATCACCTCGTCGAAGATGAGGAGGGAGCCGTTCGCCGTGCACGCGGAGCGCAGGGCCGCCAGGAATCCCGGCTCCGGCAGGATGAGCCCCACGTTGGCGGGGTAGGGCTCGACGATGACGGCAGCGATGCCGCCGGGGTTGGCGGCGAAGGCGGCCACGAGGGCGGCGGGATCGTTGAACGGGATGACCACCGTCTCGCGGGCGAACGCCGCGGGTATCCCGGCGCTGTCCGGGTGGCCGTGCGTCAGTGCGCCGGAACCCGCCTTGATGAGGAGCGAGTCCGAATGGCCGTGGTAGCACCCCGAGAACTTGATGATCTTGTCCCTTCCGGTGAAGCCCCTGGCGAGGCGCACCGCGGACATCGTCGCCTCCGTCCCGCTGCTGCACATCCTCACCTTCTGGACGGAGGGCACCATCTGGTGGATGAGCTCGGCCATCCGCACCTCGTAGGGGTTGGGCGTCCCGAAGCTCGTGCCCTTCTCGAGGGCGGCGGCGATTGCCTGGCGGATGCGCGGGTGATTGTGGCCGTGGATCGCCGGGCCCCAGGTGCAGACGAAGTCGATGAGCTCGCGGCCGTCCACCGTGACGAGCACCGCTCCCCGCGCCTCGCGGACGAAGAAGGGCGCGCCTCCCACGGACCTGAAGGCGCGGACCGGCGAATTTACGCCGCCCGGCATGAGCCGCAGCGCCTTCTCGAAGAGCTCCGCGGACGTATCCATCAGCTCACGTACCGCTGCACGATCGGTATCCGCCTGCCGACGCCGAAGGCGAGCGGCGTGATCTTCAGCCCGGGGGCGGCCTGCTTCCGCTTGTACTCGTTCAGGTCGACCTTGCGGACGACATCGCCGACGACGGCCTCCGGGAAGCCCTGCGCGACCAGGTCCTTCCTCGAAAGCCCCTCCTCGACGTAGCCCTTGAGCACGGCGTCGAGGACGTCGTACGGCGGCAGGCTGTCCTGGTCGGTCTGGTCCGGCCTAAGCTCGGCGCTCGGGGGCTTGTCGATGCTCGACTGGGGTATGGGCGGCACGCGCCCGGCCCGGCGGGCCTCGGCGTTTATCCAGTTCGCCAGCGCATAGACCTGGGTCTTGAAGACGTCCGAGATGACGGCGAGGCCGCCGCACATGTCACCGTAGAGGGTGCAGTAGCCGACCGCCATCTCGCTCTTGTTTCCCGTCGTGAGGAGGAGCGACCCGAACTTGTTGGAGAGCGCCATCATGAGGACGCCGCGCACCCGCGCCTGGATGTTCTCCTCGGCGACGTCGCGCGGCCGCCCGGCGAAGACGGGCGCGAGGGCCGCCTCGGACGACGCGACGACGTCCCTGATGGCGATCGTCTCCATGCGGATGCCCAGGTTGGCGGCCAGCCGCCCCGCGTCCTCGCGGGAATGGGCCGAGGAGATCTCCGAGGGCAGGGAGACGCCGGTCACGTTCTGCGGCCCGAAGGCGGCCGCGGCGATGGCGCCGACGACGGCCGAGTCGATGCCTCCCGAGAGGGCGACCAGCGCCGTCCGGAACCCGACCTTGTGCGCGTAGTCCCGCAGGCCGAGCGTCAGCGCGGCCAGGATGTCGGCCATGTCGGGCTGCTCGAAGCTCGGCGACAGGCTCGCCTTGCCCCCGGGCGCGGCCGTGTCGGCGACCGCGAGCTCCCCGGAGAAGGCGGCCAGGCCCGACGTGACCCGGCCGGACGGGTCGCTCACGAGCGAGCGGCCGTCGAAGATCAGCTCGTCGTTGCCGCCGACAGCGTTCACGTAGGCCACCGGGCAGCCGAGGGCGCGGGCGGCGTCCGTGACGAGCGTCTGGCGCACGCCGGACTTGCCATGGTTCCACGGGCTCGCGGAAAGGTTCACCATGACGTCGCAGCGCTGGGCGGCGAGCTGCCTCACAGGGTCGAGCCCGTTGTAGAGGCGGCGCGTGCTGATCATCGGGTGGGCCCAGATGTCCTCGCAGATCGTGATGCCGATGCGGACGCCGCCGTGGACGACCACGGTCGGCTGGGCGGCCGGCTCGAAGTACCGGTCCTCGTCGAAGACGTCGTAGGTCGGCAGGAGGCACTTGTTCGCGACCGCGGTCACCCGGCCCCTGTGGCAGAAGGCGGCGCTGTTGTAGAAGGAGCGGCCGCTGCCGGCGGGGTTGGCCATGACCGTCCCCACGAGGGCGGGGACCTCGCCGACCGACTCGGCGATGACCTTCATGCTCACCTCGACGTCCGGGACGAAGTGGCGCTTGAAGAGGAGGTCGCGCGGGGGGTAGCCGCACGTGCACATCTCCGGGAAGACGACGAGCTCCGCGCCCTTGGCGACAAGGCTCGAATAGGCGTCAAGGATCAGGCGGCGGTTGCCGGCCAAATCCCCCACGGTAGTATTGATCTGCGCGAGGCCGAGACGCATGGAATCAGTCCAAGGGGTTATCGTGGACGCCGGGGGGAATTCTTCCAAGATAATCCGCTTTCGCGCATGCAGAACCCCACCCTAGGGCCCCGCCTTATCCTCGCATCGGCGTCCCCACGCCGGCGGGAGCTGCTCTCGCAGATGGGGGTGCCCTTCGAGGTCGTGGTCGCGGACGTCACCGAGCACGAGGACCCCGCGACCGATCCCAGGGTGATGGTGGCCCACAATGCGGCGCTGAAGGCCGACTGGGTGGCCCTCCGGCACCCGGACGCGCACGTCCTCGGGGCCGACACGACCGTCTTCCTCGACGGCCGCGCCATCAACAAGCCGGCGGACCTTGGGGAGGCGAGGGACATGCTGCGCAGCCTCTCCGGGCGCGAGCACACCGTCTACACCGGCGTCGCCCTCAGGAGGGCCTCGACGGGCCTCAAGGTGGACGAGGGCGTCTCGAGCCTCGTGACCTTCAAGGCCTTCGGCGACGACGTCATCGACAGGTACTTGCGTCTGGTGAACACCCTCGACAAGGCGGGCGCCTACTCGATCCAGGAGCAGACCGGCCTCATCATCGCGGGCTATAATGGCTCGTTCACCAACATCATGGGACTGCCCATGGAGGCGACGAAACATATTTTGACGCAGCACGTCCTACAGGGTTGATTCCGGCACCTGCGCAAGCCCCCGATGACCCACGTCCTTACGCCGCCTTCGCCCACCGCCGCGGTGCGCCGCTTTGCGTCGCGGGCGTGGTCCGACCCGGACTCGAGGTCGGTCGTGATCGGCATCCTGGCGTGCATCATCGTCCACCTGCTGCTTTTCGCGACGGCGCCCTACCTCCTGCGCAGCGACGCGTCCTCGGCGAAGCTGAGGCGGCACGCGACGCCCAAGGTGTTCAACATCGAGATCGTCCCCAGCGAGGTCCCGCGCCCCCCGCCAAAGTCGGTGCCCAACCGCTACATCGAGGCCAACCCGAACGCGCCCGACAAGGTGCCGGACCAGACGAACAACTTCAGCTCGCAGAACCAGGTGCTGGCCCAGGAGAAGCCCGACCTCCACAAGCATGACGACACCCCGAAGCTGACCGGCAAGAAGGACGTCATATCGAACCAGACGGTGAGCGGCCGCCTGACGAAGCCGCAGGAGTCCGCGCCGCCGGTGCCCAAGCTCACCGCGGCGGCGAAGACGGTGAAGTCGCCCCGGCAGGAGAAGGACCCGCTCGCCGGCTTCGACAAGATGAAGCAGGGCGACGACGGTTTCGGGAGCAACCTGGGGACAAAGCCCGACGTCATGAAGCCCGCGCCCCAGAAGGTCACCGGGTCAAGGGACGCCCTCACCGACGGGACGGACGTCTCCGAGCCGGTCATCGACCCGAGGCACCCGCGCGCAAGGCCGGTGCTGAACCAGGTCCACACCCGCCCCGCCATCTTCCAGGACAATAACTTCGGGACGGCCAACATCGGCGCCACGGCCTACAGCGCAAAATGGAACAGCTACGGGGCGTACCTCCACAAGATGCTGGAGGCGATCCAGGTGCAGTGGGACAGGATCCTGACGGACAGCGAGACCGCCCCGCCGTCAGGGAGCTATGTCGACGTCAAGTTCACGATAGATTCCAAGGGAAAGATCGACGAGATCGTGAGCGTGGAGAACACGTCCTCGGAGCAGGGCAAGGCGAGCTGCCTGTCCGCGGTCACGATGACGGCCCCCTACGGCGAGTGGACGCCGGACATGATCGCGATGCTCGGCGACACGCAGGACATCACGATCAGGTTCTACTACGAGTGAGCCCGGTCACCGACGGATTCTGGGGCGGCATCCCCCTGGGACCCGGCGTGAGGCTCATCGCGTCGGACCCCAACGGCCTGGGAGCGCTCGACAAGCCGGACGGGGTCCTCTCGCACCCCAATTCCGCCCGCGACGAGAAGCGCTCCCTGGTGGCGGCGGCCTATGACCCGGCAAGCGAGTCCTACGCGTGGGCGGGGGGAAAGCTCTGGCTCGTCAACCGCCTCGATTCGGCGACGTCCGGGCTCATCCTCGTCGCGTCCAGGGAGGACGTCGCGCTGGCCGCCAGGGCCGCCTTCAAGGGCCGCCAGGTGAAGAAGGCCTACAAGGCCCTCGTCTTCGGAAAGCCGGGGCAGCCCTCGGAGTCCTGGCGCGACGTCCTCAGCATCGACAAGAGCGGCGGCCGGGTTCGCGCCAGGGCGGGCGGCGGCAACATTCCCGCCGAGTGCCGGATGACCCTGGAGCGGACGTGGCAGGCGCCGGCCCGGGTGTCGCTCCTTTCGCTCCAGCCGCTTACCGGCCGGAGCCACCAGCTCCGGGTGCAGTGCGCGAAGCGCGGGCTGCCCATCGTGGGCGACCAGACCTACGGCAACTTCGCGGCAAACCGCGCGTTCGCGAAGAGCGGCGGCACGAAGCGCATGCACCTGCACTCCCATTCGATCGCCATCGGGTACGCGCTGGGCGGCGCGCGCCACGAATTCTCGGCCGAGTCCCCGGTTCCCGCGGCGTTCGGGCCCCGCGCCTGAGTTCGGGATCGACTGGCCCTGCCCGCTGCCGCAGGCTTGCCGGCCCACGCCATGATCCTGCCCAAGTCCAACCGTCTCACGGATGAGCAAGTCGCCGAGGTCAGCGCCATCGTGAAGGCCTTTGGCTGCTCGATCCAGCCGATCGTCGGGGCCGTCAGGACCGTCTATGCGATCGTCGGCGACGAGCGCGACGAATTGATGATCAACCGGTTGGAGGGCCTGGCCTATGTCGACCGGATCGACCGCATCCAGTCGCCCTTCAAGCTGATGGACCGCCGCTCGGACCTCGCGAGCCACCGGGTAAGGATCGGCGGGGTCACCCTCGGCGAGGACCTGCTCGTGATCGCCGGCCAGTGCACGATCGACCCGAAGAACCCGAATTACTTCATGGAAACCGCCGCCGCGGTGAAGGAGGCCGGCGCGCAGGTGCTCCGGGGCGGCGTCTGGAAACCGAGGACAAACCCGTATTCCTTCCAGGGGGACGGCAAGTCGATGGAGATCCTGATGGAGGCCTCGAGAAAGACAGGCCTGCCGGTGGACACGGAGGTGATGGACGAGGAGCAGCTGCAGGTGGCCCTCGCGGCCGGCGTCCACATGATCCAGGTCGGCGCGCGCAACGCGCTCAACTACTCCCTCCTGCGCTCCATCGGGCGCGCGGTCGGCTCGAGGGACACGGTCGTCCTCCTGAAGAGGAGCCTCCACATGGGGACGCTGAGCGAGTTCATCTCTGCCGCCGAGTACATCGCGGCCTTCGGCAACCCGAACGTGATCCTGTGCCCCAGGGGGACCGCACCGGCCCTCGACGGCTACCGGAACCATCCCGACGAGAGCATCACGCCGCTCCTGAAGGAGAAGACCTGGGCGCCCGTCGTCGTGGACCCCTCCCATTCCGTCGGCAAGGCGTCCTACGTGCCGGCCTGCGCCCTGGCTGCCGTCGCCTACGGGGCGGACGGGCTCTGCATCGAGGCGCATGTCCGCCCGAGCAAGGGGATCGGCGACGACCCCAAGCAGGCGCTGACGCCGGACGTCCTTGCCGACACGATCGCACAGGCGAGGAGCCTGTGGTCGCTCCGGCACAGCCCGGTCCCCTGAGGGCGCCGGGAGCCGCAGGCCCTAGCGCAGGAGCTTGAAGGCGTGGACCCAGTCGTCCCGCCAGAAGCCGGGGATGCACCAGAGGATGGCAAGCGGCTCGATGGCGCGGGCCGCCTCCGCGGCCCCCATGTCCTCGGTCTCCCAGCCAAACTGCTCCAGGATCCCGCCGACCGTCGCCTTGGCCTTCGCGTCATTGCCGGCGATGAACATCGTGGGGGGCCCGCCCTTGAACGCGGGGTTCACCATGCATGAGGCGCCCACGGAATTGAAGGCCTTCACGAGGTGTGCCCTTGGGAATCCGCGCTGGAGCCGCTCCATGAGGGATTCGCGCGGGTCCGTGAAGAACGCGAGGACGCCGTTGACCGGCGGCGAATCCGAGATGGGGTTCGTGGCGTCGATGACGACCTTTCCCGCTAGGTTGTCGTCCCCGGCCTGGGCGAGGGACTCCGAGGCCGCAGTGCCCTTAACGGCGAGGACGATGACCCCGGAGGCCTTCGCCGTCTCGGCGAGGCCGGCCTTCGGGTTCTGCCGGGACCATTCCGCTAGCTTCTTCGCGTCGCGGGTGCCGATTACCACCTCATGCCCGTGCCTCAGGAAGCCTGCGGCAAGCGTACGGCCCACGTCCCCGGAGCCGATGATTCCGATTTTCATTGGCACAAGCCTCGCGCCAGCAACGCCGAAGGCAAACGGGGCGGCCGATTTTCCCGCCGAATTGACAATCCCCCGGCCCGGGCCAAGTTGCCGTGGAGCGGGATTTTCGCCATGAGCGCAAGCGTCAAGGGACCAGAGGAGCACTTCACCCCCCCGAGGAAACTGTCGACCGCCCTCGGCGACCTCCTGGTCGTCGCGATCTTCATCGCCGCCGCCATCCTCTTCTTCTCGAAGAACGGCTTCGTGGGCAGCGCAGGGATACAGCCCTACCCGTACTAGGCCTAGAGCAGGTCCAGCTGGCCGGGGTTTGGCGCGGCGACGGTGATCTTCTTCTTTGGCCGGGCCTGCGGGGAGGGGAGGGTCACGGAGGTGTCGTCGCCCTCGAGGCGGGCGAGGATCGTCTTGGCCCTGTCGATCACCGACGGCGGCAGGCCGGCGAGCCTGGCCACCTGGATCCCGTAGCTGCGGTCCGCGGCGCCGGCCACGACCCGCCTCACGAAGACGATCTCGTCATTCCACTCCTTCACGGCGACCGACAGGTTCCTCATCCTCGGCAGGTGCCGCTCCAGCTGGGTCAGCTCCTGGTAGTGCGTCGCAAAGAGCGTCCGCGGGCCGCGCTCGGCGTCGCGGTGGAGGTGCTCGACGACGGCCCAGGCGATGCTGAGGCCGTCGTAGGTGGACGTGCCGCGGCCGATCTCGTCCAGGATGATGAGCGAGCGGTCGGACGCGTTGTTCAGGATGTTGGCGGTCTCGTTCATCTCGACCATGAAGGTCGAGTTTCCCCGGGCCAGGTCGTCGCTCGCCCCGACCCGCGAGAAGATCCGGTCGACGTAGCCGAACCTGCACGAGCGCGCGGGGACCCAGGAGCCCACCTGCGCCATGAGGACGATGAGGGCCACCTGGCGGATGTAAGTCGACTTCCCGGCCATGTTCGGCCCCGTGATGAGCGCAATCTGCGCCTCCTCGCACGAGAGCTGCGCGTCATTTGGGACGAAGGCCCGCGCGGCCCCCGAGCCGCTGGCCGACGGGATGAAGCCCTGCTCGACCACCGGATGCCGCCCGTCCGCGATCTCCAGGGCGGGCCCGTCGCCGATCTCGGGCCGGCAGTAGCCCCATTCCCTCGCGATCGCGGCCCAGCCCGAGAGCACGTCGGCCTCGGCCATGGCATCCGCGGTCGCCGCCAGGCCCGCCGCCTCGGTGAGGACGGCCGCGACCAGGGACTCGAGGAGTTCCCTCTCCCGCGCCAGGGCGTTGTCCTCGGCGTGGAGGATCTCGCGCTCCTTCTGCCTCAGCGACTCGGTCACATAGCGTTCGCCGCCGACCGTGGTCTGCCGCCGGACGTAGTCGGCCGGGACAAGGTGGAGGTTGGCCTTCGTGACCTCGATGTAGTACCCGAAATTCCCGGTGAAGCGCACCTTGAGGCTCCGGATTCCCGTGCGCTCCTGCTCGCCGCGCTCCAGGTCGGCGAGCCAGGCCTTGTTCCCGCTCATGAGGGAGCGCAGGCGGTCGAGCTCGGGGTCATGGCCGTCGCGGATGAAGTTGCCCTCGGCGACGTCGGCGGGGGGCTCGTCGGCCAGGGCCCGCTCGAGGAGCGAACGCAATTCGGGCATCTCGCGCATCCGGCCGGCGAGGCCGGCCGAGGCGGGCCCTGCCGCCGAGAGGGCCGACGCCGTCGCGGGCACGCGTGCAAGCGTGTCGCGGATGCCGCAGAGCTCGCGCGGGTTGCGCAGGCGGTTCTGGAGCCGGCCGAGTATCCTCGGCACGTCGCGGACCGTGCGGAGGGCCTCGCCAACCTCGGCAAGCCTGAGGGGGTGGGCGAGCAGCTCGCCCACGACGGCGTGCCGGCGCGCGACCTCGGCCAGGTCGAGGGAGGGGCCCGCCAGCCAGCGCTCGAGGAGGCGGGCGCCCGCGGCCGTCGTGGTCCTGTCCATGGAGGCGATCAGCGATCCCTCCCTGCCGCCGCGGACGGAGGCGAAGATCTCGAGGTTGCGCTGCGTCGACGGGTCGAGGAGCAGGGTGCCCGAGCTGCGGTACTCGCGGACGGCTCTCAGGTTCTCGGGCCTGGCGCAGAGGTTGTCAGTCGCGTAGCCGACGAGCGCCCCGGCCGGGCCGAGCCCGGGATGGCCATCATCGAGGCCGAAGCCCTGGAGATTGAGGACGCCGAGCGCCTCGGCGACGGCGCGCGCGCCCGCGGTGGGCTCAAAGCGGTAGCCCGGCAGCTCGGTCACCGTGCGCCCGGCCGCGAAGGCGTGGAGGGACCTCGCGGCCGCGTCCTCGTGCGGCGCCTGCCCCCACCGGCCGACCTCGCCCTCGGCAATGACGAGCTCCGCCGGGTCGAGGGCCGCCAGGGCGGGCAGGAGGTCGGCGGCCTCGGCGGCCGTGGCCACCCTGAATTCCCCGGTCGAGAGCTCCATCCATGCGGCGTGCAGGCCCCCCTTGTCGCGGGACAGCGCGCAGAGGTACCGGTTGCGCGAGGCGTCGAGCTGGCTCGCCGCGAGCGTCGTTCCGGGGCTCAGGATCCGCGCCAGCCGGCGCCTGACGAGCTTTCCCGCCTGGGCCGGCTCGTCCTGGTCGCATATCGCGACCTTCCTCCCCGCGGCCAGCAGCTTTCCCACGTAGGTGTCGGCCGCGTGGTGGGGGATGCCCGCCATCGGGTGGTCCTGCCGCCTCGTCAGCGTGAGCCCCAGGAGCCGGGACGCCACCTCCGCGTCCTCAAAGAAGAGCTCATAGAAATCCCCCAGCCGGAAGAGGAGGAGCGTGTCCCTCGACAGCCCCCGCTTCACCTCGAAGTACTGCTGCATCATCGGGGTGAGTTTCTGGGGGTCCGCCATCGCGCGGCATTCGAACGGTTGCGCCCGGACAATTCAATGTTGGACCGCACCGGCGGGGAAGGGCACGATCGGCGGCCCCATGGATCCCGAGGCCCCGAACGTCGTCGCGCTTGCGCACCGCGACCTTGGCGGCTCCGGCTCGCCCGCGATCGTCCTGCTCCACGGGCTGCTTGGCTCGTCCCGGAACTGGCAGACGGCCGGCAGGGGCCTGGCGACCAGGAGGCGCGTCTTCGCCCTGGACCTTCGCAACCACGGGATGTCGCCGCATTCGCCCGGGATGTCCTACGGCGCGATGGCGGGGGACGTCCTGGCCTGGCTCGAAGCGCACGTGCACGGGCCGGTGGAGCTCGTCGGCCACAGCATGGGGGGCAAGGTCGCGATGCTGATCGCCTGCCGCCACCCCGCGCGGGTGTCCGGGCTGGCGGTCATTGACATCGCCCCCAGGCCCTACCGGTGGCCCGAGCGGCGCCAGGAGTTCGCGGCCATGAACGACCTGGACCTGTCCACCCTCACATCGCGCGCGGACGCCGAGGCGAGGATGGAGGCGCGCGTGCCGGACTGGGCGCAGAGGAAGTTCCTGACTACGAACCTTGAGCGGGCAGGGGACGGCTGGGCGTGGCAGATCGACCTGCCGGCGATCACGGCGTCCATTCCCGGCCTGGAGGCGAACCCGATCGCGGATGGCGAGCGCTTCGATGGGCCGTGCCTCTTCCTCACGGGGGAGAAGTCGGGCTACGTGAGGCCTGCCGACCATGCGGCCATTCGCAGGCACTTTCCCTCCGCAAGGATCGAGGTCCTTGCCGGCTCCGGGCACAATCCGCACATGGAGGCCCGCGAGGCGTTCCTGGGCGCCATCGCCCGGTGGGAGGACGGACAGGGCGCCTAGGCGAAGCCTAGGCGCCCGCCTCGACGCGCTCGGCGCTCAGGCGCCTCCAGCGGTCGAGCACGCGCCTGCGGATGTCCTCGCGCGAAAGCCCGTACTGGGCCCGCAGGCCGTCCGCGCTTGAGCCGTGCTCCACGAACTTGTCGGGCCAGCCGACGCGCTCGACGGCGGTCGTGCATCCCGCCTCGTGCAGGGCCTCCAGGACCGCGCTTCCGAATCCGCCCGCGAGGACATGGTCCTCGAGGGTGACGAGGAGCGGGACGACCGCCGCCTGGCTAAGGAGGAGCGTGCGGTCGAGGGGCCGGATGAACCTCGCGTTGACGACCCCCACAGAGAGATTCTCCTCCGCCTGCAGGCGCTCGGCGATCGCCATGGCCTCGGCCACCATCGGCCCAAGGGCCCAGAGGACGATGTTCGAGCCCTCGCGAAGCACCTCGGCCTGGCCGATCTCGAGCTTCTCTGGGGTCTCCTTCACCGGCACGCCCGTGCCGGGCCCGCGCGGGTACCGGATGAATGCGGGCGCGCCCAGCTCGACCGAGGTGTGGAGCATGTCGACCAGCTCGTCCTCGTCCTTGGGCTGCATCACGGTCACGTTCGGCACGCAGCGCAGGTAGGAAATGTCGAACAGCCCGTGATGGGTCGGGCCGTCGTTGGGCGACAGGCCGGCGCGGTCCATGCAGAACGTGACGGGCAGGCCCTGGAGCGCGACGTCGTGGATGATCTGGTCGTACGCGCGCTGCAGGAAGGTGGAATAGATGGCGCACACGGGGCGCATGCCCTTTGTGGCGAGGCCGGCCGCGAAAAGTACCGCGTGCTCCTCCGCGATCCCGACGTCGAAGAACTGGCGGGGAAGCTCGGAGGCCAGCTTGCTGAGGCCGGTGCCGCTCGGCATCGCACCGGTGATGCCGACTATCCTCGGGTCTGCGCGGGCGAGGCGCACGATCGCCTGGCCGAAAACGTCCTGGTAGGCGGCCGGCGTTCCGGGCTTCGGCCTCGCCGCGTCCCCGGTCACCGGGTCGAAGCCCCCGACCCCGTGGAACTTCTCGGGCGAGTTGATGGCCGCGTCCAGGCCCTTCCCCTTCGTCGTCAGGACGTGGATCAGCACCGGGGCGTCGCACTGCTTCGCGAATTCCAGGTTCTTCTGCAGCTCCTCCAGGTTGTGGCCGTCGATCGGCCCGATGTACCGCAGCCCGAACTTCTCGAACAGGCTGGAGTTGACGAAGAAGTCCTTCGTCTCGCGCTTCCACTTCACCCAGAGCTGGTTCATCTCGTGGCCGTGCGGCAGGCCTATGAAGAACTTCTCGAGGTCGTGGTGGACCTTGTTGTACGTCGCGTTCGTGCTCAGCCGGTTCAGGTACTTGGAGATCGCTCCCACGTTGCGCGCGATCGACCACTGGTTGTCGTTGAGGACGACGATCAGCCGCTTGGTCGACGCGACGACGTTGTTGAGCGCCTCCATCGTAATGCCGCAGGTGAACGCCGCGTCCCCGCACACCGCGACGACGTGCTCCTTCGTCCCGCGCAGGTCGCGCGCCGTGGCCATGCCGAGCGCCGCGCTCAGCGCCGTGCCCGCGTGGCCCGCCCCGAACGAGTCGTGCGCGCTTTCGCGGCGGTAAAGGAACCCGCTCGCCCCGCCGGTGTGCCGGAGGCCGCGGAAGAAGTCGCCGCCGCGCCCGGTGAGGAGCTTGTGGACGTACCCCTGGTGGGCGACGTCGAACACGAGCGGGTCGGCGGGCGAGTCAAAGACGCGGTGCAGCGCGATCGTCAGCTCGACGACCCCGAGGTTGGGACCGACGTGGCCGCCCTGGGCGGCGGTGACGGCGATGATCTCGTCGCGGATCTCCTGCGCCAGCCGGGGAAGGTCTGCGGCGGCCAGCGCCTTCACGTCGGCCGGCCCCCTGATTGCATCCAGGAGGCGGGGGGCTCGGTCGCTCATCCGTCTTCGCGCTGCGTCTCGAATGCGACGAATGCGGCCCCTTCCCCCTCCTTCTTGAGCTGCTCGATCTTCAGCTCGGCCTCCTTGAGGCGCGATTCACAGTGCCTGAGGAGCTTGTTGCCCTCCTCGAATTTCGCCAGGAGCTCGGCCAGGGGGACCTCGCCGGTCTCCATCGACTCGACGATCGACTCGAGCTTGGTGAGCGCGGCCTCGAACGTGAGCTTAACTTCCCTGTTTTCCACGGGTCCCAAGAATGCGCCGCCGGGGCGGGTCAGTGCCCGACGGTTACCGGTATCGTGACCTCGCCGGAACCGTATCCCTTGAGGAAAAGGCTGCCGGAGCCGGGCTGGCCGCCCTCGACCGCCACGGTGACCGACGTCTGGTTCTCCGGGACGATGACCTCGGGCATGATGACGCTCTGCGGGATGTCGGTTGTCACGTCGAGAAGCAGGCCGCCCGCCGGCGCCGGCTGGGTGACGGTGAACGTGACCTGCTGCTTCTGGCCGGGGGCCAGGGTCAGCGAGGCGGGCTCGACCGTGACGTCGCTCGAGTCGATGTGGAAGGTTCCCACCTCCGAGCTCCCCGAGGAGTTCTGGAGCGTGACCCTGTAGTTGCGGCCCGGGGCCAGCGCGGGCACGTAGAAGCCGATCGAGGTCGGCGACTCGTAGACGGTGCGCACCGCGGTTCCGTCGAAGCCGATCTGGTCCTGGGACGTGAAGCCCCGGCCCAGGACGCCTATCCGTGCGCCCACCGGGCCGCGGTTCACCTCCAGCGAGACCACGTACCTTCCGACGATCGACGCGCGCTGCAGCGCCGAGTAGGCCTGCTGGTTGTCGACGAGGCCGTTGCCCTCCGTCTGGTAGTTGACGAGGAAGTAATAGCTGACGCTGTTGACGCCCTGGGGAACCCTGTAGTCGAGCTCGTAGATCCCGGGTATGGAGCTGCTCTTCTGCATGTCGTGGCTCTCGGCGCCGACGACGACCTTGGGCGAGACGCTGTCGGGCACCACCGTGCCCGATTTCGGGGTCACCCTAAGGGTGAAGGTGTAGATGCCTGAGGGATTCTCGGGAAGCGACGAAGGTGTCAGGTTCGTCAGGCTCATCGTCGAGCAGCCGCCAAGGAGCGCCGCGGCGACAATGGCGCCCGAGACCCGCGTGAATAGTCTCGCGGAGCAGAATCGTTTGAGGTCCATTTCGAGGTTATTAATGAGGGCTGTCGCCACAGTGGAGCAAGCCAAAGGTGCGGTAGGACAGCCCCTCGGCCTCTATGTCCACGTTCCCTTCTGCGCCAGCACGTGCGACTTCTGCGCTTTCTACCAGGTTCCTCCGACCGGGGATTCGGTCGATGGTTTCATAAAATGCGCGGCCGGCGAGGCCGCGCTCGTCGCCTGGGATCGCCCGCTGTCGACGGTGTTCTTTGGGGGCGGGACCCCCGGCCTCCTCGCGCCGCGTGACCTGGAGCGCCTTGGCGCTATGGTCCACTCCCTGCCGGGCGGCCGCTCTCCCCCGGAGTGGACGGTGGAGCTCGCTCCCGCCTCCGTGACCGCCCCCAGGCTGGCCGCCCTGAGGTCGATGGGGGTCACGCGCGTTTCCCTCGGGATACAGAGCTTCCGGCCCGCCCTCCTCGAGGCGCTCGGCCGCGCGCACACCCGCGAGCAGGCCTACCGCGCCTACGAAAGGATCCGGGCCGCGGACTTCGCGAGCGTGAACATCGACCTGATGTTCGCACTGCCCGGGCAGTCGCAGGAGGAATGGGACGGCGACATCGACGAGGCCCTCGCCCTCGGCCCGGACCACGTCTCCGCGTACTGCCTCACCTTCGAGGAGGACACGGCGCTCTGGATCAAGCTTGCGCAGGGCAGGGTCCGCCTTGATCCCGACAAGGAGGCCGACATGTACGAGCGCACGTGGGACCGGCTCGGCTCGGCGGGATACGCGCAGTACGAGGTCTCCAACTTCGCCAGGCCGGGGCACGCCTGCATCCACAATCTCAACACATGGAGGATGGGCGAGTGGGCGGGACTGGGCCCATCGGCGGCCTCGCAGATCGCCGGCTGGAGGGGGGCCAACATCGCCAGCCTGCCGCAGTGGGCCGAGAACATCGGGCTCGGGGCGCGCATGACCGAGGACCGGACCGCGCTCACTCCCCAGCTCCTCGCCGAGGACGCCGTCGTTTTCGGCCTGAGGATGAACGAGGGCGTCGACATGGCCGCGCTCTGCGCCAAGTCGCCCGCCGCGCCCTGGGAGGCCGTCGAGGCCCTCGCCGCCCGCCTTGCCGGGGACGGCCTCGCCGTCCGCGACGGGGGCCGTATCCGCCTGACGACACGGGGCCGCCTCCTTGCCGACTCGGTCGGCACGGAGGTCATGGCGGCGTTCGGCACGCGGGCGGCCGCCGCGTAGCGGCCGTCAGGCCGCCGCCTGCTTCCCGGACAGGTGCGTGAAGAATGAATCCCTGCGGCTCCTCGCGGTTCCCAGATCCTTGGTCCCCAGGGAACGCCTTATGCGCTCCTTCGTGAAGGGCGTCGGATGGACCGTGTAGTGGAGGAACCACGTCCCGTGGTTGTTCCAGAGGTGGTGGTTCGGGTTGTCCGCGGCGATGCGGATCCCGGAGTGGTCGGCTTGGCTTGTCATGGTGCGTGATTTTATTGGTTCAATCGCGCAGCAGGTTTGAAAACAAAAGACCGACCTGGCATCAGGTCGGTCATCGCTTTCGGGAGCGTTTAGGTTCGAGGCGTTTCCGCCCCGCACATCCGGGCTTTCACCCGATCCACCGTGGCCGCTCCCGGCCCGGTTGGCAGAACCGGCTTTTTTAGGGCCGGTTCGTTCCTGATGCGGGGCCAATCATGAAACCGCGGCCCCCGCCGTCCAGAATTTTTTTCAGGCTCCGACCTTTGAATATTGCAACTTGTTGCTTATAAGGCAAAAGACTGTGAATCTTCGCCTTTAAGATGCCGAACCCAAGGATCACCGTAGCGGTCATCACCTACAACAGGGCGCCGTTCCTGCGCGAGACGCTGGCGGGCCTGTCGCGGCAGGAATACACAGGGGACGAGTGGGAGCTCCTGGTCATCGACAACAATTCGACGGACGACACGGCGGACGTGGTGGCCTCGTTCGGGGGCTCGAATCCCGCGCCGCGGCGGATCCTGGAGACGGCGCCGGGGCTCGACCACGGCCGGAACAGGGCGATCCGGGAGGCGCGGGGCGAGCTGGTGGCGCTCGTCGACGACGACATCCTGATGGATCCGGACTGGCTCTCCCTCATCATGGCCCCGCTCGCCTCGGATGCGAAGGGCGCCATCGGCGCCGTGGGCGGCGACGTCGTGCCGGTTTTCCCGGGGGGCGTGCCGCGCTGGCTCGAGGGCTCGCACAGGCCGCTCAACCTGCGGGGGGACACCGGGCCCCTGCGGCCGGGCCAGTCGCCGATGGGGGCCAATTTCGCGTTCCCAAAGCGGGTCTTCGCGCAGGTGGGGGAGTTCGACACGCGGCTCGACCGGAGCGGCAAGAAGCTCTTCGGCGGCGGCGACAGCGACATGATCCGCCGCGTGCGCGCGGCCGGCCTCGAGGTGTGGTTCGTGCCCGCTGCGAGGGTGCAGCACCAGATCCCCGCAGGCCGGCTCACGTTCTCCTATGCCGCGCGGCACGCGTTCGACTCGGCGCGCTCGAGCATTGTCGAGAAGGGCAGGGCGCTCGCCGAATCGGGCAGGGCCGCTGCCCCCTACCTGGCGTCGCGCCTCCTCGGCGCATTGGCGAAGCTCGCCTGGTTCTGCCTCCAGGCTGCGGCCTGCTTCATTTTCCTGGCCACCGGGGCGGGAAAGCGGGCCCTTGTGCGGGCCTGGCGGTGCTGCGGCTACATATATCAAATCGCTCGCTCCATGGCGGGAAAGGTCTGACGGTCGATGCGCCGATGCCGCAGCCCGAACAGAAGCCCCCCGTCTCCGTCTTCATCCTCTCCAGGAATTCGGCGGGCAAGATCGGCCCGGCGCTGGAGAGCGTGGCCTGGGCCGCGGAAATCGTCCTCATCGACTCGAACAGCACCGACGGCACGCTGGAAATCGCGAGGGCCCGCGGGGCCCGCGTCGTCCAGGTGGAATTCTCCCGGTTCGGCGAGCTGCGCCAGGCCGGCATACTCAACACGACGCAGCCGTGGATCTTCAGCCTGGACTCCGACGAGAGGTGCACGCCGCAGGCCCGCGGCGAGATACTCCGCATCGTCGCCGACCCGGCGTCGGCCGACGCCTACCTCGTGCCGCGCAGCAACCTCCTCCTCGGCCGGAAGGTGGCCCACGGGGGCTGGTATCCCGACTACCGGCAGCCGCAGCTGTTCCGCAGGGGGAGGATGACCTATGCGGCGTCCGACGAGGTGCACGAGGGCTGGAGCGTGGACGGCCGCCTCGCCCGGATGAGGAGCCCGATCATCCAGATACCCTACGCGGACCTTGAGGAGGCCATCGCGAAAATGAACCGCTACACGACGCTTGGCGTGGCCCGGCAGGAGCGGGAGAAGAGGTCCGCGGGCTACGCGTCCGCGATGTCCCGTGCGCTCTGGGCCTTCCTAAAGGCCTACGTCCTCCAGCTGGGCTTCCTGGACGGCGGCCCGGGCCTGGTTGTCGCTGTCCTGCGCTTCGAGAACTCCTTCTACAAGCACCTGAAGCTGGTCGAGCGCAGGCTGCCGCCTAGCTGAGGGCGACGCCCCGGGCCTTCGCCGAGCGGATGAGGGCATCAGCCATGTCGGAGGGCGTGACGGCGACCTCGATGCCGCACTCCTTGAAGACGGAGATCTTCGCCGCCGCCGTGTCCTCGGCTCCGCCCACGATGGCGCCGGCGTGCCCCATGCGCCTTCCCGCCGGGGCCGTGGCGCCCGCGATGAAGCCGGCGACCGGCTTCTTGCAGTTCGCCCTTATCCAGCGCGCCGCCTCGACCTCGGCGTTTCCGCCGATCTCGCCGATCATGACGACGCCGACGGTCTCAGGGTCGTCGTTGAACATCTTGATGACATCCAGGTGCGAGGTGCCGTTCACGGGGTCGCCGCCGATCCCGACGCAAGTGCTCTGGCCGATCCCCCTCACGGTGAGCTGGTAGACCGCCTCGTAGGTCAGCGTCCCCGAGCGGGACACGACACCCACGCGGCCCTTGCGGTGGATGTATCCGGGGGCAATGCCGATCCGGCAGCCGCCATGCGACTTCTCGCCCGTACCCGGGGTGACGACCCCCGGGCAGTTGGGCCCGAGGAGCCGGGTCCGCCCGCCGGCCATCGCCCGCTTCACCCGGACCATGTCGCGCACGGGAATCCCCTCTGTGATGGCCACCGCCAGGTCGAGCTCCGCCGCCGCGCACTCGAGGATGGCGTCGCCCGCGTACGGCGGCGGGACGAAGATCGCCGAGACCGTGGCGCCCGTCGAGGCGGCCGCCTCGGCGACGGAGTTGAAAATCGGGACGCGGTGAGGCCCGTGCTCGAAGAACTGGCCGCCCTTGCCGGGGGTGACGCCCGCGACGACATTTGTGCCGTAGTCGAGGGAAAGCTTTGCGTGGCGTGCGCCAAAGTCGCCAGTGATGCCCTGGACGAGGACCTTGGTTTGGGGTGTGACGAGTATCGCCATGGTCAGTGCTTGCGGCGGTGGAAGATGATGGTGTGCCCGTCCGGGGAGCTGATCCCGAACATGCGGCACGGGGGAAACTCCGCCGGCTCGATCGCGAGCGGTATCCCGGCCGCCTTGACGGCCGCGAGGGTCGAGTCGAGGTCATCGACCTCCAGGGCGACGCTGACGCAGCCGCTTGGTCCGGGCTGGAAGGCGTTCGAGATGGCCAGGGCCACCCCCGCGACGTCGTACTCGATCCACCACTTCCCCGGCGCAAACTCGACGCTCATCCCCTCCTTGAGGCCAAGGAGATTCCCGTAGAAGCCGCGCGCGCGCGCGATGTCCGCCACGGGGTGGCAGGCGAATGCGAATTCCTTGATCTTTATGGCCATTGCTGGGGTCAGGGTTTCAGGCGACGAGCTTCACGATTTTCTGGGCCGCGTCCGACATGGAGTCGCCGGCGACGATCGTCAGGCCGGAGGAGGCGAGCGTCGTCTTGCCGGCGTCGACGTTGTTTCCCTCGAGGCGCACCACGAGCGGCAGGCGCAGGCCGACCTCGCGCACGGCGGCGACGATGCCGGTCGCGATGACGTTGCAGTCCATGATCCCGCCGAAGATGTTGACGAAGATCCCCTTCACGTTGGGGTCGCCGAGGATGATCTTGAACGCCGCCTTGACCTGGTCCTTGGACGCGCCGCCGCCGACGTCGAGGAAGTTGGCGGGGCTGCCGCCGAAGTGCTTGATGATGTCCATCGTGCTCATCGCCAGCCCGGCACCGTTCACGAGGCAGGCGATGTTCCCGTCGAGAGCGATGTAGCTAAGTGAATGCTGGGAGGCCTCGATCTCCTTCGGGTCCTCCTCGTTGAGGTCCCGCAGGGCGACGATCTCGGGGTGCCTGAAGAGGGCGTTGTCGTCGAAAGAGACCTTGGCGTCGAGCGCGAGGACCTCGCCCGAGGGCGTCGTGATGAGGGGGTTCACCTCGACCATCGCCGCGTCCGTCTCCCAGTACATGCAGTAGAGGGCCCGGACCAGCTTCGAGGCGTTCTTCGCCTCTGCCCCCGACAGCCCGAGCCGGGAGACGAGCTCGCGCACCTGGTAGTCCGCCAGGCCGTAGGCCGGGTCGATCACCACCTTGAAGATCCTCTCCGGGGTGTCGTGCGCCACCTTCTCGATCTCGACCCCGCCCTCGGTCGAGGCGACGATGACGGGCCGAGACGCGGCGCGGTCGAGGAGGATCGCCAGGTAGTATTCCTTCTTTATGTCGCTGGCCGCCGTGAAGTAGATCGTCTGCACCTTGCGGCCGGCGGGCCCCGTCTGCGCCGTGACGAGCGTGTTGCCGAGCATACGCGCGGCGGCCTCCTTCGCCTCCGCCTTGGTCTTGCAGAACTTGACGCCCCCCTTGTAGCCGTCGGTGAAGACCCCCTTGCCACGGCCGCCCGCATGGATCTGGGACTTCACCATCGTCGGCCCGTCGGGGACCGACGCGAGCGCGCTCACGAACTCGTCGGCGGTCCTCGCGGGAGCGCCCCTGGGCGCCGAAACGCCGAACTTCTCAAACAGCGCCTTTGCCTGGTACTCGTGGATGTTCATCGGCTATCCCTTGAGAAGTGTCAGAACCGGGTGGGAGGAGGCACGCTTAAAAGTTCACCCCGTGACGCGCCAGTACTGGAACTCCTCCCCGTCAAGGCCCCGGAGAGTCGAGGCGTCCCGCTTTGTGGCGAGCTGCGACACGGCGGCGTCGACCGCGGGATCCCGCCTCACGTCGTCGGAAATCACTATGTCGGAGCCGGTGGAAAGGGCGCAGAGCCGCGCGCCCACGTTCACCGTGGTCCCGAAATAGTCCATGCGTTCGTTCTGGCTGATCGCGAGGCACGGCCCCTGGTGGATGCTGCACTTCAGCGAGAAGGCGTGCCCTTCCGGCCCCGGGTCGGCGAGCTTCGCCTGGGCGCTCCTCAGGGCCGACAGCGCGTTCGCCGGGCTGCTGAACGACGCCATGACGGCGTCCCCCATCGTCTTGACGACGGCCCCGCCGCCGTCGGCTATGGCGGCCTTCAGCGTGTCGAAGTGCCCGAGCACCCGCCCGAAGGCCGGGGCGTCGCCGATCTCCCTGTACAGCCTCGTCGAGTTCTTGAGGTCCGTGAAGACGATCGTGATCACGCCGACCGAAATCCGCTCGCCCTGGCGCAGCACCTCGCGGGAGAAGAGGTCGCGGAAGATCTGGCGCGAGGTGACGGCCGAGGCGCTGACCGCCTGGTCGCTCCAGGCGACGCGCTCGATGACGACCAGCCTGCCGCGGTCTCCGATGTTGACGATGCTGAGGACCCCTCCCGGGGCCGCGACGGGCTCGCCGAGCGGCAGCGCGGAGGAGCCGGCGTCGATCCTCACCGAGGCCGCCCCGCCGCTCCCGATCCTGAACGCCTGCTGGATCTCGATTCCCTGGGTCCTCACGCGGTACCGCCCCTCGGGATAGGAGATGGCGACGAACAGGCTCTCGCCGGGCGCCAGGTGCCGCTGGGCGACCACGTGGGGGGTCACCTGGGGGCCGCCGACGCAGTACTCCACGCGCTCGACCTTCCTGACGGCCGGGTTCGGCACGAAGGTGAGCTCGACCGACTGGTCGAAGTTCACCGTGAAGTCGATGCCGCACGAGTCGCAGTGGGCCTCGGATCCCACCTGGGCGAGCTCGGACCGGCCCTGCTTGGAGCCCCTGCAGTGGGGGCAGAGGACTTCCCAGCTGAGGTCGAGCATCCCGGCCCTCGTCGCGTGAAGGAAGAGGTCCAGCGTCTCGCGGCGGTCCGTCCCCCAGCGGTCGGCGAGGGCATAGGGCCTCATCTTCGACGCGGACAGGTCGTCCGCCGACCCGACATAGTCGCAGAGGCGCCCGACGAGGTCGCGGGGCTGGCGGGCGCCGTTCACGAGGGCGGCTGCGATCGACTGGATGCGCGGCGGGATGGCGCCCGGCGCCCCCTGCTGCGCCTGCGCGCCGGCGTGGAGCCCCTTCGCCGCGGCCCTGTCGTAGGCCTTCACCACGCGGGCGACGTCGCGCCTCATCCCGTATCCCACGGCAACACGGGCAAGGAGCGCCCCCAGGAGATTCCGCGGCGCCACGCGCACCTCGTAGGTGAGCGCGGTCCCGCCGGAGGGGGCCGCCGATAGGGAGCAGGACAGCGCCATCCGCGCGAGCGGGCCCCGCGTGAACGCCCGGTCGACCGTGAATCGCACCGGCTCGACCCACTCGAACTCCCGCTCCTCCCATTCCCCCACGATGCCGAGGTAGGTGGCCCGCAGGCGGCGCACGCCGGGGGTGCTGGCCTCCCCGGGGGCCGGCGGGCGGGTCTCAAAGGGAGGGAAGCCGCAATCCTTGTTGAAGCGTTCCGTGTCCGAGATGAGTGGCCAGAACTCGGCGGGGCCTGCCCTCAGCGCGAAGGACCAGGCGTGTCTGATCTCGCGCCAGGGCACGGCCTCTACTTCTTCGCGAGAAGCTCCCGCGCCAGGAAAGAGGCCTGCAGCGAGGAGAGATCCCGGACGCCCTTCTGGGCCAGGCCCAGGAGCTCGTCCAGCTGCGCCTGCGTGAAGGTGGCCTCCTCGCCGGTGCCCTGGACCTCTACGAACTTGCCCTGGCCCGTCATGACGACGTTGAAGTCGACCTCGGCGTCCTTGTCCTCCACGTACGCGAGGTCCAGCAAGGCCGCCCCCGCAACCACGCCGACGCTGACCGCGGCCACGGAGTCGGTGAGGGGGCTCTCCCTCAGGCGGCCGTCGTCCAGGAGCTTCTGCACCGCGAGGCGGGCGGCGACATAGGCTCCCGTGATGGACGCCGTGCGCGTGCCGCCGTCGGCCTGCAGGACGTCGCAGTCCACCCAGAGGGTGTTCTGGCCGAGCTTCTCCAGGTCGATGGCAGCCCGCAGGGAGCGCCCGATCAGGCGCTGGATCTCGACGGTCCGCCCGTCAAGCCGGCCCTTGTTGATGTCGCGCGCCTTCCTCTCAAGCGTCGCGTAGGGGAGCATTGAATACTCGGCCGTGAGCCAGCCGCCCTTCACGCCCTGCTGCTTCATCCAGGACGGGACGCCCGGCTCGATCATGGCGGAGCAGATCACCTGCGTGGCGCCGTAGCGTATCAGGGCGGAGCCGGTTGCGTGGGGGGCGAATCCCGCCTCGATGGTCACCGGGCGGAGCTGGTCGCGGCTGCGCCCGTCGGCGCGTGCTGGAGGGGTCATGAAGGTGTCACTCCTGGCCCAGACCGCCCGGGGCGCGCTCCTCGCGCTCGATGGGCTTGAGGGTCATCCGCTTCGCGGGGCTGTCCTCAGACATGAACGCGATCAGCCGGTCGTTGAAGTCCTTCGCGGGGTCGTGGCCCATCCGCTTCAGGGCCTGCGTGAGCGCGGCCACCTCCACGAGGCGGGCCATGTCCCGTCCCGGCCGCACGTAGAGCTCGATGTGCGGCAGCTTCATGCCGAGGATCTCGTAGCTGTTCTCCTCGAGCCCGGTGCGCTCCTCGACGACGTCCGGCGTCCATTCGTGGAGGGAGACGACCAGGTCGATCCGCTTCTCCAGGCGGATGGACTTCACGCCGAACATCTCGGCGATGTTGATGATCCCGATGCCCCGGCACTCCATGTAGCCCCGGTTGAGCGCGCGGCTGGACGCCATGAGCTCGCGCTCGTCGAGGAGCTTGATGATCGTGAGGTCGTCCGAGACGAGCGAGTGGCCGCGCTCGATGAGGGCCAGCGCGCACTCGCTCTTCCCCACGCCCGAGTCGCCGCGGAGCATGACCCCGACGCCCTTCACGTCGAGGGTCGTCGCATGCTCGATGCCGCTCGGCGCGAACTCGTTGTCGATGCACAGCGTCGCCAGGTTGACGAGGTTCATCGTGATGAGCGGCGTCCGCAGGATCGGCAGGTTCATCTCCGACGCGACGGCCAGCATGGGGTGCGTGGGGTTGTAGTTCCTCGTGAGGACAACGCAGGGCACGTTCCTCTTGGCCATCTCCGTGAAGATCATGACCTGGTCGCGCTGGCTGCGCGTCTTCAGGTAGGTCATCTCTGCCGCGCCGATGACCTGTATCCTCTTGTTGGCAAAATACTTGAAAAATCCGGTCAGCGCGAGGGCCGGCCGGTTTATGCTTCCCTCGCGGATCAGGCGGTGCAGGCCCGCGTCCCCCGTGACCAGCTCCAGCTTAAGCTTCTCACGGTAAGTGTCATAGAAATGAGCGACCGTGATGCCGTGGATCGCCTTCTGCATGAGGCAATTTCAGCACAGGAGGGGAGGGGAACGCACGGAAAAACGGACCCCGGGGCTCCTACATCCGGGGCGCGAGCCGGACGTCCGGGTCGAACATGGGCACCTGCAGGGCCGGGCCGCGGGGAACGCTGACGAACCTGAACCAGCGCTCGGGTGCAAACCAGCGCTTGGCGATCGCCTCCAGCTCCGCGCGGGTGATCGCCTCGCAGTCCGCCTGGCGGTCCCTCGCGGCGGCCAGCCGCTGGGGCCTCTGCTGGGCGTCCGAGAGGGCCGTCGTGCACCAATAGTCGTTGCTCTGTGCCAGGATGGCCGCGGCCATGCGCCGCGGCGCCCGCGGGCCGCGTGCGCGCGGATCAGAGGTTGAAGTCTTCTCCAAGGTAGAACTTACGCGCGTTCTCGTCCTTGATCAGAAATTCGCCGGTGCCCTCGGTGAGGACCTTGCCCTTGTGGATCAGGTAGGCGCGGTCGACGATCCTCAGCGTCTCCCGGACGTTGTGGTCGGTGACCACGATGCCGATCCCCCTGTTCTTCAGCTGGAGCATGATCCGCTGGACCTCGGCGACCGAGATGGGGTCGATGGCGGCGAAGGGCTCGTCCATGAGGAGGAAGTGCGGCCGCGTGACGAGGGCCCGCGCGATCTCGAGCCTGCGTCGCTCCCCGCCCGACAGCGTGTAGGCCTTCTGCTTCGAGAGGGGCCCCAGGCCCAGCTCCTCCAGGTGCTCGCTGACGCGGCCCTTCCTCTCGCGGCGCGGGACGTTCGCCGCCTCCAGGATGGCGAGGATGTTCTCCTCGACCGACAGCTTCCGGAAGACCGAGGGCTCCTGGGGCAGGTAGCCGATGCCGCGGCGGGCCCTCTGGTGCATCCGCAGGTGCGTGATGTCGCTGCCGTTCAGCAGGACCTTGCCGCTCGTCGCCGGGACCAGCCCGACCATCATGTAGAACGTCGTCGTCTTGCCTGCGCCGTTCGGCCCGAGCAGGCCGACGACCTCACCGCCCTTCATGCTGATGTCGACCCCGTCCACGACGGCGCGGGCCCCGTAGTTCTTCACGAGGCCCTGGGTGGCGATCGACGAGGTCTCCATCGTCAGTTGGACGGCTTCTTGTCCTTGTCGGGCGTGAAGCCGAGGTCCTTGATCGGCGGGAGCGAGATGTGCGAGGGCTGGCCGGGCGTCCCCTCGATGACCGCGCGCCTCTGCCCGCGGTACAGGATCATGCGCGGACCGTAGGCCGTGTAGCCCTCGCTGGGGATGCTGACGACGGGGTTCTCCGTGAGGACGAGCCGGTCCTCGCCGGGGAAGACCTCCGCGCGCCCGCAGGTCGCCACGCGGTCCTCCTGGACGATCCTCACGTGGCCCGTCGCCAGCAGGTACTTGAACCTGCTGTACTGCCCGAGGGTCGCCGACCTCTCGCCGGTGCGCGTCGCGATCACCTTCAGGTAGTCGCAGTGGAGCGTCATGCCGTTGCCCACCACGGCCACGTGGTCGTGGAATTCGAAGGTCGTCTCCGTGTCCGTGCTCTGCGACTCCGACGTCACGCTGTCGATCGTCGTGTCCTGGGGCGGCGGGGCGCCCGCGAGGCGCAGGGGGGCCGCGGCCGCGGCCAGCGCCAGCGCCGCGGATACGAGGAGGGTCTGTCTCATTTGAGGAGGTCCGGCAGCGGGGTGTGGAAAACTACATGGGTGTGCCGGGAAATGAGAACTTTTTTCTGGTCATAGATGTACTCCCACCCCTCGCCGGAGACGTCGACGTCGTCGCGCACGAGCCTCACGGCCCCGTCGCCGCGCGCGATCTTCTCGTTGATGAGGAAGGTCGCCGCGGGGCTGAGGAGGACCGAGTCCACCCTGGCGTCGGCCTTGCCCGAGAAGACCGTGACGGTCATTCCGGATATGTCGACGCGGTCCTGGCCGACGGGCTTAACCTCGTCGCCGGTGAGGGTCATCTGCCGGTAGCCCTCCTTGGTGAAGAGGGGAAGCGTCCAGTTGTGCGCGGGGGGGGCGACGGCGGAGGCGTCCTGCGCGCGCAGCGCGGGCAGGAGGGCGAGCGCCGCGCAGCAGGCCGCCGCCTTCCTCACCTTCTCCTCCTTCCGGCCACTGCCCTTGCGCCGAGGATGAGGTCGCACACCTCGCGCACGGCCCCCTGGCCCGGCAGGCGGCTCGTCACGTAGTCCGCGGCGGCCAGCGCGGCGGGGAGCCCCGTCGGCACGCTGATCCCGATACCGGCCGCCGCTATCGCCGGCGCGTCGATGAAGTCGTCCCCCATGTAGGCGCAGGCGGAGAGCGGGACGCCCAGTTCGCCCGCGAGCGCGGTCAGGGCCTCCAGCTTGTCCCGCCGTCCCTGGATGAGTGTCGGGATCCGCAGCTCCTTGGCCCGGTGGAGAGTCGCCTTCGACTCGCGGCCGGAGATCCAGGCGGTCAGCACGCCGGCGCCCCCGACGAGGATGAGGCCAAGGCCGTCTATGATCGCGAAGCGCTTCGACTCGGTCCCGTCGGACGAGACGGTGATGGTGCCGTCCGTGAGGACACCGTCGACGTCCATCGCGAAAAGCCTGACGCGCCCCCACTCCGAAAGTGCTATGCGCCGCCTCTTCATGACATCCAGGCGGCGATCGCCTGGATCAGGCGGTCCCGCGTCGGCCGGAAGGCCGCCTCGAGCTCCGGGGCGAACGGGACGGGCAGGTCGAGCGAGGCGACGCGCAGCGGGGGCGCCTTCAGCGGCCTGGCGCTGCCCTCGGTGATCCGCGCCACCACCTCCGCCCCGAAGCCATGCGTCCTGCGCCCCTCGTGGAGGACGACCAGCCTGCCGGTGCGCGCTGTCGACTCGGCGATCGCGCCGAGGTCGAGGGGCGAGAGGGCGCGCAGGTCGATGACCTCGATCTGGCGCTCGTACTCGGAGGCCAGGTAGTCGCAGGCCTCCACCGCCAGGTGCACGGACTCCCCGTAGGTGACGAGCGTCGCGTAGTCCCCGTCGCGGACGCGCCTCGGCGTCCACACCGCGCGGTATCCCGGGTCCCAGGCGACGGGGTGCTTCCCGCGCCGGTAGAGGCCCTTGTGCTCGAAAAGGATGACAGGGTTGTTCTCCTCCGCGGCCGCGAGCACGGCGTTGAAGGCGTCCTGGGGGTTGCTCGGGTAGAGGGCCTTCAGGCCCGGCATCGACAGGAGGAAGGACTCGAGCTCCTGGGAGTGGAACGAGCCGAACGTGAGCCCGCCCCCGCACGGCATCCGTAGGACAAGCGGGCAGGCGGCCCCCGAGCGGAAGTGCATCGTCGCCGCGTTGAGGGTGATCTGGGTCACGGCCTCGGTGGCGAAGTCTGCGAACTGGAACTCCTCGATCGGGCGGTGGCCGCCGAGGGCCAGGCCGATCGCATAGCCGGTGCAGGCGCTCTCCGCGAGGGGGGTGTTGAGCACGCGGGACCGGCCGTGCTCCCTGTACAGGTTCTCCGTGACCTTGAACGCGCCGCCGTAGGTCGCGATGTCCTGGCCGAGGAGGATCGACTCCGGCCGCTCGGCGAGGACCTTGCCGAGGGCGAGGTTGATGGCCTGGGCCATCGTGAGGCTGGCCGGCTGCGCGGGCTCGGGCTTCCAGGCAAAAGGCCCGGGATCGGCGGCGAACAGCCCCGATTCCAGGCCCGCGGGGCTCGGGCGGTCGACCGCGAGGCACGTCCGCACGCACGCCTCCACGAAGTCCGCAATCTCGGCGTCGACGGCGTCGACGGCCGCGTTGCCCAGCTTCGCACGCAGGCTCTCCACGAACCTTGGCAGGGGATCGCGCGCCTCGAAGGCGTCTGCCTCCCCCGGCCTCAGGTAGTCGCAGGTGTCGTAGGCGGCATGGCCCCGCAGCCGGAGGGTCCTCGCCTCGACGAGCATCGGCCGGGATGTCGCGCGCACCTTCGAGATCACGGCCTCGAGGATGCGGGCCGTCTCCACCGGGTCGCCGCACTTCAAGAGGGTCCCGTCCATGCCGTACCCGGCGGCGCGCCGCCAGAGCTCGGTGCCCTGCGCGAACTGCTCGTCCGCGGGCGTGGAGTAGGCATAGCCGTTGTTCTCGATCACGAACATGATCGGGAGCGAAAGGAGCGAGGCGAGGTTCATGGCCTCGTGCACGTCCCCAGTGCTGGAGGCCCCGTCGCCGAAGAAGGTGAGGCCGACGGCCTTCCTGCCGAACCGGCGCTGGGAGTCGGCGGAGCCGAGGACCGTCCCCAGCATGGCGCCGAGGTGGCTGATCATCGGGATCGAGCGGTTGGACGGGTCGCCGTGGTGGATGTTGCCCTCGCGGGCCTTCGTCGGGCTGTCGGCGTTCGCGAAGTACTGGTTCAGGTGCTCGCAGAGGTGCCCGCTCCAGATCAGGTGGGCGCCCAGGTCCCTGTGGGTGAGCGAGGTGACGTCGACCGACTTGTCGGCGAGGAGCGCCAGGGGGACGATCATCCACTCGTTGCCCTGGCCGCCCGTCACCGTCCCGCGGATGAGCCCCTGGCGGAAGAGCTCGAGGATCCGGTTGTCCGTCGTCCGGGCGAGGCGCATCCAGGCGTAGATCCTCAGGAGCGTCTCGGCCGGCGGGGATTCGAGCTCGCCCCGCCGCAGGTCGCGCGACGCAAGGACGGCGGGGACTTGGGGATATGCCATGGCCAGGGGGAAACGGTGGCCTCGGGCCGCAAGAGGGGCAAGCCCGCGGTCTGCAGGCCCGGGGAGCCTCTCAGGCGCCATCAATCTTGCGGATGCGCGCGATGTGCCGCCCGCCCTCGAATTCCGTCGCCAGCCAGGTGCGGACGATCCTCACGGCCTCGTCCTGCGTGATCGTGCGCTGGCCGATCGAGATGCAGTTGGCGTCGTTGTGCGAGCGGTTCCAGATGGCGACCTGCTCCGTCCAGCAGACGCCGCACCGGACGCCCCTCACGCGGTTGGCGACGATCGCCTCCCCGTTGCCCGACCCCCCGAGGACGATGCCGCGCTCGAACTGGCCCCTGGCGACGGCCTCGGCGACCGGCCGGATGAAATCCGGGAAGTCGCAGGGCGCCTCGGAGTCGGTGCCCATGTCGCGGACGGTGTGGCCGTCCTCGAGGAGGACGGCCTTCAGGGCCTCCTTGTACCTGAAGCCCGCGTGGTCCGAGCCTATGGCGATCGAGAATGTCTTTTGCATGCCTGTGAGCCCGCGTTCGGGCCCGAAGGGCGATACTTCCGCGGACGCGCCGCTCGGCAAACAAATACGGGCCTTCAGCCGCCGATGGCCCGCCAGAACGCCGCGGTGTCGGCCAGGTCCTCGAGGACCAGGTCGGGGCTGAAGGCCTCGAGCTCCGCCGCCTTCGAGGAGCCGGTCGCAACCGCGAGGCAGCGCGCCCCGATGGCCCTGGCGCAGGCGATGTCGTGGGGCGTGTCCCCGACGACCCACACCTGGCCCAGGCCGAACTCGAGACCCCAGTGCTCCCTCGCACGCCTCAGGGCGTGGGGTCCCAGCTCGTTGCGGATCTCGCTGTCGTCGGCGAACGCCCCGATGGGGAAGAACTCCCAGAGGCCGTGGAAGCCGAGCTTGGCCTGGGCCCCGCGGCGCAGGTTGCCGGTCAGAAGCCCCTGGGCGACGCCCGAATGGCCCGACGCCTCGGCGACCAGCTCGCGGGCGCCCGGGAGAACCCGTCCCTGGGTCGCCGCGAGCACGGCCGGGAGCGCCGCAATGTAGCCGTCCACGTACCGGGACATGTTCGCGGGGGTGGCCTCGATGCCGAACCGGGCGAGGATCTGCCGTATGATCCACGGGTCGGTCCGGCCCGCGAATTCGATGCCCGCAAACGACCCCGAGACCCCGAAGACATGGGTCAGCGCGACCTCGAGCGCCCTCATGCCGGCGCCTCCCGACTGCAGCAATGTTCCATCTATGTCCCACAGTATCAGGGACCTGGGCGTATGCTTTGAAACTCGTGTCATGCTTTGGCGTCTATGCTGGTTGGACGGGGCGGGGGCGTGCCTTCCCCAGGGAAACCCAGAAAACGACAACTCCAATGAAATCCTCAAGTTTCTTCGCTTGCGCCGGCACGGTTCTCCTTGCGGCGCTCCTGGCCGGTTGCGACACGCCGCAGTCGCGGATCGACCGCAGCCCCGAGATCTTCGCGCGGCTCAATCCCGACCAGCAGGCCCTCGTGAAGAAGGGCCAGGTCGGGATCGGGTTCGACATGGACGCCGTGAAGCTGGCGCTCGGCGACCCGACGCGCGTCGTCGAGCGGACTACCCCGCAGGGCGAGCGCCAGATCTGGCACTACGTCACCTACGAGGACTACGACGGCGTGATCATCTACGGCGGCTACTACCACCACTGGAGGGGATGGGGCGGGCCCTACTTCTACGGCGGCGTGCCCTATTATGACGGTTACCCGGCGAGGGTCCACGACCGCTTCCGGGTCGAGTTCGACTCGACTGGCCACGTGGTCGCGATCGACCAGGAAAAGCCTTAGCCCGGGCTTCCCGCAGCCTGGGACTCCCTCAGCCTGACCTCCACGCTGAGGGAGCGGGTCTTGCCGCCCCGATACGTGCCGTTGACCGGCCGGATGTCGGCGTAGTCGCGGCCGGACGCCACCTTGACGTACCTGTCGTCTGCCGCCCTGTCGTGCGTCGGGTCGAATGGCGCCCAGCCGAACCCGGGGACGTGGGCCTCGATCCAGGCATGGGAGGCCTCCGTTTCGCCGGGCCTGCGCTCGACGTTGATGAAGTACCCGCTGACGTAGCGGCACGCGATGCCGGAGGTCCTGCACATCCCCAGCGCGACGTGGGCGAAGTCCTGGCAAACGCCGGCCCGGATACTCAGCGCCTCGTCCGCCTTCGTGTTAACCGCCGTCGAGCGCGGCTTGTACTCGAGGACCCTGTAGGCGTGCCCGCAGATCCTGCGCACGTCGGACCAGACGTCCAAGCGGCCGCCGGCCAGCGCGTCCTGGGCCTCCTTCCAAAGCGACGGGTCGAGCGGCACAAACGGCGAGGCGGCGAGGAACTCCGCCCGCATCTCGTCGCCCTCCCCCTCCGAGAGCATGGCCGGGGGGATCGCGGGCCGCGACGTATTCGGGGTCGTCTCGACCTCCGAGGTAGCCTCGATGACGAGCCTGTCGTGCTCGGCGGTGACGTCGAAGTAGCTGACGGTGTTCCCGTAGAAGTCGAGGTACTCCCGCACTGTCGCGGCCGGGTCGACCCTGAGATCGAAGCTGCGCCGCGCCTGGTTCGGGTCGTCGACCGGCTTCAGCCGGACCTCGTTGAAGCTGTCGTGCGCCTTGCCGGCGTAGGAGAAGGTGGTCCTGTGGTATAGGCTGATGAGCATCGGGGCCCTGTCGCTCGCGAGGCCGCGGCCTTACTGCTGCTGGAGCTGCTGCTCCTCCTGGGTGGATTCGGCCAGGTAGGACATCGTCGTCTGAACAACCTCGTCGCTGATCTTCTCGAGGCAAGTTCCTATTTCCACGAGGAACTCGTGCAGGCCGTCCTTCAGCACCTCGTCGATCGCGAGCGACTGGAGGTCGGCGAGGAGGCGCCGCGATATTCGCGCCCCCTCCGACTTGGGCCTCGCCCCGGACTCGCCGAGGATCCTTCTCAGGAACTCGTCGACCTGGCCGATGCAATAGTGGACCGAGCGTGGGAACGAGTCGGAAAAGATAAGGAACTCGGCCACCTTCCACGGCAGTATCTCGCGCACGTAGAACCGCCGATAGGCCTCCAGGGCGCTGGCCGACTTGAGGACCGCCTGCCACTGGGCCGTGTCCAACGCCCCCCCGACGTCGCCCGCGTTCGGCAGGAGGATGTGGTACTTCACGTCGAGGATCCGCGCCGTCTTGTTTGCGCGCTCTATGAACTTTCCGAACTGGATGAATTCCCAGCCCTCGCTCCTGGAGTAGGTGGCGTCCGTGAGGCCCTGGAAGAGGTGCGAGTTGCGCTTGATGTCCTGGAAGAACTCGTAGTGGCCGGCCGCCCAGACGTCCGTGGTGCTCCGGGACCTGAGGAAGAGGTAGAGCTCGTTGATCGTCTCCCACATCTCGGCGGAGATCTGGTCGCGGATCATGCGGGCGTTCTCCCTGGCGGCGAAGACGCAGGACAGGATCGAGTTCGGGTTGCGCAGGTCAAAGGCGAAGAACTCCGTGACGGACCGGCTGTCCGCCTCCCCGTAGTGCCTGTCGAATGTGTCCTTGTCCCCGGAGCTGGCCAGTATGGAGCCCCAGTGCTCGCGCAGGTGCGCGTCGTCGTACCCACGGAAGTCCAGGATGAACTGCAGGTTCACCTCGAGGAGCCTCGCGATGTTCTCGGCGCGCTCGATGTACCGGCTCATCCAGTACAGCGAGTGCGCCACGCGGGACAGCATCACGTTCGCCTGAACCCGGCTCTGGGGTATCTTCGCGGCGGGCATCCTAGGCCGGGGACTTGTCGAGGACCCAGGTGTCCTTGGACCCGCCGCCCTGGGACGAGTTGACGACGAGCGAGCCCTTGCGCAGGGCGACCCGCGTCAGCCCCCCGGGGGTGACGACGGTCTTTTCACCGCAAAGGACGTACGGCCGCAGGTCGATGTGCCGCCCCTCCAGAGCGTTGTCGCACCACGTCGGCGAGCGCGAAAGCATGACCGGGTCCTGGGCGATGAAATTGCGCGGGTTGGCGGCCACCCTCGCTCGGAAGTCGGCGACCTCCGCGCTCGTGGACGCCGGCCCGATCAGCATGCCGTAGCCGCCGGCCTCGTTCGCCGACTTGACCACGAGCTTCGCAATGTTCTCGAGGATGTACTTGCGGTCCGACGGGTCGGACGCGAGGTAGGTGGGCACGTTCGGGATGATGGGGTCCTGGTCGAGGTAGTACCTTATCACCTTGGGGATGTGGGCGTAGATGACCTTGTCGTCCGCAACGCCCGTCCCGATCGAGTTGGCGAGTGCGACGTTCCCGGCCCTGTAGGCCGCGACCAGGCCCGTCACCCCGAGCATCGAGTCCGGCCTGAAGACCGCTGGGTCGAGGAAGTCGTCGTCGATCCTGCGGTAGATGACGTCCACAGGGAGCAGGCCGGCGGTCGTCCGTATGTAGACCCGCGTGTCCTTCACGAGCAGGTCGCGGCCCTCGACGATCGGGATCCCCATCTGCCGGGCGAGGAAGCAGTGCTCGAAGTAGGCGCTGTTGTAGATGCCCGGGGTTAGCAGGACGACGCTCGGCTTGTCGCTCGTCGCGGGGGCTATGTGCAGGAGCGAGCGCAGGAGCATCTCCGGGTATCCCTCCACGGGCCGGACCCCATAGCTCTGGAACAGGTTGGGGAAGGCGCGCCTCATAGCGGAGCGGTTCTCGATCATGTACGACACGCCCGAGGGGCACCGCAGGTTGTCCTCAAGTACGAGGTACGTCCCATCCCGGTCGCGAATGAGGTCCGTGCCGCAGACATGGACGTAGATGTCGTGGGGCACCGAGAAGTTCATGAACTCGCGCCTGAAGTGCTTGGCGCTGAAGACATGCGCGGCCGGGACGACCCCGTCCTTGACGATCTTCTGGCCGTGGTAGAGGTCGTGGAGGAACAGGTTGAGGGCGGTGATGCGCTGGATGAGGCCAGCCTCTATGCGCTCCCACTCGTCGGGGGGGATGATCCTCGGTATCAGGTCGAAGGGGAAGATGCGCTCGGTGCCCTCGGAGTCGTTGTAGACCGTGAAGGTGACCCCGCGCCTCAGGAACGCCAGGTCGACCGCGGCCCGGCGGCGCTCGAACTCTTGCGGGGGGAGCGTCCCCAGCCGCTCGACAAGGCTGCGGTAGTGGCCGCGGACGCCGCCGCCCGCTGCATACATCTCGTCGAAGAAGTCGCCGGTATCGTAGGACTTGCTGAGGAGCGACACGTCGTTGTGGGTTAGGCCATCGCCCCGGGGTCAGCAGGATTCCTGCCAGCGGCGGGCCGTTCGCCCCGCATCAGGGGGCCGGCGCGAACCGGAAGGGGATCTCCATCCTCGAGTCGACGGGGCGGCCGTCCGCCGCCCTGGCCGGCCGGAATTTCCATCCCTCGACGGCGGACTTGCAGCGGCGCCCAATGTCGTCGTCGGTCGCGGACTTCACATCGACGTCCTGGGCCAGCCCTTCCTCCGTGACGACGAGCGAGATGACGACTTCGCCGCCCTCCCTGCGCTGCTCCGCCGAGAGGACGGGCCGCGGCGCCTCATAGGCGGCGGGCGGCGTCTTCGCCTCCCCGATGTTGAAGACCCGGTCCTTGCGCAGGAGCTGCGCCGTGAACTTGAGGGTCTGGCCCTCCGGGATGTCGCACGTGACGTTCGCCGGGTCGTACCCCGCCATCGTGAGGTCGAACCTGGCCTTCCTGGGCGTCAGGTCGTGGAGGGCGAGCGGCGTCGTGCCGAGGAACTCCCCGTCCTTGGCCACGTTCGCCCCCGAGGGGTCGCTGTCCAGCTCCAGCGAGCCGTCCTGGTACTTCGTGTCGGCGGCGGCGGCCTCGCCCCGGTTCACGGTCACCTTCTCGACGTGGTCATGGCAGTCCGGACGCAGGTAGGTGACCAGGTAGTCCCCGTGAGGGATGTCGGCAAGCGAGGCCGGTGTCCGCCCCGTCCTCAGCGGCGCGCCGGCGGGCTCCGACGCGGGCCGCAGCTCAAAGGCGAGGTCGTCCGGCGTGCTGGTGAGCGAGAGCGAGCCATAGGTTTTCAGCAGGGTGATCGTCCCCGCGTCGGTGGTGGCCGACCCCTTCACGTCCACCGCCTTCTCGACGGGGTCGTATCCGGCGAGCGTCACCCGGAGCACGTGCGCCCCGGGCTCGATCCCGTCCACCCGCAGGGGCGCCGGACTCGGGGACGCGCCGTCCACCGAGACCACGGCCCCGGCGGGGTGCACGGCCAGGACGATGCCGCCCGGCAGCTTCGCCAGCCGCGCAGCCTCGGCTGCGGCGGCCCTGTCACGCGCCTCGGCCTCCGTCTGCAGCCGCGCGTCCTCGATCGCCTTCTGCTTTGCGGCCTGGAGCTCCCTCGCCTCCTTTTCCTTTTCCGCCTTCTCGAGGCTGATCCGCTCGTCCTCGGCGGCCTTGTGGGCGATCTCCTCCTTCACAGCCTTCTCCTCTGCGCGGGTCTTCGCCGCCCGCTGCTCGAGCACGTAGGCGATGGCGAAGGCCGCCACGGCGGCCGCGACCGCGATTCCCACGTAGAAGGGCGCCCGGCTCCTGGGCTCCGGGGGCGGCGCCACGGCGCCCTTGGGCCCCGGGCCCCCCTTCAGCTTGCTGGTGTCAAAGGGGAGCGCCGTGAGGCTCTTCGCGGGCGCGGACGCGCCCGGCGGGACGCCGGTCCTGACTCCCCCGCCGGGGGCCGCGGGAGCCGCGGCGGGCGGCTGGGCAGGTGCGGCCGGGGCCGGGGCCCCGGGCTCGGGGAAGCCGGGATTTGCCGCAGCGGCCGGGGCCGCGCCGGGAATGGGCGGGAAGGAGACAACGGGCGGGGCTTTCGCCGCGGGTGCGGCTGATGGCGCCGGGAAGGAGGGTTCCTCCGGGGCCTTGGCCGGCGCGGCAAAGGGGGGAGGCGGCACCTCGAAGGGAGCCGCCGAGGGCGCCCTGAAGGTCATTGCCGGCACGGGAGGCTTCCCGCCCGGCGGGGCGGGGGGCGCCATGGGGGCGCGGCTGCCGCCTGCGGGCGCCGGGGACGGCGGCGCGGCGATGGGCCGCATCGTCACCTGCATCTTCCCGGGCACGGGAACGGGCGGACCGGAACGTCTTGGGGCGCCCGCGTCCCCGGTGGACAGCGTGGGCCGGGCGCGGGGCGCGGGCTTGGGCGGCTCAGGCTCGGGTTCGGGCTCCGGCTCCGGTTCCGGCTCAGGCTCCGGTTCGGGTTCAGGCTCGGGCGCGGGGGCCGGCTCCGCCTGCGCGGCCGGCTCGGCCTCGGACCACGCAGGGTTCCACGCCTCGTCGCCGGCCGCCTTGGCGGCCGCGAGCGCCAGCACCCCGGCCGACGCGAACGATATCGCTGCCTCGTCGGCGGGAAGGCTGAGGCCGAGGGAGGCGGCCATCTCCGCGGGGTCGGGCGTCCATGCCTCGAGGCCGGTCGCCGTCGCCATGTTGCGCACGAACCACTCCTGCTTCCCCGTGAGGCTCAGGCAGGCGAGGAACGGGGTGCTTTCCGTGGGCGGGAGCTGGGCCAGGGCCTCCTTGACGGCCAGGCCGAGGTTGCCCGCGATCCTGGGGCCGGCGTCCGTGAAGTCATAGGTCTCGTTGTAGAAGAGGCGCGAGCCCGCCCCCCTGAACTTCAGCTTCAGGGCGGCCTGCACCGCCTCGATGATCGAGTTCATCCCCACCGTGCAGGGCGCCGCCGCCTCGACCCCGGACCCGGTGACAAGGACGATGCTGGAGCGCTCCTCGCCGAGGTCCCAGAGCACGACGGCCCTGCCGGCGCCCTCCTTCCTGAGGAGCCTCGACACGGCGCCCGCCGCGACGAGCCCCGACGAGGTGACGTCGACGGGGTCGACCTTGAGCTCCAGGAGGCTCGTCGAGCCCCTCTCGAGTGCGGCCAGCGGGGCGTAGACGGCCACCCACTTGTCCATGCCGTCGGCCGTGATCTTCCCGCCGTCCGTCGCGCTGCAGGCGGCATAGGCGAGGGGCATGTCCGGATCCTTCGCGCGGCCGAACAGGACCGCCTGGATCGCGTCGTCCGAGCGGTCGAGCATCGCCTCCGTGTCCGACGACACGTACCAGGAAATCGTGGCCGGCCACACGGTCGCCGTGGCCGGCAGCCCCTCTATCTTCCTCGCCGGCCAGAGCCCGTCGAGGAGGGCCTCCAGGGGGGCCTTGTTCTCGAGCGCGCACTCGCCTGCGGCCTCGATATTCGTCCCCGCCGCCCTGAGGGCGTGGATCGAATACTGGTTCAGCTCTATGTATACCTGGGTCTTATCGGACATGGGCTGTCTCGACGATCAGCAGCGGGTCATCGTCGCCTCATGCCTTCGCAAGATTCTTGAGCCGCTCTTGCAGCTGGCGATTTCTCTCCTCGAACATGACTTCCTTGGCGGCAAGCGAGGCGACCTGCGCCTCCAGCTTTGACCGCTGCTCGGCCTGGATCGTCTCGGCGCGGACGAGCGACTCCGCCTTCTCGTGCAGCCTGGCCTTGTCCGTCTCGAGGGAGGCCTCCTTGCGGCGCACCTCGGCCTCCCGCAGCTTGACGCCCCCCTCCAGTTCCGCGCGCACCGTGATGAGCTTCGACCGGAGGTCCGCAAGCGCCTGGGCCTCGGCCTTCATCTTGGCCTTCGCCTCCGCGGCCTCCCGCTCGTGGATCTCCCTCTCCGCCTCGAAGATGGCCCGCTCGGCAGCGAGCTTGGCGAGCGCGGCCTCGGCGGCAGCCCTGTCCGCGGGGCTTTCCGGGGGGCGAACCAGCATGGGTTCCATCTTGGCGACCTCGGCCTTCATGCGCGCCACCTTTGCCTCCCATTGGCCGCACTCGGCCTCGGTGTCCTTCAGCTTCTTCGTGGCATCCGCCTGGAACGCCCTGTTGATCGCCGATGCCGCCTTCGACGCGCCGGCTGCGGCCGATATCTCGGCCTCAAGCGCAAGGCGGTCCTTCTCCAGCTTCGCGGTGAGGATCGCCGCGTTCGCCTCGCGCCTCTCCAGGGCCTCCTCGCGCTCGGCGGGCGTCATGCCGTGGGGGCACGGGCCGGCGCGGGCGCGGTAGGCGCCTGCGCGGCCAGGCGGCCGGATGCGTTTATGGCGGGCATGGGTGCCTGCCCGGGCCGTGGCCCAGGATTGGTTCGACGAGATTTTCCTTAAGCCGCGCCGGTGTCAAATCGCATGGATTGCCGCCTTGGATACCGCCAGGCCGGCCTCCTTTACCGCCTCGCTGAGCGTCGGATGCGCATGGATCGTGCGCCCCAGGTCCTCGGCGCTGCCGCCGTACTCCATGTGGGTGACCACCTCGGAAATCAGCTCCCCGGCGCCGCGCCCGAGGACCTGGGCCCCCAGGATGCGGTCGGTCTTGGCGTCGGCGACGATCTTGACGAACCCGTCAGTCCCGTCGTTCGCGATGGCGCGCCCGTTGGCTGCGAAGTTGAACCGGCCGACGCTGACGGCGATCCCCTGGGCGCGCGCCGCGTCCTCGCCGGCGCCGACGCAGGCCGCCTCGGGGTCCGTGTAGACGACGGCGGGGACGAGGTTCCAGTCCACGTGGCCGGCCTTGCCCGCGATCCACTCGGCGACGGCCACGCCGTCCTCCTCGGCCTTGTGGGCGAGCATCGGCCCCGCGATCACGTCGCCTATGGCCCAGATGCCGGGCGCGCCCGTGCGCAGCCTCTCGTCCACCCTGACCCGCCTGCGCTCATCCAGGGAGACGCCCGCCTTGTCGAGGCCCAGGCCGTCGGTGTAGGGCCTGCGGCCCACGGCGACGAGCACCTTGTCCGCCTGGAACTCGAGGGGCTTGCCGTCCCGCTCGGCCGTGACGGTGGCCTTGCCGCCGGCCTGCGAGTAACCGGTCACCCTGGCGCCGGTCTCGATGCGCAGGCCCTGCTTCTGCAGGAGGCGCGAGAAGGCCCGCACGAGGTCGTCGTCGAAGCCGGGCGCGATGCGCGGGAGGAATTCGATGACCGTCACCTGGCTGCCCAGCCTGGCCCACACCGAGCCGAGCTCGAGGCCGATCGCTCCCCCGCCGATCACGATCAGGGACCCCGGCGCCTTGTCGAAGGCGATCGCGTCGTCGCTCGAGGCGACGCTCGTCCCGTCAAACTTCATGAAGGGCAGCTCCACGGGCGCCGAGCCCGTCGCGATGACGAAGTTCCGCGCGGCCACCCTTGTCGCCCCCGACGGGCCCTTGACGGACAGTTCCCTGCCAGAGGTGAACGAGGCCTCGCCGTGGATGACGTCGACCTTCCTGCCCTTGGCGAGGAGGGCCACGCCCCCCACGAGCTTGGAGACGACGGCCTCCTTCCTCTTCATGAGGACGGCGATGTCCGCGCTCACGGCGCCCGTCCTTATGCCGTGGTCCGCCGCGTGGTCCCGCGCGAAGACAAGCTGCTCGGTGGAGTGGAGCAGGGCCTTGCTCGGGATGCAGCCGACATTGAGGCACGTCCCCCCGAGGGTGGTCCTGCGGTCGACGAGCGCCACCCTGAGCCCCAGCTGGGCGGCCCTGAAGGCGCACACGTAGCCGCCGGGGCCGGCGCCGATCACTGCGACGTCATACGGGTCCATGGGAACGGGATCAGAGCCCCAGGAGGATCCGCGCGGGGTCTTCTATCGCCTGCTTAACCTTGACCAGGAAGGTCACGGCCTCGCGGCCGTCCACGAGGCGGTGGTCGTAGGTGAGGGCCACGTACATCATGGGCCGGATGACGACCTGGCCGCCGATGGCGACCGGCCGCTCGTTGATGGCGTGCATGCCGAGGATCCCGCTCTGGGGCGGGTTGATGATGGGCGTCGAGAGGAGCGACCCGAAGGTGCCCCCGTTCGTGATGGTGAAGACGCCCCCCTCCAGGTCGGCGAGCGTGATCCGCCCCTCGCGGGCCTTGGACGCCGCCTCGCCGATCGAGCGCTCGATGGCCGCGAGGCCCAGCGTGTCGCATCCGCGTATGACGGGGACCATGAGGCCCTTCTCCGTGGAGACGGCCACGCCGATGTCGTAGTAGTGGTTCTGGATGAGCGTGTCGCCGTCCACCAGCGTGTTGATGGAGGGGACCTCCTTCAGGGCGTGGACCACCGCCTTCACGAAGAACGACATGAAGCCGAGCTTGAGGCCGTTCTTCTTGACGAAGTCCTCCTGGTACTTGGCCCGCAGCGCCATGACGCCCGACATGTCGACCTCGTTGAAGGTCGTGAGCAGGGCGGCGGAGTGCTGGGCGGAGACGAGGCGCTCGGCTATCTTCTGGCGGAGCGGGGTCAGCTTCCGGCGTGTCTGCCTCTCGCCTGCCGGGGCGCTGGCCGCTGGCGCGGCGGGCTGGGGCGCCGGGGCGGGCCTCTCGGCCGCGCCCAGCATGTCGCCCTTCGTTACCCTGCCGCCCTTTCCGGTCCCGGCCACGTCGGACGGGTTGACGCCGGTCTCCTCGGCTATCCGCCGCACCGCGGGCGACTGGGTCGGGAAGGGCTGGGCCGTCTTTGCCTTGGCGGGCTGCGCCGCCGCGGGCGCGGCGGCCGCCTTTTCGGCCGGGGCCGCCTGGGCGCCGGCTCCGGGCTCTATGGTCGCGACCACCTGGCCGATCTTCACCTCGGCGCCCGCGGCGACCTTGATCGTGATCGTGCCGGCCGCCTCCGCGGTCCCCTCGGAGGTGATCTTGTCGGTCTCCAGCTCGAACAGCGGCTGGTCGCGCCTGACGGCGTCCCCGTTCTTGACGTGCCACTTGGCGAGCACGCCGGAGCTGATGGACTCGCCCATGGGCGGGATTTTTACTTCAACGGGCATGGATTAGCGGGAAAAGGCTTCGTCGAGGAGGACCGAGAGCTCGCGCTTGTGCAAGGCAAGGGAGCCGACGGCAGGGGAGGCGGAGGCGTCGCGGCCCGCGTAGAGCGGCGGCCGGCCGAAGATTTCGGCGAGCTGGGGGCTGATCCACGACCATGCGCCCATGTTCTGGGACTCCTCCTGGCACCAGACGAGCCTGGAGCCGGCATGCTTGGAGGCGATCTCCCGGAGGCGCGCGGTGTGGAGGGGGTAGAGCTGCTCCACCCGGACAATGGCCGCATCCTTGATGCCCTTCTTCTCCCTGTGGTCGGCGAGGTCGTAGTAGACCTTCCCGCTGCAGAGGATGAGCCTCGCGGGCGCCTGCGCGCCGGGCGCCTCCTCCAGGATCTCCTGGAAGCCGCCCGACGTGAAGTCCGGGATCCTGGACACCGCCGCCGGGTGGCGCAGGAGCGACTTGGGCGACATGACGATGAGGGGCTTGCGGAAATCGCGCTTCACCTGGCGCCTGAGGAGGTGGAAGAACTGCGCCGGCGTCGTCGCGTTGGCCACCTGGATGTCCTCCTCGGCCGCGGCCTGCAGGAAGCGCTCGAGCCTAGCCGACGAGTGCTCGGGGCCCTGGCCCTCGTAGCCGTGGGGGAGCAGGAGCACGATGCCGCAGGTCCTCTGCCACTTCGACTCCCCGCTCACGATGAACTGGTCGATGACCACCTGCGCCCCGTTGGCGAAATCGCCGAACTGGGCCTCCCAAAGGCAGAGCATCTCGGGATAGTCGAGCGAGTAGCCGTAGTCGAAGCCGAGGACCGCCGCCTCGGAGAGGAGTGAGTTGTAGACGCAGAAGCGCGCCTGCTTGGGGTCCAGGTTCTTCAGGGGCGTGTACTTCTCCCCGCTCTCCGTGTCGGCGAGCACGGCGTGCCGGTGGCTGAAGGTGCCCCGCTCGCAGTCCTGCCCGCTGAGGCGCACCGGCGTCCCCTCGACGAGGAGAGTGCCGAAGGCCAGGGCCTCGCCGAGGCCCCAGTCCACGGGGCCGCCCTCCTTGTAGGCCAGGGCCCGGGCGTCGAGCAGCCTGCGGATCTTGGGGTTGACGCGGAAGGTCTCCGGCAGGGTGGTGAGCCCCCTGATGACGCGGGATATCTCCTCGTCGGGGACGCTCGTCGGCACCGGAGTGTGGTGGTACTCCGGCTGGAACTGGGCGTTCGAGCCCCGGAACGGGTCCGCCGGCTTCGCGCGCTTGGCCGCCTTCGCTGCCTCGCGGTCCTTCGCCTTCGCGAGGTTCTCCTCAAGCGATGCCGAGTACTCCGCCCTTATGGAGTCGCCCTGGCCCGCGCTGATGGAGCCCTCGGCGACCAGGCTTTCCGTGTAGATGGCGGAGACAAGCGGGTGCGCCCCGATTGTCCGGTAGAGCATCGGCTGCGTGAACGAGGGCTCGTCGGTCTCGTTGTGCCCGTGCCGGCGGAAGCAGTACATGTCGACGAAGACGTCGCGCTTCCACCTGACGCGGAAGTCGAGCGCCAGCTGCGAGGCCATGCATACGGCCTCGGGGTCGTCGCCGTTCACGTGGAAGATGGGCGCCTCGATCATCTTGGCGACGTCCGTGCAGTAGCGCGTCGAGCGCGCGTCCCCCGGGTCCGTCGTGAAACCGATCTGGTTGTTGATGACGAAGTGCACGGTGCCGCCCGTCCGGTAGCCCGGGAGCTGGGAGAAGTTGAGCGTCTCGGCCACGATGCCCTGGCCGGCCAGCGCCGCGTCCCCGTGGATGAGGAGCGCGAGGACCCGGCGGCGGTCCTCGGTGTCGCCGCGGATGCGCTGGCGGGCGCGCGTCTTGCCCTCGACGACGGGGTTCACGATCTCGAGGTGCGACGGGTTTGCGGCCAGGCGGACGTCCACCTTCTTCCCCGACGTCGTCGTCAGCGTCGACTCGTATCCGAGGTGGTACTTCACGTCGCCGTCGCCGCCGACGGCGTCCGGGATGTAGTTCTCCGAGAACTGCTCGAAGAGCTGGTCGAAGGACTTGCGCATCACGCTGCACAGCACGTTCAGGCGCCCGCGGTGCGCCATGCCCATGACGATCTCCTCGACGCCCGTGTCCGGGCAGTGGTCGATCACGGCGTCGAGCGCCGCGATGATCGTCTCGCCGCCCTCAAGGGAGAAGCGCTTCTGGCCGACGTACTTGGTGTGGAGGAATTTCTCGAAGAGCTCGGCCTTGTGGACGCGCCGCAGGATGCGGACCTTCTGCGCCTTAGTGAAGGAGGGCTGCATCCTCGTCGACTCGATGCGCTCCTGGAGCCAGAGCCGGCAGTCCTGGTCCTGGATGTGGGCGTACTCGACGCCGACGTGGCCGCAGTACGTCTTCTGGAGCGACGAGATGACGTCCCTGAGCTTCATCTGGCCGCCGCCGAGGTAGGTTCCCACGTCGAAGGATGTGTCGAGGTCCGGCTCGCCGAGCTGGAACTGGGAGAGGTCCAGCTTCGGGATGGCCGGCGGCGGGCCGCTCAGCGGGTCCAGGTGGGCCTGCAGGTGCCCGATCGCCCGGTAGGCGCCTATCAGGTAGTGGACATGCGACTGCTTGAGGCTGTCGATGATGGGCGCGTGCTGGGAATGCGAATCGACGACGTCGCCGACCGGGCCCCCGTTGCTCCCAAGCGTGAATCCCTGGAAGAAGGCGCGCCAGGTCGGGTCCACGCTGTCCGGGTTGTCCAGCCAGAGCTTGTAGGCCGCCTCGATTACGTCCGCGTTTGCACGCGTTGGGAGAGTCGTTAAATTCATTTAGAGAATGCAGGAGCAGGACGCTCCGGCGTCTAGAAAGGGTTTTGTGGATACTTTGCATGGCCCCACCCTGAACTCAAGCCCCGCCCGGACGCCGGGGGGCGGGTTGCAATCGCGCTTCACAAGCGCGGCGGCTGCATTAGGCTGAATACTTCAAGATGTTGGCCAATAAGATCAAAGAATCGCTTATAGCGCTCATGGATGCCATCAAGGGCGCTGATGATTCGGCGGTTGCGGCCCGCATGGCCGAAATCGAGGCCCTGGTCGCCGAAAACCGGGCCAGCCTGGACCCCCGGCTAGCGCATTTCCTTGATCGCCGGAGCTATGCAAAAGCCCTGGCCCTCCTGGGAGGCGACAGGGCCGTCCCGGCGGGCACCTGCGGCAAGCCCTGACCCGTGCCGGGACGCTTGCCAACGGACGGCAACGGGGGCCTGGGACAGAACCCCTTTGGAGGCCTGAGCTCGAGCGGCCTGCCTGCGGGTCCCGGGCCGGCTGCGCGGGCGGAGACCGAGCCGGAGCGCAGCCGCGGCCGGGTGGACATCCGGCGCGAGACCGGCGGCCGGGGGGGCAAGACGGTGACCGTGGTCGACGGCTTCACGGGTATCGGCCTGCACGAGAAGGAGCAGCTGATGAGGAAGATGAAGTCGGCCTGCGGGTCGGGAGGCACCGTCAAGGACGGCCGGATCGAGATCCAGGGGGACAAGCGCGAGGCGGTGGCGCGGATCCTCGCCGAGGCCGGGTTCCGGCCGGTCTTCGCCGGCGGCTGATCAGGCCGCCAGGCCCGCCGCGAGGACCAGGGCGCTCTTTGAGCGGTTGAGGATGTAGAGGTGATAGCCCGGGACCCCCCGCGCCAGCAGGTCCCTGATCTGCCCCAGGGCCCAGTCGATCCCGATGGTTTCCACGATTTCCGGGGCGCTGCCCGCCGCCTCAAGGCGACGGACCAGCGCCTGCGGCAGGGAGGTTCCGCACATGGACGTGAAGCGTTGGATTTGCTTCAGCGACAGGACAGGCATGATGCCCGGCACGATCGGCACCCTGATCCCGGCGGCGCGGCAGCGGTCCACAAACCGGAAATAAGCCGCGTTGTCGAAGAAGAGCTGGGTCGTGACGAAGTCCGCGCCGGCGTCGACCTTGCGCCGCAGGTTCGCCAGGTCCTCCGACTCGCTCGCGGCCTCCGGGTGCTTCTCCGGATAGCCGCCGACGCCGAGGCAGAAATCCGGGTGCCTGGACTTCAACAGGGCGACAAGCTCGTTGGCGTTGCGCAGCCCGTCGGGCGTGGCCACGAACTCGTCGGAGCCCTTCGGGGGATCGCCCCGCAGGGTCATGATGTTCCGGAATCCGTTGGCGTGGATGTTGTCGGCGATCGCCTCCAGTTCCGCCCGCGAATGGCCAACGCACGTCAGGTGCGGCATCACGGTGAACCCGAATTCCGAGCGGAGCAGGCCGCTCACCTGCGCGGTGCGCTGGCGCGTGCTTCCCCCCGCGCCGTAGGTGACCGACGCGAAGTCAGGCGCCATCGCCTTGAGGGCGCCGGCCGTCTGCCGGAGGGCCTCGACCCCGGCATCGTCCTTTGGCGGAAAGAACTCGATCGAACGCAGGGCACGGCCGCGCGCGAACAGGTCCGAGATGGGTCGATCTGGGGGCATTTCATATCAACATATCAATAAATGTTGATATGTGTAAAGACCTTTCAGGACCGCCGGATCCGTTTCGAGGCGCGGCCCCGGACCTGTTGGGCGCGACGCTCTCCCGGGGAGGCGCGCAACAGCTTGGTGCGAGGCATTCCCAGTACGGCTCGTGACAAGCGGGAGCGTCGGCTCCTGCGCTGGATTGGTTAGGCGTCTCGCCGCCGCGAGCAGCCAGGGTCTTGCGCGCTTGCCGGCTTCCTACTTCGCCTTCGGCGCCGGCTCGAACAGGTCGCTCTCCTTGGCCGGCAGCCCGGTGTAGACGTAGTCGTCGGTCTCGAAGGCGCGCGCCTTCATGAGGCTGTTCACCCCTGCCTTCGGGTCCGAGCTCACCACGGAAACGAAGACCGGGCCCGCGGGAATCGTGTCGAATTCGGGCTCGATGGGCTTGGCCGGGGCCTTCGTGTCGATCTTTGTGAGCGCCGACAGGTCCTCCTTGGCGTCCTTCGCCGTGGACAGCTTGAGCTTCTTCTCCTCGGGCTTGCGCCCGAAGACCACCGTCAGCGTCTGGCCGCCGAAGGTCGTCACCTTGTAGGTCTTCTCATGCTTCGCGGCCTCCGCCGCGGCGGGATCGCCGGGGGCCGTCGTGTCCGAGAACCGGAGCGAGGTCAGCGACGAGACGATCGAGGCCGGCTTGTCCGCGATGAGCCTCATCCCCGCCGGGGTCTTGTCCGCCGTCCACGCAGCGTCCTTCTTCGGGCGGGACAGCGTCACGCTGCCGGAATCGAGGGGGATCTCGACCTTCTCAACGTCGTCGGGCTTCACGGAGACGAGCTGCGCGTTCGCCCAGCCCTTGGCGTCCGTGTCCAGCCAGACGCTCGCGGCCGTCAGGTAGGCCTTGGTCTCGTCGCCGAACCTTATGAATTTCCCGTTCCCGTTGTCGGGCGTCTTGCCGAGTGTGACGCTCCAGAGGGTCTTGCCCTCCGCGTCGCCCAGCGTGACCCGCGAGTCCTTGAAGTCCAGGTGCGAGAGCCTCGCGGGATTGTCGGTCACGAACCTCTCGACCTTCGCCTCGTGGAGGTCCTGGACGAGCCTCGAGATCTTCTCGAAGTCGGCCGGCAGGCCGAAGTAGCTCTTCACGGTCCAGGAGCCGTCCCCGGCCTTGTCGACCTCGACGCTCTTTCCCTGGTCCGAAACCGTCAGGGCGGAGGCCTTCTCCGCCGTGGCGTCGTCGAGGAGTGGCTGGCCGACGCGCGCGTCCGACGGGGGAGGGGGGGCCGGCTGGTTCGAGAGGTAGGCCGCGACGGACAGCGCCGCAAGGGCGGCGACCGTGATCACGAGGGTCTTCAGTTTCATCGCAGGTCGGGTGGGGCCCCTAGGGGCGCCGCTTCACGTAGAACCAGATCCCGAAGGCGACCACGAGGATCGGCATCGCCAGGAGGTTCATGAAGAGCAGCTCGTTCTCCAGGGAGTTGATCCCCTCGCGCAGCGACAGGCTGATCTTGCGCCTCTCCGCGCGCAGGGTGGCCGCCTGCTTCTGGAAGTCGTCGATGGCGCGCGTCGCCTCGGGCGTGGCGAGGAGGCGGCCGCCGTCGGCCTGCTTTCCCTGGAGCTCGGACAGCTTCGCCTGGACGTCGTTGATCTGGGTCTCGAGGGCCGTGAGCTTCGCGTTGTACTTCCTGTTGGCGTCGGCCTCCATCCTCTTGACGACCGTAAACTCGCGCAGCGAGGTGCCCTTCCCGCGGATGGAGATGAGGTCCCTGGATCCGGAGAGGTAGTCGAGCGAGTTGCCCGCAAAGGCGAGGTTGTCGTCGATCGGCCTCGCCGCCACCTGGCCCATGAAGGGGACCTTCTGGACGCTGTAGTCGTCGAACAGCCAGTCGGTGTCGGCGACGATGATGAGGACGGAGCTGGTCCTCGATTCCTTGAGGGACTCGGGCCCGGGCGCCTTCGCGCCCTTCGGCGCCTCGGACTCTCCCGGCGCGCCGTCGGGGAAGGCGGACTTGAACCTGCCCTCCACGAGCGCGGCGATCGTGTACCGCCCGGTGGGCTTGATCTGGCGCGCCACGTCCTCCGGCTGCGCGAACTGCAGGGCCGCGGAGGGGATCTGGCCGGCCTGGTCGGAGGTCTGGATGAGGGGCGTGAACGTGAGCGGGGTCCCGGGCTTGAGCTTCACGCTCCCCGCCTCGATGAAGAGGGCCGACTGAAGCTGGGCGGTGGGGAGCGCCTTCGTGTCGAACGCGCCCTCCGTCAGGTGGAGCCAGACGGGATAGCTGATCACCTGCTCGTCGTGGAGCTGGACCTTCTCGGCGTTGGCGGGGTCCCCGACGACCATCTGCGGGTCATAGGCGATCCCCCAGCCGCCGAGGAGTTGCGGCAGGTCGCTGGATACATTGGGCTGCGGGCCCCCCATCATGGCCTGCTGGCCGCCCTGGTGCTTGAAGTAGATGGACGAGGGGTCGACCGCGAGGAAGACCGGCTTGCCCGAGAGGAGGAACTGGTCGATCGCGAACTGGAGCTTCGGGGTCAGGTTCTCCGGGTGGACGACCGCGAGGACGTCGATGCCCCTCGGCAGCTCCGTTGCCGTCGAATCCACGGGCACGATCTGGTAGGTGTCCGACCATTCGCTCGCCACGAACTGTCCCTCGGTCCCCTCCTGGCCCATCATGGGCATGCCCGGCGAGCCCTGGAGCGGGAGGCTCGTGATGAGGCCCAGCTTCTTCTTGTCGGTCTGCGCGACCGAGTAGATGAGCTCCGACACGTCGTATTCCAGGAACTGCTCGCGCTGCGGGGTCAGGTTCGGGATCGTCTTCTGCTGGTCGGCCTGCGTCGCCACGAGGCCGAAGTAGAACTGGTTTCCCCCGGAGATGGTCTGGGGCTCCACGCCCGCTGCGGTCGCCTTCTCCTCCTCGGGCGTGTCGGGCTCGGGGTCGATGACGTTGAGCCGGATCCTGCCGTGGGAGGCGCGGACGTACTGGCCGAGCATCTCGCGCACGCGCTCGGCGTAGTTCATGTACTCGATGTACTGCCCCGCGGTGCTCCGCGAGAAGTACAGGTCGAGCGTCGTGGGCTCCGAGATCTTGGCCAGGATGGCCTTCGTGCCGGGGGACAGGGTGTAGATCCTCTCGGCGGTGGCGTCGATGCGCGCGGGGAACGAGGAGGCCAGGTAGTTGACGAGGACGAGCCCGACGAGGAGGAGGACGAGCGCCGTGATCTTGCTTCCGAATTTCATGTTGGGTCCGGCGTCAGCGCTCGAGTGCGACCACGTTGGCGAAGAGCGTGAAGCCCATCAGCGAGAGGAAGAAGACGACGTCCTTCAGGTCGATGATGCCCCGGATCATGGGGCTGAAGTGCGTCATGAAGCTGAAGTTGGAGATCGTGTCGGCCACGCCCACGGGGACGAAGCTCTCCAGGAGGTCCGTGAAGCCGCTGTAGCCCAGGAACACCAGCACCGCGCACGCCCCCAGACCGATGATGAAGCTGACCACCTGGTTCTTCGTGAGCGCGGAGGTGAGCGAGCAGACGCCGAGGTAGCCGCCCGCCATCAGGATCGCCCCGAGGTAGCTCGAAAGGACGACGCCCCAGTCCGGGTTGCCCAGGTACCCGATCGTGATCGCCATCGGGAAGCTGAGGATGACGGCGAGGGCGAGGAACGCCCAGCCGGCGAGGAACTTGCCGATGACGGCCTCCACGGTGGTCACGGGCAGCGTGAAGAGGAGCTCGGCCGTGCCCGACCGCTTCTCCTCCGACCATAGCCGCATGCCGACCGCCGGGACGATGATCAGGTAGAGCCACGGGAAGAACCCGAAGTACGTGTCGAGGCTCGCGTTGTCCGAGCGGAAGAACCCCCCGAACCTCGAGAAGGCGAGGGCCACGGAGATGACAAGGAAGGCGACGAGGAAGATGTAGGCCACGGGCGTCCGGAAGTACGCGCCGAACTCCCTCTTGAAGATGGGCTTTATCTGTTTCATGTGTCGCTCTGGGTGAGGCTCCTGAAGATCTCGTCCATCCTGGCCCCCGGCTTGCGCGCGAGGAACACGTCGGGCGCCTCGTCGGCCACGATCCTGCCGCGCGAGACGATGATGAGCCGGTTGCAGATGGCCTCGACCTCCTCGAGGATGTGCGTCGAGAGGATGACGGCCTTCTGCGCGGCCATGCTCTTGATCAGCAGGCGCACCTCGTTCTTCTGGTTGGGGTCGAGGCCGTCCGTCGGCTCGTCGAGGATGAGGACCGGCGGGTCGTGGAGGAGCGCCTGCGCGAACCCGACGCGCTGCTTGTAGCCCTTGGAGAGGGTCTCGATCGACTGCGAGCGGACCGACTCGAGGTGGGTGAGTCCGATGGCGCGGTCGACCTGGGCCCTGCGGGGGGCCGCCTCCGAGAAGCCGCGGACCTCCGCGATGAACGAGAGGAATTCCCCCACGGTCATCTCGGGGTAGGCCGGGGCGTTCTCCGGCAGGTAGCCCACCCGGCGCTTCACGGCCACTGGGTCCCTCATGACGTCGATCCCGTCCACCTTGGCCGTGCCCGAGTCCGGCCGCACGTACCCGGTGATCATCTTCATCGTCGTCGACTTCCCGGCGCCGTTGGGCCCGAGGAATCCGAGTATGTCGCCGCGCTTTACAGAAAACGACACGCCGTCTACCGCGCGCTTGTGTCCGTAGTTTTTTACCAGGCCGTTGACTTCGATCATGTCGCTGAAGGGGGGGCCGCAGAGGGAAGACTCCGCGGGAGCGTCAATAAGACCGGCTTTGCCGCCGCCCTTTCAAGACGAATAAGATGACATTTTTGTAAGGTCCACCGCGCCGCGCTCGGCCTGGAGGCGCAGCTGGCCGCAGGCGGCGGCGATGTCGTGGCCCTTCTCGCGCCTCAGGGTGACCGAGATCCCGGCCCTCTCGAGGACCCCGGCGAACTCGCCCTGGCGCTCGGGCGACGGCCGGCGCCACGGCAGGCCCTCCACGGTGTTGTAGGGGATGAGGTTCACGTGCGCATGCAGGTCCCTTGCGATCTCGCGAAGGCTCCTCGCCTGCTCGTCCGAGTCGTTCACGCCGTCGATGAGGATGAACTCCAGCGTGACCATCCGCCCGTGCCGCTCGCCGAACGCCCGCACGGCCGGGATGAGCTTGGCGAGCGGAAAGGCCTTGTTGACCGGCATGATCCTCGTCCGGACCTCGTCCGTGGCCCCGTGGAGCGAGACGGCGAGCCGGAACCCGAGGGGCTCGTCGGCGAGCCGGAAGATCTTGGGGACAAGGCCGCTCGTCGAGACCGTGATCCGCCTGGCCCCGAACCCGAGCCCCCAGGGTGCGTTCACGATCGTGAGGGCGCGGATGAGGGCGTCGTAGTTGGCGAGCGGCTCGCCCATCCCCATGACGACGATGTTGTCGAACGACGCCAGCTCGGCCCGGGCGCGCGGCGTCCTCTCGTCCTCGGCATAGCAGGCATGCAGGAGCTGCGCCACGATCTCGCCGGCGCCCATGTCGCGCTTCAGGCCCGCCAGCCCGCTCGCGCAGAAGACGCAGCCCATGGCGCAGCCGACCTGCGTCGAGATGCAGATCGTCTTCCTCGAGTGGTCGAGGCCGACGCCGTCCTGCGGCGCGCGGATGATCACGGTCTCGATGAGGGACTTGTCCCAGAGCTCGAGGAGGAGCTTGTCCGTCACGTCGGCGGAATGGCGGTTGAGGACGAGGGACGCCGGGACGAGCGTGAACTCGGCGTCCAGCCACTGCCGCAGGCCCTTCGGCAGGTTGGTCATCTCCTCCCACGAGCGGGCCCGCTTCTTGTAGAGCCAGTCGAGGACCTGGCGGGCGCGGAACGGCTTCTCGCCGCGGGCGGCGAGGCAGGTCGCCAGCGTCTCCAGGGTCTCGCCCGTGAGCGGCCGCTTGTCGGGCGCGGGCTTCATCCGCCGCGCTGGACCGCCCTGTTGAGCGCGCTCACGATGGCCTTGATGGACGCGAGCTCGATGTTGGTATCGATGCCTGCGCCGAAGAACGCCGCGCCCTTCGCGAGCTTGATCTGGATGTAGCTCACGGCCTTCGCCTCGGCGCCCGAGCCCAGCGAGTGCTCGGCGTAGCTGACGACGTCGAACCTCGGCAGGGTGGTCTCGGCGAGCGCCCTCACGAAGGCGTCGATGGGGCCGTTGCCCTCGCCGGCCAGCGCCTGGGGCCTGCCGGAGAGGACGATGCGGGCCTCGCATTTCACGGTGGAGTCGCGCTCCGTGGTCTTGAAGTGCTCGAGGCCCACGGGGTCCGTGCGCCCCAGGTACTCCAGCCGGAAGGCCTCAAGGATCTCGCCGGACGACAGCTCCGTGCCCTTCGTGTCCGCCAGGTCGTTGACGATGCGGCCGATCTCCTTGTGCATCGCCTTCGGCAGCTGGTAGCCGTGCTCCTGCTCCAGCACGTAGGCGACGCCGCCCTTCCCGGACTGGGAGTTGATGCGGATGATCGCGCGGTAGCTCCGGCCGATGTCCGACGGGTCGATGGGGATGTACAGGACGTCCCAGGGCTTGCCCGGCCCCTGACGGGCCAGGGACTTCTTGATGGCGTCCTGGTGGGAGCCGCTGAAGGCCGTGAAGACGAGTTCACCGGCGTACGGCTGGCGCGGCGGCACCTCGAGGCGGGTGCACCGCTCGTAGATCTCCCGGATGGCGTTCAGGTCGCCGAAGTCGAGCCCGGGGGCCACGCCCTGCGTATAGAGGTTCATCGCCACGGTCACGATGTCGAGGTTGCCGGTGCGCTCGCCGTTGCCGAAGAGCGTCCCCTCGACGCGCTCGGCGCCGGCGAGGAGCGCCAGCTCCGTCGCGGCGACGCCGGTGCCCCGGTCATTGTGCGTGTGCAGGGAGACGACGGTCGAGCCGCGCCGCGACAGGTGCGTGCACATCCACTCGATCTGGTCCGCGTGGACGTTCGGGGTCGCATACTCGACCGTCGCCGGCAGGTTGAGGATGATCTTGTCGGACGGGGTCGGGCCCCACACGCCCGTGACCGCCTCGCAGATCTCGAGCGCGAAATCGAGCTCCGTGCTGGTGAAGCTCTCGGGCGAGTACTCGAGCCGCAGGCGGGTGCCCGCCTTCTCGAGCGCCGGACGCGCGGCCTTGACCTGCGCGACGGCCCGCACCGGGATCTGCACGATCTCGGGCTTCAGAAGCCCGAAGACGTACTCCCGCTGCTTGGGGGACGTGGAGTTGTAGAGGTGGAAGATGACGTTGGCGGCGCCGCTCACGGACTCGATCGTGCGCGTGATCAGGTCCTCGCGGCACTGGCAGAGGACCTGGATGGCGACGTCCGCGGGGATCCGGCGCTCGTCGATGAGCCGCCGGGTGAAGTCGAACTCGATCTGGGAGGCCGACGGGAACCCGACCTCGATCTCCTTGAACCCGATCCGGACCAGGAGCTCGAAGTACTCCAGCTTCTCCTCGACGCTCATCGGCTGCGCGAGCGCCTGGTTTCCGTCGCGGAGGTCGACGCTGCACCAGGTGGGAGCCTGCGTCAGGGTGCGGTTGGGCCACTGCCGGCCGGGCAGGGATACGGTGGGGAAGGGGACATACTTCTTGGCTGGGTCTGGCTGCATGGGAATGGAAGGTTGAGATTGGCTGAACTCGGGGCGGACTACAACGCCGGCGGGCCGTCGCCCCCGCGTCGGAATATCAATCAGGCTGCGCACGACCCGCCGCTATGCGGCGTCCCTTAAAGGTCGTGCGCGATGTTAAGTCGAAGGGCCTGGGAGGCGGAAGCCATCTCTGGGACGGGCAGTAATCGGCACGAAGCCCGCGAAGTCAAGGCGCCGGTAGGCCCCCGGGGGACCGCCCCTGGGGCACGTAACCGCGCATGGCGCACCGGCGTCTTGCAGAGTGTGTTTGATGATGCCTGCATGAACCTATGCCTGACGACCAGTCGTTTGATCTGGCTGGCTGCCTTGAGCGCGTGCGCAAGCGCGACCAGGCAGCTGCGAAGGATCTCGTCGAGCATCTCCACCCCCTGGTCATCAGGATCGTCAGGGCCCACCTTCCCCAAAGGGTTTCCGAGGAGGACCTGACCCAGGACATTTTCCTCAAGATGTTCAGCCGCATAGAACAGTACCAGGGGGCGGTCCCATTCACCCATTGGGTCTCGCGCATTGCCGTGACGACCTGCATCGACCAGCTGCGCGCGCAGAAGCGGCGGCCGGAGCTGCGCTGGGCTGACCTTTCCGAGGGCGAGGCCGAGGTCCTGACCCAGTCGATGTCCTCGGACGACGACGTGCGCCCCGGCGACGCCGTGGCGTCGCGGGAGCTCCTCCACAAGCTCCTCGGCCAGCTGAAACCCGAGGACCGGCTCGTCATTCAGTACCTCGACCTCGAGCAGAGGAGCGTGGCGGAGATCGCCTCCCTGACCGGATGGAGCAAGACGCTCGTCAAGGTCCGGGCCTTCAGGGCGAGACGGAAGTTGCAACGCCTTTACCTCGAGCTTACGCAGGAGGAGCGCTCATGAATCCCGGGGACAAGTCGCTGAGGAAGCTGTTCGAGGCGGCCCGCCGCGCGCCGGCCGGCGACGAGTCGGCCCCGTTCGGCTTCTCGACAAGGGTCGCGGCGCGCGCGTTCGACCGGGCGCCGTCCCTGACCTCGTTCGGGCCGATCGCCCTGCGCGCACTCGCCGTGGCGGGGATCGTCGCGGCGCTCGCCGTCGCGGCCAACCTCTCGGCGATCAAGGGCGCGCTCGACGACGAGTCCCAGTTCAATTCCACGGACGACCCCGTGTCGGAGGTCGTCGACGTGGGCTCCTGACGCCATGGTGAAGACCTGGCAGGTCGTCCTGGCGACCATCGGCATCTTCCTCGCCGGCCTCATCACCGGGGCCGCCTCCGCCTTTGGCGTCGTGCGCTGGATCGTGCACCACCCGCGGGTGTTCCCGCCCGGGATCGCGCTCTTCAACCCCCGAATGGGCCTCCCCCAGCAGATCACCCCGCAGCTGATGCGGAATTTCGCGAACCAGCTGGGCCTGACGCAGGAGCAGCGCGAGCAGATCATGCCGATCGTCCATGGGACGGCCGCCCAGCTCGGCCGGGCGAGGCACGAGGTGCAGCTCGAGTCGGTCCTCGCCATCGAGAAGATGCAGGACCAGATCGCGGCCCTCCTCACCCCCGAGCAGAAGGTGAAGTTCGAGGAGCTGATCTCCAAGCAGAGGGCGCGCCTCCAGCAGTTCCGGGCCTCCCGCTTCGAGGAGGCGAAATAGGTGTTGCGCGCCCCGCTCGCCGGGGCATGTTCCGCGTCGGCCAGGCGCCATGCATGGGCAGGCGCGCGAACCCCGCCAGGGCCGGAAGGCAGCAACGGTACCGACGTCCTACCAGTGCCGTGGAGTGCCTGGCCACTTCACTTTCCACCAGCCTAACCCTTGCCCGCCAACGGATACCAGGTGATTGCCAGGAAATGGCGCCCGCAGACCTTCGCGGACGTCGTCGGCCAGGACCACGTGGTGAGGACCCTGAGGAACGCGATCGCCAAGGACAGGATCGCCCACGCCTACCTGTTTGTCGGGCCCCGCGGCACGGGCAAGACGTCCATCGCGCGCATCTTCGCAAAGGCGCTCAACTGCACGGGCGGTCCCAAGGCCGACTTCGACCCCGCCGACCCGGCAGTCGTCGCCATCGCAAACGGAAGCCACCTTGACGTGATCGAGATCGACGGCGCGTCGAACAACAGCGTCGAGCAGGTCCGGGAACTGCGCGACGCCGCGGGTTACGCGCCGGCGCAGGGCAAGTTCAAGGTCTACATCATCGACGAGGTCCACATGCTGAGCGGGAGCGCGTTCAACGCGCTGCTGAAGACGCTCGAGGAGCCCCCGCCGCACGTGAAGTTCGTCTTCGCGACCACGGAGCCCCAGAAGCTCCTGGCGACCATCCTGTCGCGGTGCCAGCGCTTTGACCTGAAGCCCATCACGTCGGCCCTCATCATCGAGCGCCTGAAGGTGATCGCGGCCGCCGAGAAGATAAAGATCTCCGACGCCGCCGTGGCCTGCATCGCCCGCCTCGCGGACGGCGGCATGCGCGACGCCCAGTCCATCCTGGACCAGATGATCGCGTTCTGCGGCGGCGCCGTCGGCGAGGCCGACGTGCTCGACGTCTACGGCCTCGCCTCCGAGGCGAAGGTGGCCGAGCTGGGCGCGGCCGTGGCCTCGGGCGACCCGCGCTCCATCGTCGGCGTCGTCGGGGAGTGCGACTCGTCGGGCCGCGACCTGGTCCGGCTCCTCGGCGACCTGCAGGTGCTGGTCCGTGCGGCGCTCCTGGAATCCATCGCCGCGGACGGCAAGGCCCAGAAGCTTGGCCCGCCGATGACGACCGAGCAGCTGACCCGGCTCCTCGACGCCCTGCGCGAGGGCGAGGGTGGCGTCCGGCACGGCCTCGACGAGCGCGTAAACCTTGAGGTGACGCTCCTGAAGGCCATGGACTCCTGCCGCGCGCGGGCGATCGACAGCCTCATCAAGGAGCTTGCAGCCGTCTCGGACGAGTCGGCCGGCGACGAAAAAAAAAAGGCCTGATCGAGCGGATTGAGGCGCGCCTGGGCGGCGCGCCCGCCGCCGAGGCGCCCCGCGAGCCGGACGGCGAATGGCCCGACGAGGCCGCCGAGCAGGCCTTCCTTTCCGGAGAGGGCGCGCGCGGCGAGGCGCCGGCCGAGGCGGCCGTCGCCGCCCCGGAGACAGGCCGCATGCCCCGGCTTGAGGAACTCGTGGCGAGGGTGCCCGGGGAGGTGTCCTCGCTGCTTGACGAGCTCTTCCGCGCGAAGTTCACCGCCGTCCGCCGCTTCGCGCCGCCTCCGGGCCAGGGAGGCTAGCCGGGCCAGGATTCCCCGAGCCTGCGCCTGCCCTCGACCGACCTGAGGTACGTGTAGGCCTGGACGGTGCCATTCGCGAAGTCTCCCTCCAGCGCCACCGGCCCGCGGGAGTAAAGGCCCTCGGAGGTCCCCTCGAGGGCGTCGAGGCTGGCGATGCACGCGGCGTCGACCTCCCACACCTCGCCGAGGACTCCGGGCCCTCCCGCCTCGCCGACCATCCCCGGGTAGCCGTCCAGCTCGTACAGCGCGTACCCCTGCTGCGTCCTGGCCCCGCCGGCAAACCGCCCCGAGGAGAGGAAGGCGTGGTTCTCGCCCCCGCGCTTCAGGGTCCCGTAGACGAAGACGAGGGTCATGCCAGCGCGCCGGGAATCTCGACCAGGACCGCCGTCGCGTTGTCGCGCCCCGACTCGGCGACCGCCTCGTCGACGACCATCTTGGCGGCGCCGGAAACCGTCGGCAGCGAGCGCACCATTTCCTCGATCCGGCGGTCCCAGATGCCGTCGACGACCCCGTCCGAGCAGATGAGGAACCGGTCGCCTGCGGCGTGGGCGACCGCGCCCACCTGCGGCTCGACATACCGGTTCCCCGCGCCGAGCGCCATCTGGAGGGCGTTTCGCCTCGGGTGCGTCCGCGCCTCGCGCTCGTTGATCTCCCCCCTGCGCCGGAGCCATCCCGCGTGCGTGTGGTCGTGGGTGAGCTGGGTCATCGGGCCGCCGCGCGGGACATAGTAGACCCGGCTGTCCCCGACGTGGCCGAAGTAGGTCCACCCCGGCCGGAACCAGCAGAGGCTGAGCGTGGCCCCCATCCCGGAGCATTCCGCATACGACGAGCCCAGCTGCTCCAGGTCCGCGTGGATGGAGGTGAACAGCTCGAGGAGAACGTCCTCGAACCCGCCCGCGATCCCGGACGCGCCGAGGCGGAAGTTCCTGGGCAGCAGCTTCGTGATCCTGTCGACCGAGAAGCGGCTCGCGAATTCCCCGGACTTGGCCCCGCCCATGCCGTCGCTGACGGCGAACACGAAGTCGGTGCCCGCCATGGAGGACTCGCCCTCCTTGCCGAGGAACTGGGCCCCGTGCCCGTCGAAGCGCAGGGCCAGGAACGTGTCCTCGTTCTTCGGGCGGAAGCGGCCGATGTCGGTCGCGCCCGACCAGCGTATCCCCATGCCGGCCCCTTCTTTTTCGCCGCTGCTCATTGGGCGACCGACGGCTTCAGCGAGACCGGCGGCGCGCCGCCCTCGCCGAGGATGGTCGCGAACTCGAAGTCGATGATGCAGAACCTGCCGTCCGCGACCCTGTAGGTGACGTTGCGCACCTCGGGATCCTCGTGCCGCACCCCGAATGTTTCCAGCTCGGCGAAGAGCTCCCTCTGCCTCTCGGGGCTCAGGTGGTCGACCCTCGTCCCGCAGTTGGTGGTGATGATCTTCAGCTGCGCCGGGTCCGACTCCAGCAGCCTCGGGACGAAGGTGCATCCCTTCTGCTCGAGGTGCCTGAGGACCCGCACCTCCTGCTCGAACCGCTCGCGCGCGAAGTGCCCGCGGAAGGTCTTGTGCACCCGCCCGTCATAGCTGATCCGCACAAGCGCGCGGCGGGTGTCCTTCATCTCTTCCATGGGCGCGTCGACGAGGCTTCCCGCGCGGGCGCGCGCTGGCAAGCGCGGCGGCGTCGCCCCTCGCCGGCGGCGCGATTGCGGGGCCCGGAAAAATTAAGAAAGCGTTAAGAGGCCCAGGGAACTGGCACGCAAGGTGCTCCCGCGATGCTTCCGATGAATGCCGCCGGAGTGCGCATAAGACCGTCAAAAGCCTTGCGCGCCTTGGGCGGAATCCTCAATCAAATCCCCGCCTCAAACCGATAACCCATGCCCAAGTACAAACTCGAATACATCTGGCTCGACGGCTACAAGCCCCTGGCCTCCCTGCGCAGCAAGACCACCATCAAGGAGTTCGCGAGCGCTCCCAAACTCGACCAGCTCCCGCTGTGGGGTTTCGACGGAAGCTCGACGCAGCAGGCGGAGGGCAAGAGCTCCGACTGCGTCCTGAAGCCGGTCGCGGTCTATCCCGACATCACCCGCAAGGACGCGGTCCTCGTCATGTGCGAGGTCATGATGCCGGACACGAAGACGCCGCACCCGTCAAATTCGCGCGCAACGATTCCCGACGACCCGGACACCTGGTTCGGCTTCGAGCAGGAATACTACCTCCTGAAGGATGGCGGCCTGCTGGGCTGGCCGGTGGGCGGCTTCCCGGCGCCCCAGGGCCCCTACTACACGGGCGTCGGCTACAAGAACGTGGGCTGCATCGCCCGCAAGATCGTCGAGGAGCACATCGACATCTGCCTCGCGGCGGGGATCAACATCGAGGGCATCAATGCCGAGGTCGGCAAGGGCCAGTGGGAATTCCAGATCTTCGGCAAGGGCTCCAAGAACGCCGCCGACCAGATGTGGACCGCCCGCTATATCATGGAGCGCCTCTGCGAGCCCTACGGGGTCGACGTGGAGTGGCGCTGCAAGCCCATCCGCGGCGCCTTTGACACGCCGCTCGACTGGAACGGCTCGGGCATGCACTCCAACTTCTCGACGAAGCACATGCGCGAGATCGGCGGGAAGGCCTACTTCGAGAAACTCATGGCTGCATTCGACAAGCACAAGGACGAGCACATCGCCGTGTACGGTCCCGAGAACCACCTGCGCCTCACGGGCCTCCACGAGACCCAGTCGATCGACAAGTTCAACTACGGGCTCGCCGACCGCGGCGCCTCGGTGCGCATCCCGCACAGCTTCGTCAACAACGACTACAAGGGTTACCTTGAGGATCGCCGTCCGAACTCGGCGGCGGATCCCTACCTGGTGGCCGGCCGGATCATCAAGACGATCCAGACCGTCCCGACCAAGTAGCCCCGGGGCCATCCCAAAAGCTTGCCGCGGCGCCGCCCATCACGGGCGGCGCCGCTTTTTTGTTCGCGGGCGCGCGTGGTGGCGGCGCACTCTGCGCCCTGCCAGCCATGGATGAAGCCACGACCACGGCGCGCCCGGGGCCCCTCGAGTGGGCTCGGGCCGCGATCCTCTCCGCGATGCTCGTGTGGGCGACCCTCTGCCTGGGCGGCGTCCTTCCGTCGACGCGCCTCGTCACCTGCGCCCTCGCGGCAGCCCTCATCCTCGCCCATTTCCTGGACCCCGGCGCGGGGCCGCGCGCCCACCCAGCGGGCTGGCTCCTCGTCCCGTTCCTCCTCTACGGCGCGGCCAACGTCGCCTGGGTCAGCCCGGTGAAGTGGCTCGGGTGGTTCGACTGGCTCAACTGGTCGCTGGCGGCGCTCGTGTTCTGGGTGGTCCTGAACGGGGTGCGCTCGGGTGCGGTGAGGGGCGCCCTCTGCGGGGTCCTCGTCCTGCTCGGCGCGGCCTGCGGCGCCCTCGCCATCTTCCAGCATTTCCTCGACCCCGACTGGATCATGATGGGCCGGCGGCAGGCCGAGCAGTACCTCGGCCGCTCGAGCGGCGCGTTCGGCGGGCCCAATTCGCTCGGGGCGTTCTGCGCGCTCCTCCTTCCTCCCATCGGCTGGGAGGCCGCGCGCGGGCGGGGAGCCGCGAGGGCGGCGTGCATGGCGGCCTTCCCACTCGTGGGGGCCGGGCTCGTCCTCTCGGTGAGCCGCGGCGCATGGCTGGGCCTCATCGCCGCGCTCGCGGTCGCCCCGCTGCTCCTGCGCGGGGCCGGCGCTGCGCGCCGGGTGGCGACGGCCGCCCTGTCCCTGGCCGCGGCCGCGGCGTGCGCGGCCGCCCTCTACGCCCTCTTTCCCCTCATGCGCGACCGGGTCGGCCACCTCGTCACGGACATGGGGGAGAAGTCGCGCCCGATCATCTGGCGCGGCGCCTGGAGGATCTTCGAGGGCCACCCCGTCCTTGGGGCGGGAGCGGCCTCGTTCGACTCCGCGTTCGAGGCCTTCAGGCCGCTGGGATTCCAGGACCAGCCGGTCTACGCCCACTGCGACTACCTGAACACGCTCTGCGACTACGGTGTCGTCGGCTTCCTCCTGGCATTCGGCGCCGCGGCGGCCATCGCCTGTCGCCTCAGGCGCTCGCGGGGCCTCGCGGCCGCGGCCTTCACGGGCCTCCTTGCATTCTCCTTCCACCTCCTCGTGGAGTTCCACCTGAAGGTGCCCGCGCTCGCGATGGCCCTTGCCGTCGTCGCGGCCCTCACCACACAGCAGGCGTGGCCAGCGGCCGTGGCCGCGCGGGCGCGCCGGGGCAGGGCGGCCGCGCTCTTTGCATTCGCCGCCGCGGCGTTTGCGGTGGCCTGGGCGGTTCCGCGCTACAGGGCCGAGGCCCTGAGGCTTGGCGGGAGGGACCGGATCGACCGCGTGGCGGCCCGAGGCGGCGACATCTCGAAGGAGCCCGCCGAGCTTGCGGGCATCCGGGCCGACCTGGCGCGCGCCGTCGCGATAGATCGCCTGAACGCCCAGGCGTGGTCGGACAAGGCGTATGCGGATTCCCTGGAGGCCCTCGTGGTCCCCGGCGACACGGCCCGTCTCGGCGAGCAAGCCGTCAAGGATGCCGACGCCGCCCTCGCCCTCGACCCGCTCAGGTTCGAATTCTGGATCAGGAAGGGCACCGGCCTCGACATGCAGCGCCGATGGCCCGAGGGAGGGGGCTGCTTCGCGAAGGCGCTCGTGATGGCGCCCAATCGCGCGGATGTCTGGTATTATGAGGCTTACCACCTGAGCCTTAAGGCCTCGGAGACCGGCCCGGCCATGGCTGCCGTCAACCTTTGCTTGCGTCTTGACCCTGGGTTCCTTCTTGCACAAGCATTGCGTCAACGACTGGCGAACCGGCGTTGATGCCGGCTCCAGGCGCTATTTCCATGCTCAACAAGATCCTGATAATTGCGGCGTTAGGGTTTTTTGCTGGGCTGGCCCCCGCCGAGGCCCAGACACCGGCCGTGGCCCGGGTCAAGGGCCAGATCGTCGCAGCCCGCGTCCAGGGGCATGTCGACTATATCACGACCTCGGATGGCCAGTCGCATGTCCTGCACGAGGGCAACCGGATTTCCGACCGGACCCGGATCGAGACTGCCGCAGGCGCCTCCGTGATCCTGGTGTTCTCGAACGGCGCGACGGTCGACCTGTCCGGCGACTCGGTGCTCGACGTCGAGAAGTTCGAGCAGGACCCGTTCTCGCAGGACCTGAAGCCCGCCGACATGACCCGGGAAATCGGCACGTCGGAGACGCGCCTCAACCTGACCAGGGGCGAACTCGTCGGGAAGGTCGTCCACCTGAACGTGGACAGGGGGTCGGAGTTCGAGGTGCAGACCCCGGTCGGCGCGGCCGGCATCCGCGGCACCACCTTCAGGATCGTCTTCCGCCCCGGCCCGCACGGGACGACGCTGTTCTCGATCACGACCCAGGAGGGCGTCGTCGTCTACCGCGGGGTGACCTCCGGACCGATCCCGATTCCCGCCGGCAAGCAGGTGGTCGCCACGTTCACGCTCAGCCCGCCCACGCCGGGCGGCGGGACGGGCGGGGGGACGACGCCGGCCTACACGACGACGGCCACCGTGACGACGACCGACACGTCGCCGGCCGAGGAGGCCGAGATCAGCGCGATTATCTCCCAGGCCGTGCCTGCGGCCTCGACGGTCACGTTTGCGTCCGGAACCGGCTCGGGCCCGCCGCCGAGCAATCCCGACTCGACCCCATCGGGCGCCACGCAGCCGAACCCGAACACGTCGCCGCTGACGGGCGGCTCGGGCTGACCGGGAATCTGCTTTCATTGACGGGGCCCGCCGGATAGCGTGCGGGCCCTTTGGCCTCACCGAAAAAGTCCGCGCTCTACCGGCTGCGCTGGCTGCTTCTGGCGCCCGTACCGATCGCCTGGTGCGTCATTGCGCACCTGGGCGGGGTCCTTTTCCTGGAGAACACGACGGCTGACTGGCGGTTCAGGTACCGCGGCCCGCTGGAGGCCCCGGTCAAGGTCGTCTATGTCAACATAGACTCCCTCTCGCTCGACGGTAACCACGGGATCGGGGGCTGGCCCTGGAGCCGCGAGTACTTCGCCGTGGTCTGCAAGACCCTGGTCGACCATGGCGCGAAGGCGATCGGCGTGGACGTGGTGATGTCGGACGACGGCGTCGCGGAATCGGTGGACCAGGCGAAGCTGATCAAGGGGAACATGATGCTCGGGCGTTTCCTCTACCACGCGCCCAACGTCTTCGTCGCCGCGAGCTACGTCGGCGGCGACGCCTACACGGTCGAGGGCAAGAAGATCGTCAGGGAGTTCCCGGACCTGAGCCGCGGGGACCTGGGCCCGGTGGACCAGATCGAGCCGCCGGAGCTCCCGTCGTTCATGATCGGCCCCAGGGCCCCGAAGTTCAGGCCGCCGGGCGTCGCCCTCATCGACACGGTGGACGCGGGCACCCGCTGGGTGATGCTGTTCGCCCCGTCGGAGGCGAGGACCTACTACGCGATGGGGCTCGAGCTCGCGTGCTCCTACCTCGGGGTCGACCGAAAGGACATCAGGATCACGGCCGACCGGATGGACCTCGTCCGCCCCGACGGCTCGGTCGCGGCGAGGATCCCCCTCTTCAGGAGGCAGATGCTCGAGATCAACTGGTTCTCGAAATGGCAGGATGCGACGCACAACCCCTTCGCAAGCATAGCCGAGGTCTACCAGTACTGCACGATGGTTGACTCGCGCGACCCGAAGGAGCGGGCAGCGGCCAAGGAATTCTTCAAGCAGTTCGAGGGGGCCGTCGTCCTCATCGGCCCGACTGACGCGCTCACCTTCCACGACGTTTCCCCGACGCCGATGAACGAGGACCCCGTCCCGCGTGTCAGCGTCCACGGCAACCTCTTCAAGACGATCGTGACCGGCAAGTACATCAGGCGCCTCCCCGAGGGCGGCGCCTACGCGGTCATCCTGGGGCTGTCGGCGCTCGTCGCCGCCCTCTCGCTTGCCGGCGGGGCGAGGGCCGCGTTCGCTAAGATCCTGGCCGTCCTCTCCCTCGTCGCCTACGTGGCCGTGGCTTTCCAGGTCTTCAAGACGAGCAGCCTCCTCATCCCGGTCGTATCCCCACTGGCCGCGGCCTTCTCGACCAGCTTCGTCGGGCTCATCTGGCAGATCGTCGAGGAGCAGAAGCAGAAGGGCAGGATAAAGGGAATGTTCGGCACGTACCTCTCCCCGGTGCTGGTCCACCAGATGGTCGACTCGGGCGAGGAGCCGAGGCTCGGGGGCGTCGTCGAGACCATCACGGCCTACTTCAGCGACATCGAGGGGTTCTCGACCATCTCCGAGCTGCTGCCGCCTGACCTCCTCGTCGAGCTCATGAACGAGTACCTCTCCGCGTGCACCGACATCCTCCAGGAGGAGGGGGGCACGCTCGACAAGTACATCGGCGACGCGGTCATCATGATCTACGGGGCGCCGGTGCCGTTTGCCGGGCACGCGATGAAGGCCTGCATGGCGTCCCTGCGCGTCCAGAAGCGGATAGCGGAACTGAGGGCAAAGTGGACCTCGGAGGGCGACAAGTGGCCCGGCAAGGTGCACAGGCTGCAGGCGCGCGTGGGCCTCAACACGGGGCAGGCCGTCGTCGGCAACATGGGAAGCAGCACCCGGTTTGCGTACACCATGATGGGCGACGACGTGAACCTCGCGGCGCGGATGGAGAGCGGGGCCAAGTCCTGGGGGGTCTACACGATGTGCACGGAGGCGACACGGGCCGCATGCGAGGGCGCGGCGCCGGGACGCGTGTTCTTCCGCTCCCTGGGAAGGATCGTCGTCAAGGGCAAGTCCCTGCCGGTCCCCATCTTTGAACTCATGGCCCTGTCGGAGGACGTGACCGGCGCGATGCGCGAGTGCGCCCGGCTCTTCGAGGAGGGCCTCGCCCGGCACTACAAGCGCGACTGGGCCGGCGCCCTCGAGCTCTTCCGGCAGTCCGAGCCCCTCGAGGTGAACGGGCCCGGCCGGACGACGGGCGCCAAGCACAACCCCTCGCTCATCTACATCGGCATCGTCGAGGGCTACAGGGCCCGCCCGCCCGAGCCGGGCTGGGACGGCGTCTTCGTGATGACCGAGAAATAGCGGGCGGCCCGGGCCCTAGATCCCTATCTCGCCCGTCATGTAGTCCGCGCACCGGCCCGACATGCGCACCCGGTGCCCGTCCAGCTCGCACCAGAGCTCGCCCCCGCGCCGCGACACCTGGCGCGCGTGGAGCGAGAGCTTCCCCAGCACGGCCGCCCAGTACGGGACGAGCGTGCAGTGCGCCGAGCCCGTCACGGGGTCCTCAGCGATGCCGGCGTCGGGCGCGAAAAAGCGGGAGACGAAGTCGCAGTCGCGGCCGCGCGCCGTCGGTATGAACCGGCCCGGCGCGACCCTGGCGAGGGCGGCGAAGTCGGGCGCCAGGGCCCGCACCTCGTCCTCGCTCCCATAGACGCAGAGCCACATCCTTTCCGATCGAAGGATCTCCCTCGGCCTGGACCCCAGGCCCTTCAGGAGGTCGGCCGTCGCCTCCGCGGGGGCGGCGGGGCGCGCCGGGAAGTCGAGCTCGAGCATCCCGCCCCTGTCCGCCACGGCGAGGGGCCCCGAGCGCGTGTCGAACGTGAAGGGCCACGCCGCCTGCCCGAGGCGGGACCTGAGGACGTGCGCCGAGGCGAGGGTGGCGTGCCCGCACAGGTCGACCTCGACGGCGGGCGTGAACCACCTGAGGGCCGCGCGGGCGGGCCCCGTCCTCACGAAGAAGGCCGTCTCGGAGACGCCGTTCTCGGCGGCGATCCGCTGCATGAGGGCGTCGTCGATCCAGGAGTCCAGGGGAACCACGGCCGCGGGGTTCCCGCCGAACACCTCCTGCGCGAAGGCGTCGACCCAGAAGAGGGGAAGCCTCATCGCTCGTTCTCGGGCCGCCTGCCTGGGGGCGGCGCCGGGGGCTGGCGGGCCGGGGCCTCGGCCCTCGGGGCCCTGGGAAGCGCGGGACGGGACGTCTGGAAGCTGCGCGGCGCGGGGGGAAGCGCCCGTGGGGCTTGGGGGACGATGCCGGGCGCCGGGACGGCGGGGCGGGCCCTGGTCTCAGGCCCGGCCGCCCGCGGGGCGGCCCGGCCAGCCCCGCGGAAGCTGGGCGCGGCAGGCGGCGGCCGGATCGGCCTCGGCGACGGAAGCGCGCCCGGGCGCGGGGCGCGCGTCGGCACCCAGTGCCTGGGGCGCCAGGCCTGCGCCCCGGCGCCGGCCTGGCCGCCGGCCGGCGGCCGCCACCCGGTCCCGGGCGCCCAGATGGCCCGTCCCCCGTGCCACACGCGGCGGGAACCCCAGTCGAAGTAGAACGAGAGCCAGTCGCCCTCGGGGTAGGGCGGCCCGAAGCTCAGGAAGGGCCCGGGCTCGTCGTAGGGCTGGTCGGCGTAGACCACGCCCGGGTCGTAGGAGGGCACGTACAGGTAGGCCGGGTCCGTCGGGTAGATCTCGATGTATCCATCATCCGAATATATCGTCTGCTGGGCTGTCGACAGCAGCGTGCCGGCCGTGAGCGCCCTCTGCCTCATCCGCTGGACGGCCTCCATCACCTCGGACGGGGAGGACGCGAACGCGGACCCGAGCGCGCCCGCCCAGTCCATGTTCTGCGCCATCCAGGCGATGACGCTCGGGTAGTGCGCGAGCGCCCGCACGCTCGGGTCCCAGGGCTGGTAGTCGATCTGTGTGCGGTCGCCGTACTGCTCGAGGTAGGCCGCCGCGGCGACGATGTCGGAGGGGTCGCTGGCGGCGGGCAGCAGGATGGCGACCAGCGGGTCGGGGTAGAGCGCCACGGGCCCCACGAGGGCGTCGAGCTGCGCCTGCGAAAACCCCGGGGCCTGCGGGGGTCCCTCCGCCGGCGCCTCGGCGGGCGGGGGCTGGGCGGCGTAGGCCGCCGGCTGGGCGGGCGGGCCGTAGGCGGCGGGGGGAAGGGAATGGACGCAGCCCGAGCAGAGGAGGCAGGCCGCTCCGGCGAGCGCGGCGATCTGCTTTGGGGCGGGCATGGGCGAGGGTTAAGGGGGGGTGGTCCCGTAGGCAAGGCGGCGCGGTCCCCGCGCCTAGTCCCTTGCAGTCCTGCAGAGTTCCGCGATTGCCTGCGCGTAGCCCGACGCCCCGGCCTCCAGCCAGCGGGCACCCTTCTCCGCGCTCGCGGCCGTGGCGTCGCCCATGACCCCGGAGGCCGAGATGTCACGGGAGGCCCAGGCCACGAGGCCGGGGGCCGCGACCGGCCTCACGACGCCGGAGTCCGGCTGCTTGACGGGGTATTCCCGGACGGCCTTCGCCATGTCGACCAGCCGGGGGCTGAGGGCCAGCAGCCACGAGGTCTCCACCTCGCCCGCGTGGATGCCGAAGGACGCCTCCTCCGCGCCCAGCTCCGGGATCGGCCGGGACTGGAGGAGGCCGGCCCGCAGGCCGAAGCGCTCCCTGGCCTCGCGCAGCGTCGGCACGAGGACGGGCAGGTTGCCGCCGTGCGTGTTGAGGACGGCGAGCGTGCCAAAGCCCCACGCGGCGACCTGCCTGGCGACCGCGAGGACCTGCAGGCGCAGCGTGTCCCTGGAAATCATCAGCGTGCCCGGGAAGCCCGTGTGCTCGTTGCTCTTGCCGACCGTGATGGGCGCCGCGACGTAGCAGGAGGCGCCGGCCGGCAGGCGCGCGAGGGCGAGGGAGACCCACGCCTGCCCCATCAGGGCGTCGACCGCGACGGGCAGGTGGGGGCCGTGCTGCTCGATGGCCCCCGTGGCGAGGATGACCGGCGCCCAGGCCCTGTCGGGGAGCGCGGCGATCCGGGCCGGGGTCATGGCCGGGAGGTACCGGCTCCTGTAGGCGGGGAATGTCATGGCGGCGTGAGCTTCGTCGTCATGCGGTGGCGGGCGCGCACCTCCCGCAGGACCGCCGCGAGGCGCCCGGCCGCCTCGGCAAGGATGGGGGGCCCCTCGGCGAACGCGGCCGCCCCGTCCGCTGCGGGGCCGGGCAGCGCGCCGACCGGCTCGGCGCCCCAAGGGGCCTCGGGCGCGGCGCCGCCCGCGGCGGCCTCGGGCGCCTGCCCGGTCAACCACGTGAGCAGCGTCTGCAGCCTTCGCCGGCTCTGGCTGCGCTGCGGGTGGAAGTCGAGGCCGAGCGCGGACAGGTGGACGTGGAACATGTGCAGGCAGAGCGAGACGCGCAGGTCGCGGGCGGCCGCGGCGCAGATCTCCTCGTTCCACGGGCTCGCGTTCAGGAGCACCACCTTCGAGAAGCCCGACGCGCCGACCGAGGCCGCCACCTCCGTGATGAGGGAGAGAGCTGCCGGCTGGTCGACCGCGAACGCGCAGCCGGGGTCCGCCCCGAAGAGGAAGCGCAGCGGCGGCAGGACGAGGGGGCGGACGCCGGCCGGCAGCTGCCGGCAGGCAGCCTCGAGGACCGGCATGAGGACCGTCTCCTCCGCATCCAGGGCGTGGCCGAGCCCCCAGTCGGCCATCCCCGCCAGGGGGATGACGACGGGCGTGCCGGACGCCGCCAGGGCCGCAAAGGCCGTCGAGGGCATCCACGGCCAGAATGTCGCATCGTCGGCGATGCAGAGGGGCGGGCTGGGGGAGGGGTCGCTCACGGCTTCACTGGATTGCGGTCACCTCGATCTCGACGAGGCAGCCCTCGCGCGCGAGGCCCTTCACCTCGACCAGCGTGCTGGCGGGCCTCGTCGCCGAGAAGTAGCGGTCGCGGACGGGCGAGTACCTCCCGTAGTCGGGCATGTGCGTCAGGAACGTCTGGATGCGGACGACGTCCCCGAAGCCCATGCCCGCGGCCCGCAGGACGGCGCCGATGAGGGTGAAGACATACTCCGTCTGCGCCGCGGCGTCGCCCGGGGCGACCACGTCGCCCTGCGGGTCGAGGGCGAGCTGGCCCGTCACGTGGAGGGTGCGCACGCCCCCGTGCTCGACGAGGAGCCCGGGGCTGTAGGCCCCCCTCGGCGCCGGGTGTCCGTCCGGATGGATGAGCGTCTTCTTCACCGGCGTTTCGGAAAGGATGCCCACGGCCCGCGCCCGGGGTCAACCCGGCGATCGCGCGGCGGGCGGCGGGGCCATGGGCTCGATCCTGCCGAGCAGGAAGACGAACGCCAGGATGCCCGCCACGAGGATGGCGGCGGCGGCGAGGAAGGCGTCCGTGAACGACTTGGTGTCCTCGAAGATGAAGCCCGTGACGATGGGGGCGGCGATCCCCATCATGTTCACGGCGCAGTTCATGATGCCCCCGACGGCCCCGATCGCGCCCGGCGGCGCGATGAGGGAGGGGAGCGACCAGCCGACCGGCGCCGCGGCCGCGAGGCCCGCCAGGGAAAGCGAGATCCAGACGGTGATCCAGACCGGGTCGGAAGTCCTCGTGGCCCCGATGACCGCCAGGCCGACCAGCATGCCGCAGACGAGGACCGCCTTGCGGACGCGCGTCTCGTCGGCGCCGCGGGCGAGGAGGGCGTCGATGAGGCAGCCGCCGACAAGGAAGTCGGCGACGGCCGCGACGGCCCACGGCGTGGCGGTATAGGCCGCGGACGCGAGGACGGTCATGTGGGTCGTCTTCACGATGTAGTCGGGCAGCCAGGTGAGGAAGAGGTAGAACGAGTAGCCGTAGGCGCCGAAGCCGATCGCCAGCCCCCAGATCTTCGGGCTGCGCAGGAGGTGCCAGAGCATCTCGTGGGAGGCGTGGGCGTGGCGGCCCTCCGGCGCGGCGCCGCCCGAGCGGATGTGCTCCAGCTCGCGGGGGTCGAGGCGCGGGTCGGAACCCGGGTCACGGTAGAGTAGGAAGAAGAGGACGAAGTACGCGAGGCTGAGGGCGGAGGTGACGAGGAAGCCGCTCCTCCAGCCGTAGCGGACGACGAAGAACGCGATGAAGGGGATACCGATGGCGCCCGAGAACTTCGCGGAGGCGTCGAAGATCGCGGTCGCGCGGGCGCGCTCCCTGCGCGGGAACCACTGGCCGGTCGCCTTTGACACCACCGGGAACGACGGCGCCTCGGCGATGCCGAGCAGCATCCGCGAGCCGAGGATCCCGCCGAAGCCCGTGGCGGCGGCCGTGAGCGCGGATGCCGCCGACCAGAGGAAGGCGCCCCATCGGCCGATCCGCGTCACGCCGAGCCGGTCCACGAGGAGCCCGACGGGGATCTGGAGGAGGGCGTACGACCAGTAGAAGGCCGAGAAGAGCAGGCCCGTCTCCTTCGCGCTGAGGCCGAAGGTCTTCTCCAGCTCGGGGGCGGCGACCGACAGGTTGCTGCGGTCAAAGAAGCTGATGAGGACGCCGAGGCCCAGGAGGACCGCGACGCCCCAGCGCCGGCGGGGCGGACGGGGTGGGGCTTGGGGCGGCACGCGGGGCCGAGTCCAGCGGCTGCGCGGGGCCATTGCAAAGGTTGTCTTTCGAAGCGCGGCCGGCGGCCCACAACTCCGGGCTCGCTAGGGGCCTGCGCCGCGGGCATCCTCCGGGGCCGGATGTCGCTCGTCTTCGTCGCCCTGGCTGTCGTCGTCCTCTGGGTCAACCTTGCCGGCGCAGGACTGGCCGCAAGGCGCCTTTTCGGGGACTATTCGGTGTCGCGGGCGGCGGCGCTCCTCTTCATCTGCCTCGCCTGCTTCTGCACGGAGCACTTCTGGGGCTTGGGGCCGCGCCTGTGGGTCCTCCCGTTCACGACGACGGCCTCCCTCTGGCTCATCTGGCGGTGCCGCCATGTCATCCGCGAGAACCGGGGCGCCGAGGGCCTCTTCGCGCTCGGGTTCCTCTACTGCTTCCTCTGGAGGTTCACGTTCCCCGACATCAACTCGACAGAGGACAAGATGCCGAACCTGTGCCTCATCGAGGGCTACATGAGGGGCGTCCGGCTGCCGGCCCCGGACCTCTGGCTGTATCCCTACCTGTCGAACAACTACTACAGCTTCCAGCACTACTGCGCGGCGCTCATCGGGCGCCTGCTGGGCGTGGGCCCCGGCGTCAGCTACCACCTCGGGTTCTGCGCGTTCACGGGGCTCATGGTCATGCTGATCGGCTGCGGCGCGAGGGCGCTTTGCCCGTGGCGGCCCGGCCGGTGGACCGTGATCCTGGCGCTCCTCGTCGGGGGGAGCGGGGTCGCCGCCTGCGCGCGCGCCCTCATCAAGGAGCCCTATTCGATCGACATGGTGCGCTTCCTCGGGGGCTCCATCATGCACAACGACCTGACCCCGCTCGGCGAGAGGGTGTCAGGCTGGATGACGAGGAACGGCGTCGACCCGCGCGACCTGCCGATGGAGCCGCTCAGCTACTTCCTGACGAAGGGCGACTTCCACCCGCCCCTTTCCGGCTTCCTGCTCCTCGCCTTTGCCGCGGCCCTGATGGCCCTCCTCGAGGCCGACGCCCCCGGCGTGCGCCGCAGGCTCTACCAGGGGATGCTCGCGGCCACGGTGCCCGTGGCCCTCATCTCGAACGCCTGGGTGCTCCCGCTCCAGTGCCTCCTTGTCGGCGGGTGGTACGCCCACTGCTTCCTCTCCGGCCGCCGCGGCTTCGCCGTGCCCGCGCTCGCCGGGGCCGGCCTCGCCCTGGCGCTCGAGATCCCGTTCCTCATGCAGTTCACCCAGCAGGCGATCGGGGGCAACGCCTCCATCGGCGTCACCGGCAGGGACGACCACACGCCGCTCCTGGGCTGGCTCATCACGTTCTGGCCGGTCCTCGGGGTCATGGCCATGGCCTTCTTCAATTCGGAGCGCCGGCGCTACGCCCTGTTCCTCGCGGGCATCTGGGCGGCGGCCCTGTTCGCGAGCGAGTTCCTCTTCAACCACGACGTCTACGGCGGGGCGTGGAGCCGGTTCAACTCGACGCTCAAGTGGTGGCAGTGGGTGTACGCGGGGGTGGTCGTCACCCTCGGCCCGCCCAACCTCGGCTCGCGCTCGCGCCTCTGCAGGTTCGGCACGGTGGCCTTCCTCCTGCCGACGCTCGTCTTCGCCTACGACCTGGGCGTGCAGTACCACGCGGGGCTGCAGGACTATGCGAGGAAGGGCCACTCGTCCGTGGGGCGGATGTCCGGCGCCGCCTGGGTGGAGGCCGACCCGGTCATCAGGGACATGATCTCCGAGCTCTCGCGCAGGCCGGACGGGGTCACCGTCGAGAGCGGGCTCCGGATGGAGAACACCGACTCCCCGGCCGTGACGCTGTTCTCGAACAAGCAGAGCCTCCTCGGGTGGCCCTGGCTGGAGGACATCTGGCGCGGGGGCTACTCGGAGGTGATCCTGCGCTGGCAGGCGATCAACGCCCTCTACGACGGCACCCTGGACGACCCCCTCGGCTGGCTGCTGCACAACAACGTGCGCTACATCCTCTGGCTGCCGAGGGACAACGTGGAGAAGAACGCCCACTTCGGCGCGCTCGCCGCCCGCATCTCGGGCCGCTACTACTGGCACCACATGTACGGCAACGACAAGGATTTCGCGGTCGGCTTCTGGGAGAGGACAGGCCCGCCCCGGGGGCCCTGAAATTTTCCGGGCCCGCGATTGTGAAAAGGCGCGGTTGTTGTAACGGTTGACTGGCCCCGGCCTATGCCCCTCGACTTCAAGGACTACTACGAGACCCTCGGCGTGCAGCGGTCCGCGTCGGCGGACGAGATCAAGCAGGCGTTCCGAAAGCTTGCGCGCGTCCACCACCCCGACGTCGCGAAGAACAAGAAGGCCGGCGAGGCGCGGTTCAAGGAGATCAACGAGGCCTACGAGGTCCTGGGCGACCCCGAGAAGCGCCGGCGCTACGACGAGCTGGGCGCCAACTGGCAGGACGTGGCCTCGGGCCGGGGTGCGGGGCCCGGGCGCCGCGGGCCCCAGGCGCGCACCGACTTCGAGTTTGGCGGGACCGGGTTCAGCGACTTCTTCGAGTCCTTCTTCGGCGGCGGCCGCGGGGCCTACGGGCCGTCCTACGGCCGCGCGGGCCGGGACGACGGGGACGGGTTCTCCCACCCGGGGAACGACGTCGAGGCCGACCTCATGGTCACGCTGGAGGAGGCCCTGAAGGGCTCGGTTCGCTCCGTAACGCTGCGTCGCACCGACGGGCGCGGCGGCGAGCGCAGCGACACCTACAAGGTGCGGATCCCCGCGGGCGTCCACGAGGGCCAGCGCATCCGGCTCTCCGGGCAGGGCGGACCGGGCCTGGGCGGCGGGCCGCCGGGCGACCTTTACCTGCGGGTCCGCCTGGCCAGGCACCCGGACTTCACGGTCAAGGGCCACGACCTCTACTGCGACCTCGACCTGGCGCCCTGGGAGGCCGTCCTCGGCACCCGCGCGTCGATCCCGACCCTCGACGGCGCAACAACCGTGCGGGTGCCGGCCGGCACCCAGGCCGGCGGGCACCTGCGCCTGCGCGGCCTGGGCCTCCCGCGCGAGGACGGCACGAGGGGCGACCTCTACGGCGTCGCCACGATCCAGGTCCCCGAGGCGGCCACCGCGGAGGAGAAGGGACTTTGGGAAAAGCTGGCGAAGGCGTCGGCCTTCCGCGCCCGGGAGGCGCCATGAGCCCCGCCACTGCCTTGCAGGGCCCCGTTAATTTCGTGCGGCCCCCGAAACCCGGGGTGCCCGCGTCTGTCCGTCATTCCCGCGCGGCCTCGCCCGGGAACCACGCCTGGGGGTAAATCCATGAAAAAATCCATCGATTCGACGATCAGTGAGCTGCTTGCGCCGGGAAAGGGCATCCTCGCTGCGGACGAGAGCTTCCCGACGATCGGCAAGCGGTTTGCGGAGCTCGGCATCGGCGACTCGGAGGAGAACCGGCGCTCCTACAGGGAGATGCTCTTCACGGCGCCGCGCCTGTCGGCGTCGGTGAGCGGGGTCATCCTCTTCGACGAGACCATCCGGCAGTCGACGAGCCGCGGGGTTCCGATGCCGGGGCTCCTCGAGTCGCTGGGCATCGTTCCCGGCATCAAGGTCGATGCGGGCACGGCGGGCCTTCCCGGCTTTGAGGGCGAGAAGTTCACGATGGGGCTCGACGGCCTGAAGGACCGGCTGGACGGGTACGCGCGGCTGGGCGCCCGGTTCACAAAGTGGCGCGCCGTGCTCGCCATCGGCCCGGACACGCCCTCGCGGGCCTGCGTCGAGGCGAACGCCCGGTCCCATGCGCTCTTCGCGGCCCTGAGCCAGCAGGCCGGCCTCGTCCCCATCGTCGAGCCCGAGGTGCTCATGGACGGCGACCACACGATCGAACAGTGCGAGGAGGCGGCGACGCGGGTCCTGCGCGCGACCTTCGCCGCGCTCGCGGAGCAGCAAGTCAGCCTCGAGGGGATGCTGCTGAAGACCGGCATGGTCCTGTCGGGCTCGGAATGCCGCAGGCAGGCCGGCGACGGCGAGGTGGGCGAGGCGACCCTGCGCTGCTTCAGGCGGTCGGTCCCAGCCGCCGTCCCGGGAATCGTCTTTCTCTCCGGCGGCCAGAGGGACGTCCCGGCGACACGCCGGCTGAACGCGATCGAGCGCCTTCCCGGGAAGCCGTGGCACATCACCTTCTCCTACGGCCGGGCGCTCCAGGACGCCGCAATGAAGGCATGGCGGGGGCGCGCCGACAAGGTGAAGGCGGGCCACGCCGCGATCGGGCACCGCGCCCGCTGCAACGGCCTTGCGGTCCGCGGCCGCTACGACGCAAGGGCGGAGAAGTCCGCCTAGCCGCCCGGCGATGAAGACCCATGGAAAGAGCGCCCGGGCCGAGCCCCTGCCGGCGGCCCGGATCGTCGGCATCGCGGCGGACCACCGGGGCTTCGAGCTGAAGGAGCGCATCGCCGGCAAGCTGCGCGCCGGCGGCCATGTCGTCGCGGACTTCGGCGACAGCCGGCCCCGGCCCGGCGACGACTACCCCGACTTCGTCATCCCCCTCGCCAGGGCCGTCGCCTCGGGCGAGGTCTGGCGCGGCGTGGCCATCTGCGGCAGCGGCGTCGGGGCGACCATCGCCGCGAACAAGGTGGCAGGCACCCGCGCCTGCCTCATCCACGACACCTTCTCGGCCCGGCAGGGCGTCGAGGACGACGACATGAACGTGCTCTGCCTCGGCGCCCTGGTGACGGCCGGGACCCTGGCCTGGGAGCTTGTCGAGGCGTACCTCGGCGCGGAATTCAGCGGCGCGGCCCGGCACCGGCGGCGCCTGCGGAAGGTCGCGGCGCTCGAGGCGGAGGGCATGGGCGCATGAGGACGAGCCCCCTGGCAGGCAAGCCGGCGGCGGCGGGGCCGCTCGTCGACATACCCCGGCTCGTCACGGCCTACTACACGTTGGAGCCGGACCCGGCCGAGCCGTCGCAGCGCGTCGCCTTCGGGACCTCGGGCCACAGGGGCTCGTCGCTCTCAAGGTCGTTCAACGAGGCCCACATCCTCGCCATCACGCAGGCGATCTGCCTGTTCCGGCATCGCCAGGGGACGAGCGGCCCGCTCTTCATCGGCGCCGACACGCACGCCCTCTCGGCGCCGGCGCATGCGACCGCGCTCGAGGTCCTGGCGGCGAACGGCGTCGAGGTCGTGGTCGCGGACAAGGACGAGTACACGCCGACGCCGGTCATCTCGCACGCGATCCTGGCGCACAACGCCTCGGGTGCGGACAGTCGGGCCGACGGGATCGTCATCACCCCGTCCCACAACCCGCCCCAGGACGGGGGATTCAAGTACAACCCGCCGACGGGCGGCCCGGCGGACACGGCGACGACCGCCTGGATCGAGGCCAAGGCCAACGAGCTCCTCGAGGCCCGTCTGGGCAGAGTCCGGAGGATACCCCTCGAGCGGGCCCAGAGGGCGCCGACGACCCACGCGCACGACTACATCTCACCCTACGTCGCCGACCTGGCCGACGTCGTCGACATGGACGCGATCCGCGGCGCGAAGATGAGGATCGGCGTCGACCCGCTTGGCGGGGCCGGCGTCCACTACTGGCCGCGGATCTCCGACGAGCACCGCCTGGGCCTCACGATCGTGAGCGACGAGGTCGACCCGACCTTCCGCTTCATGACGCGGGACTGGGACGGGCAGGTCAGGATGGACCCCTCGTCGGCGTACGCCATGCAGCGCCTCATCGGGATGCGGGACCGCTTCGACCTCTCCTTCGGCTGCGACACGGACCACGACCGCCACGGGATCGTGACGCGCTCGGTCGGCCTCATGCCCGCCAACCACTTCCTTTGCGCCGCGATCCACCACCTGTTCACGAACCGGCCGGGGTGGCCGCGCGGCGGGGGCGTCGGCAAGACCGTGGTCAGCAGCCAGATGATCGACCGCGTGGCCCGCAGGCTTGGCCGGCCCCTCGTCGAGGTGCCCGTGGGGTTCAAGTGGTTCGTCCAGGGCCTCGGCGACTCCGCGATCAACTTCGCAGGCGAGGAGAGCGCGGGCGCCTCGTTCTCGAGGACGGACGGCCGGGCCTGGACGACGGACAAGGACGGCTTCATCGCATGCCTCCTGGCGGCGGAGGCGTCGGCCAAGGCCGGCCGCGACCCCGGCCAGATCTACGCCGGCCTGGCCGCCGAGCTTGGGGAGCCGGTCTACGACCGGGTCGAGGCCCCGGCGACCAGGGGGCAGAAGGAGGCCCTCTCGCGGCTCTCCCCCGCGTCGGTCGGCGCAAAGCAGCTGGCCGGCGAGCCCATCACGGCCCTCATCACGAAGGCCCCGGGCAACGGAGCGGACATCGGCGGCCTCAAGGTCGTGTCGGAGGGCGGCTGGTTTGCGGCCCGGCCCTCGGGCACGGAGGACGTCTACAAGATCTATGCCGAGAGCTTCAGGGGCCGGGAGCACCTGGACCGCATCATCGAGGAGGCCCAGGCTCTCGTCACCCAGGCGACGGGCCCGGCACGGGAGCCGGCGTCGCCCGTGAACGCCGCGGCCGCGTCGGTGAAGGCGGCCATGGACAACATGAGGAACGAGGGGGACCCCAACTAGGCGCCATGAGGATCGATCCCGAGGACTTCCGGGCGAGGCCCGGCGAAAGGGTCCACCTCAGGCGATGGCCGACCCGCACGGACCCCTGCTACAAGTCGGACAAGGACTACCGGGGGCACCTCGTGAAGGACGTGAGGAAGCTGAGCGCCCTCCAGCAGATGCTCTACGCGGAAAGCACCTATTCCCTGCTGCTGGTGTTCCAGGCGATGGACGCCGCCGGCAAGGACGGCGCCATCGCGCACGTGCTCTCCGGCGTCAATCCCGAGGGGTGCGACGTCCATTCGTTCAAGGAGCCCAGCAAGGAGGAGCTCGCTCACGATTTCCTGTGGAGGACCAACTGCCGCCTGCCCGCCCGGGGGCGGATCGGCGTCTTCAACCGCTCCTACTACGAGGAGGTGCTCGTCGTCCGGGTGCACCCCTCCCTCCTGGGGGGCGAGGGCCTCCCGAGGGGGATCGCCCGCGACAAGGACATCTGGAAGCACCGGTACCACTCGATCCGCGAGATGGAGCGGCACCTCGAGCGCAACGGCACGAGGATCGTGAAGCTCTTCCTGCACCTCTCCAAGGGCGAGCAGCGGCGCCGCTTCCTGGCGAGGATCGAGGAGCCCGAGAAGAACTGGAAGTTCAGCCTCGACGACATGAGGGAGCGCTCCTTCTGGGGCCGCTACGAGAGGGCCTACGAGGCGTGCATCGAGGAGACGGGCACGGGAGAGGCGCCATGGTACATCGTCCCGGCCGACGACAAGCTGAACGCGCGGCTGATCGTCTCGAGGATCGTGATCAGGGAGCTGGAGGGCCTGCCGCTCAGGTTCCCCAAGGTGGACCACGCCCGGCGCAGGGAGCTGAAGGCCATTCGAGCGCGGCTGGAGCGCTAGGCGTGCAGCCCGGCTCCGGCGAATTCCCGGCGGGGCAATTGCGGTTCGCCAAGGCGCCCGCGCGCAACCCATGCTGCGTGCCGCGATGACGGCAGGCATCTATCTCATCCGCCACGGCGAGACCGAGTGGTCAAGGTCGGGAAGGCACACGGGCCTCTCCGAGGTTCCCCTGACGCCCGAGGGGGAGCGCCAGGCCAGGGGCCAGGCGCTCCGCCTGGCGAAGGTCGCCTTCTCGCTCGTCCTCACGAGCACGAGGGGCAGGAGCAGGCGCACCTGCGAGCTCGCGGGCCTCGGCCCGTCGGCCGCCGTCGACGCCGATGTCGCGGAGTGGGACTACGGAGACTACGAGGGCCTCACGTCGGCGGAGATCCATGCGCGCCGGCCGGACTGGCAGCTCTTCCGGGACGGCTGCCCGAGGGGCGAGAGCCCGGAGCAGGTTGGCGCGCGGGCGGACCGGGTCCTTGCGCGGCTGCGCGCCACCGGGGGCCGCGCCGCGGTCTTCACGCACGGGCACTTTGCCCGGGCCCTGGCCGCGCGCTGGGCCGGCTGGCCGGTCGCGGCGGGCGCGCACCTCCTCCTTGAGCCGGCCTGCTTGGGAATCCTCGGGTTCGAGCACGGCAGCGCCGCGGCTCCCGTCATCGCCCTCTGGAACCAGCCGCCGGACGAAGCCTAGTCGACCGGGGACGGGAGGCGGCCTCCGTCCTTGATGGGGACCGCGAACCGGTAGTCGATGTCCCAGGGGAAGAATATCCACTTGTTCTGCTTGAACTCCTTCACGCAGGTGTCGACGAACGCACGGCCCGCGGGCTTGGCGTACAGGGTCGCGAAGTGGGCCTTCGGGAGCAGCTTGCGGACGACCTGCGCGGTCCGTCCGGAATCCACCAGGTCATCGATCAGCAGGTATCCGTCGCCATCGCCGGGGACGCCCTTCAGGACCTTGACCTCGGTCCTGACCTGGTCCGCCTCCCCCTCGCCGCCGCGCGCGTAGCTGGTGACGCAGATGGTGTCGACGAGGCGGATGTCGAGCTCCCTGGCGACCAGCGCCGCCGGGACAAGGCCGCCGCGGGTGATGGCGATGATCCCCCTCCATTCGCCCTTTGCATGGAGCTGGGCGGAAAGGAAGCGGGCGTCGCGGTGGAGCTCGACCCAGGAAATGATGATCTCATCCTCGTAATTGGAGCGGGGCATCACCGACCCTGTTTCAACCGTGCAGGGCGATCAACACCGTTCGTCCGGGGCCGGCATCAGGGCTCGCCGGGGCCGTGGAAGAGGTTGAGGCGGTGGTCCTTCAGGTACTGGAGCCGGTCGCCCAGGGGCCCGGGATAGACCTGGAAGTGGGAGTCCGCGTCGGCCTGCGCCTCGTTCCCGCTCTTCAGGTAGGCGGCCTTCCACGCGCGCCGCCCATCCGTGAACCAGCGGACGCCGATCCGCTCGTCCGCGCGGAAATGGAGCGACGCCGGGACCAGGAGGACCGCGAATGACGCCGAGGCGACGGCCCATCGCGGCGCCGAAGCGAGGGATTCCATCTGCAGGAGGATCCCCAGGGCCCCCGGGATGACGAGCGTGGCGTACCTCGGTGCCAGGGGCGCTATCTCGCTCATGAACACGCGCCCGACCGCGCAGTCGAAGGCGAAGAGCAGGGCGAAGCCGGAGAGGGTGAAGAGGACCGCGTTCCGCGGGTTGTCGGCCGCGCCCCGCCTCAGGCAAACGGCGCCGTTCCAGCCGCAGACGGCCGCCGCCGCGAGCGCGGCGACCCCGCCGATCCCCAGGGAGGCCGGCGAGAGGGCAGGGGTCCCCGAGAGGTTGCCGAACATCTTGGCGACGAAGACAAAGTATTGGGAGGGCCTCTCGTAGGGGAACCTGAAGCCCGACGCGGCGGGCTCGAACACGTAGCCGTGCGCGAAGAGGGCCCAGGCGGCCGCGGTGAGCGCGATCGCGGCCGCGGCGGCGGCCGCGCGCCTCCTGTTGCCGGCGCGGGCGGCCCGCACGCAGTCCACCGCGGCAAGGACGGGGGTCAGCAGGCCGGCAAAGAGGCCGAACCCCGAGAAGACGAGGAGGAACGTGAGGGCCCCTGCCCAGAGGTAGCGCTGCAGGTCCGAGGCGGCGAACCACGCGAGGCAGAGCGCCATGAGGAGGAGGAGCGGGATGGGCCCGTAGGAGAGGTTCACGGGCCCTAGGAACGCCTCGTACTGGTGGGCGCTCATGACGAGCGGCGGCACCGCCGCCAGGACGAGGAGGCGCCGCCTCGCGGCGAACCTGCGCCCGAGGAGGAGCGCGGCCCCGCAGGCCGCGACGACCAGCAGGCCGGCGGCGTAGGCGTCCCAGCGCGAGTCCCACCCGGAGGTCGCCGCCAGGAGGCGGGTGAGGACCAGGCCTATCCCCTCGCGGTGGGGCCCGTGCTGCAGGTCATACGTGGCCCACCAGCCCTCGCCCCTGAACATCGGCTGGTAGAGGTCCCACTGGTCCTCGTACATCATGTCGACCGCGTGGCTGGCGATGAAGGCCATGAGCCACGCGGACGTGGCGGCAAAGGAGAGGAGGACGACGCCGGCGCCGATCCTGCCAGGGAGGAGTCCGGCTTGGCCTGGGTCCTTCGTCTGGGCGGCGTCTTCGGGCAACGCGCCGCATCCTTGGGCCGGGGGGATTCGGGGGCGACTGAAAAGCGCCGGGCGGCCTTGTCACCCAACCGTCACCTCCCGGACGCGGGATCGTCTCCGCGGGGGTCCATGCTCCGTCCACCAGCATGCAACTTTGGGGCGAAGCTCTCTCCGTCGGCTCGGGAATCTTTCTCATCCTCGCCCTCGCGCTCGCACTCAGCTTCGAGTTCGTCAACGGGTTCCATGACACGGCGAACGCGGTGGCGACCGTCATCTACACCCATTCGCTGAGGCCCTACGTCGCGGTCGTCTGGTCGGGCATGTGGAACCTGATCGGGGTCCTCACGTCGACGGGCGCCGTCGCGTACGGGATCGTCGCGCTGCTCCCGGTCGAGCTTGTCATCAACGTGGGCTCGGGGGCGGGCTTCGCGATGGTCTTCGCCCTCCTGCTCTCGGCCATCATCTGGAACCTCGGGACCTGGTACCTCGGCCTGCCCGCCTCGAGCTCGCACTCGCTCATCGGCGCCATCATGGGCGTCGGCCTCGCCAACTCGCTCCTCGCGCCCGGGCACGCCTTCGGCGAGGGCGTCAACTGGGCGCAGGCCAAGAACGTGGGACTGTCGCTCGTCGTCTCGCCGCTGGTCGGCTTCACGTGCGCGGCCCTCCTCCTCATCCTCTGCAAGATCCTCGTGAAGAAGCCGGAGCTCTACGCCGCCCCGGACAAGGAGGAATCCCCGCCCTGGTGGATCCGGGGCATCCTCATCCTCACCTGCACGGGCGTCAGCTTCGCCCACGGCTCCAACGACGGCCAGAAGGGCATGGGGCTCATCATGCTCATCATGATCGGCGTCGTTCCCGGCGCCTTTGCGCTGAAAATGGAGACGGACTCGGCCGCGATCCACAGGCTGGCCGCGGAATCGAGGTCGGTGACGAGCGTGCTGCAGGCCGGTGCCGCCGGCGCGGCGACGGCCCAGGCCCCTGCGGACCCGGCGGCTGAAGTCTCCTTGTTCCTCAAGGCGTCCGGCAGGCAGACCGCCCGGACCGTGCCCGCGCTCATCGCCGTCAATGAGGCTGTCTCGTCGAAACTCGAGGGTGTGGGGCGGTTCTCGGACATGCCGGCGGCCGACCGCCGGACCCTCCGGACGGACCTCTACCTCGTGGGGGAGTCGCTCGCGAAGCTTGGCAAGGCGCACGCGATCGCGGGCGCGGACGCGCAGAAGGCCTGCAAGGACTACAAGGCGGGCGCCGACAGCCTGACAAAGTACATCCCGGTGTGGGTGAAGTTCGCCGTGGCCCTGGCGCTCGGCTGCGGCACCTGCGTCGGCTGGAAGCGGATCGTCGTCACCGTCGGGGAGAAGATCGGAAAGTCGCACCTCACCTACGCCCAGGGCGCCTCCGCGGAGCTGGTCGCGATGGCCACCATCGGGGCCGCGGATTATTTCGGGCTGCCGGTCAGCACGACGCACGTGCTGTCCTCGGGCGTCGCGGGCGCCATGGCGGCGAACCGCTCCGGCCTCCAGAAGGAGACGCTCCGCAACCTCCTTCTTGCCTGGGTCCTGACGCTTCCCGTCTGCATGTTCCTGGGCGCGGTGCTCTTCGCGTCGGGCTTCTACGTCGTCTTCCACATCCTCGGAATTCGGTAGGAAGGGTTTCGGCTTGGTCGGGGGGCGCGCCTGGGCTAGGCTGGGCCTGACTCCCCCATGAAACCCCAAGGCCTGCGCCGGACTGCGATCGGCTGCGCCCTTCTTGCCTTTGCAGCCCTCTGCCTGCCCGCCCAGGCAGCGCCCGGCAGCGCCTGGCAGCACCGCCACGACGCGCTTGTCGCCCGCCTTCGGGCGCTGAGCGGGCACGCCGGCGACTTTGGGCCGGCCTACGCGCCCCTCTTCCGCGCCGCGCTCCCGTGGTACGAGCTCTGGGGCGGACGCGACGACAGGCCCGTGGACGCGGACATGGTGTCCCCGGAGGACTACGCGGGCGCCCTGGCGGACAGCCTCGAGCACGGCAGGAACTACTTTGCCGAGAACCCCTCCTGTCTCTTTCCGCTCGTGTTCCACCGCGTGCTGGCGGACGGGACCACCGCCGACGCCAACTACTGGCTCACCCTGCCGGCCGGGTTTCCGGACTCTGCCGCCAAATACCCCCTCATCGTCGGCCTCCACGGCTCGGGCTGGCTGGCGCACAAGATCTCGTTCAAGCGGCTCTCCACGCCACCGGGCCGGACGTTCTCCGTCACCCCGATCGACATGGCGGGCCCCTGGAAGATCCCGTTCCTGAACGCCTACCTGGACGAGCTCCTCGAGATCCTGCCCGTCGACGCCGACCGCGTGTATGTCGAGGGCCACAGCCTCGGCGCCATGGCCACCTGGGAATGGGCCCTCGACAACCCGGAGCGCTTCGCGGCCATTTCGCCGCGGGCCGGCATCGGCGAGCCCTACCGGGCCTCCCGCCTCAAGTCGGTTCCCTCCTGGGTGATCCAGGGAGCAGAGGACGATGTCATTCCCCCTGGGTTCGCGGAGGAGATGGTGACGGCCCTTGAGAGTCAGGGCGCACCGGTCCAGCTGAGCCTCCTGCGAGGCGGCCCCCACAACATGCCGGTCGACCTCGACGAGGGACAGGTCATCGACTGGTACCTGAGGCAGGTGCGGAGCCATGACCCGGTTCCGGCCGATCCCCGGGACAGCCTCGGCCTCGACGCCTCGGGCTCGTCACCGTGGACGGTCATGACGGTCGCGGCCCATGACGCCTGGAGCGCAGGGCCGGTGCCCACCACCGACCCGGCAAGGGCCACCCGCTTCATCATGGCGCTCTTCAAACATGCGAGGGATCGCGCCGAGTGGCCCGATTCGCCTATCCGCCGTGAGATCGACCCGGCGACCGGCAAGGAGGCACTCTGGCTTGCCGCGCCGCAGACCCTGCATCCCGGCGGGGAGCCGGCCGACGCCTCGCTGGTTCGGCTTCCGGCGAAGGACGTCGTCAGGTTCTATTCGCGAGGGAGGTACCGCCAGGGCCTGGCCCACCTGGACGCGATCCGGCCTCAAATCGCGGCGAAGGGACTCAAGCTCACCGGCAGGGTGTGGATCACCAACCTGTCCATCTGGTGGGACAGCCCGGCCACGATCGGTGAATATTGGGCCGAGGTTGTGAAGTAACCTTCAGGTCAGCCGAACGGGGGTGAGCGTGGTCCCGATATAGCCCACGGCAGCTTCGTCAGTTAAGTTATTAAAGATTAGTATATTATCCTGTTATTGGCTGCGTAAATTTTGGGACGAAGCTGGCCACCGGCGCAGGCGCGGCCAGAAGACCTGAAATTCTGGTCATTTACATCGTTTTTACCGCGAACCAGACCCCTTGGGAGCGGTCCATTGCCCGAATCCCCAGCTCCAGCTTGGTCCGCGATAGCCATCACCGTCCAGAACCGTCGATCGTCTGCAGTCCCATGCAGGCCACCCCATGCATTCATCGTTGCGGAAGGCGGGCGACATGACGGCCTTCCCGGAAACGATTGAGGCGGGTGCGGCGGCGGCCTTCCTCGGCGAAACAAACGGGCCGTCGCGGCGTCCCATTATCCGCGGCCTGCGCCTGCTGGCGGTGCGCAGGCTACCCCTGGGCAGGGCGGCGCGGCAGGGCGGACGGCCCGCGCGCGCGGCCTTCGCCCGCAGAAACACCTTATGAAAAAGTCGCCCACGCTCACGGAAGATGCGAAAGGCTCCGCCGCGTCGACCCCGCGATACGGATCGAAGAAGGCCTCCGGCAGCAATCTCCGCGGGCAGGCGCGCGACAGGGACTCCAACGGCTCGTCGTTCAGTGACCCGGAGCGCGACTCGTTCATGAACCGCCTGATCGAGACGCTGGATGCGATCAAGGATGGCGACTTCTCGTCCCGGCTGCCCTCGGACTGGACCGGCCTCGAGGGCCGCGTCGCCGACCACCTGAACGCGATGTCGGCGAGGCTTGAGCGGTTCAACGCCGGCCTCCTCACGCTGCGCAAGCAGGTTGGGCAGGACGGCAAGATCAACGCGCGCCTGGCACTCGGCGACTCCATCGGCGGATGGGCGGAGCGCGTGGACGCGATCAACTCCCTTGTCGACGAGCTATCCCAGCCGACCGTGGAGATGGGCCGCGTCATCGGGGCCGTGGCCAAGGGCGACCTGACGCAGACCATGCCCCTTGAGCTGAACGGCAGGCCGCTGAAGGGCGAGTACCTGCAGACGGCGAAGCTCGTGAACGGCATGGTCGGCCAGCTCGGGGCCTTCTCCGTCGAGGTGATCCGGGTGGCGCGGGAGGTCGGGACCGAGGGCAAGCTGGGCGGCCAGGCGCAGGTGCGCGGCGTCTCCGGGGTCTGGAAGGAGCTCACCGAGTCCGTGAACCACATGGCCGGCAACCTGACGGCGCAGGTGCGCAACATCGCCGAGGTGACCATAGCGGTGGCCAACGGGGACCTCTCGAAGAAGATCACGGTCGACGTGCGCGGGGAGATCCTGCAGCTGAAGGAGGCCACCAACATGATGGTGGACCAGCTCCGCTCGTTCGCAGCCGAGGTGACGCGCGTGGCGCGCGATGTCGGCACCGAGGGCAAGCTGGGCGGCCAGGCCATCGTCCCAGGGGTGTCTGGGACGTGGAAGGACCTCACCGACTCCGTGAACGCCATGGCGTCGAACCTGACGGCGCAGGTGCGCAACATCGCGGGCGTGACGACGGCCGTGGCCCGCGGGGACCTCTCGCGCAAGATCACGGTCGACGTGAAGGGCGAGATCCTGGAGCTGAAGGAAACCATCAACACAATGGTCGACCGCCTGAACTCCTTCGCGTCGGAGGTGAGCCGCGTGGCGCGCGAGGTGGGCACCGAGGGAAAGCTGGGCGGCCAGGCCATGGTGCCGGGCGTCGCCGGCACATGGAAGGACCTTACGGACAATGTGAACCTCATGGCGGCCAACCTGACGGGCCAGGTGCGCAACATCGCCGAGGTGACGACGGCTGTCGCGAGGGGGGACCTCTCGCGCAAGATCACGGTCGACGTGAAGGGCGAGATACTGGAGCTGAAGAACACGATCAACACCATGGTCGACCAGCTGAACGGGTTCGCCTCGGAGGTGACGCGCGTGGCGCGCGAGGTGGGCACCGAGGGCAAGCTGGGCGGCCAGGCCCAGGTGTCCGGCGTCGCCGGCACGTGGAAGGACCTGACGGACAACGTCAACTCGATGGCGAACAACCTGACGACACAGGTGCGCAACATCGCCGACGTGACGACGGCCGTCGCGCTCGGCGACCTTTCCCGCAAGATCACGGTCGACGCGCGCGGCGAGATTCTGGAGCTGAAGAACACGATCAACACCATGGTCGACCAGCTGAACGCGTTCGCGTCCGAGGTGAGCCGCGTGGCGCGCGAGGTCGGCACGGACGGCAAGCTGGGCGGGCAGGCCCAGGTGTCCGGCGTCGCCGGCACATGGAAGGACCTTACGGACAACGTGAACTCGATGGCGAACAACCTGACGGCCCAGGTGCGCAACATCGCCGACGTGACGACGGCCGTCGCGAAGGGGGACCTCTCGAGGAAGATCACGGTCGACGTGAAGGGCGAGATCCTGGAGCTGAAGAACACGATCAACACCATGGTCGACCAGCTGAACGGGTTCGCCTCGGAGGTGAGCCGCGTGGCGCGCGAGGTGGGCACCGAGGGCAAGCTGGGCGGCCAGGCCCAGGTGTCCGGCGTCGCCGGCACATGGAAGGACCTTACGGACAACGTGAACCTCATGGCGGCCAACCTGACGGGCCAGGTGCGCAACATCGCCGAGGTCGCGACCGCCGTGGCGAGGGGCGACCTCTCGAGGAAGATCACGGCCGACGTGAAGGGCGAGATCCTGGAGCTGAAGAACACGATCAACACCATGGTCGACCAGCTGAACGGGTTCGCGGCCGAGGTGACGCGCGTGGCGCGCGAGGTCGGGACCGAGGGCGAGCTGGGCGGCCAGGCCGTCGTGCCCGGCGTCGGCGGGACGTGGAAGGACCTCACCGACTCAGTGAACGCCATGGCGACGAACCTGACGGCGCAGGTGCGCAACATCGCCGAGGTGACGACGGCCGTGGCGAAGGGAGACCTTTCGCGCAAGATCACGGTCGACGTCCGCGGCGAGATCCTCGCCCTCAAGAACACGATCAACACGATGGTCGACCAGCTGAACACGTTCGCGTCCGAGGTGAGCCGCGTGGCGCGCGAGGTCGGCACCGAGGGAAAGCTGGGCGGCCAGGCGCAGGTCCAGGGCGTCGCGGGCACCTGGGAGGACCTGACGGACAACGTGAACTCGATGGCGAACAACCTGACGACGCAGGTGCGCAACATCGCCGACGTGACGACCGCGGTCGCGAAGGGCGACCTCTCGCGCAAGATCACGGTCGACGTGAAGGGAGAGATCCTGGAGCTGAAGAACACGATCAACACGATGGTCGACCAGCTGAACGGGTTCGCCTCCGAGGTGACGCGCGTGGCGCGCGAGGTCGGCACCGAGGGAAAGCTGGGCGGCCAGGCCAAGGTGCCGGGCGTCGCAGGCACGTGGAAGGACCTGACGGACAACGTGAACTCGATGGCGAACAACCTGACGACGCAGGTGCGCAACATCGCCGAAGTGACGATCGCCGTGGCGAACGGCGACCTCTCGAGGAAGATCACGGTCGACGTGCGCGGCGAGATCCTGCAGCTGAAGGAGACCATCAACACGATGGTCGAGCAGCTCCGCTCCTTCGCCTCCGAGGTGACGCGCGTGGCGCGCGAGGTCGGCACCGAGGGCCGGCTCGGCGTCCAGGCGGTCGTGCCCGGCGTCGCCGGCACGTGGAAGGACTTGACCGACTCGGTGAACGCCATGGGTGCCAACCTGACGGGCCAGGTGCGCAACATCGCCGAGGTGACGACGGCCGTCGCGAGGGGTGACCTCTCGCGCAAGATCACGGTCGACGTGAAGGGCGAGATCCTCGAGCTGAAGAACACGATCAACACGATGGTCGACCAGCTGAACAGCTTCGCGGCCGAGGTGACGCGCGTCGCGCGCGAGGTCGGCACGGAGGGCAAGCTGGGCGGACAGGCGCTCGTGCCCGGCGTGGCGGGCACGTGGAAGGACCTCACCGACTCGGTGAATGTCATGGCCGCCAACTTGACCGACCAGGTGTCGGGGATCGTGAAGGTCGTGACGGCCGTCGCGAACGGCAACCTCCGGCAGAAGCTCACGGTCGAGGCGAAGGGCGAGGTGGCTGCCCTTGCCGACACGATCAACAACATGACGGACACCCTCGCGATCTTCGCCGAGCAGGTGACGAACGTCGCCCGCGAGGTCGGTGTCGAGGGGCGCCTCGGCGGTCAGGCCCACGTCCCCGGTGCGTCCGGCACGTGGAAGGACCTCACGGGCAATGTGAACCTCCTGGCTGCCAACCTGACGACCCAGGTCCGCGCGATCGCCGAGGTGGCCACCGCGGTCACGAAGGGCGACCTCACCCGGTCGATCCAGGTCGACGCGCGCGGCGAGGTCGCCGAGCTGAAGGACAACATCAACACGATGATCTTCAACCTGCGCGGGACGACGGAGACGAACCAGGAGCAGGACTGGCTGAAGACGAACCTGGCGAAGTTCACCCGCATGCTGCAGGGCGAGCGCGACCTCTACGCGGTGGGCAAGATGCTTCTCTCGGAGCTCGTCCCCCTCGTCAACGCGCAGCAGGGCACGATCTACCAGATGGACGCCACCGACCCGTCGAGGCCGGTCCTCAGGCTCCTCGCGTCGTACGCGCAGCGCGCCGACATCGCCCAGACGATACCGGCCGGCGTGGGGCTCGTGGGCCAGTGCGCCGTGGAGAAGCAGCGCATCCTCCTGTCGAGCGTGCCCACGGGCTACACCCAGGTGAACTCGAGCCTCGGCGAGGCGACGCCGGTCGCGATCGTCGTGCTCCCCGTGCTCTTCGAGGGCCACGCGAAGGCCGTCATCGAGCTCGCCTCAATCCACGCCTTCAGCGTGACGCACACCTCCTTCCTCGAGCAGCTGACGCAGTCGATCGGCGTCGTGCTCAACACGATCGAGGCCACGATGCGCACGGAGAACCTGCTCCAGCAGTCGCAGCAGCTGACCGCCGAGCTCCAGACGCAGCAGAAGGAGCTCCAGCAGACGAACGAGGAGCTGGCCGAGAAGGCCAGGCAGCTCGCCGAGCAGAACGCCGAGGTCGAGCGCAAGAACAAGCTGGTCGAGCAGGCGCGCGTCGCGCTGGAGGAGCAGGCGACGGAGCTGGCCCTCACCTCGAAGTACAAGTCCGAGTTCCTGGCGAACATGTCCCACGAGCTGAGGACGCCGCTCAACTCGATTCTCGTCCTCGGCCAGCAGCTTGCGGAGAACTCCGGCGGCAACCTGACGGCGAAGCAGGTCGAGTTCGCGAAGAACATCCACTCGTCGGGCTCGGACCTGCTGAACCTCATCTCGGACATCCTCGACCTCTCGAAGATCGAGTCCGGCACGGTCACGGTCGAGCCCGAGGAGATCACGTTCTCGAACCTGCGGGAGAACGTTCACCGGACGTTTCACCACGTCGCGGAGACGAAGGGGCTCGGCTTCAACGTCGACATCGATCCGTCGCTGCCACGTTCGCTCGTGAGCGATCCGAAGCGCCTTCAGCAGATCTTGAAGAATCTGCTCTCGAACGCGTTCAAGTTCACGGCGCAGGGGTCCGTCGCCATGTACGTCCGACCGGCGGCGTCGGGCTGGAACCCCGACCACCCGGTGCTCGGCGCAGCGGCGTCGGCCGTCGCGTTTGCGGTCGCCGACACCGGGATCGGCATCGCGCAGGAGAAGCAGAAGCTGATCTTCGAAGCCTTTCAACAGGCCGACGCCGGCACCAGTCGGAAGTACGGAGGCACCGGCCTCGGCCTCGCGATCAGCCGCGAGCTCGCGAACCTTCTCGGCGGCGAGATCCGCCTCCAGAGCCAACCCGGGACCGGCAGCACGTTCACGCTCTACCTCCCTGTGGCGTACACGGGGCCGACGCAGCGTCAGCTCGCGGTGCCGACTGCATCGTCGCACGCGCTGACCCCCGCGCCCGTGCTTTCGATCGCCAAGGTCGAGGAGATGGTGAGCGATGACCGCGAGGACATCGGGCCAACCGATACGGTCTTGCTGATCATCGAGGACGATCCGCATTACGCGCGGATCCTTCTCGGGATCGCGCGCGCCAAGGGGTTGAAGGCCATCGTCTCGAACCGCGGTCAGCAGGCGCTTGGGCTCGCGCGCGAGTACCTGCCGGCTGCGGTGAGCCTCGACGTGTTCCTGCCGGACATGCTCGGCTGGACGGTGCTCAACAACCTGAAGCTCGATCCGCGAACGCGGCACATCCCGGTGCAGATGCTGTCGGTGGAGGAGCAGCGCCAGCACGGTCTATCGCACGGCGCGTTCGCCTACCTGGTCAAGCCGGCCACCACCAGCGAGCTCGAAAGCGCCTTCGAGAAGCTCAAGTCGTACATCGAGCCGCACAAGAAGCGGCTCCTCGTCATCGAGGACAACGGGCGCGAGCGAGACAGCATCGTCGCGCTGCTCGGTCATGACGACATCGAGATCGCCGCCGTCGGCACGGGGAGCGAAGCGCTGGAAGCGCTCCGCCAGCAGCGCTACGATTGCTGCGTCGTCGACCTGCGATTGCCGGACATGAGCGGATTCGAGCTCCTCGAAAAACTGCGGGCCGAGCCCGAGCTGCACGAGATTCCGATCGTCGTGTTCACTGGGAAGGAGCTCACCCAGGCCGAGGAGGCCCAGCTGCACACGGTGGCCAAGAGCGTCGTCCTGAAGGACGTGCAATCGCCCGAGCGCCTCTTCGACGAGACCGCGCTGTTCCTCCACCGCGTCGTCTCCGACCTCCCCGAGGACAAGCGGAAGCTCATCGAGCGCCTGCACGGCTCCGGCGAAGCGCTCCGCCGCCGCAAGGTGCTCGTGGTCGACGACGACGCGCGAAACATCTTCGCGCTGACCACCGTCCTCGAGAATCAGGAGATGGAGGTCGTCAGCGCCACGAACGGCCGGCAGGCCATCGAGCTCATCGAGCAAACGCCCGATCTCAGCGTCGTCCTCATGGATATCATGATGCCCGAGATGGATGGCTACGAGACGATGCGCGAAATTCGCAAGGATCCACGATTCCGCACACTGCCCATCCTCGCCCTCACCGCCAAGGCCATGAAGGGCGACCGCGAGAAGTGCCTCCAGGCCGGCGCCTCGGACTACATCGCGAAGCCTGTGAACACGGACCAGCTTCTGTCGCTGCTGCGCGTCTGGCTGCACCGCTAGGAGGTCGAGAGATGCCCGACCCCATCTGTATCCTCCTCGTCGACGACGAACAGCGGAACCTCGACGCGCTCGAGGCCATCCTCGAGGACCCGGACTATCGGCTGCTTCGCGCGGGCGACGCCGACAAGGCGCTCCGGCTCCTGCTCGAGAACGACGTGGCGGCCATCGTCCTCGACATCAAAATGCCAGGGGTCAGCGGCTTCGAGCTCGCGCAGATCATCAAGGGCACGAAGAAGTTTCGCCAGATCCCCATCGTCTTCCTGACGGCCTACCACGTGGACGATCGGGACATCGTCACCGGATACGGCGCCGGCGCGGTCGACTACCTGACGAAGCCGGTCAATCCGGAGATCCTCCGGCACAAGGTGGCTGTGTTTGCCGAGCTGTTTCGGAAGACTCGGGCGCTCGCCGAGCTCAATGAGCACCTCGAGGCCCGGGTACAGGAGCGTACGGCCGAGCTGGAGCGCTCGGAGACGGCGCTGCGCACGGCGAACGTTCAGAAGGACGAATTCCTGGCCACGCTGGCCCATGAGCTGAGAAACCCACTCGCCCCGCTCCGGACCGGGCTCGACGTGCTGCTCCGTCAGCCCGGACCCGAGACCGCGGCGCGTACGCTCTCGGTCATGAACCGGCAGCTCGACCACATGGTCCGCCTCATCGACGATCTCCTCGACGTCTCACGCATCGGGCAGGGCACGCTCGAAATGCGGAAGGAGACCTTCGAGCTGTCGGAGATCATCGGTCGCGCCGTCGAAACTGTGCAACCTTCGCTGACGCGCCGTGAGCAGGCCGTCTCCGTCGACGCTCCGGAGCAGGTCGCGGCCTTCGTGGACGGTACCCGCATCGTCCAGATCGTCGGCAACCTGCTCAGCAATGCTTCGAAGCACTCGGCCCTAGGAGCGACGGTGCGGGTGCAGCTCCGTTGCGACTCCGACGTGGCTACCATCCGGGTCGTCGACCAGGGCGCCGGCATTCCTCCGGGCCAGCTCGCGCGCGTGTTCGACCGGTTCGCGAAGATCGAGCGCTCGACGCCGACCCAGAACGACGGCCTCGGGATAGGCCTGTCGCTGTCGCGTCAACTGGCCGACCTTCACGGGGGAACACTCACCGCGGCCAGCTCGGGGGAAGGAAAGGGCGCGACGTTCACCCTGTCGCTCCCCGCGCTGGACCGCGACACCGTCCCCGAGCCGGTCCCGAAGAACCGAGTGACGTCGAACGGGTCTCCGGCCGGCCTGAAAGTCGTGGTCGTGGAGGACAACGAGGACTCCGCCGAGATGCTGGCCACCTGGCTCCGGACGCTCGGCCACGACGTGCGCGTCGCGACGACGGGAACGGATGGGGTCGCGCTCGTCCTGGCGACGCGGCCAGACGTGGTCCTCTGTGACCTCGGCTTGCCAGGGATTGACGGAGCGGAGGTTTGCCGCCAGGTCGTCCTCGGAATGTCCG